>NZ_JACYXF010000009.1 GCF_015352985.1 Noviherbaspirillum malthae | reverse complement strand
ATGCAGTTCACTACAAAAATGATTCCGTTGGCCGGTGCAATCGCCTTTGCTTTCGCAGGCGCCGCTTCGGCACAGGAACAAGTCGTCAAGATCGGCCACGTCGGCCCGATCTCCGGCGCCATCGCACACCTGGGTAAAGACAACGAATACGGCGCCCGCATGGCCATCGACGAACTCAACGCCAAGGGCGTGACCATCGGCGGCAAGAAGGTCAAGTTCGAACTGCTGGCCGAAGACGACGGCGCTGATCCGAAACAAGGCACGGCTGCGGCGCAGAAACTGGTCGACGCCAAGGTCAACGGCGTCATCGGCCACCTGAACTCCGGCACCACCATCCCGGCTTCGAAGATCTATCACGACGCCGGCATCCCGCAGATCTCGCCGTCGGCGACCAACCCCAAGTACACCCAGCAGGGCTTCAAGTCGGCCTTCCGCGTGGTGGCCAATGACGGCCAGCTCGGCGGCACGCTGGGCCGCTACGCCGCTGAAAAGCTCAACGCCAAGAAAGTGGCCGTGGTCGACGACCGCACCGCTTACGGCCAGGGCGTGGCGGAAGAGTTCATCAAGGGCGCCAAGAGCAAGGGCGTGCAGATCGTGGCGCAGCAGTACACCAACGACAAGGCCACCGACTTCAACGCCATTCTGACCGCCATCAAGGCCAAGAATCCTGAAGTCGTCTTCTTCGGCGGCATGGATGCGGTCGCCGGTCCGATGCTGCGCCAGATGAAGGCACTGGGCATCAATGCCAAGTTCATGGGCGGCGACGGTATCTGTACCGAAGCGCTGGCGAACCTGGCGGGCGATGCCGTCGGCGAAAACCAGGTGGTCTGCGCAGAGGCAGGCGGCGTGGAAGAAGCGCAGAAGAAAGGCATGGATGATTTCCGCGCGGCGTTCAAGAAGAAGTTCAATGCCGACGTGCAGATCTATGCACCGTACGTCTATGACGCCGTGATGGTGATGGTCGAAGCGATGAAGAAGGCCGACTCCGCCGATCCGGCGAAGTACCTGCCCGAACTGCACAAGATCAACTACAAGGGCGTGACAGGCAACATCGCCTTCGACAACCGCGGCGACATCAAGAACGGTACGCTGACGCTCTACACCTACAAGGGCGGCAAGCGCGAGCAGCTGGCAGTCGTCAAGTAATTTGCATTGCCTGACTGACGAAAGCCCGGTCCCAGGACCGGGCTTTTTTTCGCCTGCAGGTCATCGATTTTGAAGCGCAGATAAAGAGCGTACAGCAGGCAAAGGCAATATACCGGGCAATGAAAAAGCGCCCTTGCGGGCGCCTTTCCTGATGAAACCGTATTGAGGCCGGAGTTGCTTATTTCTGCGACAGGACCCACTTCACCAGCGTACGTGCTTCGGCTTCGCTGACCTGAGCATTCGCCGGCATCGGCACCGCGCCCCAGACGCCTGCGCCGCCCTTGAGGACTTTCTGGACCAGCTTGTCTTCGGCATCCTTCTGACCCGCATACTTTGCCGCGACATCCTTGAAGGATGGGCCGACAACCTTGTTACCGATGGCATGGCAGGCCATGCAATTCTTCGATTTCGCCAGATCCGCATTTGCCAGCGCGGCGTTCGAGACCAGTGCACCTGCCGCCAACAAAACCAACAAAGAAGCTTTCATTCATATCTCCGGTTGAAAAAGCCGCACCATTTTACTGTGTTTCATTTCGGACTAGTACTGCGTACCAATCCAAACGTCGCATGCAAAGGTGGCGTTGACGGCGGTGATTGACCGTTACATTCTTTCGCAATATCCTGCAGGAAAGGAATTTGCCATGCCGATCATCATTGCCATTGTTTTATTATCCGCCCTCCGCTATTTCGAGATCGGACCGTTCGCCGAGCTGTCATGGTGGTGGATCGCCGGCCTGCTGCTGGTTGCTTTTGTCTGGTTCGAATTCATCGAGCGCATGCTCGGGCTCGACAAGCGCAAGGCAAACAAGGAGCAGGACAAGGCGCGCCAGGAGCGTATCAACAAGGCATTCAAGAAATAGCCAGGGTTCCGGCCTCCACGACCACCCTGGTGCCGCAGCAGCCGGCAAACAAATAGAAAATGGGGCGCTTTCGCGCCCCATTCATTTACCGCCATTACCAAGCTGCAGAAGCGTTCAACGCTTGAGCTGCGCCAGATCGCGTACCGCGCCGCGATCCGCCGAAGTCGCAAGCGCCGCATAGGCCTGCAAGGCCTGCGATACGACGCGGTCACGGTTTTCCGGCTTCCACGCCTTGTCGCCCCTGGCTTCCATCGCAGCGCGGCGCTGCGCGAGTTCCGCATCGCTGATGGCGAGGTGAATACGGCGTTCCGGGATATCGATCTCGATGATGTCGCCGTCGTTGACGAGGCCGATCGCGCCGCCCTCTGCCGCTTCCGGCGAGGCATGACCGATCACCAGGCCGGAGGAACCGCCCGAGAAGCGGCCATCGGTGAACAGCGCGCACTTCTTGCCCAGGCCCTTGGACTTGATATACGAGGTCGGATACAGCATTTCCTGCATGCCCGGACCGCCCTTCGGTCCTTCGTAGCGAATGATCACGACTTCGCCTTCCTTGACCACATCGCCGAGGATCGCATCGACGGCCGCATCCTGGCTCTCGAACACGCGCGCCTTGCCGGTGAACTTCAGAATGCTCTCGTCGACGCCCGCCGTCTTGACGATGCAGCCCTTCTCGGCGAGATTGCCGTACAGGACCGCCAGACCGCCATCCTTGGAGTACGCATGTTCCTTGTCGCGGATGCAGCCATGCGCGCGGTCGTTATCGAGCTTGTCGAAACGCTTGTCCTGGGAAAAAGCCACCTGGGTCGGCACGCCGCCCGGCGCGGCCAGGAAGCGCTTCTGTACCGCTTCGTCCTTGTTCACCATGATGTCGTTCTTGGCGATGGATTCCGCCATGGTCTTGCTGTGCACGGTCGACACGGATGTATCGAGCAGGCCGGCACGGTCGAGTTCGCCGAGAATGCCGACGATGCCGCCGGCGCGATGCACGTCCTCGATGTGGTAATCCTGGGTAGCGGGCGCCACCTTGCACAGGCAGGGCACCTTGCGCGAAATGCGGTCGATGTCGGCCATGGTGAAATCAACGCCGGCTTCCTGCGCTGCGGCCAGCAGATGCAGCACGGTGTTGGTGGAACCGCCCATGGACACGTCCAGCGCCATCGCGTTCTCGAAAGCAGTCTTGGTGGCGATGTTGCGCGGCAGGACCGATGCATCGTCCTGTTCGTAGTAGCGCTTGGCCAGCTCGACCACCAGGCGGCCGGCGTTGAGGAACAGCTGCTTGCGGTCGGCATGAGTGGCGACGATGGTGCCGTTGCCGGGCAGCGAAAGACCGAGAGCTTCGGTCAGGCAGTTCATCGAGTTCGCGGTAAACATGCCGGAGCAGGAACCGCAGGTCGGACAGGCCGAGCGCTCGATGTTGGCTACCTGCTCATCCGACACCTTGGGATCGCCGGCCTGGATCATGGCGTCGATCAGGTCGACCTTGATGATCTTCTGGGTGCCTTCCTGCTTGCCGTGCAGGGCTTCGATGACCTTGCCGGCTTCCATCGGGCCGCCGGAAACGAAGACGACGGGAATGTTCAGTCGCATCGCGGCCATCAGCATGCCGGGGGTGATCTTGTCGCAGTTGGAGATGCAGACCATCGCATCGGCGCAATGCGCATTGACCATGTACTCGACCGAGTCGGCGATCAGTTCGCGCGAAGGCAGCGAATACAGCATGCCGCCGTGGCCCATTGCGATGCCGTCGTCGACCGCAATCGTGTTGAATTCCTTGGCGACGCCGCCGGCCGCTTCGATTTCGCGCGCCACCATCTGGCCCAGATCCTTCAGGTGCACGTGGCCCGGCACGAATTGCGTGAAGGAATTGACCACGGCGATGATCGGTTTTTCAAAATCGCCGTCTTTCATGCCGGTGGCGCGCCAGAGGGCGCGTGCGCCGGCCATGTTGCGGCCATGGGTGGTGGTGCGGGAACGGTACTGAGGCATGCTCGTCTCCAATAATGCAAAAAAGGCCGGGCTCTCCGGGAGCCGGCGAAGACCGCTAGAGTGCCTTGCCCATAGCTGCGTGTCAAATATATGATTCATTCCTCACTGATACGAATTGCATATGAATATCGAGTTGCGCCAGTTGCGTTATTTCGTTGCCGTCGCCGAGGAAAACCATTTCGGGCGGGCGGCCGCCCGCCTGCACATGACGCAGCCGCCGCTGTCCCAGACCATACAGGCGCTGGAGGCGGCGCTCGGCACCGACCTCTTCGAGCGCACGCGCCGCAGCGTCGCGCTGACGCCCGCCGGCGAGGCGCTGCTGCCCGAGGCGCGCCGCATCCTGCAGCAGACGGCCGCCCTGCCCGACCTGGCACGCCGCGCGGCGTCCGGAGAATCCGGCATGCTGTCGCTGTGCTTTGTGTCGACGGCCGACTACAGCGTGTTGCCGCCGCTGCTGCGGGAATTCCGCGAGCGCCATCCGCAGGTGCATATCGACCTGCGCGAAGCCACCACCGATGTCCAGCTGGAAGACCTGATGCAGGGCCGCATCGACGCCGGCCTCCTTATACCGCCCCTGCACGACAAGGCACGCCTCGAACTGGATTACCTGGCCGTGTTTTCCGAACCGCTGGTACTGGCGGCGCCGCAGGGACTCAAGGCGCTGCACGGCCGCAAGACCATTCGCCTTCAGGAAGTAGGGGACATGCCCTTGATCATCTTTCCGCGACGCATTGCACCCGCCTTCCACGACGCCATTCTCGGCTGCTTCCGCGATGCCGGATTGACACCCCGCATCGGGCAGGAAGCGATCCAGATGCAAACTATCGTTGGTCTGGTATCGGCCGGCATGGGCATTGCTCTTGTGCCACAATCCGTGTCAAACCTGAAACGGCCCGGCGTCGAGTACTACCCGCTGAGCAGCAAGGCTGTGTCCATCGAGACCGGGCTTGCCTGGCGCCGCGACAACCGGTCTCCCGTACTGCGGACCTTCCTTGAACTCCTGAGAAGAAAGAGATAGATGCTGATACACCCGCTTCCCGACCCGATCGCATTCTCCATCGGACCGCTGTCCGTTCACTGGTATGGATTGATGTATCTGGTGGCGTTCATCCAGTTCCTGGTGCTGGGACGCATGCGCGCGCGCCAGCCGCACATGGCGGCCGCCGGATGGAAGCCGGAAGATCTGGATGACATGCTGTTCTACGGGGTGCTTGGCGTCATCATCGGCGGGCGGCTCGGCGAGGTGCTGTTCTACCAGCCCGGCTACTACTTCTCGCATCCGCTGGAGATTTTCGCCGTCTGGAAGGGCGGCATGTCCTTCCATGGCGGCTTCATCGGCGTACTGCTGGCCATGTCGCTGTGGGCGCGCAAGGTGGGGCGCAGCACGGTGGCCGTGTACGACTTCATCGCACCGATGGTGCCGCTGGGCTATGCGGCGGGCCGCATCGGCAACTTCATCAATGCCGAACTCCCCGGCCGTCCCGCCGACCCGTCGCTGCCCTGGGCCATGATCTGGCCCAACGTCGACAACATTCCGCGCCATCCCTCGCCGATCTACCAGGCGCTGGTGGACGGCCTGCTGCTGTTCATCATCGTCTGGATCTATGCACGCAAGCAGCGCCCTCCCCTGGCGGTCGGCGCCCTGTTCGTCGGCCTGTACGGGCTGGCGCGCTTCTGCACCGAGTATTTCCGCACGCCCGATTACGAAGTGCATTTCGCCGGGCTGACCATTTCCGCGGGCCAGATGCTGTCGCTGCCGATGGTGGCGTTCGGCATCATCGCCCTGTTCATCACTTACCGCAGGCATCGCACCTGAACGCCCATGTCCGACATTCATGTTGAAATGGATGGCGAAATCGCCAGAATCCGCCTGTCCAATCCAGGCAAGCTCAACGCTGTCGACGTCACGATGTGGCGACGGCTGCGCGAGGTCTTCAGCGAGGCATCCGCCGACGACACGCTGCGCTGCATCGTGGTCAGCGGCGAGGACGGCAATTTTGCCGCCGGCGCCGACATCGAGGAGTTCGCGGCCATCCGCAGCACCCTCGAGCAGGGCATCGAATACCATACGGAGCTCATCGGCAAGGCGCTGCACGCGATTGCGCAGTGCGTGCATCCCACCATTGCCGCCATCGAGGGCGTATGCGTGGGCGGCGGGCTGGAAATCGCCTCGGCCTGCGACATCCGCATTGCCTCGCCGCAAGCCCGCTTCGGCATCCCGATCAACCGCCTCGGATTTGCTCTCGCCCCCGGCGAAATGCATCATCTGCTGAATCTGATCGGCAAGGCGGCCGCCCTGGAAATCCTGCTCGAGGGCCGCGTGTTCGATGCCTCGGAAGCCAGGGAAAAGGGCTTGATCAATCGCATCGCCGAAGACGTTCCGGCTGCCGCAATGGACTCGGCGCGCCGCATCGCGCAAGGTGCGCCGCTGGCCGCGCGCATGAACAAGGTGCTGGCGCGCCGGCTGCCATCGCCGCATCCGCTCACCGAACAGGAAATGCAGGCGGCCTTCGCCCTGCTCGATTCGCAGGATTACCGTGAAGGCATCGCAAGCTTCCTCGAAAAAAGAAAACCCGCATTCAAAGGACAATGACAAGAATGAACGCCAATTTGTACGCCCTGTTCGAGAGCCGCTTTCCGGAAGACCGCACCGCCTGCTGCATCGAGACGCATGAGGGCCTGTACTACTCCTGGAACGACGTCGACCGTGCCAGCGCCAAGATGGCCAACCTGCTCAAGGGATTGAACCTGGAAAAAGGCGCGCGCGTCGCCGTCCAAGTGGAAAAGTCGCCCGAAGCGCTGATCCTGTATCTCGCCACGATCCGCGCCGGCTACGTCTACCTGCCGCTGAACGTCGCCTACCGCGCCGCCGAGATGGCTTACTTCATCGACAACGCACAGCCGGAAGTGGTGGTGTGCTCGCCGCAGAATTTCGGCTGGATTTCCCAGATCGCCTTCGCCAGCGGCACCAAGCATGTCTTCACGCTCGGCGACGACCGCACCGGCTCGCTGCTGACACGCGCCGCACTGCAGTCGAACAGCTTCGACACGGCGGTCAGCGCGCCCGACGATCTCGCCGCCATCCTCTATACCTCGGGCACGACCGGCCGCAGCAAGGGCGCGATGCTCAGCCATGAAAACCTGAGTTCGAATGCGCTGGTCCTGCAGGAATACTGGCGCTGGCAGCCGGGCGACGTGCTGCTGCACGCGCTGCCGCTGTTCCACGTGCATGGCCTGTTCGTGGCCTCGCACGGTGCGCTGCTCAACGGCAGCAAGATGATTTTCCTGCCGCGCTTCGACACCGCGGAAGTGCTGCGCTGCCTGCCGCGCGCCAGCGTCTTCATGGGCGTGCCGACCTACTATGTGCGCTTGCTGGCCGAACCTTCCTTCGACAAGGAACTCTGCGCCGGCATGCGGCTGTTCGTCTCGGGCTCGGCTCCCCTGCTGATGGATACCTTCGACCAGTTCAGGGAACGCACCGGCCGTACGATACTGGAGCGCTACGGAATGAGCGAAACCACCATGCTGGTGTCGAATCCGTATGAAGGCGACCGCATCGGCGGCACGGTCGGCCTGCCCTTGCCGGGCGTATCGGTGCGGGTGGTGAAGGGAGACGGCACGACTTGCGGCGTCGATGAAGTCGGCGACATCCAGGTCAAGGGCCCCAACGTCTTCCGCGGCTACTGGCGCATGGCGGAAAAGACAGCCGAGGAATTCACGCAAGACGGCTATTTCAAGACCGGCGACGTCGGCAAGTTCGATGCGCGCGGTTACCTCAGCATTATTGGCCGCAGCAAGGACCTGATCATTTCAGGCGGCTACAACGTCTATCCGAAGGAAGTGGAATCCTTCATCGACGAAATGGATGGCGTGGTGGAGTCGGCTGTCATCGGCGTTCCGCACCCGGATTTCGGCGAGGCGGTCACGGCGGTCGTGGTCACCAAAACCGACAATGCGCTCACCGAGCAGGAGATCATCGATGAACTGAGGTCGAAGATCGCGAACTTCAAGGTACCCAAGCGCGTGTTCTTCGTCCATGACCTGCCCCGCAACACCATGGGCAAGGTCCAGAAGAACATGCTGCGCGACCAGTTCAAGAGCAGCTGAGGTAACTGAAGCAGCTGAGGCTGCCGCTGAAGCGGCAGCCGGGACGCGCAGCAGGCGTTCAGCCTCAAGCGAATGCCTTGTAGAGCATGTAGGCCGCCAGCGCGTACAGCAGGACGGCAAAGACTCTCTTGAGCGATTTTACCGGCAGCTTGTGCGCCGTCCTTGCACCCAGCGGCGCCGTCGTCACGCTGGCCAGGGAAATCACCAGCAGCGCCGGCAGATAGATGTAGCCGAGCGAACCGCTGGGCATGCCCGTTTCCTTCAGGCCGAAATAGATGTTCGACAAGGTGCCGGCGAGCGCGATCGGAAAGCCCAATGCCGCGCTGGTGGCAACGGCGTTGTGGATCTTCACGTTGCACCAGGTCATGAAGGGAACCGAGACGAAACCGCCGCCGGCTCCGACCAGGCCGGCCAGCACGCCGATGATGCCGCCCGCGGCGAACATGCCGGGAGGTTTCGGCAGATCGCGCGATGCGGCGGGCTTTTTATCGATCAGCATCTGCGTCGCGGAGAATGCGACAAAGACCGCGAACGACAATGCCAGCGCGGAGGAATTCAGCTGGGCGCCTATCCATGGACCGATCCAGGAGCCGACCAGGATGCCCGGCGCCAGCAGCTTCACCACGTTCCACAGCACTGCGCCGCGCGCATGATGCGCGCGTACCGACGAGATGGAAGTAAACATGATGGTGGCCAGCGACGTGGCAATGGCCACATGCACGATATGCTCCTTAGGAAATTCCCTTGCGGTGAGCACCATGGTCATGAACGGCACCAGCAGCATGCCTCCGCCGATTCCCAGCAACCCCGCCGCAAAACCCACTGCCGCCCCCAGCGCCAGCAGCGCCGCAATCAGCGAAATGTCCATCTACATGCTTTCTAGTTATTTTGAAATGCGGTCGATGATACACCGCCATTCGAAAGCGGATACGGGCGTGATGGAAAGCCGGTTGCCGCGCCTGAGTATCTGCATGTCGGCGAGATCGGGAAGGCTGCGCATTTCGGCCAGCGGCATCAGGCGGGTCTTGCGGGTGGCGCGCACATCGACCAGCAGCCAGCGCGGGTTTTCAGGGCTTGATTTGGGATCGTGGTATTTGCTGGCGGGATCGAACTGGGTCGGGTCCGGATAGGAAGCGCTTGCGATTTCCGCCAACCCTGCAATGCCGGGCTCGGCGCAGCTCGAGTGATAGAACAGCACGCCGTCACCGATACGCATCCCGTCACGCATGAAATTGCGCGCCTGATAATTGCGGACGCCTACCCAAGGCACCACGCCGCCGGGCGCGGCCAGGGCATCGTCGATGCTTACGTCATCGGGCTCGGACTTCATCAACCAGTATTGCTTGTTCATCTCTCGGCGTATCGGCAGCAGTGGACGGACGAGTGAGCGCATCAGGCAATGCATGGCGTTACTGCGGAAGATAAACAAGCAGAACCTGACGCGCACAAAAAAGCGGCTGCATTTTCATGCAGCCGCTTGGGTATAAAGCCCCGCCTGTGCCGTCTTTGCCGGCATCCCGAACCTAGCGGTTCAAGGTGGTCACAGTTAGCTCAATTTCGGGTTCATCGGACTAGCGACGATCACGCCCATCGAACGAAATTCCGCAACCTATGCTCATAAATGGTTCAAGGAATATATGGCAATCGCGAACACGGCAGGAGATTTAAGTTTACTCGAATCAGGCCTGCTGTCAAAGCCCCGGGACAAAAATATTCCTGATGTTTTTATGGAACTAAAGCAGATTTTCCTGCGGCACGAGAGCGGCATCCAGCACCGTATGCATCGCGGCAATTTTCTGCTTGACGTCGGCCACCGTCATGTCGGCGAACGGGCCGGCTTCGGTTTTTGTCGAGAGGAACTCTGCAGCGATCCCGAGCGCAGCCATGACGGCGATGCGGTCCGTTCCCTTGATCTTGCCCGCATCGCGGATGACGCACATTTTCTGGTCCAGGTAATCGACCGCCTGCCTCAATGCGACTTCCTCGCCTTCCCTGCACGCCAGTTTGTAGGGCTGGCCCATGATAGTAACGTCGACCTGGATCACGCTGTCTCCTCGTTGGCTTCATCAGCGGCCGGAATCTGCTCCAGCAAAGCCGAAACTCGCTGATAGGCTTCCTCGATCCGCTTGGCGAGATCGGCATTCTCGGCCGTTGCCGTGGCAAGGGACGCACGCAGCTCCGCATTTTCGCGGCGCAGCGACTTGGTCAGCTCGGCAAGCTGCTCGATTTTTTCAGAAAGTTGATGAAATTCGGAAATCATGCCGCAACTATAGTAGGCTTGACGAATTTCCGTCAATAGATTCAATTACTTGGATTATCTTTTTAAGGACATTCCTGAATCTGTCCACTTGCGGGACGGAACAGGACCGGGCGCAGTCTTGAAGTATTTGACCGCAGCTTGCACCGGGCGCTTGCTTCCTTGCATGCCGATTCATAGAATACAACGCATGGGGCGGTAGCTCAGCTGGGAGAGCGTCGCGTTCGCAATGCGAAGGTCGGGAGTTCGATCCTCCTCCGCTCCACATGGCCCTCACATGGTCCGTTGGCCGCCCCGGTTTTGCCCTTTCCCGCCCTCCCGTCCCCTTCGACTCTTCTTGTGCCGTTTCAACTCGACAAGCACTTCAGGCTACACTTGGCACATTTCATGCGAAGCACCTGCGCCCGACGCAGCCGCGGCAGAAATCACAACAAGCGCAAGTGTCGCCAGGAGAGTTCATGTTCAAAGACTTGAGTATTCAGAAAAAGCTCTACGCCGGTTTCGGCGCCATTGTTGCCCTGCTTCTCGTACTTCTTTTCACTGCCTACTACCACTTCAACCAGCTGACCGAGGCGAACCGATGGGATCGGCATACCTTGCAGCTTCTGCTGCAGAGCAACGAGCTGGAAGCCGGCATCCGCGATGTACAGGCCCAGTTCCGCGGCTACGTCCTGACGGGAAACGAGAAGCTCCTGCAGTCGATCGGTCAGGGAGAAAGCGCCATGCGCGCCGATCTTCTTCAACTCAAGACGCTGTCGACCGACAATCCGGTGCAGCAGGAACGCCTGAGAAAGATCGAGCCGCTGCTCGACAACTGGCTCAAGAACGTGGTGCAGCCCATGATAGAAAAGCGCCGCAACATGCAGGCAACGCCCGGCGCGCTGGAACAGCTTTCCCGCGATCCCATGATCATGGCCGGCATTACGGAAATAGCCGCCGCGCATGACCTGCTGTCCGATTTCAACGCGGAAGAGAACCGCCTGCTGGCCGAACGCTCGGCACAGGCAAACACGGCGCGCCAGAACATGATGCTGCTGCTCTCGCTCGGAGGGCTGGCGGCGGTGCTGACGGCGCTGCTGATCGCCGTTTCGCTGGCACGCTCCATCCTGCGTCCGCTCGACCATCTCACCGCAGCGTTGAACCGCATGGCAAGCGGTGACCAGGCAGCGCGTGCCGAAGTGTTGAGCCAGGATGACCTCGGCCAGGTCACCGCGCAATTCAATGCCATGGCCCAGACGCTGCAGGATGCCCAGGCGCGCGAAAGACAGTCCATCGATGAATTGAAGCGCAAGGTCGACCTGCTGCTTGACGTCGTCTCGCGCGCCGCCAATGGCGATCTGACGGGCCGCGTCACCGTTTTCGGCGACGACGCCATCGGCCGGCTGGGCAGCGGGCTTGCCACCATGTTCGACAATCTGCGCATCCTGCTGGACCGGGTACAGAAGGCCGGCATCCAGGTCGCCACCTCCACTACCGAGATTGCGGCATCCGCACGCCAGCAGGAATCGACCGGCGTCGAGCAGGCACAGACCAGCATCGAGGTGCTGAGCACCACCAAGGAAATCTCCGCCAATACCGCCCAGCTCGTCAAGGCGATGCAGGAAGTCAACCAGGTTGCCGAGGACACAACGTCGGCCACGACCGATGCGCTGGGCAATCTGCGCCGCATGGATCACAGCATGCAGCGCATGGTGAGCGCGACAGAGTCCATCAATGCCAAGCTGGCCGCGCTGTCGGAAAAGGCAAGCAACATCAATGCGGTGCTAACCACCATCACCAAGGTCGCCGACCAGACCAACATTCTCTCGCTCAATGCGGCGATCGAAGCCGAAAAGGCGGGTGAAGCCGGCCGCGGATTCTCCGTGGTCGCCACCGAGATCCGCCGCCTGGCCGACCAGACTTCGGTGGCCACCTGGGACATCGAGCAGATGCTCAAGGAGATGCAATCGGCGGTATCGGCCAGCGTCATGGGCATGGACAAGTTTTCGGAAGATATCCGGCGCAGCGTCGAGGAGGCGCGCCAGGTCAGCGACGGGCTGACGGTGGCGATCGAGCAGGTGCAGAAGCTGCCGCCCCGCTTCGACATGGTACTGGAAGGCATGCAGTCGCAGGCGGTCGGCGCCTCGCAGATCACCGAAACGATGACGCAGTTGAACGACGCCACGCAGCAGGCAGTCGATGCATTGAAGGCGACCAGCGAAGCCGTCCAGCAACTGCAGTATGCGGCCAAGGATTTGCAGGCCGGCGTATCGAGCTTTGCGGTCAACATGTAGCACAGCGAGAAACTTGAGAAACACTTGAGGAACAGCGGAGCGCCTGCAGTCACCGCGCGCCGCCAGGACACCGTACCGGAATACCGTCACGCGAGACGCCATGCAGTTTCTGATCTTTCATCTCGACAAGGACAGCTATGCGCTGCCGACCTCCGGCATCGCGCGCGTGCTGCCGCTGATGGAATTGAAAGCCCTGCCGCAGGCGCCCTCTTTCGTTGCCGGCCTGATGAACCTGCATGGACAGGCCATTCCGGTGATCGACCTTTGCCGGCTCGCGTGCGGACGGCCGCATGAAGCCCGCTTCGACACGCGCATCCTGCTGGTCGACTATGCGCCGCGCGAGGGGTGCATGCATTCGCTTGGACTGATCGCCGAGAAAGTGGAAGGCATCATCTCCCTCGCCCCGGAGCAACTGGCCGAGGCCGGCGTCGACAATGAAGGCGCCCCCTATCTTGGAAAGGTGGCAACGCACGGCGGCCGCATCGTGCAGCTCATCGGTGCGGAACGACTGCTGACGGACGAAGTGCGCAGCATTCTGTTCCCGGATAACGGAGAGTTCGCCGCATGATGCACGCCTTGTACAACCGCCTTCGGATCGAAACCGGCATGAAGCTCGCAAAGGACGCTGTCGAACATGCAGTGCGCAGGCGAATGCGCGAGGCGGGCGAGGATGATCCCAACCTCTATGCGCTCCATGCCTTGGGCGATTCGCAGGAACTGTCGGCGCTGATTGACCAGATCGTGGTTCCGGAGACCTGGTTCTTCCGTGATGTCGATGCGTTCGCCGCCGCAACGGCCTTCGTTGCCGGGCAGATTCGCAAGGGGCGCCGTCCGGTGCGGCTGCTGAGCATTCCGTGCGCGACCGGGGAAGAACCGTATTCGATGGCGATTGCGCTGGCCGAAGCGGGCATTGCCCGGGATGACGTCGTCATTGAAGCCATCGACGTAAGCCGGGGCGCGATCAAGCGCGCGCAACGCGGCCTCTATCACCGCAATGCCTTCCGCACCAAAGACCTCGCATTCCGCGAAAGATATTTTCGCCGCACCGAACAGGGTGAAGGCTATCAATTGCGGGAAGACATCCTTGACGCCGTCAGCTTCCGCTGCGCTAACCTGCTGACCCTGAAACAAGAGGCACAAGGCGCGCACACCGAACAGTTCGACATCATATTCTGCCGAAATCTGCTGATTTATTTCGACGAAGCCACGCAGCGCAATGCCGCTGCCAAATTGAGGAGCCTGCTGCGTGACGACGGCCTGCTGCTGTCCGGCTATGCGGAAACCAATGCCTTCGTACAGCACGGTTTCGCCGCGGCGCCGTTTCCCAAGGCATTCGCGCTTATCAAGGCAAGCAAGGCTGACGCATCTGCGCCGTCCATCGCGGTTGATAGTCCACCAATCGCAGTAAAGCGCAAGGAGCGAAAGCATTCCTTGCCGCAGACCCTGGATTCTCGCCCGCAACCGATGCCTCGTGTTGCGCCTTCCACGGCGCTCGCATCGAGTCTGAAAGCGGACTCGAAAGCGGAATTGCAGACGGGTCTGCTCCAGGCACGCGAGGCTGCCGACGCCGGCAATCTGCAGGAGGCCGAGCGGATCTACCGGCAATGCCTTCAATCGGCGCCCGACTGCGCGGAAGCCTATTTCATGCTGGGGCTGCTGCTTGAACGGCAGAGCGACGCAGGGGCGGCCGCCGAGCATCTCCGGCGCGCCGTCTACCTTGCACCGGATCACTACGACGCCTTGTGCCATCTCGCTCTGCTCGCCGAACAGGATGGCGATGCCGCTTCCGCCGAGCGCTACAGGCAAAGGGCCGCACGCGTATTCGAGCGCCGCTCCGCCATGCGAGACAAATCATGAACCACCCCGACATGAATGCTTCGGAGACCAGTTGCTGGAACCGTATCGGCACGCGCGGCGACCGCAGCTGCGAGCGCCTCGGCGATCACGGTCACTGCCGTCACTGCGATGTTTATTCTTCAGCGGCCGCAGGAGTCATGCAAAGGCCGCTGCCGCAGGATTACCTGCAGGAATGGGCTGCCAGCTTTGCCAGCCCGCCGGCCGAGCAGAAGCTTGCAGACCAGTCAGCGCTGGTATTCCGCATCGGCCGCGAATGGCTAGCCTTGCCGACGCATCTGGCGCTGACCGTCGCGGAACCGCGATCTCCGCACCGCCTTCCCCACCGGAACACCGGTCCCTTGCTTGGCATCGTCGGCATCCAGGGCCGCATCTATCCCTGCCTGTCGCTCGCCGCGCTGCTTGGCATAACGGCAGAGGATCCGGCGGCGCTTCCCGGCCAGCGGGTATACCCGCGCCTGCTGCTGATGCAGTTCGGCAGGCATGCGCTCGCCCTGCCGGTGGACGATCTGCAGGGCATACACCGCCACTCGGCCGAAGACCTGCAGCCGCTGCCGGCGACGCTGGTCGAGTCGCGCCACCGGTACATGCGAGGCCTGCTGGTCGTCGGCGAACAGCGCATCGGCTATCTCGATGAAGAATTGATCGGCCATCAGCTCAACGGAGCGCTGCGATGACCGGCGGCATGACGGACGACTACAGCGGCATGTCGCTGCAGGCTCTGTTTCGCACCGAGGCCGAAGGCCAGGTACAGGTGCTGACATCGGGACTGCTTGCGCTTGAAAGCAATCCTGACGACACGAAGACGCTCGAGGTGCTCATGCGCGCCGCACACTCGCTCAAGGGAGCGGCGCGCATCGTCAATATCGAAGCGGTCGAGCGTCTCGCTCATGTCATGGAAGACTGCTTCGTCGGCGCGCAGAAGGGCCGCCTGCGCCTGAACCGGGCAAGGCTGGACCGCCTGCTTGCCGGCGTCGATCTCATTACCCGCATCGCGTCCCTAAGTGAAGAATCGGCGCCCGCCTGGCTGGAACAGAACAAGCTTCAGATCGGCACTCTTCTCGTCAATCTGTATGAGGCTGCCGACGCCGGCAAACTGAACGAGGCGCAGTCCAGCGCTGTGCCGGCCGTGCCTCCGGAAATCCAGGCGCCGGCTGTTGCCGCAGAAACGCCCGCCGCGCCTGCGCAGGACATCGTTTCCCCGGCGCAGCCATCCGTTCGAGACATGCCCCTTGCCGAAGTCGACGTGCCCGGCGCCCCTGCGCCAGCTGTGCCAACTGTGCCAACTGTGCCGGAGCCGGCACTGACCGCCGACGAGCAGTTCCTCAAGGTCAGTGCGCGCAGCTTTGACCGCCTGCTCTCGCTGGCGGGCGAATCCCGTGTCGCGGCCCACGCGCTCCGGCCACATCTGCAAACGATGCAGCGCCTGAAGAAACAGCAGCAGGACATGAGCGCCGCCTTCGACCTTCTCAATGAAGCCCTGCCCCCCTCCGAGATGGACGAGCTGACGCGGGAACGATGGTTCGCCGTGCAGCAGAGCATCAAGCCGCTGCGGCAGACGCTGGTGGAACAGCTTGCCGAACTGGAAGCCTACGAGCGGCGGCTGCTCGGCGTGTCGCAGGCCATGCTGGACGAAGTGCTTGCGCTGCGCATGCGGCCTTTCCGAGACGGCGTGGGCGCATTTCCCCGCATGGTGCGCGATCTCGGGCGCAGCCTCGGCAAGGAAGTGAGACTGGAGATTGCCGGGCTCGACACCATGGTCGACCGCGATATCCTGGCGCGCATGGAAACCCCGCTCAACCAGATCCTGCGCAACGCCATCGACCACGGCATGGAAATGCCGCAGGCGCGCGCGGCGGCCGGCAAGCCTGTACAGGGAGTCATCCGGCTCGAAGCGCGGCACAGCGCCGGCATGCTGACCGTAGTGGTCAGCGACGACGGCCAGGGCGTCGACCTGGAAAAAATTCGTGCCAAGGTGATCGAGCGGCGCATGGCGAATGAAACGATGGCTGCGGAGATGAGCGCCGCGGAACTGCTCGAATTCCTGCTGCTGCCGGCATTCAGCCTGCGCGATACCGCGGGCGAGGTGTCGGGGCGCGGCGTTGGCCTGGACGTCGTGCAGGTCACCGTGAGGCAGCTCAACGGCACGGTGCGGCTGGAGAGCGAACCGGGAAAGGGATTCCGCACGACGATCACGCTGCCGCTGTCGCAATCGATCGTGCGCGCCATCGTGATCGACATCGGCGGCGAAGCCTATGCGGTGCCGGTGACCAAGATCGAGCGCATCATGCGCATCGCTCGCGAAGACATCCATACCCTTGAGGACAAACAGTTCTTCGCGCTGGGCCATGAGCATGTCGGGCTGGTGTCAGCCGCCCAGCTGCTCGAAGTCGGGAGCGCCGCCATCGCGGACGGCGCCCTGCCGGTGGTCGTCATCGGCTCCTCGCAGCAAAGACACGCGCTGGCTGTCGATGCGATACGCGGAGAGGCCAGCCTGGCGGTGCAGCCGATAGAAGACATGTTCGGCAAGGTGAAATCCGTTTCTGCGGCCGCATTGCTCGACGACGGATCTCCGGTGCTCATCCTCGATATCGACGACGTATTGGCCGGCATTGCCCGCCTGGCGCAGACAGGTGCGCTGCGCCGCCTGGAGGGTCTGCCGGAGAAGGCACGTTCCGCCGCAAGACGCGTACTGGTGGTGGACGACTCGCTGACGGTGCGCGAAGTGGAGCGCAAGCTGCTGGCCTCGCGCGGCTACGAGGTCGATGTCGCGGTCGACGGCATGGACGGCTGGAACGCGGTGCGCAGCCAGCGTTACGATCTCGTCATCACCGATGTGGATATGCCGCGCATGGACGGCATCGAGCTGGTGATGCTGATCAAGAAGGATGAGCAGCTGCGGCGCATTCCGGTGATGATCGTGTCCTACAAGGACAGGCCGGAAGACCGCTCTCGCGGCATCGAGGCCGGTGCCGACTATTACCTGGCCAAGGGCAGTTTCCATGACGAGACGCTGATCGATGCCGTGATCGACCTGATCGGAGAAAGCGCATGAGAATAGCCATCGTCAACGATGTGGTGCTGATCGGCGAAGCGCTGCGCAGGATGATTGCGCAGACCGCCGAACACCAGGTGATCTGGGTAGCGCGCGACGGCGAACAGGCGCTGCAGTTCTGCCGGCAGACCAGGCCCGACCTCATCCTGATGGATCTGCTCATGCCGGGCATGGACGGGGTGGAGACCACGCGCCGCATCATGCAGGACACTCCCTGCGCGATCCTGCTCGTCACCGCCTCTCCCGAAGACAATACCGGCCTGGTATTCCGCGCGCTCGGCGCCGGCGCGCTCGACGTCACCGCAACGCCGGTCATTACCGGCAAGCCGGGCACCGACAGCGCCCTGCTGGCAAAGATACGCACCATCGGCAAGCTGATTGCAGCCGACAAGAATCCGTCGTCGAGAGCGGCCGTCCCGGTCAACGACACGCCGGACGCGAGCACCGGGCCGCGCACCCTGGTGGCCATCGGCTCATCAACCGGAGGACCTGTGGCGCTCGCCCACATCCTGGGTCAATGGAAGCCGCCCGAGGACTGCTCCGTCGTCATCGTCCAGCACATCGACGAGAACTTCACCGACAGTTTCGCCAAGTGGCTCGGCGAACAGACAAAGCGTACGATCACGGTGATCGAGCCGCAGATGCGTCTCGAACGCGGGCGCATCTACATGGCCAAGACGAACGACCATCTCGTGCTCGACACCCATCACAAGCTGAACTACATCGCCCACCCGCGCGACTATCCCTATCGGCCTTCGGTCGACGTGTTCTTCCGCTGCGTGGCGCGGTACTGGCTCGGCCCTGCCATCGGCGTGCTGCTGACCGGCATGGGACGCGACGGGGCGGAAGGACTGCTCGCCATGCGCTCCGCCGGCATGCTGACCATCACGCAGGATCAGGCCAGCAGCGCGGTGTACGGCATGCCGCGCGCGGCGGCAGAGATCGAGGCGGCTGAAATGGTGCTGCCGCTGGAGAGGATCGCGGGGGTGTTGAAGCAGCGCACCGACGTTCAAGCTTGATCGAACCGCCGCAGGCCTCCGTCACCGGCAGTCGGCACGGCATTCACGACCTTTTCGGCAAAGGCATTGGTTGAGGATCGAACACGGCAAGTGTGAATTCCCCAGCGCTTCCAGACTTGCCATCATCCGCAGCGGTTGAAGGGCCGATATCGACTTCCGGAACAAACCCGAACCGGTGATACCAGCTTCCCTCGATGCAACCGTCGGCCAACGCGCCGCGCAGGCCGGCCACGCCGCTGACGATGAATAATTCACTGGCGCGGGTTGCTGCGACGTACAGCAGATTCCAGTCTTCCTGCTGCCGAAGCCGCTCCTCTTCCGCGAACAGGGCATCGCGCGCGGCGCCGCGTTCATCGCTGCGGCCGTAGCAGGAGAAATGCGTCGGCTCATCTGCATGCAGGGGCCATTGGCAAAGAATGCCGGCATCGTCGCGCGGCACCTGGCTGTGATTGGCATCGACCAACGCCACGATGGACGCTTCCAGTCCCTTGGCGCCGTGAATCGTGGAAATGCGCACCGCGTCCTGCATGCTGCCGACCGCAGCTTCTGCGGGTGCCTCTGCATCCTCGCCTTGCTGGAGCAGGCGCAGGCTGCGTATGAACTTCGGCAGGCTGGAACAAGGCCGGTCATCGAAGCGCAGTCCGAGTTCCACGAAGGCGTCGATATTGCCGGTCACCTGCGGGCGCATCGCCGGAGCTGCGGCTGCGGCATAGCGCTGCACCAGCTCTCCCCGATGCACGATCAGGTCCAGCAGTTCATGCACGGGCAGACTGATGGCAGCCTGCTGCCACTCGGCCAGCAGGACCGCCGCCCGCCGCAGTGCGGGCGATGTGCAGACGGGATCGGCTGCGCATTCCTGCAGGCGCAGCCACCAGTACCGTCCGCTGTCGCCGCCGCAGCGTGCAAGGCGGATCAGATCCTCGTCCGACGCGCCGAAGATGGGCGTTTTCAATACCTGTGCCAGCGCAAGGCTGTCAGCCGGCATGACCAGGAAATCGAGCAGCGCCATCAGGTCGGCTGCTTCAAGCGAGGCAAGCAGGCCGCCTTGCTGCTCCGATACGAAGGGAACGCCTGCCATGCGAAACGCATTTTCGTAGGCATTCAAGTGAGTGCGCTTCCTCACCAAGACCATCACATCCGACCAGCGCGCCGGACGGCCGGTGCGTCGTGCCATGTCCTGCATCGCGGCGCAGATGGCTGACGCCACCGCCCTGCCCTCGTTGAGCCGGCGCGTGTCTTCATCCTCCTGCCGCTCGTCGGTCAGCGGATCGTGCAGCCTGATCGGAGCGGATGCGGCAGCATGACCTGCAGCCGGCCTGTCGCCCTGCGCCAGCGGCAGCCTCCACACCGCGCCGCTTTGCCCGTTCAGGGTGGTATGCGGTGCGTAAGCCGGATTGTTTGCGAACACGGTATTCAGCACATCGACGATTGAACCGGCATTGCGCCGCGTCTGGCTGGTCCGCAGCACGTCTGCGCCGCCGTGCGCCAGCATGTCCCGCGCGGCGGCAAAGACGCGCGGCTCCGCACGGCGAAACCGGTAGATGGACTGCTTGGGATCACCCACGATGAATACGCTCGGCGGCTCGGCATCGCCGCCATAGGCATCGAGCCAGGCCCGCAGGATGCACCATTGGAGCGGATTGGTATCCTGAAATTCATCCAGCAGGATGTGGCGGTAGCGGGCATCGAGCCGGCTCTGCAGATACGCCGCGTACTCCTCGCTGGTCATCAGACGGTAGGCATGCCATTCCAGGTCGCCGAAGTCGAGCATCCGCTGCTCTGCCTTCACCGCCTGGTAGTGAGCAAGATAAGCCGGGCCGAGCTTGAACAGATGCTGGTTCAATGCGAGTACGCGGGGTTCGCCTGCGCGTCGCTCCAGTGCATGCAGCGCGTGCGCAATGGCGGTGAATTCATTACGAAAGACCTCCACGCCGTCAGGACCGAAGCGGTCTTGCAGTGCACCTTGCAGTCCGCCGTGCCTTGCATCATTGCCGCGCGGCTGTCGCCTTTCATCGCAGAACTGCGTGAGCAGGCGGCTGAAGCCTGCGGGAGATGCATCGCCTGCGAGTGCCTGCCTGATGGCCTCCGCCCTGTCCCGGTTGCGCTTGCCTCCGGCCGCAAGCAGCCGGGCCACTTCATGAATGCGCCCGATCAGCGCAACATCGTCCCAGAGGCCGAGGCGCGCATCGCGCAAGGCATCGGTTCCGCACAGCTCATGCAGCCAGGAAAGAGGACGCGAAGCATCGCCGGCGCAATGAATACCGCATGCCGCCCACCATTCGGCGCGCTTGTCGATGAAGGCATCGAGCAGCTGCCGGGCGTTTCGGTCGCCGGCCATTTCATACAGAGAGAACAATGCCTGCCGCGCATCGGCCTGTTCGGGCCGGTCGAGCGACTGCATGAACCTGAGGTAGGCTTCCCTGCGCAGCTCGCCGGTGTTTTCGGCCAGGGTGTAGGGATGCGGCACGTCCGATGCCAGCGGCGACGCCTGCAGCAGCTTGGCGAACCAGCCATGGAAAGTGTCGATGGACATGCCCTGCGGGCTCGACAATACCTGCTGATAGAGCTTGCGCGCCATGGGCAGGAGTTCCGGCAGCCGTGATTCGGGAACGCCGCGCTCGAGCAGCAGCCTGCAGGCTTCCGGCTCCGGTTGCACTGCAAGCTCATGCAGCAGCTGCATCAGGCGCTCGCGCATTTCCCTTGCTGCCTTGCGGGTAAAGGTAATGGCCAGAAGCTGCGACGGCGCGGCGCCCGCCAGCAGGAGACGCAGCATCCTTGACACCAGCAGCCAGGTCTTGCCGCTGCCTGCGCAAGCCTCGACCACCGCCGAGCGCGCCGGGTCGCAGGCGCGGCCGATGAAATCCGCGGCATCGACGGCGGCACCATTGGCTTCATGGGAATACAAGGATGGCGGTGGATCTGCTCTCACCAGGCCCCCTTGCGGCACAAGCCCCGTACTTCGCAATGCACGCAGATCCGTTCAATGCCCGTCGCGGGCAAGCCTGCGCCGCCGGCAATCGCCTGCATGTTGCGGACGATCTGGCCTTCGAGCCGCTCCTGCCATTCGATGAATTGTTCCGCCGCCGCATCGCCGGTCCTGCTTTTATTCGTTTCCAGTGCTACCAGATGTCCGGCGGTCACCGGCACGTCCGACAGCACCGCGCGGAACGCGAGCTGATGATCCTCGCCGTCTCTCAGCTTGTCGCGCAGCACAGGCAGGCGTTGCGCCTTGTAATCGAGGATGGCCCGGGAACCGTCAGGGTGTTCGTCGATGCGGTCGACTTTGCCGCGCAGGACAACCTGGCCGCCCTCCCACTCCAGCACCTTTTCAAGCATCTGCTCGCCGAAGACGAAGCGCCAGCCGCCGGCCTCGCGCTCGCCGGCCCATTCCAGATAGGCGGGAATGGCTTTCTTCCAGCGGGCGTAATAACCCAGCACCAGCGCCCCGGGCGCCTCCGCGCCAGGCGTCAGCGCGTCCTTGAATACCTGTTCCGTAATGTCGCGCAACAGGCTCTCCCGTGCTTCCGTTCCGACCGCATTATCGCGGACCGTTTCATGATAGGTCTTGAGGATGGCATGCAGCCAGCCGCCATAATCCCGCTTTTCCGGCAGCGGATTCAATTCCTCAAGAGGCGCCAGGCCCAGCATGCGGGTCGCGAAAAACTGGTAGGGGCAGGCGATCAGGCTGTGATAGGCCTGTACGGAAAGCATGCCGGGCAACAGGTCGGGCGCGGCCGGCATCGGCTGGCTCGGCGGTTCTGCACGCAGCCGCTGTTCGGGAAAGACCACATGATGTATAGGCAGCGAGCGCTTGCCGTTCTGTTCAAGCGCGAGCCGCAGGCGCTCTATCCATGGACTCGCGGCATTGGGCTCGCTATTGCGGACAGCCTGCCAGCAAAGTACAACCTCCGGATTGGCATTCAGCAATTCGGCAAAGTGGCGAAGCTGCATGCGCTGCTGCACTTCATGCGCCGTCAAGCCCAGCTCTCGCCGCACGGTTCCGGCGAAGGGAAGCGTCTCTTCTGCAGCCCTGGGCAGATGCGCGGCATCGGCGCCGACCATGACGACTGCGTCGAAACGCCGCAAGCACGTACCGTGCAGCGGCAGCATCGTCACTCGGGCATCGCCGTCGACTTCAGGGCAAGTTGTTGAATCGAGTTGCATCCCGAGCATGGCCCGCCACTCCGCCAAGCCGAACCTTGCTCGCGAACCGGGGCCGGACTCTTCATGCGCAAGCTTGTCCAGCATGGCTGCGAGCCGCATGCCGGCTGCATCGGCGTCGATGGCCTCACGCATGCCGAGCGTATGCAACGCGTCCGCAGTCAGGCGTGCCCAGCCGCGCACCGTCTTTCGGCCGGCAAAACGCCAGGCCTGCCCGGCGACACGCAACAGCAGCATGCGCGCCCGGGCCTGCCTTGCCACCGCACCCAGTACGGCATGCCAGCCTCCCGGCACATTGGCGCGGCGCAGTGCAAGTTCTATGTCGATCACGAGTTCGGCCTTGTCGGGCAGGTCCGCACACAGGCCGGGACATTTCAGCAGGTCAAGCAGGGCAAATACTTCCGCGCGGCTCGCCGCCACATCCAGCAAGGCGGCAAGCATTGCCGCCGGGCGGGTGGCGGCCAGTTTCCTTTCCGTTGCGTCGGAAACAATGAGGCCGGCACGGCCGAGCAGCGCCTTCGTCCTTCGCGCCGCGGCAGGGTCCTGGGCAACGACGGCAATGCGCGTCTTGCCTTCCTGCATCCATTGCACCACGGTCTGCGCGGCATGCCGGGCTTCGTCTTCGAGGCTGCGCGCCGGATACAGGAAGACCGATGCCGCAGGATCGGCATGCCCCGCGACTGTACCCTGCTCTGCTTCAACGTCATCCAGCGTCTCCGGCCATGCCGCGGCGTAAGCGGGAGCGAGCACACCTTGGCGCCAGTCAGGCATCACGCGCAGCACAGGGAAGCGCTCGGCATAGGCTTCGAGAAGAACGTCGTGCAGAGGCTGTGGCGAGCCCTCGTCGATCCATACCAGGGGAGCATCGGCGATGCCGGCAAGACGCCTGATCCGGGCCAGACTGATCGATGCGGAGTCGTCCGCGGCGAGCTGGCCTTGCCAGAGAGTCCAGACCAGCCGCGCTTCATCGGACAACATGCCCTGCGCCGGCATGGACAAGCTCTCCAGCGCCGTTCGCCATTCGGCGTCCGACGCATCGGCATCCGTCTGCATGGAAGGCAGCAGGGTTTCGCTCAGCTCGTCGAACAGCTTGAGCAGGGACTGCGCCACCGGCAGCAGATCGGTATTGCGCTGTGCATGGAAAAGACGCTGCAGCCAGGGATGACGGCGCATTTCGGCGTACAGCGCGGCAGTGCGTACCATCCGGGCGTCCGGCGCAACGGCCTGCCGCCTGGCAAACTCGGGCGACAGCTGCGCCAGCCAGTCCGGCAGCGTGGTGATGCGCGGCGCGATGAAGCCGTATTGCGCATGCGCGGCGAGACCGGCCTCAAGCAATTGCGCATGCGCGCTTCTCGGCACCACGATTCGCAGGCCGGAATAGTTCCCGGGCAGGGGGCAGGCATTGCGAACGATGTCGTGTTCCGCCAGCGCACGCGCAAGCCGGTCCCAGCCGTCGGCGGACGGCAGCAGCGGCATGGTCGGAGACGACATGATGGACATGGAACATTCGGCCCGCAGGCAATTCAAAGACAGTCATATAGACAGCAGAAATTGCGGTATTGCTGCATTGGCATGACCAAGGACCGCAGCGGAGGAACACCTTGCGAAGGCGCCTTCCGCACCGCCCGCGGAAAAGCAGGGGCCGTCTACACTTTTTGTGAAAATCGGTTATGATTTACCCAACTTCCCGCCGCACTACGTCTTGCGCCGCCGTCATCGGGCTTGAATTCATGCAATGACGTCTCCACTTGCTTATTGCAATTCCGGACATCGTAGTCAACGGGATCGGGCAAGAACAATCAGTCGCAGGCGTCTGTCTGATTCAATACCTTTGAACCTCTTCCGAGGAAACCATGAGCGAAAATATCAAATATATTACCGATGCATCTTTCGATTCGGACGTACTCAAGTCCGACAAGCCTGTTCTCGTCGATTTCTGGGCGGAATGGTGCGGCCCCTGCAAGATGATCGCCCCCATCCTGGAAGAAGTTGCCAAGGAATACGACGGCAAGATCCAAATCGCAAAGATGGATGTTGACGCCAACCAGGCAGTGCCTGCAAAATTCGGTATCCGCGGCATCCCGACTCTCATTCTGTTCAAGAACGGCGTACCGGCAGCTCAAAAGGTCGGCGCCATGGCCAAAGGCCAGCTGACTTCGTTCATCGACAGCAACATCTGATCGTTATGCGGCGGTGCGTTCGTACCGCCGCTCCGCATTCGCAATTACATTAACAACTAACAATCCTCGCAGTTCCCTCCCCCACCTTTTATCTCCCATCCCGGGAAATTCACTATGCATTTATCTGAACTCAAGGCGCTGCACGTCTCGGCTCTGCTGGACATGGCCATCGGTCTCGAAATCGACAACGCCGCCCGTCTGCGCAAGCAGGAATTGATGTTTGCCATCCTGAAGAAGCGCGCCAAGGCTGGCGAGCAGATCTTCGGCGACGGCGCGCTCGAAGTGCTGCCCGACGGCTTCGGCTTCCTGCGCTCGCCCGATGCGAGCTACATGGCATCGACCGACGACATCTATATTTCCCCTTCGCAAATTCGCCGTTTCAACCTGCACACCGGCGATTCCATCGAAGGCGAGGTCCGCACCCCGAAAGACGGCGAGCGCTATTTTGCATTGGTGAAGGTGGACAAGGTCAACGGCGAACCGCCGGAAGCGTCCAAGCATCGCATCCTGTTCGAAAATCTCACGCCGCTGCATCCGAACAAGCTGCTGCATCTCGAACGCGAAATGCGCGGCGAGGAAAACATCACCGGCCGCATCATCGACATGATCGCCCCGATCGGCCGCGGACAGCGCGGCCTGCTGGTGGCGTCGCCTAAATCCGGCAAATCCGTGATGCTGCAGCATATCGCGCACGCCATCACGACCAACCATCCGGATACCGTGCTGATCGTGCTGCTGATCGATGAACGTCCCGAGGAAGTGACGGAGATGCAGCGTTCGGTGCGCGGCGAAGTGGTCGCCTCCACCTTCGACGAGCCGGCCACGCGCCACGTGCAGGTCGCCGAGATGGTGCTGGAGAAGGCCAAGCGTCTGGTCGAGATGAAGCGCGACGTGGTCATTCTGCTCGATTCGATCACCCGTCTGGCGCGCGCCTACAACACCGTGATCCCGGCCTCCGGCAAGGTGCTGACCGGCGGTGTCGACGCCAATGCGCTGCAGCGTCCGAAGCGCTTCTTCGGCGCGGCCCGCAACGTCGAGGAAGGCGGCTCGCTGACCATCATCGCCACCGCCCTGATCGAAACCGGCAGCCGCATGGACGACGTGATCTATGAGGAATTCAAGGGTACAGGCAACATGGAAGTCCACCTGGAGCGCCGCCTCGCCGAGAAGCGCGTCTACCCGGCCATCAACCTCAACAAGTCGGGCACCCGCCGCGAAGAGCTGCTGATCAAGCCCGACCAGCTGCAGAAGATCTGGGTGCTGCGCAAGCTGCTGTACGGCATGGACGAGATCGAGGCGATGGAATTCATTCTCGACAAGATGAAGTCCACCAAGAACAACCTGGAGTTCTTCGACATGATGCGCCGCGGCGGCAGCTGATCGATATTCAGGATTCAGGTCCCTCTTGCAGTAGAGGGACCAGTGAAGAAGGCGCATGCATTGCATGCGCCTTTTGTTTTTTGGCCTGAACCCAGGTGACTTATTTACCAGCCATGCGTGCCGCACGCAATTGCGTTTCAGCATTTTCAAGCTGCGCCATGCATGCAGCTTTCCGGCTTTTCCACTGCGGACCGTGCACCTCCCCTACCGCCCGCTTTGCCTGCGCCAGATAGCGCCGTAAAAATTTATCCGTCGGTTCAATGAATGGTGCGCCGCAGAGCTCTTCTATCTTCAGGAAGTCCTGACTCCCGGCCAGCTTGAGGACACCTCTAGGATTTTTTGTCAGCGCGTAAGCCAGCGATATCTTGAGATCGGAGGCGGCGCCTGCATCGGCCTCGCGTGCCAGTCCCCCGGCAACATCAAGCCATGGTGATCGGCCGGATCGGATCTGTCCGACGACGGCATCCCAATCATTGGGATTCGGCTTGGCATTGAGACGGGCAATGACTTGCCTTGCACCAGTGACATTCATTTCCGCAAGGAGGGCCGAGGGGTCGGGCGATGCGGCATGCGCAGCAGAGTTCACGAGAAAGAGTATGGCCAGATTCGCGATACGTTGGCAGATGGATCGCACGTTCATTCGACAACCACCAGATCAATGTCGCCGCTTGCCGAAATCTGGGCACGCACATGGCGCGGCAAGATGATGCATCCCTCGGAAGCCGTGCCGGGACTCATGCGGCTGTCGCCATGAATGCGAAACAGTGTCCGTCCATGCGCGGCATGGCCACCAGGATCCAAATTCATGACATGCGGGCCTTTCGATTCGCTTTGATAAGGACGTCCGATTCGATAATGGCCACGAGGTATGGGACCGATATTGCGTACCTGCTCCATTGCGGGATTGTTCTTTCCCGCCCCTTTGCCGGAATATCCGCGCGCCCACATCTCGTTTTTGCGCCGCAGCTGTCCGCTTCGCTGGGCTGTACTGCCAAACCATTCTGATGCTCCAATCGAAAAAGAAGCATCAAGATTAATAAATGCTTAATAAAAATACTAAAATTTTATTGCACTGAAGGCAACAAAGAGAAAAGAGAAAGAAAGATCACCCTTTTGGGACAGACAGATTTAATTGTATAATCGCTGGTTTTTCACCCCAGGCAAGTGACCGGCAATCGGGTCAAGAAGCAAGACGACCGACGAAGTGCCGATTGGCTACCTAAACTACCGAGGCAAATATGAAAGAGAATATCCATCCGGACTATCGTGAAGTCGTGTTCCTGGACATGTCCAACGACGCCAAGTTCGTCATCCGCTCCACGATCCACACCAAGGAAAAGATCACTCTGGACGGCAAGGAATACCCGCTGGTGAAGCTTGAAGTCACTGCAGATTCCCACCCGTTCTACACCGGCAAGCACAAGATCGTCGATACCGCCGGCCGCGTGGAAAAATTCCGCCAGAAGTTCGGCAACCGCGGTTCCAAGACTCAGGCAGCAGGCGCTTAATTCCTGCTCGCTCCGCGGAAAGGCAGCTTCGGCTGCCTTTTTTGTTTTTCCGGCAGCATCGCCCATGCTTTTCCGGCACAATGACGGCGACTTCAATAACGGCGTCAGCCGATGCCTTCATGGCAAGTTCCATGGCGGCAAGGCTCCATCAACCGACGCGACAATAAGATCCCTGTTTCCTACATGAAGCCAGTCAGACTTCCCGCCGCCGCTACCAACGCACTTCCTCGCTGGGCCCTGTTTGGCTTGTGTCTTCTCTATATCGTGCCCGGCTTGATCGGACGCGACCCGTGGAAGAACGATGACGCAGCCGGCTTCGGCATCATGTGGACCATGGCCAACGGCGCATTGGAGGACTGGCTGTGGCCGCACATCGTCGGCTTTCCATCGGCGGAAAAAGGACCGCTGGCCTACTGGGTCGGCGCGATCTGCATCAAGCTGTTCGGCTGGCTGGTGGGCGCTCCGCTGGCCGCGCGCATTGCATCCGGCGCCTTTTTCCTGGCCGGCTCGATGGCGGTCTGGTACACCACTTATCTGCTGGGCCGGCGGCCCGAGGCCCAGCCCCTGCGCCTGGCGTTCGGCGGCCAGCCCGAGCCGAGCGACTACGGGCGTACGCTGGCTGACGGCGCGCTGCTGATCTTCCTGGGCTGCCTCGGCCTGCTGCTGCACACCCACAGCACGAGCACCGAGGCCCTGCAGGTTTCCATGGTGGCGGTGTCCATGTATGCGGCGACCCGGCTGTTCGAGTCCTGCTCGATCCGCACCGCCGCCTTCCTTGGCCTGGCGCTGGGCCTCCTGGTCCTCACGCGCGGCTGGGTGGTCCCGCTCGCCGTCTGGCTGGGCCTGCTGACGCTGGCCTCGTTCCGCGATCATCCCATCGTCTGGCGCCTGACCCTTGTTACGCTGCCCGTGACCCTGCTGGTCGCGAGCCCGTGGCTGGTCGTCAGCAGCATCGTGCGCCCGTTCAACAGTTCGCCGTTCGACGCCTGGATGCTCTGGAATTATCACCAGATCAGCCTGCCGTCGTTTCAGTCGCTGCGCTATTTCTTCAAGAACGTCATCTGGTTCGCCTGGCCGGCATGGCCGTTCGCAGGCTGGGCCGTCTATGCATGGCGGCGCCAGTATCAGGCACCGCACATCACGCTGCCGCTGACCTTCTTCCTCGCTTTCCTGCTGCTGGCGCTGTTCCATACGCGTACCGATGAGGGTGTGCTGCTGCCCATGCTGCCTCCGCTGGCGATTCTTGCCGCATTCGGCCTGCCGACGATGAAACGCGGCGCCATCAATGCGGTCGACTGGTTCTCGGTCATGACGCTGACGACCTGCGCGGCCTTCATCTGGCTGGGCTGGGTTGCCAAGCAGACCGGATGGCCGGCATGGCTTGCCAAAAATGCATTCAAGCTGGCGCCGGGATTCAAGCCGGAATTCAGCGCGATCACCTTCCTGATGGCGGCGTCGGCCACGATAGGCTGGTTCTTCCTGGTGCACTGGCGCGTGTCGCGCCGGCCGTCGGTGCTCTGGCGGGCGGTCGTCCTGTCGTCGGGCGGCATCATCCTGTGCTGGCTGCTGCTGATGACACTCTGGCTGCCATGGATCAATTATGGAAAAAGCTATGCGGGCGTCGCCCGGCAGCTTGCAGAGAACCTGCCGCAAGGACAGTACTGCGTCGATACGAACGTGGGTCCGGCGCAGCGCAGTTCCTTCGCCTATTTCGGCGGCGTGCCCTTCTCGGGTTTCCGCGATGCCCGATGCGAGTTTCTCCTGTTTCAGGACAATCACCGCGGCAAGGACAACGTCAAGACCCTGCGTTACGGCGGCGCGCAGTGGCGTCTCTTGTGGGAGGGAAGGCGCCCGGCCGACCGCAATGAACGCTACCGCCTGTTCCAAAGGATGAATTGAACAAACCCC
The DNA here is from genome assembly GCF_015352985.1 of Noviherbaspirillum malthae. GTDB lineage: Bacteria > Pseudomonadota > Gammaproteobacteria > Burkholderiales > Burkholderiaceae_D > Noviherbaspirillum > Noviherbaspirillum malthae. The sequence continues at coordinate 169,262 of NZ_JACYXF010000009.1, read as the reverse complement.
GTTCCCCAACCCATACCCGCCGCATCGTCTCGCTGGCGTGGCCGCTGCTGGTCGGCCAGTTGGCGGTCATCGCCAACGGCGTGATCGACACGGCGATGACTTCCCGCTACTCCTCGCTCGACCTGGCCGCGCTGGCCATCGGCGCCTCGGTCTATGTCAGCATCTTCGTCGGACTCAACGGCGTGCTGGCCGCGATTTCTCCGGTGATCGGCCAATTGTTCGGCGCCGGCCGCCACGATCGGATCGGCTTTGAAATGAAGCAGGGGGTGTGGCTGGCACTGTTCCTTGCCGCCGCCGGCTGCCTTGCCCTGCTCTTTCCGCAACCGCTGATGTCGGTGGCCCATGCCTCGCCAGAGCTGAACGACAAGGCGACGCTCTACCTCCAGGTCCTGGCATTCGCCCTGCCCGCCACCATGGGCTTCCGTCTCTATACATCACTCAATACCGCGATCGGGAGGCCGAAGATGGTCATGGCCCTGCAGGTGGCCGGTCTTGCGCTGAAGGTGCCGGCCAATGCGCTGTTCATCTTCGGCGGCTTCGGCATACCGGAAATGGGCGGCCCCGGCTGCGCCGTCGCCACCGCGACGGTGTCGTGGATGATATTCCTGTGCGGAGCCGTGATTGTCCGCACCGACAAATCCTACCGCAGCTACGGTCTGTTCGGCACCGGCTTCGTCCTGCCCCGCTGGACGGCGCAGCGCGAGCTGCTCAGGCTGGGCATTCCGATGGGCCTGAGCTACCTGATCGAAGTCACGGCCTTCACCTTCATGGCGCTGTTCATTGCGCGCCTCGGTGCGAATGCGGTGGCGGGGCATCAGATCACCGCCAATTTTGCCACCGTGCTCTACATGATTCCGCTGTCGATCGCCAATGCGACGGGCACGCTGGTGGCGCAGGCCATCGGCGCGCGCAACCTGGAACAGGCGCGCCGCATCGGCTACGCCGGCATCCGGCTGTCGGCTGTCCTGTCGGTGACGATCGGCGCCGTAGTCTGGATATTGCGCGACCTGATCGTGCGCGCCTATACGCCGGACGCGACGGTGATCGCCGCCGCGCTGCCGCTGTTTTTCTTCATCGCCTTCTATCAGCTTTTCGATTCGGTGCAAGTCACCACCGCCTTCGTGCTGCGCGCCTACAAGGTGGCCGTGGTGCCGACGCTGATTTATGCGGTGGCCTTGTGGGGCATCGGGCTAGGCGGCGGCTACCTGCTCGGCCTTGATCCCTTCGGCATCAGCCCGCCCTTCCTGCATGGCGCCGCCGGGTTTTGGCTCGGCAACAGCGCCAGCCTCGGGCTGGTTGCCGCCGGATTGCTTTGGTACTTGCGCGTCGTGCAACGGCAGGCCAGCCGATGATGCGCGCAGGCTTGCAACCATGACATCACATCCATAGCCGCAGGCCGGCATTACCGCTAACATGGCGATGTTTTGCGCCGGATTCTGCCGTCTTGCCAAGTAGTGCCTGCCCAAGTTGCGCCGCTCCGGCACCCAATTCCATGGAATGGATTCAATGAAGATTCACAGAATCATCGTCCTCGCCTTCCTTCCAGCCGTGCTTGCCGGCTGTGCCGTGCATGCGCCGCCGGCTCGGGTGGATGCCATGGGTCCGGCAGCCTGGAACGCTGCCCTGCCGGGGACTGCAAACCAGCCGGCCTCGGCCTCTGCCGCACCCGGATTGCCGCATGGCGGCACGCTGGCGGGTCTTGCCGACTGGTGGAAACAGACCGACGATCCTCTGCTGCCCTATCTCCTGGAAGCGGCGCAGCAGGCAAGCCCGACGATTTCAGCGGCGGCGTCACGCATCAGCCAGGCGCGCGCTTCCCGCGTTGCAGCCGGCGCCGCACTGCTGCCGACGCTGGATGGTGCGCTGAGCGCCACCCGGGCCCGCTCGCAGCCCCCGACTCCGACAGGTACTGCGCTGCAGGCGGGATTGCAGACCGCATGGGAAATCGACGTGTTCGGCGCCAATGCCGCCACCCGCGATGCAGCCACGGCTCGCCTCGAAGGCGCGCAGGCCGCCTGGCATGAAGCGCGGGTGTCGGTGGCGGCGGAAACCGCCAGCTTGTATTACCAGTTGCGCACCTGCGAATTCCTGCTGGCCATTACCCGCTCGGATGCGCAATCCCGCGCCGAGACGGCAAGACTGGCGCAGCTCGCCATGGACGCCGGCTTTCAGTCGCCGGCCAATGCCGCACTCGCCCGCGCCAGCGCGGCCGAAGGCAGCAACCGCGCGACCCAGCAGCAGGCGCAATGCGACATCGACATCAAGGCCCTGACGGCGCTGACCGCGCTGCCGGAAGCCGACCTGCGCCAGCGCCTGGCGACGCCTTCGACCCTGCCCGACAATCTGGCGCTGTCCATCGACCGCCTGCCGGCCGCCGTGCTGTCGCAGCGCCCGGATGTGTTCAATGCCGAACGCGAAGTCGCCGCCGCCAGTGCCGAGGCAGGTGCGGCATTGGCCCAGCGCTTTCCGCGCCTGAGCCTGAGCGGTTCGGTCAGCGCGATCCGCTTCCGCACCGGCGGCGTCGAGACCGATCTGAACACTTGGTCGGTGGGTCCGCTGTCATTGTCCGTTCCCCTGTTCGACGGCGGCCGGCGGACGGCCAACATCGAAGTGGCGCAAGCCCGCTATGACGATGTGGTCATCCGCTACCGCGCGCAAGTCAGGCAGGCGGTACGGGAAGTCGAGGAAGCGCTGGTGCGGCTGCAAAGCACCGCATCTCGCAGCGAAGATGCGCGCACCGCTGTCGAAGGCTACCGCGCTTCATTCAATGCCACGGAAGCCCGTTACAAGGGCGGCCTGGCCAGCCTGGTGGAGCTGGAAGAATCGAGGCGCACGCGCCTGGCCGCCGAGCTCGCGCTGGCGTCGCTGCAGCAGGAACGCATCGCCGCCTGGATCTCCCTCTATCGCGCCGCCGGCGGCGGCTGGAACGCGGACCCGGTCCAGGCGGCACGTGCCGCACCCTGATGGCCTATGGCCTGCTCAAGAACGACGAACGATCGCAAACGAAATCATTCCCGATGAAACGCCTGAAACTCAAACCCGTCACGCTTGCCCTGATCGCCGCAGCCACGCTCGCCGTCATTGCACTCACTGCCGCCTCTCTTCTTTCCGGCAAGCGCGGTGCTGCGGAAGACAAGAGCGCGGCCGCCCAGCCCAAGGCGGCGCTGACCGTCACCACGGTCAAGCCCGAAAACATCGATGCACCGCTGAAACTGGTCGCCAACGGCAACATCGCCGCCTGGCAAGAAGCCATCGTCGGCAGCGAATCCAACGGACTGCGGCTGACTGATGTGCGCGTAAACGTCGGCGACCGGGTCAAGGCAGGACAGATCCTTGCCACCTTTGCAGAGGAAACCGGCAAGGCCGACGTCGCCCAGGCGCGCGCGGCCCTGCTCGAAGCGCAGGCCAATGCAGCCGATGCCGCCGCCAATGCGGCAAGGGCGCGCACGCTGACCGAAACCGGCGCCCTGAGCACGCAGCAGATCAACCAGTACCTGACCACCGAGCAAACCGCGAAAGCCAGGGTGGAAGCCGCCAAGGCGACGCTCGCGGCGCAGGAACTGCGCCTGAAGCAGGCCCGCCTGCTGGCGCCCGACGACGGCGTGATTTCATCGCGCAGCGCTACGGTCGGCGCGGTGGTACCGGCAGGCACCGAACTGTTCCGCCTGATCCGCCAGGGGCGGCTGGAGTGGCGCGCCGAAGTCACCTCCTCCGAACTCGGCCGCCTCAAGACCGGCACCCGTGCGCTGATCACCGCCGCCAACGGCACCCAGATCAAGGGCAGCGTGCGCAAGTTTGCGCCGACCGTCGATCCCCAGACACGCATCGCGCTGGTCTATGTCGATCTGCCCCAGGTGTCCGACGACGCCGCGCCGCCCAAGGCCGGCATGTTTGCGCGCGGCGAATTCGATCTCGGCAGTTCGAAGGCGCTGACCGTGCCGCAGCAGTCGGTGGTGGTGCGGGACGGTTTCAGCTACGTGTTCCGCGTCAACCAGGACAACCGTGTCAGCCAGATCAAGGTGCAGACCGGCCGGCGCCTTTCGGGCCGCGTCGAGATCCTGGAAGGCCTTGCCGGCGATGCCGTGCTGGTGGGCAGCGGCGCCGGTTTCCTGAACGACGGCGATCTGGTCAAGGTCGTCAATCCGTCCTCGAAGTAAGGATCGCCAGTGAACTTTTCCGCTCTCTCCATCCGGAATCCGATCCCGGCAATCATGCTGTTCACCCTGCTGACGCTGGCCGGCCTGCTGGCCTATCGCAGCAACGCTGTCCAGGACTTTCCCGATATCGAACTGCCGATCGTGATCGTCAACGCCGCGCTGCCCGGCGCGGCCCCCGCCCAGCTCGAGACCGAAGTCGCACGAAAGATAGAGGATTCGGTCGCGTCGGTGCAGGGCATCAAGAACATCTACACCAAGGTGCTCGACGGCGAAGTGCAGCTGACCGTCGAGTTCATCCTGGAAAAGCAGATTTCGGACGCGGTCAATGACGTGCGCGATGCAGTCGCGCGTGTACGGGCCGATTTGCCGAGCGAGCTGCGCGATCCGACCATCGCCAAGAACCCGACCTCGGGCCGGGCGGTACTGACTTATGTGGTCAATGCCACGCCCGGTTCCGACAGCCAGCTCGACATGCAGGAATTGAGCTGGTTTGTCGACAATGCCGTTACCAAACGCGTGCTGTCGATACAGGGCGTCGGCGCGGTCAAGCGCATCGGCGGCGTCACGCGCGAAATCCGCGTCGAGCTCGATCCCGCCCGCATGAGCGCGCTCGGCGTGTCGGCCGTCGACGTCTCGCGCCAGATCCGGCTGGTGCAGCAGGAAGCGCCAGGCGGCCGCGGCGATGTCGGCGGCGCCGAACAGGCAGTGCGTACCATCGCCACGGTCAAGACCGCGCAGGAACTGGGAGCAATGGACATTCCACTGGCCGATGGCCGGCATGTGCGCCTGAGCGAAGTCGGCACCGTCACCGATACCATCGCCGAACAGCGTTCCGAGGCCACGCAGGACGGACGCAAGGTGGTGGCCTTCGAAATCTTCCGCACCAAGGGCGCCAGCGAACTGACGGTAGCCCGCAGCGCCCAGGCGGCCATCGCAGAATTGCAGCAGGCCCATCCCAACATCGCGCTCAAGCAGGTGATCGACAATGCGCAGCCGGTGGAAGAAAACTTCGACGGCTCGATGCACCTGCTCTATGAAGGCGCGCTGCTGGCAATCCTGGTGGTGTGGTGGTTCCTTCGCGACTGGCGCGCGACGCTGGTGGCCGCCGCCGCCCTGCCCCTGTCCGTCATTCCGACCTTCCTCGGGCTGTCCTATTTCGGCTATACGCTCAATACGGTGACGCTGCTGGCGCTGGCGCTGGTGGTGGGCGTGCTGGTCGACGATGCGATCGTGGAAATCGAAAACATTGCGCGCCATCTTCACATGGGCAAGACGCCGATGCAGGCGGCGCTGGAAGCGGCCGACGAGATCGGGATGGCGGTCATTGCGACGACCTTCGCACTGGTCGCGGTGTTCCTGCCGACGGCCTTCATGGGCGGCATTCCGGGACTGTTCTTCAAGCAGTTCGGCTGGACGGCGGTAATCGCCATTCTTGCTTCGCTGGTCGTCGCCCGACTGCTCACGCCCATGATGGCTGCCTACCTGCTCAAGCCGGCCAAGCACGTGGAACAGAAGGATGGCTGGATCATGCGCAGGTATCTCGCCACCATGCAATGGTGCCTGCGCCACCGGCTGTTCACCGCGATTGCATCCGGCGTGTTCTTCTTTGCGTCGCTCGCGCTGGTGCCGCTGCTGCCGACCGGCTTCGTGCCGCCGGCGGACCGCAGCCAGACGCAGATCAATATCGAGCTGCCGCCCGGCAGCGCCCTTGCCGAAACCCGTGTCGTCGCCGAACAGGCCAGGCTGGCGGCGATGCAGGTCAAGGGCATAGAAAGCGTGTTCAGTTCGATCGGCGGCGGCTCGAGCGGCGATGCCTTTGCCCCCGGCGCCACGGCCGAAGCCCGGCGCGCGGTGCTGACGCTGACCACCACGCACCGCACCGAGCGCGAGGAATCGCTGCAGGCCATTGAAACTCAGCTGCGCCAGCGGCTCGCCGATATTCCGGGCGCGCGCTTCAACGTCGGCCCGCCTGATACCGGGGTCAAGATGCAGCTGGTGCTGCGCAGCGAAGATCCGGTTGCCCTGCTGCAGTCGGCGCAAAAGGTGGAGCGCGAGCTGCGCACCCTGCAGGGCATCGGCAATGTCAGTTCCAGCGCTTCGCTGGTGCGGCCGGAAATCATCGTTCGCCCGGATTTCGCGAGAGCAGCCGACCTTGGCGTCACGGCGGCGAGCATCGGAGAGACCGTGCGCGTGGCCACCGCCGGCGACTATGACATCTCGCTCCCCAAGCTCAACCTGTCGGAACGTCAGGTGCCGATCCGCGTCAAGCTGCCGGATGCGGTGCGCGCCGATCTGGCGTCGATCGAACGCCTGACCGTGCCCGGCCGGAACGGACCGGTCATGCTCGACAACGTCGCCGACGTCGGCATCGACAGCGGCCCGGCGCAGATCGACCGTCTCAACCGCAGCCGCAACGTGATCCTGGAGGTCGAACTCGGCGGCCGCGCGCTCGGCGAACTCAATGCCGAAGCGCGCGCCCTGCCCTCGATGAAGAACCTGCCGCCTTCGGTGAGGATTGCCGAACTGGGCGACGCCCAGGAAATGCAGGCACTGTTCGCCAGCTTCGGCATTGCCATGCTGATCGGCGTGCTCTGCATCTATGGAGTTCTGGTGCTGCTGTTCAAGGACTTCATGCAGCCCGTCACTATCCTTGCAGCCCTGCCCCTGTCGATCGGCGGTGCCTTCGTCGCACTGCTGCTGACCGGCAAGGCGCTGTCGATGCCTTCGATGATCGGCCTGATCATGCTGATGGGGATCGTGACGAAAAACTCCATCCTGCTGGTGGACTATGCGATTTTGGCACGCTTTACCGGCATGAGCCGCTTCGAGGCACTGGTCGATGCCTGCCACAAGCGCAGCCGGCCCATCGTGATGACGACGATCGCCATGGGCGCCGGCATGCTGCCGCTTGCCATGGGATGGGGCGCCGATCCCAGCTTCCGCTCCCCGATGGCCACCGCCGTCATCGGCGGCCTGATCACCTCAACGCTGCTCAGCCTTCTGGTGGTACCGGCGGTGTATACCTATATCGACGACCTCGAGCATCTGCTCAAGCGCCTGTTCGGGAGGGAGAAAAAACCTGCGGCGACTCCTGCTCCTGCACCCGTTCGCGAGGAACTGCCGCAGGAGCATTGAAGAACGAAATGCAATCAGCGCGGCTGGCTGCAGATGGAACGGGACGGATCCTCTTCGCAGCGCTTGTCGATGACGTAACTGACCGCATAGGCGCCGATCAGGCCTGCAATCAGCAGAACGATCATTGTCTGGATGATGGTCCAGCCTTGCTGTTTCATGATGCTTTTCCTTGTTGGTGTTTCACATGGGCAAAGTACGCCTCGGCCACATTATAGGCGTTGGGCTTTTCGACTGCGGATTTGAACGCCGCCTCCCTCTGCCAATAGGAATAATCTATGCCTTGAACGGCTGGTCAGCCAGGAACTACTGTATTTATATACAGTCATTAAGAGACGGATGACCGCACGCCGCATGGCATTTCAATGCGGCATAACGCAGTCGCATCTTCCCGCGTCTTTTAATGGAGAAAGCAATGGACAAGCAGACTCAGGACAACGCTCAGGACAGCAACATGATCAAGGATCCGAAAAACTGGACCACAGGCGACGAACCGATGACCGGAGCGCAGAAGTCCTATCTGAAGACCTTGGCGGAACAGGCCAACGAAGACATCGATGATGATCTCACCAAGGCGCAAGCCTCGGAACGCATCGATGAACTGCAGCACAAGACGGGCCGCGGACTGGAAGACCAGCACGGCAACCAGCGCAAGTAATTTTTGCGAGCGCAAGTTAAAAGGCCATGTCCCGGAGCATATCCGGGACATGGCCTTTTACGTTTGAAGCCTGAGAATAGGAGACTCAAACCTTCATCGGCAGAATCACCATCTGCAAACTCTCGAAATGCAGCCTGCGCTGAATCGCAAGCGCCGCCTGGTTGTGCAGCAGGCGGATGAACCAGTTGTCATGCTCGAAGATCAGTTTGCTGGTGAAGAAAATCGAGCTGGGATAATCGGTGCTGATGGTTTCGCACAGCTTGGTCACTTCATCTACCACGTCGGTGCCGAAACCGAGATAGGCAGCCGACGCCATGCCGTGGCTGTGGCAGAAGTCGACGAAGAACTTCAGTGTCGCGTTGGCTTCGGCACGCATCTGTTCCACCGCACCTTCCCCGCCGTAGGCATGGGCATCAACGGTGCGCGCGTTGACGAAGATGAAGTTCTTGAAGTGGCCTGGAAACATGCGCTGCACCCACAGCAAGGCATGCAGGCCGCCGCCACGCGACGAGCCAACGATGAAGACCGCGGTCTGATCGTTGGGGTCGGGATCAATGGGGCCGGCTTGCGGACCGAAAGGCTGGTTGGCGAAGACCTGGTCTACCGAATGGATTGCGTTCTTGGTGTCGCGGTAGTGATTGCGGATGTAGATGCACAACCCGGCAATGGCGGCGATGATGAGCACGGCGGCCCATGCGCCTTCGGTGAACCGTTCGACCAGCAGCACGCCAAGGATGCTGGCGCAGATGACGAAGCCGAGCAGCGACAGGAACAGGCGCCGCATCCAGAACTTCTCGTTGCGGTGGCGCCACCAGTAAAGGCAAAGGCCGAACAGCGAAATGGCAAAGGTCAGGAATACCGAGACCGAATACAGGACGACCAGCAAGGTCACGCTGCCGCCGGTCCAGAGCAGGATGGCCAGCGCGGCGATGCCCATCACCAGGATGCCGTTCTGCGTGACCAAGCGCGTGGACAGATAGCGGAATTTATGAGGCACCCAGGAATCCGACGCCATGTTGGATAGCACCGCCGGCCCGCCGAGGAAGCCGGTATTGGCCGCGACGAACAGCAGCCCGGCTTCGAAGGCAAGCACGACGGTCAGCATGATCTGGTTGGCCCAGGCGCCCAGGCCGAAGCTTTCGATGATGGCGCGGAAGGTGGACGCATTGAGGGTCTGTCCCTCGATCGGCTTTGCGTCCCAGAGCAGGTACAAAAGGATGATGCCGCTGGCGGTGAAGGCGAGCGACAGCGCCATGTAGATCATGGTCATCTTGCCGGTATGCACGCGCGGCTCGGCCAGAATGTTCACGTTGTTGGACACCGCTTCCAGTCCAGTGTAGGTGCCGCCACCCTGCGAGTAGGCCAGCAGCAGCATGCCAGCAACGCTGATCCAGCCGATGTCGCTGGCGAGCGAGGTGGTTTCCGACAGGGTGCTGGGAACGAGATCCGGCAGGAAGGAAGCATGCGCGAAGATGCCGTAGACGATCAGCGCGAAATGCGTGACGACGAAACCGAGGAAGATCGGCAGCAGGATGCGGATGGCTTCCTTCATGCCGCGCAGATTGAGAATGATCAGCAGGCCGATGAAGAAGGCTTCCGCCGGCAGCTTGTACGCGTGGAAGCCGAGCGGAAGCAGCGAAGCCAGGGCTTCGACACCCGCGGCCACCGAGATGGCGATCGTCAGCACGTAGTCCAGTATCAGCGCGCATCCTGCGATCAGGCCCATGTAGGGACCGACGAGGATGGACGCCACCCGGTATCCGCCTCCGCCGGTCGGGAAGAGTTCGATCACCTGGTTATAGGCGAGCGCAATGATGAAGACGGTGATCGCGGTGGCCAGAGCCATGTACAGGCCGAGATGGCTGTGCTCACCGAGTGCGCGGAATGTTTCCTCGGGTCCATAGGCAGAGGATGACAAGCCGTCGGCACCGAGTCCGACCCAGGCCAGGAACGCGACCAGCGCGAGAGAATGCCGCGTCTCGGACTTCATCGGATCGAGTGCTTTGCCGAGAACGATCTCGCGGATTTTGGCGGACTTCATTATTGTTGTAGCGGATTGGATAACGGGAAGTAGGCGATGATACGCCTTTCAATTCCGATATGACAATGCGAACACGGTCGCCATGTGTTGCTCGATTGCTGCAAATCGGAGATAATACCCGGCGCGTTGCACTTCGCAGCACGCATCATTGAATCAAGGCGGGCAGCAACAGAATTGCCCGTTCAAGGTTTGCCCGGGTGGTGAAATTGGTAGACGCGCCGGACTCAAAATCCGGTTCCGCAAGGAGTGTCGGTTCGATTCCGACCCCGGGCACCAAAAAGAAAGAAGCAGAGTATATTGACAACGCACCCTACGAGGTGCGTTTTTCATTTGTGCGCCGCTGTTCATGTACGCCGGGTCCACGCGCGAAGTGCAAAGACCATCCCGGCGCGGTGCCTGCCCATTCACATTGCTCATCCAGACATTCAATGCCTGTCTCCCTTGATAACCTCCTCGTCGTCGGCATTTCCTCGCGCGCGCTGTTCGACCTCGAGGCCGAGGAAGCCATCTTCCGCACGCAGGGGCTGGAAGCCTACCGCAAGCACCAGATCGAACATGAGAATGAAATCCTGAAACTGGGCGCCGGCTTTGCGCTGGTGCGCGCGCTGCTGCGACTGAATCTCCTGGTTCATGACCAGCGCTTCGTCGAAGTCGTCATCATGTCCCGCAATTCGTCGGAGACATCGATGCGGATATTCAATTCGATCCGCCATTACGGCCTCGATATCACGCGCGCCGTCCTGTCCGGCGGCGCTTCGCTTGCGCCCTATCTGCGGGCGTTCAATGTCAGCCTGTTCCTGTCGCTGCACGAGGACGATGTGCAGGCCGCCATCGATTCCGGCGTGTCCGCCGCCCTGCTCTACCAGAAGCCGGAAAGCACCTTGGAGGAAGTGGAACAGATCCGCATTGCCTTCGATGGCGACGCCGTCATCTTTTCCGACGAATCGGAAAGGATCTTCCAGGAGCAAGGCATCGAAGCCTTTGAAAACCATGAACGGGAAAACGCGCTCAAGCCCCTGCCCGAAGGCCCATTCGCCCGGCTGCTGAAGGCGCTGTCCTATATACAGAACAACTTCAAATCCGCCGACGGCCGCTCCGCGCCGATCCGCACGGCGCTCGTCACCGCCCGTTCCTCGCCTGCGCATGAACGGGTCATTCGCACGCTGCGCGCCTGGGATGTCGCCATCGACGAAACCTTCTTCATGGGCGGCGTTGCCAAGTCCGAAGTGCTGGCAGCCTTCAAGCCGCATATCTTCTTCGACGATCAGCTTGGGCATTGCGATCGTGCCGCACCGCTGGTGCAGACCGGAAGGGTGCTGCTGAAATCGCTGCTCGACGACGGCTTGCCAATCAGATAATCCATGGCGCCGTCCATGAGCGCTTGCAGCCGAATCTGATGCAAAAACGCTGATTTCAGCGCCGAAGACCCGCATTGCGGTTCATAAACCCCGCCGACGGGGTAGAATTGCACTTATTTCCTCAAGGCAATTCGACGGTTATGAACGACGCAGGCTCCATGCTGAAGCAACTCAACCGCACCTTCATCGGCAGCGTGCTGTTCATCGACATCGTCGGCTATTCCACCCGGACCGTGCCCGATCAGCTGCAAATGAAGGAAGTCTTCAATGCCATGCTGGCCGATGCGGTGCAGAACGTGGCACCGAACGAGCGGATCATGGTCGACACCGGGGACGGTGCGGGAATTGCCTTCCTCGGCGACCCCGAAGACGCCCTCTTCACCGCCCTGTCGCTGCGCGATGCGATCGAAACCATGGGCGTCGAAGCCGGGGAACCGGGATTCGTGCGCATGGGCATCAATCTCGGCCCGCTGAAGATGGTGCGCGACATCAACGGCCATACCAACATGATCGGCGACGGCGTCAACGACGCGCAGCGCGTAATGAGCTTTTCCGAACCGGGACAGGTGATGGTCTCGCATTCCTATTACGACATCATCTCGCGCTTCTCCCGGGACTACACGCAGCTGTTCGTCTACGAAGGCACGCGTCATGACAAGCATGTGCGCGAACACGAGGTCTATCGCTTCGGGCCGGTCAAGGACAATGAAAACCTCGCGGAAAAGCTGCGCGACCGTTCGCGGGCGCGCAGCACAGGCATGCACGACGCCATTCCGGAAGCCGCCGCCAATACGGCGTTCGCCGCCCGCAAGCCGGCTGCCGCATCCCCGGCCTCCGCAGCGCCAACTGACGCTTCAACCGCAAACAAACGGCTGCCGCGCAACGGCCTGATTGCGGCCGGCGTCGGCGCCCTGGTTCTGATCGGCGCCGCCTGGTCGTGGACCAGCACGTCGAAGGAAGCCGGCGATGCCAACGAGAAGGCGGCGGCCATTGCGACGATCGCCGACATCGCTACGGAATCCTCCGCCGGCACGCCTTCCGCATCCGCTCCTGTAGCAGCGAGCACGAAGCCAGACACGACGGAGACCGCGCAAATCCAAGGCAATCGGATCGCAGTTTCGCCAGTCACGGCGCCGGCCGCCCCCGAGGCACCGGCAGCCGACAAGACATCCCGTCCGCCTGAGCCGGCAGCGCCGCCGCCCAAGCCCGGCACCGTCAATCTCGCGATCCAGCCCTGGGGCGAAATCTATGTCGACGGCGCCAAGCGCGGCATCAGCCCGCCGATCAAATCCATCAGTCTCACGCCCGGCAAGCATCGCATCGAGGTGCGCAACGGCGACTTCGCGCCGTACAAGGAAACCATCGATGTGAAGGCCGGTGGAGAATCTACCGTTCAGTTCGTATTTTGAAAACAAAGAGGAGCAAGAAGATGTCCCGCATGAAGTTTGCCGTCGCTTTGCTGGCCGCCGCCGTGGCCGGCTGCGCCCAGCTTCCTCAACAGGCCGGCAGCGGCAGCACCGCCGTGCTGTCGTCGACCGAAGCGCAAACGCGTTATCAGCAAGGCTTGAGCGACTACCGGGAAAACAGCCACGACACTGCGCTGATCGAACTCAACGCCGCGCTGGCAAGCACCCAGCTGACCGCGCAGGACGCAGCCAACGCCCACAAGCACATCGCCTTCATCCATTGCCTCAACGGCCGCGAGCTACAGTGCCGCGAACAATTCCAGGCACTGCTGAAGGTCGACCCGAAATTCGACCTCACGGCTGCGGAAAGCAGCCATCCGCAATGGGGCCCGGTGTGGCGCTCGACCAAGGGCGCCATGGAAGAGCGGCTTGCATTGACGCGGGCCAGCAGCGCCAATGCCACGCCGGCGCAGCAGAAGCTGGCCGAAGGCATCAAGGAGTATGACGCCGGGCGTTACAAGGAATCGCTGGCCGCGCTGCAGGCTGCATTGAAGACCGGCCTGCCGGCCAGGAACGATGAACTGCGCGCGCACAAGTATTCGGCCTTCGTCTACTGCGTCACCCAGCGCAGCAGGCAATGCCGCAATGAATTCAGGCAGATCTTTACCAAGGATGCCGATTTCGAACTGCTGCCTTCCGAATCCGGCCATCCGGCATGGGCTTCCATCTACCGCGGCGAAAAGGCCGCAGCTGCTGCGAAGAAGGTCGCGCCGGCGACAGTGAAGAAAGACGTCAAAAAGGGTTCCTGAAACGCGTTTGCCCGGCGGGCGCCGGGAACACTCGCATCAAACGTATCAAGCGCATCAAAAAAGCCGTTCTCCCTTTCGGAAGAACGGCTTTTTCATTTGAAGCAATACCAGGCTGGCCGATCAGCGTTCCGCCACCGCATCCATCACGCAAAGCGCCGTCATGTTCACGATGCGGCGCACCGTGGCCGACGGCGTCAGCACATGAACCGGCTTGGAGCAGCCGAGCAGCACCGGGCCGATCGCGATGCCGTTGCCGGCCGCGGTCTTGAGCAGGTTGTACGCGATGTTGGCTGCATCGATGTTGGGCAGCACCAGCAGGTTGGCATCGCGGGTGAGCGGCGAGTCCGGCATCATCCGCTTCAGCAGCGCCGGGTCGAGCGCGACGTCGCCGTGCATTTCGCCATCGACTTCCAGCTCGGGCGCGCGCTTGCGGATGATTTCCAGTGCCGCGCGCATCTTCAATGCCGATTCGCTGTTGGAAGTGCCGAAGTTGGAATGCGACAGCAGCGCGGCGCGCGGCAGCAGGCCGAAGCGGCGCATTTCTTCCGCTGCGAGGAGGGTGATTTCGGCGATCTGGTCGGCGCTCGGATTCTCGTTCACATGGGTGTCGACCAGCACGATCTGGCGGTCCGGCAGGACCAGCGCATTCATCGCCGCATACACGTTGACGCCTTCACGCTTGCCGAGCACCAGGTCGATGTACTGCAGGTGCATCGCCGTCGTGCCGTAGGTACCGCAGATCATGCCGTCGGCGGCGCCCTTGTGGATCATCATGGAGCCGATCAGGGTATGGCGGCGGCGCATTTCCAGCCTGGCGTACTGCTCGGTAATGCCCTTGCGGCGCGACATCGACAGGAATTCCTGCCAGAACTCGCGATAGCGCTCGTCGTATTCCGGATTGATGATTTCGAAATCGACCTCGGGACGCATGCGCAGGCCGAATTTCTCGATACGCTTGGCCAGCACCGCCGGACGGCCGACCAGGATGGGCTTGGCCAGCTTTTCGTCGATGACGACCTGGACCGCGCGCAATACGCGCTCTTCCTCGCCCTCGGCGAACACGATGCGCTTCTTGGCGGCCGGCGCCTTCTTGGCGATCTGGAAGATCGGCTTCATGAAGGTGCCGCTGCGGTAAACAAATTGCTCCAGCTTGCCGATGTAGGCCTGCATGTCCTGGATCGGACGCAGCGCCACGCCGGAATCTTCCGCCGCTTTTGCCACCGCAGGCGCGATCTTGATCATCAGGCGCGGGTCGAAAGGCTTGGGAATCAGGTATTCCGGTCCGAACGACAGGTTGCTGATGCCGTAGGCGGTGGCGACGATGTCGGACTGCTCGGCCTGCGCCAGTTCGGCGATCGCATGCACCACGGCGATTTCCATGTCGCGGGTAATCGTGGTGGCGCCGCAGTCGAGCGCGCCGCGGAAGATGTACGGGAAGCAGAGTACGTTGTTGACCTGGTTCGGATAGTCGGAACGGCCGGTGGCGATGACGGCGTCATTGCGCACTGCCTTGACTTCTTCCGGCAGGATTTCGGGAGTCGGATTGGCCAGCGCCAGAATCAGCGGCTTGGCCTTCATCTTGGCAACCATGTCGGCCTTGAGCACGCCGCCGGCGGACAGGCCGAGGAAGATGTCGGCATCGGGAATGACTTCGGCCAGGGTGCGCGCGCTGGTGTCCTGCGCGAAGCGCTCCTTGTCGGGGTCCATCAGTTCGGTACGGCCCTTGTACACCACGCCGGCCAGGTCGGTGACGAAAATGTTCTCGATCGGGAAGCCGAGGTCGACGATCAGGTCGAGGCAGGCCAGCGCCGCGGCGCCTGCGCCCGACACCACCAGCTTGCAATCCTTGATGTTCTTGCCGACGACCTTCAGGCCGTTCAGGATAGCCGCGCCGACGATGATCGCAGTGCCGTGCTGGTCGTCGTGGAAAACCGGGATTTTCATCCGGTCGCGCAGCTTGCGCTCGATGTAGAAGCATTCCGGCGCCTTGATGTCTTCAAGGTTGACGCCGCCGAAGGTCGGCTCCAGCGCGGCGATGATGTCGCACAGCTTGTCGGGGTCGGTTTCGTTGATTTCGATATCGAAGACGTCGATGCCGGCGAACTTTTTGAACAGCACGCCCTTGCCTTCCATCACGGGCTTCGAGGCAAGCGGACCGATGTTGCCGAGGCCGAGCACGGCGGTGCCGTTGGTGATGACGGCGACGAGATTGCCGCGCGCGGTATAGCGGAAGGCATTGGCCGGGTCGGTCACGATTTCTTCGCAGGCCGAGGCCACGCCGGGGGAGTAAGCCAAGGCCAGATCGCGCTGGTTGGTCAGCGTCTTGGTGGGGGTAACGCTGATTTTTCCGGGGGTAGGAAACTCATGGTATTCGAGCGCCGCCTGGCGAAGCTGCTGACGGAGTTCTTCTTTTTGATCGGACGACGATTCCATGATGTGGCCTTCCTTTTTAGCTTACGAAAAGCTTACGATTTTATCAGACGAAATTACTGCAAATCATACGTATTTGTCCTAGTTGGATTGACCTTTACTATGGGAATTGCGAACAACCAACATAGAATCTATCGAATTCATATCGATAATCAATTTCTACAATAAAAAGCTTTTAGCTATCATCCTGCTCATACCGATTGATTCGGCAAATAAACCAGACATGGGAGCAGATCATGGCCATACAAAACAATTCCGTCACCATCCAGAACCTTGAGGCCGCGTTTGCCGGCGAGGCGATGGCCCATATCAAATACCGTTACTTCGCCAAACTGGCGCGCGAAGCCGGTGCCGACGATGTCGCCAAGATCTTTGAAGATACCGCCGACCAGGAAGTCATGCATGCATTCGGCCATCTCGACCTGCTTTATCCGAAAGCCAAGCTGACGCCGGCCAAGTCGCTGGAGATCGCGATCGAAGGCGAGACTTATGAATACACCGAGATGTATCCGAAGTTCCGCCATCTCGCGGTGGAGGAAGGCAATGCTGCCGCCGTCGCCGAGTTCGACGAACAGATCGCCGAGTCGAAGGAGCATGCCGAGGCATTCCGCCGCACGCTGGAAATGGCGGCCAAGCGCTTTGCCGCACTGACCAAGGTGGAAGAGCGCCATGCCGACAATTACCGCAAGGCGCTGGCCGCAGCCAATGCGCAGCCGGCCTGAGCACTGCATCGCCACACAAACATCAACAATTCATACAGGGAAGCATCGCCATGAAAACATATCAATGCATCGTTTGCGGTTTCATCTATGACGAAGCGGCAGGACTGCCGGAAGACGGCATTGCGCCCGGCACCCGCTGGGAAGACATTCCGGCCGACTGGGAATGCCCGGACTGCGGCGTCGCCAAGGCCGACTTCGAGATGGTTGCCATCTGATTTTCAGGCATTGCGCCGGGCTCAGGCCCCGCCCGCAACCACTGCAACATCTGCTGCACCTGCCACACTCGCAACACTCGCAACACAAGGAAAACATGAAACCGATCATCATCGTCGGCACCGGGCTCGCCGGTTATACCGTGGCCCGGGAATTCAGGAAGCTGGACAAGACCACGCCGCTGTTCATACTGACCGCCGACGATGGCGGCTTCTATTCGAAGCCCATGCTGTCGAACGCGTTTGCGCAAGGCAAGCAGGCGGCGCAGCTGACCTCGTTCACCGCAGCGCAGATGGCCGGCCAGCTCGGTGCGACCATCATTACCGGCACGCGGGTCGTTGCCATTGACTCGGCGTCCAAGACCGTGGAAGCCGGCGCCGGCAAGTTCAGCTACGACAGGCTGGTGCTTGCGGTCGGCGCCCGTGCGGTAAGGCCGGCCCTGGGCGGCGACGCCGCCGACGATGTCCTCTCCGTCAACCATGTCGATGACTACGCAAACTTCCGACGTGCCATCGGCGCGCCCGGTTCGCGCATCGCGATCATGGGCGCCGGCCTGATCGGCTGCGAATTTGCGGACGACCTCGCGGGCAGTCATCGAATCACGCTGATCGACCCCAATCCTCTTCCTCTGGCCTCGCTTGCCGCGCCCGCATTGTCCCGCGGCCTGCTGGAAGCGCTGGAGAAGCGCGGCGTTGAATTCCGGCTCGGCGCCTCGGTGGGCCGCGTCGACCGGGACGCATCGGCCTATGCCGTGACCTTGACCGACGGCCGGCAGCTGCAGGCCGATGCGGTGCTTTCCGCAGTCGGTCTGCGGCCCGACTTGCGGCTGGCGCAGGCCGCCGGCCTGCAGACCGGGCGCGGCATCGCGGTCGACGCCTACGGGATGACGAGCGCGCCCGACATCTATGCCCTCGGAGACTGCGCCGAGTACGCCAGCGAATCCGGCGGCAGTGTGATGCCTTATATCGCGCCGCTCATGTCGGCGGCGCGGGCGATTGCCAGAACGCTTGCCGGCACGCCGACGGCGATCGAACTCAAGCCGGCGCCGATCATCGTCAAGACGCCTTCCTATCCGCTGGCGCTCGTGCCCGTGCCTGCGCCTACGCGGCAAGGCGCATGGCAGGAAGCGACGGTCGAAGGACGCACTGTCTGCCGCTACCATGATGCCGACGGCGTCATGACGGCCTTCGGCGTGGCACCTCAGGAAGCGGGCATACGGCAAGGCCTGATGGCCGAACTCGGCAGCAGGATCATGCAGGTTGCATAGCAAAGCTACCCAGGATTCGCCTGCCACGGATCACCTGCGGCAGGCAGCCTTCGCCGTTTCGGTACAATCGAGGGCATGCTGTCCGAATTCGATCTTATTGCCCGCTATTTCACCCGCCCGCCCCGGCGCCTCAGTCCTGTCGCCCTCGGCATCGGTGACGATTGCGCGCTGCTGGCGCCGCCTCACGGCAGCCAGATGGCCATCTCCTCAGACATGCTGGTTGAAGGCCGGCATTTCTTTCCCGGCGCCGATCCCTTCCAGCTCGGCCACAAATGCCTGGCCGTGAATCTGTCCGACCTGGCCGCAATGGGCGCGGCGCCGGTGGGCTTCACTCTTGCCTTGTCCTTGCCGGAAGCAAACGGGGCATGGCTGGAACCTTTCTCGAAGGGCCTGCTGGCGCTTGCCGACAGGCATGACTGCGAACTGATCGGCGGCGACACCACCAAGGGGCCGTTGAACATCTGCATCACCATCTTCGGTCAGGTTCCGCCGGATCAATCGCTGCAGCGCGACGCCGCACAGCCCGGCGACGATATCTGGATTTCAGGCACCCTCGGCGATGCGCGACTGGCCCTGGCCGGATACCGGAACGAACTGGCGCTCGACAACCTCGGCAAGGACGATCTCGCCGGCGCCAGATCCCGCATGCACGCGCCGACGCCGCGCGTGGGTCTGGGCGTGGCGCTGCGCGGCATTGCGCACGCTGCCATCGACATTTCCGACGGACTGGTCGGCGATCTCGGCCATATTCTTCATCGCTCCGGCGTGGGCGCCATCCTTGATGTCGACCTGCTGCCTGCCGGTCCCGCGCTGGCGATGCAAACGCTCGATCTGCGCCGCCGCTTCACCCTGGCCGGCGGCGACGATTATGAATTGTGCTTCACCGCGCCCGCGAGCCGCCGCAGCGATGTGCTGGCGGCAGGCGACCTCAGCTCCACACCGGTGACCCGTGTCGGCAGCATCGAAGCCGCGCCCGGCTTGCGGCTCAGGGATGCGGACGGAAAACCGCTGGACCTGCAACTGACTTCCTTCGACCACTTCGCCTCGCCATGACGACACTTGACTCCGGGCAGAACGCCTATGTCCCCAAGCCGAATGCCCGCTTCATGCTGTCGCATCCCGCGCACCTGATTGCCCAGGGCTTCGGCAGCGGCCTCTCGCCCATCGTGCCGGGCACCGTGGGCACCCTGCTGTCATGGCTCACCTTCAATGTGCTGACCTCCCGCTGGCCGGGTGTGTTTACGCCGCTGGCGTGGAGCATCATCATCATTGCCGGCTTCCTGATCGGCGTCTGGGCCTGCCGCAAGACTTCCGTCGACCTTGGCATGGAAGATCATGGCAGCCTGGTCTGGGATGAAATCATCGCCTTCTGGATCGTGATGGTGTTCGTGATGCCGGCCAGCTTCAAGACGCAGTTGTGGGCATTCTTCTGGTTCAGGCTCATCGACATGACCAAGCCAATGCCGATACGCCAGGTGGAAAAGCGCCTCAAGGGCGGTTTCGGCGTGATGGCGGACGACATCCTGGCGGCCTTCTACACCCTGCTGCTGTTTGCGATCTGGGAGAACCTGTAAGCGCACCGCCGCGGCTGCATAAATATGGCCGCACAAATGCGACCGCGCAAAAAAAATCGCGGCCCGAGGGCCGCGAAAGCTCGAATCTGCACACCGCTGCTCAAACACGCATTGCCTCGATCGCTCAATCAATGCAACGCCTGTTCACTGCTATTCTGCGATAACTGCCCGCCGGGACTGTTGAGAAAAATCACATCTAGCTGGGTCAGCACATATGGAGCAAAGCCAATTCCAAACCGGCAACGGATGGCAATTCTGGACCGGTTGCGGCGGAATGGTAAAGTCGGGCATGCCGGCACACCCGCCAGCGGATAACACAGCAAAGGACGAGACATGAGCAACATCATCGATCTGGCCATGCGCGCCGGGCATGCGCTGCAGGAAAGAGGCCTGATGCTGGCCACGGCGGAGTCGTGCACCGGCGGCGGCGTTGCGCAAGCCGTGACCGAGATTGCCGGTTCGTCGGCATGGTTCGAGCGCGGCTTCGTCACCTATTCCAATGCCGCGAAAACCGAAGTATTGAAAGTACCGGAAGCGCTCATCGCCCAGTTCGGCGCGGTCAGTGAAGAAGTCGCCGGCGCGATGGCCAAAGGCGCTGTCATGAACAGCCAAGCCTGCATCGCCCTGTCGACCACCGGCATCGCCGGTCCGGGCGGGGCAGTCCCGGGCAAACCGGTGGGCACCGTCTGCTTCGGCTGGGCCAACGAACACCGCAGCTTTACCGAGCGACTGGTCCTTGCAGGCGACCGCCAGGCGGTGCGGGAACAGGCCGTCGCCCATGCGCTGCAAGGCTTGCTGCGCTTTCTGAAGGAGGCATGATGCTGGAACGTTTTTCGAAAGACCAACGCGAAGTCAACGGCGTCACCATTCATTTCCGCCATGGCGGCAGCGGTCCGCCGCTGCTCCTGCTGCACGGTTTCCCGCAGACGCACGTGATCTGGCACCGCGTGGCCGATGCGCTCGCCGAGCGTTTCACGCTCGTGATGCCCGACCTGCGGGGTTACGGCGACTCGTCCAAGCCGCCCGGCGACAAGGATCATGCCAATTATTCGAAGCGGACCATGGCGCTGGACATGGTGGAACTGATGGCATCGCTCGGCTACCGCTGCTTCGACCTGTGCGGACACGACCGCGGCGGACGGGTCGCCCACAGGCTCGCGCTGGACCACCCGGATGCGGTGGGCAGGCTGATGGTGATCGACATCTCGCCCACGCGCACCATGTATGAAGCGACCGACATGCGCTTCGCTACCCTGTACTACCACTGGTTCTTGCTGATCCAGCCGCATCCGCTGCCGGAAACCCTGATCGGCAACAATGCGGCCTTCTATCTCAACTACACGCTGGGCGGCTGGGGATCGAGCGGCTCGCGCTATATCGACCCGGCGGCGATGGCGGAATATGAACGCTGCTTCTGCACGCCGGAAGCCATTCATGCGGCCTGCGAGGATTACCGGGCGGCGGCCGGCATTGATCTCGAACACGACCGCGACCACGATGAAAAAAAGCTGGCCTGCCCGACGCACGTGGTCTGGGGCGAGCACGGCGTGGTCGGCAAGCTGTTCAGGCCGCTGCAGGACTGGCAGGCGAAATGCGCGCTGCCGGTAACCGGCAAGGTTTTGCCGGCCGGCCATTTCATTCCGGACCAGGCGCCGGAACTGCTGCTGGCGGAAATGAACACCTTCTTCACCGGCGCCTGAAGCGCATCGGGCACCGGCGAGCGGAGCGCTCGGTACTACTTAGCGGTACTGATTGATGGCGTCCCGGGTTTCCAGCGCCACCCGCCGCGCCGCGCCGGCGAAGTCTTCTCCGGCAGCCGGCTTCGCATACAGAATCGCGCGCGAGGAGTTGATCATCATCCCGCTACCGGCGGCGGTGCGGCCGGCCTTGACGGTGGCTTGGATATCGCCGCCCTGCGCGCCGATGCCCGGCACCAGCAGCGGCATGTCGCCGACGATGCCGCGCACTTGTGCCAGCTCTTCCGGGAAGGTAGCACCGACCACGAGGCCGCACTGCCCGTTGGTATTCCATTTCTCAGCCACCAGGCGCGCCACATGCTGGTAGACCGGCTTGCCATCGGCGGTCAGGAACTGCAGGTCGGAGCCGCCGGGGTTGGAGGTGCGGCACAGGATGATCACGCCGCGGTCCTTCCATTCCAGGTAGGGCGCCACGGAATCGAACCCCATGTAGGGATTGACGGTGACTGCATCCGCGCCGTAGCGCTCGAAGGCTTCCCTTGCATACTGCTCGGCCGTGGCGCCGATGTCGCCGCGCTTGGCGTCGAGCACCACCGGAATCTGCGGATAGGTCTCCCGGATGTAGCGGCAGAGCGCTTCGAGCTGGTCTTCGGCGCGCAGGGCGGCAAAATAGGCGATCTGCGGCTTGAAGGAACAGGCCAGATCGGCGGTGGCGTCGACGATGGCCTTGCAGAAGGCGAAGATCGCATCGGGCTGCTGCTTCACCGAATCGGGGAACTTGCTGATGTCGGGATCGAGGCCGACGCACAGCAGGGACTGGTTCGCCGTCCATGCGGCGGATAGTTTTTCAAGGAAAGTCACGGCGATGAAGGATGAATTTCGAACAAAACGCATTGTAACTTGCCATGCTATTGTTTCGGGATGACATCGCTTTCGCGCAAGGACTGGATCCTTCTCATTCTGCTGACCCTGTTCTGGGGCATCAACTGGCCGATCATGAAGATCGGCGTGCGCGACTTTCCCCCTCTTACCTTCCGCGTCCTGAGCATGGCCGCGGCCTTGCCCCTGCTCTGGCTGGCCGCCCGGGCGCAGGGCGCGTCGCTGGCGATTCCGCGCGGCCGGGCCGGCGAAATCGTCCGCCTCGCCGTGCCCAACATGCTGATCTGGCATGTATTCATGATTCTGGGCGTCAAGATGCTGGCTTCCGGCCGGGCGGCGATCCTCGGCTACACGATGCCGGTATGGGCCGTCCTGTGCGGGCTGCTGTTCTTCGGCGAGCGGCCGGGCGCGCGTGCCTGGATAGGCATCGGCTGCGCTTTCGCGGGCGCCCTGCTCCTGCTCTCCAGCGAATTCGCCGCGCTGTCGGGCAACCCGCTGGGCAGCATCTTTGCGCTGATCGCCGCCGCGGGATGGGGCTATGGCACGGTAGCCATGAAGCGTTCTCACATCGACATGCCGACGATCGCGCTGACCTTCTGGATGCTCGCCCTGACCACCTCGGCCATGGTGCTGGCCTGCACGGTACTGGAAAGCAATGTCTGGCACCTGCCCAGCCCGGCAGCCTGGGGCGCGATCGCCTATAACGCGGTGATCATCTTCGGCTTCGCCCATGTGGTCTGGTTCGGGCTGGCGCGCAAGCTGCCGCCGGTGGCTTCCAGCCTGTCGGTCATGATGATCCCTGTGCTGGGCGTGTTTTCCGGCGCATGGTGGCTGGACGAACATCCGCACTGGCAGGACTATGCCGCCATGGCGCTCATTTTGGCTGCGATGAGCACTGTCCTGTTGAAACCCCGGCCTGCCGCCCATAATTGAATAGCAACTCCGTTTCGACCGCTTCCCCTGAAAAGCACAACAAGACACGATAAAGGACACGACGATGAAGACATGGATGAAACTGGCAGTCACGGTCTGGCTGATCTCGCTGCTGAGCGGCTGCGGCTACAACCAGTTCCAGGACAAGGATGAACAGGTCAAGGCCGCCTGGGGCGAAGTGGTCAACCAGTACCAGCGGCGCGCGGACCTGATTCCCAATCTGGTCAACACCGTCAAGGGTTATGCGTCGCATGAGCGCGAAACCCTGGAAGCCGTAACCCGCGCCCGCGCAGCGGCGACGAGCTTCC
Source organism: Noviherbaspirillum malthae (assembly GCF_015352985.1). Classification (GTDB taxonomy): domain Bacteria; phylum Pseudomonadota; class Gammaproteobacteria; order Burkholderiales; family Burkholderiaceae_D; genus Noviherbaspirillum; species Noviherbaspirillum malthae. The sequence goes on along the minus strand of NZ_JACYXF010000009.1, from coordinate 145,678 downwards.
AGATCACGCCCGAGGTGCTGAACAATCCGGAAGCCTTCAAGAAATTCCAGCAGGTCCAGGGCGAGTTGTCTTCAGCCCTCTCCCGCCTCATGGCCGTGTCCGAGAATTACCCGCAGCTCAAGGCCGACACCAGTTTCCGTGACCTGCAGTCGCAGCTGGAAGGCACCGAGAACCGGATCACCGTCGCCCGCCAGCGCTACATACAGTCAGTGCGCGACTACAACGTGCTGGCCCGCAGCTTCCCGACCAATTTGACGGCCATGATCTTCAACTATGAAGTGAAGCCGTCGTTCACGGTCGAGAACGAGAAGGCCATCTCGAACGCCCCGGCTGTCAACTTCGGCAAGTAAGCCAGGCCATGGCGCTCCTCCGATCGCTTGCCGGATTGCTGCTGATGTTCGCGCTGCTGTCTGCGCGGGCGCAGGAATTCGTTCCCGTGCCCGCGCTCCAGACCCGGGTAACCGACCAGGCAGGCATGCTGACTCCAACACAGCGGGCGACGCTGGAGAATGTGCTGAAGGATTACGAAACCCGCACCGGCAGCCAGATCGCAATCCTGCTCGTCAACAAGACCGAACCGGAAGCCATCGAGCAGTACAGCATCCGGGTGTTCGACGCCTGGCAGCTCGGCCGCAAGGGGGTGGACGACGGCGTGCTGCTTCTGGTGGCAAAGGATAATCCTCCCGCGCTGCGCCGGCTTCGCATCGAGGCCGGACGCGGCGTCCAGGGGTCGCTGACCGATGCCCAGTCCAAGCGCATTCTCCAGGATGTGATCGCGCCGCATTTCCGGCAAAACGATTTCTACGGCGGCCTGGCCGCCGGCGTCTCGGCCATTACCAGCCTGCTCGACAAGGAAAGCTTCCCCGAGCCGGCCAGGGATGACCTCGAAGAGCAGGCCGCCGACGGCATTTCGCTCGGCATGTTCATTTTCTTCGTGATCCTGTTCCTGCTGCTGTCGCGCATGTCGTCGTCGCGCCGGCATGCGCGCTACCGGGACGGCTGGGGCCGTTCTTCGCCGGGCATCATCCTGGGCGGCGGGCTGGGCGGATTCGGCGGCGGCTATGGCAGAGGCGGCGGAGGTTTCGGCGGCGGGTTCGGCGGCTCCGGGGGCTTTTCCGGCGGAGGCGGCACGGCAGATGGCGGCGGCGCCTCGGGGAACTGGTAGATGAGCACTTTCTCTCGCATTTTTCGACACCTGTGCACGACTTCGGCGGCCGGCCGGCGGGCCTTCCCTCCTCAAACCCTGCAGGCGATCGAGGAAGCCATCGCCGAAGGCGAGACGCGGCACCGCGCCGAAGTCCGTGTCGTGGTCGAACCGGGTCTGGACCTGCAGGCGGTGCTGAACGGCGTGACGCCGCGCGAGCGGGCGCGCGAACTGTTCGCCCACTACGGCGTCTGGGACACGGAAGACAACTGCGGCGTCCTCGTCTACATCAATCTCGCCGATCACCAGGTGGAAATCGTTGCCGACCGCGGCGTCGGCAGGCTGGTGTCGGCTGAGGAATGGAACGCCGTTTGCAAGACGATGACGCAGGGATTTGCCCGAGGCGATTACCAGACAAGCGTCATGGCCGCCATCGGCGAACTGAACGGCATGCTGTGCCGGCTCTACCCCGACGACGGCTCCACGCGTAATCAGCTGCCGGACAAGCCTGTGATGCTTTGATGCGAACGCTGCCACCGGGCGAACGAACCACGCCTGCGGGAGAGAGTGCACCCTCTCCCGCAGGCGGAGCGAAGACAGGGTTTCGCAATCCAGCGGTTTGCGCTGCCGTAGCCGGTTCGGCTTGCAAGCCGAACCGTGGGGCGCAGAGCGGGGTTGGGGGTGAGGGCGGCAGCGCAATCACAAGCGACTCTGGAGACGAACGAAGCTGTTCCAACTCAATGCGATCATCCTCACTAAACAGGTCGTTCAACTCCTCTCCGGAATCCACATCAAATCAGCACGAATCCTCACCCATTCTCATACACCCACTGCAGCAGCGCATCCTGCGCCTCATAAGCTTTGTCCGCATTGAGATGATTGATCAGGCAGACCACCACGTAACGCCTGCCCGACGCCGCCAGTACATAGCCCGCCACATTGCGCACTTCATTGAGCGTCCCCGTCTTGATATGCGCCTTGCCGGCCACGGTCTGATTGACCAGACGCGAGCGCATGGTGCCGTCATAGGCCACCAGCGGCAGCGAGGCGATGAATTCCGGCATGGTCGGCGCCGCATAGGCTGCAGCCAGCATGCGCCCCAGGCTGACGGCGGAAATGCGCTCGGTGCGCGACAGGCCCGAACCGTTCTCGATACTCATCTCGGGCGCGTCGATCCCCTTGCCCGACATCCAGGTGCGCACTACTGCCGCCCCGTGCACGGTATTGGCCGGCGTCTTCGTCACCGACGCCGCCAGGGTGAGCAGCAGCTGCCGCGCCATGACGTTGTTGCTGTACTTGTTGATATCGCGAATGATCTCGGCCAGCGGCGCCGAATCCCAATCGGCCACCGGAGCGGCATTGGCCGGCACCGCGCCGTCCCTCACCTCCCCCGTCAGCGTCCCGCCCGTCTCGGCCCACAATTTGCGGAATACCAGGCCGAAGTATTGCGTATGCGTCATCTGGTAGGGATGCACGTACCATGTCTTTTCGCCGCACGCCGCCGGATAGTTTCCAGTGAAGCGCGCGCCAGCGGCATCGATCACCGGCTGCAGGCGGGTGCGCCAGTCGCCGCACTCCCCGCCGGTCAGCCGGGGCGGCGTGATGGGAAAGGAAGCCATCGGCGGGTCGCTCGCCACCTGCACCGCATGGCCTGGCGCATCCGGCGTGAAGCGGAATCCCACCGCCTTGTAGTTGAGCAGCAGCGCATCGGGTCCGACGTTGTAGGTCTTGGAGGGGTCCCCATCGAACTGCGAGGGATCATAGGGCACGCTTTCGAATGCGCTTCGGTCCAGGATCAGGTTGCCGCGGATTTCGCGGATGCCTTTCGAACGGATGCGCCTGAGGAAAAGCCAGAAGTTTTCCAGGATCAGCTTCGGGTCTCCGCCGCCCTTGATGTACAAGTCGCCATGGAGCACATCGCCTCGCAGCTTGCCGAGCGCAAACGCCCTGGTCTTCCAGGTAAAAGTCGGCCCAAGAATTTCCAATGCCGCATTGCTTGTCACCAGCTTCATGGTGGAGGCCGGATTGAACGGCTGCGCCGCATTCACCGCCAGCATGGGCGGCTGGCTGCCGACTTCCTGCACGTAGATGCCGACGGATTCGGGCGGGATCGCGGCCCGCTGGAGCGCATCGCCCACGGTAACCGGAAACTGTTGCGCGCAAGCAGCCGCGGCGAAGGCAAATAACAGCAATGCGGCTTGGAGACTTCGTTGAATTCGCATAGGATGACAAGGAATAGATCATACGCAATCGATTATCCCACGCCGTCCCCGCATATCATGTCGAAATCCGCCAACACGCCGCGCACGCCTCCTCTCGATCCGCTTGCGCTGGACAACCAGTTCTGCTTCGCCCTGTATTCCACGTCTCTGGCAATGACGAAGACCTACAAGCCGTTTCTCGACAAGCTGGGCCTTACCTATCCTCAATATCTGGTCATGCTGGTGCTCTGGCAACAGGATGACGTGCTGGTGAAAAGCATAGGCGAGAAACTCTTCCTCGATTCCGGCACGCTCACCCCGCTCCTGAAACGCCTCGAGGCATCGGCCCTGATCGAGCGCACGCGCGACGAAACGGACGAGCGGCAGGTCCGCATCACGCTTACCAAGGAAGGCCGTGCGCTGAAGAGAAAGGCGCAAACCATTCCGCAGCAGATCCTGTGCGCCAGCGGGCAGACGGTGGAAACACTGAACTCCCTGCGGAACCAGCTGTCTTCCATCCGTGAAGAACTTGCTAGGCCTGACGACGAATAAAATGGATCAGTCCGCCGCGGCGAACCTGCAATCCGCGGACGCTGCCCAATTAAATTGCACACAATTTAATTGAGTGCTATATTTGTCGCACTGACACGGAACTGACGTATCGAGAAGCCCGGGTTTCTGTCTTATTTGTTGCATTCCATTTCTTATCGAGGAGAACTTCATGCAAGTCCTGTACACCGCACAAGCTACAGCCACAGGCGGCCGCGATGGTCGCGCCGTTACCAACGACAAGAAATTCGAAGCCAAGCTCAGCACGCCCAAGGAACTCGGCGGCGCCGGCGGTGACGGCACCAATCCCGAACAGCTGTTTGCTGCAGGCTATTCCGCCTGCTTCCTGTCGGCGCTCAAGTTCGTTTCCATGGCAACCAAGACAACTCTGCCGGCGGACGCCTCCGTCACCGCCGATGTAGGCATCGGCCCGAACGACCGCGGCGGCTTCGGCCTCGATGTCGCCCTGCGGGTTTCCCTCCCCGGCATGGAGCAATCGGCCGCTCAGGCCCTGATCGACAAGGCTCACGAAGTCTGCCCGTATTCGAACGCAACCCGCGGCAACGTCGACGTCAAGGTCGGTCTGGCCTGATCCGCATCACCACGCTGCAAGCTCCGCATCCTTCACTTGATCCCCTGCCTGCATCCCGCAGCCAGGGGATTCTTGCATTCCGGTACGGCCGCCGCCTGCCCCCGAACGGCCTGTTGATCCGCCGAGGAGCTGGCCATCCGGCTCGCTTGCATGAACATAGATATACATCAAATGAAGCCGGATCTTGCCGGCGGCTATCCGCGAGGCCGCTAGAATGGCTGCCCAACCGCTCCGGCAGGCGGCGTCCTCTTGTCACTCTTGTCACAATTGTCACCGGCTCGCTCACACCGCTATTTCTGCGATCGCGGCAGAACATGGAAAACGCCGGGCGAGCGCAACGCTTTCTGCCCAACCCAGCTCGGCTGAAGCTTCAGGAGCACGATGCAATAAGCAAATAAGCACTCTTGAAAAATCAAAATCACGCCCATATACTTAGCACTCGTTAGGGGAGAGTGCTAACAACTTCCTCTGGCCCACTCATTTTTCCATGTAGCGGCGCTGCACGGTCAAATACGATTTGCAGCAAGCCTTGCCGCAAAAAACTATAACTTATTGATTTTTAAGGAGTTTGTATGAACCTTCGTCCATTGCACGATCGCGTCATCGTCAAGCGCCTCGACCAGGAAACAAAAACTGCGTCCGGCATCGTTCTCCCGGATGCAGCCGCCGAGAAGCCGGATCAGGGCAAGATCCTCGCAGTCGGCAACGGCAAGATCCTCGAAGATGGCAAAGTTCGCGCGCTGGAAGTGAAAGTCGGCGACATCGTGCTGTTCGGCAAGTACTCCGGCCAGACCGTCAAGGTCGAAGGCGAGGAACTGCTGGTCATGCGCGAAGAAGACATCATGGCAGTCGTGCAGAAGTAATTGCCGAGTCTTCCAACGTACCTACAAACGAATAAATTAAGGAGTATCGAACATGGCAGCTAAAGACGTAGTTTTCGGCGATGCCGCCCGTGCCAAGATGGTCGAAGGCGTCAACATTCTCGCCAACGCCGTTAAAGTCACTCTCGGCCCGAAAGGCCGCAATGTTGTTCTGGAGCGCTCCTTCGGCGCCCCGACCGTCACCAAGGACGGCGTTTCGGTCGCGAAAGAGATCGAACTCAAAGACAAGCTCATGAACATGGGCGCGCAGATGGTCAAGGAAGTCGCTTCCAAGACATCCGACAACGCTGGTGACGGTACTACGACCGCAACCGTTCTGGCCCAGGCCATCGTCCGCGAAGGCATGAAGTATGTTGCCGCCGGCATGAACCCGATGGATCTGAAGCGCGGCATCGACAAGGCAGTTGCTGCCACCGTCGAGCAGCTCAAGACAGTCGCTCGCCCCTGCACCACTTCCAAGGAAATCGCCCAGGTCGGCGCCATCTCCGCCAACTCCGATGCTTCCATCGGCGACCGCATCGCTGAAGCCATGGAAAAAGTCGGCAAGGAAGGCGTGATCACCGTTGAAGACGGCAAGTCCCTCAACGACGAACTCGACATCGTCGAAGGCATGCAGTTCGACCGCGGCTACCTGTCCCCGTACTTCATCAACAACCCGGAAAAGCAAGTTGCCGTTCTGGAGAACCCGTTCGTCCTGCTGTTCGACAAGAAGATCTCGAACATCCGCGACCTGCTGCCGGTTCTGGAACAAGTGGCAAAGGCTGGCCGTCCGCTGCTGATCATCGCTGAAGACATCGAAGGCGAAGCGCTGGCAACCCTGGTTGTCAACAACATCCGTGGCATCCTGAAGACTTGTGCAGTCAAGGCTCCGGGCTTCGGCGACCGCCGCAAGGCCATGCTGGAAGACATCGCCATCCTGACAGGCGGCCAGGTCATCGCTGAAGAAGTCGGCCTGACACTGGAAAAAGCAACCCTGAACGATCTCGGCCAGGCAAAGCGCGTCGAAATCGGCAAGGAAAACACTACCCTCATCGACGGCGCCGGCCAGGCATCCTCGATCGAAGCGCGCGTCAAGCAGATCCGCGTCCAGATCGAAGAAGCGACTTCCGACTACGACCGCGAGAAGCTGCAGGAGCGCGTTGCCAAGCTGGCAGGCGGTGTTGCAGTGATCAAGGTGGGTGCTGCTACCGAAGTCGAGATGAAAGAGAAGAAGGCACGTGTCGAAGACGCGCTGCACGCAACCCGTGCCGCCGTTGAAGAAGGCATCGTTCCCGGCGGCGGCGTTGCCCTGCTGCGCGCTCGCGCCAACATCAAGGACCTGAAAGGCGACAATGCCGACCAGGACGCAGGCATCAAGATCGTTCTGCGCGCCATGGAAGAGCCGCTGCGCATGATCGTGACCAACGCCGGCGAAGAAGCATCCGTCGTTGTCAACAAGGTCATGGAAGGCCAGGGCAACTTCGGCTACAACGCAGCCAACGGCACCTACGGCGACATGGTTGAAATGGGCGTGCTGGATCCGGCCAAGGTCACTCGCTCTGCCCTGCAGAACGCAGCTTCGATCGCCAGCCTGATGCTGACCACCGACTGCACAGTCTCCGAGCTGGTTGAAGACAAGCCGGCTGCTGCTGGCGGCATGGGCGGTATGGGTGGCATGGGCGGTATGGGTGGCATGGACGGCATGATGTAATTGCCGCTCCGAAGCGCTCCATCGCTTCGCTGCAAAAAAGCCCGCGGGATTCAGGTCCTGCGGGCTTTTTCATTTAACGTTCACGCGGCTCGGCGGCTTGATTCCATCGGACTGGGCCTCTGCGAGTTTCGTATTACTGTTGTTGCGCCTTCCAGGCGGGAGCACGCTTCTCGATGAAAGCCTGCACGCCTTCGAGCGCGGAATCATCCATCATGTTGCAGGCCATTGTCTGCCCGGCAAGCTGGTAGGCTGCGCCGATACCCATTTCCAGTTGCTTGTAGAAAAGCTGCTTGCCCATGGCCACTGCCGTGGCGGGTTTGGCAAGGATACTTGCCGTCAGCTTTGCGATTTCCGCATCCAGTGCCTCGGGGGCGGCGACCCGATTCACCAGGCCGCGTTCAAGCGCCGTTTCGGCATCGATGAAGTCGCCGGTCAGCAGCATTTCCATGGCCTGCTTGCGGGGAATGTTGCGGCTCAAGCCGACCGCCGGCGTCGAGCAGAACAGCCCGTAGTTCACGCCCGATACCGCGAACATGGCCTCAGTCGACGCCACCGCCAGGTCGCACATCGATACCAGCTGGCAGCCGGCCGCAGTGGCAATGCCCTGCACGCGCGCAATCACCGGCTGCGGCAACTGCTGAATGGTCAGCATCAGCTTCGAGCACTGGTTGAACAGCTTGCGGTAATAGTCTTCCGACGGCGACGCCCGCATCTGCTTGAGGTCATGGCCGGCGCAGAACGCCCTGCCCGCCGCCGCCAGCACAATGATGCGGACATTTGCATCTGCTTTCGCCTGGTCCAGCGCCGTCTGCAATTCCGTCAGCATCTCTTCCGACAAGGGGTTGAATTTCCCGGCGCGGTTGAGCGTCAGGGTCAGTACGCCGCCATTGAAATCACGCAGCACATAGGGTGCCTCGGTCAGGACATCACTCATCGTCATCCTCCACATCCGGCGCCGCCCGCTCACCCAGCGAAGGCGGCGGATTGTAGGTAGCCAGCAGATGCTCGCGGCTTTGCGGCGTCTCCAGGCTGATGCGTCCCAGCGCGCCGCTGCGGTAGTCCAGCAGCAGGGTATGCGCCGCCTTTTCAAAATCGAGATCGCCGCCCTTGAGCCGGTATGCCCGGCGCTTGGCAACGCCTTCGATGACACTGACGCCGTCGATGCCCTCGGTCGCAAACCCGTAGCGGGCCGAGAGCAGCTTCGGATAATGGATGAGCAGCTGGTCGGCAAGAAAGGTTGCCACTTCCTCTTCAATGACGGCATTGGTGCCGACCGCATGGCTGGCGGCCAGCATGAGGCCGTCGGTAGGATGCATGATCTTCGGCCAAAGCATGCCGGGCGTATCGATCAGCACCATGTTGTTGCCGAGATAGAGCCTCTGCTGCGCCTTGGTCACCGCCGGCTCATCGCCCACGGCGGCAACGCGCTTCTTCAGCAGCGCATTCATGAGCGTCGACTTGCCGACGTTGGGAATACCCATGATCATCATGCGCAGCGGCTTGAGGGCGGTGCCGCGGTGCGGCGCGATCTTGAGCGCGAGCCCGGGAACCTTGGCGACGTCGGCCGGCTTCTTGCAGCTGAGCGCTACCGCATGCACGTCTTTCTGTGCGCTGTAATAGTCGATCCAGGCCTTGGTCGCGGACGGATCTGCGAGGTCGCTTTTGTTGAGCAGCTTGAGGCAGGGGCGCTGCCGCTGCTTGCGGAGTTCCTCGATCATCGGGTTGGAGCTGGCCTGCGGCAGGCGCGCATCCAGCACTTCGATGACGAGGTCGGTCTTTTCCATGGATTCCGCCGCCTTCTTGCGGGCGGCGTTCATGTGACCGGGGAACCATTGTATGGACATGCGGGAATCGAATCTGAGGGGAAGCCGCTATTTTACCCGCTGCACGGCCACGCCCCCTGCTCCCCTTGAATGATGCGTCAATCGATCGACGCCAGCGCCTTCACATGGGCCACGACGCTGCGACCGAGCGCCGACAGGTTGTATCCGCCCTCGAGGCAGCTGACGATGCGCCCCTGCGCATGCTCCTGCGCGACTTCCATGATGCGCTGGGTCATCCAAGCATAGTCTGCTTCGACCAGCCCCATCTGCCCGAGGTCATCCTCGCGGTGCGCATCGAAGCCGGCCGAGATGAACACCATCTCGGGGCGGTGCGCATGCAGCGCCGGCAGCCACTTTTCATCCACCAGCTGGCGTATGTCATTGCCCTTGGTGTAGGCCGGCACCGGCAGGTTCAGCATGTTGGGCACGTCTTCCAGCACCGCGCTGTACGGATAGAAGGGATGCTGGAAGAAGCTGACCATCAGCACCCGCGGATCGTTGAGAAAGGCTTCCTCGGTGCCGTTGCCGTGATGCACGTCGAAATCGACGATGGCTACCCGTTCCAGCCCGCGCACTTCCAGCGCATGCTTGGCGGCGATCGCCACGTTGCCGAACAGGCAAAACCCCATCGCTTCCGTCGGCCGCGCATGATGTCCTGGCGGGCGGATTGCGCAGAAGGCATTTTCCACCTCGCCGTCGATGACCGCATCCGTCGCCGCAACGGCCGCGCCTGCCGCGCGCAGGGCCGCATCCCAGCTATGCCGGTTCAGCAGGGTGTCGGCATCCAGCGGATAGTAATCGCCGCCTGCGATCAGCAGCGACTGCACGTTGTTGCGGATGCGCTCCACGGCTGTCTGGCTGTGCACGCGGCGGATGTCGGCCAGATCGGCCTCGGGCGCCTCGCGGTATTCCAGCAGGCCGTCGATGCGGCTGGCAATCAGCTGATCCTCGATCGCCTGCAGGCGAGCCGGCGATTCGGGATGCCAGTGCCCCATTTCATGGCGCTTGCACTCGGGATGGGAAAAGATGGCGGTCGTCATTGTTATCTGCCCGCAGACGGAAGCGGTTCGGGAATGACATCCGGAATCGCGTCGAACATCACGCGTGCATTGCTCCTCGTCAACATAGTAGGTAAGGTCCAGCTACTTCTGCTAGTGTAGCGAAGAAAACAGTGCGCTACAGTCATTTTCTTGACAAAGATTCCAAGGGTGAATGCCGGCGGAAGCCTTGTCAAAAACGATATGCGCGAGCGCCGGCATTCCCCTGTTATTGACTCATTCGACATTCATGTTCGCAAAAATTCATGCCGTGGCCCGGCAGGTAGGTGAAGTGGTAGTGGGCAAGGACCATCAGATACGCCAGGCGCTGGTTTGCCTGCTGGCTGGCGGTCATCTGCTGATCGAAGACGTGCCCGGGGTCGGCAAGACCACCCTGTCGCATGCGCTGGCGATTTCGCTCGGCCTCAAGTTCAACCGCCTGCAGTTCACCAGCGATCTGCTGCCGGCCGATGTCGTCGGCATTTCCATCTTCAACCGCGAAAAGAACGGCTTCGTGTTTCATCCCGGCCCGGTATTCACCCAGGTGCTGCTGGCCGATGAAATCAACCGCGCCACGCCCAAGACCCAGTCTTCGCTGCTGGAAGCGATGGAGGAAAGACAGGTAACGGCGGATGGCGTCACCCGCGAACTGCCCCACCCCTACTTCGTGATCGCCACCCAGAATCCCACCCACCAGATCGGCACCTTCCAGTTGCCGGAGTCGCAGCTCGACCGTTTCCTGATGTGCCTGTCGCTCGGCTATCCCGATGCCGCCGCGGAACGCGCGCTGCTGATGGGCGAGGACCGCCGGGCCATGCTCAAGAATCTGCCGACGGCGATGCAGCCGGAAGAACTGGCGGCCGCACAGAAGGCGCTCAGGGATATTCATGTGTCGGGCGCCCTGGTCGATTATGTGCAGGCACTGGCGCAGGCCTCGCGGCAGAACGGCATGTTCGCCGAAGGCCTCAGCCCGCGCGCCTCCATCGCCCTGCTGCAGGCGGCGCGCGGCTGGGCGGCGCTGGAGGGACGCAATCATGTGATCCCGGAAGACGTGCAGGCGGTGCTGGTGCCGGTTGCCGCGCATCGGCTGCGTCCGCTCAAGTCGACCGGCAGCTCAGCGCTGGGCAGCCGCGACCTGGTGCTGCAGCTGATGAAGTCCGTGCCGGTGTGAACGCGTGGACAAGCGCCTTTCCCTGTATAGCCGGTTCGAACACGCGATACGCGGGCAGCTGAGCAAGCTGCTGCTGCGCAGCCGTCATGCGGAGAAAGGCGAAGTCTTCCTGAACCAGCGCAGGGTTTTCATCGTGCCGACGCATCCCGGCCTGCTGTTCTGCGTCATGCTGGTGACCCTGTTCATCGGCTCCATCAATTACAACCTCAGCCTGGGCTTCGGCTTCACGTTCCTGCTGGGCGGATGCGCGCTGATCGACATGCACCTCACCTTCCGCAACATGGCTCACCTGCACCTGCTCGCCGGCCGTGCCGCGCCGGTATTCGCCGGCGAAGAGGCGCAGTTCGAACTCAGCCTGATCAATCGCCGCAAGCATGACCGCTATGCGATCTGGCTCGACTTCGTCGCCGATGACCGTCCCGACCTGGCGCAGGCCGTCGATATCGGCGCCAACTCCACGCGCAGCGTCGTCCTCTCGACGCCAGCCCTGGAGCGCGGCTGGATGCAGGCGCCGCGCGTTCGCCTGCAGACGCGCTTTCCGCTCGGTCTGCTGCGCGCATGGAGCTACTGGCATCCTGATGCGCGGGCACTGGTCTATCCGCGCCCGGAAGATGACGCGCCTGAATTGCCGGCCTCCGGCAGCGACAAGGGCGACGGCCTGGGCAGCGACGGCCAGGATGACTTTGCGGGTATCCGCGGCTATCAGGCAGGCGATTCGCTCAAGCGCCTGGCCTGGCGCCAGATCGCCAGACTTGATCTGGAACACGGCGGCAGCCTGGTGACCAAGCATTTCGAAGGCGGCGCCGCCACCGAGATCATGATCGACTTTCATGCCCTGCCCTTGTCCATGGACACGGAACGCAAGCTGTCGCGCATGACGCGCTGGGTGATGGAAGCCGAAGCGCGCGGCGTGGCCTACGGCTTCCGTCTCGGCGACATCAGCTTTCCGGTTGCGATCGGACCGGCGCATCGCGAAGCGTGCCTGACCGCACTGGCCCTGCATCAGAAAACCGCATGAAAATTTTTGCAGATACCTTCAAGAACCTTACCGCACGCACCAAAGGCGCCAGAAGCGCCGGAGGGAGCGGAGGAACTGCAGGGACCGAGCGCAGCACGCGCCCGATGTCTCGCGAAAAGGCCGACACCCTGCTGCTGATCGGCACCTGCGTGCTGGTCCTGCTGCCGCATGCCGCCCACCTTCCCGCCTGGATCATGCCAAGCTGCCTGCTCCTGCTGTTCTGGCGCGGCTGGATCACCTTCCGCGGCAACCGCATGCCCCCGCGCTGGCTGCTGCTTCCGGTGGCCGTGGCAGCGATGGCCGGCGTCTACTGGAGTCATAAAACGTTCTTCGGGCGCGATGCCGGGGTCGCGATGCTGTCTCTGCTGCTGACGCTCAAGCTGCTCGAAATGCATGCCAAGCGCGATTTGTTCATCGTGCTGTTCCTGAGCTACTTTCTCATCCTGTCGAGTTTTTTCTATTCTCAGTCGATCGGCACCGCATTGATGACGGTTGCGGCGGTCGTCGCCATTCTCACCACGCAGGTCTCTTTCCAGTACACCGGCGCTGTTCCTTCGCTCGGCAAGCGGCTGCGCCTGGGCGCAAGCATTCTCGCGATGGCCGCACCGCTGACCCTCGTGCTGTTCCTGCTGTTCCCGAGGATTCAGGGACCGCTCTGGGGCATGCCCGGCGACGCCCAGGGCAGTGGCCGCACCGGCTTGTCCGACAGCATGGCGCCGGGGAATATCTCCAGGCTCGCGCTCTCCGACGATGTGGCATTCCGCGTGAAGTTCGAAGGACAGGCGCCTGCAAATCCACAGCTGTACTGGCGCGGCGTCGTGCTCAGCCAATTCGACGGCCGCACCTGGACGCCGCTGCGGGCCGCACGTGCCGGACGCCTCCAGACCGTGCTGGAAGGCGAACCGCTGCGCTACCAGATCACGCTCGAGCCGCATGGCCGCCGCTGGCTTTTCGCGCTCGAGATGCCGCAAGCCCTGCCCCAGCTTGCCGGCAACACCGCCGCGCTGACTGCGGACGCCCAGATGCTCGCCTCCCAGCCGATTACCGACCGCATCCGCTATGACCTTGCATCGCATATCGGCTATCGCCTGCAGTCGAATGCAAGCGCCGGCATCCTGCAGCAGTGGATCGACCTTCCCGCCGGCTTCAATCCGCGCACGCTGGCGTATGCGGCCGAGCTGAGCCGCAATGCCACGAGCCCGGAGCAGCTCGTCGAATCCGTGCTCAAGAAATTCAGGGCGGAACCCTATCGGTACACGCTCGAGCCGCCTGCACTGGGCAGGCATGCCGTCGATGAATTCCTGTTCGATACCAAGGCCGGCTTCTGCGAACACTATTCCGGCGCTTTTGTGGTGCTGATGCGCGCGCTCGGCATTCCCGCGCGCGTGGTGACCGGCTATCAGGGCGGCGAACTCAATCCGGTCGATGGCTTCATGACAGTCAGGCAATCCGATGCCCATGCGTGGGCCGAAGTCTGGCTGGCGCAGCGCGGCTGGGTACGCATCGATCCCACGGCAGCCGTCGCGCCGGCGCGCGTCCAGCAGAACCTGCGCAACTTCATGCCGCAGCCTGTGCTGGGCGGCCTGTTCAGCCTGGATGCTTCGCAAAATCCGCTGCTGAAAAGCTGGCTGTCGCTGCGCCAGCGCTTCGATGCCATCAACAATGGATGGAATCAGTGGGTATTGAATTACACGCCCGACAAGCAGCGGCGTTTCTTCGAGTCCCTCGGCTTTCCGGACGTGGACTGGCGGACCATGACCGCCGTCATGATGATCTGCGCCATCGCCGCCATGGCCGTGGTGGTTCTGCCATTGCTGCTGCATCAGCGCAAGCGCGATCCGATGACTGCCCTGTACGACGCATTCTGCCGCCGCATGGCGCAGCACGGCCTGGAGCGGCGGCCGCACGAGGGGCCTCGTGCCTATTCGACACGCCTTGTCGCGCCGGAGTCGCCTTTGCCGCAACAAACCAAGGCAGCGCTTGCGCGCTTCCTCGAAGTCTATGAAACTGTGCGCTACGGCGCGCCCGCACCCGATGCCAGGGCGCATGAATTGTCATCACTGAAATTATTGAAATCCCTGTTAGCTGAATGTCGATAAATTTTTTCAAGCCTCCCTTCCGCGCGGCCGCGGCGGTTGTTGCCGCAGCAAGTCTTGCCCTACCTATCACGGGTTGCGCGTCCGGAGCGGCCAATACCGCTGCCAATAGCAAGCCCGCAAACAGCAAGCCTGCGGCCAAGAAGCCCGCCGCCGAAAACCAGCGCAAGGCCGCGGCCAATCCCGACGACGTTGGTGAATTCGCCAACTTCAACCAGTGGAAGGAAGTGTCGGAATTCATCGACATGATGTCCGCGACTCATGGCTTCGACCGCACCGATCTGGAAAACCTGTTTCGCAAGGTGCGGTATGTCGATACCGCGATCCAGCTGATCAAGCCGGCGCCGCCGGGCAAGCCGAAGAACTGGCGCGCCTATCGTGCCCGCTTCGTCGAACCGGTGCGCATCAGGGCCGGCGTCAACTTCTGGGAAACGCATGCCGATGCGCTGGCGCGCGCGGAAGCACGTTATGGCGTCCCCGCCGAAATCATCGTCGGCATCATCGGCGTCGAAACCGTTTACGGACGCAATACCGGCAATTTCCGCGTCGTCGATGCACTGACTACGCTGGCGTTCGATTACCCGCCCACGCCGACGCGTGAAGCGCGCATGAAGTTCTTCCGCGGCGAACTGGAAAACACCCTGCTGCTGGCGCGCGATACACAGATCGATCCGTTCTCGCTGTTCGGCTCCTACGCCGGCGCGGTCGGCTGGCCGCAGTTCATGCCGGGCAGCATTCGCAGATATGCGGTCGACTTCGACAACGACGGCAAGATCGACCTTCGCAATTCGCCGGTCGATGCCATCGGCAGCGTCGCCAACTTCCTCGTTGAACATGGATGGAAACGCGGCGAACCGGTGGTCTTCCCGGCCACCGTATCCGCATCCGACGCGGGCCGCGGCTGGGACATGTTCATCGGTCAGGGCCTGGAAGCAAAATACAAGCTCGACGAAATCAAGGCAGCCGGCATCACCCCCGGCGTGGAACCGCCCGCCGACATGACCTTCGGACTGGTCGACCTGCAGAACGGCGGAGAGCCGACGGAATACTGGCTGGGCGCAGGCAATTTCTTTGCCATCACCCAGTACAACCGAAGCTTTTTCTACGCGATGTCGGTCATCGATCTGGGAAAGGCCGTGCGCAGCGCGCGGGGCGGTTGAATCCGCAGGAAATCAGACAGCCGTACTTCAGCTGCATGCATGGGGCGCCGTTGACGCCGCATGCGTGCGATCCGGCATTCGCAATTGGCTTATCGCTGATTTGCTGACGTGTCGACTGCTCAGACCTTGAGCGAGCCCGCCTCAAGCTGCACCGTTTCCTCGCCGGCACTGAACCAGATCTGGCCATCCTGGATCGTGCATTGCAGCTGCATGGAGCGCTGTGCAAGTTTCGCCAGCGACTGGCTGACCGACGAGGGTATATTGAATACGCGAAGATTCTTTGCCCGTTCCAGCTTCGAGCTCACCTGACTCCACCACACATTGCTGGCGCTGCTGTAGCTGTAGACCACCACCTGTTCCGCCCGGCCGCAGGCCTTGAGCAAACGCTTGTCATCGGGCTGGCCGACTTCGATCCAGAGCTCCACGGCGCCGGTCAAGTCCTTCTTCCACAGATCGGGTTCGTCGTCCGCGCTCAAGCCCTTGCCGAAGACCAGCGCCTCATCGGCGTGCAGGGCAAATGCCAGCAGCCGCATCATCATGCGCTCATCGGTTTCGGAAGGATGACGCGCGATCGTCAGGCCATGAGTCGCATAGTGGTTGCGGTCCATGTCGGAAACTTGAAGGTCGGCTTTGAAGATGGTTGCTTTGAGTGCCATGCGCGATACAGCGGACAATTGGAAGAGCGGCAAATGTACCGCAATCTTCCTGCCCGCGCCATGCGGATGCGAGATAATCGAGCCCCTGGAAAACCAACGACGGCTCAACCCATGGCCATATTGTCACCTGCCGCTGAACATGCGACGGCATTACATCCTTCATCGAAGCAAGTTACCGAAGAAATACAAGCGTGGCTGGTACGCGCGGTCATCGGCCTGAACCTCTGTCCGTTTGCCAAGGCGGTTCATGTAAAAGGCCAGATCCGCTATGCGGTCAGCGATGCCGCCGATCAGGAAACCTTGCTGAAAGACCTGATCGATGAACTGCATCATTTGCAGCAATCCTCCCCAGAGGAACTGGATACTACCCTGCTCATTCATCCCCGCGTGTTGTCGGACTTCCTGGACTATAACGACTTTCTGGAGGTGGCGGATGCAGCGCTGGAGGAAGCGGGATTAGCCGGCGAGATACAGATTGCCAGTTTTCATCCGGATTACCAGTTTGCCGATGCGGACAGTACGGCCATCGACAATTACACCAATCGATCCCCCTACCCCATTCTCCATCTGCTGCGCGAGGACAGCATAGAACGTGCTGTCGAGGCTTTCCCCGATGCCAGCGATATCTATGAGCGCAATATCGAGACGATGCGCAGCTTGGGCCTGGATGGCTGGCGGAAACTGATGGCGGATGCAGGCTCCGGTAACGATGCCTGATTCGGCGCTCTATGATCACTGCTAGATTCTTGCTGGGGTTTCATTGTGCGATGAACAAGAGACTTTTGATTTGTCTCTTGTACCTAGTGAAGAGATGCCCATGTAATAGGTCGGAATGGCATCAATATCGGCAATTACTCCAGAAAAAGCCTTGAATGTCATGAAAACATGAAAAATTTACCCAAGCCGCAAAACGTGGGAGATAAAAGATATTTGCTAATACACCAATAGACTTAAATAGGTACAATTCAATATTGCAAATTTGAAATATTCTTACTATATTGCGTGTATGGAATTGATGTCTTTAGGACATTGATTTTTCTGCACCATGTCCTGTGAACATTGTTGTGTTTCAAAGTTGAAACATTCCACGAGGACACAAGGGTTATTGTGTAGAATAAACTTGCAATTTGGGAATTATTGAGATTACGACTATTTAGCTAGGCACTGTTATGGATGACACCACTGAAAGCGGTAAGCGCGGCACCCGATTGGCCGATCAGGTAGCTTATGATCCCAACAACCTGTTGGACGCGTTGATTGAAAAACTGAATCTGAAAAACGATGCTGCTTTGTCCCGCGCTCTGGAAGTCGCTCCGCCGGTGATCAGCAAGATCCGTCACCGCCGCTTGCCGGTCGGCGCCTCGCTGCTGATCCGCATGCACGAAGTCAGCGATCTCAGCATCAAGGACCTGCGCGTCCTGATGGGCGACCGTCGCGACAAATTCCGTATCAGCGACAAGCAGTTCAAACCCAAGGACGCGCCTTCGTCGGCTGACGCCGAATAAGGCGTCCTCCGCGAGCTATCCGATCTTCCCCGCTCAGGCGGGGAACACTCCGGTTGAAAGATACCGGTCTCCGCGATCGCAGACGATAAAGACTATCGTCGCATTCTCCACGGTCTTCGAAAGCCGCAGCGCAACCTCGCATGCGCCTGCAGCCGAAATGCCGCAGAAAATTCCTTCCTCGATGGCCAGGCGCCGAGCCATCTGTTCCGCAGCTGCCTGGCTGACGTTCTCAACCTGATCAACCAGGGACCGATCGAAAATCCTGGGCAGATAGGCTTCCGGCCATTTGCGGATTCCCGGAATCTGCGAGCCTTCCTCGGGCTGCGCACCGACGATCCTGACAGCCGGATTCTGCTCCTTCAAATAGCGCGATACTCCCATGATGGTGCCGGTCGTTCCCATGGCGCTCACGAAGTGGGTAATGCGCCCTTCGGTATCGCGCCAGATTTCCGGCCCGGTACCCTCATAATGGGATCGTGGATTGTCAGGATTGGCGAACTGGTCGAGAATAATCCCCTGGCCTTCCTTCTGCATCTGCTCGGCCAGATCGCGTGCGTACTCCATGCCCCCGGTTTTCGGAGTGAGCACGATCTTCGCGCCGTAGGCGGCCATGCTCTGGCGTCTTTCCTCGCTGAGATTTTCGGGCATCAGCAAGACCATCTTGTAACCACGCATCGCCGCGGCCATTGCAAGTGCAATGCCGGTATTGCCGCTCGTCGCTTCAATCAGCGTATCGCCCGGCTTGATCTCGCCGCGTGCTTCGGCATGCTTGATCATGGACAGTGCCGGACGGTCCTTGACCGAGCCTGCAGGATTGTTTCCCTCCAGCTTTCCGAGAATGATGTTGTTGCGGCTCGCGGCATCGGCGCCGGGGAGTCGCTGGAGCTTTACCAGCGGCGTATTCCCGATGGTGTCTTCAATAGTCAGGTAAGGCATGGCCAGTTCAAATGCTTTGGTAAAAGTATCATTCTAATCTTAGATGCCATGACACGTACTGAGGGCTCACTTCGAGCATAACTAGGTCACGTCCCGACAAGACGCGCCTGCGAAAGCCTGCATCGTTCCGCAGGCTTTGCAGAGAGGAGTTTTACAGCATCAGATTACTGCGCCGACTCTTTCTTCGCCTCGGCCTTGGCTGCGGCCGGCTGTCCTGCGGCCTTGCCGGATGCCTTCTTGTCGCCGGCCTTGGCATCCTCACCTGCGCTTGCCGCGCGCGCCTGCCCGTTGACCGTCAGCCCGGCGTTGGACAGACGGACAGCGCTTTTGCCGCCGACTCCCTTGACGCGGTTTTCGAGATCGCGCCAGTCCTTGAAGTCGCCCTTCTTGCGCTCATCGAGAATGGCTGAGGAAAGCTTCGGCCCGACGCCGCGTATGCCGTCGAGCGCAGCCTGGTCCGCCTTGTTGACATCGACCTGCGCGAGCGCGAGGTGGAAATTCGTGAGCAGGAATGCGGCAAGTGCCAGTTTTTTGAACATATCGTTCTCCCTTGGATTAAGGCCGGAATGGCCAGAAAAAAGAAAGTTAACGATATATCAACATGGCAAATGTTGTGAAATTAATATTATTTTTTGCCGCCCGATGTTGTCATTCAGCCACCAAACAATTCCTCGTAAGTGACTGTTGCCGTGCCTAGCTTGCCGACCACGATGCCGCCGGCGCGGTTGGCAATGGAGACGGCTTCCGACAGTGATTTGCCCGCGCCCAGCATCGCGGCCAGCGTGGCAATGACGGTGTCGCCTGCGCCCGATACGTCATACACTTCCCGGGCGACGGTCGGGATATTGAGTACCGTGCCGTCCGTGTACAAGGACATGCCCTCCTCCGAGCGTGTGACCAGCAATGCTTCCAGCTCCAGAGATTCCCGCAGCTGATTCGCCTTGGCCGTCAGCTCTTCCTCGCTCTTCCATGCCCCCACGACCTGGCGCAGTTCCGACTTGTTCGGCGTGAGAATCGACGCCCCCTTGTAGCGGCTGAAGTCGTCGCCCTTTGGATCGACCAGGATGCGTTTGCCCAGGCGGCGGGCCGCTGCAATCATTTCACGCACATTGACGAGGCTTCCCTTCGCATAATCGGACAACACGATGACGTCGTACTCGGGCAGCAGTGCATTGAACTGCGTCAGCTTGTCGCGCAGCACGCTGTCGGTGGGCGGATGTTCGAAATCGATGCGCAGCAGCTGCTGCTGACGCCCGATGACGCGCAGCTTGATGATGGTGGAGATGGCCGGATCGCGGTTCAGGTAACTGTTCACCTTCAGATCCAGCAACAGCTGTTCCACGACGTCGCCTGCTTCATCCTTTCCCACCACGCCCAGCAGTCCGGCGCGTGCGCCCAGGGCCACGGCGTTGCGGGCGACGTTGGCCGCGCCGCCGAGGCGCTCATCGCGCCGCTCGACGCGGACGACCGGCACCGGCGCCTCGGGAGAAATGCGGCTGACGTCGCCGAACCAGTAGCGATCGAGCATGACATCGCCGACAACCAGGATGCTTGGGGATTTCAATGGATTGGTAATTTCATTCATGTGCGGTTGATTGCGGTTCTCCCGATGCCATGGTATTCGATACCGGCGTTCGCCATGGCCCAGGGTTCGAACAAATTGCGCCCGTCGAAAATGACGGGTTCTTTCAAAAGACTTTTGATCTGATTGAGATCAGGACTGCGGAAGGCTTTCCACTCGGTGACGATGGCCAGCGCATCCGCGTCCTGCAGCGCTTCTGCGGCGCTGTCGCAGAAGCGGATTTGCTCCAGCAAGCTCGGCATCTCGGCAAAATCGTCGGCCAGCGCCCGGCGCGCCTCATTCATCGCCACCGGATCATACACGGCCACGCTGGCGCCATGCTTGAGAAGCTGGCGCAGCAGGGCTCTCGACGGCGCATGGCGCATATCATCGGTATTGGGCTTGAACGCCAATCCCCAGATGGCGAAATGCCGCTTGCCGAGATCGTCGCCGAAGCGCTGGATGATCTTGCGGCCGAGCACATGCCTTTGCCGCTCATTGACTTCGGCCACTGCCTGCAGGATCTGCATCCTGTGATCGTATTGCGCGGCGGTATGACGCAGTGCCTGCACATCCTTGGGAAAGCAGGAGCCGCCGTATCCGCAGCCGGCATACAGGAAACTGTAGCCTATGCGCGGATCGGAGCCGATGCCATGACGCACGGCTTCGATGTCCACGCCGACCTTGTCCGCCAGGTTGGCCAGTTCGTTCATGAAGGAGATGCGCGTCGCCAGCATGGCGTTGGCTGCGTACTTGGTGAACTCCGCCGAGCGCACATCCATCCAGAACGTACGCTCGCGATTGCGGTTGAACGGCGAATACAGCTGCTTCATCATCGAACGGGCCCGCTGCCCCTCGGGCGTGTCGTCGCAGCCGATGACGATGCGGTCCGGCCGCATGAAATCCTCGACCGCCGCCCCCTCCTTCAGGAATTCCGGATTCGACACCACCGCAAAGTCAATTCGGGTGCCGCGCGCGGTCAATTGTTCGAGAATGACTTCCTGCACGCGGCTTGCGGTGCCGACAGGTACGGTCGATTTGTCGACCACGACCTTGAAATCGTGCATGTGCTGTCCGATGCTGCGGGCAGCGGCGAAAACATGCTGCAGATCCGCAGCGCCGTCCTGGTCCGGCGGGGTGCCGACGGCAATGAACTGGATATCGCCATGGTGAACGCTGGCGGCGATATCGGACGAGAAAATCAGCCGGCCGGATGCATGGTTGCGGACGACGAGTTCTTCGAGTCCTGCCTCATGGATCGGGATGACACCGTTGTTGAGAAGATCAACTTTATTCTGATCGAGGTCGAGACAGAATACTTCATTGCCGACCTCGGCAAGGCACGCTCCGGTAACAAGACCGACGTAACCCGTGCCGATGATGGTAACTTTCATGGTGTCCGATCAATGAGGGTTTATTGGCATCAATTCATGACGTTCAACTCTTCCGTACGACGAGGTGGATAGGATTCCCAGTGGCTGCAGCCCGGGCATTGCCAGTAATATTGGCGTGCCTTGAATCCGCAATGGCTACACTGGTAACGCGCAAGCTTCTGCGTATAGCCATGAACAAGATTCTTGACGAGTGACAGTTCGGGGCGGACCTCGGGTGGCGCCTCCATCAGACGGGCCTCGAGAAACTTGTCCAGCCCGAGCAGGGTTGGCGTGCGCCGCAATTCATCGCTGACGATATGGTTGGCCGCATCGACCCCATCCAGCTCGAGTACTGCTTTGAAAACAACCTCAAGCAAATCAATGGATGGTGCTTGTGCAAGATAGTTCTTCAGGAGATTGAGCCCTTCTTGCGCCCGCCCAACCGACTTATAACCATCCATGAGGCGCTGCGCCACCAGCGCGACATGCGGAACACTCTGCTGCTCGACCCTGCGCCACGCCAGGAGTGCAGCCTCCGTATCGCCCTTGGCAAGATACGCATCGCCGATGAGCATGGCTGCACGCACATTGCTGCGGTCGGTGGCAAGCGCCTTATCAAGCAGGGCGAGCGCTGCGTCAGGGTGGGTATGCACCAGTTCATCCTGTGCCAGTTCGCAATAGAACTGGGCAATTTCCTTCTGGCGTGCGCCGGCGCCGGAATCCTGCAATGCCTTGGCGGCATCAATGGCCCGCGTCCATTCCTTTTCGCGCTGATAGATTTCCAGGAGCGCCCGGCGTGCCTGCGCGCCGTACTGGGTATCGATAAGACTGTTGAAAGTTTCTTCGGCGCGGTCCAGCAGGCCGGCCTTCAGGTAATCCTGCCCGAGTTCATATTGGGACTGCATCTGGTATTCCTGAGGCAGGTCCGGCCTTGCGAGCAGGTTCTGGTGCACGCGGATCGCACGTTCGATCTCTCCGCGGCGGCGAAACAGATTACCCAAGGCAAAGTGAAGCTCTATCGTTTCCGGGTCGAGTTTCACGATTTCAATGAACGCGTCGATCGCCTTGTCTGGCTGCTCATTGAGAAGAAAATTCAATCCCTTGAAATAGCCCTTCGGCAAGCTGCGCGACTCGGAGACCAAGTGCTTGATGTCGACCCGCGCGGCTATCCAGCCCAAGCCGAAGAATACGGGAATAGCAAGTAGCCACCAGGTTTCAAATTCCATGCTTTTTCTTGTTGTAGGTGATCATCCGTTGATGACGCTGTCCGGCTGCGGAGGAAGCGTACGCTCCTTGAGCTGCTGGGCCTTTTCCTGCTCCATGCCGACAAGGATTTTCTTTTGGCGGCCAAGTTCACGGCGATAGCGAAACAGCGTCGGCAGCATGGCAAGAATGCCCAGCGATGCACCTCCCACGAAGAAGCCCAGCAGCAGCATGACGAGGGGGCCGCGGATTTCGTAATCGAAGAAGAAGCGCAGCGCAGCTTCCTGCGTGTTTTTCAGTGCAAAGCCGAAGAACAGAACAAACAGAATGACAGCAATGATACGGAAAAGAATTTTCATGCTGCCGAAGCTCCGTCGATGAGTGGATCCGGTTGTTTAACCATGGAGAGGAACAGGACGGTATGGTGTGGAAGAAATTGAAATTGTACGTGAAAACATCCGCATAAAAAAAACGGCATCCGAGGATGCCGTTTTTCATACTTCCATACTGCCTGACTGCAATGCCATGCCATCGCCGGACAATTGATGTCGCCGCGACGGCCTGGCCTGCACCAGCCAGCGACTCAGTCTTCCTTGATTGGCTGACCTACCATCGCATCGACGCGTTCCCGAAGTTCCTTGCCCGGCTTGAAGTGCGGCACCCGTTTTTCCGGAACCATCACTTTATCGCCCGACTTGGGATTGCGCCCGATGCGCGGCGGCCTGCTGTTCAATGCAAAACTGCCGAAGCCGCGAATCTCGATGCGCTGGCCGTTCGACAAGGCGTCGGCCATTGCATCAAGGATGGTTTTCACCGCGTAATCCGCATCTTTTGCAACCAGCTGCGGATAACGCTCGGCGAGACGGGCAATCAGCTCCGACTTAGTCATTTATTGCTCTCGATGCTTACTGCTTGTTGTCGAGTTTTGCCTTCAGCAGTGCGCCCAGGCTGGTTGTGCCCGAAGCTGCATTGGAGTCAGCCGACATCTTCTGCATGGCTTCCTGTGTATCGGCATTGTCCTTCGCCTTGATCGACAGCTGGATGCTGCGTGCCTTGCGATCGATATTGATCACGAGAGCTTCGACCTTGTCGCCGACCTTTAGGTGCGTACCGGCATCCTCCACGCGATCGCGGGAGATTTCGGAAGCGCGCAGATAGCCTTCGACTTCGTCGGACAACTGGATCACGGCGCCCTTCGGCTCAACCGACTTGACGGTACCGGACACGACTGCGCCCTTGTCATTCAGAGCAGCGAAGTTGTTGAACGGATCGCCTTCGAGCTGCTTGACGCCCAGCGAAACGCGCTCACGCTCGACGTCGATCGCCAGAACAACGGCTTCCAGCTCATCGCCTTTCTTGAACTTGCGAACGGCTTCTTCGCCAGCTTCGGTCCAGGACAGGTCGGACAGGTGAACCAGACCATCGATGTTGCCCGGCAGGCCAATGAACACGCCGAAGTCGGTGATCGACTTGATCGCGCCCTTGACCTTGTCGCCCTTCTTGTGCGACATCGCGAAATCGTCCCAGGGATTCGGCTTGCACTGCTTCATGCCGAGGGAGATACGACGACGCTCTTCGTCGATTTCCAGAACCATGACTTCGACTTCGTCGCCCAGTTGGACAACCTTGTTCGGCGCCACGTTCTTGTTGGTCCAGTCCATTTCGGAAACGTGGACCAGGCCTTCGATGCCCTGCTCGACTTCAACGAATGCACCGTAGTCGGTCAGGTTGGTAACCTTGCCGAACAGGCGTGTGCCTTGCGGGTAGCGGCGGGACAGACCAGTCCACGGGTCGTCGCCCAGCTGCTTGACACCCAGTGAAACGCGGTTCTTTTCCTGATCGTACTTGAGGACCTTGGCAGTGATTTCCTGGCCGACGGACAGCACTTCCGACGGATGACGCACACGGCGCCATGCGAGGTCGGTGATGTGCAGCAGGCCGTCGATGCCACCGAGGTCAACGAACGCACCGTAGTCGGTGATGTTCTTGACGATACCGGTAACGACAGTACCTTCCTTCAGGGTTTCCATCAGCTTCGCACGCTCTTCGCCCATCGATGCCTCGATGACGGCGCGGCGCGACAGCACAACGTTGTTGCGCTTGCGGTCGAGCTTGATGACCTTGAATTCCATGGTCTTGCCTTCGTACGGCGTGGTGTCCTTGACCGGACGGGTGTCGACCAGCGAACCCGGGAGGAATGCACGGATGCCGTTGGTCAGGACTGTCAGACCGCCCTTGACCTTGCCGTTGACGGTGCCTGTGACGATCTCGCCAGACTCCATCGCCTTTTCCAGCGAGAGCCACGATGCCAGACGCTTGGCCTTGTCGCGCGACAGGATAGTGTCGCCGAAACCGTTTTCCAGCGATTCGATCGCAACGGTGATGAAGTCGCCAACCTGGACTTCGAGTTCGCCGTTGTCGTTCTTGAATTCTTCGACGGGGATGAAAGCTTCGGATTTCAGGCCGGCGTTGACGATCACGAAGTTGTGGTCGAGACGAACGACTTCAGCCGAAATAACCTCACCGGAACGCATGTCCTGACGGGAAAGGGACTCCTCGAACAGGGCTGCAAAGCTTTCCATACCGGTTGATTCTTGTTGCGCTGTAGACATAGATAGAAATGGGTTAGCCAGCAATCGTCGACATGACGATCATCTGGGTTAAGTTAATCAACACCCGCCAAGGCCTTGCGCCAAGCCGGGCACCAATCGGACAACGACTTCGAACTTCGGGAAACCAGCGTACGACTTCTACGCGTGCTTCCTTACGGCAGCGTACCACCGGAGCACCTGCTCGACCGCCTGATCGGCCGTCATGTCTGAAGTGTCCAATATGTGCGCGCCTTCCGCCGGTTTCAATGGGGCGACGGCACGATTTGAATCACGCGCATCCCGCTCCCTCAAATCCTTGAGAAGGTCGTCCATATTAGCAGGAAAACCTTTGTCAATCAATTGCTTATAACGCCGTTCGGCGCGGGCCTCGACGCTTGCGGTCAGGAAAACCTTGAGGTTTGCATTCGGGAAAATAACCGTGCCCATGTCACGGCCGTCGGCGACCAGGCCGGGGGCCACCCGGAACCCGTGCTGCAGTCCCACGAGCGCACGGCGCAGCATCGGCAGGACAGCGATCCGAGATGCGGTATTGCCGACTTCCTCGGCACGTATCGCCGCCGTAACGTTTTCCTGGGACAGCCAGATCTGGTCGCCTTCGAAACGGCATTGCAGCCGTTCGGCGAGCTTGGACAAGGCATGCTCGTCGGTGAGGGATATCTTGTGACGCAGCGCCGACAGTGCGGTCAGCCGGTACAACGCGCCTGAATCGAGGTAATGGAAACGCAGCTGCAGCGCCACGCGATGGGCGACGGTGCCCTTGCCCGAGGCGGTCGGGCCGTCGATGGTAATGACTGGGATCGGTTGGGAATGCTGCATCGTAGATTGTCAGTCAAATCAGGTCGCCACGTGTCACCATGGCAAAGGCTTCGAAATAGTCCGGAAAGGTTTTGGCAACGCACTTCGGATCCATGATGCGAACCTGAGTGCCGCGCCGAGCCGCTCCATCCAGGGAAGCGAGCGAGAAGCACATCGCCATCCGGTGGTCGTCATAGGTATCGATGCTTGCGGGAGACATTTGTTCGGGCGGCGTGACGCGCAGATAGTCGCTTCCCTCTTCCACCGTCGCGCCGAGCTTGCGCAGTTCGGTCGCCATGGCGCTCAGGCGGTCGGTTTCCTTGACGCGCCAGCTTCCGATATTGCGCAGCGTGCTGACGCCGTCTGCATACAGGGCCGCAACGGCAATTGTCATTGCGGCATCCGGAATATGGTTGAAATCGGCGTCGATGGCCTTGAGCACGCCGTTCGAGCGGGCTTCGATCCAGTTGTCGCCCATCGTGATCGTCGCGCCCATCTGCTCCAGGGACTGCACGAAACGCACGTCGCCCTGGATGCTGTCGCGGCCGACGCCCTCCACCCGCACCGGTCCGCCGGCGATTGCGCCGGCAGCGAGGAAGTACGAGGCGGACGATGCATCGCCTTCCACATGAATGCTGCCCGGACTGGTGTAATGCTGGCCTGCGGCGACGGTGAACGACTGCCAGCCGTCACGCTCGACGGCGACGCCGAAACGCTTCATCAGGTTCAGCGTGATCTCGATATAGGGCTTGGAGATCAATTCGCCGACCACATCGATGACGACGGCCTCGTCGCGGGCCATGAGCGGCGCGGCCATCAGCAGCGCGGTCAGGAACTGGCTCGACACATTGCCCTTGACCGACATGCGGCGCGTCTGAATCTGCCCGCGCCGGATATGCAAAGGCGGATAGCCGGGCTGGCCGGTGTATTCGATGCGCATGCCGGCGGCGTTCAATGCATCGACGAGATCGCCGATCGGCCTTTCATGCATGCGCGACACGCCATGCAGGGTATAGTCGCCGCCGATGGCCGCCAGGGCAGCCGTCAAGGGACGGATTGCGGTGCCTGCGTTGCCCATGAACAAATCGGCCTGGTGCACGGGCAAAACCCCGTCCACGCCGTGAACGATGTACTCCTGCGATTCACCGACCTGCTCCCAGCGCACGCCCAGCTTTTGCAGCGCCATCAGCATGACGTGGGTATCGTCGGAGGCCAGCAGATCGTGAATGCGTGTCGTGCCGCCGGCGAGGGCCGCCAGCAGCAAGGTGCGGTTGGATATGCTTTTGGAGCCCGGCAGCCGCACGTTTCCCTGGGCACGCAATGCAGGCTTGAGATCGAGATGATGAGGATAGTGTTTCATTAGTCGCCGCCTTGTTTGTTTTGCTTCTCGGCCGCCTCGATCGTGGCAATCCATTGGTGGCGGGCACGTTGCGCATTGGCATAGACAGCCTCGATGGCGCTCCCGTTTCGCTCAGCAAGTAGAGCCCGCAGGCCGGCAAGTTGTTCCAGGTAGGAGTCCAGTTCGGACAGCAGCGCCGGCTGGTTGGCCAGCGTGATGTCGCGCCACATTTCCGGAGAGGAACCGGCGATGCGGGTGAAGTCGCGGAAACCGCTGGCGGCATACTGGAACAGCAAGTCGGCATGCGGCTTGCGCGCAATGTCGTCGACCAGAGCATACGCCAGCAGATGAGGCAGGTGGCTGACCGCTGCGAATACCTTGTCATGCTCTTCCGCGGTAAGCCGGTGGATGATCGCGCCGCATTGCTTCCACGCGCTCGCCACCCGTTCCACGTCATCGGCGCTGTTTTCCGGCAGCGTCGCCAACACCACTTTCTTGCCTGCGTACAGGTCGACGATGGCTGCGTCCGGCCCATTCTGCTCGCGGCCGGCGATCGGATGGCCAGGCACGAATTGCGCAATCTTTGGACCGAGCGCCTTGCGCGCCGCTTCGACCACGTCGCTCTTGGTACTGCCGGCATCAGTGACGACCGTAGCGGGCTGCAGATGCGGCGCGATGGAAGCAAGAATGGCTTCCGTCTGCGCCACGGGCGCAGCCACCAGGATCAGGTCGGCGCCGCTGACGGCTTCCTCGACGGAGATGCAGGCCTTGTCGATGATGCCGAGCTGCTTCGCGCGCTCCAGCGTTTCCAGACGCCTTCCGACGCCCACGATTTCAGTGACCACGCCAGCGCGCTTGAGCGCGAGAGCAAACGAGCCGCCGATCAGGCCGACGCCAAAAATAGAAATTTTCTTGAACACGACAGTTGCTAGAACGATGGATCGATGAAATCAGGCAAGCACTTCCTTGAGCGCGGCGATGAAAGCCGCATTCTCTTCCGGCAGGCCGATGGACACGCGCAGCCATTGCGGCATGCCGTAATTGCCGACCGGACGGACGATGATGCCGCGCTTGAGCAGTTCAAGATTGACACGGGCTCCGGCGCCATCGTCGCTGCCGGCACGGAACAGGACGAAGTTTCCGTACGACGACACATACTCGAGATCCATCTGCGCAAACGCCTGCGTCAGCTGCTTGTAGCCGTCGGCGTTGATCTGCGCGCTCCTGCTCAGGAACTCACTGTCGTTGAGCGCGGCGATGGCCGCCGCCTGCGCCATGGAATTCACGTTGAACGGCTGGCGGATGCGGTTGAGCAGATCGGTGATGCCCGGCTGCGCGATGCCGAAGCCGATGCGCAGCCCGGCAAGACCGTAGGCCTTGGACAGGGTACGCGAGACCAGCAGGTTCGGATATTGACGGACCCAGGCAATGGAATCGTATTGCAGCTCCGGCGCGAGGTATTCGTTGTAGGCCTCGTCGAGCACGACCACCACATGCGAGGGCACCTTGCTGAGAAAGGCTGCGATCTCGTCTGCGGGAATGAAGGTGCCGGTGGGGTTGTTGGGATTGGCGATGAATACCAGGCGGGTATCGGCAGTCACTGCCTGCAGCATGGCATCGAGGTCATGCCCGTAGTTCTTCGCAGGCACGACAGCCGCCCGGCCGCCGACCGCCTGGGTAGCAAGCGCATACACGGCGAATGAATACTGCGCATACACCACCGCCTGGCCGGGCTGGACGAAGGCATGGGCGGCGAGCTCCAGGATATCGTTGCTGCCGTTGCCGAGCGTGACCCATTCCGACGGCACGCCGTATTTCGCGGTGATGGTCTGCTTCAGCTCGAAACCGTTGGAATCCGGGTAACGCCCCAGCTCGCCCATGGCGGCAAGCATCGCCTGCCTTGCCGATTCCGGCATGCCGAGGGGATTCTCGTTGGAGGCAAGCTTGACGATTTTCGCTTCGTCGAGGCCGAATTCCCTCGCCACTTCCGCAATGGGCTTGCCGCCCTGGTAAGGAGCAATCGCGCGAACATAGTCAGGGCCGAATTGAATGGACATGGGCAGTTTCCAAAGTATTGCAGGAGGGACGAACCGAAGGCGGGGCTCAGGCATGACGCTGCCTGGGCCCCGGCAGAAAATCAGTCGAGCGTGAAGGGATAGGACCCGAGCACCTTGAAGAAGGCGGCGTTCTGGCGCAGCTCGGCCAGCGCGGCAGTCACCTTCGGCTCTTCCGCATGCCCTTCCACATCGACGTAAAAGTAATATTCCCAGGTACCGATGCGCGCAGGACGCGACTCGAACCGGGTCATCGACACGCTGTGCTTGGCCAGCGGCGCCAGCAGGTTGACCACGGCGCCGGCCTTGTTGGGCACGGCGAGCACCAGCGATGTCTGGTCCTTGCCGCTCGGGCCCGGCTGCAGACGGCCGATCACCGCAAAACGCGTGCGGTTGTGAGGATCGTCCTGAACATGCGCCTTGACGATGCCAAGGTTGTAGCGCTGCCCGGCGATCTCGCCGGCGATGGCCGCCATGGTCGGATCTTCGCTGGCCAGGCGCGCGGCTTCGCCGTTGGATGCCACCGCCTGCCGCTCGATGTTCGGATACTGCTGGTTCAGCCATGCCTGGCATTGCGCAAGCGCCTGCGAATGCGCGCAGATGCGGGTCACGCCTTCCATCGAGCCGGACTTGGTCATCAGGCTGTGGTGAATGGGAATGGACAGCTCGCCGCTGATGCTCAGGGTAGTCTGCAGCAGCAGGTCCAGCGTGCGGTTGATGGCGCCTTCGGAGGAATTTTCCACCGGCACGACGCCGAAATCCGCCGTGCCCGCTTCCGCTGCGCGGAAGACTTCATCGATGGTGGCGCAGGGCAGGCCTTCCACTGCGCGTCCGAACTGGCGGTAGACGGCCTGTTCGCTGAAGGTGCCGGCCGGCCCCAGGTAGGCGACTGTCACGCGCCTTTCCAGTGCGCGGCAGGACGACATGATTTCCCGGAAGATGGTCTGGACATCCTGGCTGGCCAGCGGCCCGGAATTGCTGTCGGCCACCTTGCGCAGCACCTGGGCCTCGCGTTCCGGGCGAAACACGGGCGCATTGGTTTCGGCCTTGACGTGGCCCACTTCCTGCGCGACGCGCGCGCGGCGATTCAGCAGGTCGAGCAATTGAGCATCGATCGCATCGATCTGCTCGCGAAGAGGTTTGAGTTTATCGTCCGTCATAGTCAATGAGGTCATGCCGGCAGGACCGGGCCCTGCGATGCCGCGCGCAGACAGCATGCAGGACGGCGGACCTTGCCGGAACGAGGTTAGCCGTGCTTCTTTTCGAAGTCCTTCAAATAATCGACTAGCGCCTGCACTCCCTCGACGGGCATCGCATTGTAGATCGATGCCCGCATGCCGCCGACCGACTTGTGGCCTTTCAGCTGCAGCAGGTTGCGTTCCTTCGCGCCGGCGAGGAACGCGTCATTCAACGACTCGTCTTTCAGGAAAAACGGTACGTTCATGCGTGACCGGCATTCTTTTGCAATGTTGTTGCCGTAGAAGCCGGTTGAATCAAGATAGTCGTACAGCAGCGCCGCCTTGGCGATATTGCGCTGCTCCATCGCCTTGATGCCGCCCTGCCGCTTCAGCCACTGGAACACCAGACCGGCGATATAGATGGCATAGGTCGGCGGCGTGTTGTACATCGAATTGTTGTCCGCGACGAGTTTCCAGTCGAAGGCTGAAGGACAGATCGGCAATGCATGTCCGATCAGGTCGTCGCGCACGATGACCAGCGTCAAGCCCGCCGGGCCGATGTTCTTCTGCGCCCCGCCGAAGATCACGCCATACCTGGACACATCGATTTCGCGCGACAGGATGTGCGACGACATGTCGGCCACCAGCGGCGCGCCGTCCGTGTCGGCGGCGACATCGGGCGTGTACTGGAATTCGACGCCGTCGATGGTCTCGTTCGTGCAGATGTGCACATAGGCGGCGTTTTTGGACAGCTTCCAGCTCTCGCGCGGCGGGATGCTGGTGAATTTCTGCGCCTCGGACGAAGCGGCGACGTTCACCTGGGCATATTTCCTTGCTTCCTTGATCGACTTGCTCGACCAGGAACCGGTGTTGATGAAATCCACCACCGCAGGCTGCGACTTCCTGCCCACCAGGTTCAGCGGCACGATGGCGTTTTCACCGATGCCGCCGCCCTGCAGGAACAGGATTTTGTAATTGCCCGGAACACCGAGAAGCTCGCGCAGATCGCGCTCTGCGGCTTCGTAGATGGAAATGAATTCCTTGCCGCGATGGCTCATTTCCATCACCGACATGCCGCTGCCGTGCCAGTCGAGCATTTCCTCGGCCGCCTGCTGCAGGACTTCCTGCGGCAGGACCGCAGGGCCGGCGGAGAAATTGAACACGCGCGTCATGCTTCCTCCGCCTCGCCGTTGCCGTTGTCTTCCTCGACATCCGATTCCACGATGCGCTGCAGGCCGGACAGCTTGGTGCCGTCTTCGACGGCAATCAGGGTCACCCCTTGCGTGGCGCGTCCCATTTCGCGGATTTCGGCAACGCGGGTGCGGATCAGCACGCCGCCGGTAGTGATCAGCATGATTTCATCATTCGGTTCCACCAGGGTGGCAGCCACGACCTTGCCGTTGCGCTCGCTGGTCTGGATGGCGATCATGCCCTTGGTGCCGCGTCCATGACGGGTGTACTCGGTGATCGGCGTACGCTTGCCGAAGCCGTTCTCGGTCGCGGTCAGCACCGACTGCTGCTCGTTTTCGGCCACCAGCAGCGCAATGACCTGCTGCCCTTCTTCCAGGCTCATGCCGCGCACGCCGCGGGCATTGCGGCCCATCGGACGGACATCGTTCTCGTCGAAGCGCACGGCCTTGCCGGAATCGGAGAACAGCATCACGTCATGCTTGCCGTCGGTCAATGCCGCGCCGATGAGGAAGTCGCCTTCATCCAGGTCCACGGCGATGATGCCTGCCTTGCGCGGATTGCTGAATTCGATCAGCGGCGTCTTCTTCACGGTGCCCAGGCTGGTCGACATGAATACGTAGCGGTCTTCCGGGAAAGTCCGGTTGTCGCCCGACAGCGGCAGCACCACCGTGATCTTCTCGCCGTCCTGCAGCGGGAACATGTTCACGATCGGCTTGCCGCGCGAATTGCGGGAGCCCTGCGGCACTTCCCAGACCTTCAGCCAGTACAGGCGGCCGCGGTTGGAGAAGCAGAGGATGTAATCATGCGTATTGGCGATGAAGATCTGGTCGATCCAGTCATCTTCCTTGGTCGCCATCGCCTGCTTGCCGCGTCCGCCGCGCTTCTGGGCGCGGTATTCGGACACCGGCTGGGATTTCATGTAGCCGGAGTGGGACAAGGTCACCACCATGTCCTGCGGCGTGATCAGGTCCTCGGTGCCGAGATCGGTCGCATTCAGCTCGATCTGCGAACGGCGCACATCCTTGCTGCCTTCGCCGTACTCGTTGCGGGCGGAAGTCAGCTCGTCGACGATGATGGCGGTCACGCGCTCGGGCTTGGCGAGGATGTCGAGCAGATCGGCGATCTGCGCCATGACTTCCTTGTATTCATTGACGATCTTGTCCTGCTCCAGGCCGGTGAGGCGCTGCAGGCGCATCTGCAGGATTTCCTGGGCCTGATCGTCGGACAGCTTGTACAGGCCGTCGGACTGGATGCCGTAATGCTTGGGCAGGTTTTCGGGCCGGAATGCGTCGATGCCGCCCGGATTCTCTCCGCTTGCGCGCGTGAGCATTTCGCGCACCAGCGAAGAATCCCAGGAACGCGCCATCAATTCGGACTTCGCGATCGGCGGCGTCGGTGCCGCCTTGATGATGGCGATGAAATCGTCGATGTTCGCCAGGGCGACCGCCAGGCCTTCCAGCACGTGGCCGCGCTCGCGCGCCTTGCGCAGTTCGAACACGGTGCGGCGCGTCACCACTTCGCGGCGGTGCGACAGGAAGCACTCCAGCATCTGCTTGAGATTCAGCAGCTTGGGCTGGCCGTCAACGAGCGCGACCATGTTCATGCCGAAGGTGTCCTGCAGCTGGGTCTGCTTGTAGAGGTTGTTCAGCACCACTTCCGGCACTTCGCCGCGCTTGAGTTCGATGACCACGCGCATGCCCGACTTGTCGGATTCATCCCGGATATCGGAGATGCCTTCCAGCTTCTTGTCGCGCACCAGCTCGGCGATACGCTCGAGCAGGGACTTCTTGTTGACCTGATACGGCAGCTCGTCGACGATGATGGCGGTGCGGCTGTCCTTGCCGAATTCCTCGAAATGCGTCTTGGCCCGCATGACGACGCGGCCGCGGCCGGTACGATAGCCGTCGCGCACGCCGGAGACGCCGTAGATGATGCCGGCGGTCGGGAAGTCGGGCGCGGGAATGACCTCGATCAGCTCATCGACGCTGCATTCCGGATTGCGCAGTACATGCAGGGCGCCGTCGATAACTTCGGTAATGTTGTGAGGCGGAATATTGGTCGCCATGCCCACCGCGATACCGGACGAGCCGTTGATCAGCAGGTTGGGAATGCGCGTCGGCAGAACGGAGGGTTCCTTTTCCTTGCCGTCGTAGTTGGGAACGAAATCGACTGTTTCCTTTTCGATGTCGGCCAACAGCTCGCTAGAAATCTTGTCTAGGCGGCACTCGGTGTATCGCATCGCCGCGGCATTGTCGCCGTCCACCGAGCCGAAATTGCCCTGCCCGTCGACCAAGGTATAACGCAGGGAGAAGTCCTGCGCCATGCGCACCAGCGTATCGTAGATCGCCTGGTCGCCGTGGGGATGGTATTTACCCATGACCTCGCCGACGACGCGGGCGCATTTCACATAGGGCCGATTCCAGACATTGTTCGTCTCGTGCATGGCATACAGCACGCGTCGGTGCACTGGCTTCAGGCCATCACGCACGTCGGGAAGCGCACGGCCCACGATCACGCTCATCGCGTAATCGAGATAGCTCTTGCGCATCTCTTCTTCGAGGGAAATCGGAATAGTCTCTTTGGCGAATTGATCCATTGGCGGGCAAGCCTGTCTATGCGTGATGAGCTGTTTATCTTGTCTTGGCATCCGAACGGAAAACACGATGCCAAACCCCGAATTTTACCATGCTGACAGCACCCACACCCGAAGCATGCTGCTTGCCAGGGAGTTTTCTGCCGGGGTTTGATCCTGTGCAGGACGAAGCAGAGAAAATGTGTTTAAATTGAATGTTGCAAATAGTTAATTTCTTGCTTGCAAACAGATTTGCAGGAACTCGTTACGTCTATGGTCAAGCGTCTTGCTCACATCGTCGCCCTCAGCATCGCCATGCCGCCTGCGCTCGCGCAGACCATGACCGATGTGCAGGCCAGACAGGGCGACGGCGCCTATCTGCAGGATAGCCGGGGGATCGTGGTGCGCAGTCCTTTCGGACTCTGCTGGCGCAGCGGCACATGGACGCCGGGCGACGCCCTCATCGGATGCGACGGCCAGCTGACGCCTCCGGTTGCCAATCCGACCGCTCCCGAGCCTCTGTTGCCCGCGCTGGTGCCGCCTCCAGTAACTCAGGCACCAGTAGCGCCTGTTCCATGCGACTTTACGGTGACGCTCGCCAATGACGAGATTTTCGGCTTCAACAAGGCTGTCCTCAGCCAATCCGCCCGCAGACGCCTCGATGAACAAGTTGTCGGCAGGCTGGCGGCATGCTCCAGAATTGACCAGCTGACCGTTTTTGGCCACGCTGACCGGCTGGGGACACCTCAATACAACCAGAAACTTTCCGAGAGACGCGCCGGCGCAGTGGCCGAGCATCTGAAAAACAAGGGGAATTTTGCAGAAATAGAAACAAGGGGGCTCGGCGAAACTCAGCCGACGGCATCGTGCGCGAACAGCTTGCCGCGCCGTGCCTTGGTCGAATGCCTGGCTCCCGACCGCCGTGTTGTCATTGAAATCCGAGGCATCGCCAAATAGCTACAAACGGCAACAAGTAGTGATTTTTTCGGTAAATCAATGAGAATACACCACCAAATTTTAATAGTCCGTTGCAAAAACCCAACGAGCCGTTAAAATCGCGAAGGCATTGATTTGGCAACAATCGATGTTTCGCTCGCCTATGGCAAAATGTAGTTAACTAAAGATCATTGCAGCTGAACAACCTTAGAAAAAAGATGATCTAATAGGGACCGGAAGTTTGTTTATAAGAAGTGGTACTTGTTGCGCAGTTAATCTGCGGATATCTCAACCAAGAGGAAAAATATGAATAAATTAGCACTCGTCTTTGCTGCGTCCGCAGTTGTTTCGTTCTCTGCATCGGCCCAGCAAGATATTCAGGCCCGCACACCGAACAGCGCCTATCTGCAGGACAGCCGCGGCGTCATCGCTCGTGACCCGTTTGGTCTGTGCTGGCGTACAGGCACCTGGACACCGGCTGATGCCGTTCCGGGTTGCGATGGCGAAATTGCAAAACCTGCTGCTGCTCCCGCACCGGCTCCTGCACCGGCTCCGGCTCCCGCACCGGCTCCGGCACCGGCACCCACTTCCGAAAAAGTCACCTTTGCTGCCGACACCTTCTTCGACTTCGACAAGGCAGTCCTGAAGCCGGACGGCAAGGCCAAGCTGGACGACCTCGCATCCAAGCTCCAGGGCATGAACCTCGAAGTCGTGATCGCCGTCGGCCACACTGACTCCGTCGGTACCGACAGCTACAACCAGAAACTGTCCGTCCGCCGCGCTGAAGCTGTGAAGGCATACCTGGTTTCCAAGGGCGTTGAAGCCAACCGCGTCTACACTGAAGGCAAAGGCGAGAAGCAGCCTGTTGCTGACAACAAGACCGCCGCCGGCCGCGCCAAGAACCGCCGCGTGGAAATCGAAGTGGTCGGCACACGCAACCGCTAATCGATTCACTTGCTGCACAACCCCGCCCCATGGCGGGGTTTTTTGTTTGTGCACGACTTGTGCTGCATCACCTGCGCTGACATTTCACCCGGCACGAACCTGTTTGGCCGGCAGCGCAGCACTGTGATTCCCGCTATCATTCAGCCATGAACGCCGACCCTTTAGAATTGCAAAAATTCAGCGATCTTGCGCATCGCTGGTGGGACCCTACTTCCGAATTCCGTCCGTTGCACGAAATCAATCCGCTGCGCCTGGAATGGATCAATGCCCGCGCCCCGCTCGCCGGCAAGGCAGTCGTCGATATCGGCTGCGGCGGCGGCATACTTGCCGAGTCCATGGCTCGCAAGGGTGCCAACGTTACCGGCATAGACCTGTCCGAAAAAGCGCTCAAGGTTGCCGACCTGCATAG
Organism: Noviherbaspirillum malthae; assembly: GCF_015352985.1. Classification (GTDB taxonomy): domain Bacteria; phylum Pseudomonadota; class Gammaproteobacteria; order Burkholderiales; family Burkholderiaceae_D; genus Noviherbaspirillum; species Noviherbaspirillum malthae. Next base: position 109,051 of record NZ_JACYXF010000009.1, on the reverse strand, counting down.
CCTGGAATCCGGAGTGCAGGTTCGTTACGAACTCGTCTCGGCCGAAGATCTCGCTGCACGCGAAGCGGGGCGCTACGATGTCGTCACCTGCATGGAAATGCTTGAACATGTGCCCGACCCTGCTGCCGTCGTAAGAGCATGCGCGGCACTGGTCAAGCCGGGCGGCCATGTCTTTTTCTCGACGATCAATCGCAATCCCAAGAGCTATCTCTTTGCTGTGATCGGCGCTGAGTATGTGCTGCGCCTGCTGCCCAAGGGAACGCACGACTATGCCAAGTTCATCACGCCGGCCGAACTTGCCCAGTTCGCACGCAATGCCGGATTGACGGTCGATGGTCTGAAAGGCATGGGTTACAACCCCCTGACCAAGGTCTATTCCCTGAACCAGGACACCGATGTCAATTACCTGGTCGCCTGTTCCCGCCCTGCCTGAGATTCGCATCGACAAAGCCACCCGCATGCCGATTCCAACGCGGGCTCGGACATGCTTCAAGGGTTTGCCGAATAGCGTTGTCTGCAGTTCACATTGCAGGATGCAGGCCATCGAATGAAAGAAAGCTAGAGAATGTCATTACCGTTTCCCCGTGCTGTCCTTTTCGATCTTGACGGCACGCTTGCCGACACGGCCCCGGATCTGGCAGGAGCAATGAACCGCGTCAGAGCCGCGCGCGGTTTGCCGCCCACGCCTTATGAAACGCTGCGTCCGGTCGCCTCCGCCGGAGCGCGCGGATTGATCGGCGCCTCTTTCGGACTCAAGCCTGCAGACGAAGGGTTTGAAGAGCTTCGCATCGCCTTCCTCGACGCCTATGAAGCGGCGATCGCGGTTGAGTCCCGCCTTTTCGACGGCATGGATGCCTTGCTTGCCTCGCTGGCCGAACAGGACATCGCCTGGGGCATTGTCACCAACAAGGCTGGCAGGTTCACCCACAAGCTTGTCCCCGAACTCAAGCTTGAGCATGTCGGCTGCGTGATCGCGGGCGATACGACGCCGCATTCCAAGCCCCATCCCGAACCGCTGCTGGAAGCCGCCCGGCGCCTGGATATTCCGCCCGGGCAATGCTGGTATGTCGGTGACGACCTGCGCGACATACAGGCCGGGCGTGCCGCCGGCATGACTACCATTGCCGCCGCCTGGGGTTATTGCGGTCATCAGGAGCCGGTGGAATGGCTGGCCGATGCCATTGCTCAATCGCCGCAGGAACTGCTTGGGCTAATTCAAAAGAGCTCTTGAATTCATCCCTGCATTCCCCATCTTGTGAAGTACAATAGCAGTTCTGTTTTGGGGACGACCTGGTTTCGACAGGGGTTACAAAGCAGCGCAGGGCATACCGAGGGCTGGTCACCTCGTAAATCCAACCGGAAATGCTTAAATGCAAACGATGAAACTTACGCTCTCGCAGCGTAATCCTCTAGGAACTTAATAACTTTCTAGCTCTACACCGTCTTGTCCTTGGGGCGGGCTGGCAACAGCGGTAGAGTCATTCACAAGGAATCGCGTTGCGTCGGGTCACTTGGCGTAACGTTAAAAATAGGTGACTCGCCTTGTTGAAGCGCGTGCGTCCGCGTTGGCAGGGTCAAAACCAGTAGGCTGCACTAAGTATGTAGAACTGTCTGTAGAGGGCTTCTGGACGCGGGTTCGATTCCCGCCGTCTCCACCAAAATTACAAGCCAATCAAGGATGAGCGGTCCTTGTTTGTGACCTTTTGAAGGTATCGACCGCTCGCTCTTGTTCGCATTCTGTTTGTAACCTGTGCGGCGACCCTATTTCAATTCCAGCAAACAAACCGGCGAGCGCCGGTTTTTTCTTTTGCCGCGTCATCTCGGCGTAACTTTCCCCAACTACTATGATGTCACTCGGGCTTTTCCATATGAGCAGACCTCAGAGGAAGAAGCCGTTTGCACCCGAGCTGGGGGTTCTGAAACATTCCAGCACCAATTTCCTGCGTAGATGCGAAAGGGGTTTCCCATCTATGTAAAAAGCCGGCCAAGCGCCGGTTTTTCCTTTTGCAGGGTTATTCTGCGAATTTCGCTTCATCCAAACACGCACTACGGCATTGCTCTCTTCGAGCGGATGCAGGCGGCCTGATTTAAACCCCCGCATCGGAATTAATGATCCTGCTTCCTGCCGTACGACAGGGCCAATATGCACAAGGCCAGCAGCGTGCTGAGGACGGCCGTCAGCTCGCGCCCCATGCCTGCCGCGACGCCGATTGCCGCCGTCAGCCAGACGGTCGCGGCCGTCGTCAACCCGCGAATCTCGTGCTCATGCGAGAGCTTGATGATGGCGCCGGCACCAAGAAAGCCGATACCCGAAATCAGGCCCTGCAGCACGCGGCTGAGATCGGCGACTTCCATGCCGGCCTGCAGAGGAACGAGGACGAACAACGCTGCGCCCAGCGCAACCAGCATATGCGTGCGCAGCCCCGCCCCTGTTCCTCTCAGTTCCCGTTCCATGCCTATTGCCGCGCCAAGGAGAATGGCAACCAGCATCCGCGTGAGCACGCGCGTCACTTCCGCGATATCGGGCAGATCGGAGAATTCCGACCGGATTGTTTGCCAGACCTCTTCCATCAATCCTGGAGCATGCTGAAGTCTTTAACGTCGCAGGCGCTCGATGAGCAGGGAAGTCTGCAGCTGCGCGAGTTCCTGCATGGCCTGGTCCCATGTGGCGTGGAGTTCGTTGACCGAATCGCGCATCATGTGGAAGGCAATGCTTGCCGCTTCGATGGGACTGGCTGCGGAACTGCGTGCCGTTTCGATTCGTTCCAGCAGTTTTTCAAGTGCGGGACGATGGGCGGGCGGTGCGGAATCGACGGCCTCCCTCAGCAGATGACGGCGGAAGGTTTCAAGCGCTTCCGGGTCCTGTTTGTGAAGGGAAACCAGGGTATCAAAATCGGGCATGGTGACGCTCATTTCGGCTCCTGTGTGGTCCAGCGTTGTCTATATGACATGTATAACCCGCCATCACCTTCGGCCCTTGTGGTCAATCAATCAATAAAGCCGATATTGCTGTGTCTGCTCAAATGGCTCTGTGAAGTCAAAATCATTCTTCGTTTTTGCAGTCTTCGAGCTGCAGCAGTGCATCAAGACAGGCGGTAATGACAAGGGCGCCGCCTACCATTGCAATCAGGGAAACCAGTGCTGCCAGCATATGCTTCCTCCCGGGTCTTATTATCTGAATCATTCAAGCATCAAGGATGGCTGCTGTCGTTGCGCTTTCACATGCCGGCGATCAGGCGCTTTACAGAGCCGGACGCGAATGAGCAATCTCAACATTAATGAGTGATTACAGCGGTACGATGGTTCCCATTACACCTACCCACCAGAGATACCCATGTCCAGTCTTAACAACGACGTGTTGCCCAGCAATGGCGATGAAGAAAATCTCCCTGGCCAGAATCCGCTTGGCGAAGCGGATGGCAGCGACGAGTCGGTACAAGCCATGTCGGAAATGGCCATGCGAAGGAGCTTGCTGGGAAAACTGATTATTCCTCCGTCGCTTCCCTGAAGCGGATTCACTCGGCTGATACCAGGTCAGAACTCGACCGGCCGGCCATGCCGGGTAGAGGCAACCTGACTTGATTCGTTTGCCCACAGCCCTTGTGGCCAATCCTGTGGATAAGCATGGGATGGTCAGGCTATGTCCCTGATCTGCAAGAACTTTTCTCTACTGATTAAATTTCATGCAGACAATCGAAAGGCAAGTGCAATACTTGCCGCGGCAGGCTGCTGTCGACATTGCATGCCTGTTGCGGTGCTGCGCCTTTCATTTGATTTCGCAGGAAGTCCGCATAAAGGAGATCGCCATGCAATCGATCATGAAACGCATCGCAGGCTTGATGTTGATTGCCGGCAGCCTGCCATTCCTGCCGACACACGCCGCAACCGATGCAATGAGCCGCGCCGAGTCCAGGCAGCTCATTGAAGACAAGACTCCGCAGGCGCAATACCAGACTTCCAGGAAAGAGGCGAATGCGGCCTACCAGGAAGCGCTTGCCGAATGCAGGAAGATGCAAAGCGGCGAGCGCAGCGGATGCATGAAGGAAGCGCGCTCCAATCTGCAGAACGACCTGGCTGAAGCCAAGCGCTCAGTGAGCGGCGGACGCTGATTTCGCGGAGGCGGAGCCGCGCTCCGCCAGCCTCTGCCATTTGCCATTTGCCATTTGCCATTTGCCATTTGCCATTTGCCATTTGCCATTTGCCATTTGCCATTGATTGCCTATTCCGCGTCAGGCTGTTTTGCCGGAGCCGCATCGGCAAATGCATCGAGGGCCTGGCAAGCGTCATTGATGCGCATGATGGTCGGCATGTTGGACAGATCGCAGTCGAGCCGCTGCGCATTCGCGATCTGCGGCACGAGGCAGCAATCGGCGAGACCCGGCGTGTTGCCGAAGCAGAATCGTCCGGTACGCGCATCGTTTGCCAGGGTACGCTCCAATGCAGCGAGGCCCTGCTCGCACCAATGGCGATACCAGCCGTTCTTGTCTTCCTCGCCGACTTTCAGGTTGCGCACCAGATAACGCAGCACGCGCAGATTGTTCAGTGGATGAATATCGCAGGCGATCGACAGGGCAAGGCTGCGCACATGGGCCCGATCGCCCGGGTTGTCAGGCAAGAGTGCTGGCGAAGGATGCATTTCTTCCAGGTACTCGATGATGGCGAGCGACTGGGTGAGCGCAGCCGGCTGCTCGCCGTTATCGTCGATCAGCACCGGCACGAGTCCGTCGGCATTGAGCCTGCGGAATTCGGGCGTCAGCTGCTCTCCGCCGCTCCTGAGCAGATGCACCGGCACGGTCTCGAAGGCGAGACCTTTCAGGTTCAGTGCGATCCGCACCCGGTAGGATGCGGAACTGCGAAAGTAACTATAGAGCTGCATGCTGCCCTCCCGGCGCCCGTGCGCACAAAGCCGACCAAGCTCTCACGCGTTCAGACGACCTTGACCTTGAGCTCGCCGATGCCGTTGATCGCACCCTCGAGAAGATCGCCCTGCTTCACCGCGGCCACGCCTTCCGGCGTGCCGGTGAAGATGAGATCGCCGGGCTGCAGCACGAAGTATTTCGACAGGTGTTCGATCGTTTCGCCGATATTCCAGATCAGCTTCTCGATGCTGCTGTTCTGGCGCGCGGCGCCGTTGACCTGCAGACTGATCTTCGCCTTTTCGACATCGCCGGCCTGTGCGGCGGGAACGATGGGGCCGATCGGCGCGGAATGATCGAAGCCCTTGCCGGTCGACCATGGGCGGCCGGTCTTCTTGGCTTCGCCCTGCAGGTCGCGGCGAGTCATGTCGAGACCGACGGCATAGCCCCAGATGTGCTGCTTCGCATCGGCAGCGGCAATGTTCCTGCCGCCTTTACCGATCGCAACGACAAGCTCGATCTCATGATGCAGATCGCTGGTCATGCTGGGGTAAGGCATTTCACCGGTCGTGCCCGGCAGTACCGGCAATACCGCATCGGCCGGTTTCATGAAGAAGAAAGGCGCTTCCCTGCCTGTGCCGCCCATTTCCTTTGCATGCTCGACGTAGTTGCGGCCGACGCAATAGATGCGATGCACGGGAAAGACGGCATCGCTGCCTGCGACGGGTACGGCGGCAACGGCGGGTTGGGGAATCACGAACTGCATTATCGGTCTCCTAAGGGGTTTTTGGTCTCTTGTCCGGGCTTATGGGGCATGAACGGTTTCACCGCAGCCCGGCGCAGATTTTCCTGCAAACCTGCCTGCGCCATTGCGCCGAAAAGATAGCAATATGAAACGGCCTTAAATTATGCCACCTATGCCAATGATTGGCTTGGCAGGTATTTGCCTCGCCCGAAGCATGCCCCGCAAATGAAAACCGCCTTGCCGACAATGCCGGCAAGGCGGTTTTCGATATGCGAAATCCGAAAGGCTTTCGCTTGGCTCCGGCTCGGTCAGCCTTCGCCGAGATAGGCTGCCTTGACCTTGGGATCGTCGAGCATGTCGCCGGCATTGCCGCTCATGGTGATCAGGCCCGATTCCATCACATAGCCGCGGTGTGCAGCCTGCAATGCCAGTTTCGCGTTCTGCTCCACCAGGAGGATGGTCACGCCCTGCGCCGATACGTTGCGCACGACTTCAAAGATCTTCTCGACCATGATCGGCGACAGACCCATCGACGGCTCGTCCAGCAGCAGCAGCTTCGGATGGCTCATCAGCGCGCGCGCCATGGCCAGCATCTGCTGTTCGCCGCCGGACAATGTGCCCGCCAACTGGTTGGCACGCTCCTTCAGGCGGGGGAACACTCCGAACCACTTGTCGATATCCGCCTGGATGCCGTCCTTGTCATTGCGGATGTAGGCGCCCATGAGCAGATTCTCGAGAATCGTCATGCGGGTGAACACGCCGCGGCCTTCCGGCACCATGGCCAGGTTCTTCTTTACCAGCGAAAACGAGGTCGTGCCCTGGATCGGCTGGCCGGAATACTGGATCTGGCCTTCGACCCGGCAGCCCGGCAGGGTATTGGTAATGGCCTTGAGCGTGGTGGTCTTGCCGGCGCCGTTGGCGCCGATCAGCGTGACCAGTTCACCCTTGTTGACTTCGAGGTCAACGCCCTTGACTGCCTGGATGCCGCCGTAGGCAATCTTCAGGCCGCTGACCTTCAGGATGTTTTCGTTCATTAGTGCCCTCCTCCCAGATACGCCTCGATAACAGCCGGGTTGCTTTGCACCTCGGCCGGCAAGCCTTCTGCAATCGGCTTGCCGTAATCGAGCACCGTCAGGCGGTCGCAGAGACCCATCATCAGTTTCACATCATGTTCGATCAGCAGGATGGTCCTGCCTTCCGCCTTGATCTTGACCAGCAGTTCGCGCAGGGCCAGCTTTTCGGTGGCATTCATGCCGGCCGCCGGTTCATCGAGCGCCAGCAGCTGCGGGTCGGTCGCCAGTGCACGGGCAATTTCCAGGCGGCGCTGGTCACCGTACGACAGATGCCTTGCGGTGCGGTGCGCAAACTTGGCGATGCCGACGAAGTCGAGCAGTTCCATTGCGCGCTGGCGGATTCCGGCTTCCTCTTCGCGGGCTGCCTTGTGGTGGAACACCGCGCCGAACACGCCCTGCTTGGTGCGCACATGGCGCCCTACCATGACGTTCTCGAGCGCCGACATCTCGCCGAACAGGCGGATGTTCTGGAAGGTGCGCGCGATGCCCGCCTTCGCCACTTCATGCGGCGCGGAAGGCGAATACGGCTTGCCGTCCAGCTCGAACGTGCCGGTATCAGCCTGGTACAGACCGGTGATCACGTTGAAGAACGTGGTCTTGCCGGCGCCGTTGGGGCCGATCAGGCCGTAGATCTGGCCCTTCAGGATCTTGATGTTGACGTCCGACAGTGCCTGCAGGCCGCCAAAGCGCTTGTTGACGCCAGCAATCTTCAGAATGACTTGTTCGCTCATTGTTTTTCCTTATGCAGCCAGCGCAGTAGGTTCTTTTTCGTCCAGACGCTTCTTGGCATTGGCATCCATCCGGTCTTCATGCTTCGGCGACGGCCACAGGCCTTCCGGACGGTAGAGCATGATGACGACCATGGCCAGACCGTAGAGCAGCTGGCGCAGCACTTCGGCATCGATCAGCACGGTGCCGAACAGCTGGCGCTGCACCGGCTCGACCACATGGCGCAGCACTTCCGGCAACGCGGCGAGGATCACGCCGCCGAGCACGACGCCGGGGATGTGTCCGATACCGCCCAGCACCACCATGGCCAGCACGGCGATCGATTCGGTCAGGGAGAACGATTCGGGGGAGACGAAGCCCTGGAACGAGGCGAACATCGCGCCGGCGATTCCGCCGAAGGATGCGCCCATGCCGAACGCCAGCAGCTTGATGTTGCGGGTATTGATGCCCATTGCCTTGGCCGCGATTTCATCTTCGCGGATGGCAATCCAGGCACGGCCGAGACGCGAATGCTGCAGGCGAATCGAAATGAAGATGATGACCGCGCAGAGGAACAGGAACAGGAAGTAATAGGCATTGACCGACGGCATGCCCCACTCTCCGAAGAACACGGTGGCGCGCGAACCGGGTTCGCCGGCCAGCGAGACGCCGAAGATGCGGATCGGGTCGATCATGTTGATGCCCTGCGGACCGTTCGTGATATTGACCGGCGCATTCAGGTTGTTCATGAAAATGCGGATGATCTCGCCGAAACCCAGGGTCACGATGGCCAGGTAGTCGCCGCGCAGTTTCAGCGTCGGAGCGCCGAGCAGCGCGCCGAAGAAGGCTGCCAGAGCAGCGCCCAGCGGCACGATCAGCCATACCGACAGGTGGATGCCGTTCTGCGCCGCCTCCTCGCCGACTATCCATCGCAAGGCCTCGCCTACCGCCGGATAGTTGTTGACGAAGGATTCGAGCACGCTGGCAAACTGCGGCGATGCCAGGAGGCCGGTCATGTAGGCGCCGAGCGCGTAGAACGCGATGTAGCCCAAGTCGAGCAGGCCCGCCATCCCCACCACGATGTTGAGACCGAGCGCCAGCATGATGTAGAGCAGCGCCAGGTCCATGATGCGGACCCAGGAATTGCCGAAGTTCGATGCAATGAACGGGAAGGCGATCAGCGCGATGCCGAGGATGGCAAAGCTGGTGTAGGCCTTGCGCGGATTGTGTTTGACGTCAAATAGTGTCGACATGAATCTCTCCTTTACGCTTAGGCACGATCCGCAACGCGTTCACCCATGATGCCGGACGGACGCAGTGTGAGTACGATGATAAGCACGACGAATGCAAAGATGTCCTGGTAGTGGCTGCCGAGGAAACCGCCGGTCAGGTCGCCGATGTAACCGGCGCCGAGGCTCTCGATAATGCCGAGCAGAATGCCGCCCACCATCGCGCCGTAGATGTTGCCGATGCCGCCGAGAACCGCAGCCGAGAAGGCTTTCAGGCCGGGAACGAAGCCCATGGCGAACTGCGCCGACGCATAATTGGCGCCCCACATCACGCCGGCCACCGCGGCCAGTGCCGCGCCGATGGCGAAGGTCATCACGATGACCTTGTTGGAATCGACGCCCATCAGGCCGGCGACGCGCGGATTTTCCGCAGTTGCCCGCATCGCGCGGCCCATCCGGGTGCGTTCGACCAGGAGAACCAGGGCAAGCATTGCGGCGGTTGCCAGGACGAGCAGCATGACCTGAGTCGGCGAAATCAGCGCGCCGCCGATGGTGAACGGTTCGGCCGGCATCACTTGCGGGAACGGGATCGGGTTACGGCCCCAGATCATCATCGCGAAGGTCTGCAGGAGGATCGATACGCCGATCGCGGTGATCAGCGGCGCCAGGCGCGGCGCGTTGCGCAGGCGGCGGTAGGCCACCCGTTCGATGATCACGTTCACGAGTATGCAAACCGGGATGGCACCGATGATGGCGATGCCCAGTTTGACGATGCCCGGCAGGTCGGGGGCGACCGATTGCACGATCTTGAGAATCGTGATGCCGACCATCGCCCCGATCATCAGCACGTCGCCATGAGCGAAGTTGATCAGGTTGAGAACGCCGTACACCATCGTGTATCCAAGCGCGACCAGCGCATACATACTGCCCAGCACCAATCCATTGATGATTTGTTGGATAAAGGTATCCATAGTTTGCCTACTCTCTATAAGGAACGTTCAAATCGTTTTACAACATCACTGCCATATTTCATCTGCGATACGGCACGGCCTTTCAGATAACAAAAACGGCACCCGGATGAGATCCTCTCGGGTGCCGCTCGATATTCCCAGTGTTTATCGGATAAGGCATGCCGCGTTCTTGCGAGTGGCCGGGGCGTAAGTCTTGTGCATGATCGTGTCTCCTGTTCCTGTCTCTGGTAAAAACTTTTTGTAGTTGTATGCAGCCTTGTGAGCCCACCCGAATCGGGCGGCATTATACCCAACATGTTCCAGAAAGAAATGTCCGGATCGTGCCTGAATGTTTTTATTTAGCGACATCAGGCACAGAAATAGACTCTTTCTTCTACTAACTCCGGATTCCCGCAGTCCCTGATCGCCTCACCGGCGATCTCTCAAGGATTGCGCCGGTAAACCGCCGGGAGTATGGCAGGAATGTTTACGTTATATCCAAAAACGCGAAGACTTTTTGGATATTTTCAAGAGTGCGAAGAATGTAGGAGGTGCCGGGAAGGCGGCAGGCGTGTCGCTTTTGGCAGATTGCATCCTGCTATCCTCGCAGGCTGCAATAATAACTAGGAAAGTAGAAAACAATCGATGGAAAAAAAGTGGGTGGTCTGAATTAAATTCCGGACAGCGCGGAAGAAAAAGACCACGGCCGAAATGGTTACGGCCGCGCTCCCGTCAGACCCTTCGGCAGAGGGAACGTGACGTTTTCCTCGACGCCGTCCAATGCCTTGACACTCTTGGCGCCGAGCGCCTTGAGACGGTTGATGACTGCTTCCACCAGCACTTCCGGGGCCGAAGCGCCGGCGGTCACGCCGATGCGGCTCGCGCCTTCGAGCCATGCGGGATCGATTTGCGAGGCATTGTCGACCATGTAGGCATTCGCGCCCTTTTTCTGAGCAACTTCGCGCAGGCGGTTGGAGTTGGAGCTATTGGGGCTGCCGACCACGATGACGACGTCGACCTGGGGCGCCATGAACTTGACCGCTTCCTGACGGTTGGTCGTGGCGTAGCAGATATCGCCCTTCTTGGGCTCTGCGATCAGGGGAAACTTGCGCTTGAGGGCGGCAATGATGTCGGCCGTATCGTCGACGGACAGCGTCGTCTGGGAGACATAGGCCAGCATGTCGGGATGGCGCACCTGCAGGGACTCGACGTCGGCGACGGTTTCCACCAGATACATGCCTTCGTCGGCCTGCCCCATGGTGCCTTCGACCTCGGGATGGCCGTCATGGCCGATCATGATGATTTCGCGCCCTTCCCTGCGCATCTTGGCGACTTCGACATGAACCTTGGTCACGAGAGGACAGGTTGCATCGAAGATGCGCAAGCCGCGCGCCGCAGCCTCGGCTTGCACCGCCTTGGATACGCCATGGGCGGAAAAGATCACGGTATTGCCTTCCGGGACGGATTCCAGTTCTTCGATGAAGATGGCGCCCTTGCGGCGCAGATCGTCCACGACATAGGCATTGTGCACGATCTCGTGGCGGACATAGATCGGCGCTCCGAACTGCTCCAGCGCGCGTTCAACGATGTCGATGGCGCGATCAACGCCTGCGCAGAATCCGCGCGGCTGTGCAAGCAAGATTTCCTTGTCCATTTTCCCTAGCTCTGCATGCTCCGGAACCGGGTGTCCGAAGTGTCTGTATCCGTATGGTTGTTCTTATCCGTGATGCCGCAATAGCTGCAGCATCAAAGAATACCGATGATCCTGACTTCGAATTTTACCGACTGGCCGGCCAGGGGGTGGTTGAAATCGAACAAGGCGCTTTCGTCGTCGATCGATCGCAGGACGCCGGCAAAGCGGCCCCCGCTGGGCGCGGAAAACTCAACCAGATCACCCACCACGTATTCTTCGCCGAAGTTGGAATTCTCGGTCAGCGTCGCGCGCGATACATGCTGGACGAGCTCCGGATTGCGCGGGCCGAAGGCCTTTTCGGGCGGCAGTTCAAATGTCTGATGCGCGCCTTCCGGCAGCCCGATCAGGCAAGCTTCGAGGAAGGGTGCAAGCTGGCCGGTACCGAGCTGCAGGGTCGCAGGCTTTTCTTCGAATGTACTAACGATGTTAGTACCATCCATCGCTGCAAGACGGTAATGCAGAGTCAGGTAGGCGGATTCGGTGACGACTGGTGTGGTGGAGGTTTGCATGGGAATTCGAAAATCAGGTGTCAGCCCGCTATTGTAAGCGACGATTCTCTTTCGGCTGATGCCGGTGCTGTTGCACTCCTCGGGTCCATGATCCCCGAAATCGCAAGAAGTTGCATTTTATTCAACTTCAGCCACTATAATTGCCGTTTTTGTTTACAGAGCAAGGATGGCGACCACACCATGGCAATCAACCATTGGCCGGAAGAGCAGAGGCCGCGCGAACGGCTGATACGTCACGGGCCGCAGCAACTGTCGGATGCGGAACTGCTTGCCGTATTCCTCAGGGTCGGTGTCAGCGGGAAAAGCGCGGTTGACCTGGGACGCGACATGCTCAAGCATTTCGGCTCCCTGCATGCCTTGTTCACCGCTTCGCTGGACGAATTTTCCCTCGTCAACGGCTTGGGGCCAGCGAAATATGCGCAGCTCCAAGCCGTCCTGGAACTGGCGCGGCGCGCCATCGGCGAGGAGCTGAAACACGGGGAAGCTTTCGGATCGCCGCAGGCAGTGAAGCAGTACCTGCAGTTGACGCTGTCCAAGAAACCTCATGAGTCATTCGCCGCCCTCTTTCTGGATGTGAAGAACCGCCTCATTCACGCGGAAGAATTATTTCGCGGCAGCCTGACACAGGCCAGCGTGTATCCCCGCGAAGTCGTGAAGGCGGCTCTCTCCCATAATGCCGCCGCCATCATCGTTGCGCATAACCATCCCTCGGGAACGCCGGAACCTAGCCATGCCGACCGGGCTCTGACCCAGACCCTGAAGCAGGCGCTGAACCTGATCGATGTGCGCTTGCTGGACCACTTCGTTGTGGCCGGCAGTCAGGTGTACTCTTTTGCGGGAGCATGGCGAAATCTGAGCGAGCCTTGGAATTCTAAAAGCCGCACTTGTAGCCCGGAAAATGTTAAATCTCCGCGAAATTGCGAGACACAGTTAATTTTCGCAAGTCATTGAAAAAGAAGATATTTCTGGATATACTCTCGTTTTTCCAAATTTGGATAATTTTAAGGAGTAAGCCATGGCACGTGTTTGCCAAGTCACCGGGAAAGGGCCGATGGTCGGCAACAACGTTTCCCATGCCAACAACAAGACCAAGCGTCGCTTCCTGCCGAACCTGCAGCGTCGCCGCTTCTTCGTTGAATCCGAAAACCGCTGGGTTTCGCTTCGCCTCTCCAACGCCGGTCTGCGCATCATCGACAAGATCGGCATCGACGCTGTGCTGGCCGATCTTCGTGCCCGCGGCGAAAAAGTCTAAGCGGAAATTACTAGGAAACTATCATGGCAAAATCTAACCGTGACAAAATCAAGCTGGAGTCCACTGCTGGCACCGGCCACTTCTATACCACCACGAAGAACAAGCGCACCATGCCGGAAAAAATGTCGATCATGAAGTTCGACCCGAAGGCACGCAAGCACGTGGAATACAAAGAGACCAAGATCAAGTAATCTTGTCTCGGCACTTACAGCAAGTCTGTATCTGCACCAGCAAAAAGCCGTTCACTGAACGGCTTTTTTATTTTCATCTCCGGTTTCCCCGGCAGGCTGCTGACGCAGCCGCTTGGAATCGACCGTTCAAGCAGGCCGAATTAGAGCGCATTCGGCCTGACTGGCCTGTCGATCCCGGCTGATTTGCCAGCGGCACTGCGTTGTGTGGGGACGCCGAGTCCTCCTTGCCATGGCCCGCCATGTCGCGTCACCACGCCTTGTTCCGCTGGCAAATCACCTCGGCCTCGCCTAGTCCAGTCAGGCCGAATGCGCTCTAGAGGCTGAGGCAACCGACGCCGCTTCATGCCAAAACCTTCCTCTTCAATTCTGCCGCCGCCCTGTTGCAACTCCTGGTGCAACGACCGACAGGCAGCCAGGCAGGAGCCAATAAAAAAAGCGCAGCCTTTGTCGGGCTGCGCTTTTGTTTCTATTTGATTCAGGCGTTACCGAAACCTGAAGCCAGGTTCTGAATTACACGTAACTGCGCAGGCGAAGCGAAAACTCTTGCAGTGCACGGATGCCGGAGGCTTCCGCCCTTGCGCACCAATCCTGCAGTTGATGCAGCAGCTGCTCGCGGCTGGAATTCGACCGTTCCCAGATCGCGGCAAGTTCCACCCGCATTTCATGCATGGTCTGCAGTGCCTTGCTATGGGCAAACAATTCGCTCAGCTGCTGCTTCTGGGGCGCTTCCAGTTTCGCCGGTTCGCGCTGCAGCAGCTTCTTGGACGATTTCAGGAACTTCGACTCCAGCTCTGCCTTGCCGGTCAGGTGCTGCATTTCATCACGCCATGCGCGCTTGAGCGACTTGGCATACTTGGCCATAACGTCGTAGCGGTTCGAAATCACGGACTGCAGCGTATCGAAGTCGGCCACCCGTTTTTCGGGGTTGAACTTGGGTTCCGGCGCCACCTTCTTCACCTTCGCCAGGCCGAAGGTTTCAAGAATGCGGATATACATCCAGCCGATATCGAACTCATACCACTTGGACGAAAGCTTGGCCGACGTGCCGAACGTGTGATGGTTGTTGTGGAGTTCCTCGCCGCCGATGATGATGCCGAGCGGGAAAATGTTGGTGGCCGCGTCGGCGCACTCGTAATTGCGGTAGCCCCAGTAATGGCCGATGCCGTTGATGATGCCGGCCGCCGTGATCGGGATCCACAGCATCTGCACTGCCCATACGCTCAGGCCGATCACACCGAACAGGAGTACGTCGATGATGAGCATCAGGGCCACGCCCTGCCAGGAGTATTTGCTGTACAGATTGCGCTCGATCCAGTCGTCAGGCGTGCCATGTCCGTACTTCTCCATGGTTTCCTGGTTCTTCGACTCGGCGCGATAGAGTTCGGCGCCTTCGAGCAGCACCTTCTTGATGCCGCGCGTGACCGGGCTGTGCGGATCCTCTTCGGTTTCGCATTTTGCATGATGCTTGCGGTGAATCGCGGCCCATTCCTTGGTTACCATGCCCGTAGTCAGCCATAGCCAGAAACGGAAGAAGTGGCTGGGAATTGCATGCAGTTCCAGTGCCCGATGCGCCTGGCAGCGATGCAGATAGATTGTGACGGCTGCGATGGTGATATGCGTCAGGATCAGCGTACACGCAACGATCTCCCAGCCGCTTGCAGAAGCGAGTCCGTTTGACAAGAAATGAAGCACTGCGTCAAGCATGGTGGTTTCTATGATAAATACTCCTGGTTGATGACGGATTCCGGTAGACGCCTTTGTTTTTCTTGCAAAAACAAGAGCCTATCTGCAATCTGGGGCAGATTGTACGCTGTTATGGCGCTTCGGTGACCGGCATTTTCGCTGAAATCCTGTTGTCAATTCCAGGTGGTAGATCAAGGATTCGGATTTCATGTTGCGGATAGGGAATATGAATTTGGTGTTTTTGCAACGCCTTCCAGATGGCCCGGTTCAGATCAGACAGCACATTGCCCCGCCCGTTCTCCGGATCCGCGATCCAGAACCCGACTTCGAGCTCGAATCCTTCCGGATCGAAGCGCGCCAGCAAGGCTTGCGGCGCTGGCGTCTTGAGAATGCGCGGAACCTGCCCTGCCACACTTTCCAGAAGGCCAAGAACCTGCTCCACGTCGGTCTGATAGCTGATCCTGACACGTGTGGCCAAGCGCAGCGAACGGTCGGTCAGCGAATAATTCTGGACCGGCGTCGACAGCAGCATATCGTTCGGCACCACCGTTTCCACGCCGTCGAAGCCCCGCACGATCGTATAGCGGGTATTGATCTGAGTAACCTGGCCGAAATACTTGTCGACATTGACCACGTCGCCGATCGCAAGGCTGCGCTCGATCAGGATGACGAATCCTGATACGTAGCTGCTGACGATCTTCTGCAATCCCAGACCCAGACCGACGCCAAGCGCGCCGCCAAAGACGGACAGCACGGTCAGATCGATGCCGACCAGGGAAAGGCTGATCAGGACGGCGAGCAGAATCAGCACCGCCTTCCCCATGCGCGCGGTCACCACCCGCAGGGAGGAATGCACGCTGTCCATGCGCATCAGGCGCTCTTCCAGAGCGGCGCCGGCCCACATGGCAAACATCAGGGTGATGGCCACCGACGCCGCCGCCTGGAAAACGACCAGCAGCGAGGCCTTGTGCCGCCCGACGGGAATGGTGGTGATTTCCAAATAAGCGACAAGGTCGGGCCACAGTCCGGTGACATACAGGGTCACGCCCACCCCCACCACGGTGGCGAAGACCTTCTCGGCAAGCAGCACGATGGCGCCGGTCTCGCCGCCGCGCGCAAAGACACGGCGCAGCACGTAGAAGACCAGGCGAATCAATGCAAACGAACCCACCAGCGGCAGCGCCACCCGCAGCAGATTCACATGCATCCATCGTTCAAGCAGAAACTTGGAGAGAAGCAAAAGGCCCAGGGCCAGGAGCGGCCACAGGACAGGTCCGAAACTTTCGACACCAAGCCGCATGACACGGCGCTGAACGTCGCGCGCAGCGAGACGCTGCCGAACCAATCTTGCAAGCAGCCAGCCTATGCCCAGACTGCCGATCACGGCAACGATCTGCCAGAGCAGGTTCGGATCGTGCAGATCCGTCCATAAGTCGGACAACAGGCTGGAAAGCAGGTTTTGTCTCATTTCTTGTAAGGGCTTGCGTCGTTGCGGTGTCGTTCCCAGTTTTGCGCGTAGCGTGCGGCCAGCTTGGGATTGTCTCTTGCTATCAGCAGATTTTCCGCATTCTTGTGCTGCGCCGTCCAGGTGAAATTGAAGCTGCCGGTCATGACGATGGCTCGGGAAGTCCCGGCATCGATCACGATGACCTTGTTATGCGCATTCTGGTATTTGGTCTCGATCCAGACCGGTATGCCGGCCGATGCAAGCCGCGGCGCGGTTGATGATTCAACCCTGTCCAGCTGGTCGCCGTCGACCAGGACCCGCACATCGACGCCGCGGCGGTGGGCTGCGATCAGCGCCGCCGAAATCTTCTTGTTGGTCAGCAGATAAGCCTGAACAAGGATTTGCCGCCGTGCCGTACCGAGCGTATCGACGATGGCTTTCTCGATATCGTCCCACGGCGCAAACAGCGGTTGCAGCGTGCCTTCGGCGGCGACGGTGACGGGGACAGGAGCATCCGCTGCAGGACTCTTTGCACCGGCCGCTGTCGAAAAAACCAGCGCCAGCGCCGATACGGCAAGTGCGCCGAACTTCATTTGTTCCTGACGAATACCGCGGCGAAGAAACCGTCCGTCTGGTGAACTTGCGGTACGAGCTTCAGGTAATCCTGCATGTCCAGGGCAATCTTCTGTTCTGCGAGAACGTCGCGCATCGGTACCAGCGAAAAGCCTTCGTTGGATGCCAGGAACTGCTGCGCAATCGCCTCGTTTTCCTCGTCCAGCAGGCTGCAGGTTGCATAGACGAGCCTGCCGCCCGGCTTGACCAGGCGCGCGGCGCTGGCAAGGATGGACGCCTGCTTCACGGTGAGTTCGGCAACCGTCTCGGGAGTCTGCCTCCATTTCATGTCGGGATTGCGGCGCAGCGTGCCGAGGCCGCTGCATGGCGCATCGACAAGTACCCGGTCGATCTTGGCCACGAGGCGCTTGACCTTCGCATCGTTTTCATGCGCGATGACGACCGGATGCACATTGGACAAGCCACTGCGCGCCAGCCGCGGCTTGAGCTTGGCCAGCCTCTTCTCGGACACGTCGAACGCATAGAGGCGCCCGGTATTGCGCATGGCGGCGCCCAAGGCAAGCGTCTTGCCGCCTGCGCCGGCGCAGAAATCAACCACCATTTCGCCGCGCTTGGCGCCGAGGATCAGCGCAAGCAGCTGGCTTCCTTCATCCTGCACCTCAATGGCACCTTCCTTGAACAAGGGCAGATTCTGCAGCGCCGGCTTTTTCGGCACGCGGATGCCCAGCGGGGAATACGGCGTCGGCTCGCAGAGGATCGGCGCCTTGGCCAATTCTGCGATGATGTCTTCACGTTTCCAGTTCAATGCATTCACGCGCAGATCCAGCGGCGCCGGACGATTGAGCGCATCGGCAAGCGCGAGCGCGGCCGCTTCGCCGTCGCGGGCAATCAGCTTGTCGAGCAGCCACTGCGGGAAATTGGCGCGCAGGTTGACCGGCAGGCTACTGCGGTCGATCTGAGCAATCCGGTTCAGCCATGCCCCTTCCTCTTCCGACAGGCCCGCGAGCGCATCGGCGCCCACCGTTTCGCCCAGGCCCAGCAAGACAAGGCGGCGCATGGCCGGTCCATGGCCGGACTCGGAAAAGCTTGCATAGGCCAGCTTGTTGCGCAAGACCGCATAAACGCCCTCCGCAACGGCGTTCCGTTCGCGCGATCCAAGCTTGGGATGCTCGCGGAAGTAGCGGGACAAAATGACATCGGCAGGGCCGGTAAAGCGCATGACTTCACGCAGCACGTCTTCAGCGGCGCCGATAACGGCAGGATGCAATCTCATGGAAATTCTTTCAGTTCAAGCGAGCTGGGGCTCGTCGGCAATGCTTACCAGACCGTTATCGATGGACAGCCGGCCTTCGACAAACCATCGTACGGATTGCGGATAAATCTTGTGTTCTTCGACAAGGATGCGTTCGGCAAGCGCATCCTCGGTATCGCCCGGGAGGACCGGCACTGCGGCCTGCGCCACGATGGGACCGTGGTCGAGCTCGGCCGTCACGAAATGCACGGTCGCGCCATGCACCTTCACGCCGGCCGCCAAGGCCTGGCGATGGGTTGCGAGGCCAGGGAAGCTCGGCAGCAGCGAAGGATGGATATTGAGCATGCGCCCGGCGTAATGTTCCACGAACTTGGGGGTCAGGATGCGCATGAACCCTGCGAGCACGACCAGGTCGGGCGCGAACCGGTCGATCACTGCCTGCAAGGCCGCGTCGAACGCGTCGCGCGTCGCGAAATCCTTGCTGACCACGACTTCGGCCGGAATGCCGTGCTGCGCCGCGAACTGCAGGCCTTCGGCATCGGCGCGATTGCTGATGACGGCCGCGATCCGGCACGGCCACTGTTCATTCCGTGCGGCACGGACGATCGCCTGCATGTTGCTGCCGCGGCCGGAAATCAGGATGACGATATTTTTCATGGCGCGCATTTTACCGTACCCGCCTTAACCGACCGACATACCGGAAACAAAAAGGCCGGCATCGGGGCCGGCCTTGTTCATAGTTCAACAGGGAAGCTCAGAAGACAAGAAGGATAGCAATCCTCAAGGACCGAACCTTACTGGAAAGAGTAAAAGACCCGGAAAGCGACTTTCTTTTCCGCCCAGAAGTCCGCCGCATCGCGGAATACATCCAGCAGCGTTTCCCTCGCCTCCCTGTCGAATTTGGGCGTGTTCGGCAACTGCTCGATCACGACCAGAAAACCGGGCTGCGGACCAGCCTTGTAGGCAAGATCGGTCAGACAATCGCTCAGGGCATCGAAATTCTTGCCGAAATGCCTGGGAAAGTGGAATGCGGTGGCGATGCAGGACAGAACCTGCTGCTTGGTCGATGCATCCGCACAATACGCGTAGAGGAAATGCTGCCCCAGGCGAGCCGCCTCTTCCTGCAATTCGGTCACTCGGAACGCTCGAATGGACTGCACCACATTGGGAGGAACGGTCTTGAACATGTCCATATCTTCCTCAACGGGGACAATGAGGTTGAGAGACTCGCTGTCCGGAGAGTCGATTCGCATGTGGTTACTGTCTGATGCGTCGGAAGGTCGCATAGTGGTCATCGGTGTAATAGTATTCGCCAGAGGATGTCGGATCCCCGCCGGAAACAATGCGTCGTGCGCCGCGATTGCGGGCTCCCGGCGTCTTTACCGTGTATTCGTGATAATACCCGCGCTTTTGTTTGGGCAAAATCCCCTCGTAGTTGCCAAATACCCGTCCATCCTTGGCATAGGGGAAAGGCCCGCCCTGCTTGATGAGAATCAGGGTGTGCCGCGCCTCCCTGGGCAGTTCCGAGAGTCCGACCTCGCCGAGCGGCGCCGGACCTTTTGCGAACAGGCTGAAGGAAAGGAGCAGCGTGGCAAGGAAAAAGATCCACTTGCTCGCAAAATTCAGCCTCATGGCGCCATGACCCATATCGTGCAATTACCGTTAAAAAATCGACAAATTACTGAATACCGTAGGGTAACTGCTTGCGAAATGCGAATCAACCCTGTCCCGGAAAATTGGACGCGGTGCAACGCGCAAGCTTGCAAAACACGACCCATGGCGTCCCGTTAACACTTTGTTGCAGGTCTTACTTGCATTTGAACAAGATATGCTGGTGCGATGCCTGGCTGTCATTGTTAAATGAGCAGCAATGCACTTTAAGGAGAAAGCCATGACAACAAACCGCATTTCCGCGTTGCGGACCCTTGCCGGAGTCCTGCTCATTGCAGCCGCTCCGCTCTCGATGGCCGGCAATCCCAATGTAAACTGGTCGGTCACCGTCAACTCGGGTTATCCTTCAGTCGGCGTCTACAGCCCGCCGCCAGCAGTCTATTACCAGCCTCAACCGGTTTACGTGCGCCCGCAGCCGGTCTACGTTCAGCCAGCCGCTGTCGTCACCTATGGCGCGCCGTATTATGTTGAAGGACGCCCCGGGAAAAAGATGCACAAGCATCATTGGAAACACCATCATCACGGCTATCGCTACTGATCCCCAATCCTGAAAAGCGGGCCTCCCCCCTTCCCTCACGCCCCTTCAAGGGGGCACTTGCCACGCCGGGTGGCCATGGCACCCATACCACCCTTCTACCCGCCTTTCATGCAACTCCTGCCGCACTCACGGCGGGAGCTGCAACCGGTCCGGCTTCGGCAAAGAATGCCAGGATGTCCTCACGGCGCGCAAAAGCATCGCGCCGCCCAAGTGCAATCAGTTCATTCGTATAGCCTGCTTCGAACAGCAGATAAGACGCCAGCGCCGAGCCGCCGGCTTCGGTAGCGCCGATTCCGCCCAACAGCATCCGGATGGGACGCGGCAGGCTTTTCACATGCCGGCCGGCGATGTCATCCAAGCGCTCCGATGGGGCAATCACGAGCATGTGGATGGGGCGCAATGGCGTGCGTGCCAGCTGCTCGCTGGTCAACATGGACAGAGTCAGATTGATGCGGTTCATGCGCTCGATGTCGACTGCAAGGCTGTCGAGAAAAATGCTGGACAGCGCATGGCCTGCGATCTGCGCAAGGCTCGGATATTGTGCCGTCGGTGCGGTGCCATGCGCCTGATCGTTCAAACGCCCCGCTCCGACGACCAGCACCCTGTCGGCACCGAGATGGATGGCAGGAGAAATGGGGGCCAGCTGGCGCATCGAACCGTCGCCGAAATACTCCCTGCGCCCTTCGCAGTACAGCGGTACGGCCGGAAACAGCAAGGGTATCGCGGAGGATGCCAGCAAGTGCTCCACGCCTATCTGGCTGCGCAGCGCCAGCCGCTGGGACCGGACCCAAGGTGTGATATCGGCGTCGCTCTGGAAAAAGGTGACATGCCTGCCGGCCGAGTACGACGATGCCGTCACTGCAAGGGCGTGGAGCTTGCCGCTCATGAGGGCCGAGTCGAGCCGGGGAAAATCGAGCATCCGGTTCAGCAATGTGACGAGCGGCGTATTGTCCAGCAGCGAGTTGGGCGGATTGGACCGCCACTGGCGCAGCAGCCAGCCGAATGAAAGCAGCGACAGCCATTTGGCGCCGGAGCGGAGGACGCCGATGGAATCGGTGCGGTAGACTTGCTCGGCCGTGAAATGCTCCCAGACGTGAAGGACCTGGTGCAAGCCTTCTCCGAAATTGTCGGCATGACAGGCTAGCGCCGTGGCATTGATGGCGCCAGCCGATGTGCCGCAGATGATGTCGTAGGGATTGCGTTCCGGATTGCACCCTTCGTCGCGCAGGATGGCTGCCACGCCGTCGAGCACGCCGACCTGGTAGGCAGCCCGCGCGCCGCCGCCGGTCAGCACGAGTCCGGTTTTCTTTCTCGCATTCATGCAGAGAGATTAACAGGCGAATCCGGCTTTGGGGAAAAGGCCTGCATCAGGCCGCCGGGAAACAACGGCTTTGCGCACTGCAGACCGCTTACGCGCATCAGTCACCCTTGACGATACCTTCCCGGCGCGGATCGGCGCCGCCGAACCAAACTTCCTCGCCGCCAATACGCATGCGCATGATTCCCTGCAGGCCGGAAGTCTGCTCGATCATCCTTACCTGATGCCCCTTGGCCTTGAGCCGGTCGGCCAAGGCGGTATCGGTGCGGTCCAGTTCCAGTTCGGTCGGGCCGTTGCGGCTTCCGAAATTGGGCAGGCTGATTGCCTGCTGCACGTCGAGCCCCCAATCCAGCGTTCCGATCAGCACCTTCCCCACGTAGTTGATGATGGCGGAACCGCCGGGCGAGCCGGTCGACATGACCAGATTGTTGCTGCCTCGTTCGAACACCAGCGTCGGTGCCATGGAACTGCGCGGCCGCTTGCCGGGCTGTACCCGGTTGGCGATCGGACCGTTTGCATCGGCGGCATCGAAGGAGAAATCGGTCAGCTGGTTGTTGAGCAGGAAGCCGCGCACCATCTGGCGGGAACCGAAGGCATCTTCGATGGACGTCGTCATGGAAACGGCATTGCCGCTGGCATCGACGACGGAAATATGCGATGTCGAAGGGAATTCGGGCGAAGTATCGACGCCCAGCGCCAATGCCGTCGCCGGCGGCACGCCCGATTCGGCAACGCCCATCGATCTGTCGCCGATCAGCGCGGCGCGGCCGGCGAGATAAGTCTTGTCGAGCAGGGCTTTCGTGCTGTTTCCCGGCAGAGGAATGAAATCGGTATCCGCGACATAGCGGCTGCGGTCGGCATAGGCCAGCCGGCCGGCTTCGGAGAACAGGTGGACGGCTTCCGCATTCATCAGGCCATTCTTCGGCCCCAGTGCACGCATGTTCCGGTTTTCCAGAATGCCCAGCAATTGCGCAATCGCGATGCCGCCGGAAGACGGCGGCGGCATGCCGCAGACCGTCCACGCTCTGTAATCGGAACAGACCGGTTCACGTACTTTTGCCTGATACGCACCGATATCGGCTGCGGTGAGCAGGCCCGGATTGCGGGGGTGGCTCTTTACCTTGTTCTCGATGTCCTGGGCGATCTGGCCTTTGTAGAAGGCATCGCCCCCCTTGTCCGCGACTTCGCGCAGCACATTGGCCAGTTCAGGATTTTTCAGCACATGACCGACTGGCCACGGATTGCCGTCGCGGTCGTAAAAGTAGGACGCGGCGGCCGGGTCGGTCTTCAGATGCCGCTCCGTCTGGAGCATTGCGTGCAGGCGCGGGCTGACCGCGAAGCCGTCCTGCGCCAGCCTGATGGCGGGAGCAAACAGCGCGGCCCATGGCAGCCGGCCGTATTCCTTGTGCGCCAGTTCGAGCATGCGCAATACGCCGGGCGCACCGACCGAGCGGCCTCCAACCACGCCATCATGAAAACTCAACGCCTTGCCGTTCGCACCCTGAAACAGCATCTCGGTGGCGGCCATCGGAGCGGTTTCGCGGCCGTCGAAAGCTTTTACGGTCTTGCCGTCGAAATGCATCAGGAAGGCCCCGCCGCCGATGCCTGACGACTGCGGCTCAACCAGGGTCAAGACCATCTGCACCGCGATTGCCGCATCGACGGCGGAACCGCCCGAGCGCAGCATCTGGTAACCGGCGTCGGCAGCCAGCGGATTGGCCGCCGCCACCATGAATTTTCTTGCTGTCCAGCCGGGTTTTTCGGCAAAGCCGGTCGCCCGCTCGGGCGCCTGCATGCCTGGCGGCAGAGGCTGCGATTGAAGCTGCGGCTGCAACTGCGGCTCCACCGGCGCAATGCCGGCGCAGCCGCAGAGCAAGGCTACGGCTGCAGCTGCGAGCAAGGACAGTCTTGTTTTATTCACTGCAAGCTCCCGGCAGGCGGCGCACAGTACAACCTAGCCTGCCGACGGCCCGGGCCGTCCCTTACTTGGGCTGCATGCGGATGGCGCCGTCGAGACGGATGACCTCGCCGTTGAGCATCGTGTTCTCGATGATGGTCTTGGCCAGATGCGCATATTCGTCCGGCTTGCCCAGGCGAGGCGGGAACGGGACCATGCGGCCCAGCGCATCCTGCACTTCCTGCGGCATGCCCAGCAACATCGGGGTCTCGAAGATGCCGGGAGCGATGGTCATGACGCGGATGCCGTTGCGGGAGAGATCACGCGCCATCGGCAGCGTCAGTCCGACCACGCCGGCCTTGGATGCGCCGTAGGCGGCTTGGCCGATCTGGCCGTCATAGGCAGCGACCGATGCCGTATTGATGATCACGCCGCGCTCGCCCTGCTCGTTGCCTTCGGTCTTGGACATTGCATCGGCCGCGAGACGCGCCATGTTGAATGTGCCGATGAGATTGATGTTGACCACGCGCTGAAACACTTCCAGCGGATGCGGGCCGTCCTTGCCGACCGTCTTGACCGCCGGTGCCACGCCCGCGCAGTTGATCAGTCCGCGCAGGGTGCCCAGACCGGTTGCCGCGTCGACCACCGCCTTGCCGTCGGCCTCGGATGTCACGTCGCACTTCAGAAAGAGTCCGTTCAGTTCCGCTGCAAGCTTCTCGCCGGGTTCTACCTGGACATCCGCCAGCACCACCTTGCCGCCATTGGCCACGATCATCCGCGCCGTGGCCGCGCCCAGTCCGGAAGCCCCGCCCGTGATGATGAACACACTGTTCTGAATCTGCATCTTCGTCCCTTTTTCAAATTGGAAATTTCAATGACGCCCAACGATATTTCATGACGTTTACGTAAACGTAAGCCGAAGGCATTGTAGCCAATTTTTCGCCAGAAAAGCAAAAGGCGGCCGCAGCCGCCTTTTGCATGGAAACACCGCTCAGGGTTTCTGTCCCGCAGGGCGTTCAGGCGTCGGCACGGGGGCAGGAGCAGCCACAGGGGAACCTGCGGGCGACGACGCCTTCATGGACACCGGGTCGGGGAAGGAAAATTCCCTGGCCGCCGTCTGCGGCCCGACTGCCGGCAGCAGCGGGACCAGCAACAAGGCCACGATATTGATGATCTTGATCAGCGGATTGACCGCCGGACCCGCGGTGTCCTTGTAGGGGTCGCCAACGGTATCGCCGGTGACCGCCGCCTTGTGCGAGTCGGAACCCTTGCCGCCGTGATGTCCGTCCTCGATGTATTTCTTGGCGTTGTCCCAGGCGCCGCCGCCGGTGGTCATCGAGATCGCGACGAACAGGCCAGTGATGATCGTCCCCATCAACAAGCCGCCGAGCGCGGCCGGGCCGAGCAGCAGGCCGACCAGGATCGGCACCACCACCGGCAGCAGGGACGGCAGGATCATTTCCTTGATCGCCGAGGCGGTCAGCATGTCGACTGCCTTGTCGTATTCGGGCTTACCGCTGCCGTCCATGATGCCCTTGATGTCGCGGAACTGGCGCCGCACTTCGACCACCACCGCGCCGGCGGCGCGCCCTACCGCCTCCATCGCCATGGCGCCGAACAGATAAGGGATGAGGCCGCCGATGAAGAGGCCGACGATCACCATCGGATTGGACAGGTCGAAGGACGTGCTCTTGCCGACGGAATCGAGCGCATGGGTGTAGTCGGCGAACAGGACCAGCGCCGCCAGTCCGGCCGAGCCGATCGCATAGCCCTTGGTGACCGCCTTGGTGGTATTGCCGACCGCATCGAGCGGATCGGTGATCGCGCGCACCGATTCCGGCATGTCGGCCATTTCCGCGATACCGCCGGCGTTGTCCGTGATCGGACCGTAGGCATCCAGGGCGACGATGATGCCGGCCATCGACAGCATGGAAGTCGCCGCCACCGCAACGCCGTACAGGCCAGCCAGCCAGTAGGTGATGAGGATGGCCGCGCACACCGCAAGCACCGGATAGGCGGTGGCCTTCATCGACACGCCCAGGCCGGCGATGATGTTGGTGCCATGTCCGGTGGTGGAGGCTTCGGCGATATGACGCACCGGCTTGTAATCGGTGCCGGTGTAGTACTCGGTGATGTACACCATCAGCGCGGTGAGGACGATACCGACCACCGCGGCGCCCATCATCGGCATGCGCATCGGCTCGGGCATCAGCCACCATGTCACCAGGGCGAAGCCGATCAGCGACAGGCCTGCCGCCCACCACAGGCCGGTGTAGAGCGCCGACATGATTTTCTTGCCGGGCTTGGCCTTGACCATCATGCAGCCCACGATGGATGCAGGAATGGATACCGCCGCAAGCAGCATCGGATACAGCACCGCCTGGCTCTCCGCACCCTTGATCATCAGCGCGCCCAGCAGCATGGTGGCGATCAGCGTTACCACATAGGTTTCGAACAGGTCGGCAGCCATGCCGGCGCAGTCGCCGACATTGTCGCCGACGTTGTCGGCAATGACGGCGGGATTGCGCGGGTCATCTTCAGGAATGCCGGCTTCGACCTTGCCAACCAGGTCTGCCCCGACATCGGCGCCCTTGGTGAAGATGCCGCCGCCCAGGCGCGCGAAGATGGAAATCAGCGACGCGCCGAATGCAAGGCCGATCAATGGCTTGATCACGTCATGCGCATTGGCCGCCTCGCCCCCGGCGCTCGTCAGGAACCAATAGAAGAGCGCAACGCCGAGCAAGCCAAGTCCGGCGACCAGCATGCCGGTGATGGCCCCGCCGCGGAAGGCGACATCGAGCGCTTCATTCATTCCAGTGGAAGCAGCCTGGGCGGTTCGCACATTGGCGCGCACGGAAACGTTCATGCCGATGAAACCGCAGGCGCCGGACAATAAGGCGCCGACCAGGAAACCAAGGGCTGTCTTCAGGCCCAGTCCGGGAAGGATGGCAATCAGGATGAAGAGGATGACGCCGACAACGGCGATGGTGCGGTACTGCCGGCCAAGGTAAGCTGCGGCACCCTGTTGCACGGCAAGCGAGATTTCCTGCATTCGGGCATTGCCGGCATTCTGCTTGAGTATCCAGCTACGCGACACCAGACCGTAGACGACGGCGAGCACGCCGCATGCTACGGCAAACCATAAACCTGTTGCCATAACGACTCCTCCATGTTGTTGTCGACAAAGTTAAAACAACGACGATGTTCCGGAGGACGTAACGATACGCATGCTGCCGCATCGGTAATTGGGGATACCTGCTGCCTGTGTCCTTCGGCCACTAGGGCGTGTCACCAATTCCTGAACGGATCGATGACACGCCCAACGCACTGCAAAACTTTTTACACAACTGGTTGAAGCTCATTGCATCGGCAAACTGGATACGTTTGCCGCTCAGATTTTGTTCCGGTGTCGCTGGATATTTTTCCTTTGCGTCGAAGTCCGCATATTGACCATTGTCTGACTATCGTCTGCTTCCTGGCGCGGACATCGACATGCACTTCCTCAATTTGGTCCTGCGGCTTGAATTAGGTTCAGCCCCTAAAAGCAAAAAAGCGGACACGCGGTCCGCTTTTTCTTATTCAGCCAAGGCTGCGAAAGCCTTGTCCCGGATGGTTTCTACCGGTCCGACGCCTTCTATCTTCCGATACTTCGGCGCACCCGGTTGGCCGGAAGACGCCCACTTGTTGTAGTAGTCAACTAGCACTTCAGTCTGTTCATGGTACACAGCAAGACGCTTGCGCACCGTCTCTTCCTTGTCGTCATCGCGCTGGATCAGTTCTTCGCCGGTGACGTCGTCCTTGCCTTCCACCTTGGGCGGGTTGAACGTCACGTGATAGGTACGGCCGGAAGACTGATGCACGCGGCGGCCGCTCATGCGGTCGATGATCGCCGAATCCGGCACATCGATCTCCAGCACGTAGTCGATGGCAACGCCGGCTTCCTTCATCGCATCCGCCTGCGGAATGGTGCGGGGGAAGCCGTCGAACAGGTAGCCGTTGGCGCAATCCGGCTGCTTCAGGCGATCCTTGACCAGACCGATGATGATGTCGTCGGAGACCAGGCCGCCCGCATCCATGACCTTCTTGGCTTCGATTCCCAGCGGTGTGCCTGCCTTCACGGCAGCACGCAGCATGTCGCCGGTCGAGATTTGCGGGATGTTGAATTTTTCCTTGATGAAATTCGCTTGCGTGCCCTTACCGGCACCAGGCGCTCCTAGAAGGATGAGGCGCATGACATTTTCCTAGACTGGTTTTAAATTTTTTGCAATACGGGGCAGTTTTCCCGAATGGGCATGTTTGTATCACGCCAACTTTTCATGAAACTTACCACAGAATCTTGCCTGACCGGCAGCTCCATTGGGAATTCTTCTATTTTTCTTGACCAAAGTGAGTTCTGACCCGGACCAGGTCTTCCGGCGTATCCACGCCCGCCGCAGGAGCCCTGCCGGTCACATGGACCGCGATCGGGAAGCCATGCCAGAGCACCCGCAGCTGTTCGAGCGCTTCGATCTGTTCGAGCGGCGAAACTTCAAGGCGCGGATAGGCTTGAAGAAAGCTATTGCGATAGGCATAGAGGCCGATATGCCGCAGCGGCTGGTAACCGTTCGGCAGCAGATCCGTCGATTTTGCAAAGCCGTCGCGGTGCCAGGGTATCGTCGCGCGGGAAAAATAGAGCGCCCGGCCGGCGCGGTCGAGCACGACCTTCACGATATTCGGGTTGAAGGCATCGGCCGCCGAATGAATCGCATGCGCGGCAGTCGCCATCGGCGTGTCGGCTCCGATCAGCGCGGCGGTCGCCGCCACCAGGCCGGGGTCGATCAGCGGCTCGTCACCCTGCACGTTGACGATGACCGCCTCTTCCGGCAAGGCCAGAGCGGCGGCAACTTCGGCGATGCGGTCCGTCCCGGAAGGATGGTCGGCGCGGGTCATGTGAACGTCGATGCCGTGCTCCCGGCAGGCTGCCACGATGTCGGGGTGGTCGGTTGCAACGGCCACCTGCTCTGCGCCGGACAGGGCGGCCCGCTCGGCAACGCGCACGACCATGGGCTTGCCGCCAAGATCGGCAAGCGGCTTGTTCGGCAGGCGCGTCGATGCCAGGCGCGCGGGAATGATGACGGTAAACGGCATGGTGCGATTCCAGTGACGGGAAGAATCTGCGGCGGCTGCGGATTGTGCAATACGAATTCCGGATTGCGGATTGGCTGCCGTCGGCGATGCGAGGAGACGGAAGGCGGTTGCGCCTAGGCAGCGGAGGACGGTGCCGGTGCGTTGAGGTCGCGCGCTTCGTCGGCCCACATGATGGGGATGCCGTCACGGATCGGATAAGCAAGCTTGTCCGGTCTGCAAATCAGTTCCTGCGCGGTCTTGTCGTATTCGAGAGGCCCCTTGCACAGCGGGCAAACCAGGATATCAAGCAGTCGGGCGTCCACGACATTTCTCCACAATTCGTTCGGCCAGCACGCGGTCAATGCGTGCCGTCACGGGTACGACCCACAGGCGCGGGTCATTTTTCAACATATCGATTCGCGCACATTTTACTGCATCCTTCTCCGTGATCAGGATGATATCGGCCTCGATGCCAGCGAAAGGATTGTCGGCGAAGTCGTAATGGTCCGGCAAGGCAAGCGTGCTGGCCTGCACGCCGGCTTTCTCAAGCATGGAAAAAAATCTTGCCGGGTTGCCAATGCCCGCCGCGGCCCAGATCCGGGATGCGGGCATTGCGCACAATGAGGATAGCGGTATGGTCTGCATGCGGTCAGACAAGCGCTCCGCGAGGTCGCCGGCGAGCAGCATGTGATATGCGGGCTGAATTGCCGTCGCGGGAAGCGCCGGCGCATTGACGACCGTGAAGTCGCGCCGCCGGGAAGCCGGTTCGCGCAGCGGCCCCGCCGGAAGCATCCAGCCGTTGCCTTCGCCGCGTTCGTCGCACAGCACGATTTCGACATCCCGCTGAAGCGCGTAATGCTGCAGGCCGTCGTCGGAAACGATGACATCGATCTCGGGATTGCCTGCCAGCAGCGCCTTCGCCGCTTCCACCCGGTTGCGCCCGACCATGAGCGGACATTGTGTTCTCGCGGCAATCAGCACCGGTTCGTCGCCGACTTCGGCCGGCATCGAACCGGGCGTCACGGCCGTCGGGCGCTCCAGGCTGCTGCCGTAGCCGCGAGAAATGACGCCGGGAGTAAAGCCGGCGCGCCTGAGTTCCTGCACCAGCCAGATGGTCAGCGGCGTCTTGCCGGTGCCGCCGATGAAAATGTTGCCGACGATGATCACCGGCACCGGCAGACGACTGCTTTTCAGAATGCCGGTGCGGAACAGCAGGCGGCGCAGTCCGGCCAGCAAGCGAAACAGCAGCGCCACCGGCAGCAGCGCGCAGGCAAGCGGCCCACGGCGCTGCCATGCCTTCAGCAATACCGCTTCGGCATGCCTCATTTCTTGCCGCTGGACTGCGCGGCGAACGTGACCTTGGCGAAACCGGCCAGGCGCGCGGCTTCCAGCACATTGATCACGAGCTGGTGCGCGGCGGTGGCGTCGGCGTTGATGATGATGACCGGATCCTGCTTGGCCTGGCTTCCCGTGCCGGCCGCTGCCTTGAGTTCTTCGGCTAGGCCACCGGCATCACGCACCGAAATCTGCCGGTTGTCGATGGCATAACGGCCCTGCGCATCGATGCCGACGTTGATTTCCTGCGGCTGTTCCAGCGCCTTTTCGGCGTCCGCCGTCGGCAGCGTGATCTGCAGCGCGGTGAATTTGCTGTAGGTGGTGGTGACCATCAGGAAGATGAGGATCACTAGGAGAACGTCGATGAAGGGAATCAGGTTGATGTCCGGATCTTCCCTGCCCTTGCCCTTGCGAAAATTCATGGTGCCGCCTTATTTCCGGTTGCTGTGCACGCTGTCGACGAATTTCACCGCCTGCTGTTCCATGTCGACGATGAAGCTGTCGACCAGGGCGCGGAAATGGCGGTAGAACACCAGCGTGGGCATGGCGATCGCAAGGCCGAAGCCGGTGTTGTACAGGGCTACGGAAATCCCGTGCGCAAGCTGTGCGGGATTGGTGCCGGCCGCGTTCTGCGAACCGAAAATCTCGATCATGCCGACCACCGTGCCGAACAGGCCCATCAGCGGCGCCAGCGTCGCGATGGTGCCTAGCGTGGTCAGGAAGCGCTCGAGATCATGGGCCGTGCCGCGACCTGCCTCCTCGATCGATTCCTTCATAACTTCGCGCGGCGCGTTGACATTGCGCAGGCCGGCCGCCAGCACGCGGCCGAGCGGGGAATTCTGTTCCAGATTGGTGACGACGTCGGACCCGACCTTGCCGTTCTGGTAAACACGGATGACTTCGTTGAGCAGGTTGGGCGGGAGGATGCGATTGCGTCGCAGGTACAATAAGCGCTCGATGATCAGGGCCAGTCCGATGACGGACGCGATCAGCAGCGGCCAGATGGGCCAGCCGGCAGCTTGGATAATGGCGAGCAAAACAGGCTCCTTGGTTCATTTCAGACGGATGCAGAATGTATCGTGTTGGGGCGCTGCAATCAAGCGCGTTGATACCCCGAAAACGACAGGAAAAAGCCTGCAGATCCTGTGGATAACTTTGTGGGCAAATCTGTGGGAATCCGGGAAAGCACTTGATTCATAAGACTTTTCTTTTGCTCCAGAGTAACGCTGAAATGTAGTACTCACTTTTTAAATCAATGACTTATATCAAGCCAAAGTTGATTGTAACCAACTGTGACAGTGAGCGGACACTATCACCTATCTGTGGACAAATTGCCTGTAAATAGCGTCATGTCAATCGAAAATCCAAATGAAACCGTATTGATGTCGTCCGCCGGCCAGCCCTCGGTCATGACGGTCTCGGCCCTGAACCAGTCCGTCGCCCGCATGCTGGAGAGAAATTTTCCGCTGGCCTGGGTATCCGGGGAGATTTCCAATTTCACCCGGGCCGCATCGGGCCACTGGTATTTCACGCTCAAGGACGATGGCGCCCAGGTACGGGCGGTGATGTTTCGCGGGCGGGCGCAGTACGCCGGCTTCACGCCGCGCGAAGGCGACAAGGTCGAGGTCCGCGCGCTGGTGACGCTGTACGCGCCGCGCGGCGATTACCAGCTGAATGTGGAAGCAATCCGCCGCGCCGGCGTGGGAAATCTGTATGAGGCGTTCCTGCGCCTGAAGGAACAGCTGACCGCCGAGGGGCTGTTCGACCCGGCACGCAAGCGCCCACTGGCCCTGTTCGCCCGCACCGTCGGCATCGTCACCAGCCCGCAGGCGGCGGCGCTGCGCGATATCCTCACCACCCTGTGCCGCCGGGCGCCACACGTGCGGGTGATCCTCTATCCGACGCCGGTGCAGGGCGAAGGCGCGGGAGCAAAAATTGCACAGGCGATCGCCACAGCGTCCGCCCGCGCCGAGGTCGATACCCTCCTGGTCTGCCGCGGCGGAGGCAGCATCGAGGACCTGTGGTGCTTCAACGACGAAGCGGTGGCGCGGGCAATCGCTGCCTGCTCGATGCCCGTCGTCTCCGGCGTCGGCCACGAAACCGACTTCACCATCGCCGATTTCGCCGCCGATCTGCGCGCGCCGACGCCGACCGCAGCGGCCGAGATGGCGGCTGCCCCGCGCGCCGACTGGCTGGCATTGCTGGAATCCCATGCCGACGACCTGACGCGCGCATTGCGCAGGCAGTTGTCCGATGCCAACCAGACGCTCGACTGGCTGGCGCGGCGGCTGGTCAGCCCCGCATCCTACATCGCCCATGAGCGGCTCAAGCTCCAGTCCCTGCAATCCCGGCTTGCACATGCGACACGCACGCCCCTGAACCAGGCCAGGTTTGCGGTGAACCAGCTGCATCTGCGCCTTCAGGCCAAGCTGCCGCAAACCGCCCCGGCCCGGGCCAGACTGGCCGACGATGCGCGCCGCCTGACAACCAGGATGGCGACGGCCGCCGCGCAGCGCCGCCAGGCACTTGCCGCGCTATCGGCCCAGCTGGAATTGCTCAATCCGCAACGCACGCTGGAACGCGGCTATGCGATGGTCACCGACGGCAAGGGCAAGCTGATCCGGTCGCCGAAAGACCTGCGCCCGCGCGATCTGGTCACCGTCAGGCTGGCCGACGGTGCGGCGGAAGTCGGCATCGCCAGCGTACAGCCGACGCTGGACTGATCCGTCCGAACCGGGCGTTTATATCGACGGCGGCATAGTCGATATAAGCGTCTCTCGGGACATGCCGGTTCCCCGCATTTCTTGGCGCTAAATCAATGCGGGGTTCCATGCAGGCTTGACGCATCCGACATACAATTGAGCTCTTTCAAAAACAACATCAACCGCCCAAAAACAGAAAGGAAGCCAAATGGAACACACCCTGCCACCTTTGCCTTACGCGATGGACGCACTTCAGCCGCACATCTCCAAGGAGACGCTGGAGTACCACTATGGCAAGCATCACCAGGCCTACGTGACCAACCTGAACAACCTCATCAAGGGCACGGAATACGAAAACGCATCGCTGGAAGAGATCATCAAGAAATCCTCGGGCGGCGTGTTCAACAACTCCGCACAGGTCTGGAACCACACTTTCTTCTGGAACTGCATGGCACCCAATGCCGGCGGCGCACCGACCGGCGCACTGGCCGACGCCATCAATGCCAAGTACGGCTCCTACGACAAGTTCAAGGAAGAATTCACCAAGTCCTGCGTCTCCAACTTCGGTTCCGGCTGGACCTGGCTGGTCAAGAAGGGTGACGGCTCCGTGGACATCGTCAACACGTCCAACGCCGGCACGCCGCTGACCAGCGCCGACAAGCCGCTGCTGACCTGCGACGTGTGGGAGCACGCGTACTACATCGACTACCGCAATGCCCGTCCGAAGTTCGTCGAGGCATTCTGGAACGTCGTCAACTGGGATTTCGTCTCGAAGAATTTCGCCTGATCTCTCAAGCTGAACCTGCACCACAAGGCCCGCGAAAGCGGGCTTTGTTTTTGGCGGTGGAACAAATGTTGCAATACCGTTGAAGAATGCAACCGCCGCCGCGGTTGAACCGTTCTGTCGAGCCCGGCACGGCGAGCTTCGTACATGCATCAGTAAAAAATGCAGGCGCGCAGCCGTCACGGCAAGGACAGCGATAACGCAAAGCAAACATTTGACCGAGGAGTCATGCCATGTCTCAACAGGAACCGCACGAGAATCCGTCCCACTCTCCGCCCGAAGTACCCGTCACGCCGAATCCTGGCCCCGACATAGCGCCTGCCTCGCGGCCGGAACCGGAAGTTTCTCCGCCGCTGGACCCGGTCGTGCCGTCCGGGCCACAAGGACCGGAAATCCAGCCGGATGCCATCCCGCCGGAATTTCCCGGCACCATCGGACCGGTCACGACCTGACCTGGGAATAGCGGCTCGGGGCAGCTTGGGGCAGCGGCGACACGCTTTGCGTGCCGGCGCTACCATAGCGTCTTTACGTTTCGTCACTGCCCCTTAACGCCGAATGCATACACCTGAAAACACCTTCAAGCGCGCCCTCGCCCGCCGGCAAGCGCAAATTGGCCTGTGGGTCGGCCTCGCCAATGCCTACTCCGCTGAAATCTGCGCCGGCGCCGGTTTCGACTGGCTGCTCATCGACGGCGAACACGCACCCAACGACGTCCGCAGCATGCTCGCGCAGCTGCAGGCGGTCGCGCCCTATGCATCGCATCCGGTCGCGCGGCCGCCGATAGGCGACACGGCGCTGATCAAGCAGTACCTCGACCTCGGCGTGCAGAGCCTGCTCGTGCCCATGGTGGAAACCGCAGAACAGGCAGCCGAACTGGTGCGTGCCACGCGCTACCCGCCCGAGGGTGTACGCGGTGTCGGCAGCGCGCTCGCACGCGCATCGCGCTGGAACCGCATTCCAGGCTACGTGGATGAGAGCAACAATGAAATCTGCCTGCTGGTGCAGGCGGAGTCCACAACGGCTTTGAAGAACTTGGCCGCGATTGCGGCGGTCGATGGCGTGGACGGCGTATTCATCGGTCCCGCCGATCTTTCCGCCTCCATGGGCCACCGCGGCAATCCGTCCCATCCGGATGTGATGCAGGCCATCGACGACGCCATCGCCACCGTGATCGCCGCAGGCAAGGCTGCAGGCATACTCACCACCGACCGCAGCCTTGCGCAGCGCTACCTGGATCTCGGATGCAGCTTCGTTGCCGTCGGCGTGGATGCCATCATGCTGGCGCAGGCGACCAGCGCCTTGGCGGCGCATTTCAAGGGCGGCGTCCGGACGGAACCGGCCGCCCCGCGTCTCGGTTATTAATACCAATCCCAAGCCATTCCATGCCATGAGATCGCGTCTTTTTCCGCCTGCCGGCGTTGCGCTCGTCATCCATAGCCCGCTATGGACTCCTCCCGCGCCTTGCCAGTCGAAAAAATCCATCAATCTCATTCGGCATGTCATGACTTGTGATTGGTATAAGCTCCGATCGCAGCCACCTCAGCGCGGCTTACGCGTGCGCTGCAGCCTGGCCGCATCGCGATGGAATGCGCCAAGCTGCTTGTGCACCACCTGCTGGCCGTTCTCGATGACGAAGTCCTGAAAGGCGGCCGCGACCGTCGGGATCGGCTTGTCGGTCAGATGCATCACATACCAGTCCGCCTCCACCGGATTCTCGGCCATCGGTAGCAGACCGACCAGGCCGGCTTCAAATTCCAGCGTGCAGGCATGCACCGACAGGAAGGCCACGCCCAGCCCAGCCACCGCCATCCGCTTGATCGCTTCATTGCTCGACAATTCGGAGCCGATGCGCAGCGGCATGCCCGCTTCCTTGAACAGTCTCTCCACCGTAGTGCGCGTGCCCGAGCCGCGTTCGCGCACCAGCAGGTTGGCATCCATGATGTCGCCGAGGGCCACGCGCTTTCTTTTCATCAGCGGATGATCGGGACTGGCGATGAAGGCCATGGGATGCCGCGCGAAGCGCGACGCATTGGTCCTCAGCTCGCGCGGCGGCGTGCCCATGATGGCCAGGTCGATCTCATGCTTGGTCAGCATGCTCACGATCTCGTTGCGGTTGCCGGCCTGCAGCTTGATGCGCACGCCCGGCCGCTCGGTCGTGAACTGCACCAGCATCGGCGGCAGCAGGTACTCGGCCGTCGTGATGGCCCCAATACGCAGCGTGCCGCTGATGGCGCCCTTCAGCGCCGCGACCTCATCGGTCGCCTCTTCCCACAGGCGCAGTATGCGATCGGCGAAATCGACCATGACCTCGCCGGCGGCGGTCAGCTGTATGCCGCGTCCCACCTTGCGCGTCAGCGGCGTGCCGGCGGCTTCTTCCAGCATGCGCAGCTGCAGCGACACGGCAGGCTGGGTCACATGCAGTGCTTCCGCCGCACGCGACACGCTCTCGTGCCGCGCGACAAGAAGCAAGGCTTCGAGCTGTTTGAAGCTGGCGGGATTCATAAGGTATGCCTTATCAAATACACAGAAAAATTAATTTTTCTTTTCAATTGCTTGCCCTTATATTAACAGCCATCAGACGACGAAACATGAATCGGCATCGCCATGACGGCGGCCATTGAAACAAGGGGTATCCGAATGGGAATTGAATTGCTTGTTCTCACGCTCGACGGCGTGATGTTCGATACCGAAGACGCGCACCGGCGCGCATGCAATATCGCCTTCAAGGCCTGCGGCATCGACCGGCACTGGGGCGTCGCCGAGTTCCGCGCGGCGGCAAGCCGCAGCGCCGCGCTGGCGATCACTCACGCACAAGGCGTCTCCGCACGTGACATGAAGGCATTGCTTCGCCAGAAGCATGATGCCTTCCATGCCTTGGTGCTCGACGGCGCAGCCGGCGTGAACGGCGAATGCCTGTCGCTGGCGGAAGAAGCGCTTGCCGCCGGCTGCAAGCTGGCGATCGTGACCGACCTGCCTGCGCGCACCGCCACCGCCTTGCTGGAGCAAGCCTGCGGCGAAGCGGTGAACGACATGTTTGCCGTCGTTGCAAGCGGCGCCGAACTCGGGGATGCAAACGGCAACGGCCCCTACCAGCTTGCGCTGCGTACCGTCGGCGTCGAAGCCGAACATGGGGCGGCCATCGAGGCTTCCGCATCAGGCCTCGAAGCCGCGCGTGCTGCAGGAATTTGGACGTTCGCCGCGTCGATGATGCATGGCGTGCGGAATGCAGCGTCAGGCGACCGCGGCCGTTCCCATCTCAGGGAATGGCGCGACATCGCGGATGACGATGCTTCAGTACAGTCTCCCAAGCCGCGCGCGCTCGGCTTCGACATGCTGTGCATGCTCAAGCAGCAGCATCGGCAGCAGCGGCCCGATCCGCAGCCGCAGCGCATGCCTCGGCCGAAGCTTGTCCTGCCGGCACGGCGCTCGGCATAACGCGACATAGCGCAACCTCGGAATTCAAGGCGATGCTCGGTCCTTATCGATTCGGAATTTCAATCAGTCTGGAGGCAAGTCATGCAAACCATTGTCATTGCAGGAGGGGGAGCCGGCGGGCTTGAGCTCGCAACGCGGTTGGGGGACAGCCTGGGCAGGCGGGGCCGCGCCCGCATCATCCTGGTCGACCGCTCGCCCGCGCATTTCTGGAAGCCGCTGCTGCATACGGTCGCTTCCGGCATGCGCGATCCCCAAGTCCATGAAGTGCAATACGCGGCCCAGGCTGCAGAGCACGGCTTCGAATTCTCCTGCGGCGAAGTGCTCGGCGTGGACCGCCGGCGCAAGACCGTATCGCTGGCCCCCTACCGCGATGCAAACGGCACCGAGGTCCTGCCGCCCCGGACAATCTCCTACGACAAGCTGGTCCTGGCCTTCGGCGCAGTCACCAATTTCTACAATATTCCCGGCGCCGCCGAGCATTCGATGACCCTGGACAGCGTCTGGGAAGCGGAACAGTTCCGCAAGCGCTTCCTCGCCTGCTGCATGCAGGCCAGCAGCCGGGGCACGGCGGTCAAGCTCGTCATCGTCGGCGGCGGCGCCACCGGCGTCGAGCTTGCGGCGGAACTCAGCCATGCGGTGCGCGAACTGGCCCGCTACAACGTGCATGCGCTCGATCCGGAACGGGATGTACACATCAGCCTCGTCGAACGCGGCGAACTGCTGCTGCCGCATCTCAATCCGCGCCTGTCGCGCCGGGCGGCCCGCCACCTCGCTTCGCTGGGCATCGGGGTGCTCGCCTCCACCACCGTGGCGCGCGTCGAACGGGACGCCGTGGTGGATGCGGCCGGAACGCGCCATCCATCGGACATGACGCTCTGGGCCGCCGGCGTGGAAGGCCCGCAGGTCTGCGCGACGATGGGCCTGGCCCTGAACCGGCTGGGACAGATCATCGTGACGCCCTGCCTGCAGACGCTGGAAGACCGCGACATCTTCGCCATCGGCGACTGTTCCAGCTATGTTTGCCCGTCCAGCGGCGCCGCCGTGCCGCCGCGCGCGCAAGTGGCGCACCAGCAGGCGATGTACCTGGCGGAGATCCTGTCGTCAGACCGGGGAAGCGAGCGGCCGCCGTTCCGGTATCGCGACTACGGCTCGCTGGTCTCCCTCGGCCCGGTCGCCGCGGTCGGCAGCCTGCTGTGCAGCAATCCGGAACGGGAGATGCTCGTGGGCGGCATCGCGGCCCGCGTGCTGTACGGCCTGATGTATCAGAAGCATGTGATGGCCCTGCACGGCTTTTTGCGCATGGCTGCGCAAAGCTTGGCGCATTGGCTGCGCGGCAAGGTGACGCCGCCGGTCAAGCTGCATTGACATCAATGGCTTGACGGAACAGGCAAAAAAACACCGGCCTCGCGTGCCGGTGTTTTTTGTCATGCGGTGTTGCGGCCTTCATGCAGAGCGGGCCGCTACCTTGCTTCGATTCAGTCCTTCTCGCGCGCCAGCGACAAGAATTCGGTACGCAGGCCGAGATTGGTGCGCATCTCGCCCAGCAGGGCCGAGGTCACGGTTTCCTCGCCCGGCGTCTGGATGCCGCGGCTTTCCATGCACATGTGGCGGCAGCGGATCACGACGCCGACCGACAGCGGCTCGACATGGGTCATCAGCGCTTCCGCGACCTGGATGGTGAGGCGCTCCTGCACCTGTAGGCGCTTGGCGAAGCATTCGACCAGGCGCGTCAGTTTCGACAGGCCGACAATCTTGCCGTTCGGGGTATAGCCGACGGTAGCAGTGCCGAAGAACGGTGCCAGGTGATGCTCGCAATGACTGTACACCGGGATGCCGCGCACGACGATGAGCTCGTTGTATTTTTCGGCGCCGTCCTCAAAGACCTTCAGGATCTCGGCCGGGTCCTGATGGTAGCCGGATGTCCAGTGCCGCCACGCCTTGTCGACGCGCTTCGGTGTTTCATGCAAACCCTGGCGGTTCGGGTCTTCACCGATGTGGCGCAACAGCCGGCGCCAGTCTTTTTCGGAAAAGTCGTGGTCATCCATGTAAGGACTCCTTATTTCATGAAGCAGGCATTGTATCGAAGGCGCGCCGACGGTGCTTGCCGCCGTTCATCGAAAATGCCCCTCGGCGGGCGATTCCGTTGAATAACCGCTAACTGCGCGCTGCCGGAAATCCTTGGGCGGACATCCGGCGGCGCGCTTGAAAAAGCGCGTGAAATAGGCCGGATCGGAGAATCCGATGGCGTACGACACTTCGCTGACGGTCATCGAGGTATAGACGAGGTTGCGCTTGGCCTCCAGCAGCACGCGCTCATGGATGAGTTCCAGCGCCGACTTGCTGACCGTCTGGCGGCACAGCAGGTTGAGGTGGGCGGCCGTGATGCCGAGCCGCTTCGCATAGTAGCCGACCGGCCGGTGCTGCAGGTAATTCTCTTCCAGCAACTCGCAGAAGCGGGCGAAATGCCTGGTACCCCTGCCCGCCTCGCGCTGCATGCCGGAAGGCATCTGCATCGCATGACGGCTCAGCCAGGCCAGGATGGCGCCTAGCAGCGCTTCGATCAGGACGTCGCGGTGCGGCGCACTGCCCCGGTATTCCATGTCAAGCGCGCCGAAGGCCATCCGGATGCAGGCGCTTTCCTGGTCCTCGCCCAGCGCATGCAGGCTGGGGCTGGTCAGGCTGGCCAGCCCGTCC
Organism: Noviherbaspirillum malthae; assembly: GCF_015352985.1. Lineage (GTDB taxonomy): Bacteria > Pseudomonadota > Gammaproteobacteria > Burkholderiales > Burkholderiaceae_D > Noviherbaspirillum > Noviherbaspirillum malthae. Next base: position 69,410 of record NZ_JACYXF010000009.1, on the reverse strand, counting down.
GGCATCTGGCGGGTCAGCTTGTTGATCAACGGATAAGCCAGCGTGACCACATGGCCCACCGTGTCCCGGGCGAACTCGAAACCGTGTATGCAGATCTGCGGCACCATCAGCACATGGCCGGCGTGCATCATTCTCTGCTGGTCGTCGAGCTGGATGCGGGCGCTGCCGCTCTCCAGATACAGGATCTGGAACAGGCCGGTGTGCTGATGCGGCTTGATGTGCCAATTGTGCAAACGGCTGCGAGCCGCAATCGACTCGCAGTGCACCATTTCCGGCGTCGGCCAGTTTTCATGCTCGCCGTACAGCTGATAGACGGGTACTGCGCCGACGCTGGTCATTTCCTCTCCTTACGCATTCCGTGCCCGATGCCCGGAAACCAGACGTGCGGACATCCGCAAATATGCGAAAAGTACAATTTATTCCCAAAAAAGTCCATTCTCAACCGGCGTTTCCGGAACGAAGATAGCGCATAGCCAACAAGATTTCCGGAGACGGTCATGAAAACCCAAGTCGCCATCATCGGCGCCGGCCCCTCGGGCCTGCTGCTGGGCCAGCTGCTGCAACGCCAAGGCATCGACACCGTGATCCTCGAAGCCAAGTCGCCCGAATACGTGCTGGGACGCATCCGCGCCGGCGTGCTGGAACAGGGCACTGCGGAACTGATCCGCGAAGCCGGCGCCGGGGAGCGCATGGACCGCGAAGGCCATGTCCATGAAGGGTTCAGCCTGTCTTTTTCCGGCCGGCGAGAGCGCATCGATTTGAAGGGACTGACCGGCGGCAAGACGGTGATGGTGTACGGCCAGACCGAAGTCACGCGCGACCTGATGGATGCAAGGAAGGCTGCTGGCGGCATCAGCATCTACGAGGCCCACGACGTGCAGCCGCATGACTTCGAGACCGACAGGCCGCGCGTCACCTTCGTCAAAGATGGCGAAACCGTCGAGCTGGAATGCGACTACATCGCCGGCTGCGACGGCTTCCACGGCATCTCCCGCAAGTCCGCGCCCAAGGACAAGCTCAAGACCTTCGAACGCGTCTATCCCTTCGGCTGGCTCGGCATCCTGTCGCGCACGCCGCCGGTAGCGCATGAACTGATCTATGCCAACCATGAGCGAGGCTTTGCGCTGTGCAGCATGCGTTCGGATGTCCTCAGCCGCTACTATGTGCAGTGCTCGCTCGACGACAAGGTGGAAGAGTGGTCGGACGAGCGATTCTGGAACGAACTCAAGGCCCGCCTGCCCGAAGACGTTGCCGCCTCGCTGGTGACCGGGCCGTCGATTGAAAAAAGCATCGCGCCGCTGCGCAGCTTCGTCGCCGAGCCGATGAAGTTCGGCCGCATGTTCCTGGTCGGCGATGCCGCGCATATCGTGCCGCCGACCGGGGCCAAGGGGCTGAACCTGGCTGCCAGCGACGTTTATACGCTGTACCACGTGCTGCGCAGAACTTACCATGAAGGCCGGACCGACCTTCTGGACAAGTATTCCGAGCTCTGCCTGCGCCGCATCTGGAAGGCCGAGCGCTTCTCCTGGTGGATGACCTCGGTGCTGCACAAGCTGGGCGACGATCCCTTCGGCCAGCGCATCCAGCTGGCGGACCTGGAGTACTACACCGGCTCGCTGGCCGGCCGCACGACCATTGCGGAGAATTACGTCGGCCTGCCCTACGAGAAGGTGGAGTAGAAAGTATTGAGCCGGCACTGCCGGCGCATCCGCCGAAAGCGTGCGTTAGGCGAACATGCGGCTGCTAAGCGCACAACGATTCAGTTATGATGACCCAAAGCAGTTCCCGGCCCTGTCGCCGCCTGCGGGCAAGCCGGCCCTGATTTGCAAAGACCAATAACCTTCAATGGCCCCGGGCCATCACAGGAGACAAGCATGAAGATCAGCAAGATACTGGCATCCATCGCCGCCATCGGCACCCTCGGGCTTACCGGCATCGCGGCCCATGCGCAGGAAACCATCAAGGTCGGCCTAGTGGCGCCCTTCTCCGGCCCCTTCGCCGACTACGGCAAGCAGATGGAAAGCGGCATCAAGGCCTACATGAAGCAGCACGGCGACAAGGTCGCGGGCAAGAAGGTCGAGATCATCATCAAGGACACCACCGGCCCGGTGCCGGAAGTGGCCAAGCGCCTGGCGCAGGAACTCGTGGTGCGCGACAAGGTGGACTTCCTTGCCGGCTTCGGCCTGACTCCGGAAGCGCTCGCGGTGGCGCCGATCGCCGAACAGGCGAAGAAGCCGATGATCATCATGAACGCCGCGACCTCGATCATCACCACCAAGTCGAATTACATCGCCCGCGTGTCGATGACGCTGCCGCAGGTCTCCGGCCCGATGGCGACCTGGGCGGTCAAGAACAACGTCAAGAAAGTCGTCACGCTGGTGGCCGACTACGGCCCCGGCATCGATGCGGAAACCGCCTTCAAGACCAACTTCATCGGCGGCGGCGGACAGGTGGTCGAGTCGATCCGCGTTCCGCTGCGCAATCCCGAGTTCGCTCCGTATATCCAGCGCATCAAGGATGCCAAGCCGGAAGCGGTGTTCATCTTCGTGCCGGCCGGCGAACAGGGCATCGCCTTCATGAAGGGCTATCGCGAGCGCGGACTGGCGGAAGCCGGCATCAAGGTCATCGCGACAGGCGACCTGACCGACGACCATGTGCTGCCGGCCATGGGCGATGCGGTGCTGGGCGTGATCACCAGCTTCCATTACTCGGCGGCCCACGATTCGCCGGAGAACAAGACCTTCCTCAAGAACTTCGCCGACGCCAACCCGGGCAGCGGCCGTCCTAACTTCATGGCCGTGGCCGCCTATGACGGCATCCACGCCATCTATGAGGTGTCGAGGAAGCTCAACGGCAAGATCGACGGCGACAAGGCCATGGCAGCCCTCAAGGGCATGAAGATCAACAGCCCGCGCGGCCCGATCACGATCGACCCCGCCACCCGCGACGTGGTGCAGACGGTCTATATCCGCAAGGTGGAAAAGGTGAACGGCGAAGTCTACAACGTGGAGTTCGACAAGTTTGCCGACATGAAGGACACCGGCAAGTAAGCCGAAACGAAAACCGCAAGCCACATCATGGAGGGGCCGCCGGCAGGGTGGCCCCTCTTCTTTTTCGGGCATGCTCGGCAAGCATGGCAAGTACGGCATGGTCCATCCGACATGCCGGATGGCAGCGAATCGGCAAGCCTGAAGACTTGCGCGTGAACCTTCTTCGCGCGGCACCGTCATTTAATCAGGAGACAAGACAAGTTCCGTACCGGCCGGCTTTGCCCAAGCCGATACGGTTTGTGCCGGCACGATGGCACGCTGACGGTGAGGATGAAACACATGCACGGTATCCCGATTTGGCTGCAGGCCGGTTTCTGGGGCACGGTTGCCGGGGGCGCCCTTCTGCTCGGTGCGGCCATCGGCTACTTCGTTCGCGTGCCGCAGCGCCTGATCGCCGGCATCATGGCTTTCGGCAGCGGGGTGCTGATCTCCGCGCTGTCCTTCGAACTGATGGAAGAAGCCTATGAAAAAGGCGGCTTCAGTTCGACCGCCATCGGATTTCTCGGCGGCGCGGCGGTGTACACGGCGGCAAACTGGCTGCTCGCGCGCCAGGGAGCCAAGCATCGCAAGCGCTCCGGGCACCAGCAGACCAAGGAAAGCGAAGACAGCGGCAGCGGACTGGCGATCGCCGTCGGCGCCCTGCTCGACGGGATTCCCGAGTCCATCGTGATCGGCCTCTCCATGGTCGGCGGCCATGCGGTCAGCGCGGTCGCAGTCGCGGCGATTTTCCTGTCCAACATTCCCGAAGGATTGTCGAGCGCATCCGGCATGAAGAAGGCCGGCCGCACCCCGGCTTACATCTTCGGCATATGGGGCGGCATCGCGCTGGCATCGGGCATTGCCGCGCTGGTCGGCTACAGCGTGTTCCAGCATTTTTCTGCGGGCGTGACATCCGCGACCACCGCGGTCGCCGCCGGCGCCATCCTGGCCATGATCGCCGACACCATGATTCCGGAAGCCTTCGAGCACACGCACGACCTGACCGGCCTGATTGCGGTCGGCGGCTTTCTCGCCGCATTCACGCTGAGCAAGATGGGCGGATGAGGCACCGGTTTGTCGCGTCTGGTCCCTACACTTCCAGCAGCCCGCTGCGCACGCCGAGCACGGCGGCGATCTGTTCGCGGTGTATGGCGTTGAGATGCAGCACCGTCTCGCGCGCCGCGTATTCGAGCTGCGATATGCCGAGGCGGGAAGCCATCTGCGCTTGTGAAATGCCGAGGTATTCCCGCCATGCCCGCACCGGCGTCCAGTGATGGCTCAGCACCAGGGAAACCACTTGCGCCGGCGTGCCTTCGCGCCGGTTCTGCTCGACCCAGGCGGTCATCTGGGCTTCGCGCTGGTCCGACTCGTCAAGCCATTCGAAGGCTTCGCTGGTTTCGTAGAACACCTTGATGCTGGCGCCGGTATCGAGCAGGGACAAGGCAGTATCGGTGGAAATCTGGGAGAAGCGGCTTGCGCTGTAGATCCAGGCGAAGCGCAGCATGCCGGCTTCGCGCATGCGGGGAAACCAGTCGGTGGCCACCCAGGAGGCTGCGCCCGACCAGATGCCGAGCACGCGGGTATTGTCGTTGAGGACCTTGAATGCCTGCTCCCCGACCATCAGCTCGAGCATGCGGTCGCACCCCTCCTGCACCGACCCGACCGTCTGGTACCCAATCCAGTCGCAATACAGCCAGCCACGCCCGGGGTCATGCGAGATATGCAGATGGCTCTGCGTGTCGAGCGGAATCAGTCTGGATAAGGGCATGGCGGCTGGCGGCTGTGGATGTTGCAGATTCTAGCATCTGTCAGTTACCTGACAGAAAGCCGGCACCGGTTCATGCCGGCCCATGTCCGCCTATGCCGCTTCCCGCACCGCCGCATTCACATACAGCTTCTGTCCGGCGCCGACGCCCGCGAGGGTGGCGGCGAGGCCGACGATCACGAAGAAAGCCGCAGGGACATTCCAGCCGTCGGTGGCATCCCTGAGCAGGCCGGTGATGAAAGGACCGGTCGCGGCCAGCAGATAGCCGACCAGCTGCGACATGCCCGACAGCGCCGCCACGACATGCGCGTTGGGCGAACGCAGCACCACCAGCATGGTGGCAACGCTGAAGCTGCCGCCCTGGCCGAAACCGAGCACGAGGGCCCACAGCCAGACTTGTTCAGGCGGCGCATACATGCAGGCCATCAGGCCGACCAGCGTCATGGACATCATGACGACGACGATTAGGCGCTGGTCCCGCCCGCGGGTGGCAAGCCAGGGTCCGGCCAGTGCCGTGACGAGCTGGGCCGCGATCGAGGTCGACAGCACCGCGCCGGCGCTCAGCGGCGTGAAGCCGTGGTCGATGAGGATGGTGGGCAGCCAGCCGAATACGCAATAGGCCAGCACCGACTGCAGCCCCATGAACAGGGAGACATACCAGGCCACCCTGCTCCTGCTCAGGCCGCTGACGCGGTAGCGGTTCTGCTGCGGCCCGGAAGCGCCGCGCATGCCCTGCGCGCGCCACGCCAGCGCGCCGAGCAGCGCCGGCAGCGCCCAGAAGGCAAGCGATACGCGCCACTCGCCGCCTGCCGCCTGCTGCAGGGGAACGGCAGCGCCCGCCGCCACCGCCGCGCCCAGGGACAGCGCCATCGTATAGAGGCCGGTGATGAAGCTGATGTTATGGGCGAAATCGCGCTTGATGATGCTGGGCAGGAGCACCATCGCCACGCCGATGCTCGCGCCCGCGAGGAAGGTACCGGCGAACAGGCCCGGCAGGCCGAAGAATCCGCGCAGCACAATGCCGGCGGCCAGCAGCAGCAAGGCGAACAGGATGGTGCGTTCGGCCGAATAGCGCCTGGCCAGCAGCGGACCCAGCGGCGCGATGATGCCGAAGCACAGCACGGGCAGCGTCGTCAGGCCGCCGGCACCGGTCGCCGACAGTCCAGTCGAGGCGCGGATCGCCGCCAGCACCGGTGCAACACCCGACAGCGCGGGACGCAGATTGATGCCGACCAGGAAGATGGTCAAGGCGAGAAGCGGCAGGGAGGCCGCCTTGACGCGGCCTGGGGTGGATTCGCGGGAAATTGTCATGCGCGTATTGTCCACCACATCCTGTTTGCGTGCTGGCCCCTCCCGCCGATGCAGACGGGCAGCACTAGGCCACTGCCACCAGACGGTTGAGCGTTTCGGGATCCTGCATCAGGCTGTCGCTGTCGGACTCGTGCACCACCCTTCCGCGGTCCAGCACCACGGCCTTCTTCGTCAGCGACAGCGCCAGCCGCGCATGCTGCTCCACCACGATCACCGACATGCCGCGCTCCACGACCAGGGCGCGAATCACCCGCGTCAGTTCCTGCACGATGATGGGCGCCAGGCCTTCCATCGGCTCGTCCAGCAGCAGGAGTTTCGGGTTGACCATCAGCGCCCGCGCGATCGCCAGCATCTGCTGTTCGCCGCCCGACAGCTGGTTGCCCATGTTGGCCCGGCGCTCCTGCAGGCGCGGGAAAATCTCGTAGATCTTCTTCACGTCCCATTCACCGGGGCGGGCCACCACCGTCAAATGCTCCTCCACCGTCAGCGAAGGAAACATGTAACGCTCCTGCGGTACCCATCCCAGCCCGGCATGCGCCCGTTCATGGGTTGACATCCGCATGATGTCCTTGCCCTGCCAGCGGATGCTGCCCCCGTGCAGGCGCGTGAGTCCCATCAGCGTGACCAGCAGGCTGGTCTTGCCGACACCGTTGCGGCCCAGCAGCGCCAGGCTGTCCCCCTCCTGCATGGCGAGCGAGATGCCTTCGAGCACCACCGATTCGCCGTAGCCGGCAGTGACCTTGTCGAGCGCGAGCAGTTCAGGCATGTTCGGCCTCCCCCAGATACACTTCCTTGACGCGCGGATCGGCCGCGATCTCTTCCGGCGTGCCCTCGGTAAGCACCTTGCCTCCCACCAGCACCGTGATGCGCTCGGCGAAACGGAACACCAGTCCCATGTCGTGCTCGATGAACAGGATCGTCACTTCGCGCGGCAGCTTCGCGATGACGTCGAACAATTCCTTGCTCTCGGCCTGCGGTATGCCGGCGGCCGGTTCGTCGAGCAGCAGCACTTTCGGTTTCGTTGCCAGCGCCAGCGCGATTTCCACGAGCCTCTGCTTGCCGTAAGGCAGGCTGCGCGTGACGGTCGAGGCATCGCGTTCGAGCTTGAGCATGGCCAGCAGCGCCATGGCCTCCTCGATCTGGGCATGCTGCTGCGCGACCGTCCTGGTCCAGACGAAGTGCTTGCCCTCGCGTTCGCAGATGGCCAGCATCACCGATTCGAGAACCGTGAGGCCGGCGAACAGCGTGTTGATCTGGAAGGTGCGCGTCATGCCGCGCTTGACGCGCTGGTGCTGGGGCAAGGACGTGATGTCGTCATCGCCGAAGAATACGCGGCCGGAAGTGGGCGAAAGGCTGCCGGTGAGCAGGTTGATGAAGGTGGTCTTGCCGGCGCCGTTTGGACCGATCAGCGCATGCCGCGCGCCCGGCGTGAAGCTCAGGCTGATGTCGCTGTTGGCTTTGAACGCCCCCCACTGCTTGGACAGGCCTTCGGTACGCAGCGTGGTATTCATTGCACTCCTCCCTTGCCTGCCTTGCTGCCCCTGATCATGTTCAGCAGCCGCTCGCCGCCGCCGAGTATGCCGCCGCGCGCGAACAGCACGATCACGATCAGAAGCAGGCCGATCCAGAACTGCCAGTAGGCCGGATTGAGCCCGGCGATATAGTCCTGCGCCAGCATGAACACCAGGGCGCCGATCAACGCGCCGTACAGGCGGCCGGTGCCGCCCAGCACCAGCATGATCATGAGCTCGGCCGAGCGGGCGAAGCTCAGCGAATCGAGACCGACGAACTGGGTGGTCTGCGCCAGCAGTGCGCCGGCGATGCCGGCGACGGTGGCGCCTATGGTGAAGGCGACGGTCAGCCGCCTGTTGACGTCGGCGCCGATGGCCGGCATACGGCGCGCGCCTTCGCGTATGCCTTTCAGCGACAGGCCGAACGGCGAATTGACCAGGCGGCGCAGCAATGCGAACACGATGAACAGCACGGCAAAGCTGTACCAGAACGCGGTCTTGCCGTAGAGGTCGAATTCGAACACGCCGAAGAGCTTGTTCATCGATACGCCCGACAGGCCGTCGACGCCGCCGGTGATGAAGGCTGCCTTGTTGGCCGCCTCGAACAGCATCAGGCCGACGCCCAAGGTGACCATCAGGCGCCTCAGATCCTGGCCGCGCACGACCAGGAAGCTGGCCAGGAAGCCGAGCAGGCCCGATACGGCGGCGGCGATCAGCAAGCCGCTGACCGGCTCGCTCCAGCCATGCACCGACAGCAGGCCGGCAGCATAGGCGCCAAGCCCGAAGAAGGCCGCATGGCCGAGCGAGACAATGCCGGCATATCCCAGGATCAGGTCGAGCGACACCGCGAACAGGCCGACGATCATGATCTGGCTGGCCAGCACCAGATAATCGGGAAAGAGGAAGTAGGCAGCAACCGGCAGCAGCCAGAACACGATTTCCAGCGGCTTCCAGCGGTCATTCGGCAAGGCATGCCTGAGCGGCTGGACCGGCTTGGCCGGCGCGCCTTTCGCGGCGTTGGACGGTGTGGACACGCTTGCGGATTTCATGAACGCCTCCCGAGCAGGCCGGTTGGAAACAGGAGCAGCAGGATCACCATCAATGCATAGATGACGAAGGCGCCGATCGCCGGCACGTAGTATTTTCCGGCTACGTCGAACACGCCAAGGATGAGCGCGGCCAAGAGCGGCCCCTTGATGGTGCCGGCGCCGCCCACGGCAACCACCAGCAGGAAGTACACCATGTACTTGATCGGGAAGGTCGGATCGAGCCCGAGCACGTCGATGCCGAGGCCGCCGCCCAGCCCCGCCAGGCCCGAACCGAGCGCGAAGGTCAGGCTGAAGACGCGATTGACGTTGATGCCCAGGCCAGCCGAGGCGACCTGGTTGTCGACCGAGGCGCGGATCTGCGCGCCGAAGCGGGTACGCTCGATCAAGTAGCCGAGCGCCAGCGTGATCACGATGACCACCGCGATCATGAAGAGCCGGTAGGCGCCGACATCCAGGCCAAGCACCGACACCTGTCCGCGCAGGAAATCAGGAAGGGCCACCGGCTGCTGCTGCGGCCCGAACACGTAGGTGGCGCTGGCGACCGCCATGAAGGTCAGGCCGATCGAGAACAGCACCTGGTCGAGGTGACTGGCCTTGTACAGGCGGCGGTAGAGGACGCGTTCGAGTACGAAGCCGACGGCGGCGCTGGCGATGAAGGCCACCGGCAGCGACAGCAGGAACGGCACGCCCATGCGCATCATCAGCGTGACGCTGACGTAGCCGCCGAGCATGGCGAAAGCGCCGTGGGCAAGGTTGACGAAGTTCATCAGACCCATCGTGACCGACAGGCCGACGCTGATGAGGAATAGCAGGCTGCCGTAGGCGATGCCATCGAAGAGCACGCCGATGAAATTGCCGATCATGACCGCCACCTGCGAAGCGCGGGATGCTGCATGGTTGTCTCCATCTATTTTATTTAAAGCATCTTAACTGCTTTGGTACGGGCATTTCTTGTTTTGATGCCTTGGGGTGAGCCGCAATCCTGTATCGGATGTTTAAAGTTTTTTAGCTCGGAGAACGGCTCCCCTCTCCCGCAGGCGGGAGAGGGGGTGGGGGTGAGGGCAGTTGCTGAAACCTCCGAGGGTTTTGCAAGCCCCCTCATCCCCGCCCCTTCTCCCGCCTGCGGGAGAAGGGAGATAACAGCCTAACTTGTAGTAGCGCCGCGCAACTCTCACCCCTTCGCCGCCTCGTCCACCTGCCGAAACACCTCCTGCGCCATATGAAACGCAGAATTCGCCGCCGGCACGCCGCAGTAGATCGCCGCCTGCAGCAGCACTTCCTTGATCTCGTCCCGCGTGACGCCGTTGTTGGCGGCAGCGCGCAGATGCAGCTTCAGTTCTTCCTCGCGGTTCAGCGCCACCATGGCCATGATGGTCAGCAGGCTGCGCGTATGGCGCGGCAAGCCCGGACGCGTCCAGATTTCGCCCCAGGCATAGCGCGTGATGAGGTCCTGGAACTCGCCGTTCAATTCATTGATATTGGCCTGCGCGCGGTCGACATGGGCGCTGCCCAGTACCGCGCGGCGCACTTCCAGCCCCTTGGCGTGGCGTTCGCGTTCATCCATCTCAGACTCCCTTCCCTTCCAGAAAATCGACCAGCGTGCGGGTGAACTCTTCCGCCTGCTCCCAGTTCGACAGGTGCGCCGCATCGAGCTCCGCATAGCGCGCGCCGGGAATGCTGTCGGCAACTGCCTTGCCGTCTTTCGCGGGCGTCGCCAGGTCATGCGTGCCGGCGATCACCAGCGTCGGCGCCTTGATCTTCGCCACATCGGCGCGCTGGTCCATGTCGCGCACCGCCGCGCAGTTGGCGGTATAGCCCGCGGGCGGTGTCCGCTGCAGCATGTCGCGCACCACCGCCACTTCCTGCGGCGCGCGCTGCTGGTAAGCCGGAGTGAACCAGCGGTCGATCACCGCCGGCACGATGGAGGCCATGCCCTCGGCATCGACCTTGGCGATGCGCGTATTCCAAACTTCCGCCGGACCGATCAGTGCCGAGGTATTGCACAGGACCAGGCGATCGAAGCGCTGCGGCGCGTTCACGCCCAGCCACATGCCGGTCATGCCGCCCATGGAGAGGCCGCAGAAATGGGCGCGTTCGATCTTCAGCGCATCGAGCAGCGCGATCACGTCGCCGCCCAGCTGGCCGACGGTGTACGGCCCTGCCGGCACGCCCGACTCGCCGTGTCCGCGCGTGTCGTAGCGCAGCACGCGAAAACGCTTCGCGAGCGTTCCCATCTGCGGCCGCCACATATCCAGCGTGGTGCCCAGCGAGTTCGACAGCACCAGCCAAGGTGCGCCTTCCGCGCCTTCCACCTGGTAATGCAGGCGGGTTCCGTTGTGATCGAGTGTCGGCATCTGATGTGTTCTCCTTAACGGCGGCCGCGGCGGCGGCGCCAGGTTTGCAATACCCGCTCGCCGAATACCCTGGATTGCCCCAAGTAGTTGGCGGGATCGAGCAGCTTGTCGATGTGTTCGGGGTTCAGTTCGGCAGTGATGGCAGCATCCTGCGTCAGTACTTCGCGCAGATGCTGGCCGGAAGCCACCGCGCGGCGGCAGGCATCCTCCACGAGATGATGCGCCTGCATGCGGCCCAGTTTGGCGCCGAGCGCCAGCATGACCGCTTCGGCCATGATCAGGCCGTGCGTGGCGTCGACGTTGGCGCGCATGCGCTCCGAGTCGACATTCAGTCCGGCGACGACCTGCCGCATCTGCTGCAGGGCGCCGGCGGCGAGTTGAGCGATTTCCGGCAGCGTGTCCCATTCGGCCTGCCAGCCGCCGAGCGCGCGCTCATGTTCCTGCACCATGCCCGTGAGCATGGTCGAGACCAGCGCCGGCACCCGCACGGCGCAGGCCAGCACTGCCGCGCAGCCCACTGGATTGCGCTTGTGCGGCATGGTGGAGGAACCGCCCCGCCCTTCTCCGGCGGGCTCGCTGAGCTCTGCCGCTTCGGTCTGCATCTGCAGCGACAGGTCGCGTGCGACCTTCCCTAGCGTGCCGGTCAGCATGCCGAGTGCGGATGCAACTTCAGCCATGCGGTCGCGCCCGGTATGCCAGGGCGTATCGGGCAGCTCGAGCTGCAATTCGGCGGCCAGCGCCTGCGCGACTTCCATGCCCTTGTCGCCGAGACTGGCCAGCGTGCCGGCCGCGCCGCCGAACTGCAGCGCCAGCACGCGCGGACGCAAGGCCTGCAGTCGTTCCTGATGGCGCAGCACCGCATCGAGCCAGCCTGCCGCCTTCAGGCCGAAGGTGACCGGCAAGGCATGCTGCATCCAGGTGCGGCCGATCATCACCGTGTCGGCATGGCGCTCCACGAGATCTGCAAGCGCATCTCCCAGCGCATCGAGGTCGGCATCGATCAGGTCCAGCGCGCGGCGCAGCTGCAGCACCATGCCGGTATCGATCGCATCCTGGCTGGTCGCGCCCCAGTGCACGTACTTGGACGCTTCCTTGTCTTGCCTGGCGACCGCGGCGGTCAACTGCTTGACCAGCGGAATGGCAAGATTGCCGGCGCCGGCCGCCGCTTCCGACAGCGCCTGCAGGTCGAGATGATCGCCGCTGCAGGCTTGCCGGATGGGCTCGACTGCTTCAGCCGGAATGATGCCGGCACGGGCTTCTGCCCGCGCCAGCGCCGCCTCGAAATCCAGCATGCCCTGCACGCAAGCCTGTGCGCTGAACACCTGCCGCATGGCGGCGGTGGAGAACATGGACCCGGTGAGGCTGGCGAGGGGTGAAAACGTCATGATGGCGAGCGGCGTGGTGTCGATAACGGCAGCATACGCTTGATCATGCTTACACGCGCTCGATCACCATCGCGATGCCCTGCCCCACGCCGATGCACATGGTGCACAGCGCATAACGGCCGCCGGTGCGGTGCAGCTGGTACATCGCGGTCGTCACCAGGCGCGCGCCGCTCATGCCGAGCGGATGGCCCAGCGCGATCGCGCCGCCGTTCGGGTTGACGCGCGGATCGTTGTCGGCTACGCCGAGCTGGCGCAAGACTGCAAGGCCCTGCGAAGCGAAGGCTTCATTGAGTTCGATCACATCCATCTGGTCTATCGTCATGCCGAGCTGCTTGAGCAGTTTCTGCGAAGCCGGCGCCGGGCCGATACCCATGATGCGCGGCGGCACGCCGGCGGTCGCCATGCCGACGATGCGGGCGCGAGGCGTCAGGCCGAAGCGGCCGGCGGTCGCCTCGTTGGCCAGCAGCAGCGCGCAGGCGCCGTCGTTGACCCCGGACGCATTGCCGGCGGTGACGCTGCCGTCGGGACGCACCACGCCCTTGAGCTTGGCCAGCGCTTCCATGCTGGTCGCGCGCGGATGCTCGTCATGTTCGACGACGATCGGGTCGCCCTTCTTCTGGGCGATGGTGACCGGCGTGATTTCCTGCGCGAGGGTACCGTTCTTCTGCGCGGCGGCAGCCTTGTTCTGGCTGGCCACGGCGAAGGCATCCTGGTCTTCGCGGCTGATCTTGTAATCGACCGCGACGTTCTCGGCGGTCTCGGGCATGGAGTCGACGCCGTACATTTCCTTCATCAGCTTGTTGACGAAGCGCCAGCCGATGGTGGTGTCGTAGATGGCGGCATTGCGCGAGAAGGCGCTGTCGCCCTTTCCCATGACGAAGGGCGCGCGCGTCATCGATTCCACGCCGCCTGCGATCATGAGGTTGGTCTCGCCCGCCTTGATCGAGCGCGCCGCGGTGCCGAGCGCATCCATGCCGGAGCCGCACAGGCGGTTGATGGTGGCGCCGGGCACGTCCTGCGGCAGGCCTGCCAGCAGCAGCGACATGCGGGCGACGTTGCGGTTGTCTTCGCCGGCCTGGTTGGCGCAGCCGTAGATCACGTCGTCCACGGCGGTCCAGTCGACCTGCTTGTTGCGCTCGATCAGCGCGCGCAGCGGCACCGCGCCGAGGTCGTCGGCGCGCACGTCCTTGAGCGCGCCGGCATAGCGTCCGATCGGGGTGCGGATTGCGTCACAGATAAAGGCCTGAGTCATGGGTGTCTCCGTCATGGAATGGGGTTGAGAGCAATCAATGTGTCATCACAGCGGCACATGCCTGAGCGGCACGCCGGTGATGCGCTGCAGCTCTTCGAAGCTGATATCGGAAATCATCTCGCGCACCGCCAGCCCTTCCGGCGTGACGTCGATGACCGCGAGGTCAGTATAAATGCGGTTGACGCAGCCGATGCCGGTGAGCGGATAGCTGCATTCGGCGACGATCTTGCTTTCGCCGGTCTTGGTCTGGTGTTCCATCATCACGAATACCTGCTTGGCGCCGACCGCCAGGTCCATCGCGCCGCCGACAGCGGGAATCGCGTCGGGAGCGCCAGTATGCCAGTTGGCAAGGTCGCCCGTTGCCGACACCTGGAAAGCGCCGAGCACGCAGATGTCGAGATGGCCGCCGCGCATCATTGCGAATGAATCGGCATGATGGAAATAGGAACCGCCGGTGAGCAGCGTCACCGGCTGCTTGCCGGCATTGATCAGGTCTTCATCCTCTTCGCCCGGCGCGGGTGCCGGCCCCATGCCGAGCACGCCGTTTTCGCTGTGCAGGAAAATCTCGCGCTCCTTCGGCAGGTGGTTGGCCACCATGGTGGGCAGTCCGATGCCGAGATTCACGTATGCCCCTTCCGGGATATCCTTGGCCACGCGCGCGGCGATCTGGTCTCGCGTCATTCGCTTCATGCCTGTTTTCCTTCCAATACCACGCGTTGAACGAAAATGCCCGGCGTCACGATCGCTTCCGGATCGAGTTCGCCGAGTTCGACCACTTCCACCACTTGGGCGATGGTGCACTTGGCGGCCATTGCCATCACCGGGCCGAAGTTGCGCGCGGTCTTGCGGTACACCAGGTTACCCCAGCGGTCGCCGCGCAGCGCCTTGATGAGCGCGAAATCGGCATGGATCGGCGTTTCGAACACGTAGTTGCGGCCGTCGATGACGCGGGTTTCCTTGCCTTCGGCCAGCAGCGTACCGTAGCCGGTCGGCGAAAAGAAACCGCCGATGCCGGCGCCGGCGGCGCGGATGCGTTCGGCGAGATTGCCCTGCGGCGTGAGTTCGAGTTCGATCTCGCCCGCGCGGTAGAGCGCATCGAAATGATGCGAATCGACCTGGCGCGGGAAGGAGCAGATGATCTTGCGCACCCGCTTGGCCTTGAGCAGCGCGGCCAGGCCGGTGTCGCCGTTGCCGGCATTGTTGTTGACGATGGTGAGTTCGCGTGCGCCTTGTTCAAGCAGCGCATCGATCAGCGCCGCCGGCATGCCGGCGTTGCCAAAGCCGCCGATCATGACAGTGGCACCGTCATGGATGTCTCTGACTGCGGCCTGCAGGGATTCGGAAATTTTATTGATCACGTTGGAGTCCTGAAAAGCGGTTGCCGGTGCTGGGCTGCCGGCAACGTTGCCCGATTGACTTTGTTCGATTAACGAACTAATGTCTGTTTATAGAACACTTTTGCAGTGTAGCTATCCCGTTTCCGGGGCGTCAAGACAGAGAAAACGAATGTGTTCGGTGGCCGAACACAACTGGTGACGCGATGCGGCAAGTTCTGGTTGCCCGGAATTTCGCCTGCTCTGGCACGATGCACAGCAATATTTAGGGAAAGAATCAGATGGAAACCGAAGTAAATACGAAGAAGACCGGCAAGGCAGCCTTGGCGGGTTCCAGCGGTCCGGCGGAAGAAAAACGGGCCTTGACCATTGCCGAAGAGATCGATGCGCTGACCGATCCCAGTTTCATGACCTCGCTTGCGCGCGGACTGGCGGTGATCCGCGCCTTCAGCGACCAGCGGCGCAGCCTGACGATCGCGCAGATCAGCCATCGCACCGGCATTCCTCGGGCGGCGGTACGGCGCTGCCTGTTCACGCTCAAGCAACTGGGCTATGTCGATTCCGAAGCCAACAACTTTTCCCTCAAGCCGAAAATTCTGACCCTCGGTTATTCGTATCTGTCATCGACGCCGCTGACGGTGTCCGCGCAGCCCACGCTCAATGCCATCAGCCGCGCGCTCGGCGAATCCTGCTCGCTCGCCGTGCTGGATGAAGGGGAAGTTCTCTATGTGTCGCGCTCGGCCGCCTCGCGCGTCATGTCGGTGGCGCTCAATACCGGCAGCCGCCTGCCCGCCTACTGCACCTCGCTCGGCAGAATCCTGCTGGCCCATCTGGACGAGGAAGCGCTGGCTTCCTACTTTTCGCAAATTGAACTGAAGGCCTTCACCGACAAGACCGTCGTTTCGGAAGCGCGCCTGCGCGAGATCCTGTCCAGGGTGCAGGTTGCCGGCTATGCGCTGGTGGAGGAAGAACTGGAAATCGGCCTGCGTTCGATTGCGGTGCCGGTGCGCGGCGCCTCGGGCAACGTGATCGCGGCACTCAACATCGGCGCGCAGGCCACTCGGGTCAGTGCAAGAAAAATGACCGAGGAATTCCTGCCGGCGCTTCTGAAAGGAGCGCAGGAATTGTCGGTGCTTTTGCCCTGACTCATGCAGAAAGGAAATTTCGCGCACACTGACGGAATCAAACCACGGCAAGCTTGTCGATCATCATGTCGACAAACCAACTTCACCATGCAAAGGCGCATGTACCCTCGATGACCAAGCAGTCCCTTGCCAACTTCGATTTTCTTGCAGGTAAAGGCATGATGCGCGCACTCATGCGCGAACAGGACTGGAGCAGTTCGCCGCTCGGACCGCCGCAAGAATGGTCGTCCGCGCTGCGAACGGTCGTGGGGCTGATGCTCGATTCGCAGTTTCCGATGTTCGTGGCCTGGGGACCCGAACTCGGTTTCCTTTACAACGACGCCTACATCGAGGTGCTAGGCGCCAAGCATCCGCAAGCGCTCGGCAGGCGCTTCCACGACATCTGGCAGGAGATCTGGCCGGTCATCAGTCCGCTGATCGACCGCGCACTGGCCGGCGAAGCCACTTTCCATGAAAACCTGCCGCTGCTCATGCAGCGCAAGGGGCACGACGAACAAACCTGGTTCACCTTTTCCTATTCGCCGGCGCGCGATGAAACCGGTCGGGTCGCCGGCATGTTCTGCGCCTGTACAGAAACCACCGGCCAGATCCTCGCCGAGCGCCGCCAGGCATTCGAGCTGCATCTCGCCGACCTGCTGCGCGGCATGGATGATCCGCTGCAAATCATCGAGGCCGGAGCCGAAGCGCTGGGCCGCCATCTCGGCGTGGCGCGCGTCGGCTACGGCGAGATCGACGCTTCGGGCAAGGAAGTCTCGGTGGCGCGCGACTGGACCAACGGCAGCGTGGCCAGCCTGGCGGGCGAAACCCGTCCGCTCGACAGCTTTGGACCCGACATCATCGCCGAACTCAAAGCCGGACGCATACTGCGCCTCGACGACATGAAGAACGATCCGCGTTCGGCGCCTTACGCGGAAGGCTATGCCAGCATCGGCGTGATGTCGCTGCTGGTGATTCCGCTGATCAAGGCGGGGCGATTGAAGGCGATTCTCTACCTCCACGAAGCGGCGCCCCGCCAATGGACCCGGGAAGACGAAACGCTTTCCGAACAGGTGGCCGAGCGCACCTGGGCCACCATCGAACGGGCGCGCGCGGAGGAACAGCGGCGACGTGCGGAGGAAGCGCTCTCCGCGCAGCTTGCCGCCGAAAGCGACCGCCTGCGCACGCTGTTCGAACAGGCGCCCGGCTTCATGGCCGTGCTGCGTGGCCCGCAGCATGTGTTCGAACTGGCCAATGCCGCCTACCTGCGCTTTACCGGCCGCCAGGACATCATCGGCAAGCCGGTGCGCGAAGCCCTGCCCGAGCTCGAGACGCAACCCTTCTTTGCGCAGCTCGACCGCGTCTATGCCACCGGAGAACCCTTCTTCGCACAGCAGGCGCCGGTCACCCTGGCGCAAACGGCGGGTTCGGCCGCCGCCGTGCGCTATATAGACTTCATCTACCAGCCGGTCAAGGACGCCGCCGGGGCGGTATCGGGCATTTTCGTCGAAGGCTACGACGTGACCGAACGCAAGCTCGCCGACGAAGCCCTGCGCGCCGCAGACCGCCGCAAGGATGAGTTCCTTGCCATGCTCGCGCATGAATTGCGCAACCCGCTGGCGCCGATCAGCAATGCTGCGCAGATTCTGCGGATCATCAGCACCGAACAGCCCAAGGTCAGGCACGCCAGCGACATCATTGCGCGCCAGGTGGAGCACATGACGGGGCTGGTTGACGACTTGCTGGATGTGTCAAGGGTCACGCGCGGGCTGATCACGCTCGACAGGGAGATGGCGGACCTGCACGACATCATCGCCGGCGCGGTCGAACAGGTGCGCACCCTGATCGACGCGCGCAGCCACCGGCTCAGGCTGGAAGTCCCGGACCATCCGCTGCCCGTTCTCGGCGACCATACCCGCCTGGTGCAGGTGCTCGCCAACCTGCTCAACAATGCCGCCAAATATACGCCCGACGGCGGCGTCATCGCCTTGCGCGTGGAGCAGGAACAGGAACCGGGCAGCGGCATGTACAGGATCTCGGTGCGCGACAACGGCGTAGGCATCGAACCGAAACTGATCGGCCACATCTTCGACCTGTTCACCCAGGCCGAACGCTCGCCCGACCGTTCCCAGGGAGGCCTGGGGCTGGGCCTGGCGCTGGTGCGCAGCCTGATCGATCTGCATGGAGGCAGCGTAGACGCCCGCAGCGACGGGCCCGGCAAGGGCAGCGAATTCATCATCCGCCTGCCTCGCCCGGAGGATGCGAGCATCGCGCAGCAGCCGCAGGAAGAGTCCGAAGCGGCCAAAGCAGCGCAGCAAGGCCTGCGTGTCATGGTGGTGGACGACAATGTCGATGCAGCCGAAAGCCTGGCATTGCTGCTGGAAACCGAAGGCCACCAGGTGATGGTCGGCCATGCGGCAGAAGATGCGCTGGCAGTGATGCGGCAGGATGCGCCGCAGGTCTTCCTGCTGGATATCGGCCTGCCCGACATGGATGGTTATGAACTTGCGCGGCGGCTGCGCATGCAGCCGGGATCGGCGAAGCTGCTGCTGGTTGCGCTCACCGGCTACGGCCAGGCGAAGGACCACGAGAAATCAAGGGACGCCGGCTTCGATCATCATCTGGTCAAGCCTGCGGACATCAGGCAGGTGCTGGCGATTCTGGCAGGCTACGCCGCGCAGCAACGTTGAATCCGCTGCGGGCAATGGCAAGTGTCAATGGCAATGCGCTGCCGCTCATCGATGTCGATGATTTCGAAGCGAGGAAAAGAGGGAAGAAAAAAGGGAGGGAAAAAGAAAGCGGCGAAGATGCAATAATCTTCGCCGCGGAAATCGTGCCGTTCTTCAGGCTGCTATCAGCCGTTGACGGCGTCCTTGAATGCCTTGCCAGCGGAGAACTTGACCGTCTTGGCGGAAGCAATCTTGATTTCCTCGCCGGTACGCGGGTTGCGTCCGGTGCGCTCGGCGCGGGTGCCGCTGCCGAAGCTGCCGAAACCGACCAGCTGCACGGTCTTGCCTTCGGCAACCGCTTTCACGATATTGTTGATGACCGAGTCCAGGGCGCGTTGAGCGGCTGTTTTCGACAGGTCGCACTCTGCCGCGATTGCGTCTACCAGTTCAGTTTTGTTCATCATGTTCCTTTCAGAAAAGGCCCTGATTCTAACAAAAGAAATGGCGTCTGGCTGCGGGTTTGCGCCGAAATTTACGCTTGGAAGCAAATAAAGCGGGCGATGTAGCGGCTTTGTCCGCGAGCTTTCCGGATACCGTCATTTTTCAAGCACGCTTTTCTTACGCCAGAATGACGGCGGCATGACGATGCAATGACATCGAATCGTCTCATGCACCCGCACTAACTCCGACATTCAAAGCGGCCACCAGGCCGCTCGCGACGCTGCCGCTGACCGTGGCCGTCTGGAGGCGGCCGTCTCCGCTGAACAGCCCGTCGTCGGCGATGTCACGCACCGTGCCGTTCTGTCCGCGCGGATAGGCGTCGGTTGCATACACCCTGCGCACCACGTCATCGGGAAAGGCCAGCTGGCTGGTTGCGGCAGCGCGGCCACCCTTGGCATCGCGCAGATACACCTGGAAATGGATATGCGTGATGCGGCCCGGATACCAGCCGGGAAAGATGGTGGTGAAGCTGACCTGCCCCTGCTCGTCGCTCATCTGTATCCCGCGCAGGAAAGTGCCGCCGCGATGGTCTCCGTTGCTGCCGTTGCTGTAGCCGGAATAGCCTCCATCGCGGTCGCAATGCCAGACATAGACGGCGGCGTTGCGAATCGGCGCGCAGCCCGCGTCGATGTTCTGCAGCCGGATATTCAGCGTCAGCGGTACGCCGGGCCGGGATTCGCGGATATCGCGGCGGACCGCCGCCCTGGTGCCGAGAAAGGCCAGCAGCGGAAACGGCCCTGCCGTCGCAGCGGGCATGAGGGCGCAGGCGGCAGGCGCCTGCGCGGCCGCATTGCCGCTTCCCAAGCCGGTGCCGAGCACCGCGCCCAGCCCGAGCGCATTCAGACGGAAGATGGCACGCCGGCGTCCGGCATGCACATAGGTTTTTCCGGCAGACATCATTCGACTCCTTTCCATCATTCAGCGACCGAAACGGCTTGCCATGCCGTCCGATCCGTCATGTCCATCGGCCGCGTGCATCGGACAACCGGCATCCAGCAGCATGCGCGGCACATTGCCAGCGTGTTTGATGCGCCGCATCGAATGCGCGGATTGCTTCGAATACGCAATCATCGGCGTCGAACGCGGCGCCTGAATTGCAATCACAAACTGTACAGGTACTTCACCGCGCCGGCGCTTCCTGCCCGCCGCGGAACCAACCACTGTCATCCATGATGCTGCGACTTTCCCTGGTATCGAATGAATTGCCGCCCTACCGCATACCCTTCTTCGAGGCGCTCGACGGGATGCCGGGCGTGACCCTGCAGGCGCTGTTCTGCACCCGGCGCGAACCGAACCGGCATTGGGAAATCCCCGCACTGCATTTCGGCCATCAGTTCCTGAGGGAACGCATCATCACCATCAAGGGCCGCTACATCCACAACAATCCGGGCGTGGTCGCGGCGCTGCATGGATTTTCACCCGACGTGATCATCACCGGCGGCTTCAATCCCACGCATTTGTATGCGTTCGCCTTCGCTGTGGCGCGCCGCATTCCGCATGTTGCGATGACCGACGGCACGGTCCGGTCGGAAAAGGGCCTGGGACGCTGGCACAAGGCGGTACGCCGCCTGGTCTATGCGCGTTCGTCGGCATTCGTCGCCGCCAGCAACGGCGGCATGCAGCTGCATCAGGGTTATGGCGTGGCCGGCGATGCCTGCTTCCGGTCCTGCCTGTGCGTGGACAACGACAAATTCGCCCCCTCGTTCGAAGTCAGGCGCGAAGTGGACTTTCTGTTCTGCGGCCGCATCGAAGCGGTCAAGAATCCGCTGTTCGCCTTTGAAGTGGCGCTGGCGACGGCACGCAGGCTCGGCCGCAGCACCAGCATCATGTTCGTCGGTGCGGGGCCGCAGGAAGCCGAACTGCGCGAGCTCGCGGCACGCCATGCCGGCCTGGTCGAGACCCGCTTCCACGGCTTCACGTCGCATCAGGAACTGCCGCGCATCTACCAGGCGGCCAAGCTGTTTCTCTTCCCGACCAGCTGGGATCCCTGGGGCGTGGTGGCCAACGAAGCCTGCGCCGCAGGCTTGCCGGTATTGGTCACGCCGGAAGCCGGCGTGGCGGGCGAGCTCGTCGTGCATGGACACAACGGCTATATCGAAGCGCTCGATGTCGAAGCCTGGAGCGCGAATGCGGCGCGCCTGCTGACGCAGGCGGAAGAATGGAATGCGCTCTCGCGCAACAGCACGGCGATGGCAAGCGAATACACCTATGCCCATGCGGCCGGCGGCGTGGTCGATGCCTGCCGTCACGCGGTCGCGCGGCAGCATCCGGCCGCTGCCGGCAACCGCCCGCGCGCATAACTGCGGCACTTACTGGCGGTAGATCCGATCATTCTCGATGCGCACCCGGCTGCCGACATACAGGTCGCCGACGCTGTCCTGCAGGACGGTGCGGTAGCTGCCGTTATCCAGGCGCACGCCGACCTGATAGGCGTTGTGCGCCTGGGTGTTGCGCTCCATCTGGTTGCCCACCATGGCGCCGCCGATCACGCCGGCCACCGTCGCCGCTTTCCTGCCGCTGCCGCCGCCGACCTGATTGCCCAGCAGACCGCCGACCACGCCGCCGACCACGGTGCCGACGCCGATGCCGTTGTTCTGCGCATTGCCCTGCACTGCCTGGATCGAGTCGATCACGCCGAACTGATAGCCGTAGCCCGGCTGGGTGGTAGTCTGCGCGGGATAGGTGGTCTGCGCAGGATAAGGATAAGGCCCAGGTGCCGGCGAGGCCGGATACGGATAGGACGACGATGAAGCCGGATACGGATAGTTGGGGCTTGCGCAGCCGGCGAGGACGGCGCCGGCAAGCAGGGCGGCAAAGATCTTGGATGCGTTGTTTTTCATGGGAAGCTCGCTATCGAAAAGATGACGGGAACAAAGTGGAATGCACTCATTAAACGCCACCCGAAGCACCGAAGCCAGTGTCGTTGCGTAAGGGTTGCAACAACTTGTATCGGCGCCGGCTCGCTTGCCGCAGCACGTCCTATTTCGTGTCGAAAGTCGTCACGCCATCCCAGTCCTGCCCCGGCGGATTGCTGCGGTAATAGGCCACCCGCTCCAGATAGAGCCGGTACAGGCCATCCTCCGGATGCTTCGCATGCAGCGTCTGCAATGCGGTCTCGGCATCATTCCAGAACTGCCGTCGCACCAGCTCCAGCGCCGCGTGCCACTGGATCAGTTCATCCTTCGCCTCGTCGCCGAGTTCTTCCTGCAGGCAAAGCGGCTCGAAGATCGGAACCGGTTCATTCTTGCCCTTGACCCTTACCCTGTCCAGTTCCCGGTAGGCAAATTCCGCTGCGGCAGCGCGCGTGGCAGGGCCGACCGCAATTCCTGCGCCATACACCTTGGTGATGCCTTCCAGCCGCGACGACAGGTTCACCGCATCGCCCATCACGGTATAGGCGCGGCGGATCTTCGAGCCCATGTCGCCGACCCGCATCTCGCCGGTGTTCAGGCCGATGCCGATCCTGAGCGGCGGCCAGCTGCGTGCAACGAAATCCTCGTTCAGCCTGCGCGCGGTCTGCTGCATTTTCAGGGCGGTGGCGACGGCACGCGAGGCGTGATCGGGCAGGTGCACCGGCGCGCCCCAGAAGGCCATCACCGCATCGCCGATATATTTGTCGAGTGTGCCGCGGTTGCCGCGGATGTCTTCCGACATGGCGGTGAGGTAGAGGTTGATGTATTCGCGCAGTGCATTCGGATCGAGTCCCTCGGAGATCGTGGTGAAGCCGCGCACGTCGCAGAACAGCACGGTCAGCTCCCGGCTCTCGCCCTCCATGCTGTAGCTGCGCGGATCGGCCGCCATTTCCGCGACCAGTTCAGGCGCCACGTATTCGCCGAACAGGTTCACCATGGCCCTGCCCCTGCGGTATTCGAACAGGTAGCCCCAGGCGAGATTGAAGACCGACAGCGCGATGATCAGCAGCATGGCGGCCGCCAGCGGCACGACCCAGCTGAAGACATGGTACATCGCGAGATTCCAGCCGATGATAGCGGCGGCGGCAAGCAGCGAGAGCAGGATGGACCAGACCGGTGTCAGCACCGGCAGCAGCAGGCCGAGAACGAGGCCGATGGCGGCGATCTGGAACAGTTCGATGGCGATGCTGAAATCCGGCTGCTGCTTGAAGTCGCCGTCGAGAATGGAGGCGATGACGTTGGCATGCAGCTCCACGCCCGGGTAATCGATGTTGACCGGCGTCGCCCGCAGATCCTTCAGCCCGGCCGAGGTGGTGCCGACGAGAACGATGGCATCGGCAAGCTGCTCCGTCGGCACGCTTCCGTTGAGCACGTCGACGGCGGACACGTAGCGAAAGTGCCCGCCCTGCGGTCCGCCGGGCCCGCGGAAGTTGACCAGCGCAGTCAGGTTGCGCTCCAGCGGCACCATGGTGGACTGCGGCTTGCTGTTCATGCGGATGGCTTTCAGCGCGCCGTAATCGCGGCTGAGCCCGGCCGAGAAAAGCGTTTCGTCGCTGGAAAAGAATACCGGCCGCACCACGCTTGCGCCGAGTCCGACACGGGCGGTGGCCAGCGCCAGCGACTCGTAATAATTGTCGCCGACGCGGGCCAGCAGCGGCAGGCGGCGGATTGCGCCGTCGGCATCCGGCGTGGGGTTCATGAAGCCGCCGGCCTTGGCCGCGCCTTGCAAGGCATCCAGATTGCCGCTGTAGGCGCGATAGACCGGCGACTCGATCTCCCTGCCCTTCAGATGGCTGACCGTGAACGCAGGCGGCGGCAGCCGGCCCTTGCTGACGGCACTGGTTTCATTGGAAAGGTAGTAGCCGAGAATGGTCGGCCGGTCGCGCAGCGAATCGGCCATGCGTCCGTCATAGTCGAAGCGCGGCTTGAGCGCGCGGATGCGCTCCCGGAAGCCGTCGACATCGCGCAATTCCCTCTTCGCCAGGGCTTCCAATGTTGTATAGCCCGAGCTGGTATCGGCCTCGGAAAAGATCACGTCGAAGGCGACGGTGCGCGCATGGTACTGCTCGCTGAGACGGTCGATCAGCCTGGCCACCGTATCGCGGCTCCATGGCCAGCGCCCGACGCCGGTGATGCTGCGCTCGTCGATGTCGACGATGACGATGCGCGGATCGAGCTCCGGCTTTTCCAGGCGCATGCGCATGTCATAGGCGAACACATCGATGCGCTCGAGCAGCGCCGCCGGCAGGTAATGCAGCACCGCCGCTGCGGCGGCCAGCGTGAAGATCATGCCGATCAGCCAGCGCAGGCCGTATTTGTGCAGGAGGCGCCGCATGTGTTCTCCTATTGTGTCATGCGGCTATGGCGTGTAGCCCGGTATCGCGTTCTCGTCCACATGGTCGATCTGCGCCGGGTCCATGAAGCGCCTGGCGTATTCGAGATAGACCTTCTGCCGGATGAAGACATCGAACAGGTCGGGATCGATATGGTTGCGCTCGCGGAAGCCGCCGAGGATGCGCAGCGACTCCGACAGGCTCTTGCCCTTCTTATAGGGGCGGTCCTTGGCGGTCAGCGCCTCGAAGATGTCGGCAATCGCCATCATGCGCGCCTGCACCGGCATCTGGTCGCCGCGCAGACCGCGCGGATAACCCTGCCCGTCCATGCGTTCATGATGTCCGCCGGCATATTCGGGCACGTTCTGCAGGTGCTTGGGCCACGGCAGCGACTCCAGCATGCGGATCGTGACCGAGATATGGTTGTTGATGATGTCGCGCTCCTGCGGATTGAGCGTGCCGGCGCGGATGTTGAGATTGCCCATCTCTTCGTCGTCCAGCAGGTCGCGCTCCATGCCGTCGGGGCCGATCCAGCGGTATTTCCGGGCAATGTCGATCACCCGCTTCTGGTCGTCGGCCGACATGCTTTCGCTGCCGACGTTGGCATGGCGCAGGAAGGCGCGGTCGTCATCCATGCGCGCAAGCTCGGCGGACAGGCGGCGGTTGATTTCCTCATGGTGGCGCGTGTCGCTGCCGCAGGCGAGCTTCTCCTTCAGCGCGCGGATCTCCGCGTCGCGCTTGAGCACTTCGAAGCGGGTGTCGACCAGGTGGACACGGTCGAAGATGGTTTCGAGCTTGGTCGCCTTTTCCACCACATGCACCGGCGTGGTGATCTTGCCGCAGTCATGCAGCAGGCCGGCGATCCAGAGCTGGCGCCGGTCGCGATCGGTCATTTCGAAGTCGGCGAACGGCCCGGTCTTCGTGTCATGCACCGCCTGGGCGAGCATCATGGTCAGTTCGGGCACCTGTTCGCAGTGGCGGCCGGTATGCGGCGACTTTTCATCGATGCCGATGTTGATGAGCTTGATGAAGGATTCGAACAGGTCTTCCAGCCGTGCGATCAGCTGCGAGTTGGTGATGGCGATCGCCGCCTGCGAAGCCAGCGCCTCGATGAAGCGCTGGTCGGTATCGGTGAACGGCTTCGGATTGCCCGTCTTGAGGTCCTTGGCATTGACCAGCTGGAGCACGCCGATCAGCTCATCCTCGTGGTTGCGCATCGGCACCGTCAGGAAGGATTGCGAGTGATAGCTGTACTGCTCGTCGAACTGGCGCATGCCGGAGAAGTTGAAGCCGTCGGCCTGGTAGACATCGGCGATATTGACCGAGGTGCCGGTATTGGCGGCATAGGCGGCCACCGAGCCGAGGTTCCTGCTGCCGTCGGCAAGGTAGAGCGGCAGGTCGGGAATATTGATCTTGTGCCCGCTGACGCCGCCCTGGTACATGCCGAGCGAATCGTTGATCGAGATGTGGAAGCTCAGGCTTCGGCCGTCCGGGCTGGTGCGGTAGAGCGTGCCGCCGTCGGAATGCGTCATGCTCTTGGCAGCTTTCAGGATGCGGTCCTGCAGCGACGCGATATCGCGGTTGGTGCTCAGCTCCAGGCTGAGTTCGGTCAGCTTTTCAAGCCTCTTGGCAATTTCCGTGTAGCTCTGATCGGTCATGGTCTGCGTGCCGCCGCTGCGTATTTTTGTCATGTGGCCTGTTGTGCCCGGTGCACCGGCGGCCGCGCCGTCATTCCTATAGATCCGAAACCGTCAGAATTCGAAAATATCTCCGCACTTGAGCGCCCGGAATGCACGCCCGCGTCCGCCGGTTTCCAGCTGCTGCATGATCAGTTCTTCCTGGCCCGGCTTCAGATGATAGATCAGGAACTCGATCGCATCCGGCACCGCGCCGATGTCCGCGATCAGCGAGCTCGGGCAGAAATGCATCGAGCGCGCGGCCAGCTCCATGTCCGCATCGGAAAACGAACAATCGACGATGATCTTGGACAGGCGCTTCTCTTCGCGCATCGCCTGCCACAGCTCCGGCGTGGAAGCCATGTCGCCGGTGAACAGAAAGCCCGATCGCTCGTTCTGCACCAGGTAAGCGGCCGAGCCGACCGTGTGATTGACCGCATGCGAAGTCAGGCTGCAGCCCTTGAACTGCACGGTGGCGCCGTGATTGACGACGTTCCACTGCATCGATGGACTGGCCTCGTCGGGGATCATCGCAAAATCGGGCCACAGCACCCAGTTGAACAGATGGCGCTGCAGCGCGGCGACGATTCTTTCGGTGGCATGCACGGTGACCGGCGTGGTCCGGCGGCCCTGTACCGCGTCCACCAGGAGCGCGAGGCCGGCAACGTGATCGAGATGGCTGTGCGTGATGAAGACATGATCGATCAGGGCCAGCTGTTCGACGTCGAGGCTGGTCAGGCCGGTGCCCGCGTCCAGCAGAATGGTGTCATCGACGAGCAGGCTGGTGGTCAGTCGTTCGCGACCGCCGATGCCGCCCGCGCATCCAAGTACTTGAAGCTTCATCACGCAATGCCCGGCATGCCCGGGCGAAATGGTATTGTGCGGCACATCCGCAGTACAGGCCGGCGCACCGGCACCCGGCGTCATGACGCCATCATCCGGAACTACCGCCCCCCTTTGCTTTTTTGAACGATTGTAGACCGAAACCGCTTGATTGCGGCTTTTTCGTCACCATATCGCCGGGCTCCGAAAAACTGCCCGAGCCGGTGATACATTTAAGCAACGTCATCCATTATGATGGCGGCTTGCATGATTGCCCGGCCCGCCCAGCGCATGTTGCAAAGCATGCAACGCAGCAGGGAGGCAAGACATGAGCCTTGTCAATTCTGAAACACAATGGAAGAGCAGGACCACATGAGCGCGGTTCTCGGTACACCTACAACCAGCGAAAACGTCGGCACCGGCGCGACGGACGATGCAAATGCCCGGCTCGGCCTTTTCAGGAAGCTGCAGTCCGTCACCAACAAGATCCACGCGACCAGCAATCTCGACGAGATCATGCTCGATCTGTCGCAGGATATCTGCGACCTGTTCGACAGCGACCGGCTCACGCTGTATGTGCTGAGCGAGGACAAGACCTGCATCGTGTCCAGGGTGAAGACCGGTCTCAATTCCTTCAGGGATTTCCAGCTGCCGGTCTCTTCGCAAAGCATCGCCGGTTATGCGGCCATGTCGCGGCGCGTGATCAACCTGCGCGACGTCTACGACGACAGCGAACTCAAGGCGCTCTCCCCCGACCTCCAGTTCCAGCGCGGGGTCGATCAGCAGACCGGCTACCGCACCCGGCAGATGCTGGTGGCGCCGCTGGTCGACCAGCAGAGCAACGCCCTGCTCGGCGCCATCCAGCTGATCAACAACCGCAGCGGCGGCGCGTTTTCGCAGGTGGCCGAGGAAGGCCTCAAGGAATTGTGCAAGACGCTGGCCATCGCCTATGCCCAGCGCCTCAGGCCGGCCCCGGTGATCCGTTCCAAGTATGGCGCGCTGGTGGCCGAAGCGGTGCTCGCCGCCGGCGAGCTCGAACTGGCGACGCGTTCGGCACGACGCAAGAACGACGATATCGAAGAAGTCCTGATCAGGGATTTCCAGGTCAGGCCGGCTGCGATCGGCCAGGCCCTGTCGAAATTCTTCGGCGTGCCCTATGAAGGTTTTCGCGGCGACCGGGTCAAGCCGGTCGACCTGCTGAAGCATCTGAAGCGGGAATTCGTCGAGCAGAACCAGTGGATACCGATCGAGGACGGCGCGGAAGGCATGGTCATCCTGGCCACCGATCCCGAGCATGCGCGCAATGCGCGCATCGTCAACAATGTCTTTCCCAAGGCCCGCCTCTCCTACCGCGTCACCACCCATCGGGAATTCAGGCAGACCATCGATCTTTTCTTCGGCAGCGAGGGGGATATTGCGTCGGTAGGCGATTTGCTGTCCGGCCTCGACGGCGGCGATGACGACGATGCCCAGGAACTGTCGGAAGCCGAGCTGTCGGCGGCGGCCGAGAATGAACTGGTCAAGCTGGTCAACAAGGTGATTGTCGATGCCTACCGCCAGGGCGCTTCCGACATCCACATTGAGCCGCGCCCCGGCAAGGAAAAGACGGTAATCCGTTTCCGCAAGGACGGCACGCTCGAACCCTACATCGAAATTCCCGGCAGCTATCGCAATGCGCTGGCCGCGCGCATCAAGATCATGTGCGACCTCGACATCTCCGAGCGCCGCAAGCCGCAAGACGGCAAGATCAAGTTCAAGAAATTCAGCCCGCTCGACATCGAGCTGCGCGTCGCTACCATTCCCTCGGCCGGCGGCGTCGAAGACATCGTCATGCGCATACTGGCGGCCGGCGAACCGATCCCGCTCGACAAGCTCGGCGTGCTGCCGCACAACCTCGAACGCCTGCGCGGCGCGGTCAGCAAGCCCTACGGCCTGTTCTTCGTCTGCGGCCCGACCGGCTCGGGCAAGACCACCACGCTGCATTCCGTGCTGCATCACCTCAATACGCCGGAGACCAAGATCTGGACTGCGGAAGATCCGGTCGAGATTACGCAGAAGGGCTTGCGCCAGGTGCAGGTCAACCGCAAGAGCGGCCTGGACTTCGCCACCGCCATGCGTGCCTTCCTGCGCGCCGATCCCGACGTCATCATGGTCGGCGAGATGCGCGACAAGGAAACCGTGGCGATGGGCATCGAGGCTTCGCTCACCGGCCACCTGGTCTTCTCCACGCTGCACACCAACAGCGCGCCGGAATCCATCGTGCGCCTGCTCGACATGGGCATGGATCCCTTCAACTTCGCCGACGCGCTGCTCGGCGTGCTGGCGCAGCGCCTCGCCAAGCGCCTGTGCTCGCACTGCAAAGAGGCCTATGAACCCAGCGAAGAGGAACTACAGCTGTTGCTCGCGGAATATTGCGAAGAGCTGCGCCATACCGAAGCGTTCAAGGACCCGCAGGCGGGCCGGCAATCGGTGCTGCAGCAGTGGAAGAAACACCATGCCGGCGCCGACGGCAAGTTCCGCCTCTTTCGCGCGGTCGGCTGCGACCAGTGCAGCGGCGGCTACAAGGGCCGCGTCGGCCTGCATGAGCTGATGCTCGGCACCGACAAGCTTAAGCGCCTGATCCAGGAGCACAGCCGGGTCGCGCTCATGCTTGCGGCGGCATTGGAAGACGGCATGCTGACGCTCAAGATGGACGGTATCGAAAAGATCCTGTCGGGCATAACCGACATCAAGCAGGTGCGGGCGGTGTGCATCAAGTAAAGCGGATTGCAGCTCCAGGCTGCAGGTCCTGCAAACTTCCTTCCTGAAAATTAATGCCGCGGCCGGACTGCGGCATTGTCGTCCACGCTCCAGTCAGACTCAACGCACTTCGCAATCCACGTCGTTGCCGTTGCCCGAAGCGGCATTGCCGCTGCCCTGCGGCGCGATGCTCGAATTGAATACCGGCGGCGGCGTGAACTGCATGCCGGGGTTGTTCGGCAGGATGACCGGCGGCACTGTCACGCTCGCCGAATAGCCGAACTGCCCGCTCAGGAAATCCTGGGAGCCGCCCTGATTGCTCAGGTTGATCATGCCATCCAGCACCTGCACGTACAGGCCGGGCGCGCGTCCGGGATTGAGGCCCGGTGATGGCTGCGGAGCGCCTGCCTGCGCGAGCTGCAGCAGCTCGCCGCGCGGCGGCAGCATCTCCAGCGGCGAAGCGCTCCACGGCGCGTCGCTCACCGTGAGCCCATTGGCATACGGCCGGCCGACGGCCGCCACGCTGGCGAATGCGTATGCGGCATGCTTCGAGCGATCGGACTGCCCTGTCTGCACCGGCTGTCCGGACTGCGGCGGAACGTATTCGGCAATGAAGATGGTGCCGCGGATGCCGATGGTGGCGGTTGGCGTATTCATGCCGAAGCGCTCCCTGCTGCGCTTGCCGAGCGCACCCGTCACTGCGCGCAGGCCGCCCTTGACGAGATTGAACGCCGCGCTGTCCTTCTCCGGCTTGTCTTCCTCGAAGTTGAAGCTGTCGATCTTCAGTTGCGTGCCGGGTTTCAGCGTAATTTCGCTGTTGTCGGTGAACCGGATGCGCGCATAGGTGTCCTTTTCGGCGATAAGCGTGTCGCCCTCCTCCACCGTCGACTTCACCGACAGCACCTTGACGGTGCCGTCCGCCTTCCTGGCAATCAGCGGTCCGCTCAGGTTGGCCACGGTGCCGGCGACCTGTGCTGCAAACGCCAGGGCGGTTCCGGAAAGCGCGCCGAGAAAGACCAGCGCTCTGGCTGCCTTGGCCGCCTTGGCTGCATCAGTTGCAGTAGAGCTTCTTTGCTGGTTCATTTTTCAGTACTCCGTTGTCTTCCGGGCCGGAAGTTGTCTTCCTGCTGCTCTTTGCCTCGCCCTTGTCACCGCTTCCGCTGCTGCCGCCGGAAACCGAAGTTCTTTCGGCCCGGGACTGGTTCGTCACGGTGGAAGATTCGCCGGCCGACGAGATCATGGTCAGTATCGTGTTCGATGTTGTAGCGACGGTTTCACTCAGAGTGCGGCGTCCCTGCGGCGTCACGCTGGGCAGCACCGTCGAGCACCCTTCGGCAGCCGGGTCGGCCGTGCACTTGTTGGCGATCGGCAGCACCGCGGAGCATCCCTCAAGAGACGGTGTAGCGGAGCACTGTGCTACCGTCGGCAGCACGACGGTACAGCCTGGCGCGGTCGGCGCACTGATGCAGGCCGCGAGTGTAGGCAATACCGCCGTACAGCCAGCGGTTGCCGGTGTGCCGGTGCACTGGCTGAGGGTTGGCAGCACTGCACTGCAGCCTGAAGTAGACGGGGCGCTCGTACAGGCGGTGATCGTAGGCAGAACCGCAGAACAACCGGCGGCGCTCGGCGTGCTGATGCACTGGTTCAGCGTCGGCAAGACCACGCTGCAACCTGCGGTTCCAGGTGCATTGGTACACGCAGCGAGGGTCGGCAAAACGGCGGAGCAGCCTGCTGCTGCCGGTGTGCTCGTGCATTGGTTCAGGCTCGGCAGAACCGCGCCGCAGCCTGCAGTCGCAGGTGCGCTTGTACAGGCTGCAATTGTCGGCAAAACAACCGAGCACCCAGCAGCTGACGGAGTGATGGTGCACTGGCCCAGCGTCGGCAGGACGACACTGCAGCCTTCGGCAGTCGGCGCACTCGTGCAGGCGGCAAGCGTCGGAAGGACCACGCTGCAGCCTGCCGCAGCCGGGGTAGCCGTGCAAGCCGCAAGTGTAGGCAGGACTGCCGAGCACCCGGCAGCCGACGGCGTGCTTGTGCATTGGCTCAGCGTAGGAAGCACGACGCTGCATCCCGCCGTCGTTGGGGCGGTCGTGCAAGCAGCAAGCGTAGGCAGCACCACGGAACAGCCTGCCGTGGCGGGCGCGTTCGTGCACTGTGCAATGTTCGGCAGTACGGCATTGCATCCGGACTGCGAAGGATTCGCAACGCATTCGCCAATGCTGGGAGCCGAGGGTGAAGGCGGTGTCGTCGACGGCGGAGGGTTGGTGGTCGACGGCACCGTGGTCAGCGCTCCGGCATTGCCGCCGTTGATGATCAGCGTCGTACCAAGCACCGCGGCATTTGCGCCCGATCCGGGTACGCCGCTGGAGAAAAAGCCGTTGCTTCCCGACGTGGTGGTTGTTGCCTGGGCAGCATTGAAACTGACCTTGCCGGTCGGATTGCTGAACGTGAGGCTGGTCGGCGCCGACGACAGGGACGCGACATACGCTTTGTTGCTGCCGCTGCTGTAGAAACCGATGTCGCCATTGACATCGAGATTGATGCTCGACCCGGCTTTCACGAACGAGTCCGCGGTCGACCCTGAGATCGTGAGATTGCCCGCGGAGGTCAGCTTGGCACTTCCGCTGCTTGCCACCTGGGCGCTGCCTACCGATATGCCGCCGCCTGTATTGGTGATTTCCAAGCCGCCCGCACCGGCCGACATGGAGCCCATGATATTCAGGTTCGACACGCCGGTCTTGATTTTCACGTAGCCGTCAGGACCCGACGACACCAGCGATCCCAGATTATTGATTGTATTCGCTCCCTGCAGATCGATGGATCCCGTGCTCGCCACCGCCAGCAGTCCACCCTTGATCGACGTCGCGGCATCCTGTCCTATCGAGCCGGCATAAATATTGGTATAGGCACCGCCGGCGCCGGGGCTGATGTAGTTTCCCTTGAAGGTTGCGGCGCCATTGTTGCTTTGAAAGACGATCGAGCCGGCATTGAAGCCTGTTGGATTGATCTTGCCGAGTATGGATTGCGTGATGCTCAGGGCGCCGGGCGTTGCCACGGCACCGGCAATTTCGAGTGCGCGTCCCGACGTCCTTGTAGAAAAGCTGACTTGGCTCGACGTACCGGAACCGCCGACCAGCACGCCTCCGACGTCGAGGTTGTCCGACACCAGATGAAGCGACGTTCCTGTCACCGTGCTGCCGGCAAGCTGGGTAATCCTTGCATCGTTGTTGCCGGCCGTCAGCGTGACGCTGCCGCCGTTGATGGCGGAGGCGGCGCCCAGGGTCAGATTGGGAGCGAAGATGGTGACATTGCCCGTTCCGGCATTCACGCTTCCGGCAACAGTCGTTTCTCCCGCATAGGACTGCAAGGCGATCGCCTTGTCCCTGGTCGTGATGGAAGTCACCTCCCAACCGCCGGACACTCCGTTCGTCAGGGAAAACGAGCCGGTTCCCGCTGCGCCCGGATTGAGCGCAGCACTGACTTTTTCAACACTGTTGGCCGCGTTGTCCAGCGATACCGGACCGGGTGTTTCGAGCTGCAGCACGCCGCCGGTAATGCGGCTGCTCTGGCTGATGCCGGCAGTTGCGTGGGTGGATACCAGTTCCACGTTTTTCCCGATGGGTACGCTAATGCCTTCGACATCATCTATGGCCTGCACGGAAATGCCATTAAGCGAACGGTATCTGAAGTCGCCGGTGCTGGCAAAGCCGGCGATGACGCCGGTTGAATTATTCTCGGTCAGGGTGACGCTGCTGCCGGTTGCCTGCACTTTCGATCCGCCGACGATGGTACTGCCGGCCGTCTGCGTAATGGCTCCGCCGGACTTCAGGCTCATGCCGGCGGTGACATGCTCAAGCGCTCCGCCGGTCCCGCCCAGCAGTTTTCCCTGGATCTGAATATTGCCGCTACTCGCATCACCGATCGTGAGAGTGCCGGCATTTATCTTGTTCAGTTCAGCCGCAGTCAGTCGCATGCCTGCCGGGACTTTGTCGGGATTGCTCGTGGCGACCTCAATGGCGGTACCCGAGGTCACCGGAGCCAGCGCAACTTTGGTCCCGGTAACGGTAGCATTCACAATAAGCTTGTCGGAGTTGATGGTTACGGTTCCCGTTGCGGAAACCGGAGCATCAATGCTGCTGAGCGAGTTGCTGCCGGCCTTGATCGTTACATTGCCGCTGCTGGTGGATACGCCAACTGGCACCAGTGGATCGTAAGCTGTGCCGGTCGGCAGCACGAAGGCCCCCGCGTCTGCGATTGAAACATCGCCACCCGCTTTTGCCATGACGTTTCCATCCAGCTTGCCAATTGAAATGCCGCCTTTCGAATACAGGGCAACATAAGGGCTGGCGATGAACACGCCGGATGCGCCTCCACCAATGCCGCTCGTCGAGATCCCTCCCGAGCCTGCCTTGTAGATGGCTGTAGCAGAGCTGCTAAGTGCACCTCCCGAACCGAAGCTGATGCTGCTTGCAGTACTGGAGCTGATTTGCGGGTTCGCATCCACTCCATCCCACCCGCCGATGACGGTCGTGTAGGCGCTTCCCGAGTCAACAGCTGAATTGATGTTCACATTGCCGCCGGCAAGCAGCTTGAAGGCAGTACCGGTGAACTTGATGTCGCTGCCTGAATTGAGCGTGACATTGCCGGCTGTCGATTTTGCAATGAAGTTCGCCGCGCCTGTGCCATTGGTGGAGGCCGCCAGATTGGTATTGAGGACCAAATCCCCCTGCGACGAAAGCGTCCTGCTTCCGCTTCCCGACCATGTGCTCATGCCATTGACTGTCAGCCTGGTACCGGACGACACGTTTGCCGCATCGTTGGCGCCCGCGGTGAGTCCCTGTACTGTCAGGTCGGCCGCGCCATTTTTGAAGTCGAGCGATGTTCCTGCGGCTCCTGTGAAAGTGCCGACCGCGTTGGAGCCAGCCATTGCGATACTGCCGTTCGTTGCAGTTACCGTAAGCTGGGACGCGGTGATGACGCTTGCCGAATCCTGGGTAATGCCGGAGGCGGCTTGCAGGGTCAGGTTTCCGCCATTGGTATTGATGCTGTTGTTGATCGCGACATTGCCGCCGGCCTGCATCGCCAGGCCCTGGTTAGGGGTTGCCCGTGAAATGGCACTCGTGACGGTAATGTTGCCGCTGGCCGTCAGCGTGACATTTCCTGTTGCAAGATTGATAGCCGACGCCAGCACTTCTCCAAGGTCATCGTTGGATAGTGCGTCGAAATCGGCCGCGATTGTATTGCCGACAGAAGCCAGCGTACTTACCACGTTGAGGTCGGTGGGATCGAGCAGCCAGCTTCCAGCGCTTCCCTTGGGCGCCGCCGTGGATATTCGGGCGCCGGCCACACTCAGCTTTGCGCCGGACGTTTCGACAAAGCCGCCATTCCCGGCCTGCGCACCGCCTTTCGCTGAAATGCTGCCGTACACGCCGGTTGCGCCATCGGACCAGACGATAACCTTGCCGCCGTGACCGCTCTCCGTAGCACTGGCGCTGATGACGGCATCATTGCCGACGAAGCTGCGCTTGGAATTGGCGATCGATGGATTTTTTCCGAGATAGTCGCCGCCGATGAGCACGCTTCCGCCGCCCTGCCTGCCATCGGCACTGACTTGCGCATCGCCGTTGACGGCGACCCGCTCGCCCTGCACGATCACTTCGCCGCCCTTCCCCGCGCCCCGCGCGCTGGTGCGGCTGCCCGCTTCCAGCAAGGCATCCCGGCTTGCCTTGAACACCACCTTGCCGTTCTCGCCGATCACCGCGCTGTCGGCATTGATGATGCCGCGCTGTTTCACCAGCGCGCCCAGCATTCCCGTCCTGCCGGCCTGGGCGATCACCTGTCCGAGATTGAGCGCTTCGTTCTCCGGCGCGCTCAGCACGACCTGCATGTTCGGGTCCAGCGAATCCACCAGCTGCACCGTATGTCCGGCGGCGAGCAGTACCTCGCCCTTCGGCGACGTGATGATGCCGCTGTTTTCCACGTTCGGTGCAATCAGGTAGACCTTGCCGCCTGACGGCGTGGTAATGGCGCCCTGGTTCTTCAGGCCGGCCGCCTTGTCGCCGGCCTTGAAGTTCAGTCGTCCGCTGATGAAGTCTTCATTGCTGATTGCCAGCGTGGAGGCGACGAGACCGTTGACGTCGATGCGTGCATCCTTGCCGAACAGGATGCCGTTCGGATTGACCAGGAAAACGCGTCCGTTCGATTGAAGCGCGCCGAGGATCTGTGAGGGATCCTGGCCGACGATGCGGTTGAGGACGCTGCTGTTCGGGTTTTGCTGGATGAAACGGGTG
The DNA here is from genome assembly GCF_015352985.1 of Noviherbaspirillum malthae. Lineage (GTDB taxonomy): Bacteria > Pseudomonadota > Gammaproteobacteria > Burkholderiales > Burkholderiaceae_D > Noviherbaspirillum > Noviherbaspirillum malthae. The sequence continues at coordinate 33,357 of NZ_JACYXF010000009.1, read as the reverse complement.
ATCTCGCCGGGATTGATCGAGAAGGTCTGCCAGTTGATGATCGTGCCGGGCGTGCTGGTGATCGACAACACATTGCCCTGCTGGCTGAATGCCGCCTGTCCGTTCACGACCTGTGCGCCGAGCGGATTGCCTGTCGACAGGGACGGCAGGCAGCATCCCGCAATCAGCATGGGCAGCAGGCGGCGTTTCAAGCCGGGGACGGCGGAGGTGCGCTGCCCGCCGCCGGTTCTTGCTTGGCTTCTCATGTATTCCTCAGCTTCCTTCATCTCGTCAGTACATCAGCACATCAGTACGTCAGGCCGATCCGTACATGCACCCGGCTGTCGCCCCTGGCCTGCGTCACGCCTGCGTTGACCACGCGGCCGTAGTCGAGCTGCATGGTCATGTATCTGCTCACCGCCATGCGCATGCCGAGGCCGACGCTGGCGATCGATGCACTGTCCTGTTCGCCTGGAAGCGGGTCGTTGCGGCGCACCTGGGCGACGTCGTAGAAAGCCAGGGCCCTGCATTGCGCCGCGATCGATGTGAGGGCGCCGCACAGGTTGGAGGTGTACAGCTCGGCATTGATCAGCTGGCCGCGGTCGTTGGACAGCTCGCGCTCGTTGAATCCGCGCACCGTGTTCGCGCCGCCGGCGCCGAACTGCTCGCCCGGCACCAGGGCATCGGCGGTCTGCTGGCCGGTAAAGCCGAGCCGCATCTGCCAGTCGCCGGGCAGCGCCCGCACATAGTTCGCGTTGTAGCGCAGGATGTTGTAACCCGCGCGCGCGCCGGCCCGCACCCGGTTGAAATCGGCCTGTGCGCCGCGCTCGCCGCCGGGCAGGTTGTGCATGCCGGTGATGCTGAAATTGAATTCCGACTGTCCCGCCGTCCAGGTGCCGCCGTAAGTAATGCCGAGCGGATGCACCGTCACGTCATTGCCGAGCTGAGCGCCCTGCACCGTCACGTTGTTGCGGTATTCCCGGTAGTCGATGCCGTAGCTCAGGCGCGACTCATAGTCGCCCGTGCGGCGCAGGTTCTGGTTGTAGCGCGCGCCGAGGATGGTGCCGCGTCCGCTGACCTGCAAGTTGACGATGCCGGCCAGCACCGAGCCGGAGTCGACATCCGAATAGCTGGCGAACAGGTCCATCGAATCGCCGAGCGCATAAAAGGGAATGTGGTAGCCGATACCGTAGACGCTGACCTGGCTCGGTTTCTGCACCGTGGTGGTGTACTGCAGGCTGAGCACCTGGTCGGCATTGGCGACATTGGCATATTGCAGCTGCGTGGTGAGCTGGGTCTGGCCGGTGGTCCGGTTGCCGCTGTTGTCGATCAGGGCGGCAACGCGCCAGGATTTTTCGTCGCTGACCTTGAGCAGCGCATCGACTTCATCATCGCGCTCGCCGCTCTGCAGCTGCAGCGTGGTTTTCTTGGCGGGGTTTTCATTGGCCAGTTTCAGGCTGGAGGATACGCGCCCGAGATCGGGCGGCATGCCTTCACGCAGCCCCGGCACGCTGCGCCGGATATTGACATCATCGTGATGCAGGTTGCCCTCGACGCGGATCTTTCCGAGCCTGGTCTCGATCACCTGCAGCCTGACAACCCCCTGGTTCAGCTCCTGCTCCGGCAGCGCGACCTGGACGACGTGATAGCCGATCGCGTGATAGGCCGCTTCCAGCGCTTCGAGCGCCTGCTGCACATCGCCGAAATTGCGGCTTTTTCCGGTATAAGGCGCCAGGATGCGGTCGATGCGGGGCTGGGCCAGCAGCGTATTGCCGGCCACGTCGAAGCGGCTGATCTCGAAGCGCCCGATCGCATCCTCCTCCGCAGCATGACAGGTCACCGCACACGCGGTCAGGGCTGCGCCGGCGAGGAAGCGAAGAGTGGAAGTTGTCATGGTCCGCGTGTCTCGGTGGGTTCTGATGATGTAATGCCGGCAGGCGCCTGCACGCGAGACTGCACTTGGCAACCCGCGATATCGCGAGGCCAAGACTGGATTCCCGCCTTGTATTTCCGTAACGAAACTATAACGCAAGTATTTGATAAATCTCAAAGTAATTGCATTTTTTATATCGAGGAAAATAGCGTTGAGCTCACTCCCATGTTGCGTGGAAGCCGCCTGCCGCCGTCCTCGAACTCTTGCGAATGCACGTGGAAATCGGCTTGGGAGCGGCAGAAACCATTGTTTTGAAAAGGCGTCATAGACAAAATGGGCGGGCCGCCATGTTTGCGCCAATTCAACAAAATAAGAAACAAAGAATGGCATATTGATCAGGCCAGTCGTGTAGCGACACGCTCGACCTCCTCACCGCTTCTCCTACGGAAGGCCTGGGATGAACTTGTTCAGTATTCTGAAAAGTCATGCGAGCCGACAATCCTTGCCGGACCGTTGGGCAGGAAGCGTGTCCTACCTCTCCGCGTTTGTCCTGTTCACCTTCCTGTATTACCTGAGCTGCCGCCTGTCCTTCGGTTTCGGCATGCTGCCGGGCATGGTCAGCCCCTTGTGGCCGCCGGCGGCGCTGGCCGTTCTTGCAGTATTGAGGCTGGGCTACTGGATCGCCCCGGCCATCGTGATCGGCGCCATCCTCAGTACCTCGCTGTCGACCGGACTTCCGCTGATCTCGTCCGTGGCGATCGGGATCGGCAGCGCGCTGGAAGCCTGTGCGGTGGTCTACCTGATCGATCGCTTCTACCCCTCGCGCAAGGGTTTCATCCACCAGGGACCGATCTTTCGCTTCGTCGGCATCGCGGTGCTGTGCGCCATCGTCGGCGCCACATTCGGAGCGGCTGCGATCGCCCATGCCTATCCTGACCGGGCAGGTGCCCCGGCGCAGGCCGCCATGACATGGCTGACCTGGCTGCTGGGAGATGCAACCGGCATGATCGTCGGCGTGCCGTGGCTGATGGCTTTGAATATTTCAGGCGGCCGGCCCTGGTCCCGCGCGAAGCTCTTCGAGGCAGGTATGTTCCTCTTGCTGCTGTTGGCAGTCACCAAACTCGCATTCGCGGGCACTTTACCTTTCAAGCCTATCGTCTACCTGCCCATTCCCTTCCTGCTGTGGGCGGCGTTCCGCTTCAATTTTGCCGCCGTCAACTGGACCACGGCGACCATCTGCGCCATCGCGGCCTGGCATACCGCGCGCGGCAGCAGCCCCTTTGCGAGCGGAGATGTGTCGACCTCGCTCATGTTGCTGATGGTGTATATCTGCGTAATCGGCACCACCGGCCTGGCACTGGCCAGCCTGGTGTATCGCCATGCCGCCGTCGAACAGGCACTGCGTGCTGAGCGCGACAGTCTGGAACAGCGGGTGCGGGAACGTACCGATGCGCTGATGGAAGACATCGAGGCGCGCAAGCAGGTGGAGCGCGAGCTGGCGCAGAGCGAACGGCAATTGTCGGAGGCGCAGTCGCTGGCGCAGATCGGCAGCTGGAACTGGGACCTGCAAACGAACGAATTCACCTGGTCGGACGAACTGTACCGGCTTTACCAGGTCAAGAAGGACGAGTTCCCGCCGACGCTCGACAACGCCAGGCAGCTCATTCATCCGGATGACCGCGAGATGCTGGGCCGGGCCATCGGCGCCTGCCGCAATTTCGGCCAGCCCTTCCATCTCGAATACCGTATCGTTCCGCCGGGCGGCGGAGTGCGCCATGTCGCCGGGCGCGGGCAATTGCAGACGGATGAGCAGGGCCGGCCGGCCAAGATGTTCGGCACCGTGCAGGACATCAGCGATATCAAGGAAGCCGAAGCTTCCCTGCGAGAAGCCGAGGAACGCTACCGCACCGTCGTCGAGCTTTCGCCCGACGCCATCCTTGCGCAGCAGGACGGCCATTTCGTGCTGGCCAACCAGACCGCGGTCTGCCTGCTCGGCGCAACCCATCGCGACCAGATCATCGGCCGCTCGCTGTATGAGTTCCTGATGCCGCAGTTCTACGACACCGTGCGGCAGCGCATCGAGCAGGTGCGCGAAGGCGATGCGGTGGGGCCGGTGGAACTGGGCATCCGGCGTCTCGACGGCATCGTGCTGGACCTGGAGCTCAATTCCTCGGTCTTCATGTACCGCGGCCGGCGGGCTTCGCTCTTCATCGCCCGGGACATTACCGAACGCAAGCGCACCGCGCAGCAGATGGCTTACCTGGCGCACTACGATTCGCTGACCGGGCTGCCCAACCGCATCCTGTTCTACCAGCGGCTGGAGCATGCGCTGTCGATCGCGGAGCGGCCCGCGAGGTCGCTCGAGGTGCTGTTCCTCGACCTCGACCGTTTCAAGCTGATCAACGATACGCTGGGCCACGCCGTCGGCGACCTCGTCCTGAAGGAGGCGGCCACCCGCCTGCAGAAGATCCTGCGCGAATCCGACACTGTCGCGCGTCTGGGCGGCGATGAATTCGTCGTGCTGGTGGAAAATGTCGACGAACCGCATCGTGGCAATGTCATCGCGGAAAAGATACTTGCGGCCTTCCGCCCTCCTCTCGTTGTCGGCAGCGAGACGCTCGTCATCAGCACCAGCATCGGCATCAGCAGCTACCCCAGCGACGGCACCGACGTGGAAACGCTGCTCAAGCATGCCGATACCGCGATGTATCAGGCCAAGCAGGTGGGGCGCAACAACTACCGCTATTACTCCCCCGAGATGAACCGGCATGCGGAGGAAAGAATCGCGATGGAAACCGCGCTCAGCCGCGCCATCGAGAACAATGAGCTGTTCATCCTCTACCAGCCCAAGATGGATGTGCTGAGCAACCGCATCAGCGGCATGGAGGCGCTGCTGCGCTGGAACCATCCGATGTTCGGCTCGGTGCCGCCGCAGCGCTTCATCCGCCTCGCCGAGGAAGTGGGTCTGATCCATTCCATCGGCTACTGGGCGATCCGCAATGCCTGCAGGCAGAACCGGGAATGGCAGAAGGTCAATCCGGCGCGCATGAAAGTCGCGGTCAACCTGTCGGCGCGGCAGTTGAGCGATGACAGGCTGATCGACAACATCATGGACATTCTTGCCGACACCCGGCTGGAGGCCCGCTATCTGGAACTCGAGATCGCGGAGAGCGCGGTCATGGCCGATCCCGAGAAGGCCATTGCGGTGCTTGGGGCCTTGCGCGACATCGGCGTCAGCGTGGCCATCGACGATTTCGGCGCCGGCTATTCATCGCTGGCTTACCTGAAGCAGTTCCCGATCCGGGCGGTGAAGATAGACCAGTCGTTCGTGCAGGGCGTGCCCTTCAGCCGCAGCGATGCGGCAATCACCAAGGCCATCATCAACCTGGCGCACAGCCTCGAATGCAGCGTGATCGCGGAAGGCGCCGAGACCCAGCAGCAGTTCGATTTCCTGCGCGACAACGATTGCGACAGCGTACAGGGCTACTTCTTCAGCGAGCCGGTATCGGCGGAGCATTTCACGGATCTGCTCCGGGTGCAGGCGAACCTGCACATTCACTGATCTTCGGGCCGCCCGGGTCGCTCACCGCTTCCAGACAAGCAGCCGGTTGTTGGCCGGCATCGGATGATCAGCGGCCAGATTCAGCCCATGCCTGCCAGCCAGCGCGTTCATCGCTTCGAAGTCGCGGATGCCCATGTGCGCCGCCTGGGAGCGCAGCGAAGCATCGAAGGCGGCATTGCTTTCGCTGGTGAAGCGTCCGCCGTAATTGAACGGCCCGTAGATGCAGACGACGCCGCCCGGCTGCAGCACGCCTGCAATACCGGCGAACATGGCGACCACTTCCTCCCATGCCATGATGTGGCAGGTGTTGGCGCTGAACACCGCGTCGAAGAACTGCTGCGGCCAGGGGCCGGCCCCGGTATCGAGTGCGATCGGCGGCAGCACGTTCGGCGTGTCCGCGATCCACGCCCGTATGCTCGGATGATTCTGCGGCAGGTCGCTGGTCTGCCAGGTCAGGTGCGGCAGCGCGGCGCCGAAGTAAGCGGCGTGCTGGCCGGTCCCGCTGCCGATCTCCAGCACGCTGCGCGCATCGGCAAGCGTGATACGCAGCACGTCAAGGATGGGATCGCGGTTGCGCTCGCAGGCGGCGGAATAGAGCTTGTTCATGAACGGAAAGGAATTGGTTTATGCCCGGGCATTCTACTTCCTGTCGCCGTCCTCCTCCTGCACCGGCTCATCCTCTTCGCCTAGCATGCGGGCGACGCGCTGGCGCATCCTGGCCACGTGCGACCCTTCCCAGTACACCTGGGAACAGCCCGTGCATTCATAGAAGCGGTCATAAGCCTTGCGGCTGTGATCGGGAACGCGTTCCTGCACGTCGGACTTCGGCACGCTTTGCAGGAGGCCGTTGCAATTGAGACAGCGGCTGAAGGCATTGACCGCCTGCGCCAGCCGGAAGCGGCCCAGCACTTCCGCCATCTGCGCGTCGCAGGCGACCGCATGCAGGTAGCAGCCGCGTACGATTTCCTTGCGGATCAGCAGATCGCGGTCGCGCGTGAGCACGATCCTGCCTTCCTCCGCGGCAATCCGCGCCACTTCGGCATCGCTGTAATCGTTGCGGTAGAGCACGTCGAAACCGAGCATGCGCAGATTGCGGGCCAGCAGGCCCAGGTGCGCATCCGCGATGAACCTGTCGACACCCGATGATGCCGGACGCAGCTTCACCAGCGGAGTCACGTCGATGCTGTGAAAAACGGGATAGACGCTCACCCGCTCGCCGTCCTGCAGGCGATGCAAGAAATCCACCGAAATGCCGTCGACGAGGATGAGGTCGACTTCCGTATGCGGCACGCCGAGCGCCTCGATCATGTGCTTGACGCTCGCGTCGCGCGAGCAGGGATGGCTGAAGCATTGCTGGCGCTGCCATGGCGCAAGGAAATTGTTCAGCTCGGCATAGAAGCGGAAGTGGGCGGTGGTCACCGGCGGCCCATGCGCTGGATTGCGCTGCTGCAAGACGGCACGGCAAGAGTGCGCTGCAAGGGCTGGATGGACAGGCGCATGTCAACTCCATGGCGGCGGAATGCCTTCCATTCTACGGAGAGCGCTTCCGAAATCAAGCAGATAGCCGCAATGCGCTGCGACGCCGCGCTGCGAGTCATATCGCTTGATGCTTGTCAAAGCGGGCGGATTCGGCATGCGGTCTTTTGCGGTTTGGCGCTATGTTAAGCGACACGAAATGCAAGCCGCGCTGCGCCTTCACAGCGCCTCGGCAGAGAATCCCATGGCCTACAAAACCATCCTGGTGCATGTCGATGAATCCGCATCCGCCGGCGAGCGCATCAAGATCGCTGCCGCGGTCGCCATGGCGGAGCAGGCGCACCTGATCGGCACCGCAACCACCGGCGCTTCCCGTTACCTGGTGCAGGCACGCATGCTGGCGGAACTGGATCCCAACCTGCGCACGCACCTCGACTTCCTGCGCCACCGCGCCAGGCAGGGATTGGAGGACTTCGAAGCCGCCGCGCAGAAGCTGGGACTGCCTTCCTACGAAAAGCGCCTGGTCGATGATGAAGCCGGCGGAGGCATCTGCCTTCAGTCGCGCTATGCCGACCTGGTGGTGATCGGCCAGAACGATCCGAAGGAGTTGTCGCCGGTCGTCATGCCCGACTTCGCCCAGTTCGTGGTGCTCAATTCCGCGCGGCCGGTGCTGGTCGTGCCGTACGCCGGCCGCTTCGACAATATCGGCACGCGGGTCTTGATTGCCTGGGATGCCGGCATGGAAGCGGCGCGCGCCGTGGCCTGCGCCCTGCCCCTGCTGCGCCGCGCCCAGCATGTCGAAGTGGTCAGCTTCGATGCGCGCAGCCAGGCGATGTCGCCGGGCCGCGATCTTGCGCAGTATCTGGCGCGCCATCACGTGCACGCGGAAGTGCTGCAGCGCCAGTCTGACGGGCCGGTGGGCGATGCGCTGATGAGCCTTGCCGGCCTGCGCGGCGCCGACCTGCTGGTGATGGGCGCTTACGGCCACATGCGCTTCCGCGAACTGATGCTGGGTGCCGTCACGCGTGCAGTGCTGGAATCGATGCGCGTGCCGGTGCTGATGTCAGCCTGAGAAGCGTTCCATCTCTCGCGGAAGGCAAGGCTGGAATGGCATGCGCGTCGTCGCCGGAGAGTCGGAAAACGCTGACCACGCGCGCCAGGCCCACGGCCTGATCCTGCAGCGACCCCGCCGCCGCCGCGGCTTCCTCGACCAGCGCCGCATTCTGCTGGGTCACCTCGTCCATCTGGTTGATCGCCTGATTGACCTGCTGGATGCCGTCGGTCTGCTCCTTGCTCGCCACCGAGATCTCACCCATGATGTCGGTGACGCGGCGCACGCTTTCCACGATGTCCTGCATGGTGGCGCCGGCCTCGTCCACCAGCCTGGCGCCTGCATCCACCTTTTCCACCGAATCGTCGATCAGTGTCTTGATTTCCTTGGCAGCGGCGGCCGAGCGCTGGGCAAGCTGCCGGACTTCGGTGGCGACCACGGCGAAGCCCCTGCCCTGCTCGCCGGCGCGTGCGGCCTCCACGGCGGCATTGAGCGCCAGGATGTTGGTCTGGAAGGCGATGCTGTCGATCACGCCGATGATATCGACGATGCGCCTTGCCGAGGCGTTGATGGAGCCCATGGTGTCGACCACCTGGGAGACGACCGCTCCGCCCTTGAGCGCCACTTCGGAAGCCGACAAGGCAAGAAGGTTGGCCTGTTCGGCACTGTCGGCGTTTTGTTTCACCGTTGCAGTCAGCTGCTCCATCGAGGACGCGGTTTCCTCCAGCGAGCTGGCCTGGGTTTCGGTGCGTTCCGACAGGTCCTGGTTTCCGGAGGCGATGCGGCCTGAATCGGCGGCAATCGTCTCGGTGCCGTTCCTCACCTCCCGGACGATGCCCGCCAGGCTGGCATTCATGTCTTTCAGCGCCTGCAGCAGCTGGCCGGTTTCATCGTGTGCAGATACCTCGATCTCCCGGCTGAGGTCGCCCGCCGCCACCCGGCGCGCAACCTCGACCGCTTCGGCCAGGGGCCTTGCAATCGCATGCATCAGCCACACGCAGATCAGCATGCCGAGCAGCACCGAGAGAGCAATGCCGGCCGCACACGAAAACCTGACCCAGTCATGGATGCGCTGGTTGTATTCGTAATCCTTGCGTGCCGCTTCCAGATGATGCTGCATGAGCGCCGAGACCGCTTCCTCGACCGGCGCCGCAAGCGGCTCCAGACCGCCGTGGACGATGCGCGCCGCCGTTTCCGTATCGTTGGCGCGCAGCGCGGCCATGGCCGGACGCATGCCTTGTTCGATGAACCGGTTGCCGGCCGTTTTGAAACGGCCCATCATCGCCGCTTCATCCGCAGGCATGTGCTTGTCCGAACCGAACGCCGGATCCTTCCAGGCCGCATCGATCTCGCCGATGCGGCTTTCGATTGCATCGAGCTGCTTGCTGCGATACTCCGCATTGCCGCCGAGGGCGTCGGCAATTTCGATCCGGTTTTTCTCCATCAGACGGATGATGCGGTCGAGCTGACTCACCGGCAGCAGCCGATGCTTGTAATTGTCTTCGAGGCCGGCATTGGCCAAAGACAGGCTGCCCAGACCGATCACGCCTCCGGCAATGCACATGAGTGAAAGAAAGCCGACGACAAAAACGAGACGCGATCTGATGGTCAGATTGGATAGCACTGGAACCTCCCTCCATGACGGACAAGCGCTTCCGTCACAGCCGGAAGTCGCATCGCAGCATAGAGAGCGGACGCCGCAAAAACATTGATCTGAGTCAACTATTTACGGGGGTGCAAGGAACTGCGAATGGATGCAGGGACGCGTGAAGGAAGGAAGATGCCGCCGGTCCGAAGGACCGGCGTTTAAACGTCGCCGCGAGCCAGGGCGATAGAACGGATAAAACGGACTTGACGGACAATCACAGCGGAGCCGGGTCCCTCATGACGCTGCTGCCGCGCTTTGCATCAGCCTGCGGTCAGGCCACCGTGCAGATGCAAAGCTGGACCGATTCAATGCATGCTGGGCTGGTTCTGCTGCGGCTGGGCAGGCGCAGCTTCGGGCGCCGGCTTCGGTTTGCCCTGCGCATCGCTGAGGCGGTATTTGGTGCGGCGATCGCCCATCAGGTCGCGCAGTTCGCGGATGCTCATGCCGGTGGTTTCATGCATGCGGATCAGCAGCGATGCGCCGATCGGCAGGCGGCGATGGCGGATCTTGCTGATGACCGGCGGCGCGACTTCAAGCATGCGCGACAATGCCGCATCGTTCTTGAGATTCATTTTTTCAAGCAGGGTGTCCAGAAGGCGATTCGGATCGTAACTCTCTTGTCCTGCCAACGCGTGTTCAGTCATGATGATGTGCTCCTGTGGTGACGTTGTAACCGATCGTACTCGGGTGTAACAAATGACAACTTGACCCTGATTAAGTTTCCTTCCGCACCAGAATTTGTCGCCATTTTTTTCTCCGACTGCGGCAGCGCAATGAAACTTCAATTAGCATTTATGCACTACCTTCCCAAGGGGAAGACCGCAACAAATTGCGGCGAAACGTACCCCATAACAACATGGACAACGAGCAAGGGCTGCAAGTTCTGCCTGTATTGTTTTCAACCATACATGGAACATTTACACGAGCAAACTGCCAAATGAAGTAGAGCTTTCTCCAATCTTCCATCTCCTCACAGCCTTACCGATATCTACCGACAGCTTCGAGCATGCGATGAACCGAGCAGGCGATCCTTGTTCCGGAATGCAATGCACCTTTGAGAGGCATTGCCGGGAACGCCCGTGTCTCCAAGCCTTGTCGGGACCGCGCAGCCTGCGGCGAGCCGGCATGATGCCCGTACCCTTATCCGCAGCGTACAAAACGCTTGTTTCGATTTCACCCTTCGCAAGACCTCGTCGCAGGTTAGGCACAGGAATTGCACAAGCACTGTAGACGCAATTGGCCCGATGGGCTTTCCCACTATCAATGACATGGAGATTGTTATGAACTGGGATACGGTCACACAGAGCAGGTATCGGCATGCAGCGGCCCTATCCCGGCAAAGGCGCTTCCCGCATTGCGGCCTTGCACGCACGGGCAATGCCTGCGCCTTGTCCATCGAAACCCATTGAATTTCATCCGCACGTCATGCGCGGCATGCATTGTGTTCCGCAGCGCTCCCGGGCGGCACGAATGAACGCGACATGACGCGGTGTGCAGTATGCAATGTGCAATGCTACCGGCGACATCAACATCATGAATCAGACATCGATCATCAGCGAAGACATGCGACCCGGGCGTGCTGCCCGCACCAATCGCCGTTCCCGCAATACTGCGCCGGCTTTCGGCGCCGTCACCGGTCAGCAAGGAGAAATAGACGTGGTCATCGACACGCTTGAAACGAACGTCATCTGCATCTCGCCAGGCTTGCATGACACCTGGGACATTTCCGAGAAAGGTGGCGAACAGCCTATCGCTTCATTTGACGAAAAGGAGGATGCCTATGCATATGCCAGTTACCTGAGGACGATCCAGCCGGGAGTTACGGTCCTGGTAGAGGACGACGAAGGATTCTCGCCGCTTCCGGCCGAGGATGAACATCGGTACGGGCGGAATGGAGCAAGACGTTCCCTCCGCAGTATCAGCTGAACATTCGGAGCCGGAGCTTGCCGGGGGCAGATGAACATGAACGATGCATGCATTCACAACCACGCAGCGCGCCTTCAATGCATTCATCATCCGGCGATGGTTTGCATGCGAGATGCTTTCTGTGTTCGGGATGCGCTTCAAGGTGCAAGCGGCCGAAGCGGCCTGTCAGGACAAGGGGAAACGCGACATGCGTCAGCCGAATCCATGCGGTTTCGCAAGGCCGGAAGCCTTCCGCAGCATGAACCATTTCACATGCAGCCAGTCTATTCGTGTAGCCAGTCTATCAACATACATAGGAGGTAAAAATGAATTTTATTATCTGGATTATCGTAGGTGGTATTCTCGGCTGGCTCGCCAGCATCGTGATGCGTACAGATGCCAGCCAAGGCATGCTCCTGAACGTTATCGTGGGTATCGTAGGTGCACTGCTTGGCGGTTGGCTGCTCGCTCCGCTGTTTGGAACAGGTACCATCAACCAGAATGACTTCAGCATCTCCTCGCTGCTGGTATCGTTCCTGGGTGCTGTAATCCTGCTGGCGATCGTCAATCTGCTGCGCCGCGGCACGCCCCGCTAATCAGGGCGGCATAGGTCTCTACAAGTCTTTTCCGGTCCATTCAGTCCGGACCGGAATTGAGTGAATCACCCGGCTTGCACCCCGGCGCTGATTCGATGGAGCGGAATACCGGCATACGGTGTTCCGCTCCATTTGCTTTCAGGCCCTGCTTTTCCAAGCCTCCCTTTTCTCGTCCTCTTCATCGCCCTTTCCCCGCTGCGTCACCAGGCATTCCGTGTTCCAATGCGGCCAGCCTGAGAGCCACTAGCCTGCTGCGCCGGCATCCGAGCGCAGGCGCATCATGACGAGCGTTTGCGGGCTTCCTCGTCGTACAGCTCTTTTCTCGACAGCTTGCCGACCGGCGTCTTCGGCAATTCCTTGCGAATCTCCATCGACTGCACCATTTCATGCTTGCCCAGCCTGCGCTTGAGGAAGGTCTTGAGTTCGTCCAGAGTGAATGCCGGCGCATCCTTCTTCAATGCGATGAAGGCCTTCGGCGACTGTCCGCGGTAGGCATCGGGCACGCCGATCACGCTGACCTCGGCCACCGAAGGATGCTCGTAGATCGCCTCTTCGATCAGGCGCGGATAGACGTTGTAGCCGCCGCACAGGATCATGTCCTTGGTGCGGTCGACGATGAACACGAAGCCGTCCTCGTCCATCCATGCGACATCGCCGGTACGGAAGAAGCCGTCGGCCGTCATGGACGCCGCCGTCGCATCGGGCCGGCGCCAGTAGCCCTTCATGACGTTGGGCCCCTTGATGCACATCTCGCCGCGTTCTCCCTGGCTCACTTCCTTCAAGGGATCGTCGACGTCGACGAACTTGAGAACGACGCCCACGGTGGGCATGCCGCAGGAGCCGACCTTCTGCATGCCGTACACCGGCGTGAAGGTCCCGGTGGGCGAGGTTTCCGTCATGCCCCAGCCCTCGACGAGACAACAGCCCGTCAGGTGCTGGAAGCGCTGGTTCACCTCGACCGGCAGCGGCGCGCCGCCCGAGCCGCAGAATTTCAGCGCGCTCAGGTCATGCTTTTCAATGTCCGGATAGTTGATGATGGCGGTGTACATCGTCGGCACGCCGGGAAACACGGTAACGCGCTTGGCCGACAAGTCCTGCACCACCGCCTGCACATCGAAGCGCGTATGGAGAATCATCTCCGCTCCCATGTGCAGGCCGAACAGCATGTTGACCGTCAGCGCATAGATGTGAAAGAGCGGCAGGACCGCCAGCACGCGCTCCTTGCCAGGCTCGAGCACTGGCGGATCGCCGCTGACGACGGCGGCGATCTGGCTGCATGCCGTCGTCAGGTTGGCATGAGTCAGCATGGCGCCCTTGGGCATGCCCGTGGTGCCGCCAGTGTACTGAAGGACCGCGACGGCTTCCGACACGTCATCTACCGGGTAAGGCGTGAACATGCCGTCGTTGTCCAGGAGGTCGGCAAAATCGACATGATGGGTGTCCTGCACCGGCTTGGCGAGCAAGCCGCCCTTTTCCATCTGCGCCTGCACCGCCTCCGGCTGCGCGCTCATCTCTGCAATGCTGCCGACGACAAGCCGCTTCAGGCGCGTCCTGCCTATCATCTGCCGCATCTGCGGATACAGCGACGCCAAGTCCAGGGTGACGATGAGATCCGTCTCGCTGTCGCCGATCTTGTGTTCCAGCACCGTTTCGGCATCCAGCGGGGAATAATTGACGACCGTGCCGCCGGCATTGAGCACGCCGAAGAAGGCGATCACGTAATGCGGCGTGTTGGGAAGATACAGCCCGACATGCACGCCGGGTTTCACGCCGAGGGACTGAAAACCTTTCGCAGCGCGGCGGACCAGCTGCAGCAGCTCCCGGTACGTGGTTCGCCTGCCCATGAAATCGATCGCATGATGATCCGGCCAGGCTGCCGCTGCGTCCTCCAATAGCTGCGGCACCGGCATGGTTTGCAGCGGTGCATCCCAGCGCACGCCGGCGGGATAGGATTTGACCCATGGATACGGTCTGCTGCCTGCGCCTTCGGTTCCTGCTGCTGCCTCGACTTCCTCTGCCATGCGTGCTGTCTCCTTTGTATATATTGATCGGACGTCGATCCGATGCGGTTCAGATGGCGGTGAGTCCGCCGTCCACCGCGAGCTGGTGTCCGGTCACGAACGAGGCGCTGTCGGAACAGAGCCACAATGCCGCATTCGCGATTTCCTGCGCCTCGCCCAGGCGCCCGATCGGATGCACTTTCTCCACCGCCTTGCCGCGCCGCGGTTCGCGCTCGATTGCGCGGTCCATCATCGGTGTGCGGATGATGCCCGGGCAAACCGCATTGATGCGGATACCCGCACGCCCGTATTCCGCCGCCGCAGTCTTGGTCATGCCGACCACCGCATGCTTGCTCGCCGCATAGATGGGCTGGGTAGGTGCGCCCACCAGGCCGGCGACCGATGCCGTATTGACGATCACGCCCCCGCCCTGCGCAAGCATCTGGGCGATCTCGTATTTCATGCACAGCCATACGCCCTTGACATTGACGTTCATGATGCGGTCGAACGTGGCTTCATCGGCCTCGGCCAGCGGCCGGTGCTCGATCTCGATGCCGGCATTGTTGAATGCGCAGTCGAGCCGGCCGTAGCGCTCGACGACGGCGGCCACCAGCGACTGCACGTCGGCTGACTTCGAGACATCGGCCCGGATGAAGACGGCGTCACCTCCGGCTTGGCTGATCATCGCAACCGTTTCGTCGCCGCCCGCCGCATCCACATCCGACACGGCAACCCGCGCGCCTTCCCTGGCGAAGGACAGCGCCGCCGCCCGGCCGATTCCGCTGGCCGCGCCGGTCACCAGCACGGCCTTGCCATCGAATGCCAATGTACTCATCTCATTTCCTCGTCAGTGTTATTGATATCGCTTGAGCTCGAGCTTGCCGATCTGGTTGCGGTGGACCTCGTCCGGACCGTCCGCAAGCCGCAGCGTGCGTGCCTGGGCATAGGAATAGGCCAGCTTGAAATCGCTGGTCACGCCGCCGCCGCCGTGCGCCTGAATGGCCCAGTCGATTACCTGGCAAGCCATGTTGGGCGCGGCGACCTTGATCATCGCGATTTCCTTCGCAGCCACCTTGTTGCCGACGGTATCCATCATGTGGGCGGCGTTGAGCACGAGGAAGCGCGACTGGTCGATCATGATGCGCGCATTGGCGATGCGCTCGAGCGTCACGGTCTGTTCCGCCACCGGCTTGCCGAAGGCGACGCGCTTGAGCGTGCGCTTGCACATGTCTTCCAGCGCGCGCTCGGCCAGGCCGATCAGGCGCATGCAGTGATGGATGCGGCCCGGTCCGAGGCGGCCCTGGGCGATCTCGAAGCCCCTGCCTTCGCCGAGCAGGATGTTGGAGGCCGGCACGCGCACGTTCTCGAACACGATCTCGGCATGGCCGTGCGGCGCATCGTCATAGCCGAAGACCGGCAGATTGCGCAGCACGTTCACGCCGGGCGTGTCGCGCGGCACCACGATCATCGACTGCTGCAGGTGGCGGTTGGGATTCGACGGATCGGTCTTGCCCATGAAGATGAAGACCTTGCAGCGCGGATCGTTGGCGCCGGACGACCACCATTTGCGGCCGTTGATCACATAGTCGTCGCCGTCGCGCACGATGGAGGATTCGATGTTGGTGGCGTCCGAGGAAGCCACCGCCGGTTCCGTCATCGCGAAGCAGGAGCGGATCCTGCCTTCGAGCAGCGGCTGCAGCCATTGCTCCTTCAGTTCCTCGCTGGCATAGCGTTCCAGCGTTTCCATGTTGCCGGTGTCGGGCGCGGCGCAGTTGAAGACCTCTGCCGACCACAGCGCGCGGCCCATGATTTCGCACAGCGGCGCGTATTCGAGGTTGGTGAGGCCGGCGCCGCGATGCGATTCCGGCAGGAAGAGATTCCACAAGCCTTGCGCGCGCGCCTTGTCCTTGAGTTCCTCGATGACGACGGTGGGTACCCAGGGGTTGCCCTTCTTGCGGTTGGATTCGACCTCGGCGTAATAGCGGTCCTCGTTCGGGTAGACATGTTCGTCCATGAAGGCGATCAGGCGCTTCTGCAGTTCCTTGACCTTGGGGCTGTATTGAAAATCCATTTCTCTGCTCCGTCGTTGAATGCGCAGCCTGGGTTGCGCAGGGTGGTCGATGAGGCCGGTATGCCGACGCATGGAGGCAGGCCGTCCCGTGTTCTACTGACTACTGATTCTTGACTTCGATATTGCGCGCAGTGGCAAGCGCCGTCGCGCACAGCGTTTCCTTGCCCTCGCGCAACGCGAATACGTCGGCTGCGCAAACGCTGAGCAGCCTTCCCGCATCGACGACGCGGCCGCGTGCAAGCAGCGCTTCGCCGTCGGCGGGCCCGACGATCTTCAGCGTGCAGTCGATGCTGGCATTGATCCATCCGGACGGCAGCAGGGTGCTTGCTGCGGCGACGGCTGCAAACTCGGCCGGAGCGAAGATGGCGGTGGCCTGCAGCTGCCCGGGGCGAAAGCTCCATGCATCGCGGTAGGGAATGAACAGATCCACTTCGCCCGGCGCGACGCGCCTGAATTGCAGGCCCAGTTCGCGCGCCATCGGCATTGCCAGCACTGCCTTCTGCAGGACCTCGGCATAGGCCGGATTGGCGCGCTGTGCAGCGTGCTTGCTCATGGCCATCTCCTTTCAGGGACGTGCGAAAGCAACCCGGCGCCATCGAAGGCACCGTTGCATGTCATTATGGAAAACACGGGCCTGAAGGAAGTCGCAGCGGTCCGGCTTTGCAGGGCGGAAGTACTCCGCCCTGCCGCCGTTTTTATGGTGCTGCTTCGTCTCCACCTACTCTCGCTTCAAATGCCTATTGTTTGCTGCTTGCTGCCTTGTCAGCCGATCAGATAACCGCCGTCGACATTGAGGGCGGTACCGGTGGTATAGCTCGATGCGCCCGACGCCAGATAGAGCACCGCACCCGCCATTTCATCGGGATGCGCAACGCGGCGCATCGGCACATGCGGCATCATCCGGTTCAGCACTTCCGGGTTCTGCACCAGCGCGGCCGCAAACTTGGTGTCGGTCGCGCCGGGCAGCAGCGCATTGACGCGCACGCCGGATTTCGCGCACTCCTTGGCGAAGGCCTGCGTCATCGAGATCACCGCCGCCTTGGTGATCGAATAGATGCCCTGCATGTCGCCGGGAATGACGCCGTTGACGGATGCGACGTTGACGATGCTGCCGCCGCCGTTCTTCGCCATCAGCTTGGCGCCATGCACCGAGCTGTAGAAGTAGCCGCGGATGTTGACGTCGAGCGTCTTCTGGAACGAGGACAGATCGGTATCGACGATAGCCCCGAAATAGGGATTGGTCGCCGCATTGTTGACCAGTACGTCGAGACGGCCGTGCTTCTGCTCGATGGCGGCGAAGATGGCTTCGATCTGAGCCATTTCGCCGATATGGCAGGCGATTGCCTCGGCCGAGCCGCCGGCTTCGCGGATCTTGGCAACCACGGTTTCGCAAGCGTCCTGCTTGCGGCTCGATACGATCACATGCGCGCCGTAGGCGGCCAGCGTGGTGGCGATGGACTCGCCGATGCCGCGGCTGGCGCCGGTAACAAGCGCGACTTTGCCCGAAAGATCAAACAGGTTTGCGTTGCTCATGGTCTTCCTATCGGTAAGTGATGGTGTGAGGCTTGCCCAGCCACTCGAGGTGAGCATAGTTGTTCAGCGTGCTAAGGGTCACGCGGTCGCCCTGGAACAGCAGCTTGGTCACGGCGCAATTGACGAGCGACCAGTTCAATTCCGCGACCTGCTTGTTCTGCAGGTTGAGGACATGCTGGCAGATGGTGGAAATGGTGCCGCCGGAAGTGAAGACGAGGATGCTCTGCGACTTTTCCGCGCCCGCCATGACCCGGCGCAGCGCCTCCACGCAACGCCGCTGGAAGACTGGCCAAGGCTCGCGGTACTCGCTGTCGTAGAGACCGCTCATCCAGCGCGACATGGCCGCCTGGAAAATGTCCTGGAACGCATATTTCGCCTTCGGACTGGAAGCCAGGAAGCGCTTCACCTCTTCCGGATCGTCGAATTCCGGACGGTGCCTGACCATGATCTCGTGGTGATCGTATTCATTGAAGTCGGGATCGGTTTCCCAGTCGAGATCGACGCGGGAGGCCTTCGGCAGCGCAGCAATGCAGGCATCGGCGGTCTGCCGGTGCCGCTTCATGCCGCCGCAGACGACCCGGTGGAAGTTCTGGTGGGTGCTGACAAACCATTCGCCGAGCAGGCGGGCCTGCTCCTGACCCAGTTCCGACAGCTGGTCGTAATTGGCGCTGCCGAATGACGCTTGTCCGTGACGGACGAGGTAGATCTGTCCCATTGAATGCTTCCCTGTTTGCTGCAGTGCGGTGAGTTGTAGGAAGCTTATCGCCGGGGTTAGAATCGATCAAATGAATAGTTATTATCTGATCGCATAAATTTCATGCATATATCGCGAGTCGATCTCAATTTGTTCACAGTCTTCGAAGCCATCTATACCGAAGGCAGCGTCACGCGCGCCAGCCAGAAATTGAACCTGACGCAGCCGGCGATCAGCCATGCCCTGAACCGCCTGCGGCAGATGTTCGACGATCCGCTGTTCGTGCGGCAGGGACATGCGATGGTATCGACGCCGCTGGCGCGCAGCATCATCGATCCGATCCGCCGCTCGCTGCGCAGCCTGGAAGTGACCTTGAACGGCGTACATGCTTTCGATCCGGCAAGCACGCAGAAGCGTTTCAACCTTGCCTTGCGGGACGTACTGGAATCCACCATCCTGCCGCCGCTGATGCTGCGCATCCGAAAACATGCTCCGCAGGTGGATCTTGCCGCCAGTCATGTCGAGCGGCGCGAACTGGAAACCGAACTGGCGGCCGGCACCCTGGATGCGGCCATCGACGTGCTGCTGCCGCTGTCGAGCGACATCATGCATACCCGCATCTATCAGGATTCCACGGTGGTGGTGGCGCGCAGGGGCCATCCCGACATCGGCGGCAGCCTCGATCTCGACACTTACCTGAAGCAGGATCACATCCTTGCCAGTTCACGCCGGCGCGGCCTGGGGCTGGAGGATTTCGAGCTTAGCCGCTTCGGCGTCGAAAGGCGGGTCCAGCTGCGCTGCCAGCATTATTTCGCCGCCTGCCGGGTGGTGAGCCAGACCGACATGCTGCTGACCATGCCGGGACGCTATGCGCATGTGGCCAACGAGCAGTTCGGCAACCAGATCCTGCCCTTCCCGCTCGACGTGCCGGCCTTCGACGTGTTCCTCTACTGGCATGCGAACGTCGATGGCGACCCGGCCAATGTCTGGCTGCGCGAACAGATCATGCAGTCCGCGCAGGACTAAGGAAGACGCCTCAGCGCGGCGCCACCATCGCTTCCGGCCGGACCCAGCGGTCGAAGTCTTCCTCGCTGACATGTCCCAGCGCCAGCGCCGCCTGCTTGAGCGTGGTGCCGTCATGATGGGCGCGCTTGGCGATCTGCGCAGCCTTGTCGTAGCCGATGTGCGGCGCCAGTGCCGTCACCAGCATCAGAGAGCGCTCCATCAATTCGCCGATGCGCGCATGATCGGCTTCGATGCCCTGCGCGCAGTGCTCGTCGAAGCTGTGCATGCCGTCGGCCAGCAGGCGCACGCTCTGCAGGAAGTTGTGGGCGATGAGGGGCTTGAAGACATTGAGCTCGAAGTTGCCGGAGGCGCCGCCGATATTGAGGGCCACGTCGTTGCCGAACACCTGGCTGCACAGCATGGTCATCGCTTCGCACTGCGTGGGATTGACCTTGCCCGGCATGATGGAACTGCCGGGTTCGTTTTCCGGAATGGTGATTTCGCCGAGACCGGAACGCGGCCCGGAGGCCAGCCAGCGCACATCGTTGGCGATCTTCATCAGCGCCGCCGCCAGCGTCTTCAATGTGCCATGCGCGGCCACCAGCGCATCATGGCCGGCCAGTGCGGCGAACTTGTTGGGCGCGGTCCTGAACGGCAGGCCCAGGGCATTTTCCAGTTCGGCGGCGACGCGGGCGCCGAATTCGCGGTGCGTATTCAGGCCGGTGCCGACGGCGGTACCGCCTGCCGCCAGCTCTAGCAGCGCGGGCAGCGATGCCGATACGATGGCATGCGCATGCTCGAGCTGGGCCACATAGCCGGAGAATTCCTGTCCGAGCGTGAGAGGCGTCGCATCCTGCAGATGCGTGCGCCCGATCTTGACGATGTCGGCAAACGCCTCCGACTTGCGCGCCAGCGTCGTGCGCAGGGCATCAATGGCCGGCAGCAGCGATTTGGCGGTGCTGGTGGCTGCGGCGACATGCATGGCGGTGGGAAAGATGTCGTTCGACGACTGCCCCATGTTCACGTCGTCGTTCGGATGCACCAGCCTGCCCTCGCCGCGCCGCCCGCCCAGCAGTTCGGACGCGCGGTTGGCCAGCACTTCATTCATGTTCATGTTGCTTTGCGTGCCGGAGCCCGTCTGCCAGACCGACAGCGGAAATTCTTCATCGTGACGGCCTGCAATCACTTCATCTGCGGCGGCGATGATGGCATCGGCTTTCCTTGCATCGAGCTGCCCCAGCTCTCGGTTGACGCGGGCGCAGGCGCGCTTGACCTGGGCCAGCGCCAGCACCAGGCTGGCCGGCATGCGCTCGGTGGAAATATGGAAGTGATGCAGCGAGCGTTGCGTCTGGGCACCCCAGAGCCGGTCCGCCGGCACTTCGATGGGCCCAAAGGTATCGCGTTCTATCCGGGTGTTGGCCATGCCGTTTCTCCGTAGCTTCATTGCTGGTTGTTGTAGCGGTTCAGCGTTTCGATTCGGTATGCCGGTGCGCGTTCCCATGGCGGGAACGCTCGGCCTGCACGATATGCTACACCTGCGGGAGAAGTCGGGATGTGTCTTGCGGAAGGGAGCGCCGCTGGCGCAGCAGCTGTTCGAATTCCAGCGCGGGCAGCGGGCGGCTGAAATGATAGCCCTGCATGTAGTCGCAGCCGTGGCGCTTCAGGTAGGCAAGCTGGGCTTCGGTTTCCACGCCTTCGGCAATCACCTTCAGGCGCAGGCTGTGGGCCAGCGAAATGATCGACAGCACGATTGCCTCGTCATCAGGATCGATGCTGATGTCCCGCACGAAGGACTGGTCGATCTTGAGCAGGTCGATGGGGAAGCGCTTCAGATAAGACAGGCTGGAATAGCCGGTGCCGAAGTCGTCGATCGACAGGTGCACGCCTATCGTCTTCAGGTCGCGCAGGATGCAGACCGCATGTTCGATGTCGTTCATCATCATGCTTTCCGTCAGCTCCAGCTCGAGCAGCTGCGGCGCCAGGCCGGATTCGGCGAGCGCGTCCTTGACCGTCTGCGCCAAGTCTTCCCGATAGAACTGGAAGGGCGACAGGTTGACAGCGACCCGCAGCGGCCCCAGGCCGGCACGCTGCCAGGCAACGCATTGGTGGCAGGCGCTGCGCAATACCCAGGCGCCGATCGGCACGATCAATCCGGTTTCCTCGGCCAGTTCGATGAAGCGGCCCGGCGGCACCATGCCAAGTACCGGATGCTGCCACCGGATCAGCACTTCCATGCCGATCACCCTGCCGGTGGAGATATCGACCTGCGGCTGGTAGTGCAGGAAAAATTCCTCGCGCTCCAGCGCGCTGCGCAGGTCGTTTTCGATGCGCAGGCGCTCCATCGCATGCTCGTTCATCGCCGGCGTGAAGAACTGGAAGTTGTTCCGGCCCGTTTCCTTGGCACGGTACATCGCGATGCCCGCATGCTTGATCAGCGTATCGGCCTCGACGCCGTCGGAGGGGCAGACCGCGATGCCGATGCTCGACCCCATCACGAATTCATAACCTTCGATGACGATGGGCTCGGCCACCGTGTCCATGATGCGCTGCACGATAACGGGCGAAAGATGATCTTCGGTGCGTTCCGACAGCAGCAGCACGAATTCATCGGCGCTCATGCGCGCAATGGTATCGGTTTCGCGGACCGCGCCGCGCAGGCGGTTGGCCACGATCTTGAGAAGCTCGTCGCCCGCCCGGTGGCCCAGGGTATCGTTGACAAACTTGAAGCGGTCGAGGTTCAGGAACAGCAGCCATACCGAATGCCCGTAGCGTGTGGCATAGGCGCTCGCCTGGCGCAGGCGGTCCTGCAGCAGATTGCGGTTGGCCAGCCCTGTCAGCGTGTCGCGGTTGGCCTGGAATTCCAGTTCGGCCTGGTAGCGCTTGGTAGCGGTGATGTCATTGATCGCAACGACGAAATGATTGACGAAGCCGGTCTCGTCGCGCACCGGCGCGAGGTAGGCATCGCTCCAGAACATGCGGCCATCCTTGCCGTAGGTCCGCAGCGTGACACGCGTCTCCCGACTATCGCGCACGGCGGCAATGATTTCCTGGATCTCTGGCTGCGCCCGGTCATCCGCCCAGAGCAGGCTGCAGCTGCGGT
This sequence comes from Noviherbaspirillum malthae, assembly GCF_015352985.1. Lineage (GTDB taxonomy): Bacteria > Pseudomonadota > Gammaproteobacteria > Burkholderiales > Burkholderiaceae_D > Noviherbaspirillum > Noviherbaspirillum malthae. The sequence continues at coordinate 10,864 of NZ_JACYXF010000009.1, read as the reverse complement.
TCATGACATCCTCCAGCGAATATCCGGTGATGCGCTCGAAGGCGGGATTGACGTACTGGATCGGATAGCTGGGCGCCGCGGCGCTGGTAATGATGATGGCGTTCGCGCTGGCTTCGATGGCCCTCTGGCGCAGCTGCAGGGCCTCTTCCGCGCGCCTGCGGGCCGCGATATCCTCGACCAGCCTTGCATTGGCCTGGCGAAGCTCGGCAGTGCGCTGCTCCACCAGGCGGTGCACCCGCAGCGAACGCAGCGACATCGCATGGAAAAAGCCGACGATCAGCAGGCTCATCAGTATGCCGCCTGCCAGCGTCGTTACCGATCCCGCATGGCGGGCCATGAAGAATTCCGGCTGGCGCGAGATGACGATCTTCCAAGGGCGGCCTGCGAGATCGAAGTCGTGCATCACCTGTTCCGGCTGATCGCGAAGCAGCCACTGGGGAATCGGCGCCTTCGCCTTGGCGGCAAGCTCGTCGCGAGACAGCGGACGATCTCCCCTGCGGAAGGCCAGGTTGCGGTCATCAGGCTCGGACCCGGCATAGACGCTGATGCTGAGCGAAGGGTCGTTCAGCATGCCGCTCTCGGCGAGTATCTTTTCGATCAGCACTTCGGCCTTAAAGACGGCGGCAGTGTCGCCGATGAAGGCCGCGCGGCGTTCCTCGACGCTGTCAAGCGGCATGCCTGGACGGTAAAGCGGCATCACGACAAGGAAGCCGGTTTTGCGCCCGTCGCCCTGCGCGAGCTTGAGCAGGGTCGTGGAGGTGGGCTGTCCGCTGTCGGTCGCCCAGCGCACGGCTTCCATCAGCTGGACATTGGGAGCGACATCCAGCCCCAATGCAGCCTCGTTGCCTCTCACCGGCTCGATATAGTCGACGATCAGATACTGCGATGCGGACTTCGCGGGTACCAGCCGGCCGTCTTCCAATCGGCGCATCACGTACCCCGGATGGATGCGCCGCATCTCCGCCTCATAGGCCTCGCGCTCCTCGGCATTGACGACACGATGGAAATTGAGCGCCTGAATATAGGCATGCCGATGCAGCAGCGGCTGGGAAAAATTTCGAAACTGTTCGCGGCTGACGTTCTGAAAGCTGACGAAGGTCTGGTTGAGCACCCGGAGCGTGTGTATGGTTTGGTCCAGCTGCTGCTGTATCGTCAGTATGCGGATGTTCGCCCGCTGCTGGAATTCAAGTTCTACCTTGTCGTGTTCCAGCCTTCGGATGCCGGCAAACAGCACGAAAGTGGCGATCAGGCTGACGATCAGCGCCAGCGCCGCCGCTGCGGAAGGGGAAAAAGGCTGGCGGCTCCTGGGCATTCCTTCTCCACTGAAATTGATGAGACTGCTGAGCGGCCGTGGCTATTGAAAGCTTGAGTCCTGCAAGGTTAGCCGATTCCTTTCCATAAGGAAAGCTGTGACTGAAAAGATGCAGAAATGATGCGGCAGAAACGAGATGTTGCGAGGGACGAAGTTGGCAACGGAGGGGGCTACGGCAAATTGTTCGGGGCTCGTGCCCGGAGGCCGGCAAGCGAATGGCTACTTGGTTTTCTGGTCGGGCATGAGGCAGGCGTCGACGATCTGCAGATCGTTATCCTTGGCGAAATTGACAACAAAATGATAGGCCAGCGGTTCGATATCGCGCAGGGCCTCGTTGACAACCACCGACTTTACGCCGCCAAGCACCGTGGGGCGCACATAAGGCGAATAGCCAAGATGTGCATTGCGTCCGCCGCTGCCTTCAGGACGAAAGCATGACATGACACCGCACAGGCGCTCCGCCCAGTCGCTCGGCCGGAACTGCCTGCCATCGCTCGTCAGACCCTGAATAAAGAATTCGCGTGCGACAGTCGTAGGTTTTTTGAATTCGGCCATGTATGCGGCTTGCCTTCCTGACATTGCTGTTCCGGCTTTGGCGGCGCGGGGATAGTTGCGCAACCTGACCGATGTTTCCGCCGCCAGTATGCGGCAGCAGTCCTTCAATATTCTTGCATATTATATCTTATAGAAGAGTTGGAGCGAAACAACATCCCGCATTATGAAAATGTCACCGGATGATTTTGCAGGTTCCTCTTCATGTCCGGGTCCGGTTTTACGACAGAAAGTATTGCCCTATGCATGCTGCAAGGTGGAACAATGTTCGTACGTGCAAGTGATGAGCATCCTGTCTCCCGACCTTCGGCGCAAGGAAAGGGTTTGCGGCCTGCGGGACACGGCCATGATGATGAAAGGGCTATGGAGCCTGGACGGGTCGGCAGGCGCGATTAGGCCGTAGACAAGCAAGGAAGGTGCAGGTTCGCGCCCTGCACCCTTGAATGCATGAAATTCGGAATATCAGGAAACGACTCAGCCCAGCCAGACGGCAATGGAGAGCAGCAGGAGCAGCAGCATCCAGAGCAGCAATGCACGCCAGACAAGACCGACCGTGCTCTGCAGCGCACGCGCATTGGCCTCTTCGCCGGGCGGCACATCAGGTTCGATGCTGATCGAATCCACGGTCGCCGCATCCGCCACGGGCAGGCTTGCCGCACTTTCGGTCGCCGTGCCCAGACGCAAGCCCATTGCACCGCCCCCGGCGGAGAGAATGATGCCGATGGCTTCATCCTTCCAGCGGTGGGCGAAGTTGCGCCATGCATAGATGGCATCTTCGAAGTTTCCGACGATCGCGAAGGCAATCGCGGTCAGGCGCGCCGGGACCCAGTCTATCCAGTAGAACGCTCTGGTGGCGAAGCGTCCGAATGCCTCGTTCTTCAAATGCTCGGGCTCGTTCCATGCACGCGCCAGATATTCAGCCACGCGATAAAGGATGGCCCCCGCCGGGCCGATCGGCATCGCAAACCAGAAGAAGACGCCGAATACATTGCGATGCGTGGTGATCAATGCCTGCTCGACGGCCACGCGCGAAATGTCGCTGACGCTCATTCCCGTCACATCCTGCTTGGTCCACTCAGCCAGCAGGCTGCGCGCGCCTGCCTCGTCGCCGCTGCCGAGCGCCATCTGTATCGATGTGAAATAGTGGCTGTAATGACGGAATCCCAATGTCAGGTACACGATCAGGATATTCCAGAGCAGCGCAAGAAAGGGGCTGATTTTGAGGCAGAGCCAGTACACGGCCATGGAGGGCACCAGCAACAGCAGCATCGCCACGACCCAGGCCATGCGGCCGTGCGCTTCCTGGCCGGCATTGAAGGTGGCTTCCATGCGGGCAGCAAGCTGCTTCACCGCCGCATAGATGGGATTGTCGGCCCGCAGCGGCTTGAGCTGCTCCAGAAGCAATGCAAAGAGGATGGAAAGAAAGGTCATTGGCCTGACTTGATATTCATATAGCCGCTACGATAACGCAGTGCAAGATCATAATCAAACCTGCATGATCCCTGTCTGTTGTCAGGCGCGCAGGAAATGGAAGAGATTGCGCAGCATGCCGGCCGTGGCGCCCCAGATGAAGAAGCGGTCATACGGCATCGTATAGAAACTCCGGCGCCCTCCCCCTTCGGGATAGTCGTAGCTGCGCAGCTCATGATTCATGCCGTTCATCAGGAAGTCGAGCGGGACTTCGAAAATCTCCGCAACTTCGAACGGGTCGGCACGCAGCTCGATCGGCGGATGTACAAGGCCGACCACCGGCGTGACCTTGAATCCAGTACCGGTGAAGTAATCCGGCAAGGTACCAAGAATCTCGATATGCCGGCGGTGCAAACCGACCTCTTCCTCGGTTTCACGCAATGCCGTGTCAATTGCCGAGGTGTCAACGGCGTCCACGCGACCGCCCGGCAGGCTGACCTGACCGGCATGGTCGTTCAGATGCGCGGTGCGCTGGGTGAGCAGCATGGTAAGTCCGTTTTCGCGCACGACGAGCGGCATCAACACCGCGGCCGGCGTAGGTTCACCGGCAAGCTTGCGCATGCGGCGCTCGCTGAATTCCTCGCGTATCCATTCAGGCGGGCGGGCAAAGCGCTCTCGCAACGCGAGGACGGTGAGACGCTCCGGATCCACTGCCGGCTCGCCCGCAATGGAATCGACTGGAAGCGCCTCCGGATCAAAGATAAGTTTTGACAAGGCTTGCATCCTCGGATGGGTAGCTCAACAAGATCATCGGTGCCGGGAAGGACAGACACCGTGTATCGGCATGCGGGGCTGTTACGAAATACGTGGCCATATGAGCCATATAGACTTTTGACCGGCATTCCCGCAGCATGACATTGCCGCCATGCCATGGCCTCCTGCCAAGCGCTCCGGGAATTCTAACGTGAATACCGGAGCCGGGTACCGGACACAGAACAAGGCGGCCTGCGCGGAAAAAGAAAAAGGCACCTTGCGGTGCCCTTTTGCCTGAGAACCTGCAGCTTATTCTGCTGCCTGTTCCGCTGCACGGCGATTCGGAAGCTTTTCCTTGATACGTGCGGACTTGCCGGAACGATCACGGAGATAGTACAGCTTCGCACGGCGCACGTCGCCGCGGCGCTTGACTTCGATCGATGCGATCAGCGGGGAATACAGCTGGAATGTACGCTCCACGCCTTCACCCGAGGAGATCTTGCGCACGATGAAGTTGGAATTGAGGCCGCGATTGCGACGCGAAATCACGACGCCTTCGTAAGCCTGAGCACGCTTGCGTGTGCCTTCAACGACGTTGACATTCACAACGACTGTATCGCCCGGTGCGAAATCGGGGATGTTCTTGCCCAGACGGGCGATTTCTTCCTGCTCGAGTGTTTGGATCAGATCCATTTTTAGCTCCTGTAGCCATCTTGCCGGCGCCTGCAACGCTTGAAATGCCCGGTAGAGGATGGGGTTTGACATGCGGACAAGTTGCATCCGCGCGATACTGCGACTTCAAAAACTGTGAGGCAAACTGCTCAAAAACTTTTCATCGGCGCGCGACAGCAAGCCCTCTTCGCGCGCCCTGGCGATCAGATCGGGCCGTTTTCTGGCCGTCACCATCAGCGATTGCTCGCGCCGCCATTTTTCTATTTCCGCATGATTCCCGCCCATCAGGACCGCAGGGACGGACACGCCGTCGTAGACGTCGGGACGGGTGTAGTGCGGGCAGTCCAGCAAGCCATTGACGAAGCTGTCCTCGACCGCAGACACATCGTCATTGAGCACGCCGGGCAGCTGACGGATCACGGCATCCATCAATGCCATTGCCGGCAATTCCCCTCCGGAGAGGACGAAATCGCCAAGACTGATTTCCTCGTCCACGCAGCGGTCGAGCAAGCGCTGGTCCACTGCTTCATAGCGCCCGCACAGCAACACCACGCCGCTTTCGGCGGTGAACTGCATGACCCGCCGATGCGTGAGCGGCTGGCCTTGCGGGGACAGATACACCACGCGGGGCACAGGCAATCCGAGCTGCACCTGGCGCGCCTTCGCCGCCTCGATCGCCGCCTCCAGCGGCTTGGCCAGCATTACCATGCCGGGGCCGCCGCCGTAGGGCCGGTCATCGATCGTACGATAGTTATCGGTCGTGAAATCACGCGGATTCCAGAGGGATAACGCGCATCGCTTCTGCTCGAACGCCCGCCGTGTGATACCGGACTGCGTTATTGCACTGAACATGTCGGGAAAGAGCGTGACGGCATCAAACTGCATCTTGACTCATCCTTGACATGCTGATTTTCCAATCAGCCGCGAAGCCGAAACCTAGAAATCCAGGCCCCAGTCGACAACGATTTTCCTTGCTGGCTGATCCACGATCTTGACGAACTGGTCGACAAACGGAATCAGCCATTCCTTCGGCTTCTGGTTCTCCGCTGCCGGCGCCGGAGCGACAACCCGAAGAATCGGATGCGCGCCGTTGTCCATCAAATCGGCAACCTCGCCCAGCACTTCTCCTTCGAGGTTTTCGACCGAGAGTCCTATCAGGTCAACCCAATAAAACTCGTCGTTGTCCAGCGGAGGAAAATGACTGCGCCGGATCTGCACGGAGGCTCCCTTCAGAGCCTCTGCGGCATTGCGGTCGGCCACGCCCATCAACTTGGCGACGACATCTTCGCCATGTATCTTGGCCTGCAGCATATCGACATCGCGCAGCGCCGGCTTGTCCAGCCACCAGGTCTTCGCATGCAGCAGCGCATCTGCGTCCAGCGAGTAAGGTCTGATCCTTACCCAGCCCTGAATGCCGTATGCGCCGGTGACATGGCCGACCAGCACCAGATCATCGGGGACAGCCATCCCCGAAACAGACTTTACCGACAATTAAGCGGCTGCTTTGCTGCCGGCTTCCTTCACCAGGCGGGCCACTGTCGGGGACAGCTGGGCGCCAACGCCTTGCCAGTAGGCCAGACGGTCCTGAGTGATGCGGAAGGACTCATCCTTGCCGGAAGCTACCGGGTTATAGAAACCGAGGCGCTCGATGAAGCGGCCGTCGCGGCGATTGCGCGAATCAGTTGCAACGATGTTGAAGAAAGGGCGCTTCTTGGCACCGGCACGGGATAAACGAATGACGACCATAATCTGCTTCCAAAAATTATTCTAGGGCGGAAAAAGCCGAGAATTATAGCCCGTTTTCAAGGAGACGGGCAAGCTTGAAAGAATTGCCGCCGGCATTGCTTTCCTTTTTGCTCTCATGCACACTACGCGGCGCCAAATGCCGGCAACCCTTGCCTCCCTGATTCGGGTCGCGGATATCATGCAGGGCAGACAATTCCCTCATTGCAAGCCATCTTCCATGAAGCCTCACAAGAACAAGACATTCGCCGCCCTGCTTGCCGCAATATTGGGCGGCATCGGCGCTCACCGATTTTATCTCTACGGCAAGACCGACCGCTGGGCGTGGCTGCATGTTCTGCTGTTCCCTCTTTCCATTTTCGCCGGCTTCATCGAAGCGCTGGTCATCGGCCTGACTCCCGACGACAAATGGGACGGACAGCACAATCAGGAATCGGGCAGGAAATCGAATTCCGGCTGGCTTCTGATTCTTCTGCTGGTCCTGACCTTCGGCGGCGGCGCAACTGCACTGATTGCAGCCATTGCAAGAACATTCGACCTGCTGTTCACCGGGGGAGCTTACGGCTGATCGGAGTCACATAGATCCGTGAATCCTCATGGACAAGCTGCGCGGCCGGAAAAAAATCCGTGCGGCCTCGAAATGAAAGTTGAAGGGGCTTGCAGAGCCGGAGTCAAGTGGAAACGCTCGTGGTTTCCAGCAACTGGCAGCCGTCTATCTTCCAGCTGCTGTCCTCTTCCTGCAGCATCCAGAATACGGCAAGCCAGACCTTGCTGCTGCCGTCGGTGACACGCACGATCTGCACGGCCTCGCCGCGGATGACTTCCGGCGCGGAGAAGATGAAGCCCAGCGAACGGTAGATCGGCGTGTACTCTTCCTTGATCAGGCGCAGGAAATTGTCGGGGCTGCCGAACAGCATGCGCTTCTGCATCGTGGCCTGGCTGAAGGCCCCATCGGCATCATCATTGGCCAGCGCATCAAGCTGCGACTGAACGGCTTCATGGATGGCGATTGCATCGGCCGTCGTGATGGCGTCGAGCGCCAATGCAGGAGTCCACCAGGGACCCGCCAGTCCAAGCAGCAGGGTTGCCGTAGCCAGCAGCCGTTTCATGATCACCTCCGGACCAGAAACCAGAATCGCAGAAAGAATGCCCTATAGCGAAGATTTCCAATTACCGTTGGAGTTCACGCTGAAATAAAAATAAAGGCAGCCGACGGCTGCCTTCTAGCGTTAGATCAACTTTCCTTGCCTGATCAGAACTGATCCTCCGCAAGCGCCATCACACCCTGGCCGCCGTCGATGATGGCAGTACGATAGGCGAGCGACTGCGGGAGGATATGGTCCGCATAAAAACGCGCGGTGGCGAGTTTGGCTTCATAGAAGCGGGTATCGCCCTCACCTGCCTTGAGCCTGTCCGCGGCGATCAGCGCGGCGCGCGCCATCTGCCAGCCGCCGAGCACGATGCCGGCCATTTTCAGATACGGCACGCTGCCCGCAAACACCCCCTTGATGTCGGTCTTCATATTGCCGACGACATGATTCACCACCTCTTCCAGCGCTGCGACTGAGGCCGCAAGCTGCTTTCCGATGGCTGCCAATTCCGGATTCGCATGCGCAGCCAGATCCTCCCGAGTACGGCGCGCGTGCGCAAGTATGGCTTTCGCAGTAGCGCCGCCGTCGCGCACCGTCTTGCGGCCGACGAGGTCGTTCGCCTGGATTGCCGTCGTGCCCTCATAGATCGGCAGAATGCGCGCGTCGCGGTAATATTGTGCGGCCCCGGTCTCTTCGATGAAACCCATGCCGCCGTGGACCTGCACGCCGCTGGAAGCGACATCGATCGACATCTCGGTCGACCAGCCCTTGACGATGGGCACCATGAATTCATAGAAGGCTTGGTTTTCCCTGCGCGTGGCGTCATCCGCATGATGATGCGCCACATCGTGTGCAGCCGCCGTTACATAAGCCAGCGCGCGTGCCGCTTCGGTCTGCGCGCGCATCGACATCAGCATGCGCCGCACGTCGGGATGGTGAATGATGGCGACAGGTCCGCTGGAGCCTGCGAGATCGCGCGACTGCACGCGGTCGCGGGCATACTGCACCGCCTTCTGGTAGGCGCGTTCGGCCACCGCGATGCCCTGCATGCCGACCGCGAAGCGGGCCGCATTCATCATGATGAACATGTATTCGAGGCCGCGGTTCTCCTCGCCCACCAGTGTGCCGATCGCTCCGCCATGGTCGCCGAACTGCAGCACGGCGGTCGGGCTGGCCTTGATGCCGAGCTTGTGCTCGATGGAGACGCAGTGCACGTCGTTGCGCTCGCCCGGGGAACCGTCGGCATTGACCAGGAATTTAGGAACGATGAACAGCGAAATGCCCTTGACGCCCTCAGGCGCATCCGGCGTGCGCGCCAGCACCAGATGGACGATGTTCTCGGCCATATCGTGCTCGCCGTAGGTGATGAAGATCTTGGTGCCGAAGAGCTTGTAAGTGCCGTCGCCCTGCGGCACCGCACGGGTGCGCACCAGCGCCAGATCCGATCCGGCCTGGGGCTCGGTCAGGTTCATCGTGCCCGTCCATTTGCCGGATACCAGGTTTTCGAGGTAGATCCGTTTCTGCTCGTCGCTGCCGGCCGTCATCAGCGCCTCGATGGCGCCGTCGGTGAGCAGCGGGCACAGGGCGAACGACAGATTGGCGGAATTCAGCATTTCGATACAGGGCGTAGCCACCAGCTTGGGCAAGCCCTGCCCGCCGAATTCGACCGGATGCTGCACACCTTGCCAGCCCGCCTCACCGAAGGCCTTGAAGGCCTCCTTGAAGCCCCTGGTCGTTGTGACTTTGCCGTCCTGCCAGGTACTGGGTTCCTTGTCCCCCGCCACGTTCAGCGGCGCGATGACCTCGCTGCAGAACTTGGCATTTTCTTCCAGTACCGCCTCAACCGTTTCGCGGCTTGCATCCTCGCAGCCGGGCAAGGCACTCACCTGGTCAAGGCCGGCGAGCTCGTTGATGACGAACTGCATGTCCTTCAGCGGGGCGACATAAGTCATTTTCAGTCTCCATAAGAACGGGCAGGATCGCGGGCCGTATGGCGAAGCCGCCGTCGGAATGGCCGGCATCGCGACAAACCCGGCAATCCTGCCCGGTAGCGTTCACTCTTTTTTCGATGGGCGTCGTGCGCCCATTCGGTATTTCTTGTCAGCGGCCCGAAATCAGCCCAGTTCCTTGGTCAGCTGCGGGACGAGCTCGAACAGGTCGCCGACGATGCCGTAATCCGCCACCGAGAAGATCGGCGCTTCCGGATCCTTGTTGATCGCCACGATCGTCTTCGAATCCTTCATGCCGGCCAGGTGCTGGATCGCGCCCGAAATACCCACCGCGATGTACAGCTGCGGCGCCACGATCTTGCCGGTCTGGCCCACCTGCCAGTCGTTCGGCACGAAGCCCGCATCCACCGCCGCGCGCGATGCGCCCATTGCGGCGCCCAGCTTGTCGGCCAGCGGCTCGAGGATCTTGAAGTTGTCGCCCGAGCCCATGCCGCGGCCGCCGGAGACGATCACCTTGGCGGCGGTCAGCTCGGGGCGGTCGGACTTGGCCACTTCGCGCGAGACAAACGCCGACTTGCCGGAATCGGCCGCCGCAGTGATGGTTTCCACTGCAGCGCTGCCGCCTGTGGCTGCGGCATCGAAGCCGGTGCCGCGCACGGTGATCACCTTGACCGGATCAGTGGACTGCACGGTGGCAATCGCATTGCCGGCGTAGATCGGACGCTCGAAGGTGTCGGGCGAGACTACCTTGGTGATTTCCGAGACCTGGCTCACGTCCAGCTTGGCGGCCACGCGCGGCAGGATGTTCTTGCCGTAGGCAGTGGCCGGAGCGAGGATGTGCGAGTAGGAGGAGGCGATGGCCAGCGCCTGCTCGGCCACGTTTTCGGCCAGGCCGTCGGCGAAGTGCGGCGCATCGGCGACCAGCACCTTGGAGACGCCGGCGATTTTCGACGCGGCTTCGGCGGCTGCGCCGCAGTTGGCGCCGGCGACGAGGACGTGGACGTCGCCGCCGCAGGCAGCCGCTGCGGTGACGGTATTGAGGGTGCTGCCCTTGAGGGAAGCATTGTCGTGTTCAGCAATGACGAGTGCGGTCATGATGGAATTCCTGTTTAAAATGCCTTGAAGGGCTCCCTTCTCCCGCAAGCGGGAGAAGGGTTGGGGATGAGGGGGATTACAAGACCTCTCGAGGTATTAATACCTCCCTCACCCCCAACCCCTCTCCCGCTTGCGGGAGAGGGGAGCAGGTCGTAAATGCCTTAGATAACCTTCGCTTCGTTCTTGAGCTTGGAAACCAGCTCTTCCACGCTCTTGACCACGATGCCGGCCGAGCGCTTCGGCGGCTCGGACACTTTCAGCGTCTTCAGGCGCGGCGCCACGTCCAC
>NZ_JACYXF010000104.1 GCF_015352985.1 Noviherbaspirillum malthae | reverse complement strand
TGCGCGGACGGAATTGCGCGGCCGTGTCCGAAGAGAAGCAGCACTGGCAGGTGGTCCTCAGTAACCAATAGCGCATAACGAATAACGGATACTGCACACCGCACCTCGGCTATGCCGATGGTCTCGGAGTCTGGAAAGATATCGCTTCGGCAGAGAAGACTCGCCTTCAACGCACGTTATTCCGTCTTCATTCCAATTATTACTTCAAGTGCCTATCCCGGCGCGTGACCCTTCATTCGAACGCGTTCGCCTACCGCGTAATGCGAGAATCAATTCTCATATGCAGACAAAAAAGCCTGCATAAAGCAGGCTTTTATCCTCATTACTTCATCCGCGACACTTCGGCGCACTGATCGACCACTTACTTTACCCGCTGCTTTTCCAGTTTTCTTGCCAGCGTGCGCCGATGCATGCCCAGCCGGCGTGCTGCTTCGGAGATGTTGAAGTCGGTTTCTGCCAGCACTTCGTGAATGCGTTCCCATTCCAAGGTCTTGATCGACGTAGAACGGTTTGTCAGTTCAACCTCTGCCGCGCCGGCTATGTGCCCGAACGCTGCTTCGATATCGTCGGTGTTCGATGGCTTCGCCAGATATTGGCAAGCGCCCAGCTTGATGGCTTCGACCGCAGTGTTGATGCTTGCAAATCCCGTCAGCACGACAATCAGCATGTTCGGATTGTGCTGGTGAAGCAGTTGCACGCACGCCAAGCCCGAGGAATTGGCTTCCAGCTTGAGGTCGACGACGGCATGCGTCGGGGAATGCTGCTGCAGTATCGCTTCCACTTCGTCGCGATGCGAGGCATGCACAACCTGGTACTGGCGGCGCTCGAAGGAACGCCCGAGCGTACGTGCAAAGGCTGCGTCATCTTCAACAATCAACAGCAGGCGATCAGATGACATGTGCTTTGCCCTCTTCGTAAATGATCGAGGCGAGCGGCAGCGTCAATGAAACAACGGCGCCGCCTTCAGGAAGATTCTGGGCGCTTACGGTGCCGCCCAGCGTGCGAGCAACGTTAACTACAAGGAACAGACCCATGCCTCCGCCCGGGTGCCCCTTGCTTGACTGATATGGCTTGCCCAGATGGGCCAGCATCGCCGGAGGAAAACCGGCTCCGGCATCTCTGATTGTCAGCTGCAGGGTCTTGCCGTCATGCGCTGCTTCGAAGCTGACCCAGTGCGGAGATGCATCGGCCGCATTGTCGAGCACATTGAAGATCATCTGCTTGAGCGTCGAATCGAAAACAACAGGCAAGTCCCGTTCGATACGGTTCTTGTAAACAAAGGAGACGACAGGACGGCTTGACTGCCATTCTTTCGCCACGTCGTTCAGGAAGGTATTGATCGTTGTTTTTGCAGAAGACTCTCCGCGGGCTTCCCCTGCCGATAGCAGAATTCCGCTGACTATCTTCTTGCAGCGCTGAAGCTGCGCCTGCATTTCACCGATCTCTTCCAGCAGGTCTGCGTTACGTGCGAACTGAGGCATGTGCTTCCAGTCACCCAAAATAACCGACATTGTGGCGAGCGGCGTACCAAGTTCATGGGCCGCGCCCGAAGCCAGCAATCCCATCCGAACGATATGCTCCTCTTCAACAGCACGCTGCCGAAGACTGGCAAGCTGCGCATCGGCTTCGCGCACGTTCTGATTGATCCTGGTGATGAAAAACACGAGCAATACCGCGTTGAGGGTAAAGCAGAGCAGCATGCCCTGGACGTAGAGACTGAAGAAGCCTTCGTGTCCGGCCGGCAGATCCAGCGGCTTGGACAGTACGGCCAGCCCCGCGAGGCAGTTACAGGTGATGATGACGAAGATCCATGTCGTCCAGGTTTCAAGAAGAACGGCGCAAAGAATGACCTGCAGAAGATAGAGAAACGCAAACGGATTGCTTGCACCGCCACTGAAGTAAAGCTGGGCGGTCAAACTCGCCACGTCGACCAGAAGCGCAAAGAACAGCTCGCTGTTGGTGACAACCCGCTGTTCATGCCAGCGAAGATGGCTGCCGATGTTGAATGCAATAAGGCAAGCCAGAACGGCCACCATCTGCGGAAGCGGCAGGTGAATTCCATATCCGAGAGACACCACCGAAATGGTGGTCACTTGCCCGACGACGGCCAGCCAGCGCAGGTGGATGAGCTGCAGCATGTTGGTATGGCCGGCTGCATTCTCGACGGTGGCGGAAACCCACCGTTCCTTGAACCCTTCTTGCGTTGTTAAGTTGTCAGGCTTGGTTTCCATTCCGATTGTCCAGTTGACAGGCTAGCCTGTGCCGCCGCGACGCGGCTTGCGCTCCTCTCGCACGACCCACACGAAGCCGCCGGCTATCATCAAGGCAAGAGCATACCAAGTAAGCGCGTAGACCAAATGATTGTTGTGAAAGGAAATGACCGTCAAGCCGCCGACGGGGCGGAGAGCGGACTCGGCTGAGGGAGGGGAGGTATCCGCCTTGCCGGCGTCGATGAAGTAAGGCGCGACCTTGGATAAACCATGCGCGGCAGCAATGGCTTGTATGTCGCGCGAGTACCATTTGCCGGTAGGTGGAGAATTCTTTCGCAGGAATCCGCCACCGGGCTCGGAAATGCGCAGCAGGCCCGTCACGGTGATTTGTTCGCAGGAAACTGCATCGTGGTTGCGACAGTCACCGTTGTTTGCAGCGTCGTGCTGAATGATCTTGTCGGCGAGCCCCTCGGCAGCAAAGCCGCGATTGATGAAGACAATGTCGCCTTTGGCATCGCGTAGCGGAGTCAGCAGCCAGTAGCCGCTGCCCAGCTCGGTGAGAGCTTGAACCTTGGTGGTGAATTGATGAAGGAAGGTGCCGCGGATCCGGACATGCCGGTATTCGTCGTTTTCCGCCGTGACTTGCGGCCAGCGCTCAGGGCCTGGAGCGTCGGCAGGGGAGGCATGCACCCGCTGCTCGACGCGCTCGATGAGTGCCTGCTTCCACTGCAGGCGGTAAAGCTGCCAGGTGCCGAGGCCCAGCAAGGCGACGAACGCCAGTAGTGCGCAGATCGCCAGTGCCAGGTTGAGGCCAAACGAACGCGAGCGCCTCCCGGTCTTTTTCAAGACGGGATCTTGCTCGCGTTCGGAACCGGGGTTCATGGCATCTTGTGCGTCGAGTGCGTGCCGTCATGCATCATGCCCGGCATCATGTTGTGGTTCAGGTGATACATGACCCATAACGAGCCGGCAAGTGTAATCACCACGATAACGATGGTGAAGATCAATGCCAGCATCGACCAGCCTCCCTCCGCCTTGGTATTCATGTGCAGGAAATAAATCATGTGCACGACGATCTGGACGGCGGCGAAACCGAGAATGACCATGGCGGTCGTGCTCGAACTTTCGAAGACATTGCCCATGACCATCCAGAACGGAATGGCGGTGAGAATGACCGACAGGATGAAGCCGATGGTATAGCTTTTCAGGCTGCCGTGGTTCGCGTGGTCGTCATGCTCATGGTGATCATGATGGCCGTGATCGTCGGCATGCGCGGTTGTCATGTGATGCTCGCTCATGGCAAGACTCCCATCAGATAAACAAAGGTAAAGACACCGATCCAGATAACGTCGAGGAAGTGCCAGAACATCGACAGGCACATCAGGCGGCGGTTGTTCTCCGGAATCAGGCCATGGCGATTCAGCTGGAACATCAGCGTAATGAGCCAGACGATACCGAAGGCAACGTGCAGGCCGTGCGTTCCCACGAGCGCGAAGAACGAGGTCAGGAACGCGCTGCGCTGCGGACCGGCGCCTTCATGGATCAGGTGGCTGAACTCGTAGAGTTCCAGCGCCAGAAAGCCGGCGCCGAGCAGGCCGGTGATGGCCAGCCATGCCATGGTCGGACGAAGACGCTTGCGCACCGATTCCAGCATCGCAAAGCCGTAGGTGATGGAAGACAGCAGCAGCAGTGCTGTATTCATGGCCACCAGCGGCAGGTCGAACAATTCGGCGCCCGAAGGACCGCCCGCATAATTGCGTCCCAGCACCGCATAGGCGGCGAACAGGCAGGCAAAGATGAGGCAGTCGCTCATCAGGTAGATCCAGAAACCCAGCAGCGTGCCGTTTTGCGGGTGATGCTCGCGCACGTAGTAGCGTGCGCTCGGATCCGTGTTCAGTGCATCGACGGAATTTGCAGTGATATCAGACATGGCTTTCCAACAAGCGGGTGCGAGCAGCCTCGGTGCGGACGACTTCCGCCGCCGGGATGTAGTAATCGCGTTTGTAGTTAAAGGTGTGAATGATGATAGTGGCCAGCAGTGCAACGAAGCCGACGCCGGCCAGCAGCCACATGTGCCAGATCAGGGCGAAACCGATGACGCCGCTCAGTGCCGCGATGATGAAGCCGGCAGCCGTGTTCTTCGGCATGTGGATCGCCGTGAAGCCTTGCAGCGGACGCTCGTAGCGCTCTTTCTTCATGTCGGCCCAAGTGTCGTTGTCATAGACCTGCGGCGTGAACGCAAAGTTGTAATCAGGCGGCGGCGACGACGTTGCCCATTCCAGGGTACGGCCGTCCCACGGGTCGCCCGTCACGTCGCGCAGCGCATGGCGGCGGCGGAAGCTGACATAGAACTGCATCAGCATGGCGGCAATGCCGAAGGCGATCAGTACTGCGCCCAGCGCGGCGATCTGGAACCAGATCTGCAGCGACGGATCCGCGAAGTGGCTCATGCGGCGGGTGACGCCCATCAGGCCGAGCACGTACAGCGGCATGAAGGCGAGGTAGAAGCCGATCACCCAGTTCCAGAACGATACCTTGCCCCAGAACGTGTCGAGCTTGTAGCCGAATGCTTTCGGGAACCAGTAGTTGATGCCGGCAAACAGGCCGAACAGCACGCCGCCGATGATCACGTTATGGAAGTGCGCGATCAGGAACAGGCTGTTGTGCAGTACGAAGTCGGCAGGCGGTACTGCGAGCAGCACGCCGGTCATGCCGCCGATCACGAAGGTGATCATGAAGGCAACCGTCCACATCATCGGCAGTTCGAAGCGGATGCGGCCGCGGTACATGGTGAACAGCCAGTTGAAGATCTTCGCGCCGGTCGGGATTGAGATGATCATCGTCGTGATGCCGAAGAACGAATTGACGCTCGCCCCCGAACCCATGGTGAAGAAGTGGTGCAGCCACACCAGGTACGACAGGATGGTGATCACGACGGTCGCATACACCATCGAGGTATAGCCGAACAGGCGCTTGCTGGAGAACGTGGACACCACTTCGGAGAACACGCCGAACAGCGGGAGGATCAGGATGTACACCTCCGGATGACCCCAGATCCAGATCAGGTTGACGTACAACATCGAGTTGCCGCCGAGATCATTGGTGAAGAAGTTGGTGCCGATCATGCGGTCCAGGGACAGCATGGCGAGTACGGCCGTCAGCACCGGGAAGGAGGCGACGATCAGCACGTTGGTGCAGAGCGAGGTCCAGGTGAACACCGGCATCTTCATCATGGTCATGCCGGGAGCGCGCATCTTGATGATGGTGACGATCAGGTTGACGCCCGACAGCAGCGTGCCGACCCCCGCTATCTGCAAGGCCCAGATGTAGTAATCCACGCCGACGCTCGGACTCGCCAGGATGCCGGACAGCGGCGGATAGGCCAGCCAGCCGGTCGTGGCGAATTCACCGATGAACAGCGACACCATGATCAGCGCCGCACCGACGGTGGTCATCCAGAAGCTGAAGTTGTTCAGGAAGGGGAAGGCCACGTCGCGCGCGCCGATCTGCAGCGGCACGACATAGTTCATCAGGCCCGTCACCAGCGGCATCGCGACGAAGAAGATCATGATCACGCCGTGGGCGGTGAAAATCTGGTCGTAGTGATGCGGCGGCAGGAAACCGGCATTGTCGCCGAAGGCGATCGCTTGCTGGGCGCGCATCATCAGCGCGTCGGCGAAGCCGCGCAGCAGCATCACCAGGCCCAGGATCATGTACATGATGCCGATCTTCTTGTGGTCGATGCTGGTGATCCAGTCGCGCCACAAGGGGCCCCACCAGCCCATCTTGGTGACGGCGCCGAGAACGGCGACACCGCCGATCGCCACCATGAGGAAAGTGACAATCAGAATGGGTTCGTGCAGAGGAATCGATTCCCAGCCTAGGCGGCCAAAGATCAGCTTCGTCAGGTCAAGTTGGTCTTGCATCATTGTTACTCTTTATGATGTGCATGCGAGCCGGATGCGCCGCCGCCGTGGGCGTCGGTATGGGCAACAGGCTGTGCGGTAGTTTCTTCGTTGAATTCCTTGCGCTTGCCGGCCGTCCGGATGCGCTCGGCGTCGGCAGCCATCTGGTCCTTCATGCAGACCGTGTTGGGCGCGACGCAGCGATTGACGATGGCATCGTACAGGTCGGCATCGACTGCGCCGTAGCGGCGGACCGGATCGCGCTCGCTGGGCTTTTCCAGTTCGAGGTATTCGGTGCGCTTGAGAGCGCCGCCGCCGGCCTTGGTCTTCTGCACCCAGCTGTCGAAATCGGTATTGCTGACGCCGTGATACTTGAAGCGCATGTGCGAGAAGCCGGCACCGCTGTAGTTGGCGGAGAAGCCTTCGTATTCGCCCGGCTTGTTGATCACCGCATGCAGCGTGGTGGCCATGCCCGGCATTGCATAGATCTGGCCTGCCAGTGCCGGGATGTAAAACGAGTTCATCACGGTGGACGAAGTGATCTTGAAGCGGATCGGCACGTCGACCGGCGTCACCAGTTCATTGACGGTAGCGATGCCCTGTTCCGGATAGATGAACAGCCATTTCCAGTCGAGCGCGACAACCTGCACGTCGAGGTGCTTCATGCCGGCAGGAACCGGACGCTCCGCATCGATACGCTGCAGCGGGCGGTACGGGTCAAGCAGGTGAGTGCTGATCCAGGTCAGCAGGCCGAGCGCGATGATGATGAGCAGGGGAGCGCCCCAGATCACCAGTTCGAGCTTGGTGGAATGGTCCCAATCCGGTTCGTATTTCGCAGAGGTGTTGCTCTTGCGATAACGCCATGCAAAGAGAATGGTGAGCACGATCACCGGAACGATGATCAGCAACATCAGCATGGTGGAAATGAAGATCAGTCTGCCCTGCTGTGCGGCAATGTCACCCGAAGGATTCATCACCACGGTGTCGCAGCCGGCGAGCAACACCATAGGCAGAAGAAGCAGTAGTCGGCGTGCAGTTATCAGATGCATCTAGGAAAGTCAATAACAAGGATCAAAGGTGTGCTACTCTACTTTGGCAGGGCGGAATTTACGATTGGACATTTTGTCCTACTGTTGTTTCCGTATCTGAATATGCATCCCGCGAAGACGGAATCAAGCAGTAATTCAGCTAGTAAAGAGAAGAGAGACGATATCTATGGCAACTACGACTTCTTATGCCTTCCCTACCAACGGCGCTCTTCCGAGCTCAAGCAGCAGCAACAGCAACAGCGCACGGCACATCAACGCAAGAGACGGTCATATCGCTCCGGGCGAGATAGCCATCGGCGTGGTGATCGGCCGCGCCTCCGAATATTTCGACTTCTTTGTCTACGCGATGGCATCCGTGCTGGTGTTTCCATCCGTATTCTTCCCGTTCAAGGATGCGCTGCAGGGAACGCTGTACTCCTTTGTCATCTTTGCATTCGCCTTCCTGGCGCGTCCCTTCGGCACGATTGCCTTCATGGCGATCCAGAAACGTTTCAGCCGGGAACTCAAGCTGATGCTGGCCCTGCTGCTGTTGGGCGCATCGACGGCAGGCATCGCCTTCCTTCCGACCTACGAGAGCCTCGGCGTAGCTTCGATCATTCTATTGTCGCTGCTGCGCATCGGCCAGGGCGTCGCTCTGGGCGGATCCTGGGACGGGCTGCCTTCGCTGCTGGCCCTGAGCGCGCCGCAGCATCGCCGGGGCTGGTATGCGATGCTCGGCCAGCTGGGAGCGCCGGTCGGGTTCATCGTCGCAGGCGGCCTCTTCTCCTATCTGACGTATGCGCTGTCGGCCGAGGACTTCCTGTCTTGGGGCTGGCGTTATCCTTTCTTCGTTGCGTTCGCGATCAACGTCGTTGCATTGTTTGCACGCCTGCGTCTGGTGTCGACAGCGGAATATTCGCGGCTCCTGGACGAACGCGAGCTCGAGCCGACCAATGTGGTGGAGATGACCCGCACGCAGGGCCGCAATCTCCTGATCGGCGCATTGGCTGCGCTGGCCAGCTATGCGCTGTTCCACCTGGTCACCGTATTCCCGCTGTCCTGGATCAGCTTGTATTCCCTGCGGTCCATCAGCGAATTCCTGGTGATGCAGATGATCGGTGCAGCCCTGGCGGCAGTCGGCGTGGTGATTTCCGGCCTGGTAGCGGATCGCGTCGGCCGGCGTACCACGCTCGGCACGCTGGCCTGCCTGATTGCGGTGTTCAGCGGTTTCGTTCCCATGCTGATGAACGGCGGCGAGCTCGGCCAGAACATCTTCCTGATCCTGGGCTTCATTCTGCTGGGCCTGTCCTACGGTCAGGCTGCGGGCGCCGTCACTGCGAACTTCCCTGCGAAGTATCGCTATACCGGCGCGGCGCTGACATCGGATCTCGCATGGCTGGTCGGTGCCGGTTTTGCCCCGCTGGTGGCGCTGGGATTGTCGGCGCATTTCGGCTTGGCCTACGTCAGCATCTATCTCCTGTCCGGCGCGGTATGCTCGCTTGCCGCGCTCAGCCTGAACCGGGCGCTGGAAATCCGCGATTAAGCGGCTGACAGGCCTTGCCATTGGGCCTTACCCCGCATTCCGCTGCCGAGGCGGCGGAATGCGGAAACCTTACTTGTCGTTCATCCTCTAGTTTTAGTTCCTGATATCGGCCGCGCTTGCGCCGGTTAGTTCACGCAAAGCGCCTGTCGGGGCTGCCTGCTGCCCAGCAGGATGAAGGTAAGCACCAGGGACAAGAGCATGACGCCCGCGCCTGCGTAGCCCAGGTTGGCAATGCCGAAATGGTCAATCACCGACCCTCCCAACATCGCTCCCAGGCCGATGCCCAGATTGGCGCCCGAAATATTGAGCGAGGCGGCGAATGCTGCAGCCTGCGGAGCTGCCTTCATCACCCGCACATGGCTGACCATGAACAGCGCCGCCTGCGACAAGCCCCATACGCCCAGCACCGCGGCCAGTGCCGCATGGGTGCGGATGCTCAATCCAAGCGCCAGCATGGCGGCGGCGATCAATCCGCAGAAAATGAGGGAAGCCTGCAGCGGCGACTTGTCCACGATGCGGCTGCCGAGGTGATTCCCGAGCAGTCCGACGACGCCGAAGGCCATGAGAGTCCATCCGACCAGTTGGCCGTTGAAGCCGGCAAGCCTTCCCAATATGTCCGCCAGATAGGTATAGGCGGTGAACATGCCGGTGAATACCAGGACCGACAGCAGCACGTGGCCGAGCATCACCGGGTCGCGCAAGATCGTCAGCTGGCTCTTGAATGAGGTGCCGTCGGTTCCGGCTGCCATTTGCGGGAAATAGAAATACAGCATCAGCGCCTTGACGAAGGCCACCGCTGATACCGTGCCGAACGCGATGCGCCAGCCATAGGTGTCGGCGATCAGCGTGCCGATGGGTATCCCGAATACCGTGGCGCAGATGACGCCGAAGGTGATGACCGAAATCGCCTTGCCCGCTTTTTCCGGGCCGACGATATCGACAGCGGTCGCGCTCGCGAGCGACCAGTAGACGGGCAGGGCCAGTGCCGGGATAAACCTTGCAACAGCCATGACACCGACATTCGGCGCGAACGCGGCGAGCAGGTTGGCCAGGCCGAGCAGGACGAGCGTGCCGACGAAGATGGTCTTGCGGCGGGTCCTGTTCATTGCCATGGTCAGCAATGGGCCGGCCGCGGCGACGGTGAAGGCGAACAGCGTGACCAGCAGTCCTGCCTGAGACACGGTGATGCCCAGATCCCGCGCCAGGCCCGGCAGCAGGCCGACGATCAGGAACTCCGTCGTGAGGACGGTGAATCCGGCGCCGGACAAAAGAAAAATCGGAAAGAACATCAGATGCTCCAATGTATGAATGTTGAGTGTCAAAAGCCGATGCGGTGTCGCGCGCGGATGTCGCGCGACACCGCGATGCCTGGCCGATGAATATTGGCTGAAACGTCGGACGACGCCGGAAAGCGGTTGCTGCAAACACGTGAAGCTGCGTTGGAAGCGACAGGGACACAGGGAGCCAAGCGCGGTACATGACCGCATCTGTTTTGGGGCGCTTCAGGAAGGGCAGATCATATGGAACAACGGGGTTTCAATAAACGCATGCCTGCCGATTTCACCGTTCATGGAATTGAACAGTAGTCGGGCGGATTGACCTCGCAGGCGGTGCCGGGACGAGAGCACGGAGAAGCCGGACGCGAATATGGATGTTTGCGGAAGCCGACGGGTAGGGCAATATGGCGACTTGGTCGCTTCACATTTCAGACTAAACTGATCGAAGCAAGCAATTTATGATAGCGCTACCATTAACTGCTTGGGTATAATCGCCTCCATGACAAGCATACCTCCTTCTGCCGAAAAAGCGGAGCGCCGCGAGCGTCGTGGACGCCGCGGTGCCGGCGGCATCACCTTGCGCGATGTGGCCAAGCTGGCCGGCGTTGCGCCCATCACCGCTTCGCGTGCGCTCAATACGCCGGACGCCGTTTCGGCGGAGGTGCTGCGCAAGGTGCGAGAAGCGGTGGAGCGCACCGGTTATGTGCCCAACATGCTGGCAGGCGGCCTGGCCTCAAGCAAGAGCCGGCTGGTTGCTGCCGTGGTGCCAACCATCGCCGGACCGGTTTTTCAGGAAACCGTGCAGTCCCTGACCGAAGCTCTCGCCGAGCAGGGTTATCAGCTGATGCTGGGGCAGAGCGGCTACCAGAATTCACGCGAGGATGCGCTGCTGGAAACCATCATCGGACGCCGCCCTGACGGCGTCGTGCTCACCGGCATCATGCGTTCCGCGGAAGGCAGGCGCCGGTTGCTGGCCAGCGGCATTCCGGTAGTCGAGACGTGGGATCTGACGCCGACACCCATCGACATGCTGGTCGGCTTTTCCCACGAAAAGATCGGCGCAGCCGTTGCTGAATTCCTCAAGGGCAAGGGGCGCCGGCGTGTCGGCTCCATTCATGGCAACGATGAGCGGGCAGTGCGCCGCCATCGCGCATTTTCCGATACGGCCCGCAAGCTCGGCATCTGCACAGAAGAGCAGGAAGCTGCTCCCCGCGCAGTCGTGACGGCGCCGACGACGCTAGGCAGCGGGCGAACCGCGCTGCGCGAACTGCTGGAACGCCATCCGGATACCGATGCGGTGTTCTGCAGTTCCGACGTCCTGGCGCTGGGCGTGCTCACCGAAGCGCAGGCCAGCGGCATCAAGGTGCCGCAGCAGCTTGCCGTCATCGGCTTCGGCGATTTTACTTATGCGCGCGACCTGCATCCCGCGCTGACCACGGTCAGGATTGACGGCACCGGCATAGGCAGGAAAGCAGCCCAGTTCATCATCGAGCGCGCCAACGGCCGCACTGTCGATGAACCGGTTCACGACATCGGTTTTTCCATCATCGAACGCGACAGCGCCTGAGCATTGGCGGATTCCACAAGCCGGCAGGATGTTTCCCGCCGGTTTCAATCCGCTTTTTTATCCCCAAAGAATCCCAGAAAATTCCGGCCAGATCGTTGGCGGCCAAAATCTGGTGGTGCCGCCATTCGTTTGTATTTGGTAGCGGTACCATTAAAGTCGCGGGAGGGTGCCGGCATGTGCCGGCCACGTCCGCTGACCGGAAATCTTATATCCTCAAGAACTCAAACACATCCTCGAAAGCGGCCTGCCCTCAGCCGCGTCCGACGAACGGCATCTTGGTCGCCATCACGGTCATGAACTGCACGTTCGCCTCCAGCGGCAGGTTTGCCATGTAAAGTACGGCGTCGGCCACATGCTGGGCATCCATCGTGGGTTCGGGCATGACGGTACCGTTCGCCTGCGGCACGCCGTGTTCCATGCGCCCGGTGCGATCGGTCAATGCATTGCCGATGTCGATCTGTCCGCAGGCAATGTCGTATTTCCTGCCGTCGAGCGAGGTGGTCTTGGTCAGACCGGTGACCGCATGCTTGGTCGCGGTGTAGGCAATGGAATTCGGCCGGGGCGCATAGGCGGAAATCGAACCGTTGTTGATGATGCGGCCGCCGCGCGGCGACTGGTCCTTCATCACGCGGAACGCGGCCTGCGTGCACAGGAAGACGCCCGTCAGGTTCACATTCACGACATTCATCCAATCCTCGTACGCGAGGTCTTCCAGCAGTCCGGGCGGAGAGAAGGCGCCTGCATTGTTGAACAGGACATCCACGCGTCCGAACCTTTCCTTCGCTGTGGAGAACAGGGCATTGACCGAAGCCGGATCGGTCACATCGGTAGGCACGGCAAGCGCCTGCGCATCCTCGTTTCCGAGTTCGGCAACGGCAGCTTCCAGCGCATCACGACGGCGGCCTGCAAACAGCACCGCATAGCCGTTGCGCGCAAGAGTCAGCGCAACGCTTTTTCCGATTCCCGAACCTGCACCGGTTACAACCGCGACTTTGGATGTCGACACATTCTTCTCCTTGTTTTAATGATCGTTTTATCAACTTCAGTCCTGCGATGCGTCGATTCGGTCCGACACATGCGCGACAAATGCGAAAAGCGCCGCATAATCTCGTCAGGTAAGTTGTAAGGTACATCAACTACCTGTAAGATGTCACGGAAAATTCAATTTGTATGACTTCATGCCTAGCTTAGCCGGGCCAAAGGATATCGTGATGGACATGAAAACAAGCGAGCAGAATGCCGCCGACACCCCTCGGTATATTCTGATGAACCAGAATGACAACGTCGCCATCGTTGTCAACGATGGCGGACTGCCTGCCGGAACGGTATTCCCCAACGGACTGACGCTGCGGGACCGCGTGCCCCAGGGCCACAAGATTGCCTTGAAGGATTTCAAGGAAGGCGATCCCATCCTGCGTTATGACGTCATCATCGGCTACGCTGTGCGCGACATTCCGCAAGGCAGCTGGATCGACGAATCGCTGGTGCGCATGCCGCCCGCGCGCGAACTGGAAAACCTTCCCATCGCCACTCGCAAGCCGCCGCAGCAGGACCCGCTGGCCGGCTATAGCTTCATGGGTTACCGCAATGCCGACGGCAGCGTCGGCACGCGCAATATCCTGGCTATCAGCACCACGGTGCAGTGCGTCTCGGGCGTGGTGGATTTCGCGGTCGATCGCATCAAGAAGGAGCTGCTGCCGAAGTATCCGAATGTCGATGATGTGATCGGCATCGAACATGCCTATGGCTGCGGCGTGGCGATCGATGCGCCCGGCGCCGAAATCCCGATCCGCACGCTGCGCAACATCGCCACCAATCCCAATTTCGGCGGGCAGCCGGTGGTCGTGAGCCTCGGCTGCGAGAAGCTGCAGCCGGTCAAGCTGTTCCCGGCGGGGAGCATTCCGATCCAAACAGGCGAGTCCAACCTGGTGGTGCTGCAGGATACCGAGCACGTCGGTTTCGAATCGATGATCCAGTCGATCATCAAGGTCGCCGACCGCCAGCTCGCGAAGCTCAACCAGCGCCAGCGGGTTGAATGCCCGGCGTCCGATCTCGTGGTCGGCGTGCAGTGCGGCGGCAGCGATGCTTTCTCCGGCGTGACGGCCAACCCCGCGGTCGGCTTCGCCACCGATCTGCTGGTACGGGCCGGCGCAACAGTCATGTTCTCCGAGGTGACGGAAGTCCGCGACGGCATCGACCAGCTGACTTCCCGCGCGGTAAACGAGGAAGTCGCCAACGCGATGATTCGCGAGATGGAGTGGTACGACAACTACCTGACGAAGGGCGGTGTCGACCGCAGCGCCAATACCTCTCCGGGCAACAAGAAGGGCGGCCTGTCGAACATCGTCGAAAAAGCCATGGGCTCCATCGTCAAGTCGGGCTCCAGCCCGATTTCCGGCGTGATTTCTCCGGGCGAGAAGGCCAGGCAGAAGGGCCTGATTTATGCCGCGACACCGGCCAGCGATTTCATCTGCGGCACCCTGCAGGTGGCTGCCGGCATCAACATGCATGTGTTCACCACCGGACGCGGCACGCCTTACGGCCTGGCTTCCGTTCCCGTGATCAAGATCGCCACGCGCGACGATCTCGCGCGCCGCTGGCATGACCTGATGGACGTCAACGCAGGCCGCATCGCCACCGGCGAGGCGACGATCGAGGACGTGGGCTGGGAACTGTTCCACCTGATGCTGGAAGTGGCCAGCGGCCGCAAGCAGACCTGGGCGGAGCACTGGAAGCTGCACAACTCGCTGGCGCTGTTCAACCCGGCACCCGTGACCTGATTCGAGCTGCTTCGGGTTTCGATCATCCAAGGCCCGAAGGACGGAATGACCCGTCCTTCGGGCCTTTTGCATTGGTGCTGCCGCAAACCCGATGTTTCCCGCTGCGCTGAAGTGTTCGATTGCGTGCAATAGGCGGATGCTGCATGAATGCACGAGACGGCGTCAAAAAACAAAAAGGACGTCCGAAGACGTCCTTTTCGCATTCGTTAAGCTTGATCCGTTATCAGAATGTATGACGCACGCCGACTTCGAAGGCGCGGCTGCCGGTGCCAACTTCAATGGCGCTGCCAACCGTATAGCCGCGCGAACCGGCGCCGCGGCTCTTCATGTAGCCATACGACGTGTGCAGCGTGGTGCGCTTGGACACCGAGTGGATGTAGCCCAGACCGTAGAAGTTCGCATCGGCCGTGCCGATGTCGTCGCTGCGGTGAACCACGCTGGCCAGGATCTTGCCCGCGCCCACCGGCACCGACACGCCCACCATCGCATCCTTGAAGTCGGCCGTGTCGATGCCGCCGCGGTCGGCTTCGGTCAGACCATAGGCGCCGTGCAGCATGACCGGACCGAAGTTGTAGGTCGCACCCA
>NZ_JACYXF010000103.1 GCF_015352985.1 Noviherbaspirillum malthae | reverse complement strand
TGCTGCTGGCAGGCGTGCCGTTCAAGGATGGACTACCGGTGCAGGACAATCCACCGGAACAGCAAAAACTCGCCGCCTGAAGATACTATCCTTCAAGCCGGCCATACACCAGTCTTGACGCTAGCTCAGCGCCTGGCAGAGGCTGGCATTGAGCCGTCCGTGGGCAGCAAGGGCGACAGCTATGACAACGCGCTGGCAGAAACCATCAATGGCTTGTACAAAGCCGAACTGATCCATCGCCGAGCACCTTGGAAAACACGGGAGGCCGTGGAGTTAGCAACGCTGGAATGGGTATCCTGGTTCAACCATCACCGATTGATGGAGCCGCTGGGCTATATCCCGCCGGCAGAAGCTGAGGCAAACTACTACCGGCAATTGAGCAGTCAAGCCGTCGCGGCCTGACTCACACCAACCAGCCTCCTCAAAAACCGGGGCGGTTCATCCTGTTTTGTTCATTTGAACGTTCTTCGCGCGTCCGTCCTGGACTCAAATGGTACGTGCTGGATCGCGTCTTCTCAAGTGTTTGTACCCATAGAAAAGGGACTGCACCAGACGGTTAATGCAGTCCCTTTGTGCCTCCCACTACTGCCAGCCTTTAAGTGGCACAGAAGGATAATATTGTGGGTTCGGGATAGCTCTTTTGTTAGGTACAGAGATTATGTCTGATGTGTCTGCTTCAACACGACGTCCTCGTCTCAAAACTCGTGACTTCTCTTATCAGCCATTCGTATCTGGTTTGATCGAATCTCTTTTGTAGATTCCAGGCTAAACCGCGAAGGTGACTCGGCAGGTAAAAAGCCATGGTAATTTTTTTCAGTAGCTGGATCTGCTCTTCATGCATGACTTCTCCCAGAGCATGGCGTACGAATACCAGAACGTGCATCGTTCAAAGGAGAGGTAAGCTGCTCCAGCCTTTTGTTGCTTTTCGTTGTACAGTGAGGTCGCCGCATATGCTGTCTAAATTAAGATCAGAAGGAAGAGAGAAATGCAATGTAGGCAAGTAATGCGCTACTTGTCATGTACCACCTGGTACGTCGTTTGGCAGCGTGGTCTTTGAGTCCAAAGATAGGACGTCGGGACGGGCTGAATCGGTTCATTCTTTATTACATTGTTGCACTGATCAAGAACACTCACTTTCGCGTTGCTAAAGAGAAATGTCAAAGTAAATCCGCGCCCGCTCTTTGTACCAGCCCAATTTGTGGCGTGTTAGCCGCATGACTGTTTCTATCAGCTATCCAACTCCGGAAAGTGCTGCATATGCGCACTGAGGTGCTTCGGTGATACTCGGCGAATTACCCGTGACCTCTGGCCCTCTCTTGGCAAGAGCGCCTAAATCGTCACACGGTGCAGCGTGTACCTGAGTCTTATCATGTTTAGCTCAACCGGTGGGCCTGCTACTCCTACAAGGCAACTAAGTTGAACTAAGGAAAATGCTTTCTGTCAAAACAATGTGAACTCTACTTGACGGTAGATTTGGCCCGGTGCCTTGAGAGGCATCCGGGCGTTTTTATGCCGACTGTGCAAAGTCGGCGGCCGCGATCCGGTTATTTCGCGACAGGTCAGACGTCGGCCATGTGGTACTAGCGGAGGAAGTATTATTGCGGGGTGATGTTGGAAGCTTGCTTACCCTTCGGGCCCACTGTCGCCTCATAAGTCACCTTCTGCCCTTCCTTCAGTGTCTTGAAGCCGGACGAGTTGATCGCCGAGAAGTGTGCAAACAGGTCTTCACCGCCGTCATCCGGGCTAATGAAGCCAAACCCTTTGGAATCGTTAAACCACTTCACCGTACCAGTTGCCATGTGCATCTTTCTATGATTGTCAGATATTTTTGGGGTAGGCCAAACGCATCAGCCGCCCGAGTTCATTGAACGGGTAATCATTCCGAACACCGATCAACATCACGCAGTTTACCCGCAGTGAATGAAATGACAAGTTATTTTGATGGGCATCGGCCTGGGAATGCCCAAGTTACTTACAGAACTAAAGCAGCAACCTGACCATTGGAGCCTCCACAACGGATCCCATGCAGTCAATTCCATGAATAACTCTCGCCGCGGTGGATGCTAAAGATGGACTACTTAAACGGACCTGGCGATTTCGGCGAGTGCAGCATCAATGCAGCCGCGACCAGCACGCGCAGTCATATAAGTGCGCCGGGCGACATTGGCAAATGATTGTCCCCACTGTCCTGGAAAACTCGTCTTCGCACCTGCATCCAATAGAGTGTCAACCGCATCGATGGCGCCTCGTTGTGCAGCCTGGAACAGGGCAGTTTCAATTTTATCATTCAGCAGATCCACGTCGGCGTTGGCCTCGACTAAAAGCCGTATCTGATCAAGGCGACCGGCCCTTGCAGCACTAAACAGCGGTGTTTCGCCTTCCTTGTCTCGCGCATCAAGTATCGCACCTGCTTTCAGCAGCAGTGCTGTTATCTCTGCATTCCCAGCTACATGTAGCGCAGTCATATTCTTTGCGCCACGTCCGTACGGATCACTACCGGCATTGAGCAGGCGCCGCACCGCATCGGTCCTGTCATTCCTTGCAGCGATGATGAGCGGTGTATCTGTGTTGGCGCGGCTGGCGTTCACATCGTCGCCGGCGTCAAGCAGCCGGTCAATCACGCTAACAAGTCCCATGCCAGCTGCAAGGTGGAGTGCTCGCAGTCCGCGTTTGTTTTGGATGCGCCAGTCGATGCCACGGTCGAGGAGAAACTTCGCGCATTCCTCACATCCTGCCAGGATGGCGTGCACCAGTGCAGTCTGCCTGGAACGGTCAACGGTGTTGATATTGGCGTCGCGCTCGTCGAGTAATAGCGCAAGCGTGTCGACCGCGCCGGCGGAAGCAGCAGCGAGCAGGCTCTCATTGTCGTACTTCAGGGCAGTCTGATATTCAATTTGATAAGGCATTCTTTCTCTCGGGTGGGGTGCTACCAAGTGGCCAAGCGAGCCTGGTAATACATGCTGGCACGTCTTCCTGTCTGATTTCGAGTGTTATGACAGCAAAGAGCGCAAAGAATCCGGCCATCCTCGGTGCGATTACGCACCTGGGCATTCATATCCTGTGGCAGCAATGCGGCATGGAATGACAAGTGGCTAACCATGCAATGAAAAGCAAGCTACCCTTATGGAATCGATAAGAAGACATCTGCATAGATAGGGGAGCAGGGTGGGTGCCATTCGATATACCGCAGGGGCCGTTGCCATGGCGACGATATGCGGAGCGGTTGCTCTTTGGGCGAGCCGACGCCGCGACAGAGAAAAGGGAAACAGTGGCCACAGTTATCCGCACAACGGCGAAATGGATGATCTGAACAAACTCCTGCAGGAAGACACCATCTCGCGGGAAGAATACAAACTTATCAAGCGCCGGATTCTAGCAGGGCAAGTCTATTAGGGTAAGCGCTATACGCGTTGACGTTCTAACAACCTAAACGGCTTGTGCTGAGCGCACTGATCTATGCATCGGTACGCTGACAATACGACCCGCCATAGTCTCTGACCTCTATCCCCTGCTGGGTGTGATGCGATGACTGACAGCAAAAGCTGCCCTTAATGAACGACGGTCTTTTTCGAATAGAGGCGTTCACGATGTTTGCCTTCGGCGTTGATTTCGCCGTTCTTGGACATGACACTGAGCGCGTTTGACATACGCTGGGTAAGCTTCTTGCGATCTTCTGCGCTCGGCTTGATGCCGAGGGCAGTCACTGCCGCCTTGAATATTTCGGAAGCGGGCTGTGGCGTGTCAGTCAATAATGTCGGCCAAAAGTCCCTGCCAGTAGTAGGCAATTTTGATTGCCGAGTACTTTTGGTTGTCGACGCTTTCGCCTTATTGGTGGTTCTTCCACTGGTCTTGGCGGTTTTCGTGGCACGGGATTTTGTCTGTCCGCTCGTGGAAGGGCTGTCGATAGTGGTCAACGTCTCCAAGACCCCTTCGAGGTTCTCGACGAGCTTTGCGTAATACTCCATGCCCTGGCGAGCATGCATCAATTCAAGTTTGACAGCCTGTGCTGCTGATCCGATATTCACCATGAGTCACTCCTTGAGAAGAGATGAGGATAGGGCATGATTACGCCCTGCATGGATAGGTATTTAATACGTTTTGTTCAACTTGTAAGATGATGAATCTCAATAACTGAAATATAGGCCATCATCCTTAAGTAACAACCATGACTGTTACATGGATTAACCACTGAAGGGCCGGGTTTTGATGGGTCCTGCGTTCAATACTGGAGATGACAAGAGCTTCATGGCAGAGTCAGCTGGTGGAGAGGGAGTCAGCGTAGCCGTTAGACGAAGAAAAACCCGCAGACCTTGCGGCTTGCGGGTTCAATCCAATTCAAGGAGAGTTGGAGGAAACAGGTGTTACTATACTGCGGCGCACCATAGTTGCTCTCTTTATTGCTGTTATAAGAGATATAGCCTATAGTGATAATGGAAATGAGTAAGCCCGCTCAGTCATCAACCAAGCGGGCTTACTGGGTCTCTCTCGTCGTCTCTAGCCTTGGATTTTTATAGGTGCTACGGCCGGATAGTACACGGAAAAATAACGACTTTGTGGATTTTTGTATCAGGATGCAGGATCTCGACACGATCAAAACCGCGTGCCAACAAGCCTTGGAAGACGCGCGTCAACACGACCATTGGCAAGCGGCATACTGCGAAGCAGTGAGTCCGACCGCCGTGCTCGAACTGATTGCACAACTGAAGGCGGCCAAGGTCAATGAACAGGACAATGATCCTACTGCATTGCTGAAACTGGTTCGTGACCTGACCGGCTATATCAAGTTCGCGACTGGGGACAAGCCGGATCCTGTACGAGACGATCTGCTGCTGCAAGCCCGTGAATTGGTGGCCCAGTTCGATCGGTAGTCTTGTTCCTACGACGGCTCGCTCACAATACTGGCTTTGCCATGGGGTTCGGCGAGTGACAGGACCAAATCCCGCAATTTTTCTCGCGCAGCATCGAATCCATATTCGCGGCGCCAACGGTTCAGATCAACGAAGGCAGCGGCGCCAAGCGCTGCAGCTGCCAGGCTAATCCCCTGAAACGCTGAGCTGTCCAGTTCGCCATCAAGCACACGCACGCATAGAATGGGTGTGTCGCAGGACACTGGGGACGCCTTGGCATGGCGCAGCAGGTCGAACATTTTGCTCTCAGCAAAATGGGTGCCGCAGACGATGACATCAAAATGCCTTGCGAGCAGCCGGTCGGCCTCCCGCATGGAACAGCAGAATGTCATACTGAAGTGCTCGCTCCAAGCCTCTTGTACGACAGGGATGACCCCTGGAACTTCTGCTACCAGTATGTTGAGTTTCTCGGTAAGCATATGATGAGTTGGCTACATGGTGGATTTATTTTCGTAGATAGCCGTATCTCCTTCCTTTAACGATACTACGCAACATACGGTTTGTGAAGGAACGTGCTATTCTTTCGTGACCCGCTTCCCTTACCCCTTCCTGCCACGCTGCCGGCGTCGTGCAATGCACGAAAATTGGGGCTAATAAGCCTTGGTCTGTACCAGCACGACATGCAGGAATTTATGCAGGGCTTTTCTGCCCATGAGTAGACATCTGTCGCCTGAGACGGACAGGGTGAAGTGCGCTCACGATCAATGCGAGGCCATCGTGTCTCGTAAACACTCCGATTGGAATTGAAAAGTTATGTCTCGTAAGACTGAATCGCTAGCGACTGTCAATGTCATTAAATGGGCCGAGGAGGAGTGGCAATTGATTGCTTCGCGTCTTCTGGAAGAGAAGGGACGCGGTTTGCTGGAATCGGCCCAATTAGAAGAGGTCAAAGCCAAGGATGTGTTCCATGCGCAGAATGTGCTGCCGGAAAGCCGGCACCGCAAGCTGATCTCGATTTCCCAAGGCTTTCAAGCCATTCGGCAACGCTTGCACGGCATATTGCAAACATTGGAGCCGGTTCCGCAGCATGAGCTGTTCTCGGCACCAACATCCGGCGTGGATAACGACGCCTTGGGTTCTGACGACAACGCGGCCGATCCGGAACTACCACAAACATCTAAACGCTCCAGGAAAGCCCGCTCCGGCCCGGCAGTCGAGACGTCTGCCGCGACGCTGCCGCTGGAATCGATAGCATCAATCGAAGCGGAACCGTCTGTAATAAAGGAGCCGATCGCCGCAGACAAGCCGGGAATTAAGGGATCGGCACCAGTTGTCAAACAACCTCAGCAAGCGGCACTGCTCAAAGCACCTGCTCCTGTCTACCAGGCAGCGCAAACGAAGCATGTAGCGCAGCAGCATCGTCAATCCAGCCAGTTGGAGCCACCGCATGGTGCTCGCGACTTGATTGAACTGGCCCGTCCATTCGTTGCGATGGTGTGCGAGGAGTTTGCTAGTGCATTGTTCAAGGCAATGGCGCAGAAGGGCAGTAATTCAGCCATGGCCTCGTTGCTTCGGCCAGGCGTGCCAGGTACAGCGTCTTCGCCATACCAGGCGCAACAAGGCCATCGATGCTTTGCAACATCTTCGGACGATGACGCGTTCAACTCCAGGTCCGCATCATGGCCGGATGCGTCCCAGGCGCTCAATGACGAAGATGCCCATCATTCTGAAACCGACGTGCAACCGCTGTTCGATCCCAAGCTGCCGCCCTCGGCCAACAGCGCCTTCAAACCGATGATTGCGTTGGTCGGCACCAGCACGCATGACTTCGAGGATTTGAAGCAGCTTTTTCCGCAACTTGAACTCAACATTGTTGCACTCGACGATTTGCGGACAGCGCCGTCTCTGCGCAGTTGTCAGCGGATGGTCGGCTTACGAGAAGACATTCCTGCACCGGCCGATGAGTTCCTGAGAAAGACATTCGGAAATCGCTATGTACGCATTACCGGTGGCATTGCGCAAATACGCGAACAACTCAATACCTGGCTCAACAATCCCGGCACGATGAATGCAGGGGCATCGAATGGGCCACGCAAGCAAGGTAATGGAAAAGGACAGGGGGGCGGCTATCCGAAGAAGCGGCAATTCCGCCGCCCGCGCCCGAACCCGTGAATTCCGATTGCGAAGTCAAGGTGATGATCCTGCTGTAGCTAGAGAGTCATACCTTCGCTTATCTCGTCCTAACCGATGGATCACGCATTACGGAGTGAGAACGGGCGACTGCATATCGGCATGATTTACTTCACGAGAACCATTCCTCGCCAGAAGCCGGTCTTGCTCTTGCGCTCGGGCGCGACATCGGGATCGCCTCCCGGCCAGTGCTCAAAGGCTTTGGGCAGTGGCCGCGCGGAATAGACGAGGGTCGGATTGGCCGCGTCTTCGACTTTGCAATGTGGACAAGTGATCACTCCAGCAGTCATGCCTTGACGCGCAAAACACTGGCTGAAATGCTCAAGCTCAAAGAGTCGACGGCAAAGGGGATTACGGCATCTCTCCAGATGAATGGACATGGGGGTCTCCATTTTTTCTTCTATGCGTCCAAGTACGGTCTTTAGATTAGCAGTGCTTTTCTGAAACGCTAAGTATGTCTGCGAATCGACTGAGCTGATGTGCCTGGGCACGAACGTGGCTGAGTCGCTGTTGTACCTTGTTCTTTCGGTTCCTGCAACCATACAACTAACGATTCCAGCCTCCTTGCTTTTTACTGGCCCCACGCGCAGTAAAATAGTGCAGAAAGAATGCGCAGGAGGAGTAGTGATGATCATTCGTCGTGAGTTATATGAAGCTGCAATGAAAGTCGACGCCGAGACCGTCTATCGCCCAGAGGACGCTGAGCATCAAATGTTGCTTTCGTCCGGTCTGGCGTTCCTCAATCCCTTGCCACCGCACTTGCAAACCGCTGATGCTTCAAGACGATTGCTTGTGCTGACGCCAAAAGGCGATTTGGTGATTCAGAGCGCGTTTGGGTAAGGTCTCGTTCTGAAGCTGATCTGACGTTGTGAGGCAGCGCAAGGACATTGTCTTATTGCGCTGCGATATGACTTTTCGAGCACCTTCGTGCACAATCTCGGTGCAGTACAAAAATCCAATCCCGAAGAGGACGGCAGGAGACACGTGAAAGCCCACAGTACCTTGTGCTGTGGGCTTTTGCCTTTTACGGTGTTATAAGCATAGGGAATGTCTGTCATTCGCATTCGAAAGAGGACACTACTGTTGTACACAGGTACTATGCCTTTGTCTCCTCCAACTCTTCTTGAATTGGATTCGCCCGCAACTTCCGCAAGGACTGCGGGCTTTTTTCTTTGTACCGATGCGGGTACAGGTTGGTGGATCGTTCATTTCCCTATCAGACTCGGCGCAACGGCGCGCCAAAGGATGAGAAATTGGTCATTGAAGATTGTGACAAGATCGATATTGCACGGATTCTGATTGAGCGCATTGATGGCGTTTTTATGCAAGCGCGCGTCAGCACCCTCGCGTTAGCTAATGCAGTTCTGGAACGCTGGGCCACAGATGCACCGGAAAAAGGCGAAGGCCGGTGTCAGATCCGGATCATTTTTGAAGACGGCTTTCAGTACCACAGCCATATCGGAATAACCCGGTCGCAAAAACGTATTTCGCTGGCCAAGCTGGTACGGCAGCAACTGGTGGCATTAACCAGCCCGGGCATCCGCCGGCATCGAAAAAAGGCCGACAGCGTCACCGTCAGCCTTCCGCTACTGCCGTTGCCATTGAGCGCGGAAGCTATGCTGGCAAGGTATGACATCTAAGCCAAAGCGGAGCAGGGCGGCAAAACAGGAGATGAACATCGATGTCACGCACTAACAACGATGCGTTGCAAGCGACTTATCTAAATGACTTGCGCAAGCAGCGCATGACCGTCGTGGTGTACCTGGTCAACGGGATGAAGCAGACCGGCTTGATCGAATCATTCGATCAGCACTCCCTATTGATGAGGCAAGGAACCAGTAAGCAACTCTTCTATAAGCACATGATTGCCAGCGTCGTGCCAGCGCCAAAGGCATTGCCCACGCACCCTTCCCAGGCGGCGCAACGACCAGTCAATCGTTCGGAACCGAATGCAGTACCAGTGATTGTGCGGAAGGTATCACGTCGAACCATCGTTCGTGACGAATAGCGTCGTTGCAGCAGAACCGGTCAGGATGACGACCTACAAGGGAATGTGGTGCTGGTATTGGTTCCTCCCGCCAGCTCCGGTGGATGCAGCCTGTTCTTCTGAAATTGAGGTCTCACTCCGATGGCTGCATGGGGCGCGATTGTACAGAGCCGGGGAAGGATTCGGTCAGTACCACCGTTGATGCAAATCAACGTCAGACTTATCTCAGGGTTCTATTCACGAAGGCAAGGGAAGGTCCCTTCAACCAGACTAGACGTTAGCTGGCCACCAGTCGAACGCTTCCTTGCGCAATACGAAGACGGATCGGGCCTGGTCGACATAAAAGCGGGAGGTAGCCGCACTCCATTGGCCTTCCACCTTGCGGCCGTCATGCAATATGACGATATACCGTATCTCGTCTTTTGGTTCATATAGCTGGTCGTGCTGCTTGGTACAGGTCATGGTCTTCATGGCGGTTTAACGTACACCTTCATGGCTTGTCAGCAGATCGTCGATGCAAGCCCTGCTGTACGCGTCCATGTCCAGAAACCGGACACCCGCTTGAAAACCGTCCGGCGTGCTATCGCAGTAGACCACCGTGCCCCATGCATTGATCCGTCGCGGGCTGTCTGGAACAGCGATCGCGATGGCATAGTTACGACCGATATCGAGTAGACGGTGACTGAGCAGGCCTAGACCGTGTCGCGACACATTCACCGTGATGACGGAATATGGGCCAATGTCGTCCATGAGCACCTTGGTGTCGAAGGAAAAATGACGACGTTGCGACATGCGCTCTTCGTTGGCTGGGGAGAGATACATCGCGCCATTGTAGTTCCATGCAGTAATGGTGTTTCAGAAATGTAACATATATTGCGGTGCATCAAACTAGGTCGGACCCCGTGTTCCAATGGCTAGCAGCATCGCATATCGTCGTTGTCATTGATGTAAAAAAGCCCGCACGAGCAAGACTCATTGCGGGCCATAAAATCCAAACCGGAAGTTTGGGAGGAGACAAGAGGTAGATAGGGATGCTTGGCCCAAGTTCAAGAGCCGTGTTGAGTAAATTCTTACCATGGCGAGCCCTTGATAGTGAAAGATCATCTGTATTGCTCGCCAATTGGGCTTTGGTCACCTTGATCGCCGATTTTGGGTATTGACCCCATAGTTACTTACACCGTTGGCCGCAGTTGAAATGACATCGTTGGCGGTAGGCTGCATAGGGAGCAGGCGGAAAGTGCCTGAGGTTAGGACAGATACGGTAAAATGCCTGGACTGTTTTTTTATACAGTGAAAGCAAACAATGGCAACGCAAATGAGAACTTTGAAGGGCGATGTCGATTCCCTGAATCGCTATGGGATTGCGATGCCGCCAGAACACGGATCACGGCGCAAATACTCCGCAATGTGACCAAGCCGATCCAAAAACAAGCGATCCATCCCTATGGGCGTAAGGAGCTGAAGGTAAAATCGCAGGCTTAACGACAGGGGCCTATCGCCTATGGATTTTATTCCCCAGTGAATAAACTTATTTAAGCGACCTTGTGCAGAACTGCTTACGCTATGGGAAATACAAAATCAATCCTGCCAGCTGAGTACGCAAACTGGCTCTCGACTATCAAGTAGCGTATCGCAGGTGCGCAACAGCGAGCCGTCACTGCGGTCAATCGGGAATTGATTCTGTTGTATTGGCAGATCGGGCAACAAATTTTGTATCGGCAGGAGTAGCAAGGATGGGGTAGCAAGGTTATCGACCAGTTGTCGAAGGATCTCGTCATTGCCTTCCCCGAAATGAGGGGATTTTCCCTTCGAAACTTGAAATACATGCGCGCTTTCGCGCAAGCTTGGCCGGAACAGGAATTTGTGCAAGAGGTGCTTGCACAATTGCCCTGGTATCACCAAATCGCCTTGCTGTATAAATTCAGCAATGCCACGGAGCGCCGTTGGTATGCACGTAAAGCAATCGAGCATGGTTGGTCGCCCAAGATTCTGGTGATGCAGATCGAGACGCAATTGATTCAGCAGCAGGGCAATGCACTCAGTAATTTCGCCATGCGGCTTCCGCCCGCTCAATCAGAGTTGGCACAGGCTACGGTGAAGGATCTTTACATCTTTAATTTCCTTGGGTTGACCAATCACGTTCGCGAGCGCGACATCGAATCCGGTCTAATGCAACATGTCACCCGATTCCTGCCACCCGATTCTTGCTTGAACTTGGAGCACGATTTGCTTTTGTCGGCCGACAGTACAGGCTGACAGTAGGTGGTGAAGAGTTTTATATTGACTTGTTGTTCTACCATTTGAAGCTGCATTGCTATGTGGTGGGAAAGCCCCAAGCAACGCCCTTCAAACCAGAATATGCGGGGTAGCTAAACTTCTATCTTTCGGCGATCGATTCTGACGTCAAGGCACCGGAAAACAATCCCACTATTGGTCTGTTGCTGTGCAAAGAGCAGAATCGTACGGTGGCTGAGTATGCGCTGCGAGGTATGGGTAATCCGATGAGCATCGCTGAATATCAACTGGTACGCGCGATCCCGGAAACGCTCGTCAGCAGTCTGCCAACGGTTGAGGAAATTGAGGCGGAACTTCAGGAAGATATTGATTGACGTCGCATCTTCGGTAATCGATTCGCAGGCGGTCGTCCACCTTGTGTTCAGACAGTCTGACGATTTGATCGCACGCCACGCTCGATCTTGCGGTTAAAAGGGCGAGCTCATTATGGCTCGCCCTTGTCCATCACGGCAATGCAGGGGGAATCTTCTGCACCGTGATATTTTTCCGCGTCTGTGTGGCGTCAAAGATTAGGCCGGAGGGCCACATCGGCCAGTGTACGTCAAGGCTGTCATTGTTGGGATCGCCACGCCGGGCAAATGTACCGATACTGCGCATCATTGCGTCCGAGAGCTCCAGCCGTCCCGCCCGGTTTGCACTGGTGTTCATGATATTGGCCATCAGGGACGGGCCGAAGTTACCGAACACAAAGGGCAAGTCGAACAGGTGAGCCGCACCATAAATGACATTCCACGGCGCCGGCTGCTCATCCCAGTCAAAACGGTAATACCAGACGTCTGCCTGCTTCGCCTTCAAGGCATTGAGGATGTTGTCGCGGCTGGCAAGGAAGAAGATGCGGTTGAACTGGTCCGCCCGTGCGGTAAAGCCGGTCACCGGTGCGTCGGCGGGCAGATAGCCCGGTGCAATCCACTGCTGTATCGTGGTCTGGGGGGCATCTTCCGGCCGGTACCCGAAGTGGTTCATAAAGAGCTCCGCATCGGTGACGATGCGAGCGCTGCCGGGTATGCCGCTCACCAGCGGAAGAAAGCTTGGAAATAGCTTGCCTTCGTCGCGTGTGTTACCGGCCAGCACAGGCACTTGCACATACTTATTCGTATTGATTGCGCCGACCGGATTGCCCGACACGACAGAGCCATCCGGTATCGGCCCAGAGCCGCTGAGCCCCGCGGCGGCGAGCTTGGTAAGGAGAACTCTGAAGATTTGTGCCGGTGTTTTCGAGCGCATGTAGGCGGCGATCTGTGGCTGCGTCTGACTGGCCACATAAGCCTGTGCCTCGGCCACCGAGGTTGCCTTGCCGTCATCGATAAGCAGGTTTGACAGCAGCGCACTGCCTTGTGCCTCATAAACGGAGGCTGGTGACATGGTTGGGATCGTCCCTTGCGGAAGATTCGTTGCGAGTGACAGGCCGCCGCTCATCGCGACGGCTTTGTGAAATGGCTTCGTTTGCGCATCGGCCAGCTTCGGTGAGGTTAGCAGGGCATAGACGTTGATCGCGCCGGCCGACTCGCCCATGATGGTGATGTTGTTCGGGTCACCACCGAAGTTGCCGATGTTCCTTTTGAGGAATTCCAGAGATTTGATGCTGTCCAGAATGGCAAAGTTGCCTGACGTGGTATCGGGGTCTGCACCTTCCTTCAACTGCGGCAGGCTGAAGAAACCGAATACGCCAAGACGGAAGTTTACCGTGACGACGATGGAATTGGTTGTCTTGGCCAGGT
The DNA here is from genome assembly GCF_015352985.1 of Noviherbaspirillum malthae. Taxonomy (GTDB): domain Bacteria; phylum Pseudomonadota; class Gammaproteobacteria; order Burkholderiales; family Burkholderiaceae_D; genus Noviherbaspirillum; species Noviherbaspirillum malthae. Next base: position 2,260 of record NZ_JACYXF010000103.1, on the reverse strand, counting down.
TCCCGCCGTCATACATCGGATCGGCGGTATAGCCGGAGACGTTGCTGCCGCCATGGAAAAATACGATGACCGGCAGATCGGACTTGCCGGTGGCAGGGCGCCAGATGTTCAGGTACAGACAGTCTTCGCTGCCAACCGCCTGGTTGAGCGTGCTGGCGATGGTTTCATCATAGCGGTTATTCGCACCGGGCCCGTAGATCCGGCCGTACTGTGCACAGGCCGGTCCGAAGGCTGCTGTAGAACGCACATTGTTCCACTTGGCCGGATCAGTAGGAGCACGCCAGCGTAGATCTCCCACCGGTGGGCTGGCGTAAGGAATACCTTTCCATGCCCAGGTATTGGATGCCTTGTCGGATATGCCTTCGATGAATCCATACTCAGTAGCACGCACTGTCTTGTCGTTCGCCGCCTGTGCGGCAAGTAACGGGAAAGCGAGGCCAACTGCCAACAACCATCGTCCTTTGCTCTGCATCGTCTGTCTCCTTTATATGTACCTGAGCCTGGCACGTTTGTATGCCGGTATAAGCAGAGCACGACCGGACATCTACGCCTTGGTAGTAAGTCAATGTATGGTTTGCGGAAAATCAACCGACGAAAAGAAGGTCTCGCTTGAATAGAGGACTTATGATGCTGTGAACCGAGGAAGGCTGATGAAAGAGCAACTGGTGCTGACTGGTCGGTTCACCAAAGGCGGTGCTGCGCAGCAATTATTCTGTGACATGGAGAAGTATTCAAACGGTTATCCGATTGATATTGTTCCATTTGGCGGCGTTGCGCAAAAAGATGGCCAGATCGCCTGGCCTCCTGAGGGTGACGTCATCATGAACGTTGCTGGATACGAGGAAGCGTTTTAAGCTGCTCGCTCGGGGCAAGTAACGTCAAATATAGTAACCAAGGCTGTTGCAGTTCCGGCCTTGGTAGGGCTTAAGTTAATAGCATGGAAGGATCGTGCAAATGAGACGACACCGGACGCCCTAGATCTCTTTTTCTTATTTAAGCACTATACAAAAGCAGGCAATGACAACCGTATTTGGGATGAAGCACCAGTCCTGCTTCAGTCCTGTGACCACGACACCGATTTAATAGGTGCGGTGCTGCTGGGATTCGATTGCCGAATTATCTTGGGTGAAGATGTGGTAAGAACCATACTGTCTATTATCGAAGACCAAGGCTTACGTGACAAACTAGTGTTGCATATGGCAAGAGACCCAATTGAATCAAGCGAGGCGGCAATTAAATATCTGCAGAAGTTCGAGCAGGGATTACGTGTTCAAACTCTTGAGTGACACGCCAAACCCGAAAAGACCTCAACGAATTATCAGACAAAAACCCCCGGCCTCAATTCTGAAGCTGCATACACACGCATGAACCGACGCATCACATGGAGAACGGAAGCACGCTCGGGCAATTGAGCATCCATGCATTTCGTGCCGTTTCCAACAGCTTTTACATCGTGTGGGAAGCGCGGGGCATTTTCGCTTACGCGAAAACCGGGATGCCCTTACAGGCGCGGCATGCGCCTTGGTCGCGGCGCATCTGGCCTTGCGGCCACCTTTCAGGCCACCACTTGCCGAACACGCACTCATCAAGGGCAGCTGCGCTCCCCTTGGCCGCACGGCTACCTCCCGGTAACGCGAGGCGCTGCACGCCCTGCGTCCCGAATTTCCTGAAGTGAGGTTCCTGACCGCTTACGAAGCTCACGCTTGACCCCGGCCGCAGCCAGAAACAGGAAAAACAAGGATGGCAGCACGGGCCGCGCCGCCCCTTTCGCACATCCCCCCAAGCCCCTCAACTGGGGTGAAGGGGCACTTGGGGGGATGAACGCGCGAAACGGGCTAGCAACTGCGGCCCGTTGCCTTGCTTCCCGAACCCCACCCCATCGCCACCCTGGCCCGAGAGGGCAACGGCTTCGCCCACCCCCCGCCCGCCCCCAGGCGGGAGCCAAGGAAGCCCCAAGCGAGAGGATCGATTTCGTCACTCTCAACTTCGACAACATCTATAGGGGAACGCGATGAATAAACATACGCATGCTAACGAGCCCGCTTCAACGCCGGACGACAGCGGCAAGGACATGGGGCCAAACCAACAAGCCATCGCTGCCGTCAAGGTCGACGAACACCGGCGAACGGAGATTCTACAGCGGCTTGCGAATCAATGTAGGGGATAGCCACAATGATTAAACCATCCTTTTGCGTCGTTGGCGGTGATGCAGTTGATCGCTTCCTTTAACGCTGCATCGAGCGCCTCCCGAGTCCGTGCC
>NZ_JACYXF010000102.1 GCF_015352985.1 Noviherbaspirillum malthae | reverse complement strand
CCAACTGCCGAATGGTCGCGCCAGTGCGTTTCCCGAGCTTTATATACAGTTTTACCGCCCGAATCCGGTCTTCGTATGAGTACATGAACTACCTCCAAGTAGTCCAAGTTTTTGTCCGCACCTCCAAATGGGGAGTATCTACCCGACGCTGACACCAGTTACGCATGCTCGGGTAGGCAACTGCTGGTCGTACAGCAGGTCACAGCCTCCTTTCAAAGTGTGACAAGACAAGAATGAGCTTTGCCGTCCAATTCCTACTATGAAACACGTGGACGGCTACACGTGTCGCACCGCCATGTCGAAGTTGCGCAGAATGCGCTATACACACCTTGTCAGCGTCGGGTAGATACTCCCCATTTGGGGAGTATCCTCCTGGAAGTGACAGCAGGTAAAGGATCTCGCAAAAGATGTCGTACAGGTCTACCTTCCTTGGACTGGTGCGCTTGCGACTGCCTTCAAAGAAGGGACGAATTTGTTCAAGCTGTTCACGGCTGATGTCGCGTGGATAATGCTTCCTGCTCATTCCAAATCAACGTCACCACACTCCGGGCTTGGACAAAAAATATCGATCACGTTCTGAGGGCCGCCAGGCGGCGATTGAAACGCGTATCGCATCTCTTAACCTTGTTTTAAGGTACGGCGCCTACAGCGGGCTGCACTGGTGACTCGGAAGCGTTCAATCAACAGATGGCCAAGTCTGACGATGCTACTTGGTTTTATAGAGAGCTTAAAATAAGTCGAGACATCTTGTGCTGAGATTGGGAACCCATAGTAGCTGCTCAGTGTCTGCAGGTACAAAGTTTGTCTGGCACGGTCTGACAGTTGTGGCCATTTTTTACTAATACACCAGTAAGCGTCCAAAATGAGAGTTTTTCTCTTTCGAGAGATCCGGTCCGGTCTTTCGTCGTTATAGAAAACATAATATGGCGCGTCAACCAGCAAGGCAGGCCCAAACGTTGACACAATACGCATGTTCAAATCAAGGTCCTGCCATGCAGGTAACTTCTCGTCATACAGTCCTATCTCTAAAAAGACTTCACGCCGTGCAAAAATCTGGTTGCCAATGCAGTTATGCATTAATAGATTTTCAAAGTGGACACAGCTTTCTTTGCGTGTCAATCGCCGTCCTTGTGGCTCGATCACTTCGTCTTGGCTGTACAGAGCGGAAAAAGAAACGTGATGCCGCTCCAGCATTGTTGCGTATGTAACAAATGCTTCAAGGCGTCCTGGTTTGAATTCGTCATCGTCGTCAAGCCCTGTCGCCCATATACCGCGTGCTAAACGAAGTGCTTGATTACGGCATGCGGGTGCACCTGCTGGCTTGACATGGTGCACAACACGGACACGGCTGTCCAGCGTACAAAGTTCATTCAAGTAATCTGCAGTGCTGTCACTCGATCCATCATTGACGATAATTAGCTCAAATGCCGAATAGGTCTGCGCTAGGACCGATTGAACCGCGCTTTGGAGTTGCAAAAGGCGATCTTTGGTTGGCATGAAGACTGAGACTACTGGAGCATTGAGCGCAGAGCACATGATGTCGTAATCCACATAAGATTGAGTCACCTTAGTCGAGCTACCGCACCGCTTATCTGATTAACCTCAACGACGATAGACATACTAGCTGGCGGATTCAAGTCTGAAATGTATTTATCAGTTGATGGGATCGTCACCGGCTGATAAAGACATGATGTAGTGTTTTGAAGCCGAGGTACTTCCTTGGCCAGTTGTTCAGGCTATACGTTGCCAAGGCAGTGGCGCTGGCCGTATTGCTGTCAAAGGCCATCAATTAGGTCTAGCTACATTTCGGTGCCCTATAGCGCCAGCAGGTCGCCTTGGATCTCCCGTACGGTCATGCCGCGTGCATACCTGCTGATGACATGGTCGTCAAGGCCAAGCATGCGCCGCTGGTGCTTGCCTACTAGGCTGGGTCCGAAGCTCGACAGCTGCCGGGCAGTGCAGCACATTATGCTGCAGTTCGCCACTTGGCGCCACCGCGCTCCTATGCGACGTGCCATTACGGTGGTTCTTGCTGGACTCGCCCTCGTTGCCCAGGTGGCGGGCTAGTTCGGCCCCCGGCATGCGCTTAGCCAGCCTCTTCTTGAGCAGCCCCACCAGTGCGGACTCGCCCAAAATGGAGTCGGCATCTTTGTTCTGCACGGTGGGCAGCAACTAGTCAATCAGTTTGACTGGAAACGGCGGAGGTGTTTTCCGCTTTATAGGTTTCTTGGTAGTCTTGCATCAGTCATGGAACATCCCTTTCGGTATTGTTTTATGACCTCGTTTTACACAGAAATTCTGCAGGCTTCTGAAACATCTTAGCTGATCCTTGCGAAAAATGCATGCACTTCCCGCGTTTGGTGGCACTACCTTACCATGCTAACTGTGTCTGTAATTTCCCCGAGGATAAAGTTAGCAAAAAGCCGCGAACCATAGAACGTATAATGCTCTTTGTCATAAAACATCAGCTCCCCATTTTTCGAGGCATGACAAGAGGTTTGTTGGCAGAAAAAATCAGCAGTTTGTATATATCTAATTCCGTAAGCTTTGAGTTCCCTTTGCTCAGCTATTGTCATCAAATGTGAAGATTTGCTGATCACCAAATCCTCTCGGCGTCCCAATATTTCCTTGGTCAGGTAAAACGCAGCGACTTCCCGCGGAAATTTTGGGCCCTGTTCAACAAAAAACAGTTTTTTACCAGCGGCTTCTAATTGATTTTGGATAGTCTTTATTTTTTTCTTTGCGACGGGCCAGCTTGTGGGCGATCCGTCAATAATACAATCCTTGTTATGACTACCTCCTGCCACATTCCCTAACAGGATAACGTTGTGAGCATCGTTTTGCATCAAAACTGATTTTAATATGCTTCGGTGAACATCGTTGTGGCATCCTTTCTGGATAGGACGACTCAGGTCCAAAATAGGCGGGCACCCGATAGCGATATATGCAATGCCTTTCAGCCCATCACCTTGTAGATTATGATGTAAGCCGTAACTAAGTGCCTCTGCAAGCGAATCGCCCCACAGGACTAACCCAATCTTGGCAGCCTGTAAGTTACCAAATTCGCAGGAATAATAGCCATCAAAAACTTTCTTATTGAAACACGTAGAAGTTGGATAGTTGCCGTCAGCCCACTTTTGGTAATCCTTTGCGCGCGAGTTTACTTCTATTAATTTTCCAAGCGGTCGATAGTGAGCTGCGGTAAACAATGAAAGCGGAATTGAAATAACTGCAAGCATCGCTAAGGCAAAACTTGATTTTATCAGGGGTCGCCTGAACGTATTTATACGGAAATACGTTTCCACATATCGATAGGTAAGCCAAGCAAGCAAAAGCGTGACAGCCAACGCGGCAATAGTAAGTAGAATATTTCCGTAGACTGAATTCGAATACGCCTTCCGTGCAATAACTAGAAGTGGTTGATGCCATAGGTAGGCGCTATAAGAAATCAGCCCGATTGCAACGAAGGGCTTGCTTGCTAATAAGCTTCCTACCCAATTCGTTGGTTTTGCAAATAGAATGACTAAAGCGGCGCCGACCACCGGGATGGTTGTATAAAGACTTGGAAACGGTGTGTTCTTATCTAAATACACTACAGAAAAAAGAATTAGAAACAGGCCAACCATCGAACCGGTATTACTATAGGTCTCGTTGTTTCTCAGTTTGCTCGCGGGCTCAAGTGGAAGCAGCGCCAAGAGGGAGCCGGCAAGGATTTCCCATGCCCTGAACGGTAAAAGAAAGAAGTTTGCCGCAGGCTTGTTTCTCCAACCCCATTCCGACAGTGCCAAAGATACTATTAACATGCACACTAACAGTCGAAAAAGTCTGGCTTTTCCAAGTCGCCATGAGGCTAGAATAATGAGGGGAAAGACGACATAATATTGTTCCTCGACTGCTAAACTCCACATATGTAACAGTGGCTGATCCTCGGCAGCGGGAGCAAAATAATCCGTAGTACGCCAAAAATATAGATTTGATGAAAAAAAGGCGACCGCAGCAAGACTATGTGCGAACCGTGTGAGTTCACCTGGAAGCATCCACATCCACGCCAACGGAAGGCAACATAGGATGACAAAAAAGAGAGCTGGTAGTATGCGCTTAGCCCGCCGCTCGTAAAACCGCAAGATAGAAAAATTGTCATCTTCCATTTCGCGGGCGATGATGGAAGTGATAAGGTATCCAGAGATCACAAAAAAGACATCCACTCCTACAAAGCCACCTGGGAAAAGTTTGAAGTCTGCATGGAAAAACATTACGGCAATGATGGCAATCGCGCGTAAGCCGTCTATTTCTGGCCTATATGGCGTCATCTTATTGTTGTCGGTATTCATATATGAGTCACCTCTGCCCTTACAGTTCTGCTGCTGCCTATGTACTGGTAAAGCCCTGAAAAAGTTAGCTGATACAGGCACGAACACTCCAAGGCTTCATTGGCCGAATGTTGATAAAGTTAGGGGAGAACCAGCCTTCAATTCTGATAAATGACAAACCCCTTAAAGTTATATTAAATTCAGAGGAAAATATTGTCCCGGAGTGGAAATAGCCGCTTCAGGCCTGCAGGGATTTCACGTACTAAACTTTATTCTAGGAATCACGCATATTGATTCGGAAAATTGCTAAGCGGAGGCAGACCTCAGAACAATAAATATGCGCCTGGTCTGGGTCCTGCTGGCGCCTGAACATCGGCGATCCACCATAAATTTGGCCCAGGGTACGCTTGATAGCTGGAGGCCGAATAATCTTTACTTTGGCACTCTGTGAATGTTGCAGTCACCGGCGCAGATGACAGGTTGGGTAGCCGACCGCGCCGCATAATCTACTTTGATGGAGAAGGTAGTAGCGGAGCAGTGGTCCCCGTAGCAACGCTACCATGATTAGGGCCAAATTGACTATGGTCGCTACAGCAACCTACGTTATCGGAAACTTCTCTATTGGTCTCTGGCGGTCAGTTGCTAGCGCTAGCAGCAGAGCGATGTTCAGGTAAGGCAGTGCGTGACTTGGTGTTCACCGTCTTTGTTTTGTGTGCAGAATGTTCGACCAGCGAGCCTTGAACCGACGACGCTTGGCCGATGCCGCTACTGACTTGCACCGTAACGCCACTATCTACTGTCGGCCATGCAAAGATGCATGATTTTCCAGTTTTCAATTCTCCGCTATCAAAGACACGACGGCCACTTTTTTTATCATGTAGTTGCAGGCGCAATGTTGCCCCGCCTGTTGCGTGTGCAGTTAATTTGTACATACGCCCCGGAATCAGCTTCGCCCAAAACACCGGACGTATGCTTCTAGATGAATCATTCATTTGCACAATGCGGTTTACGCTGGCCGGAAAGAGGACGGCTTGGCGCCAACTGTCGAACTGGCCAACCTCGTTGCCTTGCAGGAGACGCCATGGGCCACGCATGGACAACCGATTCAGGTTCGATGTTGGGTAGAAGCGTTTGTTATTGCCGTCTATCCAACCTCGTGTAGTGCTGACTTGTCTCAGCGATCTACGGATTTCTTGCAAGTCAGCAGCTGCAATCGCATTCCACCCGTCTTTATGAAGGTCAAAGTCCGCGCCGTTTTCCACATAAATTTGAAACGGTGTACCGTGGTTGGCATCAACCACATATGCACCGTACACTTTCAACGTCTCCGCAACTCGACGCAATGAAGGGTCTTTTAACCGGCTGGTATCGAATGTGGGCGGCAACATTAAAAGCGCACCGAGCGGGATGCGCCCTGTATTCCGCTTGGCAGCATCCGTATCTGTCGATGTCGCCGGAAAGATATAGCCTGGAGAGGCTTCTAGCGCATTGAAGGTCAAAGACATTGCGAGCACATGTCGGTATATTGGCTGCCCATCTGCAACCTCATGCTTTCTAATTAAGCCGGCCAGCGTAGGAACTGCCGCCGCACGGGCCCCCTGAAAATAGTGTGCCGGATCTGCCCAACCACGACCATTCAGGCGTGTCCAGCTATATTGGGCAGCAAACCACTTGCCGTTAGCTTGCCGCAGTTGCCAGAATGAGTGAATCATGTTGCGGTCGAGGTCAATAATATCAGCATGGCCGTCGGTCCCGGACGCTGGCGTAACGTCATGCGGCCAATGCGGTAGCGTCACTGTTCTGGATGCCTCTGCATCGGGATCCCATACGCCCTCATGGCCAGGTAAGCCATGGATCGTCATCGGAGGATCGCTTGGCGTGGCGAGAAACACACCTGTCGACCATTTACCTTGTGCCACGGAGGGATAATAGTCCGCTGGCGGGATTTGAAAATCATGAAACTGTGGATCAACGGGACGGCTGTTCCAGAGTGAATCAGCAGCAAACGGTGTTTCGGGTGTGCCCCATCGTTGGTGCACAGGCGCTGACGCAGTTGTAGTTGATGATGCGTGGTGAGCGGGGAAGAAAAACAGAATGCTGGCAATGGCGACCCCTGAAAATATACCATGACCGAGATTTCGGTGGTGAAACAATAAGGCATGTTGCTGTGTCATTGCGCCAATCATTACTTTCTTTATTGAAAATGCCGTCGTTATATGTTGTATGGACATGGCGCTTCCTAATGTTATGATAAATATCGTGTGTCAACTGCAACATGCCAGCGCGACCTATACATTACCCTGGTGTTAAAATTCGTTGTCGCGCTGGTTTTTATCAAATGAAGTTGATGTAGATGAAGATGTGCCGTCCTCATATCTAAATCGATGCCATTTTAGCTCGATAAAGATAATCGCTGCGATAGTTGCTTTTATCGATAGCATAAGTTGCAGTGGTGAACAATAGTCCCATGGGACTGCGTTGCCATATGTCGTCAGTCTTACTATCAGTTTAGATAGCAATAACGGAATGTTATGCCAAAGGGTTGGTTTAACTTTTAGCCGTTGCAGTCGGCAGCCGCGACCGCTGAGACCAAATCAATCAAATTCTTGCGGATCCTGCATAGGCGGTGCGATATTCCCTTTACGGCACTATGCAGTTGCTCATAGAAGATATTTATTCTCTGAAAGCGCGTGTCGCTCGCTTGAACGCCAATGCCTAGCGCTAGCGAAGCAGTCTGCGGCCTGTATTTTTTTGACTGCTGGTTCCTGCAATGAGCTTGGTGACGATCACGGGAATGGAAGCTAACCACTTTTGGAAAAGTTGCATAATTTTAAAAGGTGCGGCATAACGCCAGCTGGTTTGCGTGACGTCCAAAGAACAGTTTTCTGAAGAGTGCTGAACCTTCGATCGCGTTTATCACAAACCGACCGATATCTGTGGACGCATGGTATCGTAAGCGTACGATCGGTTGCCCCCTTGCGACCTGCGATCGTCGCGGTTGAGGCTTAAAGTGGACCCATCAGTCAAAACATTGAGCCGGTTAGTTTAAGCTGCGTCCATTTCCACCTCAGCAGCTGCCCGGCGCTGCCCCGTACCACTGCTCTTACGTTCCTGTCCGCCACCGTCGAACTTGTCGCTGATCAGCGCACCGCCTCCGGCACCAATACGATAGACATGATCCGGCGTTTCGTAGCCCAACGCCTGATGTGGACGTGCTCCGTTGTAAAACGCGAAGTACTGTACCAGTCCGACCGTCAGCTCAGCCATGTTGGCGTAGCCCTTCAGATACAAGTCCTCATACTTCACGTTGCGCCACAAGCGTTCAACGAAGATGTTGTCCAATGCCCGCCCACGCCCGTCCATACTGATGGCCACGCCTTCGCGTTTGAGCACGCTGGTGAAGGCGTCGCTGGTGAATTGCGCACCCTGGTCGCTGTTGAACACCTCGGGCTTGCCGTGGTGGCGCAAGGCGTCTTCCAGGCAGTCCACGCAGAACGACGCGTCCATGCTGTTGCTGATGCGCCAGGCCAGCACTTTACGGCTGTACCAGTCGATGATTGCCACCAGGTACGCAAAGCCACGTGCGAGACGGATATACGTCAGATCCGTGCTCCACACTTGATTCGGCCGCGTGACCGCCACCCCGCGCAACAGGTAAGGATAGACCTTGTGCTGCGGATGCGGCTTGCTCGTTGCCGGGCCCGGTGCCATGCCTGCCAGACCCATTTCCCGCATCAGACGCTGCACGCGCTTGCGGTTGACGCAGTGTCCTTGTCCTCGCAGATGGACCACCATGCGCCGGCTGCCGTAAAACGGCCGATTGGTGTACGCTTCGTCAATCAAGGAACGCAGCCGATCTCCCTCTTCCAGGCATGGCTGGCGGGCCACCGCTTGCAGCCGCCGATAGACCGACGAGCGCGGCACACCGGCCAGCTCACACTGCATCGTCAGCGGCATGTCATCCTCCCGCTCGATCCAGCGTTGCCGCTCGGCCGGGCTCATTCCCCAAGCTTTTTCTAAGCCAATCCACCTGCATCTTGAGCTTGCCGATCTCGCTGTACAGCTTGTCCTCCGGGCTGCTCTCGTCGACCGGCTTCGGACCGCGTTTGACGTCGAACAGGGCACCGGCGTTCTCCAGGATCTCCTTCTTCCACTGGCCTACCAGCACTGGATGCACGCCGTATTCCTGCGCGATCTCCGTCACCGTCTTCACCCCGCGCACCGCTTCCAGACCGACCTTGGCCTTGAATTCCGCCGTATGCACCCTGCGTTTCTTACCTTCACTCATCCGCTATCATCCTTTCACAGATGACAGCTTAAACCACCGTCTCAAAATTGGGGGCCACTATAGCTGGCCACCAGATTGGTGACTTGCGCACATGGGGACTTGGAAGGCCGCTCCGAGCGGATCGGAACACGGTTGGGTACACCTTGACCAATGAACCCAAACGGATTTTTACGCAACTTTATGTGATGGAAAGTCTACGGAGGGGAGATTTCACGCGTGTTTCAAAAGTTTAGCAGCCCAACGTATCCACTTCCAGCTTGAACAGCAACGAGTTAAGCGAGCTTGAACCTGCCTCTGCGAAGAGATCGATCGCCGATTAGAAATCCCGGAGTGCCGCCACATCATTCGATGCCGATAATATGTGGGCAGCCATTTGCCTGTCGCTTGTATCGATTGGCGTACTGATGGCGCAGTATCCATATCGGCATGGTTTACGACAAAGACTACATCAGATGTCGGGTAGAAGAATGGAGGCTTCCCCCCTGCCACCCCGATTGAGCATTTCCTTGTATATGGGATAGAGTCAGTATATGGCAATAACGGCTTGTGCATTACTTAATATAGTGGCCGCAGAAATTTGCTTGACGTACCGAAGATATTTCTGCGAGGCACTGAACGGCTTTTGAACTTCCATAGTCAGTGCGTTCGTATGCTAAGGCGCGATTACATTGATCTCGCCCAAACACCAAAACTTGGGACCATTGTGGAATGTCGTCTATGATTGCTGCTGTTTGACGTAAGGGACAGATTTCTTCAGCGTTTAACGATGATCCATATGAACAACTACCGTGAGACCAGCAAGCACATTAAGGTTGTGTTGGCGCATACAATCTCGGTATGCAATAGTGAAGTCCCAGCAAGTTTTTCGAGCGGCCAGGATGGTATGGCAAAACAGTTACGAGCAGTCCAGCCAGTATCAACCTTGGTAGCCGGTATAGCAGTATGTTCGACAGTAGCCTGCTGGTTAGCTTTCAGTCAGGGATTAAAGAACAGAGGGGAGATTCTAGCAATGCCTGTACGGTGCTGATGGATGCGAATAACACCGTGGCAACAACGATGCAGCGAAGATGGCGCTAATAATCTTAGCGTCAATCGCGCTGTTCGATGAACTGGATTGAACCTCGCACGCGACACAAGAAAGCATTTACTAAAGACCCGTGTACTTTCAAAAAATGGTGCCGGATTGCCATCGACTTCATAATGCATTCATCGTACTCTTCATATGAACGTAACCATTATCGGAACCGGCTATGTCGGCTTGGTGACCGGAGCATGCCTTGCTGAACTGGGCAATCATGTGCTTTGCCTTGACGTCGATCTAAAGAAGATCGACTTTCTCAACGAAGGCGGAATTCCAATTTATGAGCCAGGACTCGAGGAAATCGTTTGCCGCAATCGCGAAGCAGGTCGATTAATGTTCTCGACCGATACTGCGGCCGCTGTCGCCTACAGCGAAATTCAGTTCATCGCAGTTGGGACGCCATCGGATGAAGACGGGTCCGCTGATCTCACGTATGTACTAGAGGCCGCTGATAATATCGGTATGCATATGACAGGCTTTAAGATCATTATCTGCAAATCCACCGTTCCAGTAGGTACCGCTGAAAAAGTAAGGGAAGCAATTCAAATCCGATTGAACGCCCGGAATAAGAATATTGCCTTTTCGGTCGTTTCCAATCCGGAATTTCTAAAAGAAGGGGCGGCGATAGAAGACTTCATGCGGCCTGATCGTATCATAGTCGGAGTCGACACTAGCGATGAAGGGCAGCGTGCACAAACGGCAGTCAAAGCACTTTATGCGCCATTCAATAGGCACCACGCGCGGACCATTTGGATGGATGTACGATCTGCCGAATTCACGAAATATGCGGCCAATGCCATGCTGGCGACTCGCATTTCTTTCATGAATGAATTGGCAAATTTGGCCGACAAGGTAAATGTCGACGTCGAAGCCGTCCGGCAAGGGATAGGATCCGATCCTCGGATCGGGTTTAGCTTTTTGTATGCGGGATGCGGATATGGCGGTTCTTGTTTTCCAAAAGACGTCAAGGCACTTGGGCGAACTGCCGAGGAAAGAGGAGAGAAATTATTGCTCCTGCACGCGGTTGATGAGGTAAACACTAGGCAAAAATATCAGTTAAGCAATAAAATAATTCGGCGCTTTGGAAGCGATCTGCGTGGAATGCGGTTCGCGGTTTGGGGTTTGGCATTTAAACCCAATACAGATGACATGCGAGAAGCACCGTCTAGAATCTTGATCGCGCAACTTACGCAACGAGGCGCGTCGATCATGGCTTATGATCCGGTGTCCATGGTAGAGGCAAGGCACGTATTGCAACAGGATATGGCTCATATGCCCGAGGTCTTATCCCGAATTCATTTCTGTAGGGAACCAATGGAAGCATTGGATGGTGCCGACGCGCTTGTCTTAGTTACAGAATGGAAAATCTTTCGCAGCCCTGATTTTGGTCAGATTAAAACTCGATTACGTAATGCAGTCATTTTCGACGGCCGTAACCTGTATGACCCGGTGACGATGGCAACTAACGGTATTGAATACTATGGGATCGGGCGCACATCTGCACAAGTCGCAGTAAATCACCCTCACGATTTTTTCTAACAAACAGCGCTGGCCAATTAGCTACAGACAGAGTGTCCAGGCACCGTTATCCTGCAGCTTGCAGCTTGCAGCACTGTTACTTTACAGGACAATTGACATACAAAACACCTTCCACACTGCATGTCGAACCAGCATAGATGGGAAATCGGCTGTGTTGGAGCTTCATGCGGAGGCTGCCATTCCAATACCGGAGCAGTCCATCTCACTGGTGGGACGGGTAACAGAGATCCATGTCCATGGAACGCTGTCACCCCGACGGGTCGATGAAGTGACTCGGTTAAGCAATGCGACAGTGACGACGCGATGAAAACATACCGTGAAGCGACCATTGCCTACATCGCCGGAAATCACCGCGCAATGAGGTCGGTTGAAAAAAGTGGATGCCAACGTTTCGTACAATAGAGAAACGGAGGCAAGGATGAATCGAATTCCAAGGGCAAGATATACAAAGGAAGTACGCGAAGAAGCGGTCAATCTGGCGAAAGCGGTGGGCGCATCGGAGGCGTCGCGTCGGCTCTCAATCCCGTTAAAAACGCTGGCCAACCCCCATTAAGGACGTTACAGCAGTCGGCAGTTACCGAAAACTGAATTCCCGCTTCCGTGTAATTCGTATGGCAGCTTAGGGTCGATGGACTAAACCGCTCGCGCGGTAGGGGAGCGTCGCGCCAGCGTTCGCGGTTGATTGGAGCAGAGCAACGGTTTCCTATGCTGGAAGTCGAGGCAATTGGCCTCGCTTTCTGCCAGGAGTTCCGTCATGAGTACCCCATCGACACCCATTTCTCCGTTGCGCCAACGCATGATCGACGACATGCGCATGCGCCAACTTTCGCCCAAGACGCAGTCGCACTATATTCGTGCCGTACGGCAGTTCACCGCTTTCCTGGGTCGCTCCCCTGACACCGCCGACGCCGAGGATCTGCGCCGCTATCAGTTGCATCTGGTGGATCACGGTCTGTCACCGGTCTCGCTGAACGCGAGGATCACCGCACTGAGGTTCTTCTTTGCCATCACCCTCAATCGCGTCGAGGCGATGGCCAGGATGCAACCGGTGCGCGAACCGCGCACCCTGCCAGTGATCCTGAGTCGCGAGGAAGTCGCTCGTCTGCTCGCTGCCGCGGCCAACCTCAAGCACCAGACTGCGCTGGCGGTCGCCTACGGCGCCGGACTGCGAGCCAGCGAAGTGATCAATCTGAAGGTCACCGACATCGATAGTCAACGCATGACGCTGCGCATCGAGCAAGGCAAAGGCCGCAAGGACCGCTACGCGATGCTGCCGCCGGTCCTGCTCGATCGTCTGCGCGTGTGGTGGCGGGTGGCCCATGCCCAGGGCAAGATGCTCGAGGGCGGCTGGCTGTTCCCGGGACTTAATCCGATCGAGCCGCTCAGCACCCGGCAACTCAATCGCGCCGTGCACTTTGCCGCCGACGCCGCCCATCTCAACAAGCGTGTATCCATGCACACGCTTCGGCATACCTTTGCCACCCATTTGTTGGAGCAGAAGGTCGATATCCGCGTCATCCAGGTGCTGCTTGGGCATAAGAAGCTCGAGACCACTGCACTGTACGCACAAGTGGCCACCGATATCCTGCGCGAAGTCGTCAGCCCGCTCGAGATGCTGCATCCTGAGTAGCGGCTGTCGATGCCTTCTGCCGTGCTGGAGGTCGCGGATATCTTCCGCGCCCATGGGCCGGCCTACCGCCAAGTCCAGGCAGGTCACTTGAGCCTGGGCCAGAAGAAGGTCATGTCGGCCATCGAACAGTGCCGCAGCGCGGCGCTGGGAGGGCATGTGCTGCGCTGTGATGGCTGTGGGCAAGTCGAGATTGCCTACAACTCCTGCCGCAACCGGCATTGCCCCAAGTGCCAGGCCAGTGCCGCGCATCGTTGGCTTGAGGCGAGACAGGCGGAGTTACTGCCGGTCGAGTATTACCACGTCGTGTTCACGCTGCCGGCCCCCATCAGCGAGATCGCCTATACCAACAAGACCGTCCTCTATGGCTTGCTGTTCGATGTCGCTGCCGACACGCTACGCACCATTGCCGCCGATCGCAAGCACCTCGGTGCCCAGATCGGTGCTACGCTGGTGCTTCATACCTGGGGCTCAGCGTTGACACACCATCCGCATGTGCACGGCATCATCTCCGGTGGCGGGCTCTCTCCTGATGGCCAACGCTGGATCGCTTGTCGGCCGGGCTTCTTCCTGCCGGTACGGGTCCTCTCGCGGCTGTTTCGCCGGCGCTTCCTCGAAGCACTGGAGAACGCACATCGTTGCGGGAAGTTGCAGTTCTTCGGCGAGCATCTGGCGCTGGCCGATACGGATGCCTTTGTCGATTGGCTTGCGCCGCTGCGCAAGGAGGAGTGGGTCGTCTATGCCAAGCGCCCGTTTGCCGGACCGCAGGCGGTACTTGCCTACCTGTCACGCTATACCCATCGGGTAGCCATCTCCAATAGCCGTCTGTTGACGATGGACGAGCGCGGCGTGACGTTCCGCTGGAAGGATTACCGCGCCAGGGGGCGCACCCGCCACAAGACGATGACGCTGGATGTGCACGAGTTCATGCGCCGGTTCCTGCTGCATGTGCTGCCCTACGGGTTTCACCGTATCCGCCATTACGGGATCATTGCCAATGCCGGTCGCAAGAAGAACCTGGCCAAGGCCAGAGAACTGTTGGGCGTCCTAGTAGATTCACCGGCAGTGCAGGCGGCTGAGGTGACCAACATCACCCGGCCAACCTTCGTCTGCCCGCACTGCGGTGCTACGATGAACGTCATCGATACCTTCGCGCGTGGGCAACCGATTCGGGCACCACCCAATCAGCGAGGTGCCCTATGACGGCAAGCCATTCATTGCCATTCTGCGTCGGCTCGACAACAGAGCGTGCTGACAGGGACCGCCTTAACCTTGACTCGGGATATCATGAAGCGCTGCTCTACGAGATACCTGTTCAACCCGTGTTACTGGCCAAGTCCCTGGCATTCCAGCGACATCCCAGTCTCATGCTCCAATCGCGCCACGACCTGATCCCGACTGGAAGCGTTCAAATCTCCATAGTGCATTAGTTCTCGTTGACCGCACCAGGGCATTCCGCGGTTTCCTCCCTCGATGCTTGTAGGACGCCTGCCCGCAAAATGAGGTTGCGGCTCTACCTCATGCGCGTGTGGGCAGGCATCCTACAACCCTTAACAATAGCTGACATAGCTTGTTGATCGGCATTCCAGTATGAAGAAGGCCAACCCGTTTAAGGGCAAAGCGATCCTGGCGTTGCAGAGCAACGCGGCCCACGCCGAGTCGATCCAGTACTGGATGGCCGAAGCAAGCCAGGAGGGCATCAACGCCGAGAAGATGCTTACCGAGGCCGACTAGGGCTGACCACTACTGCGGCGTACGATATACCTTGAAGGCCAAGTCGCCAACGTCCTGGTATCTGGCGCCATAGCAGCAGTAGGTCATACGGCCACCCCCTGCATAGCCGTCGCTTAGGGTGAACAATGTACTGTAGCCGCTGCCGTTGATGTTCGTGCCCAGCCAGAACATGTAGGCCGCCCCCTCAACGAGTTCAAAGCCAGTGCTGCTGAAGTCAACCGATAGATAGGGAGCGCTGGTATAGTTCTCAGTGAGCACTGGAAGACTACTTCCCGGAATCGATACAGTCACACCATTGGTGCAGTTGTCGCCGTAAGAATAGGTGGCGGAGGGGCATCGATACACTGTGACCTGTAAGGGGCTGACGTCGCCTCGCCAGGTGAAGGCTGGTACTTCAATGCGTTTAAGCTTTCCGGAACCCAGGGCGGTAAATGTCTGGCCGGTCATTCCTGGTGCCGTAAAAGACGACACCTCCAGATTCACTGCAGGAACGTAGGCGGCATCCGGCACTTCGGTCAGCCATGACGGCATGCGCTCGATCGCAGCGGCAGGCACCGATGCGGGCAGGGGTGAGCGCACCACCTGTGTGGGCGGAGCTGCCAACCGAGTAGATGATGGCACATCAGCGCGCGGGGCTGGTTCACCTCCGCCTCCACAGCCGGCAAGTACAAGCGAGCTGGCGAACAAGGTCATTACTGGATATCGCATGGCGTGTCTCCGCATTCCCGGGACCAGGATCGACCATGCTACGCTGGCGACTTAGCCAAAGTTTGATCAACCTCAATAACGCACCGCGCCTACGCCAAAAGGCGGATGCACGGCATAGCACAGACGAAACGCGTCGTCCGGATTTCAACGCCGAGAGGATGCTCACTGAAGCCGATGGCCTCAGCTTCGTCGCACTGCTGCTCGGCAGCCTTCTAGCCTCCGCTCATGTTTAGCGTTAAACGCCCGCTATGGGTTGAATGCGGAAGTTCTCGATCTGACACATCCTGCCAGATCGAGTCACAACTTGTACACTTGATGCGCTTTTCGTTATACCACCGGATGTAGGAGTCTACTACTTCAATGAACTGTTCTATGGTTGTAGAGTGCCAGTTCCGAGGGTAAAACAGCTCGGTCTTCAGTCGCCCAAAGAAACCCTCG
>NZ_JACYXF010000101.1 GCF_015352985.1 Noviherbaspirillum malthae | reverse complement strand
CCGTAGGCTTGACCAAGATGCCATGCCATGACAGCCTCCCGCTTCACCGTGAGTGAGAGTTTGACTTCTTGGCCCCGCTGTAAATTCACCACCTTTAATGGTGCAGCTCAACACGAAAATGCTCTAGTGCGTTAACGAACAACGCTAACTGAACCAACAGTTTTGCCATCATTACCTCTGCATAAAATCAGGTACTGGTAAAGTCGTGTCCAAGCCGCGGGGTCGACGGTAATGCAGCCGGCACTCTCCAGTCCGGTATGGAGGTAACGATCCGTGCCATTATTACCAGAAGCGGCATGCCCCTGTCCAAGGTGAAACCAAGTCTTGGCATAGCGGCTATGTATCTGGTAAGCCGCACCCATGATATGGGGAAAGTCAGGAATTTGAATCGGGATGGTTCCAACGGGTGGCGGGTTGCGCGAGACAGTAATCGCCTTGATCTCTCCACCCGGGAAGCTGAGCGTTTTCCTGGAAATACTGAAAGTAAGGCGTGCGGGTGGCCGGTAACTTGGGCTGCCTGTTTTCAGATTGCCTGCCTTGACGGAGAACATCCTGTTTTTCTCAACCCTTCAAGGACAGTGAAGTGGTCCCTGTCATCTTCGGAAGACCTTACCTCTACTTGCAGATACTCGGGAAGGCCGATGATTTCTCCCGATCGCTCACGCTTCACATTGAGCCAACCATCTGCTCCACCGATTACATAACGCTTATCCGACAACTCTTCCTCCATTGATGTTGCAAGAAATTTAACATTGCAATATTAGCCATACACTTCCGGCTTGTCGACATTCGGGCGAAATGCTTAACGTCAGTGTTGCAGATCAGGTATTGAGAGAACTGGGGGAACAAACTCTGGCCTTGAAGCGCTCAACTTCAGTGGGCCATCAAAGAAAAAGGCGCCGTGCATTCAAGCAGGCGCCTTGCTCCTTATTCGTCAGCGGCATCAGCAAGCTTGGCAAACAACCGCACATGTTTCAGGTGAAGTTCTGGTCACACTATGAGTACATCGCCTCCGAAGCAATCGTGATCGCCACGATCAGCAGCACCGCACCGACCAGCACCAGCAGCAGGCGGCCGAACTTCGGCGAGCCTTCGCTGCCGCTCGGCTGTTCGGGCGGATGATCCATCGGATTTCTTTCCGGCTCTTCAGACTTCATGGCAGCAGGATGGTGGAACCGGTGGTCTTGCGCGACTCCAGATCGCGATGCGCCTGCGCCACATCCTTCAAGGCATAGCGCTGGTTGATGTCGATCTTGATCTTGTGGCTTTCCACCATGGCGAACAGGTCGGCGGCCATGTTTTCCAGGTCTTCGCGCTTGGCAGAGTAGCTGAACAGCGTGGGGCGCGTGATGAACAGCGAACCGCGCGAGGCCAGTTCCTGCAGGCCGAAGGGCGGCACAGCACCGGAAGCGCTGCCGAAGCTGACCATCATGCCCAGCGGCGACAGGCAGTCGAGGGAACCGAGGAAAGTGTCCTTGCCGATGGAGTCATAAACCACCGGTACGCCCTTGCCGTTGGTGATCTCCTTGACCCGCTCGACGAAATTCTCGGTGTTGTAGTTGATAGTGTGGGTGCAGCCATGCGCCTTCGCGAGCGCAGCCTTCTCATCCGAACCCACGGTGCCGATCATCGTCACGCCGAGCGCCCTCGCCCACTGGCATGCGATCAGCCCGACGCCGCCGGCGGCCGCATGGAAGAGGATGGTTTCGCCGCCGCGCAGCGGGAAGGTGCGGCGGAACAGGTATTGCACGGTAAGGCCCTGCAGCATCATCGCGGCGCCGGTCTCGAAATCGATGGACTTCGGCAGCTTCACCAGGCCTGCCGCCGGCATGACGCGCGCTTCGGCATAGGCGCCCGGCGGACGGGTCGCATAGGCGACGCGGTCGCCCGCCTTGAGATGCGTGACGCCTGCGCCGACCGCTTCGACCTCGCCCGCGCCTTCCATGCCGAGGCCGGCAGGCAGAGGCTGGGGATAGGCGCCGGTGCGGAAATAGACGTCGATATAGTTCAGGCCGATGGCGGCGTGGCGGACCCTGACTTCGCCCGGGCCGGGATCGCCCACCTCGACATCGACATACTCCATGACTTCCGGGCCGCCGACCGCATTGATACGGATTGCCTTGACCATATCATCTCCTTTTTAGCTGTGATTAATTGTGATGGCTGTGATGGTGATGCGGAACCAGCTGCGCGAGCAGCATTCTTGCAGAGGTGACATTCGTCGCGCACGGAATGTTGTGCACGTCGCAGGCGCGCACCAGCGCATTGATGTCGGGCTCGTGCGGCTGCGGCGTCATGGGGTCGCGCAGAAAGATCACCGCGTCGATCTTGCCTTCGACCAGTTCCGCGCCGATCTGCAAGTCGCCGCCGTAAGGTCCGGATTGCTTGCGCTCGACGTTCAGGCCGACTTCGTCGTGCAGCCGCTTGCCGGTGGTGCCGGTGGCAACCAGGATGCACTGGCGCAGCAGGTCGGCATGCTCCGACGCCAGTTCGACCATGTCGTCCTTCTTCTGGTCGTGTGCAATGAGTGCGATGCGCTTTTTCACTGTTTCCTCGTACTAAGAAGTAAGCCGCAGGCGGCGCCGAGTTCGGTGCCGCCTTATGGGTATCAAAATGTACCGGGATAGTTGCCGCCGTCAAGCAGAACGTTCTGGCCCGTCATGTAGGCGGCCTGCGCGCTGCACAGGAATGCGCAAACCGCGCCGAACTCTTCCGCCGTGCCGAAGCGCTGGGCCGGAATCTGCTGCATGCGGGCCTGCCGCACTTCATCGACGGTCTTGCCCGAGGCGCTCGCGGTCGCGCCGAAATTCTTCTTCAGGCGGTCGGTGTCGAACTGGCCGGGCAACAGGTTGTTGATCGTCACGTTATTCACCACGGTCTTGCGGGCGATGCCGGCGACGAAGCCGGTCAGGCCGGAACGTGCGCCGTTGGACAGGCCGAGGATATCGATCGGCGCCTTCACCGCGCTGGAGGTGATATTGACGATGCGGCCGAAGCGGCGCGCCATCATGCCGTCGACGGTGGCCTTGATGAGTTCGATCGGCGTCAGCATGTTGGCATCGAGCGCGGCAATCCAGTCATCGCGGTTCCACTTGCGGAAATCGCCGGGCGGCGGACCGCCGGCGTTGTTGATCAGGATGTCCGGCTCCGGACAGGCGGCGAGCGCCTTGGCGCGGCCTTCCGGCGTGGTGATGTCGCATGCGATCGCGTTGACGGTGACGCCGGTGCGCTGCCGAATCTCGGCCGCGGTCGCTTCCAGCGCATCCGCGGTGCGGGCGACGATGGTGACATGCACGCCTTCACCCGCCAGCGCCTCGGCGCAGCCGCGTCCCAGACCCTTGCTTGCGCCGCATACCAGTGCCTGCTTTCCTGCGATTCCAAAATCCATGTTGCCTCCTATGCGCGTTTTCTTGATAGTAAGTAAATGCCGGCCAGCACCAGGGCGGTGCCGGCAAGCTGTATGCCGGTGAGCGGCTCGCCGAGGATCAGCGCACCGAGAAACAGGGTCGATACCGGTCCGATCATGCCGGCCTGCGATGTGGTTGGCGCGCCGATGCGGGCCACCGCAGCCATGGTCAGGAACACCGGGAATACCGTGCACATGACGGCATTCAGGACAGACAGGCCGTACACCGCAGCCGGCTGCACCAGCAGCGATGCCGGGCGCAGCAGAAAGAATTGCACGATACACGCCACGCTGGAGACGCACATCGCATAGGCGACCAGGCGCATCGAGCCGACGCGGCGCACCAGTTCGCCGGTCATCAGCAGGTAGACCGCATAGGTGATGGCGCTGCCGAGCACGAAGGCGCCGCCGAGCAGGATGTTGGAGCCGCCGGCGCGGGCATCGTGCAGGAAGACCAGCACCGTGCCGAGGTAGGCGGTCCCCAGCGCCAGCCATTCCATTGCAGTGATCCTTTTTTTCAGGAAGATCATCGAGAGCAGCAGCACGAAGGACGGCGTGAGGAACAGGATCAGGCGCTCCAGCCCGGCGGAGATGTATTGCAGGCCGAGGAAATCGAGAAAGCTCGACAGGTAATAACCGATCAGCCCAAGGAAAACGATCTGCCCGCGCTCGCGCCCCGTCAGCGCAGGCTGGGTCTTTGCCTTCCAGAGGGCAATGGCGGCGAAGAACGGCAGCGAGAAGATCATGCGGAAGGCGATCAGCGTCACCGCATCGATCTGGTAGCGGTAGAGCAGCTTGGCAACAATGGCCTTGGTGGAAAACAGGATGGCGCCGACGATGGCGATCGCAAGGCCGGCAAGAAAGGCCTTGCGATCGGGCACGGAAATGGGGACTGAAGACATCCCGCGATTTTACGCCGTGCGGAGAAATCTTACTTTTTTGCACTCGCTTGCCGCAACCGTCATGGCTGCGGCATCGATGGGACGATGGACGCAATGCCCGCCGTACTCGCTCAGCGCTTGAGAATCGATCCCAGCACGCCGCGGATGATTTCACGCCCCACCTGCGAACCGATGCTGCGGGCAGCCGACTTCATCATCGCTTCGACCATGGTGTCCTTGCGGCGGCCGACACCGCTGCCGCCGAACAGACCGCCCATGACGTCCTTGACGGAGTCGCCGAAGGAGGAGCCGCTTTCCTCGCTTTGCGTCTGTGCCTGTGACGTCGAGGATGCCCGGGGTTCAGCGGCGCCGCCGCGTCCGGCACGTGCAGTCTGTCCCGCCTGCTTGCCCTGCATCTGCGTGGCGACCCGGCCGGTCAGCTTTTCATGGGCGGATTCGCGGTCCACCGGCGTGTCGTACACGCCGGCCACGATGGAGTCGGCCATGATCGCGGCGCGCTCCTCGTCCGTGAGAGGGCCGATCTGCGATGCCGGCGGAATGATGAAGGCCCGCTCCACCATGTTCGGCCGGCCCTTTTCATCGAGAAAGGACACCAGGGCTTCGCCGACGCCGAGTTCGGTGATCGCCTGGGCGGTATCGAGCTTGGGGTTGGGACGGAAGGTTTCGGCGGCGGTCTGCACCGCCTTCTGGTCGCGCGGCGTGTAGGCGCGCAGCGCATGCTGGACGCGGTTGCCCAGCTGGCCCAGCACCGTGTCCGGGATGTCGAGCGGATTCTGCGTCACGAAATAGACGCCCACGCCCTTCGAGCGGATCAGGCGCACCACCTGCTCGATCTTCTGCAGCAGCGGCTTGGGCGCCTCGTCGAAGAGCAGGTGGGCTTCATCGAAGAAGAACACCAGCTTGGGCTTGTCGACGTCGCCCACTTCCGGCAGGTGTTCGAACAGTTCGGACAGCATCCACAGCAGGAAGATCGCATACAGGCGCGGCGAATTGAGCAGCTTGTCGGCGGCGAGGATGTTGATGACGCCCTTGCCGCGCGCGTCGGTCTGCATGAAGTCGTCGATATTGAGCATCGGTTCGCCGAAGAACTGGTCGCCGCCCTGCTCATCGATGCCGATCAGGCCGCGCTGGATGGCGCCGATGCTGGCAGCGGAAATATTGCCGTATTCGGTCCTGATCTCGGCCGCGTTGTCGGCGACATGCTGGAGCATCGCCCGCAGGTCCTTGATGTCGAGCAGCAGCAGACCATGGTCGTCAGCCACCTTGAACACCAGCTGCAGCACGCCCTGCTGCACGTCGTTCAGGTTGAGCATGCGCGCCAGCAGCACCGGGCCGAGGTCGGAGATGGTGGCCCGCACCGGGTGCCCCTTCTCGCCGAACACGTCCCAGAAAGTGACCGGGCAGCCTTCCCAGGCCGGCGCTTCCACCTTCAGCAGCTCGAGACGCTCCTTGACGCGCGGCGTGGGCGAACCCGGCTTGGCCAGCCCGGACAGGTCGCCCTTGACGTCGGCCATGAAGACGGGCACGCCGATGTCGGACAGGGACTGCGCCAGCGCCTGCAGGGTCACCGTCTTGCCGGTGCCGGTGGCGCCGGTGATGCAGCCGTGGCGGTTGGCGAGATTGGGAAGCAGGGCAAGTTCCTGATCCTGATGCTTGGCGATCACAAGGGGTTTGATTGGCATGTTGGAAAGGTCTCTCAGGCAAATTTCACGGGGGTCGGTATGCTAAAATTGTAGATTGCTTTTCGGCTTGGCACTTGGTTATTTTGGCAACGGTTTGTTTCGCCGGAGCTGCCCAAGGCGGCACAAGCCTTCCCACGTTCACTTCCAAGAAAGAGTTGTCATGGCTGGACATAGTAAATGGGCCAATATCAAGCATAAGAAAGCTGCGACCGATGCGAAGCGCGGCAAGATCTGGACGCGCCTGATCAAGGAAATCACCGTGGCTGCCCGCATGGGCGGCGGCGACATGGCGGCCAACCCGCGCCTGCGCCTGGCGGTCGACAAGGCGGCCGATGCCAACATGCCGAAGGACAACGTCAACCGGGCGATCCAGCGCGGCACCGGCGGCCTCGAAGGCGCCAACTATGAAGAAATCCGCTACGAAGGCTATGGCATCAACGGCGCCGCCATCATCGTCGATTGCATGACCGACAACCGCGTGCGTACCGTCGCGGAAGTGCGCCATGCCTTCTCCAAGTTCGGCGGCAACATGGGCACCGAGGGTTCGGTGGCCTTCCTGTTCAAGCATTGCGGCCAGCTGCTGTTTGCGCCCGGCACCAATGAAGACGCGCTGATGGAAGCGGCGCTCGAAGCCGGCGCCGAAGACGTGATCACCGACGAGGAAGGCGGCATCGAAGTCCTGACCCCGCCGAACGACTTCTCCTCGGTCAAGGATGCGCTGGAAAAGGCCGGCTTCAAGGCCGAAGTCGCCGAGATCATCATGAAGCCGTCCACCGAGACGGTGTTCGGCGACGACGACGCGATCAGGATGCAGAAGCTCCTCGACGCGCTCGAAAACCTGGACGATGTCCAGGAGGTCTATACCAACGCAGTCATTGAAGAATAAGCAACACCGGCAGCACAAGTAGGACTGGCAGTAACGGTTCCACAGCAATCCCCGGGAGCGGCGCCACACCGGCTTCACAGCCCGCTCCCATCAACAACGTCATTCGATTCTCATGAAAATTCTGGTAGTCGGCTCAGGCGGCCGCGAACACGCCCTGGCTTGGAAACTCGCGCAATCCGACCGGATTCAAACCGTGTACGTGGCTCCGGGCAACGGCGGCACCTCCCTCGATGGTCGCCTGCAGAACGTCGACATTTCCGATCCGGCCTGGCTTGCCCAGTTCGCCATCAAGGAAGGCGTGGCCCTGACCGTCGTCGGACCGGAAGTACCGCTGGCGGCCGGCATCGTCAACCTCTTCCGCGACCAGGGCCTGAAGATCTTCGGCCCGACGAAAGAGGCGGCGCAGCTGGAAAGCTCCAAGGATTTTGCCAAGGCGTTCATGAAGCGCCACAACATTCCGACTGCCGACTACCAGACCTTCTCCGACGTGCAGGAAGCGCGCCGCTACATTTCCGAGAAGGGCGCGCCCATCGTGATCAAGGCCGACGGCCTTGCCGCAGGCAAGGGCGTGGTGGTGGCGATGAGCCTTGAGGAAGCCCACGCGGCGGTCGACATGATGCTGTCTGACAACAAGCTCGGCGATGCCGGCGCGCGTGTCGTGATCGAGGAATTCCTGGCCGGCGAGGAAGCCAGCTTCATCGTGATGGTCGACGGCAAGAATGTGCTGCCGCTGGCGACCAGCCAGGATCACAAGCGCCTCAAGGACAACGACGAAGGCCCGAACACCGGCGGCATGGGCGCCTACTCCCCCGCCCCCATCGTGACGCCTTCGCTGCATGCCCGCATCATGCGCGAAATCATCACGCCTACCGTGCAGGGCATGAGCAAGGACGGCATTCCGTTCTCCGGCTTCCTGTACGCCGGCCTGATGATCGACGACAAGGGCAATCCGAAAACCCTGGAATTCAATTGCCGCATGGGCGACCCTGAAACCCAGCCCATCATGGCAAGGCTCAAGACCGACCTGGTGACCGTGATGGAACATGCGGTCAACGGCACGCTCGACCAGGTGGAACTGGAATGGGACCGCCGCACCGCGCTCGGCGTGGTGATGGCTGCGGACGGTTATCCGGATGCGCCGCGCAAGGGCGACGTAATCACCGGCATTCCGGCGGAAACCGCGGAATGCGTGACTTTCCATGCGGGCACAACCGTGAAGGACGGCAAGCTGACTACCTCGGGCGGCCGCGTTCTGTGCGTGGTCGGCCTCGGCGACAGCGTGAAGATGGCGCAAAAACATGCTTACGAAGCGGTCGACCAGATCCGCTTCGACGGCGCACAGTTCCGCCGCGACATCGGCTGGCGTGCGCTGAAGCGTCCTGCCTGACAAGAAAGCCCCCCGGACCGCATCTTTTGCCGGTTCGCGTGTCGAAAGCGAAACTGCCATACATTGTTTCAAGCCGACTCGATGCGCGGTTCCGGTTTGCCGGCGACGGACAGCCTCCCTGTTCCGTTGCCGGTGCCGCCGCTGCGATGACATAAGAAAAACCAAGCACAGCAAGGCGCCGCAAAGAAAAAACACATGAACGCATCCACCTCCGCCATTACCTCCGCCGACGTCAAAACTTACCTCCTCGACCTGCAGGACCGCATCGTTGCCGCCCTCGAAGAAGTCGACGGCAAGTCTTTCCTGACGGACCGCTGGCAGCGCTCGACCGGCGAAGGTCCGATCGCGGGCGGCGGGATTTCGCGCATCCTGGAACAGGGCAATGTGATCGAGCGCGGCGGCGTGGGTTTCTCTCACGTCAGCGGCACGGCGCTGCCGCCGAGCGCGGCGGCGAACCGGCCGGAACTGGCGGGCCGCGCCTGGGAAGCGATGGGCGTGTCGCTGGTGCTGCATCCGCGCAACCCGTACGCCCCGACGGTGCACATGAACGTGCGCTTTTTCATTGCCAGCGCCGAAGGCAAGGAGCCGGTCTGGTGGTTCGGCGGAGGCATGGACCTCACGCCCTATTACGGCAACGAGGACGATGCGCGCCATTTCCACCTGACCTGCCGCGAGGCGCTGGCGCCGTTCGGGGACGACCTGCATCCGCGCTTCAAGAAGTGGTGCGATGAATACTTCTATCTGAAGCACCGCAAGGAAACACGCGGCGTGGGAGGCATTTTCTTCGACGACTTCCATGAACTCGGGCTGGACCGCAGCTTTGCCATGATGCAAAGCGTGGGCGACCGCTTCATCGACGCCTATCTGCCGATCCTGAAGCGCCGCAAGGACACGCCCTTCGGCGAACGCGAACGCGATTTCCAGACTTACCGGCGCGGACGCTATGTCGAATTCAACCTGGTGTTCGACCGCGGCACGCTGTTCGGGCTGCAGTCCGGCGGCCGCACCGAATCGATCCTGATGTCGATGCCGCCCGTTGTCACCTGGCGTTACGACTGGTCGCCGGAACCCGGCACGCCGGAAGCGAAGCTGTATTCGGATTTCCTGGTGCCGCGCGAATGGGTGTGAACCGCTGCATCGCCGTCCTGGGCGGCAGCTTCGACCCCGTCCATAGCGGCCATGTCGCCCTGGCGGAGCTCTTCGTCGCGCTGCTGGCGCCGGACGAATTGCGCATCCTACCTGCCGGGAACCCCTGGCAGAAGCCGCCGCTCAAGGCTGATGCCGCGCAGCGCATCACCATGCTGAGGCTCGCCTTCGAACACCTCGAGGTGCCGGTCGTGATCGACGAACAGGAAATCCATCGCCAGGGCGCCACCTACACGATAGACACGCTCAAGGCGCTGCGGGCGGAAGCGGGGCCGCAGGCATCGATCGCCTTTCTGATCGGCGCCGACCAGCTGCTGCATCTGCATACCTGGAAGCAGTGGCGTCAGCTGTTCGACCATGCCCACCTCTGCGCAGCCTCGCGCCCGGGGTTCGACATGACGGCGCTGCCGCCGGAGGTGGCGCAGGAATTCAGCCAGCGCCGTGGCGACGCGGCCCGGGTTCGCGCTGCGGCGCACGGCTTGGGCTTGCTTGCAGGGAATCTCGCCGTCGACATATCGGCCACGCAGATCCGCCAGGCGCTCCGGAACGATCAACCGGTCGGCACGCTCATTCCAAGTGCGGTGCTAGACTATATCCAACAACATCACTTGTATAAAAACTAATGGACATTAAAAAACTGCAATCCACCGTGATCGACGCGCTCGAAGATGTCAAGGCGCAAGATATCAAGGTCTACGACACCGTCCATCTGACCAGCATGTTCGACCGTCTCGCCATCGCGTCCGGTACGTCCAACCGCCAGACCAAGGCGCTGGCCGCTTCGGTGCGCGACAAGGTCAAGGAAAACGGCGGCGAGATCGTCAGCATCGAAGGTGAAGACACCGGCGAATGGGTGCTGGTCGACCTCGGCGACATGGTGGTCCACATCATGCAGCCGGCCATCCGCGACTATTACCGCCTGGAAGAACTCTGGGGCGAGAAGGAAGTGAAATTCGGCGCCGCCAAGCGCATCTCCAAGCGCACCGCCTCGGAAGATGCCAGCGCCGAGGAGCCGCCGAAGCGGCGTCCGCGCGTCGCGGCCGTCGTTGCGACCCAGGCTACGCTGGATGACGATGACGCGCCGAAGAAGCCGGCACGCAAGGCACCGGTCAAGAAGACCGCCGCGACGAAGACGCCCGCCGGCAAGACCGTGCGGGTGTCCGCATCGAAGTCCGCTGCGCCGCGCAAGACCGCCAGCAAAACCGCTGCCAAGACCGCAGCCAAGCCGGCCGTCAAGCGCGCTCCGCGAAAGGCAGCCGAATAAGCCGTCATGCAGCTCGTCATTGCCGCCGTCGGCCATAAAATGCCGGGCTGGATCGAGGACGGCTTCCAGGAGTATGCGAAGCGCATGCCGCCGGAATGCCGGATCCAGCTCAAGGAAATCAAGCCGGTCGAGCGTTCCGGCAGCAAGACCGCCGACACCGTGATGGCGCTGGAACGCGCCAAGATCGAGGCCGCCATTCCCAAGGGCGCCCGCGTCATCGCGCTCGATGAGCGCGGCAAGGACCTTACCACCATGCAATTGTCGCAATTGCTGACGCAGTGGCAACAAGACGGCCGTGATGTTACATTCCTCATAGGCGGCGCCGACGGGCTGGACGCCGGCCTGAAGGCTTCGGCCGACATGCTGGTGAGGATTTCCAGCCTGACCCTGCCGCACGGGATGGTGCGTGTTCTGCTCGCGGAGCAGCTTTACC
The DNA here is from genome assembly GCF_015352985.1 of Noviherbaspirillum malthae. Classification (GTDB taxonomy): domain Bacteria; phylum Pseudomonadota; class Gammaproteobacteria; order Burkholderiales; family Burkholderiaceae_D; genus Noviherbaspirillum; species Noviherbaspirillum malthae. The sequence continues at coordinate 4,769 of NZ_JACYXF010000101.1, read as the reverse complement.
GCGCATGGTCGATCACGCAGAACCATCCCTATCACCGAGTATAGAAATCCAGGCCCATGAAACCGGCAGATCACAAGATTTACCTCGCATCGAAAAGCCCCCGCCGCCGAGAACTCCTTCGCCAGATCGGCGTCGATTTTGAACTGCTGCTGCTGCGCGATTCCGCGCCGCGCGGTCCGGAAGTCAGCGAGGAAGTGCATCCCGGCGAGGCGCCGATGGATTACGTGGCCCGCGTCACCAGGGAAAAGGGCGAATTCGCCTCCAAAGTCATGCTGATGCGCCGCCTGCCGATCCGCCCGGTCCTGAGCGCCGACACCACCGTCGTCATCGACGACCGCATCCTCGGCAAGCCGGTAGATCGCGACGACGCAATGGACATGCTGCGCGCGATGTCCGGCCGCACGCACCAGGTGCTGACCAGCGTCGCCCTGCATCACGACGACCAGCACTGGCAGGTCACGCAGGTATCCGAAGTCCGGCTCGCCAAGCTTTCCGAAGACCGCATACGCGCCTACTGCGCGACCACCGAACCCTACGACAAGGCCGGTGCCTACGGCATCCAGGGTCTGGCGTCGGTCTTCATCGAACACATCTCGGGCAGCTATACGGGCATCATGGGGTTGCCGCTGCACGAGACCGCAGAATTATTAAATCAAGCCGGCATACCCGTTCTATGAGCGAAGACATCCTCATCAACATTACCCCACAGGAAACCAGGGTCGCATTAATCTTACAAGGCGCAGTACAGGAACTTCATATCGAGAGAACACTGTCGCGCGGCATGGCCGGCAATATCTACCTCGGCAAGGTCGTGCGGGTGCTGCCCGGCATGCAGTCGGCCTTCATCGACATCGGCCTGGAACGCGCAGCCTTCCTGCACGTGGCCGACATCTGGGAAGCGCGGCCCCACGACAATTCCAACACGCCGGCCACGCCGATCGAAAAGCTGCTCTACGACGGCCAGGCGGTGATGGTGCAGGTCATCAAGGACCCGATCGGCACCAAGGGCGCGCGCCTGTCGACCCAGATCTCCATCGCCGGGCGCATGCTGGTCTACCTGCCGCAGGATTCGCACATCGGGATCTCGCAGCGCATCGAGAAGGAAGCCGAGCGCGAAATGCTGAAGGAAAAGGTGCAGAAGCTGCTGCCTGCCGAGGAAAAAGGCGGCTTCATCATCCGCACCATGGCCGAGGATGCGAGCGAGGCCGACCTGCAGATGGACATCGACTACCTGCGCAAGACCTGGGCCACCATCACCCAGCAGGCGCGCACCAAGCCGGCGCCCAGCCTGCTCTATCAGGACCTGAACCTGGCCCAGCGGGTGCTGCGCGATTTCGTCAATGACGATACCTCGACCATCCAGATCGACTCGCGCGAGAATTACCAGATGCTGCAGCAGTTCGGCAAGACCTACACGCCGTCGGTGCTGGCCAAGCTGGTCCACTACACCGGCGAGCGGCCGCTGTTCGACCTGTACGGCGTCGAGGAGGAAATCGAGCGCGCGCTCGGCCGGCGGGTCGACCTGAAATCCGGCGGCTACCTGATCATCGACCAGACCGAAGCGATGACCACCATCGACGTCAATACCGGCAGCTACGTCAACGGCCGCAATTTCGACGACACGATCTTCAAGACCAACCTGGAAGCCGCGCATGCCATCGCGCGCCAGCTGCGCCTGCGCAACCTGGGCGGCATCATCATCCTCGATTTCATCGACATGGAAAACGGCGAGCATCGCAACGCGGTACTCGCCGAACTGAACAAGGCGCTGGCGCGCGACCGCACCAAGGTCTCGGTGTCGGGCTTCTCGATGTTGGGCCTGGTAGAGATGACCCGCAAGCGCACCCGCGAATCGCTTGCGCACATCCTGTGCGAGGTGTGCCCGGCCTGCTCCGGCAAGGGCCAGGTGAAGACCGCGCGCACCGTCTGCTATGAAATCCTGCGCGAGCTGCTGCGCGAAGCCAAGCAGTTCAATCCGCGCGAATTCCGGATTCTTGCGTCACAAGTCGTGGTCGACATGTTCCTCGAAGAGGAATCCACGCATCTTGCGATGCTGGGTGACTTTATCGGCAAGCCGATTTCTCTGCAGGTGGAGAATGTTTATCATCAGGAGCAGTACGACATCATTCTGATGTGAGATTTCTCTTTGTGTCGGAGGCTTGCAGGGATCATCGCGGAATTGGATTCCAGCGACTTGTCCGGGCAATCGAAGAAAAGTCTTTTTAGAGTAAGTCAATGCGGCTACGCCCCTTTCTCCCGCAGGCGGGGCGCGCAGCGAGGAACGGGGATGCGGGCAAGTGTCAAGCCCGTAAGAGGTCTCGCTGTCTCCCTCACCCCTGGCCCCTCTCCCGCCTGCGGGAGAGGGGAATCGTCCGGTAGATGGAAAGACCTTGTGCTTTCTGCTTGACCGGAAAAGACAGTCCTCAGTTCGCGGATGCAAGGCTGCTGTTGCGTCTGCCGTCTACTCCATCAATGGCAGGAGCAAAAAGCGGACTGGACCGCCGGCCTCGGCTGGCCACGGCGCTTCGACGCGATACGGCACGCCGAAGCGAATGTCCCTGACATAAAACGTCAGCGTCTTTCCTGCGATCCGCGGCGCGGCAATCTCGGTGACGTCGAAGGGTCCGAAATCCGCGGCCGTGGGTAACCAGTCATTCGCTGTTTCGCCATGTTCCAGCAAGGCTCGGTAAGCTGCCCGGAATACATCCGGATCATCGATCCGCTGATAGCGCCTTCCGCCGTGAAACTGCATGCAGAGCTCGCAATAGGTATCCCGGTGCTGCGCCTCAATCAGCTCAGGAAAAGCTGACGCCAGCGCCTGGAGGCTGCCATAGCTGTCCTGCCCAGTCAGTATTGACGTCCGGCCTCGCTCGGTGTCTTCCTTCACCGTCAGCCGCAGGCTGGTGCCGTCGTTTCGGGTCCAGGTGATTGTGCTCATGATTTCATCCTTTATCAACGGCTCGCCGGTCGCTGCCTGCCAATTGGAGAGCCGAGAGCCCATTGCCCGGCAGTCCATTCACCGCCCAGCTTATGCCGGTTCTTTCCATCGAAATCCGCCACATGAAGATCCACACTGTTCCGGAATGGATGGTGTACTGCAAGCATGTGTTTGGGATTGCCTCGGGAATCCGACCAGTTCGTATCCGCGATGACTACGCCGGGCACCGGGGCAAGGCTCCACATCACTGCCTCGCCGGCCGCATAGAGTTTGTCTCTCTGTGCCGGAGGCTGGCTTTCGCAATATCTGACTAGGGCTTGTCCAAAAACAACATGGTAAAGCGCTAAGAAGAAGAGCAAAATGAATTCATGGCGTCAGTTGTTGATGCGGAGGCTGCCATGGCAACGTCATCGATTCATCAGTGCACCTGTCCGATCTGCAGGTCAAATCGGCCACATCCTGACCGGATCTATCACCACCACATCAATGTATTGATGAGTCGTCTCAGCGAGCCACAGCGGCGTTGGTTCGCCGCTGTCGAAGCGTTCCGTATCGGTTACGGTGGTAAAAGATTGCTATCTCGGATCACCGGCATGAGCCCAACGACGATTCTACGTGGTTGCATGGAACTGTAGTCTGACTTAACCGATTGCCCCGACGACCATTTGCGCGCTGCAGGAGGAGGTCGCCCCACCGCCGAAGACAGGGATCCTGAACTGGAGGAAGCTCTTCTTAACGTGCTGGCCGCTGAAACGGCTGGCGATCCCATGGGGCGTCGCGCCAAAGCCAAGCGAAGCTCGCTGCGGCATTTGAGCCAGGCACTAGCACAAGAGGGACATCCTGCAAGTCGGACGACGGTGGCCAAACTGCTGCACAAATTGAAGTATTCTCCCAAGGCCAATGCGCGCCGCACTGAAGCAAGAGGTGCGTCTCCCAAAGAACGTAACGCACAGTTCGAGCATATCGGTGAGCAGCGTAGCCAGTTCAAAGCCACAGGTGATCCCATCATCAGTGTGGATACGAAAAAAAAGAATTGATCGGCAACTTCAAGAATGCCGGACGAACCTGGCGCAAGGAAGCTGACCGTGTGTTGGTGCATGACTGGCCACAGGATGCACTTGCTCAAGCGGTTCCCTATGGCGTCTATGAGGTGACCTCCAACAGAGGCTATGTATTTGTCGGCGACTGCTTCGACACACCTCGCTTCGCCGTGGAAGCCATCAGGGACTGGTGGTTCTGCAACGGGCAGAAGCACTATCGCGATGCGCATCGCTTGTTGATTCTGGCGGACGCCGGTGGGTCCAATAGTTGCCGGTCCAGGGTATGGAAAGCCCAATTGCAAGAACTGAGCGATATCACGCAACTACCGATTACGGTATGCCACTACCCGCCGGGATGCTCCAAATGGAACCCAATTGAGCACCGGTTGTTTAGTCATATCAGCATCAATTGGGCAGGCATACCGCTACGCTCCTTCGAGACAATGCTTCGATATATCGAAGGAACGGAAACAGAAAGCGGACTACATGTGACGGCGTATCTGAAGTGTGGCGGCAATGAAACAGGCGAACGGGTCACCAATGACGAATGGGCCAAGTTGAAACTAACGCCGCATGACATCTGTCCGGCATGGAGCTACACGCTTGATCCACGGCCGTGCTGGATCGATGATTACGACCAAGTTGTTTACTGCTAAGCCCCTAGCGGTACTTTGTTGAAAGTGGATTATTGAGCGGCTATGCTGGGAGCAGGAGGTCTGCTGCCATGACTGCTCGTCGACCCTGTCCAGTTGCACCGGGCCCACTTGAGGACTATGCGGTACAGTTTGATT
>NZ_JACYXF010000100.1 GCF_015352985.1 Noviherbaspirillum malthae | reverse complement strand
AAGGTGAAGAAGCGGGTGGAGCTGGAGTCGCAGACGGAGTTCATCAAGCTCAAGGCGGCGACGGGGATCGTGCTGGAGGTGGGGGCGAGCCGGATCGAGATGGAGGCGAACGGGAAGATCACGATACAGGGCTTGCATGTGGATGTGATTGGGACGAGTCGGATTGATCTCAATACGAATGCTAAGAGCAATTCAAGCCCAGTATCAAATGACTCAAATTCCAAACTATCAGGGGCTGAAAAAGGCATAGTCCCAACCCAAACGGCAGGTCACGCGAATAGGATTAATCATGGCGCTTTAGTAAATGGGAAATCGCCTCCAAAAGAAGTAAAAGCAGGTCAGATGAATAAGCCTGCAAACGATAACAAGAGTGGAACTGGGGAACAGAAGCAAAATCGTCGGGTTAATCCGGCGCTGGAGCAACGGTGGAAGCAGGCTAAGCCAAACATAGTCGCGGCTGCAAACGCAGCAGATGTCGATGCTGGTGTCTTGGCAAAAATTGCGGCGTTTGAATCAGGTTTTGATCCAAATGCGAGGCCTATTTCTAAAAACGCAAAGATGAATGTCGTAAGGCAGTTCGATGGCACATTAGCAATCTCTTCAGCGCATGGTTATGGACAGTTCACTGATGCAACTTGGACTGCATCAATGCGAAAGCATGGGGAGAAGTACGGTGTTAGCAATGCTAGTCAGTTGAGTAAAAATGAAGCAGCAGCCTATCGGAAAGATGTTAGGTTGCAAGCAGCAATGCTTGCTGAGTTAACTAAGGAAAATATTATCCTAGGACGTAAGTTTGGTGGAGAGAGCGATGATGCAAACGTGTACGCCCTACACAACTTGGGAACGGGAGACGGTCAAAAATTTTTAAGAGCATTGCAAATTAATCCTGACAAACCTGTAAATTCGGTCTTGTCAGTTAATGTAATCGGCGGAAATCCATCACTCTACGGTAATGGCAACATCAGTATCGCTGACGCGTATAAAAGGATGGATAGCGTTATGGGGGCGAATAATGTTTTCGCAGATGATGCAAGAAAGTAATAGTTATACACTTCGAAAATCAATGAAAAATATAGTCATCATACTTTTTTTGTCGTTTGTGACATTCAACTCCTATGCACAATTTTCGGCAGTGGAGGGGGAATATTCATCAGCTACGACACATCTCCAAGTAATAGTGCTTGATTCTGAAAAAGGGATAGTTGCTGCAAAGGCTTCGGTTGTACAAGGATCTTGCTCAGGGAATATCGCAGGGATTGGGAGAGTATTAGAAAGAAAAATAATGATTGAACCATACATTAAATTGGAAGGGTCAGAAGGTTGTAATCTACTCGTTGAGTTTGATAGTAAATGGAAAACTGCAACTGTTCTTGAAAATGATTATTGCATGGGATTTCATGGAGCCTCTTGCGGATGGGAAGGTCAGTCTGTTACTAAGAGGCCTAATAAGCGTTAATAAAGTACACAACGTACTTCTTAGTTGGAATAATTAAGAAAATTCATATGTATTGGCATGAAATTATTTGACGCTTCTATGGAATATCAGACTAATGAAGCTACATTTACGCTGCCTGAGGGCCTGCGTGACAAAACCGTTCATATGTTCGTTCTAAATGAAGACGGACCCAACGAATTCAGCGTTGTGGTATCCCGGTCTAATGTAACTGCGACAGACACGCTGGACGAGCATGTGCAGCGCTTGAAAGCGGAGCTTTCTGCAACACTGCCGAAGTTCCAATTGATGAAAATGATAGACCGTCAATATGACGGCTGTGCTGCTGCTGAGCTTCAGTACCGTTGGTCAAATAATGGCATGCCGATGTATCAACGCCAAGCCGTTGCACTCATCAAGTCCGATATCGCAGATCATCATGCAGCGTTCATGATCACGGCAACTTGCCCAAGGCCTTTCAGCGAAGAATGGGATCAGGCATTTAATGAATTGCTGGATAGCGTGCGCATACGTGACCCTCACAGGCTTTCCATGTCTGAATCTGTAGACGAGCCACCGACCGTTTTAGCCGAAGAAAAGGTGCAGGGGGAGTGCGCCCCGACCAATAATTCATACGTCTTCGCGCTAGCCATCCGCGACCGCGTATTGCACGTGTACGACGATGAAGAGCAGGCGTGCCGGCGCGTCAATGCGCTTGAAGCGGAAGATGGACTTTGGTCTTTCTTCAACAGTAAAGGTCATCCGCTGCAAGCTGAGTTCGTCGAGCCGAATACCGGCAAGATCTGGCGCAGCGCTGGGAAGTACCGCCTTCGCCGCCCCTTGTTGGCGAACATGAGCACTCTCGACGTCTGTATTGACCAGATTGCCAAAGTGGTCGGGAACCGTCCCTTTGATAGCATTGCGGCTGTCCGACAGCTTCTTGAACGCCAGTCCGGGGCATCGAGCGCCGATATCGATGCCGAGTTGTAATCATGCGTAAGGCAGCGAGATTAGGTGATCCGATCGGGCATAGCCCGAGCATGAGCTGGCTTCTTCGCGGACTGCTGATTGGCGCCGCGATCGCTGTGGCAGGGGTGGTTATTGCGGGAACGGGCGGGCTGGCCGCTGCTGCCATCATTGGAGCAACGGCTGTGGCAGGCGCCGGACTGGGGGAGCTGCTCAGCACCATGAGCTGGGCGCCTAAGGAGAAATGCGGTTTCATCTTTGGCACCTGCTCCTCGAACGTCTTTACCAACGGCATCAAAGCGGCACGCGCGCATCTGGATGTGGCGCAATGCTCGAAGCATTCCTTGCCGCATCCGCCAATTGCTACAGGCAGCGGAACGGTTTTTATCAATGGATTTCCGGCTGCACGTATTGAAGATTCCGTTGCCTGCGGCGCAGTTATTACGGGCGGCTCGCATAACGTCTTCATCGGCGGCGGAGTGGTACAAACCGATCCGATTCAACCTGAAGATCTGGTGCCTGGATGGGTGCATGCGGCATTGTTTGCTGTCGGACTTGGGGCGGCGATCGTATTGGGAGGGCCGATCGTTGCTGCTGTAGGTACATTTGGTAGTCTCGTTGGTGGAGAGGTAGGCGGCAAGATTGGCGAACGCTTCTCCGGCGCGGGCAGCGACGGTCAGAAATGGTCCATGCTTGCGGGATCGCTGGCTGGTGGCTTCTTAGGTGTGAAGGGGGTGCCTAAAGGGCTGGAAGTCCAGGTAATTCCCGGTACACTAGGTGCAAACGGGGCGAATGTTAAATTCTCAACTAAAGCTGGAACCCCAAAGCATAAATCAGTAGCAATGGATGCAAGCTATGAGAGTGAGCACCTGCCTAACAATTCGGTTTGGCCTGGGCAACAGGTAAAGTATTTGACCCAGGCAGAACTTGAAAAGTATCGACTCAAGTTTGTAGACGGGAAAGCATATGATGCACACGGTAGACCATTTGATACATTAAGTAGTGCGACTGGAAAAGCAATCTTCGTGATGGATGAGTCTGGAAACATATACGCATCTAAAGCAGCGAAAGTAGGTGAATTCCATCATTCGAGTTTCCTCGCAGGCAGGCCAGTAGCAGGTGCCGGGGAATTGGAAGCAATCAGTGGAGAAATTACAGCAATTTCAGATAGCAGTGGACATTACAAGCCGAATGCAAGAATCATGAAGCAAGTGGTCGCAGAACTTGAAGAGCGTGGGGTCGTTACCGATTATATTCTTCTAGAACTGCGTGATTATTAGACATTCAATTTTTGTTTGATTATGGCTATCTCTGATAAAGATAAAGCAGCACTTCGCTATTTGACCTACCCAGTCCAGTTCAGCTTTCCGATGAAAAAGGGAATTGAAAGAGTATTTCAAACTCTGATTGACCCTTCCATACCTTTCCATTCTACGGCTGAGGTACTTAGGAAAGTTGAAAGTTTGCGTGAAATTCAAGAACCACTAGCTGATACAGTCACTACAACTACGGGCCATCAAGAGAGTGAAATTCGGGAGTACCTTGATACGCTTGCAATTCAAATTGAAGATCGTTATCCCAACATTCTCCGCTCCGGTAGACCTGTAGTTAGAAGCGGAATTTGGTTTCAGATTGACAAGCCGGAGCACGCGAAAAATTTTTCTGCTGGAGAAATACTGCCAAGTTCGGATGATATTGTTTTGCTATGGGAGTATCAAGTCCCACGATTAAGCATGCAAGCCGCTGAAGCAATCAAATCAGAACTAGTTACTTATTATCGTAAATCTGTAATAAATAGTATGCCTGAATATGAGGGGCCTGATAAATATGCAGATGCTTCAGCGGCAAGAATCCGGCACTGTCTTAGCAATTCGGAATTAGCGAAAGCCTCGATGCTATTGAAAGAGCTGTCCATTGCTCCTGACTCACCTCTTATTCAAGAGGTACAAAGATTGACCGGAGTAAAGTGGTTGAATGACGATATATATCGAGTATGGCTGCAAGAAGTTTTTCACAGAATTTCTCTGAACTTACGGCAGGAATACTCGTGAACCAAGTATTTTCTTAAGGATCGCAGAATCCTAATCTCAATGAAAGAAGCCTGCAATGCTTTCGATGAAATCGATATATAGTTGGAGGGAAGCGGCACATTGGTGAACATCGGATAGATTTATGTCCTGACGCTGTGCGCCAACCAAGATCCGGTCAACCCCTCAAACCCCCACTCGCCCCTCAACCCTCCGCTTCGCCTCGCCCGCCAGCACCACCAACGGCGAGCATTTCCACTCCGGCGCTTCCAGCACCTTCGAAGCCTTCAGCAAATAAGCGCCGTCATCGCTTTCATCCAGCACGAACCCCATGTTCACCATCAGCCTGACCATCGCTTCATTGTCCGCAAGCACGTCGCCCTGCAGGATGGCGATGCCTGCCGCCCGAGCGACGCAGATCAGCGTCTGGATCAACCGGGTAGCGAGGCCGCTGCGCTGCCAGGCATCGTCGACGACGACCGCGAATTCGCCGCGTACCGGGTAGGGATCCGAAACATACTGCGCCATGGCGATGGCGACTTCCTCGCCGTCCTGCTGCACGACGGCGAGCAGCGTGATCGCTCCGGCCGGGTCGTTCTGCAGGAAGCGGGCAAGCATGTCGGGCGACAATTCATGCAGCGGATGGAAGAAGCGGTGGTAACGGCTTTCCACCGACAGACCGCGCACCAGATTCTGTATTCGCTCGCCGTCGTCGGGACGCACTGCCCGCAAGGTGACGGCAGTGCCGTCGCGCAGGCGGACGATGTCGTGCAGTTCGCGCTGTCCGGACTGGCCGGTGTTGGCGAGATCGAATGGAAGATAGTCCTTCCAGTTCAGTGAAAAAGAGAAAGGGAAGAGGCTGCCCATGATGCGCTCCTGTCATGCGGTTCAGGCGGTTCAGGCGGTTCAGTCGTTCAGGCAACCGACCATTGAGGTGCGGCAGGGCGAACCGGCGCTGTGTCCATGCCCGGCAGCGGGCGGGGACGGACAGTCTCGAGCCGCAGGCTGATGCGGGCCGTGCCGAAGGCCGACAGCAGGGCGGGAGTGTTTCGGTCCAGTACGAACGACTGGCCTGCACTGATCACCACGTCACGGATGTCGCCGTCCTGGGTAATCCAGACGTTGCCGTCGAGGGCGCGCACGGTCCAGCCCTGGGCTTCGCTGAGATGCGCGGCATCCGCGGCATTGAGTGCGAGAATCTGGCCGGCGGGATCAAGTCGTTGTGCGGCCGGCGCGGCGTTGAGGTCGAGTGTCTTGTGGACAGTGGCGTTCATGGCGTTCTCCCTTTGTGCGGAGGTGGGAAGGTCATTGGATGGGACCTTCATGCAGCACATTATGGTTTGTTCTCGAGTATTTACAATCCGTCAAAATGGAATAAGATTGTTCTCAAGGAAGGACAATAAAAAGAGCAGCAAGCAGCGCAACAGGAGGAGACGATGGAACGGCTGGTAGAGATGATGGCGTTCGCCAAGGTGGTGGAAACCCGCAGTTTCTCGGCGGCGGCGGTGGCGTTGAAGACCTCGAAGTCACTGGTGAGCAAGCAGGTCAGCAACCTGGAGGCCGCGCTCGGCGTGCGCCTGCTGAACCGCACGACGCGGCGCATGAGCCTGACCGAGATCGGCGCAGCCTACTATGAGCATTGTTCCCGCATCTCGCAGGAGATCGATGCGGCTGCCGAGACGGTGACGCAGCTGCAGGTCGAGCCGCGCGGGGTGCTGCGCATCACCTCGCCTGTGATCTTCGCTTCTCTGCACCTGGCGCCGGCGATGCAATCCTTCATGCGCCGCTACGAGGAAGTCGAGATCGAGCTGAATGCGACCGACCGCCCGGTGGACATTGTGGAAGAGGGCTACGACCTGGCGATCCGCATCACCGATCATCCGGCGCCGACCATGGTGGCGCGCAGGATCGCGCCGGTGCGCTGGGTCACCTGCGCTTCGCCCGAGTACCTGGAAAAACACGGAACGCCGACCACCCTGCAGGACCTGGCGCAGCATCAATGCCTGGTTTACCAGGGCATTCCGACGCTGCGCAGCGGCTGGCGCTACCAGAACGGGGGCAGGGAAGTATCGCTGTCGGTCAACGGCAAGTGCCGCGTCAACAATTCCGAAGTGCTGCTGCAGCTGGCACTCGGCGGCATGGGCATCGTGCTGTTTCCGACCTATGTGCTCGGCCAGTACCTGAAGGATGGACGGCTCAGGCAGATCCTGCCGGATTTCGAAGCCAATCCCGACATGGGCATGCATGCGATCTACCTGCCCAACCGCTACATGCAGCCGAAGGTGAGGGCATTCATCGACCACCTGATGGAGCACTTCGGCCCGGAACCGCACTGGGACCAGTTCTAGAACGCTTTCGGCCGGCCCGTGCCGTCGCTGCGCGGCCTTTTGAGATGCGGCAACTTGTTGTTTTTTAATAAATTAAAGATGGCAAGGCATGGCGGCAGCCAGTTTCCCTGATGAAGTCATTGCGTGTAGAATTTGCGGTTTTTTCCACACGGCAGCCGCGCCGGTCTGGCGCATGCGGAAAACACTAGAAGCATGTCGGAGACATGAAATCTTATCTGCCTGCTGGACGGAGGCGCGTGAGCCAAGACCTCCACTAAATTCTGTTAGGAGCCGGTTTGCGTTATTTGCAGTGGTCGATGGTTATCATATCGACACTTTTTCCCCTGCTTTGCTTCCTTCCTGTCGAAGGTATGGGACCGAGCTTTTATCTATATCTGCTCGTCCTGCTAAGCCTGATCTGCATCGCCTGCCGATTCCGGCCGGCCGGCAAAGGCTTCCTGCAACGGATCGTCGAACATTGGCCGCTGCACCTTGCAATGGCAGGCATGCTGGGCGCCGTCCTGGCAAACCAGCTGGTGAGCGGGCATGCCGCCCGGTATGAATTACCTTTGCAGCTGGCTTGTTTTCCCCTGGTGCTATGGGGACTGCTCTTCGGTACCTTTCAGCAGCTCAAGCAGGTCCAGTGGGGGATGGCCGCAAGCGTCCTGCTGTGCACCGTGGCGCTGTATGCGGAGACAGCCGCATTGGCGTTGCGCCCGGAAGCAGTCGCATTGGGATTGCGCCCGGATTTCGTGCTTGGAATGCCGCTGGTGCCGTTCACCAACATGACCGTCATGATGGGCGGGCTGGTCCTGTTTTCCATCGGCTGGAACTCCAGACGCGACAAGCTGGAGATCGCACTTAAACTGCTGACCGGTGCGGTAGCCGTCTACGCCTCCTATTTATCGCTTACACGCAGCAGCTGGGCGGCTTATCCTCTCTTTATCATCATTGCGCTCCTGGTTTTCAGGACCATGCAACTTCGCGTGAAGCTTGCGATTCTCGCCATGACGGCAGGACTGTTCCTCGGGACTTATCTGATCAGCGATACGGTGAAAACAAGAATCCGTCTCGCGCAAACCGATATCGAACTCTTTGTCAATGCCAAGGAAAAAAACACTTCGCTTGGACAGCGTTTCCAGCTCTGGCAGGCTTCCTGGGAAGTCTTCAAGGAACATCCGGTTGTAGGGACGGGACGGGAACATTACCGGGCGGCAGCGCAAGAGTTGGCAAAGCGGCAGATCATCACGCCGCTTGCCGCCAGCCAGCCGCACATGCATAGCGATCTGCTGTTTCACATGGCGACCCTGGGTCTGTTCGGTCTCGCGGCGATCCTGAGCCTCTACCTCGTTCCTGCTTACTATTTTTTCAAGGAAATACACCATTCCGACCGTGAAACCAGGACCATCGCCGGCATGGGGGGCACGCTTGCCCTGGGATTCTTTGTTTTCGGCTTGGGCGATACAATGTTTTACTGGAGGGTGAGCTATGTCTTTTATACCGTCCTGCTGGCGATACTGTTCGCCGGGATGGTCAGGCGCAAGGAGTCTCTGGCTGCAGCGAATGGCGGCTCGGTATCCATTGCCCAAGCGGCGTGATGGCATATGTCCCTTTGCATGAACCGGAAAAAGACATGATTCATATAGTTTGCTGTACGGACGAGAACTACGCCTTCAACTTTCCCGTTGTCGCGCAGTCTATCCTGCAGCACCATCGCGCCGACGAAGTCGCGTTCCATTTATTGCATTCGTCGCTCACGCCGCACACCCTGGAAAAGGTCGAGCGGTACGCGGCGGACAAGGGCTTTCGTTTCTCGCGCTATCTTCTGAACGATGCAATCTTCGCGGACCTGCCCGAGATCAGCTATTTCACCATCGCCGTTTATTACCGTCTGCTGATTCCCGAGCTGCTGCCGGCCGACATCGGGAAGGTCCTCTATCTCGATATGGACGTGATCGTCGAAGGCCGTCTGGACACGCTGTGGAACGAAGACCTCACCGGCAAGGCGGCCGTCGTGGTCCAGGACGGCGAACCGAAGCATCTGGGCCGGCATTCGCCCGCGCGCTACTTCAACTCGGGTGTAATGCTGATCAATCTCGAATACTGGCGGCGGGAAGACGTCAAGCGCAAGGCGATCGACTTCATGCTGCAGAACCGGGACCTTCTGCGTTTTCCCGATCAGGATGCGCTCAATGTCGTGCTGCAGAACGATGTCGTCTTTTTTCCTGACAAGTGGAATTACCATCTCAACCTTGACCGGCATTTCCTCAAGCATGTGCTGAGCAACAGGGTTCCGGCCGAGAACAAGCCCGTCATCGTGCATTTCAATCAGAAGCTCAAGCCCTGGATGTACCATTGCAAGCATCCTTATCGCTTCCGCTACTGGGACTTGCTCAGGCAAACGACATTCGGGGATTACAGAATGAAAAACAAGTCGTTCTCCAGCTTCCTGTTCTATAACACGCCGAAACCCCTGCGCTCGAAGCTGTGGCCCCGGCTGGCCGCGAAGCTGCCGCAGAACTGAGCAAGAATTGAGCGCACGCTCCTTTTACATCAGCTTGATGATCTGCACCGCCGATGCCGGAACATCCGGCATCGATGCCACTTGAACGTCTTATCGATTTCCCCTTTCCGGAATGAGCCAATCCTTGAATGTTCTGTTCATCAGTCCGACCGTGAACTGTTATATCGGCGGCACCGAGACCGTGGTGAGCCAGCTGGCGCAGCGCCTGAAGCACAAGGTCAGGCTGACGGTGCTGAGCGGCACGCCGGACGAGGGGAAGGGCGGTCTGTTCGATGCCGCCGGCTGCGAGCTGCTGACCTTGCCGTTTGCCGGCCGCGATTCCAGCCGCAACCGCTTCTGGAGCAGGCTGCTGATGACAAGCCGCTTCAAGATCGAGAGTTTCAGCTTCTTCCGCTCGCTGGCGCGCAGCGGCATCGACCTGTCGCGCTTCGACGTGATCGCGACCTTTTACGAGGCCGATGCCTACCTGCTCGAAAAGCATTATCCGGCGCTGCGGGAACGTTTCCGGCATCTGCTGCCGGGCGTGTCGATGCGGCGCTTCTTCAAGCGCGTGCCGGCGCGCGACGTGTTCTTCTTCGGTTATCGCGCCGCGCCGCGCGCAGAGCGCAAGTGGGGCGTGAAGGTGCAGTCGCTGCCCCTGGGCGTCGACGAGCGCTTTTTTCCGGTGTCGACGCCATCTTATCCGTCGGAACGGCGTCTGGTGTTCGTCGGCCGCCTCGACAAGAGCAAGCATGCGGACTGGCTGGCGAATTTCTTTGCTTCGAGCGGACTGGCACGGCAGGGCTACCGGCTCGACATCATCGGCGACGGTCCCTTGCTGGACAGCCTGCGGGCGGCTCATGGTGCGGATTCCAGCGTGCGCCTGCATGGCCGCAAGCGGCCGGAGGAGGTGATCGCCCTGCTGCACGGCGCCCATCTGCTGCTGCATCCGACCGACCTGGAAAGCTTCGGCCTGACCATCCTGGAAGGCATGGCGGCCGGCGTGCCGGTCATTACGCATGCACTCGACAGCGTGAAGATCTGGGCGGGGGAGCATCCGCGGTATGCGGCGCATCTGGATGAGGCGGCGTGGCTGGCGGAGATCCGGCGCTTCGAGGAGCGCGGCTATTGGGAGCGGGTCAGTGCGGACGGGCTGGCCTTTGCGCGCGGATTGGCCTGGGCGGGGATTGCGGAGCAGGTGTTGGGGATCTTGCGGCGTGAGCAGGGTTGAGCAACTGATCGATCTTGTCTCAATTCGCCGGTCTGGATGCTCCCCTCTCCCGCAGGCGGGAGAGGGGTTGGGGGTGAGGGCGGTAGTCGGGACAGGCATCCCCCAGCGCTGCATGTAGCATGTATTAACGAAATCGTTTCGTCAATTTTCAAATTTGTTTAGTAGAAATGGGAATAGGGGGTAGGAATTAGGCTTGAGCCAAATGCCTTGGCAAGCCCCCTCACCCCTGCCCCTCTCCCGCCTGCGGGAGAGGGGTTCCATGAAACGCATTCGTAGCCAAGCGCCTCGGGTTGCCTGTCTGATCAAACACCACCTCAACCCTGTCCTCCGCCTTCGGATGACTGTCCATCCCGATATCAGCCTGGGTCACGCCCGTCTGCATGCGTTCCTCGACCCGTTTCCGATTCTCGGACTCGGTCGCCCGCGTATTTTCCCGATGCCAGAGATGAAACACTTCCGTCGAGAACGCGCCGCCCTTGCGGCGCACGCCAAGGCGCGCCAGCCGCAGCACCAGGTCGGCGTCCTCATGGCCCCAGCCGACGAAGCTTTCGTCGAAGCCGTTGACCGCCATGTAATCGTCGCGCCAGATCGCCAGGTTGCAGCTCTTGATGCGGTTCCACTTGACCGCGCGGTAATGCCGCATCGGCGTATCGGGAAACTGCAGCAGCGGCACCACCTTGTTGGTCTTGCCGGCCAGCCGCTGCTTGAGCCAGTAGGCCAGCCCCTCCCGGTGCACCGGGGAGGCGGGCGTGGCCGACAGCAGTTCCCTGGTGAACTGTTCCGATAGCAGCACGCGGCTGCCCGACACCATGAAGCCGCGTTCGGCGAGCAGGCGGTGACGTTCTATGTAATTGGGCCGCGGCAGGCAGTCGCCGTCGAGAAAGACCAGATACTCGCCGCTGGCCGCAAAGACGCCCAGATTGCGCGCCGCCGATGCGCGGAAACCGGTATCCGGCTGCCAGGCATGTACCAGACGCCTTGCACCTGACGCGCCGGGTGCATGGGGTGCGCCGGCGAAGGCAGCCAGCGCATCGCGCGTCGGCTGCTGCGAACCGTCGTCGGCGATGATGATTTCAAAATTGGCATCGGTCTGGTCGAGCAGGGCGCGCACCACGGCCGACAGCGCGTCGGGCCGGTTGTAGGTAGTGACGATGACCGAAATCAGCATGTTGGGGAAATGGCAAGCGCGGTGCGGGCGGCATGCCGCTGCGCGGGTTGATCAAGGCCGGGAGTATACCCGAGCCGCGCGGCCATCCCCGAGAGTGTTGCCGGACGGCGCATCCTCTATAATCTACGGCCAATACCCGGTCTTTCAAACCGGGTTTCCTTTTATCCATGCAATTCAAGGCCCGCCGTGCAGAACTTCAGTGCGGCAAGGCCGCAAGCAGCGAGCTGATATCTATGACTTTGCCCCCGAACCTGGTACGGATTTTTCGCATGGTGGGGCCGTACAAGGGGCGCCTGTTTCTCGCCTTTCTCGGCATGATCTTCACCGCAGCCACCGAACCGGCGTTTCCCGCCGTGATGAAGGTGCTGCTCGACAAGGGCTTCGTCGGCAAGCCGACCTTCGAACTGTGGCTGGTGCCGGTGGCAGTGATCGGCATTTTCGTCGTGCGCGGCACGTCCACCTTCGCCACCAGCTACCTGATGACCTGGATCACCACGCAGCTGCTGAGCCTCCTGCGCGCCCAGATGTTCGCCCGCATGCTCGACGTGCCGGCGAGTTACTACACCACCAATTCCATGGGCAAGATCATCAACTCGATGATGTTCGAGGTGCAGCAGATCGTCGACATGATCCGCAACGTGCTGACCTCGGCCATCCGCGATGTATTGACCGTGATCGGTTTGATGGGATTCCTGATCTGGCTGAACTGGCGCCTGACCATCGTCGCGCTGGTTCTGCTGCCGCTGACCGCGGTGGTGGTGCGCATGACAGGCAAGCGCCTGCGGCGCCTCAACCGCGATTATCAGGAAGTCAATAATGAAATGACCCAGGTGATCGAGGAAACCACGCGCGCCAATCTGGTGATCAAGATCTTCGGCGGCGCGAAGTACGAGCGCGACCGCTTCGAGTCCCGCGCCGCCAAGCTGCGCCGCAACTCGATGCGCATGGCCGTAACCTATGCCGCGACCGTGCCGATCACGCAAGTGATGGCGGCCTGCGCGGTGGCGGTGGTGATCGTGATCGCGCTGATCCAGTCGAGCCAGAACCAGACTACCGTCGGCGGCTTCGTCTCCTTCATCACCGCGATGCTGATGCTGCTCACGCCTCTGAAGCGCGTCGCCGAAGTCAACGGCCCGCTGCAGCGCGGCCTCGCGGCGGCCGATGCGGTATTCAGCCTGATCGATTCGGTGCCCGAGCGCACCGACGGCAAGACGCTTACCGTCCGCGCGAAGGGCAGGCTGGATTTCGTCGATGTCAGCTTCCGCTATCCGGGCCAGACCCAGATGGCGCTGCAGCATATCAACCTCACCATCCATCCCGGCGAGACCGTGGCCTTCGTCGGCATGTCGGGCGGCGGCAAGTCGACGCTGGTGAACCTGGTGCCGGAATTCCACCAGGTCACTTCCGGCGAGATCCGCCTCGACGGCGAGCCGATCGGCAGCATCGCGCTGGCCAGCCTGCGCGCGCAGATGGCGATGGTCAGCCAGAACGTGGTGCTGTTCGACGACACGGTGGCCGCCAATATTTCCTACGGTGACGCCAACCCCGACCGTGCGCGCATCGAAGCGGCGGTGCGCGCCGCGCATCTGAGCGAGGTGGTGGCCCGCCTGCCGCAGGGGCTCGACACCATGATCGGCGACAACGGCAGCCGCCTCTCGGGCGGCCAGCGCCAGCGTCTTGCGATCGCGCGCGCCGTCTACAAGGACGCGCCCATCCTGATTCTTGACGAAGCCACCTCGGCGCTCGACACCGAATCCGAACGCGCGGTGCAGGCTGCGCTGGACGAGCTGATGCAGGACCGCACCACGCTCGTCATCGCGCACCGCCTCTCCACCATCGAGCGCGCGGACCGCATCGTCGTGCTGTCCGGCGGCGAGATCGTCGAAAGCGGCACCCATGCCGAACTGCTGGAAGCCAACGGCGTGTATGCCAATCTGCATCATCTTCAATTCACCAAGGAGAACGTCGCATGAGCCAAGCCAATCCAGCCATCTCCCGCTTTCCGGTTCCGGAAATCAAGGACCTGCCCGACGACATCCGCACTGCGATTCTCGCCGTGCAGGAAAAGGCCGGTTTCGTGCCGAATGTTTTCCTTACGCTGGCGCATCGGCCGGCGGAGTTCCGCGCCTTCTTCGCCTATCACGATGCGCTGATGGTGAAAGACACCGGCAGCCTGACCAAGGCCGACCGCGAGATGATCGTCACGACCACCAGCGCCAAGAACAATTGCCTCTACTGCGTGGTCGCGCACGGCGCCCTGCTGCGCATCTATGCCAAGCAGCCGCTGGTGGCCGACCAGGTCGCAGTCAATCATCTGAAGGCCGACATCACACCGCGCCAGAAGGCCATGCTCGACTTTGCGGTCAAGGTCTGCCTCGATTCGCAAAGCGTCGGCGACGAGGACTATGCCGCGCTGCGGGGCCATGGCTTCGATGATGAAGACATCTGGGACATCGCGGCCATCACCGCCTTCTTCGGCTTGTCCAACCGCCTTGCCAATGTGATCGGCATGCGCCCGAACGAAGAGTTCTTCCTGATGGGCCGCGTGCCGCGCCAATGACGGTGCCAGTGCCGGGCGTCGCACGCACGCTCATCATTTCTCCCAACTGGATCGGCGATGCGGTGATGGCGCAGCCCTTGCTCAAGCTGCTGCATGACCGCCATCCCGAGCGGCCCATCGATGTGCTGGCGCCGAAATGGGTGGCGCCGGTCTGGCGGGCGATGCGCGAGGTCGACACCGTGCTGGAAGCGCCGTTCCGCCACGGCGCACTGCAGCTGCGCGAGCGCCGCGAATATGCGCGCCTGCTCAAGCAGCGCGGCTATGCGGATGCCTATGTGCTGCCCAACACGTTGAAATTTGCATTGATTCCCTGGCTGGCCGGCATCCCGAAACGGGTCGGCTACAAGGGCGAGATGCGCTACGGCCTGCTCAACGTCGTTCATCATGACACGCGCGATGCGCCCAGGCCGATGGTGTCTTTCTATGCGGCCTTGGCGGAGGCGCCGCGTGCCGACGTGCCCGCGCCTTCTGCCTTGCCGCGTCCGAGCCTGGGCGTGCCGGATGAACGCAGGCAGGAAGTGCTGGCCCGCGTGGGCCTGCAGGCGGGCCTGCTGCTGGTGCTGTTCGCGCCCGGCGCGGAATTCGGTTCCGCCAAGCGCTGGCCGGTTTCACATTTCGCTGACCTGGCGAAGATGCTGCAGGCGCAGCGGTCCGGAGTGCAGATCGCCTTGATGGGTTCCGGCAAGGACAGGGAAGTGTGCGACGAGATCGTGCAGATGGCGCCCGGCGTGGTCAATCTGGCGGGTGTGACGGCGCTGGATGAGGCGGTGGCGTTGATTGCCGGTGCCAGCGTCATGGTGAGCAATGATTCCGGGCTGCTGCACATTGCATCGGCGCTCAACCGGCCCATCGTTGCGATCTACGGCCCGACCGATCCGAACCATGCGCCGCCGTTTTCGGATGTGGCGACGTCGATTTATCTGGCGCTGGAATGCGCGCCGTGCAGGCAGCGGGAATGTCCGCTGGGGCATCATCGCTGCATGCGGGGGATCGGGGCGGAGATGGTTTGGGAGCCGGTGGAGAAGGTGCTGATGGGTGTTGGGCGAACAGCTTGATGGTTTTACGTTCTTATCGCTGCATGTGAAGGGCGAGCAATGTCATCACTGACACCTCATCATCCGTCGGCCTTACCTGAAGATCTGCTGCGGTTTGCGAGAGAGATGCGCACGGGCATGACCGATGCGGAAGCGCTGATGTGGAAGCTGCTGCGCAATCGGCGGGTGGCGGATGCGAAGTTTCGCAGGCAGCATCCGATGGGGCGGTTCATTCTCGACTTCTATTGTGATGAGAAGAAGCTGGCGGTTGAGATCGATGGAGGGCAGCATGCGGATGCTGTCGACTATGACCAGGCGAGGGATGCGTGGCTTCGGCAGAGTGGCGTGCGGGTTTTGCGGTTCTGGAATAATCAGGTGCTGACCGAGACTGAAGCGGTGATGGAAGTGATTTATGCGGCGTTGGTTGGGGAAGGCTGTTCCGGCTAACGCCCTCACCCCCAGCCCCTCTCCCGCTTGCGGGAGAGGGGAGCAGAAGCGCATCCGGTGAACCTAAGTACGGAGAGTGAAACCCCTCTCCCGCAGGCGGGAGAGGGGCAGGGGTGAGGGGGGGCGCCAAGACATCGTACCCAACCTCAAACCTCAAACCTCAAACCTCAAACCTCAAACCTCAAACCTCAAACCTCAAACCTCAAACCTTCCTAACAACACCCCCAAACACCACCTGCCCGCACGGATTCCCCCCAATCCCGTAAGCC
>NZ_JACYXF010000099.1 GCF_015352985.1 Noviherbaspirillum malthae | reverse complement strand
CGGGCATCCTGGTGTTCTGCGCCATCGGCGTGTTCAGCCTGAACAACTCCGAGTTCGATGTCTACATGATGGCGCTGTTCGGTCTGTTCGGCTACATCTGCAACAAGCTGGAAATGGAAGCCGCGCCGATGCTGCTGGGCTTCATCATCGGTCCGATGATGGAAGAGTACCTGCGCCGTGCGCTGCTGCTGTCGCGCAGCGATCCGATGGTCTTCCTGCAGCGTCCGATTAGCGCGACCATGCTGGTGGTGTCGGCACTGGCCCTGGCGGTGGTGCTGCTGCCGTCGCTGCGCAAGAAGCGGGAAGAAGCGTTCGAGGAGTAACGGAAGCGACGCATTAGCCAAGCCTTGGCTCCAACGAACCGGCGTATTTGGAAACGAATGCGCCGTTTTTTCATCCGAAAAATGGATTGGCCGACCTGTTTTCTGAAATTCGTGTCAAATCTCGTGTACAAAGCATTTCTGGAAATATCAAGGAGAAAAACATAATGAATGACGAAGCCTCTTTCTTCGGCATTGAAGTTCCGCTCATGCGTCTACTCGGCTTGCAGACCGTGCACCTGGACGAAACCGTAGCGCGCACCCGGCTACCCCAGAAGCCGGAAATACTCAACAGCCATGGCCACACCCACGGAGGAACGCTGATGGCCGTGCTCGATTTCACCATGAGCGCCGCTGCGCGTGCACATGATCCGCATGGATTAGGCGTGATTACCATCGACATGACGACGCATTTCCTGGCGCCCGGCCAGGGAGAACTGACATTCGAGGCGACGACGACACGACGCGGAAAGAGCATTGTATTCTGCGAAGGCAGCGCCTACGACTCAACCGGACAGCAGGTCTGCACTGCACGCGGGGTATTCAAGCTGGTGCCTCGCAAGAAGGAAAATTGACCCCACGCCAGCGTGGTCGCCGGTTTTCGCGATAATCTACAGCCAAGGCTGTGCTGCAGAAGACAATGTCGTGGAGCCGAAATGCAATCAACTTTGGCTGATATCCCGATGATTCTTCGCGACAGACCTGCCGGCATCAAACTGTTCTTCATCCTGAGGGGTTCGATCTTTCCTCGCATCCTGGGTGTGCTGGCGGTCAATATATTCGTTGCTTCCGTCGTTACGGCACTGCATGTCTGGCATGTACCGTTCGGCCTGACGCTGACGCCGGTTCCGTTTACGCTGATCGGACTGGCGCTGGCCATTTTTCTCGGCTTCCGGAACACCGCCGCCTATGACCGGTTCTGGGAAGGCAGGAAGCTATGGGGCCAGCTGGTGACGGAATGCCGCAACCTTGCCCGCGAATGCCAGACCCTCATCACCGCCGATCATCCGGCAAGCATGGATACGGGGCTGCAGGATGTGAGGGTCAGGATGATTTTTCGCGCGATTGCATTTGCGCATAACCTGCGGCAGCTGCTAAGGGATTCCGCAGACCGCGACCAGTTGAAGACATTCCTTGCCGATGAAGAGTGGAAGCGGCTCGAAACCCCGGCGGAAAATCTCAATATCCTCATGCTGCAGATGGGCCGCGACGTATCGCAGTGCCTGAAGGATCGCCGCATCGATGGCCCCATTGCGGCTGCAATCAATGGCACCCTCTCTTCGATGGTTTCGGCGGCAACGGGCTGCGAGCGCATCAAGAATACGCCGATTCCGTTTTCGTATTCGCTTCTCTTGCACCGGACCGCGTATCTCTACTGCTTTCTGCTTCCCTTCGGACTGGTGGATTCCACCGTCTTCATGACGCCGATTGTGGTTGCGATCGTTGCCTATACCTTTTTCGGACTGGATGCATTGGGTGATGAGATCGAAGAGCCGTTCGGCATGTCGGACAACGATCTTCCTCTGGATGCCATCTGCCGCATGATCGAGCATGATCTTCGCAAGGCCGTCGGAGATCCGCAGGCGCCGTCGGGACTTGCGCCGGTTGATTTTCGGCTGACTTGAACAGATGGGCGAAAGAGACTTGACTAGGGGTTCGAAAACACTCCCTCCCCTTGAAGGGGAGGGTTGGGGGGGGGATGGGGTTGCGCTACCATATTGAAACCCATCCCCCTCCTAACCTCCACCTCGCCGCTTGCAAGCGGCTCCGACTACGCAGGCGCAAGGCATGCCTTGCGAAACCCCTGCTACGTCCCCCTTGAAAGGGGAGGAACATTCTCTATCATTTTGCCTTGCCCCCGCCGATTGCAAGCCGCTTAAGCTGAATCAATGGTTCACAAATATACTTTCACCCTGCAATCCTGCAAGCACCTTCACGTGAGGTGATAGTCAACCGGCTTGAACGGAGCCGGAATATTCTCTTCATCCAACGACTCGCGCAAGTTGATTTCAATCGTCCGGCAGATGGCCGCAAGCGGCAAGTCATTGGCCGAGGTTCCGAACGGTTCTTCGATTTCATCACCCAGCGCATCCAGACCGAAGAAGGTATAGGCAACGATGGCCACGACGAACGGCGTCATGAAGCCGATGGAATCCACCAGGCCGAAGGGAAGCAGGAAGCAATACAGATATGCGGTGCGATGCAGCAGCAGGGTGTAGGAGAACGGCACAGGCGTATTCTTGATCCGCTCGCACGCAGCCCCGGCGGCGACCATCGCCGACAGCGTCGCATCGATCGACACCATCAGAACCGTATCGATCCGTCCTTGGGCGCGGCAGCGCTGCAAATCTTCACCCATGCGCTGCATCAGGAAATGCGGCTTGTGGGAGACCGTCGTGAGGCGCTGCCACTCGTCTCTCGGAAGCAAATGCTCAAGCTCGGCAACGCTGTCGGAATCGCGCAGGTGATGGCGCAGCGCATGCGCAAAGGCAATGGAGCGGTGAACCAGACGTATCCTGATGTCGGCCGTACCGTCCGGCTCGCCCGATGCGGGCTCGATCATCGTGAAGCACTGGCGAACGAAATTCCTGCTTCTGAGCACCACTTCGCCCCACAGCTTGCGTCCTTCCCAGTATCGGTCATAGGCTGAATTGTTGCGGAAGCCGAGGAAGATGGCCAGCGGCAGTCCGATCAGGGTAAAGGGAATCGTTGTCAGCGTGATCTTGTGATGAAGAAGAGCGCCGCCGGTGAGCGTGACAAGGATGGCAAGCACGGTCGTCACCAGCAGGCTTTTCCAGATTCTCGAGAAGATCGATCCTTGCATCGTCAGCATCAGCCGCAGACCCGAGGGCCGGTCACGGACGATCATCGCATGACCTTGTGCGCCGCAGAGTGCGGCAAGTTAAAACGGTTGAGCACGGAAACTCTTTGCTGAAGCGATTGAAAATGGCGGCCACCTGACATGCCAGGTGGCCGTCTACTGAATTGCGTTAGCTTGTCTTTTTAAAAAGAAAGGCGACAGATCGATGCCTGCAAGGAATCAGCGCATCAGCATCGTCTGCGACGACTGATAGCGCTCATGCCACGACAGCGCCTCTCCCAGCACGTGCGGCGTATGGCCGCCGCGGCGGCAGGCCTCCTCGACATAGGCTCGCAATTGCGGCCTGTAGTCGGGATGGGCGCAGTGTTCGATGATCATCGGGGCGCGTTCCCTCGGCGTCAGGCCGCGAAGATCGGCGAGGCCCCACTCGGTTACGAGCACGTCGACATCGTGTTCGGTGTGATCGACATGCGTCACCATCGGCACCACGCTGGAGATGGCGCCGTCCTTGGCGACCGACTTGCTGACGAAGATCGACAGCTGGCCGTTGCGCGCGAAGTCGCCGGAGCCGCCGATGCCGTTCATCATGTGCGTGCCGCCGACGTGCGTCGAATTGACGTTGCCGTAGATATCGAACTCCAATGCCGTATTCAGTGCAAGAATGCCAAGCCGGCGAACGACTTCGGGATGATTGCTGATCTCCTGCGGGCGCAACAGGATCCTGGAGCGGTAGCGGTCGAAATCCTTGATGAAGCGGTCGTACATTGCCGAAGACAATGTGATGGACGATGCAGAAGCGAATGTCAGCTGGCCCGAATCGAGCAGTTCGATGGCGCTGTCCTGCAGCACTTCAGAAAACATCGTCAGGTCGCGGAACGGCGAATCGATCAAGCCGTGCAGCACCGCATTGGCGATCGTGCCGATGCCGGCCTGCAGCGGGGCAAGCTCCGGGCCCATTCTTCCCGCCGCGACTTCGGATTCGAAAAACTTGATGACATGCGAAGCAATGGCCGCCGTTTCCGCGTCAGGCGGAAGGATGGTGGAAGGACTGTCGGCGCTGTCGGTGATCACGATTGCAGTGATGCGCGCCGGATCAACCTTGATCGAAGTCGAGCCGATGCGCTGCTCCGGGCTCACCAGCGGAATCGGTGCGCGTCCGGGACGCGGCCCGGGAATGTAAATGTCATGCAGCCCTTCCAGCGTCAGCGGGGCGCCGAGATTGAGTTCGATGATGATTTGCCGCGCCTGCTGCACGAAGGAAGCTGAATTGCCGACGGACATGGTGGGCACGATGCCGCCGTCTTCCGTGATGGCAGCTGCTTCGATCACGGCAATATCGACCGGCCCGAGACTGCCGGATTGCAGCTGCTCAGCCGTCTCGGAAAGATGCTGGTCGATGAACATGACTTCGCCGGCATTGATCTTGCGGCGCAGCGTGGCATCCGACTGGAACGGCAGGCGCCGTGCAAGCAGACCGGCTTCGGCCATCAGGCCGTCGCTGCCGTTGCCGAGAGACGCACCGGTCATCAGCGTCAGGCTCAACGGCTCGCGCCTGGCGCGCTCCACCAGCGCAACGGGAATTGCCTTGGCATCCCCCGCGCGGGTGAACCCGCTCATGCCGACGACCATGCCGTTCCGGAAAAGTGTGACGGCTTCTTCCGCCTGCATGATTTTGCCGGTTAACGCCGGATGGCGGATGCGATCGCTATACATGGTGAGCTCCCGAATATGGCTTCAATGGTTGGCCTTGTCCGAATGAATTGTAGAATCCGGAATTCCCGCCTTGCATGAATTAAAGTCGTGCAATCAAGTCGGAATTTTCATACCTGGCAATGACGGTAAAAAATGGATATTCGATCCCTGCGCTATTTCATCGAAACAGTGCGCCTGAACAGCTTCACCCGGGCAGCCGATGCCCTGCACGTCACGCAGTCGACCATCAGCAAGATGGTGCGTCAGCTCGAAGACGAAATGGGTACACAACTGCTGATCCGTGATGGGCGCAAGCTCGTACTGACGGATACGGGTCGCATCGTGTTCGAGCGCGGCCAGGAAATCGTCGCAGCGACGCGGCAGCTGACGCTGGAGGTACAGGACACGCTGTCCCTGCGGCGCGGCAGCCTGGCGGTTGGCATTCCGCCGATGATCAACCTGCTGTTCACGCCGGTGCTCAAGGCTTTCCGCGAGCGCTATCCGGATATCGCACTGGAGTTGCGCGAAGATACCGGACAGGCGATAGAACGCCAGGTCGCGGCCGGCGATCTTGAAGTAGGCATGACGGTGCTGCCTTGCGACCCGAACCTGAACCTCGTTTCCTCGGCGGTTGCCAGCTATCCGATCTGGGCGCTGGCCGAAGCCGGCACTTTTCCAAAGCGCCGCACCACGCTCAAGCTGACGGCACTGCGCGACATGCCGCTGGTACTGCTCAACGATGATTTCGCGCTGACCCGCAGCCTGCGTCGCTCATTCCGAGAGGCCGGCTTCGAGCCCAAGGTCGTCGCGCAGAGCGGCCAGTGGGACTGGCTGGTGGCCATGGCCTCCGCAGGGCTTGGCGTGGCGCTGCTGCCTGGGCCGTTCATCCATCGCCTTGCCATCGAGGGTCTGGAGGCTGTTCGCATCATCGAGCCGGAGTTGTCATGGGAAGTTGCCCAGATCTGGAACGGACATTATCTGTCGCATGCGGCAGGAGCCTGGCTGACGGTTTGCCGTGATGTGCTGAAGAATCGTTCTGCTCATGCTGCGTGAACCCTAGAGCGGATTGCAGGTCAATGTCGGGATCGCGCAACCCCGGAAATCGGCCGAATGCTAGGCACGGCGACGCGTCGTAGCGGGGCTACGGCAAGGAGTCGTAACGACGCAGGCGGCCGGTTCCCGGGGTTGCCCGAAGGGGTCGAACCAGAAGGGCGCATTGCGGCGTTGCGGTGCTTGCCCAGGGGCTCACCCTGTGCGGCGCACCGCGCCTTGCACTGCATCCCTTCTGGCCGGGGCGGTGATCCGCTCGAACGTGACCCTACATTGACCTGCAATCCGCTCTAGGCGGCCTACCGGCCTGCAAGTAATGTCATCTTGTCGATGACATTCAATAATGCGAATGCATAGGTGGGATCGCAATTGGATTAGGGTGCCGCCGAGAATGGGATCGCCGTACACGCGGTTTGGCGATGCTCTGCAATCGGCCAGAAACGGATCGTCTATCGATGGAGTCCAATGGCCGCTGTTCAGCCCGAGGCGAACATTGATCGCTTACCGAAACTAAGCTGTCCGTCCGACTGAGCGAGACAGAGCTTACCCCCGGCAGCGTCGGCATACGGGAACGTGATCAGGTGGAACTAAAAACGATAGAGTGTCTGCGGATTGTCGACCAGGATGCGATTGCGCGTCGCCACATTGGGAATCCACTCGGCGTTCAGATCGAAGAGTACAGCATCATCTGGGAGGCGTTCGGCTATAGTGTGAGGCCAGTCGCTGCCCCAGACGAGCCGTTCCGGCGCCGCGTGCACAAATTCCTTCGCCACTCTGCCTACGTCGATATAGCCCGAGGCTTCCTCTTGCGTATTCATATACGCACCGGACAACTTAACCCAAGTCTTGCCGCCGTCGAGCAGGCGCCTGATCGCGCCGAACGCGGGATGGCTTGTTCCGGCCGGCTGCGGCACCCTGCCCATATGGTCGATGACCAGGGTCGTTGGCAGACTCGCGAGTACATCTTCCATCTCGACGATCTGCTGTCCGTGCATGAAGATCTGAACATGCCAACCCAGATCCAGCGCATGCAGCCGCCTCGACAGCTCGATCAACATGGCGGCGGTTGTCACGCCCCATGATTGAGGCGACACGAAATTCACCCGGATTCCGCATACGCCCTTGTCGCTCATCTGCTTCAATTCTGCGTCAGAGACGGTCGTGTCGACAACGACCACCGCTCGTGCCGATCTGCCCATCCTGGCAACCGCATCGAGGGTGCAAGCGTTGTCTGTCCCGTAAGTGGATGGGGTAACCACTACCGTCCGGCTCGTCCCTATCCGTTCCTGAAATAAGCGGTAGTCGTCTACCGTCGCCACAGGCGGAACGCGGGTCCAGTGGGCAGAGGCCGGAAAGCGAGGATCGAAGATATGCATATGGCAGTCACATGCAAGCTCGGGGGCTTTCAGTCCTGGAGGCCGGCTTCCGGCGGAATGAGGGACGTCATAAGCGCGGCTCCCCCCGTAACTCATCTCGTGCTGCATGTTTGCGTTTCTCGTGAACTGTCTGTCGCAGGTCTCTCGGAATCCGGCATTCGTCGGGAAGTGCCGAACTGATACCGAAATCAATCCAGCTTGATATTCGCTTCCTTGACCACCTTGCCCCATTTTTCTATCTCGGCGCCGACAAAGGCGTCGAACTCGGCAGGTGTATTTTGCTTCGTCTGTATACTGAGGGCTGCAAGACGCTCGGCAATGCCAGGATCTTTTATCACCTTGTTCAAACCGGCATTCAGGCGGTCAACGATGGCCTTCGGCGTTCCCTTCGGTACAAACACGCCGTTCCACTCGTAAGCCTCGAAGCCGGGCAGGGTGTCCGACACCGGAGCAAGCGCGGGAAAATTGGCAAGGCGTCCCTGCCCGGTATGGGCGACAGCACGCACCGAACCTGCCTTCACATGGCTGCTGGCAGCGGCGGTATTGCTGAAGTAGTACTTGACGTGGCCCGCGACCACATCGTTGAGTGCCGGAGCTCCGCCCTTGAACGGTACGTGGGAAACTTCGATCTTCGACATTTTGCTGAACAATGCGAGTGCGAGATGCTGAATGCTTCCGTTTCCAGCCGACGCCCAATCCAGTCCTCCTGGCGTAGCCTTTCCGATTGCAATTACGTCGGCGGCATTGTTTGCCTTGACCGTCGGATTGACAAGCAGCAGGAGAGGCATTACCCCGGCCTGGAATACAGGCTGGAAATCCTTGCGCGGATTATATGCCAGACGTGGGAAGAGCGATGGATTCACCGAGAAAGCCGTCGCATCGTAGAGTATGGTGTAGCCGTCCGCAGGCGCCTTGGCTACCACCAGGGCGCCTATGGTACCGGCGCCGCCGCCGCGGTTGTCGACAATGAATTGCTGCCCGAGCTCTTCCGCGAGCTTCCCGAAAAGGAGCCTGCAAAGCGTATCCGCGCCGCCGCCTGCCGAATAAGGAACGATGACGCGCACAGGCTTGTTCGGATAGACATCCTGGGCGACGGCACCCTGCAGCCCCATGGCAAGCAGGGCACCGGCAGCGGCGCTGTTTCTGAGAAATGAACGACGATCCATTTTTGTTGAACCTTCAGATGGCGTTCTGCGGGCAGGCATGCATACGCATGCGTGCCAAGCACAGACATTATTGGATTAACCATTTGACGCACGGCATGAGGAAGGTCTTTCGTGTGCATGCCGCGCAATCAAGCTTTGCGGTGAGCCGTCTGGCGAATCGGCGCGGTTGGAACCCACCCAGTGCGCCTGGCCTGCTCATCCGGTGTTCATGCGTTATTGCTTCAGCGCGTCCAATACATTCCTGGCCGCTGCCGTACCCATGTTCACATAGGCGTCCGTGGTGCCGCCGCCCACGTGCGGTGTCAGAATCAGATTAGGCACGCCGGTGAAATGATGTTCGCCGGTTAAAGGCTCGGTATGGAAGCTGTCCAGCCCTGCGGCCCGAATCTTGCCTGCCCTGATTGCCTCAATCACCGCTTCTTCGTCGACCAGGCCGCCGCGCGCCGTATTTACGATAATGACGCCATCGCGCATGCGGCTGATCGTTTCGCGATTAATCAGATTGCGATTGTCGCTGGTCAAAGGACAATGCAGAGAGATGACTTCGCTCTGGCTGAGCACCTCATCCAGGGAAGCTACTTCCACGCCTTCCGGCGCATTGCTCACGAAGGGGTCGAAAACCATGACCCGCATTCCCAGTGCCAGACCGACGGCGGCGGTTCGCTGTCCGATGGCCCCGAAGCCGACCAGCCCGAGAGTCTTTCCTTGCAGCTCCAGACTCTTGTGGGTGGATTTGTCCCAGTGCCCGTCGTGCATGCGGCCGTTCAACTGAACCAGGCTTTTGGCGCAGGCGAATATCATTGCCCAGGCATGTTCGGCCACTGCTGCGGCGTTTGCACCTGCGGCAGCCCTGACGAGAATCCCGCGCTCTGCCGCGGCGGCCGTGTCTATCGAATCAATTCCTGCCCCATGCTTGGAAATAACGCGCAGTTTCTTGCTGGCATCCATGACACGCGCCGGGATCTTGCCGAAGCGAACAATCATGGCGACCGGCTGGTGCTGCTCGCACAGCGCCACCAAGGTGCCCTCATCAGGATTCTTGCCCGCGTATACAAGATCGAAGCTTTCGAGCATTTCCACGGCCTGGGATGCCAGGTCGCTGCTCGTTACCAGCAGTACGGGCTTATGTGCAGAAGCGGACATCACAGCGTTTCCCCTTCCTTCAGCACACTGGCCGCGCGCAGCGCACCATCGAGCCACGCCGGACGCAGCTGTTCATTTCTCAGGATGCCCTGGATTCGTTTGGTCTCGTCGGCGACCTTCTTTTCCGCTGGACCGAGCAAAGACGCAGCCTTCTCGCGCTCAATGACAACCACGCCATCGGCATCGGCGACAACGAGATCGCCGGGATTGACAGGATGTCCGCCCGCCGATATCGGCCAATTGACACGCCCGGGAACCAGCTTGGTAGGGCCATTGGGATTGGTGCCCGCCGCGAATACGGGAAATCCCATCTCCCTTATTTCCAATACATCGCGCACGGCTCCGTCAATGACGACACCGGCCAGGCCGATTGCCTTTGCCTGATTCATCATGATTGCGCCCATCAGCGCACTGTTCAGATCTCCCTTGCCGTCGATGACTAGCACGTCTCCAGGCTGCGCGATAGCCATGGCAGCGTGGATCATCAGATTGTCTCCGGGTCGTACTTCGACAGTGATCGCCGGACCGGCAATCTTCATACTGGGGTCCAGTGCCGCGATCTTGCCGTTCAGTGCTCCCCGGCGTCCATTAACGTCGGCCAGTATCGCTGCCTGGAACTCTGCCGCGCGGGCGACGACGTCAGCGGGCACGCGCTCTATCTCACGGCGGACAACATCGGCCGTCGATGATTTTTCAGTCATGTCATTTACCTTCAAAAAATAGCTTATGCGCTGATGGCCTGGTCCCATCACACCTATGGAACCGGTCGGCGCGACGTTCAATCGATTGTTGCACCTGAATCCTTGACAATCTGGCCCCATTTCACGAGATCGGATTTCATCAGTGCGAGAAAGGCATCGGGCGTGCTTCCCTGCGCATCACCGCCTTCGGCGCTGATCTTTTCCTTGACTTCGTTTGATTGCAGCGCCTTGTTCACTTCCGAATTCAGGCGTGCGATCACTGGTCCCGGCGTGCCGGCAGGTGCGAGCAGGCCAAACCAGGTTATTGCATCGAAGCCCTTGTAGCCGGACTCGTTGATGGTAGGCACCTGCGGCAGATCAACCGCACGCTGCGCCGACGTCACCGCGATGGTGCGTATCTTCCCGTTCTTTATACTGGACATCGCGGAAGGGACAGAAGACATGTAGAGTTGGACTTGGCCGCCGAGCAGATCGGTAAGCGCCCCTGATATGCCTTTGTACGGCACGTGCTGCAATTTGATACCTGCAGCCTTTTGCAGCATCTCCCCGGTCAAGTGTGCAACCGTACCGTTTCCGGGCGATGCGAACGTAACCTGGTCAGGCTTCGCCTTGGCAGCGGCGACCACGTCGGCCAGGGTTTTATATGGCGAGTTCGCTGCCACTACCAGCACCAGCGGCGCGGTGGCCAAGGTTGTAATCGGCGCCAAGTCCTTTAGCGGCTGGTACGGAAGCTTCTTGTAAAGGGTAGGATTGACAGCCAGATTGCTCGTTTGACCGATCACGAGGGTATAGCCGTCTGCGGGAGACTTCGCAACGAGGTCTACGCCAATATTGCCACCGGCACCAGGCCGGTTGTCGATGACGACGTTCCATTTAGCCGTTGCCTGCAGCTTGTTAGCCACAAGGCGGGCGATAATGTCCGGCCCGCCGCCTGGCGGAAACGGAACAACTAGCCGTATCGGTTTGTTCGGATAAGTCTGCTGGGCTGAGGCACCAATGGCAATGCTGCCGGCGGCGAATGCAAACACGAGCTTTGTAAAGAGCTTCATTAACTGTCTCCATCGGAATAAGTTTCTCTTGGGTAGCCAACGTATTGATGGCTGATCCAAGTTGTTTGATGGTCCAATTATCTATGTCAGAATCCAAAGGGTCTATTTCATAATTCTTGGGGACTCATTGACATGACTTTTGATATCGATATTCGCGATCTGCGCTATTTTGAGGTTATTGCCGAATTGCAGCATATCGGGCGGGCCTCCGAGCGACTCCATCGCTCGCAGCCTGCTCTAACGAGCGCTATAAGGCGGCTTGAAGATGCCTACGGGGCACCGCTGTTCGAGCGCGCCGGACGTGGTATTCGGCTGGCGCCAGCTGGACATGTGCTATATAGATGGGCGCAGCGAATGCGCTTCGATGTCGAGGATTCACGTCGTGAGATTACGGATCTGGAGAAAGGATTGTCGGGCCAAGTCCGCATTGGCATTGCCCCAACGGCAGCCCAATTCCTTTTACCGTCTGCCGCCCGAAAACTCATTGCCGAAGCGCCGGAAGTGAGCTTAAAAACGGTGGTTGGCCTGTATGACCGCATCAAGCCCTTGCTTCAAAGCGGGCAACTCGACATGATGGTAGGCACCGACATTGGGAAGGATCCTGAGTTCATCTCGAGATATTTAATCGAGGATCAAATCGTCGTGGCAGCCAGCACTGAACATGAACTATTTAAAAAAAATGTCAAGTTGGCGGATCTGTTGAATTATCGATGGGTACTGCAACCAGCCGGCGCGCCGACACGAGACTGGCTGGACCAGACATTTGACCGCAAGAAGCTGCCACGCCCGGTCGTTCAGGTCGAAGCCAGCATGCTTCTGATTCTGCCTGCATTAATCGCAGAAACAGGACTTTTAAGCTTTATTTCGCGACACCATTTGGGAGCCGGCACTCCATTGAAGGAGGTGCAGCTGAAAGAAACAACCATGCACCGAAGGCTTGTGGTCACTTATAGGAAAAACAGTTATCTGTCACCCGCAGCACTTAAACTGATCGAGATCTTCGAGAACCTTTAACCCTGTATCGCATGCTTAGTTTCTCGGACGCTTCCTTGTCCAATTTGAGTTCATGATAGCCTATCGGAATAGGTAGAAAGTCGGTACTGCGTCATTCTTAAAGCAGGCAGGTGTCGTATGAGGGGAATAATTTCAACTTTTCGGGCACCGAACGTACTTCGATACCGCAACGAAGCGGTATCGAAAATCTAATGATTTGAAATTCGGCTCAGCCCAAGACCTGGGAGTGATAATGTCTAAAACCGGGCGGTAAATTCATACGCGAGAGTGCAGTGAAAGCACGGAGAAGGCCGGCTTCGTATCTGATTCCTGCCTTCCTACGGAATCTGAGCAAGGGCAAGGTTCGGCCAGAAGCAGAAGTAAGCGACCAGCTTTAATTACCACTTGGTGAAACCGACGAATTCTTCGTGACTTCTCCGCTTCCAAGGTTGCGTTGAAGCATCTGATTTCCAAATGAAACGCCAGTCAAAATTGCCATCAGGCGCTGGGCACCGAAGTGACTGGCATCACCTTGGCTTGATGAGTCCCGGCACGATATCCCAATCAGCGTAGACTACCCGATTTCCCGCAAGTTTTGCTTTTCTGACGGGACATAATCTTTTGTTCTGGCAAATTGAACCGCGAAGTAACACTGACGATCTGCGCAGCCACTTCTAACAACACACGTAACCGGATTCAAACATGACGCAGGTAATTGTAGGCCATACTTCCCTTTCTTCACCGACCGATGCAGGAAGCTACTTAGGGCAAACGGTCGCGGAGAAACTGAATGGACAAAACCCCGATGTCGTCATCGCCTTTGTCTCGCCCGAATTTGCATACACAGACGTCCTGATCGCATTGGAAGAACAATGCCAGCCAAGGATTCTGATTGGATGTTCTTCGGCAGGCGAGTTTTCAGGCTGCGCAACGGCCAACGCATCCGCCTCCGTGATGGCGATTCGCTCGGACACCATGCTGTTCAATGCTGCAGTAGGTACGGGCTTACGGGATTCACGGCAAAACGCAGTAAAGCAGATTGAAGGTGTATTCACCGCAAGCCAGCATACCGATTATCCGTATCGCTGCGCCCTCGTTCTCACTGACGCACTTGCCGGTTTTGCGGAAGACTTGATTCAGGATCTCACCGTACTGACCGGGGGCACCTACCAGTTATTCGGGGGTGGCGCTGCCGATGACGCGCGATTCAATGAAACCCATGTCTTTTTCGGGGCGCAGTGCCATTCCGATGCGGTGGTCGTGCTCGAAATGTTATCAAAGAAGCCGATTGGGATTGGTGTTAAACACGGGTGGAAAGCGGCAGGCAAGCCTTTGCGCGTGACTGAGGCCGAGGGAAGCCGGATCGTGAGCATCAATGCCATACCGGCGGGTGACGTCTTCGAAATGCACGCGCAGAAAACCGGCCAAGTGTTCAACCGTGCCGACCCGATGCCTTTTTTCCTGCATAACATCATTGGAATCGACATGGGAGATGAATACAAGCTGCGGGTCCCGCTTGCCTTGAATGCGGATGGCTCGATCACTTGTGCTGCCGAGGTGCCAACAGGAGCTACCGTGCAGCTGATGGTCGCCAATGTTGAAACAGCTTGCGATGCGGCCCGTGAAGCGTCGGCGGCAGCGCTGGCGGGCTTGAATGGGGAAAAACATGCCGGCTTTCTGCTGTTCGATTGCGCAGCAACGCGCTTGCGTCTTGGACTACAGTTTCAGGAGGAATTGAAAGCGGTGGCGCAAACGCTGGGATCGGAGAACTTTGCCGGTTGCAATACCTATGGGCAGATTGCCCGTACAGAGGGTCAATTCAGCGGCTTTCACAATTGCACTGCAATCGTATGCGCAATACCGGAATAGTGAATACGGATGATCCCCATAGAACTGGTTGACATATTTATATGTCTGCAATCGCCCCAGACGCGTAAAGATGGGCTTGCGTCACTGGCGGCATATACGCACGCGACGGAAGCGTATCTTTTCGGCAGGGACGATGAAGTTGATATGTTCCTGCCGGCGCAGGGTCTGCCGCAAACGATGCGCTATGCGGCAAAGTGGCAAGCGGCTTTCGGGCAATGCGAGGCCGGCTCTTGTACATCGATGCCTTTGCCTGCCCCCTCGGATGGGGCGGACACACTTTGCTCCGTCATTGTTGACCGGTTTGGACAAGCTGTTCTGGTGTTGCTCGGTATCGAATTGGAGGGAACAGCAGCTACACAGCTTCCGGCCCTTCTCTCCCTGGTAGGTGCCAAGCTTGGCGTTGAGCGCGTGGCGGAATCTGCCTCTGTCCACGCTGCAGTCGCACGTGAGGCAAACAGGCAAGCCAAATCGCTGAACAGTGCGCTTGACTCCAATCGTCAAGAGCTGCAAAAAGCATTCGAGCGTCTTGATAAAGAGCTGGCAGTGCGCCGCGAGGCCGAAAACAAGCTGCGTCAAGCCGATCAAAAAAAGGATGAATTTCTTGCGATGCTTGCGCACGAGCTACGCAATCCGCTTGCGCCAATCAACATGGCCGCACAATTGATCACGCTTCCGTCGTCAGGCAAGCGGCAAGTAGAGCGTGCAAGTGAAATAATCAACCGACAGGTCGCTCACATGACCAGTTTGCTCGATGATCTGTTGGATGTGTCGCGCGTTACACGCGGCATGATTACTGTTGAGAAAGAGCCAGTGGATGCAAAGGCCGTGATTGCCGATGCCATTGAACAATCCAAATCAGTCATGCAGTCGAAGCGGCACCAGCTCAATGTCCACTTGGTCGGGGAAGCAGTGTACCTCCACGGTGACAAGACACGACTAGTCCAGATCATTGCAAATATTCTCGTGAACGCGGCCAAGTACACGCCCAGCGAGGGCATTGTTGATCTGCGGCTTGATGCAACGAGCGACGAAGTCATGATCTCGGTGCGAGACAATGGTATTGGGATGGATTCCAGCCTCTTGCCCCAGGTCTTCGAGCTGTTTGTCCAAGCGCCGCGAAGCTCGGACCGGTCTCAGGGCGGTCTTGGCATCGGACTTGCACTCGTGAAACGCTTGGTTGAGCTGCATGGTGGAAGCATTACGGCGCAAAGCGAAGGTGCTAATCGGGGAAGTGAGTTTGTTGTGCGGCTGCCAAGGCATAGGGAGGTACTGCAAGCGGTGGCGAAAAGCGCTGATAACGGCAACTCCACCACGATAGAGGCGTTGGAAATTATTGTCATCGACGACAATGTTGACGCGGCAAACACGCTGACTGCATTATTGGAGTCGTTCGGACACCGCGTCTCGACAGGCTACTGCGCCCAGGATGCATTGGCACTGACGAGCACTGCAATATTCGATGTCATCTTTTTGGACATCGGCCTGCCAGATATGGATGGACATGAACTGGCGAAAAAGTTGAGAGCCACAGATCAGAGTCGCGGTGCGGTACTCGTTGCGTTAACAGGATACGGGCAACCGCAGGACAAGGAGCAGGCAAAGGGGGCCGGATTCGATGTTCATCTGACCAAGCCGGCACACTTAACAGCGATTGCTCAAGTACTGAACGACGTCATTGAAAAACACAAGGTTTTACGGCACAGACTTACATAAATGGAACACCGGGCAAGCCACTCAGGGTGCGCGTGGTTCTCGAGCACCCATTCAGCATAAACATTGTTATGGCGTTATAGCTTTCGTAGTATTGATCCTCCGGTACCGGCTCTCGTCTGAAAACAGCAAAGTCCGATCTGGTGCGCGGCCGATGTCAAGGTTGGCTTTCTGGCGAAGCCGCACTTCCGATTTGGGTCGCGTGTCGCCTGTCACCACTAGAGCATTTTCGTGTTGAGCTGCACCATTAAAGGTGGTGAATTTACAGCGGGGCCAAGAAGTCAAACTCTCACTCACGGTGAAGCGGGAGGCTGTCATGGCATGGCATCTTGGTCAAGCCTACGG
>NZ_JACYXF010000098.1 GCF_015352985.1 Noviherbaspirillum malthae | reverse complement strand
GATGCGCTATCGGCGACGGCAACATGCCGTAGGTGGATCGGGAGCCTTTACTCAGCGTCCTATACGACGCCGAGCCAGTAAGTTGCAACAATACTTAAGCCGACCTGGTTGCCAAATGACCCACTAGTGTTCTGTCCCAGAAATAACTTTACATAAACGTTCGATCTTTGCGAGGATGGATTCAGCTGTAGCAGTCCAGACGAAAGGTCTCTTATGAGCATTGTAGTGTTCCACATAACGCTGGATTTGCAACGTCAGCTGGCGCACGCTTTCAAATGAGCCTCGCCGAATGGCCTGCTGCGTAATCAGACCAAACCAACGCTCGACTTGATTGAGCCAGCTCGAGTAAGTCGGCGTGAAATGCATGTGGTAGCGCGGTCGTCTGGCCACCCAGGCTTTGACCTTCGGGTGCTTATGCGTGGCATAGTTGTCCAGAATCAGGTGCACATCCAGCTCAGCAGGAATCGCTTTGTCAATATGATTAAGGAAGGCGATGAATTCCTGATGCCTATGACGTGGCTTGCATTGCGCAATCACTTCACCATTGGCCGCGTTGAGCGCCGCGAACAGCGTAGTTGTCCCGTGGCGGATGTAGTCATGCGTCACTCCTTCGACATAGCCAAGACCCATTGGCAGCATTGGCTGGGTGCGTTCAAGCGCCTGGCACTGGCTCTTTTCGTCCACGCACAGCACCAGTGCATTCGTAGGCGGGCTCAAGTACAAGCCAACGATGTCGCGGACTTTCTCGACGAAGAAAGGATCGCTCGACAGCTTGAAGCTGCTGCTTCGGTGTGGTTGTACACCGAAGAGCGAAAAATAGCGTGCGACCGTGCTCTTGGAGATGCCGGTATGTGCAGCAGCACTGCGGATGCTCCAGTGCGTCATGCCCGAAGGCTTCTCTTGCAAAACCGTTTTTACAGCGTCTAACAAAATGACTTTTTAAGGATGCGCCAACAAATGATGGCACAGCCTAAACGAAGGAAGGCTTCATGAATCGACGGCAGTCGTTCATAACGCACGCGCAGCCGCCGGAACTGGTGCAGCCAGGCGATGGAGCGTTCGACCACCCAGCGGGTCTTTCCCAGATTGCTGCCGTGCTTGGTTCGGCGTCTGGCAATCTGATGCAGGATGCCGCGCTGCTCCAACGCCAGGCGGTGAGCACAGCTGTCATAGGCGCGATCAGCTTGAACACACTTGGGCTTTTTCAGCGGCCGTCCGCGTTTGCCCCGCATCGGCGGTACCCCATCAATCAGCGGCACCAGCTGCGTGACGTCATGCCGGTTGGCCTTGGTCAGAATGACATTGACCGGGATGCCCTGCGCGTCGACGAGGAGGTGGTGTTTGCTGCCCTTTTTACGGCGATCGGTTGGGTTCGGTCCAGTTTTTTTCCCCCGTGCACAGCTCTGACCGACGAACTGTCGGCCACCGCACGGGAGAAATCGATCTTGTCGGCAGCCCGCAGTTTGTCCAGCAGCACACCATGCAGCTTCTTCCATACGCCCGCCTTCTGCCAGGCACGCAGTCGGCGCCAGCAAGTCATGCCCGACCCGCACCCCATTTCCTGCGGCAGCATTTCCCATGGTATCCCTGACTGCAACACGAACAGAATGCCAGTCAATACCCGCCGGTCGTCCAGCGGCTTGCGCCCAGGATGGGTCTTGCGCCGTCGCTTGACCGGCAGCAGTGGCTGGACTATTTCCCATAGTTCATCGTCAACCAGTTCACGTGCCATTTCGCCTTACCATTGATAGCTTCCACCGAGGCTTATGACAGCATTTCGTTCATTTTGTTAGACGCTTTAATACTACAGTTGTAAGTTACGGTGGAGGGCTACGGCGCATCCAATGATAGAAATGAGCGACGGCTTGATGATGTCGCCGCCATAGCGACCATTGAACGACCATCTTCACCTCTGGCAAGTAGCGCCATACGAGTCGGCACAGTAATTTTCTAATTTCCGGTACCGTTAGTGTGATGTACGTACTCGTTGCTGTTTCCATTTCTTCATCCGGCCCTGTACTGCCTTTTTTTTAAAGGGGTCGATTTCTGAACTGGAGGTACATACCGCCGCTAAGAATGCATGGGCCAACATCGCTAACGTAATATGCCGATACCAGCCATGCCAGCTACGCACTTCATATTGATCAAGGCCGACCTCTCCCTTGGCGGCCTCAAAGCATTCTTCCACCATCCAGCGCATACCAGCCACCCGTACCATTGTCTGCAGGTCCGTGCCCGCCGGTACGTAGCAGACGTAATAGGCCAATTTCTTATCGGCTCGGCTTCGCCGCAGCAGCAGCCAGCGCTCACCCGGCATCTGCCATGACAGCAATGGGATGCGCACCCAATCATACCAGCGTGGTCCCTTGGCACCGTCTCCGGCTGACAGTGTCTGCCAATCCTGGTCAGTGACCGTATTGCCCAGATGCTCAACGGTCTCCTGGCGCAGACGTTCAGTCCACACATGCCCGTTACTACGCACTGCCAACACGTAATGCAAATCATTTTGCTCAAGCCAGACACGTAGCCTGCGGTTGTCGCCATACACCTCATCACCAGCAATCCATGCAAATGGAACCTTTGCTTTCACAGCCCGTTCGATCATCTGCTGTGCCAGTTGTGGCTTGGTCTGGAATTCGACATGCTGCGGAATCTTCGTAGCCTGCCGCCGGTCCATGTCGGCAGTCCACTCCCGTGGTAAATACAACTCTCGATCCATCAATGCACGGCCATGCTGGCCGGCATAGGCCATGAACACGCCAATCTGGCAATTCTCGATACGTCCTGCCGTTCCGCTGTATTGGCGTTGTACTCCGACAGAATGCTCCCCTTTCTTAAGAAACCCGGTTTCATCGATAACCAACACGCCGTTCGGATCCCCCAGTTCCTCGATGAGATACTCGGTCAGATCGTCCCGGACCGCGTCGGCATCCCAAGGTGCACGGTCGAGCAGGTGCTGTAAGCTATATGGCGTGGTGTGCTCAGCGGCTTCGGCCAGTTGCCAACCGTTCTTGCGTTCTACTGAGCTGAGCAAGCCTAGTAGATACTCCCAAGCATGTCGCTGGCGCTCAATCCGCCCAAACCGAGGGCTAATATAGGAAAATAGGCATTCCAGCTCTCCCAGCCAGCCTTCACTCATTTCGACATACCGTCTTGCAACATCGTCGTCCATGGCGCAGCCCTCCAGCTAACTCAGCTTGTTAGACTGGAAAACCCTGAAAAGTATTCATGAACTTACAACTGTAGTATTAAGAACCCGGATCGTGTCGTCTGCCAGATTGGCCTTTGCGTTATCGAGACGAATACGTTCCCAAACTGCGTATCCAAGCTCCGGTAATTTACTTGATGGGAATCCTCCGTTGCTGCTGTATCCAGCATCAAGGAATGTGAAGGAGCGGGATTCATGTGGGCTAAGTGCTTTCTCTATCGTCTTGATGACGTCGTACCGACTGTACTCTCGGGACAGTACCAAGTTATAGCCCAGCACTGTGCGCGTACAGACATCAATAATGACCAACAGCCAAATTCGTTCAATTTCGACGTCTTGCTCAAAGCCCAGTGGGTCTCGTATTACGATCTTGAGTCGTACGTCGAGGCGATGGCCATCAAACTCCACTATCTGGTAGGGCCGTACGGGACCTCGTTGATTCGCAGTGCCGGAATGTGGAACGTTCTTCACTCGAGCGGCTCCTGCTGCACGTGCTGCGGAAGCAAAATTGTTGAGTAGTTCTCCTTTGACATATGCGGACAAGGAGCGCAAACCCTTGCGGTCGGTATTCAAGGGGTACTCAGACCCAGTAATGCCGATCTTCCGACATTGCATGATGAACCCGGCATGCAGATGCGTCAGGTTTCGTAAGCGGGATTTTAGCTTTCCGTCTGTGCTGATTTGTTTGATCGTCACGGCACGGTCTTCCAACTTTGCCTTCAGCCACGTTGCAAGTATCGGATACTGTTCCAGCAGCGAGGCAAATACTCCCGCATGTCCTCTTGTCGTTCCAACGTACTCTTTTTCCAGCTCTGCTGTACGTCTGTAGGAACCTGTGCGGCTGCTCTTCAATAGAGCACGGTAGCCGAAGATTTGACCATCTTCTGCACATTTCAAGCAGCGGTCGAGGAGCCAATACAACTGACGGCTATTGATGCCGGTTTCCTCTTCGATGTCACGTAACGTCCTTCCCGCAACATACAATTCTATCGCTTTGCATCGTGCAGCAAATACCTTTTGATTTTCTGGCGACAGTGCGTGGTAGTCGACAGCGGGCCATATA
This sequence comes from Noviherbaspirillum malthae, assembly GCF_015352985.1. Lineage (GTDB taxonomy): Bacteria > Pseudomonadota > Gammaproteobacteria > Burkholderiales > Burkholderiaceae_D > Noviherbaspirillum > Noviherbaspirillum malthae. The sequence continues at coordinate 12,961 of NZ_JACYXF010000098.1, read as the reverse complement.
CAGGTGTCGATCTCCAGAAAGTTGGCACGGCGTCGACTCATGACTTGTCTTCCGTGGTTGCGAACTGAGTCAAAAACGAAAGCGGCTCGGTCATCAATTGAGGGGCATGCAACGTACCGCGGTGAAGTAAGGTAAAGAGAGCGGCACGTACGATTGTCGGTTCTGCAGGGCTTAATTCCCGTTCAATATGGGAAAGCTGTATTGGTTCACGAACCAGGCGCTGTACCGACTTCAATAGTGTGTCCGGAACCAACGTCCGGCATGAGGTGATTACTGGCAGAATGCGTTCCCAGTTCTCTACCCATACGTCGAAAGCTGTCAACTCAGCATGCGATATGGTCGTCACTGCATAGGGCGTACCACTTATTACTGCGTTCAATAAGCGGCACTCCTCGTCCAGAATTAGCAAGGAATCACCGTCGCTTTTTCTGACCCAGTAGTCGACCATGAGCCGCTCCTCTCCGTACTCGACAAGTGCAGGACGTTCGCAATATGCATGCACCCTTGGATCGGCCTCAAGACATACCCATTGATGGTAAGCGGCATCGCTGAAGCACTGGACTCGACGGTTGAGTTTGATTCCATAGACGTCGACGCGGCGACTACCTCGCGGTCGAGCCATGGAAACTGGAGCGTGGAAGCCTGTTGTCGATTTCGTCATTCCGACAACGTACGCCCCTCATTGAGCAGTCAAAGCTACGAATAGACAAATTTACTTGCTTCTGATGCGAACCGATAAATTTGCTTTCTTTTTCGGGTAGCAGCGGCACATTGCTGTGTCGCCGCCCCCTATAAACCGAGCGAGCCTCTTTCAAGGCACTCGGCTTGAATCACATGAAGTCAGGTTTTCACACCCGACCGGCAGTACAAACTTAAAACCAGAGCTATGCCCCTGCCTATGGCAGACAGGGTGCAGCAGACATAAGTTGCTGCTGCCATCTGAACCTCCATCCACCTTCTGCACAATATGATGCAAATTCCAACCGGTTTCTGCAGTAATTCGTTCGCAGCAAACGGGACACAAGCCTGCCTGTCGCTGCCAAATGGTTAGAAGTTGTCGGCGGCCGGTGAGTCGGTTCGCCATTTTTATGGCATCGCGATTTTCAAAGTATTCTTCGTATGATGTGTCGAAAGGGTTTGCTACGCTAAGAATTTTTACATGTCGTTGAATCTTTACATCAGACGCTCTCCACAAATGTAAATGTTTGCGGCTCCCGTCGTCCTGTTGTTGAACACAGCTAAACACCCATTTGCGATTTCCTTCTTGATGAAAGTAGCGATCAGCAATCCAGTGTTTGTTCTTTTTCGGATGACGACGTCTTGCCCATTTCCATAGCGCGTTCCAAATATGGTAGTCCACTTTTTCAAATGTTCTTGCTGCGACAACGTGCCGGTGGTAATTGGCCCATCCTGTTATTTTGGGATTGAGGATGTGGATCAGCGTTTCTTGTTTCGCAGTTTTCAAACCACGAATGGTATCCCGTATATCGTTGATAAAGGCTTTTACGTTTTTCTTGGCAGGGGTAATCAGTAATTTTTCGTTAGCAGTTCCCATACGGTATTTGCGGATGTTTTGACCAAGGAAGTCGAATCCCTCCGACAGATGCGTGACACGTGTTTTTTCTTCGGATAGTCGCAATCCTCGTTCAGCAAGAAATTCACGCACCAGCGGCTTGACTTCTTCTTGCAGCACTTCTCTTGTTCGTCCTGTTATGACGAAATCATCTGCATACCTTGTTAGGTAAATTTGGTTCTTTGTTGCTCGTCGATGGTTTCCGTCTAAGGTTTCCGATCCATAGAATATCCCGAGCAAATTTTCGAGACCGTCAAGGACCATATTTGCTAGTACTGGTGAAAGAATTCCTCCTTGAGGACATCCCTGCGTCGTTGGAAATAGCGTGTTCTTTTCAACATATCCTGCCTTTAACCATTGGGCCAGTAGGCGTTTATCGGTACAGATATTCTGTAACATCCATTCGTGACTAATTTCATCGAAACATGCTTGAATGTCGCCTTCCAAGACCCATGGTGCCGCTGTCTTTTGCGATACTGTTAGGAATAGATGGCCGATTGCGTCAGCCGTGCAGCGTTCTAGCCTGAACCCATAGCTATTTTGGTCTCCTGTTGTTTCTGCTATTGGTTCGAGTGCTAGCTTGTGGAGCGCTTGCATCGCAAGATCTTTTTTTACGGGTATGTTCAACGGCCTGGGTTTCCCGTTCGATTTCGGGATGTAGACTCGTTTTAGTGGTTTGGGTTGATACCCGCGTCTTTTGAGTGAATCAATGGCTTTTGATTTTTCTTCTGGTGTAGACCATGTCACACCGTCGACGCCCGGGGTGTTTCTGCCCTGATTTTCCGTTACGCGTCGTACAGCCAATGCTTTGGCTGAGAACGCATGTGTTAGTAGCCATTGCAAGGCTTTGACCTTGCGCCAGGAACCTTCACGTACTGCCTTCGCGATACGTCCCTGTAGCTTCCTTACCTCGTGATAGCAGGCTTTCCAGTCAATGGCGAGCCAGTTTGCCGACCGAGTGAAGGCCGCATCCACACCGATGTTGTCTGATGCAGTCATTTGCTTTGCCTTCCAAAGAGAAGTTCTCCAAGTTCTTTCGCGACTGTGACCAGGAGCAAGTCTGCTGGCTTTCACCACGGGGCAATCGTTTCATCCCCTATCCGGATCATTACAATCCGGCATTCGCTTTTTACTCCATCATGTACCCACTTCCTCATCAGCGTTCCTCGCGGTCCGCCTGCCTCAATTCAGGCGAAGAATCGGGCTTACCTCGTTCCACTGTTTCAACACGACTGATTTAGGCCCCATCTATTCGCCGTGCACAATGTTGTCCGTGCAATCCAACATAAAAATGAATTGACCTGCGCGTGCCATTTTGGCTTGAGCCATTCAGCTCCTTGGGCTCAACTTACTTTACGACGTTTATCGATGATTCACATATGTTGGCCATGTCAGCCAGCCAGCCTTATTCCGGGTGAAGCTCCCAGAGCCGCTTTATGTCTTGCGACACTACCTGCAGCTGCCTCGCGGCATTCAGTACCTTGTCCCCCGAGCTTCGCACCTCACAGTTACCTGTAACGCACGTCGAGGTAGGCTACTTCCGACGGAACGGAAGGTTCTCTAGGTAGTTTCCATATCGGATTCTCCTTGAACAATTGAAACAGCGACTTTCCGAGTCGCACTCTATGCTAGTAAATTTGTCTGCAAATCATCGGTTCCCTTGGAAAACGGGCTTCTCGTGCAGACAAATTTGCTTTCCTCTACGTCTAACAAAGTAGAATTGTTGGCCACATGAGCGAGCCTATGTCTCCAGCCCCTGCCCTCACAGGGGATTTCGCCCGTCTATCGCAAGATGTTCGGGCTTTCTTTTGAACCGATCCACTCTAGGTGCCGCATCAAGGTTGTTCCATTGACCCGCACGTTATAGCGTGCCGTCATGAGTACACCCTGACAGCAGGGGCTAATCAAGATGAACAAGTACGGTTACCTGTGTGCTTCGTCGTTGGAGTTCTTGTGGAAGCGCTCTGCCGTGTCGCCCATGAGTCTGCGAAGCTCTTTGATGCTTATCCCACTCTCTTCATGCATGGTAATCAGCAATGTTGCACCCACCGGCATTTTTCCGTGACGAATTTTGCTGAGGACGGGTGGGGTAACACCCAACTTGCGACAAAGAGCCGCATCATTCTTGAGATTGAGCTTGTCGATGAGAATGTCGAGCAAGTGGTTCGCATCAAAGCCGTTGGTCGTCGTCTGCTGCATAGGCTTATTCTCATGTGTTGTCATGATGGCGGCATCCGCCAGGTACCCCTATCTTCCCGCTAAGGTCGACTATAGCCTGACACATCTGCGCAACTCAGCCATTCTGCGATGTGTTGTTGCACTCATTATAGATCGGCGCTTTCAACTTCTATAGCGTCAAAGCGACTTTTCTTATCGATGACCCTCGCTGGAGAAACGATACCGCCCGAGTCTGCTTGCTTGGTGATGTGCCTGACAGCATCTGCCGCTCCGATCATCCCCGTGGTCGATATCCCCGGTATCACCGATGGCTCTGTTCTTCTCTATGTCTAACCGTCCTCACCCATCAAGCGGCGCAATTCCTGAACCTTCATCCCGGTTTCCTCGTGCATGGCAATCAGGAGTGTCGCTCCGATGGGGAATTTCCCATGTCGGATACGGCTCAATGCAGGCGGGGTGATTCCAAGTGTCCTAGCAAGTGCCGCGTCATTCTTCAAATCCAACTTCTCAATCACAAAATCAAGCAAGTAATTCGGACTGTACTTCTCGTCCGCCTGATCGCCAGTATCATGTGCTTCTACGTCGTCCATTGGTTAGAACTCATTTCATAAATGGCGTCGAAGCAGAATCATGGCAAGTGAGAGATGAACAAAGGCGGTGTAATGTTCGATGCAGCGGTCCCAACGTGTAATGACGCGCTTAAACTTGTTAAGCCAGGCAAAGGTGCGTTCGACCTTCCATCGCCGTCTGTAACGACGCAGAGGACGACCATCTTGTGTCGCCGGCCGAATGCGGCCCTTGCGATGCGGTGCAATCAGTTCAATGCCGCGCTCTGCGAGCCTTTGATCGAGCGGATCACTGTCGTAGGCACGATCCCCAATAAGTCGTCGGGGTCGTCCCAGGGTGACGGCTTCATCGAGGGTAGCTTCGACAAGGGTGACTTCATGTGGGCTAGCAGAAGCCGTGTGCACGGCGAGTGGAAGACCATGAGCGTCTGTAATAACCATGAGCTTCGTACCCTTGCCCCGCTTGGTCTTTCCCACTTTGGATCCCCCTTTTTCGCCACTACGAAAGTGCCGTCGATGAAGCATTCGGATAGATCGATTTTTCCTGCTTGTTCCAAGTGTCGCGCCAGCGCTTCGAGTATGTGCCTCATCACGCCAGCCTTGACCCATCGAGTGAAGCGTCTGAAGCATGTACAACCAGATGGGAAGCGGTTAGGTAGATCAGCCCATGCAGCGCCGGTACGCAGCACCCATAGAATGCCGTTAAGCACAGCTCTATCGCTGTGGACCACTGGCCGGCCACGTCCGTCTGCCCGTCGTACGGGAGCTGGAATAAGCGGCTCCAGAATCGTCCATTGTTCATCGGTAAGTTCTTCTCTCCGCGCCATGATGAAACTCCGTCATGTCGAAAAGAGCGTTGACTACCTATTTATGAAATGAGTTCTACTCGTTACAGTCATTGCTGGGTTTGTTCACTCGCCTCATCTACTGTGATAGCTAGCAGCGATCAGTGCATTATAAGTGGGACAGCGATGGAAACGGCTATACGGGCGGTGTAGGAGAGCGCTGTTCATCGCTGAAAAAACGATACTGCCCTTTTCCAGCTTTCTTGGCTTTGTACATGGCAGCATCTGCAGCCTTGACGAGCCCCGCTGCAGATTGACCATGTTGAGGATAGACCGCAATACCGACGCTTGCACCGATATGCATTTCCAGATGACCGACATAGAGCGGCATGCTCAGCGCTTCAACCAGATGTGCGGCAAACTTGGCAAAGTGCTCCTGCTTCGAAATGCTTGGCACCAGGATCAGGAATTCATCTCCGCCTACTCGCGCGACAACATCTGATTCCCGGCATTCACGTGTCAATCGCATCGCCACCTTCTGCAGCACTTCGTCACCGATATCATGTCCATGCGTGTCATTGACGGCTTTGAACCCGTCAAGATCAATAAATAGTACGCCGAGCGTTCCCTTGCTCCTCTGCGCGGCTGCAATGCTGTAACTGAGAACAGAGAAAAACAGGTTGCGGTTTGCCAGGTCAGTCAGGCCATCATGTGTCGCGTCATGAGTCAGTCGTTCCAGCGCCTTGCGCTTTTGTGTGGCGTCACTTTGCATGAACGAGTACAGCGACATGACTGCCATCATCAAGAAAAGAACAAACAAGCCCACGCTGTACTGATAGTAAGTCACGTTCTGTGCCGCACCGTCACTGAGCGTTGAAAGAGTCGCTTTCTCGACGTCCTTCAAGTTCTGCACGAGCTCCCGTACCTCCACCATATAGTCTCTGCCTTTGTCAGAGGCGACGACCTCCAGTGCCGGCTCGAGACCTTTTGTCTGCCGCAGCTGAATAGTAAGGTCGAGTTCGGCGAACATCTTCTCCTTCAGTTCGGCCAGCCTGGCGTGCACACCCTGCCGCTGGTTTCCGAAGGATTCATGAAAGCGATGGAGGGCTGTTTCAGTCGCGCTGATCGCCGTGTAGTAGGGTTTCAGGTATTCGTTATCTCCCGTCAGCAGATATCCGCGCTGTCCGGTCTCGGCGTCATCGAAGCCAAGCAGAATAGCGTCAAGGATTTCGAGCGCGGCATAATGTCCGGTACGGGCGCGCTCCATTTTGGCCATTTCATTTCCGGACCAGATGGTAATGCCGGCGACAATAGCAAATACGGCAAAGACCAAAACGAAGACCGTCAATAGTTTGCGCTCCAGTGTCACGTCGACTCCTTCACCTGGCTCTGCTTTTATTTGTCTATGGCTGGGGTAAGGCGGTTGTGCATCCACGCTGAAATACACACACTCAGGATGCCATACCGATATGCAGATGGTTGATGATCGTCAATCCCTTTGATATAGGCCAAATCGAATGAATAGCTGCCCGTCCTGCACAGTTGGCGTGACCAGTACTTTCTCTCGAGCCGGAAGGCTATTTTGTTCCTATCGGATTTTTGGGGTAAGCACTTCTATCGCAAGCCTCCGGTACGCAATGGTGAAACTCTTTCCGGAAAATTTCACCATGCGTTCATGGTGAAACCGTTCGCTCAAACTCTCACCATACATAGTACGGATACCAGCGGCGAAGGCAGCTGTGCTTGCTCAGGGTGGAGAGTTACCGCAGAGCTCACCCTACTGACGCGAAGCCATCAGATAGGTATTGGTGGCATGAAATGCCGGGGGTTTTCGTCCACTATGTTGATGGTGGAGGAAAACCCCCTCCCCCCTCTTTATTGGACGAACCCATGCTATGAACGGTGGAAGGCGTTACTCCCATTATCATTCATCGCAAAAACATGCGTCATCGGGTAGTATTTAGGGCACATGGAAACCTTTCTTCTTTGAAATCAAGCATATAGAGCAACATCTCGCCATGTGACCTGAGGTCTAGGAGAAAGGTTTTACATTGTTCTACCGTGTCCCCATAGTCTGTAAATTAGGTAAGAAATTCTTTCCAAACCCCTTTTGGGCATCGAACGCGAATTTTGGGGCTACATCAGCCGCATTTTGATTAGCTAATGGGCATGGCTAGGTCGCCTTCTTCACTCCCCTTCCAGATCGGCTCGCAGCCCGCCCCTGCGGGATTCGGCCAAATTGCTGAATTAGTTGCTTGTTGCGTCGTTCCTTGCTCTACCAGATTTCTGCAGACGGTAATTCGTGCGTGTTCCGCATGTGGTTTCATTGACATATGAACTGAAGATTCCGTCAGGACTGGTGTATGAGTCGCCGCCGGCTGTCGACATCTCTCGTGATGAATTTGACGGCCGTCTGGATCAGGGGCAGTTCACAGCCACAATGCAAAAACATTATGCTACGCGGGACGAGGCACGGCAGCCAGTTGACCGCTTGCTGAAAGGTTGAGCAATGGACGCCATATTGTCTACGACCCATTCGATTGAATTCCGGTTTAAGAAAGCAGACATCGTCGACCGCTCACCGCCTCCGCCAGGGTCAGCAGTTCTTCACCTGTCTGCTGCTAATACAAATACAAATGTGACATGCACCGGAACAGCTATCCTCACCGTGCATAGTCCTACATATCCGAACCCATCAACTAGATTCGCGCATACACCGTTGGTTGAGCGGCACTTTGCACGTTTTGTGCATTATCGTGAAGGAAGGGAATCGCTGTATTCAGTGGCCTACTTTTGCTTGACAGAGCTAACCGATGCGGCCGCGGGGAGTGTATAGCGGGGTGCCAGAGCTATTGCTGCAAACGCGTTTCGGATCGATTTAGGCATCCTGAACACGATCGGAGTATTAAGTTCCGGGCGCGGCGGACCGTTGGAGGCGCGGAAATCGGGAGCCCAACCCGCATCGCCTACAGAGAGCGCTTGGCTGGATGCAGCGGTACGCGTAATGATTCGCCAGGTGGATAAAGTTGAAGGCGGCGACACAACTACATCGTTGACAATGATGGACCTCCCGCGTTTTGCCGCCATACCCTAATCAGTAAGCGGACTAACCGGGTAGTGGCGAGACCGACTTAAAGCGTGTAAGCACGAAGGCTATCGAGTGACCCAAGAAGTAGAGTTTATTGGGATGTATTCAAGGACACCTGCTAGCCGGTAGTTGTCAACGGTTACGTCCCAAGCCACCGTGGACACTGCCGGATTCAGCCATATTCTCCAGGCGTATAATGGCCGCAGCAAGAACGTCCGTTACAAATAATTGCAGCTCAAGATGCGTGAAATTCGAAAAGCCTTGTGCATTTTCCCTTTTAAAAAATGGCTGATTGTAAGCCCTGCACTAGCTCAACTAGCTCTGATGCAAGGTCTGACCGCGTTGGAGGTTTCATGATCGGAAAGACGGTCGCCCCCTGTACTAACATGAGCAAACTCCCCCGCTCAAATATTCCCCGGGGAATATTCCTCCAACTCTAGTGACAACCAGCGAAGAGACTCGTATCAGTCGCGTGCTAATGATCGGCACTTTATTAGACACTGTTCCCTGCTTGAGCGGCTCTCAGCTCCGGCTTAGGCTCGAACGCAACCACCGCTCACCCAAGTAATGGGGCCAGCACCTCCCCATTTGTCAATCGGTCGAACATTACTTGGTCGATCGCCGCCACTACTCCGATAGGACCTATTGGAACCGTAAGGACTCATCCAAGCTCCCCCTACTAATTCTGATCTATCGAAAATCGTGCAGCAATATTCCTCGGTGAATACTCCTCCCGATCTAGCGGACGCCAGTATTGAGACTTGTATCGGTCATATGCTGAATGGCGGCGAGGCGTTAAGCACGGTCTTGGTGTGAGCGCTCCTGTTTGCAGATGCCACATCGGGCCCAATCATCCATCGCCGTTTCGCTGACCCCTTTGCATTTCGTACGCCACCATCCGACTTTAGCCGACGGTCGTTGCTAACTACTCTTCGCTGTCGAAGATCAGGCCGTGGTATTCCCCGGGGAATATTGCACGATCAAGTTATTGGGTCGTCACATTTGTGCTGGCGTACGATATTTCGGATGAAGGGGCTACCACCTACGCGTCAAGACGGCACAGCCTTCCCTTGCAATGCTCAGCGGCTTTGCACTCTGTTTTTCTTCTCAAGTATTCAGGTGATACAACTGGCCGGATCGGCATAAATCGTCCCGCCAGCGTCCGTACCAAATACGGCATTCTCAATACAGCGTTGAGAGCCCATAGGGCATAGCTCAGTGTTTCGTCTGCTGCATCAGATGTGGTTAGAAGCCACCTCCTGTGGCACCATCAAGGAACAAGCAAGTCTCTTCTGTGCGATTCCTCGGTATTCCCCAGGGAATATTGAACGACTCTCTAAACGTCTGATTGGTGGATGCCTTTCCTATACCTGCAAAACAAGCACGGCTGCAGATCTTCTGGCCGTGGAATAACGGATATCAACTAGCCTACGGTATTTCCATGACCTTGCAGCCCCAGCACGGAGATGGCTCTGACCTTGCCTGTAGAAGCGATATTTCTCTCCAGAGTGCTTTATCCTCGCTTTTACATATTCCCCGGGGAATATGCCAAAGCTTCAATCGAGGGCGCTGATGAAGGATGGACTTTGTATTTGCCAACGTAGGGAGAGTTGATAGAAAGAGTGTCGTGCTTTCTCACCCTAAGTAGTCCAGCATCTACTCACCAATCACGTTCTGTGAAACACCTTTGAGCCAAAACCAAGTACACAGGCCTTCCATAAATATTCCCCAGAGAATATTTGTTCGTATCGCAGTAATCTCTTTGGCCACAAAGTAAGGTTGCGTCAACAAGTCTCTGCTGTAGTCTATTCGTCGACTTCGAAGTTATAAATCGGAGAAGGATAAAGAAATTTATTGCGACAAGTAAATTTATTCTGTATAAAAACACTTCCAGATCAAAGGGAACGACAATGCCAGCAAAGATCATCATCCTTGCCAACCAAAAGGGGGGCGCTGCAAAGACCACCACAGCCGTACACCTCGCCGGAACGTGTGTGCGCCAAAAGATCAAAACGCTTCTGATTGACGCTGACAAGCAGGGAACGGCCACGACATGGGTATCACAGGCGCCGGAGGGTTATCCGCACAAGATCCGCGTAATGGGATTAGCGAATGCGCAAGGAAAGATCGGCCAAGAGGTAAAGCAATATGTAGATGACTACGATCTCATCATCGTTGATTGTCCGCCGTCGGTTGAGTCGCCCATCCCGCAAGCTATGCTGGCCATCGCAGATCTCGCCATTGTGCCCATTGTCCCGAAACCCGGTGATTTGTGGGCGTCTACGGACCTGCTGGAACTCGCTGAGAGGACAGCTGCGATCAATCCAGGCCTCAATGTACGACTCCTCGGTTCAAACGTTGTTGCAAACACGGCAATGTCAAAGAACTGTCTCGAGCAGATGGAAACAATGCGTGAAAGCGCACCACTGTTCAAGACTCGGATGCACCAGCGTACTGCTTACGTGGAAGCCATGTTGGCCGGTGACTCCGTACATTACTTCGGCGCGTCAGCACGGACAGCCATAAAGGAAATCGAATCACTGTATGGTGAGATCGCGGACATTATCGGGCTTCCAAAGATCAAGGCAAAGCGTACTGCCGCAAAAGCAGCATCTGGAAAGGGCGGGGCCGTCATCGACCTTGCTAAGAACAAAGCAGAACGCACTACTGCAAAGGCAGCATAATGAATAAGAAGGCCAGTCTCTTTAATAAGCTCAAGACCAGTGTCGTGACCGAGAACGAGAGGGCACGTGACAAGTTCGAGACCGCTGATATTGTCGTCGCACTTGCTAAAGTCAAGGATGAGCGAAACGGGCCGGCCCCGGTGGACACTACGCCTGCACCGACCGCAGCCCGTCCAATGGCCGATCAGGCGTCCACGGCGCCGACATCGGCCTCCGCAACTCCCGCACAGCCCTTTGTCGTTCGTGAGATACCGATTGAGCTAGTGAAGGATCATCCTCGTAATGCTCGCCACATCTATGATCCCGCACGGATCGATGAGATGGCAACTAGCATCGCACGTGATGGTCAGCGCGTGCCGGCAGTGGTAATGCCCGATCCAGATGTTCCCGGCGCATACTTGCTGATTGAGGGCAGGTATCGCAAGAAGGCACTGACAAGCCTTGGCCGAGATACGATCCTAGCTTCTATCATCGAACCACTGAGCGAGCTCGAGGCGTATCGCCTTTCATTGCTTCTCAACGAAGAGCGCAACGACCAAACTGCGCTTGATAACGCACTCTCCTGGAAGTCGATGCTTGACGCTGGCACGTATAGGAGCCAAGAGCATATTGCCGAGCATTTGAATCTGAAACAAGGCACTGTTTCGAAGACGCTGGCGATTCTCGATCTACCGGCAAGCGTCCTCACTGTTATACGTACAAAACCCTCTGCGTTCGGTATGCGTATCGCTCAGGAGCTTCGGCAAGTAGCGAAGATTCTTCCTGAGAAGAACGTCGAAGCGCTGGCGGAACAAGTGCGTGACGAGAAGCTATCTGTTCGTGATCTCGAAAAGATCAGGGAGCGGAAGGACCGTGAGCCGGTTACCCGAGAGCGCTCACGTGCATATCCACTACAGTGGGGAAGCTCAGAGTTGGGTTCTGTACGTGAATTCGATGATGGCCGACTGAAAATTGACCTTAGCAACGCACCCGATGAGCTGCGTGGGAAGATTATCGACGCAGTCAAGAAAGTGCTTACAGAGACAGCGCCGTCTAGATCGGAGGAGTAGTAGAGCAGGGTGAGGACATCGACACAGCGTCCTCCCCATCTTGATACCCGCAGGGTCCCCGCAAGCACCAGTAAAGTTACTTTGCCTCCGCACGCCGTTCGTTCAGCGCAATCAAATCTGTGATCTGTTGATAAAAGTAGGGGGAGAGTCTGGTCAGCGCAAGGCTAGGATGCCTTTCCACCCGACCCCATTGCTCAATCGGGTATGCACTGTTAGTGGGGGTTATCAAGGAAGCGCGCACATTCACGGTAGCCTCTCTACCGTAGGCATTCCAGAGGCGCTCATTCTCCGCCTTATCTGTACCATTCCATTGGCCCTTCGGGTACTCGGAGCCAGCCCAGAAGAACTCAGTCCCTTTTTGATCATAGAGCATTTGAGACGCAAGACAGCTATTCCACTTAATGCTTAGTTGTCGCCCGATCTCGTCGACAAGAATTTCCGCAAGATCCTCATTGGCAGCCTCGCCCCCAAGGAAAGGCGATGAATCCACGCTGAATTCTATGATCTTCACTGTCCCAGTTAGGGCAACGAATGCTGCGCGAAACGTATTCTCCACCGGCCGATTCCGTACTCGGTCGTGAATTTCACGAGACATACTCGCCACCGCTCTGTCCCATAATTCAGCCTCCGTAAGGCGACTAGAACCCACCGCGTCGTCATCATCACCGGAACGGCTACTACCACGCGAGCTGTGATACGCGTCATTGTTCGGATTTAGTTGATTGGACCGGTTATCACGATCTGATTTCGAAGACATCGCGACGCCTTTTCAGTAAAGTTGAAGACCAATTTCTATCAAATTAGGCCACTTCACCGCTATCCATGAACGCAATGACCTGAGCATCGGTTATCGGGCCCCATGCCCGCTATGCAAACCAGTGGGGAATATTCGCCTTCAGCAAAGCGGAGTCGAGGTATAACGGAATGTTGTGGATGAGGGGTAGTTGAAGAAGGCGGCGGATGCTGCTGAAATAAGGTTGTCTAGACCGAAACATTTCAGCAGAAAGGAATCCGCCACCATGGGTGACGATAGAGTTA
>NZ_JACYXF010000097.1 GCF_015352985.1 Noviherbaspirillum malthae | reverse complement strand
ATAGATCATTTCGCAGGAGACGTCGATGCGTCCCTCATAGTCACGTACTAAGCGCCGCCATTGCACCATCCACCCAAAGGAACGCTCGACAACCCAGCGACGCGGCAGCGGAACAAATGTGTGCTGATCCTCCAGCTTGCGCACGACTTCAACTACGAATCCAAGCATCATCGCTTCGTCGAGCAATCTGCGTCGGTCGTACGCTGCATCGGCAAACAGATGCTTGACCCACGGCCATCGCTTCTTCAATGCCAACAGCAGCCATTCTGCTCCAGTCGAATCAGCCATGTCTGCCGGCGTTAGGTTCACCATCAACAGCCGTCCATCACTATCGACTGCAACATGTCGCTTACGGCCCCTGATCTTCTTGTTGGCGTCATAGCCCCTTGCCACGCCGCCCGGTGCTTTGATGGTTTGACTGTCGATGACCGCGGCACTGGGAGACTCTTGTCTATTTTGATTCTGACGGTCCAGCATCAAGGCAACATCATGAATGACCTTGAACAGCAACCGCCTCACAAAACGCCGGAACCACCAGTACACCGTTTGCCATGGCGGAAAGTGCACCGGCAGCATGCGCCATTCGCATCCAGAGCGCACCAGGTACCGAATGGCATTAAGCACTTCGCGCAAGTCTGTTATTCGGCGGCGACCGGTTCTGGCCGGTGAAGGCAGCAAGGGCTCAATGGCCTGCCATTCCTGATCGCTCAGATCGCTTGGGTAACGCTTGACCTTGCGTTCCTGACGGATCTGTTTGGCTCGCTGCCGCTCTGTCCACATGGTAATCCTCCATGCGCTCCCAACACATCAAAGTACCAACTTACTCCTCCTTTGATGCGTTTTCAAACGGGCTCTAAGAGTGATCACTGGTTCGGCGCGATCAACCTCCTGTTCCTGCTGGCGATCGTCGTCATTCCTTATCCAATCCGCGTCTGGTGCTTCCACCTCGGCACGGGCTTCGAGCCCGTCGCGTCAGTGACCCTGGTTGCCGGTCTGGCCCTGACCGCCTGCACCTGGATGGCGAAGTGGTTCTATGCGATGCCAGGCCGCCGGCTGATGGACGAACGGCTCGCGCCCGATTTCATCCGGCAGATGACGCGCCGCTACGGCATTGCGACGCTGGTCCAGATCGCTGCGGTTCCCATTGTGATCTCGGCGTCGCGCATCGGAGTGGTCATTGCACTGCTGTGCGTCGCCTTCTTCCTGCTGCCACAGCCCACGCCGCGCTACAAGCCCGGAGAGGAGCCGAACGAGGCTGAGAAATCGAACGAGTAGCTATTGCGCGAGGTTAAGCCGGAAACAGCAGGCGAAGACGAGAATAATGAAATGACCGGTGACCAGCACCTCCGGATTTTCCTGGTCTTCATCTACTTCTGCGCCCGTGGCCGCAACCGATCTGAGAACCTCGCACATCGTGAAGCGATGCTGCAGATGCCAATATGGATGGCGCTTATATATACGAGCATGGGCAGCTTCTCAGACCGGACCCTATGACGCCTAAGGGGCCATATTTTCCGGCTCTTAGTCGCCTCTCATGTCGCTCGTTGAATGTCCACTTCCGAGCATGGCGACAGTCCGTTGTGGGCCGATTCTGTTGAAAAAGTCGAGAAGCAACGTGTTCCAGTCTCGAAGAGAAGATTCGAGTTTTAATTAGATTCCTAACTTAAGGCCAATGAACCACAGTCAGCACCGATTCATACGGCTGCATGGCCTATATTAAAACCTACTGTATATAGTCGTTTTGCCATGCGCCGTAGATTCTGCGCCGTGGCTGCCAATAGAAACTCATCATGAGCACCGGTCGGGCATCGCAACCTCAGGCGATCCAGTTTTAGAATTCGCTTGAGATGCGCAAACAGTACTTCCGCCTTCTTGCGTTCACGGCGTGCCTGAGCATACTCAGGTGTTTGCATGATGTGCCGAGTAACTTCCCGTGCATCTTCATGGATACTGCGTGCAAGCTTGCGTGTTGGCGTGTTGGCGTGTTGGCGTATTGGGACAGCATTGCGGCTTGAACCTGCAGTGCTTACAGTCCATCTGGCTGGAGTGATAGAGGATGGTTTCAGCCTTGGTAACATGTGTGCGTGGATTTGTGAAGGCACGCCACTCCTTTCGCAATGCCTTGCCATCGGGGCAGAGGTACTGATCTGCTTCTGGCTGCCGAACAAAGTCACCTGCGGAAAATGTGCCGTCGAGTCGTAGGCTTCTATCCCAAACTGGAACCTGCGGCTCGACTCCTTTGTCTTTGATCAGCCAGCCGAGCATGGCGGCAGTACCATATGCCGTATCACCGATGAGCCGGTGTGGCTTGAGATGCAAGCGTTGCTCGACGCGGTCAATCATGATGCGGGTGGCTTTTGATTCGGCTGCATGGGTGGAGGACGAAGGTTCGACGTCGACAATGATCCCGTCCTTCAAATCGATCAGGTAGTTGATAGAGTAAGTGAAGAACGCCGGGCCAGAGGCAGCAGACCAGGATGCGGCTGGATCGGTCATCGATACATACTTTGGCAGGCTGGGCGGATTGGCTCTGTCCAACGCCGCCAGATATTTCCTGACCGGTCGACTTACGTGATTTGCTTCTCCCCAGTTAATGCGTTGGGTTCCGGGTACCGCGCGCTGACGTTGAGCATCAGCCTTGATGACGCTGGCGTCGGTGGCAAAACCCTCACCTCCAACCAATCCTTCGATGATACGTCGGCGCAATACCGACTCAAACAGTTTACGGAAGGCGTCGCTGTCGCGAAAGCGCCCATGCCGATTCTTGGAGAAGGTGGAGTGGTCAGGTACCCGATCATGGATTCCAAGGTGGCAGAACCATCGGTAGGCCAGATTCAGATGCACCTCGTCGCACAGGCGCCGTTCAGATCGGATGCCGTAACAGTACCCAATAATGAGCACGCGTATGATCAATTCCGGATCCACTGATGGACGACCGATGTGGCTGTAGAAGGATTTTAGATATTTACGAAACTCCGCCAAATCAAGATAGCGGTCAATGGTCCTCAGGAGGTGATCGTGCGGGACAAACTCTTCCAGATTGATCACCTCAGTACGTTCCCTTGCAGCAAGTTTCGGTCCCATCATGATGGCCTCCATCACACAGCATGCCATCCCGTTACACTATGCCGACCCCGCTGAAGATCAAGGAGACTATTTCAACAGAATCGGTCGTATGCGGCCGATCATGCATCAGCCAAGTACTTCCTCCATTGCGGACACAGCACGAATGTCTTTCAACTCAGTCGCCTGTTGAGCTGTGAGAACGTAGCCAGTCACAATATTGATTGAAATTGATTACCGGTACAGCCATGGCGCGCCCGTACTGACAGTGAGCCAGTCGCATTGATCAGTAGGATCGAAACATCCTTCCTAAACAGCACGCCGGCCTTTAGCTTTCTGCAAAACGGTGCGGCCTGTTCCCACTTAAAGTGGGTCCATGTGCATGTAGTGTGCCGCTATAGAATATGATCACCTCATTGCCATCTGTGAAATCCTGCATGATGGCTTGCAGCATTGGCAACGCTGTTTCGCCCGGCAGAGATTGCGTAAGCGATGTTGAAGCCGGCAGTTCAATTCATCACTACACCGGAGGAAAGCATGTCGGAGATATGGCGACTGTCGGCTTCAGAATTGACATTACTGGTTCAGGCAAGGGAGATCAGCGCAGGCGAAGCAGCACGCGCCGCGCTGGATAGACTGGAAGCCGTCAATGCGTCGATCAATGCGGTTGTCGACTGCCGGCCGGAAGAAGTCCTTGCCCAGGCGGAGCGGATCGATGCCGCGCTTTCCCGAGGCGAGTCGGCCGGCATCCTCGCCGGCGTTCCGGTGACGGTGAAGGTCAACATCGATCAGGCGGGTTTTGCAACGACGAACGGCGTGACGCTGCAGCGCGACCTGATGGCCAAACAGAACAGTCCGGTCGTCGACAATCTCTGCAAGGCGGGCGCGATCATACTCGGGCGAACCAATACGCCGGCCTTCAGCTATCGCTGGTTCACCAGCAATCTGCTGCATGGCGCCACACGCAATCCCCATGATCCGGCATTGACGCCCGGCGGATCTTCCGGCGGCGCAGCGGCGGCCGTCGCCGCGGGGATCGGACACCTGGCCCACGGCACCGACATTGCCGGATCGATCCGTTATCCCGCCTATGCCTGCGGAGTGCACGGTCTGCGGCCGACGCTGGGAAGAGTGGCGGCCTACAACGCATCCCTGCCGGAGCGTGCGATCGGTCCCCAGATGACGGCCGTGTCCGGACCGCTCGGCCGTCGCCTCGCGGATGTGCGGCTCGGCCTCGCTGCCATGGCGGCTTCCGATCCGAGGGATCCATGGTGGGTGCCGGCGCCCCTTGAAGGTCCCGAGTCGCCTCGCGTGGCGGCACTTTGCGTCAGGCCCGATGGCCTGGAAACGCAGCCGGAGGTGGAGGCTGCATTGCAGGAAGCAGCGCAGCGTCTTAGAAGCCGGGGCTGGCGCGTCGAAGAGATTGAAAATACGCCGCCCTTGAGGGAGGCGGCCGATCTCCAGATCGTGCTATGGCTCGGGGATGGCTTTGCCGCCATGGAAGCGGCGGCCATCAAGGAAAACGATCCAGGGGCCTTGGCGGCGCTGGCCGGGCACAAGGCGCGTGCGGAGTCGCTCGACCTGTCTTCCTTCTCCCACGCGTTCACCCGCAGGGCATCCCTCGTGCGCATGTGGCGCGAGTTCCTGTCCAAGTATCCGGTGCTGCTGCTCCCGGTCTCCGCCGAACTTCCGTTTCCGGACGGCCTGGACCTGCAAGGCGAAGCGGCGTACCGGCGGGTGTGGTCCGCGCAGATGCCTCAGATCGGATTGCCTTTCCTCGGCTTGCCGGGGTTGACCGTGTCGACTGGAATGCACGGCCGGTCGCCTGTCGGCGTACAGCTGGTTGCCGACCGCTACCGCGAAGACCTGTGCCTGCTGGCCGGCGAAGCCATCGAGGAGGGCGGACCGGCCATCGTGCCGGTCGATCCGCGCTGAAGTCTTATGCCGCGCGGTGAAGCTCGATGATGTCGGACCGATGCATCCGCTCGACGGCATTGGTCCATTCCGGCTCGGCCTTGCGCATGTGTTCCTGCTTGACATGGCCGTAGCCGCGGATATGTTCCGGAATGCTGGCGAGCCTGACTGCCGCGGCATAGTTGGCTGGCGTGGTCCTGGAGAGGATCAGCTCCACCGATTCTTCATAGCGCTTCACCAGTTCCCGTTCCAGGCGGCGCTCGTTCGAGTATCCGAAGGGATCGAATGCGGTGCCGCGCAGGAACTTGAGCCTGGACAGCAGGCGGAAGACATGCAGCATCCACGGGCCGAACTCCGTCTTCTTCGGCAAGCCGGTTGACGGGTTCGTCTTTGCCAAGCCAGGCGGAGCAAGGTTGAATGCAATCCGGTAGTCTCCCTCGAACTGCTGTTCGAGTCTGGCGAGGAACTCGGGTGCGGTATGCAGGCGCGCGACTTCGTATTCATCCTTGTAGGCCATCAGCTTGAAAGAATAGCGGGCGACTGCCTTGGAAATCCGGTCGCTGCCGCCGAAGCTGTCGGACTCCCATCGGCGCACCCTTGTCACCAGATCGACATAGCGCCTGGCGTATTCGGCATTCTGATAATCGGTCAGGTAGCGCTCCCGGCGTGCGACCATGTCATCAAGATCAACTGCCCGCACTTCAACTGATCGCGTGGCCGTGCGGTCCGCGACCAGCCTTTCGACAAGCGACAGGTCGTCCGCTGCGCGGCGTCCCCACAGGAAGGCTTCCTGATTCATCTTGACTGCATTGCCGTTCAGGGAAATCGCCTCGTTGATCGCATCGGCGGAGATCGGGATCAGGCCGCGCTGGTATGCGACACCCAGCATGAACATGTTGGTGGCGATGGAGTCGCCGAAGATTGCCGTGGCAAGTCGGGTGGCATCCACGAACACCGACCGTTCGCCGCCGACCGCCTCGGAAATGCGCGAGCGCAGCGTCTCGTTCGGAAACTCGAGATCGGGATTGCGCGTGAAGTCGCCGGTCATCACCGGCTGCGTATTGACCACCATGGCCGTCCTGCCGAAGCGGGTGGCGGCAAGCGTCTTGCTGCCGGCGGCAACCACCATGTCGCAGCCGAGGATCAGGTCGGCTCCGCCGGTGGCCACGCGTATCGTCTTGATGTCGCGCGGTGTGCGTGCGAAGCGAAGATGCGACCAGACGGAGCCGCCTTTCTGCGCCATGCCCGCCATGTCGAGAATGCCGCAGCCTTTTCCTTCAAGATGCGCTGCCATGCCGAGGATGGCGCCGATGGTGATCACGCCAGTGCCGCCGACGCCCGTGATGAGCATCGAATACACGCCGCCGCTACCCTCGAGCGAGGGCAGGACGGGTTCCGCCAGCACGGGGAAGAGGGCGGTTTCGTGAGACATGCGTGCCGATTTGCGCAGCTGTCCGCCATGCACGGTGACGAAGCTCGGACAGAAACCCTTGTTGCAGGAGTAATCCTTGTTGCAGGCCGACTGGTCGATGGCGCGCTTGCGGCCGTATTCGGTCTCGACCGGAACCAGCGACACGCAGTTGGACTGCGTTCCGCAGTCTCCGCAGCCTTCGCAGACGAGTTCATTGATGACGAGGCGCTTGGGAGGATCGGGAAACTGGTTTTTCTTGCGCCGCCGGCGCTTCTCCGCCGCGCAGGTCTGGTCGTAGACCAGCACGGTCACGCCATCGATCTCGCGCAATTGCTCCTGAAGCAGTTGCAGCTCGTCCCGATGATGGACGCTGACGCCCGGCGCCCATTGTGTTCCGGAAGCATACTTGTGCGGTTCGTCGGTCACCACGACGATCCGTCCCACACCTTCGGCATGCACCTGCCTCGTAATGGCGGGTACATCCAGCGGACCGTCATGCTTCTGTCCTCCCGTCATGGCCACCGCATCATTGAACAGGATCTTGTAGGTGATATTCGTCCTGGCGGCCACCGCGGCGCGGATCGCCAGCAGGCCGGAATGGAAATACGTTCCGTCGCCGATGTTCTGGAACATGTGCCTGCGCTTGGAGAATGGCGCTTCCCCCACCCAGGCCATGCCTTCGCCGCCCATGTGCGTGTAGCCCATGGTATTGCGGTCCATCATCTGCGCCATCCAGCTGCAGCCGATGCCCGCATAGCCCTTGCTGCCTGCGGGGAGCACGGTCGACGAGTTGTGCGGGCAGCCGCTGCAGAAGTAGGCGCTTCTGGCCAGCGGCTCGGGCGTATTCTCCCTCAGCCTGAGCCGGCGCAGTTCGTCGATCCGGGCGGCGAGCGCAGGCACGGCGGGCAGGGTGGCGTCGGACGAATGCCTTGCCGTCAGCCGCTCTCCGATCGCAATCGCGATCTGTACCGAATCCAGCGCCATTTCAGCCTGGAACAAGGTATTGCCCCGTTCATCCTTCTTGCCGATCACGGCCGGCGCGTTCGGCATCCCATACAGAATTTCCTTGAGCTGGGCTTCCAGCAGACTGCGCTTTTCCTCGACCACGATCACCATGTCCAGGCCCTGCGCGAATGCCCGCACGCCCTCGGGTTCGAGCGGCCAGGTGCAGGCGACCTTGTAGAGGCGGATGCCGAGCCGTCCTGCTTCTTCCTCGGAGATATCGAGATCATCGAAAGCCTGCCGTACGTCGAGGAAATTCTTGCCATGCGTGATGATGCCTATCCTTGCCTGCGGATGATCGACGATCGTCCTGTCGAGCCGGTTCGCACGCACGAAGGCGCGTACCGCGTCCATCTTGTAGTTGTGCAGCCGCACTTCCTGGGCATGCGGCGTGTCCGGGAGCCGTATGTTCAAGCCGTCGGGTGGCAGCGCCGCACGGTCCGGCTCGATGATCTGCAGATCCGGATCGAGCTCGATGGAGGCGCTGGCATCGGCCGTGTCCTTGACGCACTTGATCCCCACCCAGCAGCCCGAATAGCGCGACAAGGCCCAGCCGTACAAGCCGTAATCGAGAATCTCCTGCACGCCCGACGGGCTCAGCACGGGAATGCTCGCATCGATCAGCGCGAACTCGGACTGATGGCAGGTGGTGGACGATTCGCCGGTATGGTCGTCGCCCATCAGCACGAGCACGCCGCCGTGTTTCGATGACCCGGCGAGATTGCCATGCCTGAGCACGTCGCCCGACCTGTCCACGCCGGGGCCCTTGCCGTACCAGATGGAGAACACGCCGTCGAACTTGCCTTCACCGCCGATCTCGGCCTGCTGCGTGCCCCAGACTGCGGTCGCCGCAAGGTCTTCGTTGACGCCGGGGATGAAATGGATGTCCGCAGCATCGAGGTGCTTCTTCGCCTTGGCCAGTTCGCCGTCGTAGGTGCCGAGCGGCGATCCCCGGTAGCCGGAGATGTAGCCGGCGGTATCGAGGCCATTGCGCCGGTCGCGCCACTTCTGCGTAATCGGCAGCCGCACCAGGGCTTGAACGCCGGTCAGGTAGATGCGGCCTTGTTCGAAGGTGTACTTGTCGTCGAGCGACACTTTGCTGGATGTCATGGAGGCCTTTTCCTTTATTCGACGCCGAGGTAGATCTGGCGGATGCGGTCGTTGCTGGACATCTCGGCGGCGCTTCCGCTCTGGACCACGCGGCCATGCTCGAGAACGTAGACACGGTCGGCGATGCGCAGGGCCGACTGGGCATCCTGCTCCGCCATCAGGATGGCGACGCCGCTGTCGCGGATCGCCCTGATCGCGCCGAAGATTTCCATCTTGAGCCGATGGGCGATGCCCACCGACGGTTCGTCCAGCAAGAGCAGTTTCGGCGCGCCCATGAGTGCGCGGCCGATCGCGACCATCTGCTGCTGCCCGCCCGACAGCGTGCTGACGATCTGCGAAGCGCGCTCTTTCAATATCGGAAACAACTGCACCACGCGTTCATAATCGCGCGCGATGGCGTCACGGTCCTTGCGCAGATAGGCGCCCAGCATCAGGTTCTTGCGCACGGTGAGCTCGGAAAACAGCCGACGCCCTTCGGGACAGTGGCAGATGCCGCGGCCGACCACGTCATGCGCCGGCAGCGAATGCAGCGAGGCGCCGTTGAAATGCAGTTTTCCCTGCCCGGCAACGGAGCGCGAAATCGCCTTGAGCAGGGTGGTCTTGCCGGCGCCGTTGGGGCCGAGCACCGCGACCATTTCGCCGTCGCCGACCTGCAGGGTGGCATCTTCCAGTGCGACTGCTTTACCATACGATGCGGAGAGATGTTCGATGTCAAGCAGCATGCTCTTCCTCCTGCTTTCCGATATAGGCTTCAATGACGGCGGGGTGCGCGACGATCTGTTCCGGCGTGCCGCTGGCGATCACGGCGCCGAAGTCGATGGCCACCACGCGCGAGACGAGCTTCATGAATTCCCGCAGCTTGTGTTCGATCAGCAGAATGGTCAGCCCCTTGTCCGCATGCAGGCGCCGTATCAATGTCGACAGCTCCGCGATCTCGCCCGAACCGAGGCCTGCGAAGGGTTCATCGAGCAGCAGCAGCAGCGGCTCCGTCGCCAGCGCGCGGGCGATTTCCAGCCTGCGCTGGTCGCCGTAGGACAGCTGTTCCGCAGGGACCTGTTCCTTGTCCTGCAGGCCCACGTCGGCAAGAAGATTGCGCGCGCGCTGCTCAAGGTCGCCGGCTGGAACGCGCGGACCCAGGCTTCCGACAAGGACATTCTCCAGCACCGACATGCCGACGAAGGGCCGGCATAGCTGAAAGGTGCGGGCCATGCCCAGCCCCACGATCTTGTGCGGCGCGAGGCCGCGCAGCGAATGGCCGTCGAAGCGAATGTCGCCGCCGTCGGGAGGAATGAAGCCGGTGATCAGGTTGTACAGCGTGGTCTTGCCGGCGCCGTTCGGCCCCAGAATGCCGACAATCTCACCCGGCGAGACCTCGAGGCTGACATTCCTGACCGCATGCAAGCCGCCGAAGCGCTTGTCCAGGTCCTTGATGGATAGCAGGCTCATGCCGTCTCCCTTCCCGTGGCGGAACCGCCGATGCCATGGCTCTGCGAGGAAGCAGCAGCGGCAGCGGAAACCCGGCGGCGATTGGATGCGGTTTCGCCGGCAAGGCGTTCGCGCAGGCGTTTCCATGCGGGCGCGATGAAGCCGTTTGGCAGGAAGAACAGTATCGCGATCAGTATCAGGCTGTAGATCATCAGCCTCCATTCGCCGAAGTCGCGCAGCAGTTCCGTCATCAGCGTCAGCAGCAGCGCGCCGCCGACCGCGCCGTAGATCGATGCCATGCCGCCGACATACACCATCGTGATGATGGTGATCGAGGTGACCACCGCGAACAATTGGGGACTGACCTGCAGCTGGTAATGCGCATACAAGGCGCCGCCCAATCCCGCAAAGGCGGCGCTGATGGCGAGCGAGGCGATCTTGTAGAAAGTGATATTGATGCCGGCGGCAAGGCAGGTCGCCTCGTCGCCCCGTATCGCGCGCAGGATCAGGCCCCATTTCGATCGGGCGAGAAGCACCAGCAGCAGGGTGACGACGGCTAGCACCGCCAGCACGAACCAGTAGAAATGCAGCGGCGAACGCAGCAGGGGCTCGATGCCGGAGATACCTTCCTCGCCGCCGGTGTATTCCCAGAAGATGAGCATCAGGCGTTGCATGATCACCGCGCCCGACAGCATGGCCAGCGCGAAGTAGGGCCCCTTGAGCCGCAGCGTCGGAAATCCCATCAGCAGCGCGAACAGCACCGCCATCACCATGGCCGCAGGCAGGCTCCACCACGGACCGAAGCCGAAGCTCGTGTTCAGGAAGCCAGCCGCATAGGCGCCGACCCCGATGAACAGGGAGTGGCCGAAATTCTCGCGGCCGGTCAGGCCCGACATGAAATCCCAGCTCACCGCCCAGATGCCGTAGATGGCCGCCACGGTGAGCACGCCGATCAGATACCCGCTTGAGAAAATGACGGGAAGCAGGGCGAGGATGGCAAGCGCGATCACGCCGCCTGCCGCATCAAAAGTCTTGTGTCTCATGGTTCTCCCAATCGTTGACCAGCGGTTAGAAGGCGGCGCGCTTGCCGAACATGCCGGCAGGACGCAGCACCAGCATCAGCAGGGTTGCAAGCACCGACACGATTTCGGTCCACGACGTGGACACGAGATAGGCCACCATCGTTTCGGCGTATCCGAGCATGAATGCAGCCAGGATGCTGCCCGGAATGGAGCCGAGCCCCCCCACCACGACGATGGCGAAGGCCTTGACGATGGGCAGAAGGTGCATCGACGGATTCACCGAGAGGAAGGGGCCCGCCATGATGCCCGCCAGCGCAGCCAGCGCCGCGGAGAGCGCCATCACCAGGCAGAACACACGGTCGGCGGGTATGCCCATGTATTGCGCCGCCTCCGGGTCTTGCGATATCGCGAGGATCGCGCTGCCCAGCCTGGTGGTTTGAATGAAAAGATAAAGCGCGCCGATCGAAACTGCGCTCACCGCTAGCGTCAGCAGGCGCTGGCCCGCAATATCGACGCCGGCGATGGTGAACTTGTCATCGACGAAAGCGGGTACGTTGCGATATTCCGAGCCGAACACCAGGAACAGCATCTGTTCCACGATCAGCGCCACGGCCAGCGAAATCATCAGCACCGCCAGCTGCGACTTGCGCATCGGCCGGATCAGGAAGCGTTCGACGAACACGCCGAACAGGGCTACCCCGATCACAGACAGAAGTGCGGCCTGCCAGAGGGGCAATCCGCCGATGGAGGTCAGCGCATAGGTGCCGTAGGCGCCGAGCGCGTAGAACGAACCATGGGCAAGATTAAGAATGCGGGCGACGCCGAAGATCAGCGTAAAGCCTACTGCGAGCATTGCGTAAATGGAACCGGTGACGGCACCGAAGATGATTATTTCCGACAAACGTGTCTCCCCGGCCCGCGCAGCCGTGGGCGCGCGGGCGAAAGCCAGAATGAGCCGATGTCATTTGGAGCAGGTAGCACTGCCAAACAACGTGGCCGCCTGAAGAAGCGAAATGGAATTGGAAACCGGCGCCGCCGAATGCTCCGGCAATCGTGCAGCGCCGGTCCAGGATTATTGCTTCATCCAGGGAGGCATGATCACCTGGCCGGTGCGCAGCTCCTTGGGCCACACGACCACGCGATTGCCCTTTTCCTGCCATTGTGCGAACAGGAGGTTCATGTACTTGCCGCCTGCCTTCACATCATGCGTTTCGTCATATTCCAGCGTGCCGCCGATGCCCGGCATCGACGTTTTTTCGAGCGCCTTGATGACCGCATCGGTCTCGAAGCTGTTCGCCCGTTCGACCGCCTGGGCATAGGCATGAACGGAATCATAGGCGCCGAACGCGGTATAGACCGGAACGCGGCCGGTGCGTTTCTGGAACTCGTCGAAGAACGGGATGGTCTTCGGAGTCAGCGGAGCGCGTACAGCAAAGTTGGCGGCAATCTCGCTGATGGACTTGCCGCCGACGCGGTCGAAGAAATCGCCGTCCTGTGATTTGACGTCGATGCCGCCGTAAGGGATGGGAACGCGCGCGTCATGCCATTGCTTGGCGAAGGTGTCGCTCGATGCATGCGACAGAATGACGATCAGATACTGCGCGCCGCTGGAACGCACCTTCGACAGGAGCGGGGAAAAGTCCGAGGTGCTGGTGTCGAAGAACTCGGTCATCTTGATTTCCGCGCCGACCTCGGTCGCTCCTTTCTTCAGGACCGGAACCAGGTCCTGCACCCATTTCGCGTTCTCGCCGACGATGGCAATCTTCTTGTAGCCCATCTCCCCGATCAGCATGCCGGAAATGAAATTCACCACGCCGCGTGCCTGATGCGCCGCATTGATGGGACCGGTGCGGAAGATGTATTTGTAGTTGTCGTAATCCTGCTTGACCTTGGCCGTGATGGACGGCGATGCGGCGCCGATGCCGAGGTAGATGGTCTTGGCCTGCGAGATGTGCGGCAGCTGGGCCAGCGTCACGCCGCTGGTGTATCCGCCGATGAGCACATCGGCCTTTTCATCCGCGGTAAGCTTCTTGATGGCGCTGATGCCGGTCTCGGGATTTTCGGTTTCATCGGCCACGACCATTTCCAGCTTGCGTCCAAGCACGCCGCCCTTGGCGTTGATTTCATCCATCGCGATCTTGATCGCTTCCTGGGTGTCGCGCCCGACCTGAAGTTGCACGGCGGTCGGCACGCCGATCTTGACCGGCTTCTGCTGACCGATGGCAAGACCGCTGACGAGGGACAGGCTGGCTGCCATCGCTACTGCCGCCAGGCGCATTTTCATTCGGACAGGGGAACTGGATGATTCGGAAACTGCATGGGAAGAACTGGGGCGGAATGCGTCCGCCCGCAAAGAATCGGTCATTTGTCTCACTCCTTCTATACTTCTTTATGTGTATTGAAAGCCGTGACTAGCTTCGCTTGCCGTCATGGCGTCCCGAAGTAATGCAACCTCATTCTCTGCCGCAGTGCAAAACGGTCAACCTGCAAAGTGGCCTTACCAATGTAGCATAGGAAAAGATTCGGTGTCCTGAAAAATCCGCGTCTCGTTTGATGTGCGATATCTTCAAGTCGCGTCCGGCTTGACTTGGGGCGTACCGGCACTCAACTTGCGATGCGCCTTGTCATGGATCAATACGCACGCCGGGGAGACTCGCATACCGTACCGAACATGGCAAACGCACTGGCAGTGCAAGCCGGTTTTTCAAAATGCTGTTAATGTCATCCAACATTAAACGTTAATCAAGAGGGGACACGCATGACGCTTATTCAAGGAAACATTGCATGGATCACCGGTGCGGGATCGGGCATCGGGCTGGCTGGGGCACAGGCATTGGCCCAGGCAGGATTGACGGTGGTGATGTCGGGCCGGCGTCGCGAACTGCTTGAAACCGAAGCCGAAGCCATTATCGCCAAGGGCGGAAAGGCGGATATCGAAGTGCTTGACGTGTGCGATGCGGAGTCGGTGCAGAACGCAGCCCAGGCCATCCACGGCCGGCATGGAAGGATCGACATTCTCGTCAACAGCGCCGGCCTGAACGTGCCCAACCGGTTCTGGAAGAACCAGAATGCCCAAGGCTGGAATGAAGTCATCCGGGTCAATCTCGATGGCAGCTTCTATTGCATTTCAGCGGTGCTGCCCTTCATGCGTGAGCAGAAGTCGGGACTCATCATCAATGTCTCGTCCTGGGCCGGCAAATACGATACTTACATGACCGGGCCTGCCTACAACGCAGCCAAGCATGGCGTGGTCGCCATGACCGAGCATCTCAACCAGGAAGAGTGCGTCAACGGCATTCGCGCATGCGCATTGTGTCCGGGCGAGGTTGCAACGCCGATCATGGACAAGCGCCCGATACCGCCGTCGCCCGAAGAGCGGGCGAGAATGCTGCAGCCGGAGGACCTCGGCCGCACCATCCGCTTCATCGCGGAGATGCCCCCGCATGTGTGTCTCAATGAAATCACGATCAGTCCGACCTGGAACCGCATTTTCCTCGGCGCGGCCGATATCCAGCGCAGCTGATTCAATTCGAAATGCAATGCCGGGCCGCTTGAGTCGGCCCGGCCCTCCCATTGCCTCGGATTGCCTCGGCTGCTGCGGCCGAATTTCGATCAGTTCACCAAAGGCCTCAAGGCCCGCCAACCAATTCAAACCAATGTTGCACGGCGGCTGACGCAACGTCGCAGCTGCATTAGCTAACCGTTATTCATGGAGTTCCCATTCCGGTAACACGAAAAGCCGATGGGATGTTTCCTGTTGTCGATTGCCCCATGACAATTTTAACCGGCTGTTATACAGTGTAACCATCAGGCGCCGATGGAAAACATTGGCGATGCGACAAGCTGCGCGCACGGATGCGCAACAAGCACTAGAACAGGCGTCGGCATTTGTTTTCAATGGATTCCCAAACCAGGCTCAGATTGCAGGCGATGGCCTTCGGCGCAGGCGACGCAATGCTCAACAGCGCCATCCTGCTGTGCTTCGCCGCAGTCGGGACGATTTCTTATCTCGTTCCTGCTGTCATTCTGGCAATTGCGCTGGTAATGAATGCCGTCTTCATGGTGCTGATTGCTACCGGCATCAGCAAGCGATGGTCGGATCCATCCCTGACAGGCATGCAGATCTTTGCGGGATGCGTAGCTACCTTGCTGGCGATCCTGATGGCGCCGCAGATCGTTTACATGTTTTTGCTGAATGTATTCGTCCTGCTCAGTTTCGGCAGCCTCTACTTTTCGCGGCGAGCCTTTTTCCTGACATGGCTTCTGCTTTCGCTTTCCCTCGGGGCCTGCCTCTGGATTGTTCGCGATCGATTGGAATTCCGGGTAACGAATACTGCCGAATGGGCGCTGATGTGGGCGGTCGTGGTGCTGTCGTTGGCCAGGTTCGTCAATATCAATGACAGGGTATCGCGTCTGCGTGCCTCGCTAAGCCAGAAGAACAAGGCGCTTGCCGCCCTGGCGGCACGGGACGACCTGACCGGGCTGTGGAACCGGCGCAAGTTCATGGAATTGCTGCAGGAAGAAATCGAACGGGCGAATCGCAGCGGACGCCGGTTTACGGTTGCCATCATCGATGTCGACCACTTCAAGAATATCAATGACAGCCACGGACATCTGATGGGCGATGCCGTGCTCAAGGAGATCAGCCGGATTCTCGGCGAATCCTGCCGCGCCACGGACGCCATCGGGCGTTACGGCGGCGAAGAGTTCACGCTGCTGATGGTCGATACCAAGACCGAACAGGCCGTGGTTGCCCTCGAACGCATGCGCAGGGCAGTCGAGCAGAGCGACTGGAGCCGCATGGCGCCGGGGCTGCGTGTCACGATTTCGATAGGCAGTGTCGAGTGGACGGCGGCGGCATCACTGTCGATGCTGCTGGGACAAGCGGACGCGGCACTGTACCGGGCCAAGGCGGAAGGCCGCAATCAGCTTCGGGTAGCGTAGCGTCATTCGGCTCAAATGCTGCCATGCCCGTTCGCCGGACCTGACGTGAACAGCCTCGCGTCGACAACGGCATTCATCGGCAGCCTCTCCGGTTGCGAGGCGGAAAAGATCAGCCTTTCTCATCATTCCCGCTCAGCGCCTTGATCGTCTTCTCCAACGTGCGGACCTTCTCGCGCAGAGACGCTATGTTGCGCACGACCACGGCGCTGCGCTCCCAATCACTTTTCTTCGCCACCGGGTAGTAACCGGTGTATTGGCCGGGTTCGGCAATCGAATTCGGCACCATGGTGGCTGCGGTGATGTGCACGTTGTCGGCGATCTCGATGTGGCCGTTGATCATGGCTGCGCCGCCGAAGGTGCAGTGCTTGCCTATCCTGGTGCTGCCGGCCACGCCGACGCAGCCTGCCATCGCGGTATGCGCGCCGATATGGCAGTTGTGGCCGATCTGGATCAGGTTGTCGAGCTTGACGCCGTCCTCGATCACGGTGTCGTCCAGTGCGCCGCGGTCGACCGCCGTATTGGTGCCGATGTCGACGTCGTCGCCCATCACCACGCGCCCGGTCTGCGGGATCTTGATGTACACACCCGCGTCAACCGCAAAGCCGAAGCCGTCGCCGCCGATCACCGCGCCGGAATGAACGATGCCGCGCGCGCCGATGATGCAGCGGGCATGAAACGTCACGTTGGCAAAGAAGTGGGTGTCTTCGCCGATCACCGCATCGCGGCCGATGTAGCAACCGGCGTCGATCACGGCGCCGCGCTTGATCACCGCGCCTGCTTCCACCGTGACATGGGCGCCGATGTGCACCGTCGGGTCGATCTGCGCGCTCTCGTGTACGGCAGCGGTCGGATGTATGCCCGGCGCCGGTGCTGCTTCGGCGAGTGACAAAAAATACTGCGCGGTGCGTGCGAAATAGGCGTACGGGTTTGCGGTAATGATGCGCGCGCCGGCATAAGTGGCGGCAACGACCGGATCATCCTGCGGCGAAAGGATGAGCGCCGCAGCTTCGCTCTGCGCCGCCAAGGCACGCAGTTTGCTGTTGCTGAGAAAGCTGATGTCAGAAGGGCCTGCGCGGTCCAGCGGAGCGATTGCCGAGACCTTGAGGTCCGCATCGCCTTCCAATTGTCCACCGAAGCGCTCGACCAGATCGGCCAGTCGGATATCCATGTTGTCACTCCCTCATTTCGTGAAAATTCGGCAAGGGTTCGTCGAGCGGCGTTGGAAGCCTGCGCCATGTCGATGCACAGATTCTTCCATAAGCGATTCTTCCTGCACTTGCCGAAAGCTGCATCCCGCCGTTCCAGCAAGACCCGTTACTCGGAAACCTGTCCAGTTGGCGCGGTTATATTGTCTTGCTTAATACCAATCCCAAGGCGTAACGTGACAGATGAGAACGATGGATTTTTTCGTCTGGCAAGGCGTGGGAGGAGTCCATAGCGGGGCTATGGATGACGAGCACAACGCCGCCAGGCGGAAAAAGACGCGATCTCATGGCACGTTATGCCTTGGGATTGGTATAAGTAGCAATGAGGGAATTCTGCGGTAGACGGCGCGTCATCCATCTTGCGCCGCATCAAGCAGATGTTTGATCATTCAACGTGTGCCGGCGCGACCTTCCCTGCCGAAAGTTGCTGCCGCAACGCAGTTGGCTTGCAGGAGTTTGCCGAGGGTGAAGACAGTGAAGAGTGTTCTCTCTGCGCGTACACCGCTGCACGAATAGCTGCTATGCCGCCCGGTTCGCTTCCAGCTCTTTCAGCCGGCGCCGGAGATCCTTTTCCTCCGCATGGCGCTGGCCGGCATCGCTGGCGACGGCAACCGAACCGGTGACTTCCCCCGCCTGGTTCCTGACAACCGCGAAGCTCATGTCGACATGGATGTGATCGCCGTTTCGATGAAGCGCACGGGTGATCATCGTGCGACGGCCGTGCGCAGTCGCGCCTTGTGCCACGGCCTTGTCATATCCTTCCCAATGCGCCTTGCGCAATTTCTCGGGAATGATGATGTCCAGGCTTTTCCCGATTGCTTCTTCCGGACTGAAGCCGAACAAGGCTTCGGCGCCGGGATTCCATATCCGGATGAATCCCTCCTTGTCGGCGAAGATGAGCGCTTCTGACATATGGTCCAGTATGTCGCAAGCCATGGTTTCCTGCGTGAAGGACAGGCTCTTCGTCATGTCAGGGCTCCTTTTTTCCGGACTGGCAGCGGATTTGCCGAAGAATCTGACGTTCTTTCTCCCCGCATCATCGCCGCTTGGGTGCAAGCCTAGAGCGCTTTCGGGTTGACTGTACTGTCGATGCCGGTCGATTTGCCAGCGGCACTGCGTTGTGTCTCCTTGCCATGGCCCCGCCATGTCGCGTCAACACGCCTTGTTCCGCAGGCAATTCACCTCGGCCTCGCCGAGTCCAGTCAACCCGAAAGCGCTCTAGCTCACTTAATCGGAACAGAAAAGCAGGTTGCGCAAAGAGACAAACGAATCGGCAGGCGGGGGTGTAAGCAGGCAATGGGAATACAAAAAAGCCCGCAGCATTGCGCTGCGGGCTTGGTCACATCATTGCATGTCATGCGGCCGCTTTCATCGGCAACCGCACGACTGCGGTCTTACTCGCCTGCGGCGGCAGTGTTGGCTCGGGCAGCGG
>NZ_JACYXF010000096.1 GCF_015352985.1 Noviherbaspirillum malthae | reverse complement strand
CCTGGCCGGCAATGCCGCCAACGTCTTCAGCGTCTACGGCGAGCGCGCCGACAACACCCTGAACTACACCTCGCCCAACTTCGGCGGCTTCAGCGCCCAGGCGCAGTACAGCTTCGGCGAAGTCGCCGGCAGCACTTCCACCGGCCGCCAGGTCGGCCTGTCGGCCAGCTACTCCGCCGGCCCGATCAACGTCATCCTGGCCCATCATGACCAGAACGTCACGGCAGTCGCAGCCGGCCTGACCGTTGACGCAGGCGATGCCAAGACCACCTTCCTGGGCGGCACCTACGACTTCGGCGTGGCCAAGCTGCATGCCGCCTATGCGCGCAGCAAGGGCGAAACAGCCGTCGGCGTGACCAACCTCGACCGCGACGACGCCCTGATCGGCGTGAGCGCACCGATCGGCGCTGGCACCATCCTGGCGTCCTACATCCGCCGCAACGACGACATCGGCGGCGGCACGCGCGATGCGGACCAGTGGGCCATCGGCTACACCCATGCGCTGTCCAAGCGCACCAACCTGTACACCTCGTATGCGCGCATCAAGAACGATTCGGCTGCGACCGTGGGCAGCCCGGCTGCAGCGGGTCTGGATCCGTCGGTCTTCAACATCGGCGTACGTCACCGCTTCTGATCGTCTGATCGCGTCTGGTTGCACCTGATCGTGCTCCCAGCACAAAAAGCGCTGTTCCGCCTTCGGGCGGGCAGCGCTTTTTTCATGTCTCCATCTCACCGGCTCATTCGGTGCGGCTGCGTCCCGCGAGCTGCTTTTCGAAGGCGACATCCAGCTTGCTGATCTTCACTTTCTTCTGCGGACCGGTTCGGTTGACCAGCTGCACGAATTCATCCAGCGGCAGATCGTCGCTGACCTTTTCCGGCTTGGCGCCCGGTGCGGCGCGCAACAGATAGAACAGCCCCGCGGCATTGATCCCGAGCGAATAGCGATGGTCCGCATCGCGTTCATTGAGCCGGGCGATGGCGGCACTGGCTTTGGTTGATCTCATGGCTTACCTTGTTCTGAATGCGCCTGTGCATGAAGGCCATGCAGGCGCCTGCACTCATGACCGATGATACTGCAGCCGGAACTTCGCCGATGCTTGAGCATCAGCAATACCTCCCGGAACGAGGATGGAATCTCCTCGCGACGCGCCGCTCCAAGCTGAAGGTGACGGCCCGGGAGATGTCCATGCAGACAGCAGCTTGCATTCAATGGGTACAGACAACATGCACGCGGTGCCGGTTTCACAGGCCGCCGCTGTCGACGGCACTGCCGGTATTGCTGGCGTTCCTTGCCGCAACAAGCACCGCAGGCGTGCCGTCGGCCAAGGACTGCGTCGAAGCCGGCGACTTCATCGGCAATGCTGCGCTGGCCCGCGACCGCGGCATCACCGAAGAGCAGTTTCTTGCCAGGATTCATGAAGACCTCGAAGTCATCAAGGCATTTCCTCCGCAGCTGCGCTGGTTCGTGCAGGACGACGAAGACGCGCAGTTCCTGATCGAGGCGGCCACCGCCGTGTTCCGCGAACCGAAAGCCGCCGCTGACCATCGGGCCGACATCATTGGTGCCTGCATGGCACGCAGCCGCAGCAAGTCCGGAACGACGCCGTCGCTGCCGGGACCTTCCGTCTGACAATCATCCCGCGCCGAGCTCCTTCCTGCGGCCTCCGATGCCAGACCGTAAAATAGCTTCACCAAAATTTCATTCAACAGCATACGGAGACAGGCATGACGGCATTCAATCTGAAAGGCAAGCGCATTCTCGTGACCCAGGCCGATACCTTCATGGGGCCGGTCCTGTGCGAAGTGCTGGCCGAGCTCGGCGCCGAGGCCATCGCAGACAGGAGCCTTCTGCAGGACGATGCCGAAGTCGCGGCGATGATGCAGGCCGCAGGCCATGTCGATGCGCTCATCATCAATCTCGCCGTTCCCGCGCCGAGCACGCCCGCCGTCCAGGTCGGCGACGAGGAATGGCGCCATGCGTTTGCGCACATGGTCGATCCGCTGCCGCGCCTCGTGCGTGCGGTGCTGCCGCAGATGACCGAGCGCAAGTCGGGAAAGATCCTGCTGATCGGCAGCGCCTCCGCCCTGCGCGGCATGAAGCGCGCTTCGACCTACAGCGCCGCGCGCGGCGCCCAGCTTGCCTATATCCAGGCGGTAGGCGTGGAAGCAGCGCCGCACAATGTGCAGGTCAACGCGATTGCACAGAACTTCGTCGAGAATCCCACTTACTTTCCGCCCGAGGTGCAGGCCATGCCGGCCTTCCAGGAAAGGCTGAAGCGGGAAGTGCCGCTCGGCCGTCTGGTCAGCCAGCGCGAGGACGCCATGTTTGCCGCCTATCTCTGCAGCGATGCGGCGAACTGTTTCGTCGGCCAGGTGTTCCCGGTATGCGGCGGCTGGGTGGCGCGCTGAGAGATTGATCGGCTGCCTCGCATCCGTTCGGAACGTCCAATCCGAAAAGATGCCGAATAGGCTCTACAATCGATGCTTTTTTGAAGGGCGAGCATGACAACCGAAGACCGCCTGGTGGACATCGAGATCAAGGTTGCGCGGCAGGAAGACCTGGTCGATACCTTGAACCGCACGATCTACGAGCAGCAGAAGAAAATCGACGAACTCGAAGCGCTGTGCACAGCGCTCGCGCGTCACGTCAAGGACATGCGCGACGCGGCCAGGGACGGTGCGCAGGCCGCGCCGATCAACGAAAAACCTCCCCATTACTGACATGAGCGACAACCATACCGAACTGCTTCGCGCCAAGATCAATGGCGAAACCTCGCGCCTGCCATGGACGGAACTGCAGCGCTTCTATGCCGGCGGCGCCGTCATCGTGGTCAGCGACACGCTCGACCTGGTCGATGTGGCGGTGCGCATCGCCCAGGACGACAAGAACGCCGTGGCGAAATGGATGAACGACGGCCTCATCGCCAAGGCCAACGATACCCAGGCCCAAGCCTGGCTGGAGGCGGACCGCAGCCTGTGGGCCGTGGTCGTCAAGCCCTGGATACTCGTGCAGTGCGAAAAGGTGCAGCAGCTGCATTGACTGCGCACCGCGGCGGCGCTGAAGCGATAGGGGAGGCAGACTGTTGCGGCAGGCGTACAGCAGCGCGCATTGCAGGGCGCCGGGCCGCAGGACTTGCCATGGCAGCGGTTAGAATGAGAGCGCTCAGCAAGCCGCTTGTCATTACCGCATCATGCCCAAACCCATTCCGAAATCCGGCACGCAGGATCGCCTGCTGCCTCTTGCCATCGGCGCAGCCTTCCTCACCCTCGCCGTCGGATTCGCGGCCGTCTGGTTCTATCTGCAATACACGCAGAAACGCGAAGCCGAGACGCGCTACCTGACGCTGCCGTCGATCGCCATCAGCCGGGACGGCCATTCGATCCGCGCCGGCCTGGCGGTCAGGACCACCGGCAACGATGCCGACTGGGCAGCCGGCAACAAGCGGGCGCTGGAACAAGTGATGGCGCGCACCCTGATGGAAGCCGATCCGGTGCGCGTGCGCACGCCGGGCGGCATCGCCGAACTGCAGCAGGCATTCCGGCAGGCCGGCAACGCCTTCCTGCGCACCGACAAGGTACGCGAAGTCCTCGTCACCGATCTGCTGGTATCCGAAGGCGACATGTAGTCGCCTCGGCCTCGGCGTCAGTCATGCCATGCATTGAGGCGGTTGTGGATGGCGGTGGCCGCAATGGCCGCCTGGCCCTGCGCAACCGTGATCTGGTTCAGTCCCGCAACGATGTCGCCGGCGGCGTAAAGGCCGTCGACCGAGGTCTGCATATGCTCGTCCACCAGCAGTTCGCCCTTGGCCGTCTGGCGCGCGCCGAGCAATTGGGCCAGCCCTGAATTGACCGTGGTGCCGAGCGCGGCATAAACGATATCGACGCAGTGCCGCTGGCCGCTGCGCAGTTCGATGCACATGCCGCCGCCTTCGGCCAGGGACAAGCCCGCCACCGGTTCATGCACGACCTGCACCTTTGTGCGGTCCAGCCGTGCGCGTTCGTCGGGATCGGGATCGATGGCTTCGTCCAGGGTGTACAAGGTGACGCCGGAAGCGAAATGACTGACGAATGCGGCTTCGCCCAGCCCGCCCTTGCCGTGCCCGATGACACCGACGCTTCTGCCGCTCGCCTCGAAGCCGTCGCAGACCGGACAGTAGCGCAGGCAGCCCTTTGCGACCGCCTGCTTGACGTCGGCGAAGGCCGGCTCCACATCGACCACGCCGGTGGCAAGGATGACGCTGCGCGCATGCCAGAGCAGCTCGCCGGCGCCGGCGGTAAAACTGCCGTCCTCTTCGCGCCGCAGCCATTCGACGACGGTCGGCCTGACGGGGACGTCATATTCCTCCGCCTGTGCGCGCAGGCGCGACAGGATGTCGTTGCCATGGATGCCGCTGCGGTAGCCGGGATAATTGTGGGAAGTCGGAATCTGGAGCAGGCGGCTGGTGCCGCCGTCCACCACTTCGATGCGGCGGCGGAAGCGGGCCAGATAAACTGCTGCAGTCAATCCGGCCGCGCCGCCGCCGATGATCAGGCAATCGACATCCTTCACGATCAGCGACGGCCCTGCTGCTGCCGGTACTTCGAACCCGGCGGAGGCGTGAACATGTCATCCTGATCGAAGTCATCGTCGTCCGCATTCACGCGGTCGATCCTGTCGACATCGATGTCCGCGCCCGCTTCGATGTCGGAGTCGCGGCCTGCTGCGGCGCGCTCGCCGGTGCCCGACGAATCGGTATCGCTGTCGAGACCCGTATCACCCAAGTCCGGGCCGGCCGTCATGTCGTGGCGGCCGGTGTCGGGATCTTCGTTGGTCCCCTTGTCGAGGCCGATATCCATTTCGCCGGCCCAGCGCAGGCCGCCCTGCACATCGCTGCCGGTGTCGGAAAGATCGCTGGGACCGAGTGAATCGGTGTCATGCCCTTTGGCAAGCTGACGGTCCGGTTCGGGAATGTTGTCGGGGTCCAGGGTACTGGTTGCCATGATGTGCTCTCCTTCGATCTTTGATCAGTGTGATGGTATTGTCCGCACTTTTCCACCTGCCGCACGGACAAGGTAAGGCATGCCCGCGCAGTACGCGAGCGAATGCTGCCCGAAGCTTGGGCACTTCGGACAACGTTCGAGCAATATCCATGCCGCTGCGTTTGCGGGATGCGTTCGCATGTGGCGTCCATGCCGGGGCCGCTCCGCCGGGCATGTGAATCATTGGCCGCGACGCGTTGGAACGGCGCGCGGCACGTTCCCGGAGCGGACGCTTCCGCGTGCAGATATGTCACTCCCGCTGTAAATTTGACCGCATCCCTGAACAAGGCACGGCGCGTGGAGATGAATCGGGATCGCATGCGAAGCGAGCGGCCTCGGAACTTTCCTTTTGCCGATTTTGTCACTTGGCTAACGGACGGGCCTTTTGCATGGCTGCGTCAGTCCACGGCGGTTCGGTTTGGACGGGAGAAATCGTCCGGAGCATCCATGAACGCGCCGTCGATCTCTTTTTCAATTTCCAGGAGTCCATCATGGCAAAACTGCACAAGATCCTGTTCGGATCCGCAATCGTCGCACTGGCAAACCTTGCCTATGCGCAGAGCACCACAGCTACAGACACCAGCAGCGCCGCATCGGCCGGTTCCGTCCCGGCACAGAATGCAACCGGCTCAAGCGGCTCTGGCACCGGCAGCGATGCCGGCATGGCGGGCAACACCGGCACATCGACTTCGATTCCCCCGAAGTCCGGCGCAACCGCCAGCGGCTCCGGCAGCGCTGGCAGCATGAGCGGCACATCGGGCACTTCCGCTGCCGGCACCGTAACAACGGGTTCTTCGTCTGCCGCCGCAGGCAATCCTTCCAGCGCCTCCAACGATCCCTATGTGCAGCGCCGCGAGGCCCGCAAGGAAGCCAAGCAGGAATACAAGCAGAGCAAGAAGGAAGCGAAGGCGCAGTACAAGGCCGACAAGAAGGATGCCAACGACTTGGTCAAGAACTCGGATGCCAAACCTCCGATGCAGCGCAACGTCGACGGCCTGAATACGACCTCCGGCCGCTGATCTTCCTCCAGGCATTTCACCGATGCCCGCCGCCGCTTGCCGGCGGCGTTTTTACTGCGA
This sequence comes from Noviherbaspirillum malthae, assembly GCF_015352985.1. GTDB lineage: Bacteria > Pseudomonadota > Gammaproteobacteria > Burkholderiales > Burkholderiaceae_D > Noviherbaspirillum > Noviherbaspirillum malthae. The sequence goes on along the minus strand of NZ_JACYXF010000096.1, from coordinate 12,474 downwards.
TAGGCAGATCGCGCGTCGATCCGTCGACGCGTGCCGAACCGCTTGCGCGCGCTGCGGCTCGATGAGCATGAAACGCGTCCGCGGTCCAGTCTCCTTGGCGGGAAAACAACGCTGTCGCACGCTGTTGCAAAGCGATTCGGCTGTTGCAAATCGCAACTGACGCTGCCTGACCCCGCGTGTAGAATGGCGCCTTTTTGGGTGCCCAGCATGTGGTTCAAGAATCTGCAAATCTATCGTCTCACTGCCCCATGGACCATGACATCGGAGCAACTGGAGGCTGCGCTGGTCAAGCTGGAATTCGCACCCTGCTCGAGCAGTGAACTGCAAAGCCAGGGCTGGCAATCCCCGCGCGGCAACGGCATGCTGGTCCATACCGTCAACAGGCAGATGCTGCTGCAGCTCGACACTGAAAAGAAGCTGCTGCCGTCCACCGTCGTCAACCAGGTCACCAAGGCGCGCGCCGCCGAACTCGAAGAGCAGCAGGGCTTTAAGCCCGGCCGCAAGCAGATGAAGGAATTGAAGGAGCAGGTCGCCGATGAACTGCTGCCGCGCGCCTTCAGCATCCAGCGCAGCACCCGCGTATGGATCGATCCGGTCAACGGCTGGCTGGTGGTCGATGCCGCCAGCCCGGCCAAGGCCGATGAAGTGTTCAAGCTGCTGCTCAAGTCGCTGGAGACGCTGCCCTTTGCCACGCTGCGCACCGAGCGCTCGCCGCTGTCGGCCATGACTGACTGGCTGGCCGCCGATGAAGCGCCCGGCGGTTTCACCGTCGATCAGGACACCGAGCTGCGCGCCACGAATGAAGGCAAGGCCACGGTGCGCTATGTGCGCCACACGCTGGAAGCGGAGGACGTGCGCCGCCATATCGCCGCCGGCAAGCAGTGCACGCGGCTGGCGATGACCTGGAGCGACCGCATCTCGTTCGTGCTGACCGAATCGCTGGCGATCAAGCGCGTCGCGCCGCTGGATGTGCTCAAGGAGAACGACACATCGACGCAGAACGACGACGAGCGTTTCGATACCGACTTTGCATTGATGACCGGCGAACTGGCGAAGCTGATCGCCGACCTGGTCGTCGCACTGGGCGGGGAAGAGCAGCAGAAGAAAGCGGCCTGAACGGCGATGAAGTGCAGGGCGGATGCATCCGCCTTGCCTGCATTGTCGGCCTTGTCTTGCGGATCATGGCATCGCCACCGCATCGCGCAGGAAGAAGGGATGCATAAAAACGCAGGCGAAAAAAAGACGAACCGAAGTTCGTCTTTTTGAATTTTGGCGGAGTGGACGGGGCTCGAACCCGCGACCCCCGGCGTGACAGGCCGGTATTCTAACCAACTGAACTACCACTCCTAAAAACCCATGTCCGGCGCTGCCGGTCATGCCGATGTGTGTCACCACATCTGAAGGACCGCAAGTCTACAGCAATTTATATTTCCTGGCTACTCCCAGGCGATAAATTGCCAGAATGCGCAGCAGGCGTCCGAAGAAAATCCCGTTGAACAGGCCGTACAGCAGGCAGACGGCGATCAAGAACGCGCTGTCATGCCTTGCATGGGGCGCAATGTGCAGGATGACGTTCACTCCGTACTTCACCAGGAAGATCGACAGCATCAGTATCAGCGGCATCCAGCTGCCTTGCTGGAAAACGCTGCCGCGTTCCGGATAAACGCTTACGCTGTCGAGGCTGAACAGTGCCCACGCCACTGCGGTACCCGCAGCGGTTGCCGCCAGCCATACCGGCACCGCGAATGGATCGGCGCCGAAGCTTGCCGCAATGCCGTGCATCGACAAGCCCAGCATGACCAGCGGAATGATGAACAGTCTTCGGATGCCGGTCTCGCGGCCGACGCTGGCCAGCATGCCGCGGAAGATCAGGAAGGCAAGCAATCCCCAGACCCAGACGGGCGTGTTGATCAACAGTTGCTGCAGCATGGCCGTCTCCTTTTTCGGTGAGCGATGCAGCAATTCTGGTAGCCGCCGTGGCGGGCTGGAAGCGGATTGCGACGAATTGCGGAAAATGGGGTGTGAAACACCGGATAGCAAGCGCGGTCGGAGATGGATGCTATTCCAGGGACGGTTCGCCCGGTGCGGCTTACAATGCTTTCATTCGCATTCCGGAGTTGCCCGATGACCGACACCGCGCCTTTTTTCCCGCCCATCGAACCCTACCGGCACGGCATGCTGCAGGTGGACGAGATGCACGCGCTCTACTGGGAAGAGTCCGGCAACCCGGAAGGCCTGCCGGTGCTGTTCCTGCATGGCGGCCCGGGAGGCGGAACCTCGCCGCGACATCGCTGCTTCTTCAATCCCGGCCATTACCGGATCGTATTGTTCGACCAGCGCGGCGCCGGCAAGTCCACGCCGCTGGGGGAATACCGCAACAACACCACGCCGCTGCTGATCGAGGATATCGAGCGCCTGCGCGTCATGCTCGGTATCGAGCAGTGGCTGGTCTTCGGCGGCTCCTGGGGATCGACGCTGGCGTTGGCTTACGGGCAAGCGCATCCGGATCGATGCCTCGGCTTCATCCTGCGCGGCATTTTTCTCTGCACGCCGGCCGAGATCGACTGGTTCATGAATGGCATCGGCTGGTTCTTCCCGGAGGTGCATGCGGAGTTTGCGTCCCACATACCCGAACACGAACGCGGCGACCTGCTGCAGGCCTACCGCAAGCGCCTGTTCTGCGACGACCCGGCCGTCTATCTGCCGGCCGCGCGCAGCTGGAGCCGCTACGAAGGACGCTGCCTGTTCCTGAAACCCGACCTGCAGGCGATCGACGACTTCACCACCGACCAGGTCAGCCTTGGGATAGGACGCCTGGAAGCGCATTATTTTCTGCATGAAGGCTTCTTCACCGAGGACCAGCTGATACGCGGAATCGGGCGCATCCGCCATCTGCCGGCGGTGATCGTGCAAGGACGTTATGACGTTATCTGTCCGCCCGCAAGCGCCTATCGCCTGCACCAAGCCTGGCCGGAAGCGAAAATGCAGATGATCGGTGATGCCGGCCACTCCGGCTACGAACCCGGCATTGCACGCGCGCTGCTTGCCGCGACCGAGCAGTTCCGGCAGGAACGCCGGTTTGCCTGAGGACATGCATGGCCGAACATCGCTGCATCAATGCATCAATGCATCAATGCGTGGCGCGCCGCTCTATCGCAGCCACCACCGCTTCCATCAATTGCCTGACATTACCCTGCACCAGAGGCTGGCCGACCATGGGCGGAATGAAGAACTGCGGCTCGAGTTCGCCGCACAGGCGCAGGAGGGTGCCTTCGACTCCATCGCGGCGCGAGGGCTCCAGCTCCCAGCGCACCGCATAGTGGCGCATGTCGCCCGACAGGAGCGACACATCGAGCGCCGACATCGGATGCTCCTCGATGCGTATCTGCATGCGAACCACGTAAGACATCAGCATGACGCCGACCCGGCTGACCTGCTCGACAACCGCAGCCGTGCCGCTGCGCGACAGCACGCGCGACGATACGAGATCGGGCACGAAGTCGGCCAGGCGGTCGTAGTCGCTCATCACCGCCCATGCCTGCGGCAGGCCCGCCCGCGCGAATCCGCTCGCCTCGACTGCAAAGAAGCCGTTGCCGTCGCGGTAGCCGCGCTGCGCCTGCGCGCGCACGCCTGAAGACTGGAAGCCGAACTGACCAAACATCATGCTCTCCTCATGGCGAAACCGGACATGGTCCAGGGACTGGCGGCAAACATGTAACCGCCGGTAAGATTGCTGTCGGCCGCCATCCTTGCTGGATTAATTTCGATGAACCCGCCATCGGGAATGGCGACCCTTGAATGATCCCGGATGGCAGGCTCTTGTTCCCTTACCTTCGCCCGACGCCATGAAACCCAAACTCCTACCCATGCTTGCCGTCCTCGTCTGCGCAGGATGCTCGACCCGCCCGGCGGATGCTCCAAGGGAACGTTCCGCCGGCGGCTTCCCGCGCGTCGAGAGTGTTGATACTTATCCGGATGCCACCTCTACCGAAAACACCGTGAACGGTTACAAGCGGGATCTGGCGCAGCGCATTACGGAAGTCAATTCCATCAAGGTCTATACCACCCGTCCGCAGGCGCTGCTGCGTTCGGTGATCGTGGTGCGCTATTCGGTCGACAGCGGCGGCCGGCTGCTGCGCAGCGAAATCATGCGCTCCAACCGCGACCGCGAAACGGAAGCCACGGCATTGGCTTCGCTGCGCAATGCCGCGCCTTTTCCCAAGCCGGCATCGCATCTGCTGCGCCAGGGAAAAGTCGAGCTTTCGGAAACCTGGCTGTTCAATAATGACGGGCGTTTCCAGCTGCGCAGCCTGGCATTGCCGCAGATGGATGAATGAAAGCCTTCGGTAGCCGGGCCGCCTGATTTCATATTCAAGCCGTCGCTCCTTTCCGCTTCAACCACAAGGAGAGGTTGCCGTTACAGATAATTACATTGCCAAAACCTCTTTTAATTCAATGGCTTGTTAAAAGCACCAGGCTTTTTGCGGCATTGCACAGCCGATTTTCCTGAACAAGCCCAACAGGCCTGCATCCAAGCTGCTGCATCGGTGATGCTTTTCTTTTAATTAAAGGAGGTAGCTATGACCCTGACAACCAAACTTCGTACCTTGTCGTTTGTCGTGATTGCATCCGTCTCTTCGCTGGCTCTGGCGCAGTCGACCGGTGCCGGCAGCAGTTCCACATCCCCCTCATCAACGGTACGTTCGCAAAATGCCACCGGATCCTCGGGCGCCGGCACCGGCAGCGATGCCGGCATGGCAGGCGGCAGCGGCACATCGACTTCGATTCCGCCGAATACGTCCAGCCCGGGTGCAACATCCGGCAGCTCCGGTACCGCATCCAGCACCAGCAGCGACCGCGGCGCGGCAGCCAGCTCGGGTTCTTCAGGCAGCGACACCAAGGCCAAGAAGAGCGACAAGAAAACAAGCAAGGTCAAGAAGTCCGAGTCCTCTGGCGCGACAGCCGGTTCCGGTTCGGAATCGGCTTCGGGACAAGGCACATCGCCGACGTCCAGCAGCAAGTAAGCGAGGGATGTTGCAAAAAGCAAAGCGGCCATCGGGCCGCTTTTTTATTGCCTTGCCGTGGAAATGAGAAGAAGCGCCGCCTGCGATCTCCTGATCAGCAGTGCGAGTGACATTGGCAAGGTTTGAGCGAAAACGAGCTCACGGCGAGTTTAGTCGTGATGGTGCCCGTGCTTCCTTTCCTTCCTGTCATGGCCATGGTGATCATCGTGCCCATGGCGACCGCCGTGCTTGCCGCCGTGGCCATTGCCCCTGCCTTCGTACTCGCCCGATCTGACGAAGTAGACGGGCTGTGCGCAGGCATTGTATTTATGGCAGTGCTTGCCCCAGTTCTTGGCATGGCCCGGCGGAACGTGCATGTATACCGGCCGCACCTGGCGCGCCTGGCGCTGGATGATGACGGGCTGCTGGTACACGACCGGCGGCGGGGTATTGCCGATATCGACACGGCCGTAGACGCCGGGACTGATCTGGCCGCCGACGCTGACGCCGACATTGAGGTCGGATGCCTGCGCGGCTGCGCTGCCGAGCGTCAGAACGACGGCTGCCATGGCGGTAAGAATCGAACGCATGAAAACTCCTGAATCGTTGAAGGCGGCCTGCAAAACGGGCCGGCCGCTTGATTTCGCATGATAAACGATGTGCAGCGGAAATTTTGCGGCTGCGTTGTTCCGTGCCGACGGCAGGGCTTTGTTTGTCAGCAACGCGTGAATCTGTTTAAATGGCTGCACGACTTACCCGATTGCCTTCATGAATCCATTGCAGTCCCTTTCCATGGCCGGCTCTTACGCCCGCCCCTCCAAGCTATACCGCTATTCGCAACGACAATGGCTCGAACGCTCCCTGATGCACGGCGAATTCCGCCTGTGCCCGCCGGTCTCCACCGCCTATGCCATGCCGGGCGGCGACCAGATCATGCCGTTCGGACCGAAGCCGGCGCTTGTGCCCGCAGGTTTTCTTACCCTGAGCATGGCCAGTGCCTGGGATGATTTTCTGTTCGACGCATTCGGCGGCGCCGACTGCTGCCTCGTCATTCACGATGTCGAGGCCTTCGGCGAGAGAGTGCACCGGGCCGCGCAGCGCGTGCTGCCGAGCTGGGCCGGCATCGATGCCGCCATTTCCTACGGCAGGCCGAGCCCGCTGGGCGCCGTCTTTTCGAAAGCACGCCAGCTGTCGGCGGAAAAGGAATGGCTGTTCGCCTGGCGCCCCACGCAGCAGACGCTGTCGGGCAATCCTGTCGTCATCCGGCTCGGCAGCATTGAAGGCATCGCAGAGCTGCGCGAACGCGGCAAGACTTCCTGATCTTTCCGTATTCCGTACCTTGATGCTTTCGGGCGGCACCCGGGCCGCCTGGCATGATGCCGGCGAGAGCGCCGCTTTGCGCGGTCCTCGCGACTTGGTATAAAGTGCCGCTTCTGTCTTCCGTAGTCGAACGCGTAGAATTTCATCAAGCCGGCTTGGCCGCGGCTGCCATGCATAGATGCAGAGCGCCATGCCGGCCGCAACCGTTTCAATGCCAAAGGAGAATCGCCATGCAGACTTCCAATATCAAGACCGTCCGCAACGACATGAGGACCTTGATCAAAGAGGCGCAGGACCTGTTTCGCGAAGCGACCCATAGCACCGGCGACAAGGCCGATGAGTTGCGCGCAAGAGGATTGGTGTTGCTTGATACCGCGATGGAGCGGGCGCAGGAAGTCCAGGCCATTGCGCTTGAAAAAGGCAAGGTCGCCGCGCAGACGACCGACGACTTCGTGCGCGAGCGTCCGTGGCAGGCGGCCGGCATCGCGGCGGGCGCAGGACTGCTGATCGGTCTGCTGCTGTCTCGCCGGTAACCAGGCGTATGGACCATCAATCCGCCGGGGCGGGCATCCCTGAATCCGAACCCGGCCTGCTGGCCGGTATCGCGGGCGCCGCGAAAAGTGCGCTCGCCTTGCTGCACAATCGTCTCGAACTCGCCGCGCTGGAAGCGGGCGAGGTGCGCGACAACCTGCTGCGCGCGACCCTCATTGGCGTAGCAGGCCTCGTCGTCCTGCTGTTTGCGCTGGGCTTGTGGACTGCGCTGATCGTGGTGCTCGCCTGGGATGCGATGGGATGGACGATCCTGCTGCTGATGGCGGCACTCTATTCCCTGCTCTCGCTGGCCCTGCTGTTCCAGCTGCGTTCGCTGCTCACCCGCGACAAGCTGTCGCTGCCTGCCACCATGGCCGAACTGCGCAAGGACCGCGATGCGCTGCTGTAGACCGCAAGGAGAGAGGACCGCATGAAAGATTCCGAACGCAAGAAGCAGCTGATCGCAGAAGGGGCGCTGCGCCGCGCCGACATGGTGCTGGCGAAAAACGCGTTGTCGGCCCGGACGCGCCGTGAAGTACTGATCGGCGACGCGCTGCATCATCTCAAGACGACTGCCAGCGATTTCGCCATGCGCCGCATCGGCAACCTGTCCGCAGCCGATCTGCAGGCGATCGCTCCTGTTGCCCTGCCTCTGGCGAAGCGCGTGCTGGAAAAGAAAGGCGTGACAAAAACCGTGCTCGGAACCGCGGCCGCAGCCGGCATGGCCTACTTGGCTTTCCGCCTCAAGCGGCCGGGAACTGTGCAGCGTGATCAGGCCGGGCCGGTTGGAGAATGAATTTCCGGCTTGCCTTTTGCCTCCATTCGTAAGCAATCATCACCATTTGTAAATAGACGAACTCGCTTTGCGCGGATAGTGTCCAATCGTTGTTTTTCAACCAAGAGGACATGCAAATGCGCAAGCAAATTATCGTCATCACGCTCGCCGCCGCAGTCGGACTTGGCGGCTGTGCCAACATGAATGAAGTGCAGCGCGGCACCGCCACCGGTGCCGGCGTGGGTGCAGGTCTGGGCGCGGTGCTGGGCGGCACGGTCGGGCCCGGAGGCGGCCGCAGGGCAGCGACCGGCGCCGTAGTCGGCGGCGCGGCAGGCGCCATCATCGGCAACATCTGGTCCAGCCGCATGGAGCAGCAGAAGCGGCAGATGGAGCAGGCGACGCAGGGCACCGGCGTACAGGTGACCCAGACCGCGGACAACCGTCTCAAGCTCGATATTCCGACCGATATCTCGTTCGATACCAACCGCGCCGACATCAAGCCCAATTTCCGTCCGATTCTCGACAAGTTCGCATCGGGTCTCGTCGAAAATCCCTATAGCCGCGTCACCATCATCGGCCATACCGACAACACCGGCGGCGATGCCATCAACAACCCGCTTTCCGTCAATCGCGCCGCCAATACGCGCGACTACCTGACGGCGCGCGGCGTGGCTGTCAACCGCATCAGCGTCGATGGCCGAGGCTCGCACGAACCGATTGCTTCCAACGATACGGAGGCCAACCGCTCACGCAACCGCCGCGTCGAAATCTATGTCGCCGAACCGCAGGCTGCGGCACAGCAGGTGCCTCAGCCGGTACAGGCGCGCTGAACCGGAACGTCACCGGAGCTGCTGCCGATTCGCTGCTGCTGATTCCATTCGGCAGCCAACAAAAAAGCCGACCCGAAGGTCGGCTTTTTTAATGTCTATCCCGCTTGGGAAGAATTACTTGGATGCGTCGGCCATGTAGTCCACGGCAGCCTTGATTTCCTCATCCGATGCAGTCGAGCCGCCCTTCGGAGGCATCACGCCGTTCTTGCCCTGGAAGCCCTTGATGGCATGTTCGTAGAGGGTTGCGGAACCCTGCTTGATGCGCGGCGCCCAGGCGTCCTTGTCACCGACCTTCGGCGCACCGGCAACGCCGGCACCGTGGCAGGCCACGCAGGCGCTGTCGTAGATTTTCTTGCCGTCGACCTTGGCTGCGCTGCCAGCTGCCGGCTGTGCTGCGCTGGCGACTGCCTGTGTCTGCTGCGAAGGCGAGGACGCGACCGGCTGGGTTGCGGATGCGGTTTGCGCACCGGCTTCGTTCGCCGCAGGTGCCGCCGCTGCCGCTGCGGGAGCGGCCTTGACCTCGGGCTCCTTCAGCTTGCCGCCCGACTGGTTGGCTATATAAACCACGGCGCGTTCGACTTCGACATCGTCGAGATCGGGATTGCCGCCCTTGGCCGGCATTGCGCGAATACCCTTGATCGCATGTTCAACCAGCGTTGCCTGTCCCTGGCCGATACGCGAGGCCCAGCCGGCCGCGTCGCCGAGCTTCGGCGCACCTGCAGCACCGGTAGTGTGGCATGCCGCACACACCGCCTTGTAGACGGCTTCGCCGGTCTGCAGCACTTTGGGAGCATTCGCATCCTTGAGAGTAAAGCCGACGTCGGCCACCGGTTTCAGGCGGGCGGCGACGGCTTCCGGAGTCTGGCTGTCGGATCCTGCGCCCGTCTTGCTTTCATTGGCCACAAACTGGACCAGCAGCACGATGCAGATGATTGGAATCAAAAAACCGGCAGCGACTGCTGCGATGAGCTGCTTCGGCGTCTTGATCAGTGTCTCGTGTTGGTTATGTGCGTCGCTCATTATTCCCTCAGTGCATTTTTAAAACCGATGGTTGGGTGCGCAAATCGGGCCAGTAGCTCTTGCGTCAGGCAGCGCAACACCTTGCAAAACTCTTGATTATAGTCGGAAAGTTCAGGGTTTGGAACGAAAGAACAGAGGGAATGATCTATGTGAAATCCGCTGTTTTTGCTGGCTTATAGCAGTGTTGCGGTGCGTTTTTCCTTGTCTCGGCAGATTTGCAGGCAGGGCACGCCACGCAATTTTGGAAGCTCGGTCGGAATCCTGAGGACCAAGTTGAATGCCGGAAAAAAGAGAGGCGCCAGACGCCAGGTCATGGCTGAAGAACAGCACAATCAAATTCCTTGGCGCATTCACATGGACGAGCCACGCGAAAAAAGGTATTCTTCAGCCTCTTTCCAGTTCCTCCTACGCGGCTGTAGCTCAGTGGATAGAGTATTGGCCTCCGAAGCCAAGGGTCGTGGGTTCGATCCCCGCCAGCCGCGCCAGTTTTATTCCTTCATCCGCATTTCACTCAAAGCAGGAATCCATGTCGTGATGTGGGTAGTGCCAACTGCACCTCGGCTGCCGGTCGAGACGTCGCCACGATAGACCAATCCCCATCCTTGCCCATGCTGCTTTTCGGCAGCTGCTCGCCGAAGTTGAAGGCTTTCGGCCGTTCCGGTGTGGTCAGATGTTCCGAGACCCAGGAATGCAATCGAGCCTGCAGGTCCGCATGATCGATATCAAGCCGCCGGGGAACGATGAAGGCTTTGAGGCGCGTGCCTTCTTCCGGACGCATCAGGCGGACTGCCGCATCGGCAACATCCGGATGCCGTAGCAGCACGTCTCGTACACGCGGCGGGAACACATTGATGCCGCCGACCTGGACCGCATTGTCCATCCTGCCCGCAGGGGTGAACTCTCTTGGTCCGGTCCATTGCAGCAGGTCCTGGCAGGAATAGAGGACCTCCTGTCCGTCCGGCAGTTGGCGAATCAGCCGGTGGTCGGACCCTTCCGCTCGTTTCCAATGCTCGAACAGGTGATAGGGGCTGGCAGCATCGTCGCGCCAGCCGATGCCGGCCGTTTCGGAACTGCCGTAGATCTGTACCAGCTTGTGCATGCCGGCTTGTTCAAGCGCCTGGCTGACTTCAGCCGGGCAGGGCGCGGTGGAGGTGACGCCGATTACGCCGGCGGGAACCGAGGGCGCCAGCCTTGCTGCTGCGCGCCAGAACTCCGGGTGGCCGATAACGAGATCGCCGTCTTTCAGTTCGCGCGCGAGGCGGGCCGGCGAACTTCCGCGCAGGTCGATGATGTTGCTTGCATCGATGCCCAGGGAGCGCGGCAGCAGTATCGTGAAAAGAAAACCGTAAATATGATGGCCGGGAACCGCCGACAGGATGCGCCGGCGATGTCGGAACAGGTCGGCGAGTTCCTCGACTTCCTGTTCCAGCAGCGGCAGCGAATGGCGGCAGGGTTTCGGCTGGCCGGTGCTGCCCGACGTCCTGAACGTCAGCGCCGACGAAAAATGCTGCAGGCTGGTCTGGGCGATGCCGACCCATTCTCCGACGGTGACTCGGGCAAGCAAATAATCTTCGAGTCCCGCCTCGTGCATGTGCAGGGATTCGGCCAGGGCCGTGGCAATCGACAGCAGTTCAAGCGAGTCGGCGCCGAGGTCGTCGATGAGGTGCAAGCCGGCCTTCCATGGAAGGCTGGGCAGCGAGACGCCTCCCGGACGCAGGGCCGACAGATCCGACGCAACCAGGCTGCAGATGAAGCGCTGCAGTGCCTGTTCGTCCTTCCACCACGCGCCGACGTTTGCCGATGCTTCGCCTGAATCGAGATGCATGGTCAGATCCGTTTTACGAATATCCAGAAATTGCCGCCGCTGAGTGCTTTCTTCATGTGCACTTTCACTTTGGTGGGTTTCATCTGGTAATCGAAGACATATTCGAACAGGGTATTGAGATTGCCTTCCTTGACGCCTTGCTCGAACACGCCCTTGAAGGCGGGAGTGGCGGTGCAGGGTGCGATTTCACGGAAAAAATTCTTGCCGATGACCGATGCCGGATTGCGGCCGGTGATTGCACCTTCCGCCGCATTGTATTTGAGGACGGTGCCCTTGCCGTCCAGTTCGATGGCGCCAAAGGCGAGTTTGTCTATGTCGCCAGTTGACATTTTTTTGAGCACGTTATCGATGTCGGCTTTGCCGAAGGAAATCAGTTCCAAGTCGCTCATGTGATTATTCCTTTATCTTTCTCTTATAAGTTTGTATTTGAAGTCTTATTTTTTCCGCGAATAAAATGTTTCCTTGAGAAAACATATTGATGTTCACACTTGTGTTGGAGCTTGTCAATGCTTTGTCTTGGACAAAATAGGTTATTTGATTTGGCTCAATGTTTGCAGATCGTTCGTCTCACCGCAGCCAGTCCGCAAACTGGCAATCAGGCTTATTTTCCGGTGGCCATGCACCAGACTCGTTTTTCGAGCGTGCGGCGCGTTGGATTACAAAGATTAAAAACCGATTAAGCGCTTCAAAAGTTGATTTAAGTTATTGATTTTTATAGTGTTTTATAAAGTGACGCTCGCTTGGGAAACGTTCTTGACACGCTCCAGCTACGCGTCTGCCTCGCTTGGCCTACGAGTCCCGCTCGCGCGAGCTACGTGCCTGCTCGCTCGGCCTACGTTAGTAATCAACGCTCGAACAACGTGCATTTGCCTTAGCAATTCCGCTTTTTCGGCGCCTTATCGAGGTGTAAAGACCTTAAACCGCTCCTGACCACGCTTGAATGACGATATCAGCCGCCTTCCAGGCCTTGACGCGCCGCGTTCGAGCGCCAATTTCGCCTGCTCGAACCACGCGTGAGCGACGTGCCTTGCTTATCCACTCCTGTTCCGCCACGCTCGAAATACGTGGCACCAGTTCTCGGACCTCTTCCTGCCCGCCGCCACGCTCGGCAAACGTCACCTTTGCTCCAAAAGCAGGGACTTACTGTGCCGGCACACGTTGTTCAAGCGT
>NZ_JACYXF010000095.1 GCF_015352985.1 Noviherbaspirillum malthae | reverse complement strand
CGTTTGCCCTCGCAGCCTGCCTCGGTGAGTCGCACGCGTTGTCTTGTGTGCTCATCGATGAAGCACATTGTAGGTGTTGCGCGAAAGGAGAAAAACAGCCTCGGCAGCAATGCGTTATTGCGAAAACGGGAATAATCGAGGCGGGATGCGGTTTGCAATCACGCGTTGTCTTGTGTGCTCATCGATGAAGCACATTGTAGGTGTTGCGCGAAAGGAGAAAAACAGCCTCGGCAGCAATGCGTTATTGCGAAAACGGGAATAATCGAGGCGGGATGCGGTTTGCAATCTGACCCAGGCGGATGCTGCCTGTCTGCTGCCTCAAAGACCATGGCCGTTCGCCATGAGAAAATGACAGTTTGCATTTCTCGGCCATCACCGCGGCAACAAGGAAAACAAGTGGGGTTCATAGGGGTTGTTCTGTCGATGCTGCTGGCCGTGGTCGCCAGCGGATATGTGGTCCGTGCATTGCCGTTTTCCGTGCCGCTTCCGCTTGTTCAGATCGGACTGGGTGCGCTCATCGCGGCGGTGTCGAGCCATGGTGTGGTGCTTGACCCGGAAATCTTCTTCCTGCTGTTCCTCCCGCCGCTGCTTTTCCTGGACGGATGGCGCATTCCCAAGGATGGCCTGTTTCGCGACAGGACCACGATCCTCGAACTGGCCCTGGGACTGGTCGTCTTTACGGTCGTAGGCGTGGGACTGATTACGCACTGGCTGATTCCCGCCATGCCGCTGCCTGTGGCGTTCGCCCTGGCGGCAATCATCTCGCCGACCGATCCTGTGGCTGTCTCCTCCATCACGTCGCGCGTGCCCATCCCCAAACGGATGATGCACATTCTTGAAGGCGAATCCCTGCTCAACGATGCGACAGGTCTCGTCTGTTTTCGCTTCGCCGTGGCAGCGACGCTGACTGGCAGCTTTTCCCTGGCGTCCGCTTCCATGACTTTCCTTTGGCTGGCACTCGCGGGGCTGGGAATGGGGGTCGCCGTAACCCTGGCAATCAGCTTCACGCAGCGCTGGCTGTCGCGCCATCTCGGCGAGGAGACCGGCTCACCGATCCTGATCAGTCTGCTCACGCCCTTTGGAGCCTATCTGCTTGCGGAACACATCCATGCATCGGGCATCCTGGCAGCAGTCGCGGCGGGAATCACGATGAGCTACGTCGAGTTGAGCGGCCGTGCGCTGGCATTGACGCGGCTGCACCGCACCGCGGTATGGGACACCGCGCAATTCGCGCTGAACGGCATCATGTTCGTGCTGCTGGGCGAACAGTTGCCGAGCATTCTGCGCGGCGCAGCCGAGTCGGTGGAGCAGAGCGGCCATGCAAATCCCTGGTGGCTCGCGGTATATGCGCTGGCCCTGACGTCCGGCCTGGTCGTCTTGCGCCTGATCTGGGTATGGGCTTCCCTCAAGCTAACGCTCTACAAGGCGGCGTGGCTTGGTGAATCGTTCGCCAAGCCGCCTCGGCGCCTGATTCTCGCAATGTCGGTCGCCGGGGTGCGCGGCGCGATTACGCTGGCCGGCGTGCTGACCTTGCCGCTGCTGATGCCTGACGGTTCTGCCTTTCCAGCGCGCGACCTTGCAATATTTCTCGCGACCTCCGTCATCCTGCTGTCGCTGATCATTGCAAGCATCGCCTTGCCGCGTCTTCTGCGCGGCGTGAACTTTCCCGAAGAGCCGGCCGAGCAGCAGGAAGAGGACCTGGCGCGGCTGGAGGCGACGCGTGCTGCCTTGACCGCGATCGAACGGACACAGAAGAAATTTCTCAACAAGGCCGAGGACATCGATGTCTACACGCATGCGGCCACTCGGGTATCGTCCTTGTACCGGCGCCGCCTGACCGGCGACGGCATGGCGGAAGGCAGCGCGGCCGCCCAGGTGCGCAAGGCCGATGAGGTGGAGCGCGCATTTCGCATGGCCGGCTTGCAGGCGGAGCGCAAGGCCATCTTCAATCTTGCGCGCGAAGGACGAATCTCGGACGAAACCGCACGCAGGCTGGTGAGGGAGGTCGACCTGCTGGAGTCGCGTTACCGGGGGTAGCCACGCAGTCCGGGCCGGTCTGTCACCGGCGATCCTGAGCGGCGGTTGATTGCGCCTTGAACCATTTTTCTGCAGGATATGACAGGTATTTCTAACGGGAACAGGCACAGGCATATGTGCTACCATCCGCTTGACTGGATCTTTTAACAAGGCGTTCAGTCAGACAGGACATCTAACCCATTCACTGTTTTATCCCATGAAGAAAGTCATTATTTGGCTGCTGACAATTTTAGTTTCTGCTCAAATCATGACTGCAACCGCCGTTGCCGGCACATACGCTAGCCGCAGCGACGTTCCTCCATCGGGACAATGGAGTTCGGAAGTCGATTTCCGCCCGGAAAAAACATCCGCATGCGTCATTTTCAGCTGTGATCTGGATGAGACGCAAGCGCGCTGTGCCATCGAAGAAATGTCGGACTATGTCACGGTCGGCATGGTCCGCGACGACGTCAGGCTGTGCGCGCGTCCCGCAGCGGCGCTCGATCCGATGTTTACGTCCATAGATCTGCCTCGCATCAATCCTCCTCCGCGTTCGTAACATCCGTCGGCAGCGACGGGCCATTTCGGCGCATACCTCAAGGCCGTTCCTGCGGCATGCACTAGAAGGATTCATTTGCGGTCTCGCTGCCGTTGGACGGGTCTGTCCGGTACTTCCGGGCTGGACCGTGTTCCATTGATGACGAGCGCAACGACGGCTGCCTGCCATCGACGTGCAGGTTCGCAGTAATCGTGCGTTGCCGGCATCGCGAATGATCGCCCGGATGTGCAACTTCATGGCCGTCCATGCGACAGAAGGTATGGGTCATGATGAAAGCGCCGACAAGCCGGATGTTCCGCCCGGGAATAATGGCGCTGCATCGACACCGATTTGCGCCCAATGGTCCGCGATTCAATATTCCGCATACCGGCTTTACCAGGTGTGCCATACAATTTTTGTAGTCCAGGGTGACTATCAGTCCAACGCTTCTCACTAACCGTCAAGCCTCGATGCCACTACTGCTCCTCGTTCTCCTGCCCTTTGTTTTCAGCGCGATCATCGTCTGCATACCGTCGCTCGTCCGCAAGCGGGCCGCCGGAATAGCAGGCGGCGTGGCGATCGCCGGGCTTTTGACGACCGTGTACCTGTATGGCCGGATATCGCAAGGCGAGGTCGTGCGCTACCAGCTGGAATGGCTTCCCGCGTATGGATTGAACTTCACACTGCGCATGGACGGACTGGCCTGGCTGTTCGTCATGCTTGTCCTGGGCATCGGAGCATTGATTTCCCTGTATGCCCGCTATTACATGTCGTCCGACGATCCGGTCCCCCGCTTCTTCTCCTTCATCCTGGCCTTCATGGGTTCGATGCTGGGGGTCGTGCTGTCGGGAAATCTGATCCAGCTGGTCGTCTTCTGGGAGCTGACCAGCCTCACATCCTTTCTTCTGATCGGATACTGGCACCACCGCATCGACGTGCGGCGCGGCGCCCGCATGGCATTCACCGTCACCACCATCGGCGGCCTGTGCCTTCTGTGCGGCGTGCTGATTCTTGGCCGCATCGTCGGCAGTTATGACCTGGATGCCGTGCTGGCAGCAGGTGATACTGTCCGCAGTCATGACTGGTATCTCGCTGCGATGATCCTGATCGCACTCGGCGCCCTGACGAAAAGCGCGCAGTTTCCCTTCCATTTCTGGCTGCCGCATGCAATGGCCGCGCCCACGCCGGTGTCCGCCTATCTGCATTCCGCGACCATGGTCAAGGCCGGCGTCTTCCTTCTCATCCGGCTGTACCCGGTATTGTCCGGTACCGAGGCATGGTCCTGGGTCATTGGCGGGGCGGGCGTATGCACGATGCTGCTCGGATCCTTCGTCGCCATTTTCCAGCATGATCTGAAGGGTCTGCTGGCCTATTCCACCATCAGCCACCTCGGCCTGATCACGGTACTTCTGGGCATCGACACGCCGCTCTCGGTGGTGGCCGCGATCTTTCATACGCTGAACCATGCCATATTCAAGGCCTCGCTGTTCATGGCAGCAGGCATCATCGACCACGAGACCGGCACGCGCGACATGCGGGTACTGCGGGGCCTGTTCAAGGCCGCACCGTTTACCTCCGCGCTGGCCATCGTCGCCAGCGCATCGATGGCAGGCGTGCCGCTGCTCAACGGCTTCCTGTCCAAGGAAATGTTCTTTGCCGAGACGGTGCACGTGGGCGGCACCGAACACTGGTGGATGTCGTACGCCGCAGTGGCGATGGGCATATTCAGCGTTGCCTATTCGCTGCGCTTCATCAGCGTTTTCTTCGGAAGGATTCCGCAGAACCTGCCCAAGGCGCCGCATGAGCCGCCGCGCTGGATGCGCTTTCCGGTCGAACTGCTGGCGCTGCTGTGCGTGGTCGTCGGGATGCTGCCGGACATGACGGTCGGTCCCTTCCTGGCGCTGGCGGCGGCGTCGGTTCTCGGCAAGGAGATACCGCAGTACGATCTGGCAATCTGGCACGGATTCAATCTGCCGCTGCTGATGAGCGTTGCCGCATTGGCCGGCGGCGTGCTGTTCTATATCGTGCTGCGCCGCTATTACACGCTGGCTACGCGCGACAAGCCGCCGGTGCTGCACCGTTTGAAAGGCGCGCAGGCTTATGAAACCACCATGCTGATGCTGTCGGTGTCGGCGGCATGGCTGGTGGACCGCTTCGGTGCAAGGCGCCTGCAGACCCAGCTGATGATGGTGATGGTGGTGGCCATCGCCGCGCCCTTGCTGGTGGTGCGGCCGCTTCCAGAGTGGCTGGGTGTGCAGCTTGCGGGCATGGATCCGCTGTTCGCGCTCATGTGGGCAGTCGGCTGCGGCTGCGCGCTGGCGGCGGCCTGGAAGGCCAAATACCATCGCCTGGCGGCGCTCCTGCTGGTCGGCGGAACGGGCGTCGTGACCAGCATGACTTTTCTCTGGCTGTCCGCGCCTGACCTGGCACTGACCCAGATAATGGTGGAGACCGTGACCACGGTGCTGATCCTGCTCGGCCTGCGCTGGCTGCCGCCGCGCCCCCGGCCGCTAGGGTTCAGCGAGCGCATTCCGCGCCCGGTCCTGGTACGCCGTCTGCGCGACCTGATCATTGCCGTCGCCGGCGGAGCGGGACTGGCGGCGCTCAGCTACATCGTCCTGGTGCATCCGGCGCCGAAGAGCATCGGCGACTTCTTCATCCTGCGCGCGCTTCCCGAGGGCGGGGGAACGAATGTGGTCAACGTGCTGCTGGTCGACTTCCGCGGATTCGACACCATGGGCGAGATCACCGTGCTGTCCATTGTCGCGCTGACGGTCTACGCGCTGCTGCGCCGATTCCGTCCCGCGCCGGAGAGCGTCGCGATTCCCGCGCAGCAGGTGAGCGATCTTGACCCGGCGGTTCGCCAGACGCCTTCGCAGCATGCCATCACCGGCTACCTGATGATTCCTGCCGTCTACCTGCGCTTCCTGCTGCCTTTCATGGGTGTCATCGCGGTGTATTTCTTCATGCGCGGCCACAACCTGCCGGGCGGCGGCTTTGTCGCCGGGCTGATCTTTGCAACCGCCATCATCGTGCAGTACATGGTTGCCGGTACTGCATGGCTGGAAGCGCATATCCGCCTGCGGCCGCACCGATGGATCGCCTACGGCCTGCTGCTGGCCATATTCACCGGGCTGGGCGCATGGATGGTCGGCTATCCTTTCCTGACCAGCCATACCGCCCACCTGCATCTGCCGGTGCTGGCCGAAATTCACGTGCCGAGCGCGTTCTTCTTCGATCTCGGCGTCTTCGCCGCAGTGGTCGGATCGACCATGCTGATCCTGGTCGCGCTCGCTCACCAGTCCGTGCGCAGCCATCGCGTGCCGGGCGGCGGGCTTCCCATTCCCGCCGCGATACCAACACAGGAGATTTCTTGATGGAAGCCGTTATCTCGATCGCCATCGGCGTGCTGTTCGGATCAGGGATCTGGCTGATCCTGCGTCCGAGAAGTTTCCAGGTGCTGACCGGATTGATGCTGATGTCCTACGCGGTCAACCTGTTCATCTTCATCATGGGACGCCTGTGGGTCAACCGTCCGCCGCTGATACTGGGGGAGGGAAGTCCCGATCCTTCCCTGATCAGCGACCCGCTGCCCCAGGCGCTGGTGCTGACGGCCATCGTCATCGGCTTCGCCACCACGGCGCTTTATCTGGTGATCATGATCGGCACCCGCGGCCTCACCGGCACCGATCATGTCGACGGCGAGGAGCCGGATCTATGAGTATGGGATGGACCCAACATCTGATCATCGCGCCTGTCCTCATTCCCCTCATATGCGGGGCTCTGCAGGTACCGATCAAGCATACCCGCCACTGGTTCAAGTTCCTGCTCAGCCTGGTGTCCGTCCTGAGCCTGACCGCAGTGGCGGTCACGCTCGTGATGCTGACAGACGGCGAGCATTGGGAGCATGGAATCGGGGTATATCTGGCCGCGAACTGGATGGCGCCGTTCGGCATCGCCCTGTTGGCCGACCGGCTCTCGGCAATGATGTTGCTGGTGACCGCACTGCTGTCGACCGCGGCACTACTGTATTCGATGCTGCGGTGGAGCCGGGTCGGCGTGCATTTCCAGTCGCTCTTCCAGTTCCTGATCATGGGCCTGAACGGCGTATTCCTCACTCATGACCTGTTCAACCTGTTCGTGTTTTTCGAGGTCATGCTGGCGGCTTCCTACGGCCTGCTCCTGCATGGCTACAATGCGAGCCGGCTGCGGAGCGGAATGCATTACATCGCCATCAACCTGGTGGCATCCTTGCTGTTCCTGATCGGCGTCGCGCTCATCTATGCGAGCAGCGGGACGCTGAACATGGCGGATCTTGCATCGCGCATTGCAGGAATGAGCGACACGGATCTCGCCCTGCTGAAACTGGCCGTGACGGTGCTTGCCGTGGCCTTCCTCGTGAAAAGCGCGATGTGGCCGCTGGGTTTCTGGCTTCCCGCAGCCTATGCCACGGCATCGCCGCCGGTCGGGGCGATGCTGGTGCTGATGACCAAGGTCGGTGCGTATGCGATTCTACGGGTTTGGCTGCTGGTCTTCTCCGACGGCGCCGGTCAGGCTGCCGGATTCGGCTTCGACGCCCTCCTGTGGGGCGGCATGGCGACCATCGTCTACGGCGCCGCCGGCATGCTGGCCAGCGAAAGCCCCGGCAGGATGGCCGGGCACGGCGCCATCGTATCTTCCGGCACCCTGCTTGCCGTGATCGGCTACGGCCAGCCGTCACTGGTCACGGCCGGCCTCTACTACATGGTGGGTTCCACGCTGGCGGTAGCGGCGTTCATCCTGCTGATCGAGCTGATAGACCGTATCCGCTCGCCGGGAGCCGGAGTGCTGGCGGTAACGATGGAAGCCTTTGCCATCGAGGACGCGCCCGAACCGCCCGTCGGCGTGGGCATACCAGCGGCGCTTGCATTTCTCGGCCTGTCGTTCGCCGCCTGTGCATTGATCATTGCCGGCTTGCCGCCCCTGTCCGGCTTCGTGGCCAAGTTCAGCATGTTCCATGCCTTGCTCATGCCGGAGCCGGCGGCGCACGGCAGCGGTTCCCTCAAATGGATACTGATGGCGCTGATCGTCGTCTCCGGGCTTGCGGCCATCATCTCGATGCTGCGCTTCGGGGTTCGCACCTTCTGGGCTTCGGGCGATATCGCGCCGCCGCGGCTGCAGGCGGCGGAAGTGGTGCCGATCTGCATGCTGATACTGGCATGTGTCGTCATGACGCTACAAGCCGGGCCGATATTCGACTATCTCCGGCGCACCTCGGATGGAATTCATCAGCCGGCACATTACATGCAGCGGGTGCTGGGTGAACCAGCCGTTCCCAACCCATCCAAGGAGAATGCCAAATGAGGCGGCTGATTCCTTATCCCTGGATGTCCGCGGCCCTGCTTGTACTGTGGCTGCTGCTCAACCAGAGCCTCGAGCCGGCACACCTGCTGCTGGGCGCTTGCCTTGGCATCGCCGTGCCGATCCTGACGAGAAACCTGCAGCCGCTCGGCTACCCGCGGCTGACGAAGCCGGTGGCCTTTGCCCGGCTGATGGGCATGGCGCTGGTCGAGATCGTGCGGTCCTGCTTCAACGTAAGCCGCATCATCCTGTTTGCAAAGGCGGACAAGGTGAATTCGCAGTTCATCAAAATTCCGCTGGACATGCGCGACCCGTACGGACTGGCCATGCTTTCCTGCCTGATCAACACAACGCCGGGGACCGTATGGGTCGAGATACTTGAGGAGAAGCATGAGCTGGTGCTGCATGTGTTCGACCTGCACGATGCGCAGTGGTGGATCGATACGATCAAGGAGCGCTATGAAAAACCGCTGATCGAAATCTTTGAATAGGAATGTACGAAATGATCGCAATCCTTGAACTGTCAATTATCTATGCCTTTGTCTGCGTGCTGCTTGCCATGCTCTTTTGCACGGTTCGCCTCGTCATAGGACCGTCTGCGCATGACAGGGCGCTGGCGCTTGATACCTTGTGGATGTGCGCGATGCTGCTTGCCCTGGTCCTGGGCATCCGATTCCGAAGCGAAGTCTATTTCGAAGTGGCGATGCTGGTCGCGCTGCTGGGATTCGTATCAACGATCGCGATCGCCAAGTTTCTGATGAGAGGGGAGGTCATCGAGTGAACATGGCCGAAAACATTCCCGTGTGGGCAACCATACCCGTCGCCATGCTGGTCATTCTCGGAGGCAGCATCATCCTGATCGGCGCGCTTGGTTTGATGCGCCTTCCGTCCTTCTACCAGCGGATACACGGCCCGGCCATTACGGTCACGCTCGGCGCGGGCTGCATACTGCTGGCTTCCATACTGTATTTCTCCGTGCTGCAGTCGCGCATCGTCATTCATGAACTGATCATTACCGCCTTCGTGTTCATGACGGCGCCGGTGGTATCAATGATGGTCATGCGCGCCGCGGTCTATCGCGACCTGCGTGCCGGGAAACAGGATACCGGCGTGTCTTCCGGCGGCGTCTATCGTTCCGAAACCAAGGAGTGAGGAAATGTCTTTCCGACGTTGACATCCAATCAACAGGGCCGGACTGCCGGCAGCACAAAGGTTCAGCGATTCGCCCGCTGGCGTTGGATGCCCATGAGGATGCCGATGCTGACGCCCAGCGTGACAAAGGCGGTTCCGCCGTAGCTCATGAAGGGAAGCGGCACGCCGACGACCGGCAGCATGCCGCTCACCATGCCCATGTTGACGAAGGCGTAGGTAAAGAAGGAGAGTGCAATTGCTCCGGCCAGCAGCCGTGAAAATAGGGTGGGAGCGTTGGCCGCGATGAGAAGACCGCGGCCGATGATGAACAGGTAGAGAAGCAGCAGCACGGCGTTGCCCATGAATCCAAACTCCTCCGAATAGGTGGCGAAGAGGAAATCGGAGGTTCGTTCGGGAATGAAATCGAGATGCGTCTGCGTACCCTTGGTCCAGCCTTTTCCATCGATGCCGCCGGATCCGATGGCAGTCATCGACTGAATGATGTGATAGCCGCGGCCCAGCGGATCGGCGGTGGGATCCAGCAGCATCATGACCCTGTCGCGCTGGTAATCGTGCAACAGCGACCATGCCACCGGCAGGGAAGCCAAGGCGGCGACGAGCATGGCGCCCAGTGCTTTCCACGGTAGCCCGGCAAAGAAGATGACGAAGAATCCTGCGCTTCCGACCAGAATGGCGGTACCCAGGTCGGGCTGCTTGGCGATCAGAAGAAACGGAATGACGAGCAGGACGCCGGCAATGCAGAACTCCTTCCAGCCGATGATTCCGCCGCGCCTGTGGAAGTACCATGCCAGCATCAGCGGCAGCGCAATTTTCAATAACTCGGAAGGCTGGATGACGATGCCGACATCGATCCATCTGCGCGATCCCTTCTTCACAATTCCGAACGCGGCAACAGCGACAAGCAGGCCGATCGCGCCGACATAGAGCGGGACGGCGGCGCGCATCATTGCCTGCAGCGGAATCGATGCCGTAATCCAGATCACCGAAAAGGCGATCATCATGTTGCGCAGATGTCCTTCCAGGCGGCCCGGCGCTCCCATGCCGGCAGAATACATCGCCACCGTGCTTAATATCAGGAGCAAACACAAGGCAAGAGTCAGGGGCAGGTCGAAGACCCTGAACTGACGCCTGATCAGCGCGAACAGTCCGGGCGTGGTGACGCGAAAGCTGGATATCATCTGAATTCTTGAGAGTGCAGCGAGAACCGCGCTGCACTGTTTCGAGGAGGTGCGGCGAGTTTACAGAATTTTCCTTATGGGAAAATTAGATGCTAGCGGTAGATTGCCCGGCGCAACACATGTTTTTTCTTGGACACAATCAGGTATTCCCGCAGGTAGAGCGCTTTCGGCTTGAATGTGCTCGGTGAGGCCGAGGCGATTTGTCTGCGGGCGAAGGCAGGTTTCGCAAACCACCGGCTTGCGCTGCCGTAGCCGGACTGTCCTGCAGGCCGGTCCGTGGGCAGAAGCGTGGTCACGCGACATGGCGGGCTCGGCGCCCCCGGACCATGGCAAGGAAGACTCGGCATCCCCCGCAACGCAGTGCCGCTGCCAATCGCCCGGGATCGACAGTACAGCCAAGCCGAAAGCGCTCTCATACTAATCCCAAGTCATGACATGCCGAATGGGATTGACGGATTTTTCGACCGGCAAGGCCGAGCTTGCAACTCAGGAGTCCATGGCGGGGCGATGGATGACGAGCGCAACGCTGGCAGGCGGAAAAAGACGCGATCCCATCGCATGGTATGACTCGGGACCGGTATAAAACCCCATGCCGGCTGCCGCGGCATGGGTCAATGGCAACAGCCTTGCAAGTTGGGCAGGCTCAGCTGGCTTCGACAAGATAACGCCGCACTTGGGGTGCGGTTTCGCCGACATGGAAAGCGAGCTTGCGTTCGCGCAGGGCCACATCCGATGCAGTCACGCGGTCGAAGCGGCGCAGATGTTCGGTCCACGATTCGTCGACGATCTGCTCGACGTAGCGGCCAGGATCGGAAATATCGTGCAGCAGGTCCCATTTCAACGCACCCTGGCGCAGACGGCTGCGCCGGCTTTCCAGCATGAGCGCGCGGAATTCCTGTTCATGCCGCGGATCGATGTGGTATTCGATCGTCACGACGACATGGTTGCGCTGCGGCGGCAGATCGAAGACGGGCGCCTTCAATGCCCGCGACGGGGTCAGGTCTTCTTCCATGTCGCGGTCCACTACCAGCCGCTCCGCCGTCAGCATCGCCAGCGTTCCTGTAATTGCGGCCAGCGCCAGGCTGATCTGGACGGTCTGCAGCGTTGCCACCTGTCCCCATACCGCCGCGCCGGCGGCGCTCGCGCCCATGATGGACATCTGGTACATCGACATGCCGCGCGCCCGTACCCAGTCCGGCAATCCCAGCTGGGCCGACACGCTCAGGGAGTTCGCCGTCGTGATCCACGCGGTGCCGGCGAAGAACATCGCGATCACCGCCACATAGACGTTGGGCGCGAACGCCACTGCGAGCGTTGCCGCCGACTGCAGCATGGTGCCGCGCACCACCAGCACGTCACGCGTCATGCGCCTGCGCAGACGGGGCAGGAACATCGCCGCGACAATGGCCCCCGAGCCCATCGAAGCCAGCAGCAGGGTGAAGGTGCCGGCGTCGCCGCCTTCCAGTCCGCGCGCAACCAGAGGCAGCAGGGCCAGCAGCGCGGTGGAATGAAAGAAGAACAGCGAAATGCGCAGCAGCACCGCCTTCAGGCGCGCGGATTGCCGCACGAACTGCACCCCCACGCGCATGGCGCTGAGCAGGCGCTCGCGGCCCAGCGGGTTTGGCGGGCGTACATAGCGCCAGCGCATGATGACGAAGCCGCATGCCAGCGACAGGCCGGCATTGAGCACGAACACGTAGGCGCTGCCGGCGCTGGCGATCAGGGCGCCGGCGATCAGCGGGCCGACGATGCGCGATGCGTTCATCGCCACGCCGTTGAGCGCGAGGGCGAGCGGCAATTCGCTGCGCGGCACCAGGTCGGGAACGATGGCGGCGAACACTGGCCAGCGCATCGCAAGGCCGATGCCGTTGGCGAAGGTCAGCAGCAGCAGCAGCCAGGGCGTCATCACCCCCATCAGGATCGCAGCCGAAAGGATGACGGCGACTACGGCGACCCAGAACTGGGTCAGGATGAAATAGCGCCGTCGGTCGAGAATGTCGGCGAATGCGCCGCTCGGCAGGCCGAGCAGGAACACCGGAAGAGTCGAGGCCGTCTGCACCAGGGCCACCCAGATGGGCGAAGCGGTCAGGGAGGTCATCATCCATGCGGAGGCGACATCGTTCATCCACATGCAGATGTTGGCGGTAAGCCAAACGCTCCAGAGCATGCGGAATACCGGACGTTTCAGCGGAAGGAAGGGTGACAGCGAATCGGTCGCCGCACTCGGCGGCAAGGGTTGTTCGGAGGATGGATCAGGAGAAGGCTGGGATTGCATGCGGGAAAAGATAGGTGACGGTTATGCTCCCCCTCAGTATTTCACAATTTGCGAAATCGGTATGTCATTGGCTCAACATAATGGGTTTTCTCCCTGGGCATGGTGTCGCGGCGTACGTCACGCCGGCGAGATGCGATAAGGAATCACGCGATCCTGCTCGGCAGGATCGTTGCGTGCGACGATCGCGCGCGCAGGTTCGGTCGCGCTGAGGTTGATGGCTTCATGCGGCACCGATGGCGGAACGAACAGGAAGTCGCCTGCTTCGCTGATAACGGAATGTTCGAGCGAATTTCCATAGCGGGTTTCCACGCGTCCTTCCAGCACGTAGATTCCGGTTTCATATCCTTCATGCGAATGCGGCTCGGCGCGTGCGCCGGGAGGGATCACCACCATGTGCATGGAGAGTCCGCGCGCGCCGACGGTCTCGCCCGAAATGCCGATGAAGTAGGGTAGGCGCTGGCGCGTCATGATTTCACGGTCGGGACGCACCGCGACGACATCCTGCTTGCTATCCGATTGGCTCATCTCATGGTCTCCGAAGTAGGGTTGCGGCGTTCCCGCCGGTTCGAAGGCCGGCGTGTATGAAGCGCCATTATGCACATTCGCGCCGCTGCGGGAAATGCAGCGCATTGCCTGAACGACAAGTGTGAATTACGCGACAAGCCATGTAAATTTCTTTCCGGTCGGAATTCAAATCGCGGCCTCTTCGATAAAATATCGGCATGCAGAAATCTCCTCGCAACGGGAGGGGAAAGCTGTCCCTGACGCATCGGAATCGAAGAAGCCATGGCTATCACGAACATACATAACGCGGCCTCTTTTCAGGAGGAAGTTCTTGCATCGCTCAAGGAACTGGATCGGCTCAATCAACGCAAGACCTCGACTCTCGCCACGCTGGGCAAGCATTTCTCCCAACTGGTCAACGAAAAGCTGGTGCCGGGTGCACTGATCGACCTCAGGGACTTTCACGGCGGCGCGTACAAGGCCAAGGTGATCAACGGCACGCACGTCCAGAATACGCCGTTCTTCCGCATCGACCAGGCGCCCGTCGTCACCGTCGACGACAGGCCGCTCAACTCGTCCTGGACCGTCGTGGCGACGCCGCTGCGGCCGGGCGACATGAAGCCCTACTTCAGCGCGGTGACGCTCCAGGGCTATGTGTTCCAGGGGCGGGCCGAGATCAACCTCGAAGCTTCGGACAACGACAACATTTTGCATCATCTCGGCACCTGGGAACGTGAGCAGCGCTCCAAAGCGTCTTGAACCTGATCTGCTCGCATATCGGCTTACCTGGAACGAGGAACGCTGCCTTCGCTGAACAGGGTGGCCATGTCCAGCATGTCGGCCATGGCCTTGTAACCGGTGTCGCCGGGATGGAGGTGATCGCCCGAATCGAACGCCGGCAGCAGGCGTGAAGGATGATCGGGGTCGCGCATCAAGGCATCGAAATCCGCAACTGCATCAAACTCGCCCGATTCGCGTATCCATCGGTTGACGGCTTGGCGCAGCGCTTCCTTGTCGGGACTGTAATGGCCTTCGAGCGGAGTGCCGCGCAATGCGCCTTCGAACGGCAGCAGGGTGGCGCCGACGATGCGCACATGTCTCACGCGCGCCTGGGCGATCAGTTGCCGGTAGCCGCCAATCATCTCATCGGCAGTCATGGGCCGCTCTTGCGGCGCAAACGGACCGCCCGGCCAGCCGATGTCATTGGTGCCGATCAGCACGACGACGGTGGCGACACCGGGCTGAGCAAGCACATCGTGTTCGAACCGGGCCAGTGCGTTGTCGCCCATGCGATTGCCGAGCAGCCGGGCGCCCGAAATGCCGGCATTGGCTACTGCAACGCCATGCGCCGCGAGCCGCTCGGCGAGATAGTCCGGCCATCTGCGATCGCGGTCCGGTGTCGATCCGTTGCCGTCGGTAATCGAGTCGCCGAGCGCGACGACGGTGCGGGTCTGCGGAGCGGCTTCGACCAGTATGCTGGTGAGGAACAGCCGGCCCGTAAGCAGATGTTGGATATCGAAGCGTGATGCGCCCGCGGCGTTGCCTGCTGCCACATAGGCAGTCTGCTGCGCGCCCCAATGGAACGTGTCCGGCGCGGTCGGTGCCGGCAGGTAGGCTGACACCGTCAGGCGCGACAGCGGCCGCACTTCAAGATCAAGCGGATCGCTCAGGATGCTGGCACCCGGCGGCACGACGACGGCGTGCCGGCCGCCGAAACTCAGCTGCCTGCCGGGCCCATCGACTATCGAAGAAGCGTCGCCCGCCAATGCGACATGAACTTCGCCGAGATTCAACGGCATGCTCCCGTAGCGGTTGGACAGAGCCACCCGAATGCGGCGGCCGCCGACGCTGATTCTGGCAATCTGCCGCACCGTCTGCCGCTCCAGTTGCTTCGGCAGCATCGTCGGCAGCACGAACTCTTTTTGCCATGCCGGCTGCGGACTCGCGTGCCACGACGTTACCCATTTCTCTTCATGTTCAGTCGCAGCCCTTGCTGCTGACAGGCTCGCCACGACGGCGAACAGCGCTGCTGCGGCATGCTTGCCGTACAGGCCACAAGTTAGGCCATTCCGGATCCTTGCGGAAGATGGCATCCGGGACTATGCTTCATTCCGGATTGGAATAGGAGACGTCAATGGACACACTGCGTTCCATGCATTTCCTGGTGCGGGCAATCGAGCGCGGCAGCCTGTCGGCGGTGGCGCGCGAACAGGGTACGACCCAGCCCACGGTGAGCAAGGTGCTGGACGCCCTTGAAAGAAGCCTGGGCGTGCGACTGCTGGAGCGCAGCACAAGCGGCCTGACGCCGACCGAGCAGGGCATGCGCTTCTACGAGCGTGCCAAGATCGTGCTGGAGGAATTCGAGAATGCAGTGGCCGAAGCGCGCGGACTGACGGAAACACCGGCCGGCCTGCTGCGCATCAATGCGCCGGTCGCGCTCGGCCAGTTTCGGCTCAATCGATTGATACAGGAATTCCTTGCGCTGCATCCGGACATCGACATCGAGCTGATTCTCAACGACCGCTTCGTCGATCTGGTGGAGGAGGGCGTGGACATTGCCCTGCGCCTTGGAGGCGTGCTGCCTCCGCAAGCCGTCGCGCGCAGGATCGCGACATCGAACCGCATCCTTGTGGCCGCGCCGGATTACTTGAAAAGCCGCGGGCATCCCCGCCGGCCCGCGGACCTTGAGCGGCATGATTACATACGCTTCGCATGGGCGACGGCGGGAGAGGCAATCGAACTGCATGGCGGCAACGCCAGCGTGACGGTGGCGACAAGCGGCCGCTACCGTGTCAACAATGCGATCGCCATACGAGAAAGCCTGGCCATGGGATCAGGTATCGGCCTCTGTCCCGCATGGCTCGTGCACGACCTGATCGAATCGGGCAAGCTCGTGCGCGTGCTGCCGAAATGGGCCGCAACGCCGCAGGAGCTTTTCCTGCTGTATCCGTCCCGCCGCTATCTTCCGCTGCGGGGGAAGCTGTTCATGGACTTCATCAGCTCACGGCTGGCTCAGCTTCCCGGCTTCGAGGCGCCTTCCGCTTGACCCCTTTGCACTGCTTGAGCCGATTTCGAGCCGATTCGGCGTCAGGCGGTGGCCAGCACCGGCTGAGTCGCGCCTTTCACGTTGTTCAGCAGGCGCTGATAGATTGCATTCGAATCGCCCGACAGAACTGTCACCGGCGCAGGCGTTACCTTGAAACTGCATTCCTTGAACAGGCGCGTTGCCTCCAGTTTCAGGGAAGTGATGTGGTCCGCTGCACGCCGTACATCATCGGTACTGCGGGGCGTGGCCGAGTGGAAGACATCGTCAGGCTCGGCGATCACGCCGGAGTTCATGACGATGGCCGCCATGACCGGACTCGCCTTCGTCATCGAATACAGGAAATTCAGATAGGCGGCCTTCCTGTTCTGCAGGAATTCCTCGGGCGTATAGTGCGCGGCCTTGAATTCGGGCATGGTGCCGCGGGAAACGAGCGGCATCTCGAATTCGAACGTCGGACCTTCAACCGGACCTGTCGGAGGAACCAGCGTTGCGGAGGTATTGCTCAGATTGCGCCACAGGGTTGTTGGCGATCATGTAGAACTGACCCAC
>NZ_JACYXF010000094.1 GCF_015352985.1 Noviherbaspirillum malthae | reverse complement strand
TTTCCGAGCTTTATATACAGTTTTACTGCTCGAACGCGGTCTTCGTATGAGTACATGAACTACCTCCAAGTAGTCCAAGTTTTTGTCCGCACCCCCACTTTGGTGCAGTAATTTGCATCCAAATTTGACCCATGTGATTGAATCACCTGCTCAAATTCTGAGCAGGAGGACCAGGAGTGATCACAGTGGGCATGCTAGCCAAGATCCGGCGGATGCACCTGCGCGACAAGCTCTCGATTCGGGAAATCGCCAGGCGTACCGACCTATCCCGTAATACCGTTCGTAAATGGCTGCGGCTGCCAGAAATGGAGGAGCCGCGCTATCCTCTACGCCAGTCCACCAGTATCGTGGACGCCTATGCCGAGCAACTCCGGCTCTGGCTGCAAACCGATAGCCATCGTGCCCAACGTGACCGGCGCACCGCCCGCGTCATGTTCGAAGCTATCAAAGGCCGAAGGCTATACTGGCAGCTATGCCAGAGTCTGTGCCATGGTGCGCAAACTGCAGCAGGAAATGACTGAAGCGCCCAAACGCAAGGCTTTCGTCCCACTTGCCTATGCTCATGGCGAGGCATTCCAGTTTGACTGGAGCTGTGAATATGCCTGGATCGCAGGATTGCGACGGCGCTTGGAGGTAGCCCACTGCAAGCTGGCTTCGTCCCGTGCTTTCTGGCTGGTGGCTTATCCAATGCAAAGCCACGAGATGTTGTTCGATGCCCATACCCGTGCCTTTACTGCCTTTGGTGGCATTCCACGACGCGGTATCTACGACAATATGAAGACTGCTGTGGACAAGGTCGGACGCGGTAAGGAGCGTGCCATCAATGCCCGCTTCCTGGCCATGTGTGGTCATTACTTGTTCGAGCCCGAGTTCTGCAATGTGGCATCCGGCTGGGAGAAAGGTATTGTTGAGAAGAATGTACAGGACCGGCGTCGGCAGATCTGGACCGCTGCCGCCAACGAGCATTGGGTAACGCTGGCGGATCTGAACAACTGGCTCGCACAGCGCTGCCAACAAGCCTGGGAAGAAATGGCCCATCCGCAGTGGCCTGCTATGACAGTGGCCGAAGTGCTGCAGGACGAACAGCTACAGTTGATGCCCATGCCTAAGCCCTTTGACGGTTATGTCGAGCAGCCGGTACGGGTATCGGCCACCAGCTTGATCAATTTCCAGCGCAATCGCTACAGCGTTCCCACTCCTTATGCCCATTGCGCAGTGCCTGCATATCTATCCGGACACGCTGGTGGTGGTGGCAAACAACGAAGAGATTGCCCGCCACGAGCGCAGCTTCGAGCGTTACCAGACCTGCTACGACTGGCAGCATTACATTCCACTCATTGCGCAAAAGCTGGGCGCACTGCGCAATGGTGCTCCGTTTCTGCACATGCCACAGCCCTTGTTAGACTTGCAGCGGCATCTGCTCAAGCGTCAAGGTGGCGATCGCGTCATGGCGCAGGTGCTCTCGGCCATTCCCCTGCATGGCCTGGAAGCGGTGCTGGCTGCTGCGAATCAGGCGCTGCAGTCAGGGCGACCCAGTGGTGAGCACGTGCTTAATGTGCTGGCTCGTCTGAAACAGCCAGCCTTGCCGGAAAGCATCGTCGATACGCCGCTGATGCTTACTGAAGAGCCACAGGCCAATGTGGCCCGCTATGAACGTCTTCGCAGCAACCCATCGGAGGACAACCATGTCGCATGAGATCGTCAACCAACTCAAATCCCTGAAGTTGCACGGCATGGCGCAGGCCTGGCCGGAACTGATGGCGCAGTCCCGGATGACTGAATTTGACCCGGAGCGGCTCATGGGTCAATTACTCAAATCAGAAATTTGCGAGCGCGAAGTACGATCGATTGCGTACCAGATGACGGCAGCCCGCTTTGCCGCACACCGAGACTTCAATGGCTACAACTTTGCTGAATCCAGGGTCAACGAAGCATTGATCAGGGAATTGAGCAACATGTCGTTTCTGAATGCGGCACACAATCTGGTGTTCATTGGTGGCCCTGGCACCGGCAAGACGCATCTGGCTACTGCTTTGGGGACAGAAGCAATCCAGCGCTACAACAAGCGGGTACGCTTCTATTCGACCGTGGAACTGGTCAATACGCTGGAGTTGGAAAAAGCAGCCGGCAAGCAGGGACAACTAGCCCACCGGCTGATGTATGTGGATCTGGTCATACTCGATGAACTGGGCTATTTACCGTTTAGCCAGACAGGCGGTGCATTGCTGTTCCACTTGCTATCGAAGCTGTATGAAAGAACCAGCGTGGCCATTACAACGAATCTGAGCTTCGCAGAATGGGGGGCAGTGTTCGGAGACGCAAAGATGACGACAGCTTTACTGGACCGGCTGACACATCACTGCCATATTGTTGAGACTGGCAATGAATCATGGCGCTTCAAGCATAGTGAATCGACCCGCAAAGCGACTGACAGAAAGACTTTGAAAAAGGGAGAAATCAAGCCAAAGATCGACGACTTATCCACAGAAAGATAGCCATCTAT
>NZ_JACYXF010000008.1 GCF_015352985.1 Noviherbaspirillum malthae | reverse complement strand
GTCTTGGTCAGCACCAGGAAGATGGCGACGAGCATCAGGATGGCCACCAGCATCATGAAGCCGCGGTACATCGGGAAGGTGGTGGTGAACAGGGTAAATAGGGGTCCGTCGAGTTCGGCGGGAATCGGGTAAGGCACGGCCGCCCTGCCCCAGACCAGCTGCACCAGCTCGACCAGCACGTAGGACAGGCCGAAGGTGAACAGCAGTTCGGGGATGTGGCCGTACTTGTGGACCGAGCGCAGGCCGTAGCGCTCGACGACGGCGCCGATGACGCCGACGAGCAGCGGTGCGATGACGAGCGCGGGCCAGAAGCCGATCTTGGTGCTGACGGCATAGGCGAAATAGGCGCCGAGCATGTAGAAGCTGGCGTGCGCGAAGTTGAGCACGCCCATCATGCTGAAGATCAGCGTCAGACCGGAAGACAGCATGAACAGCAGGAGCCCGTAGCTCAAACCGTTAAGCAAGGTGATTAAAGTGAACTCCACGAGGCGACCTCTCTCAATTTCTTGTACGACCGTACTTTTTTTATGCAGCAAAAACGCAGCGCGCCTTGAACCGGCGCGCTGCCGTGGAACAACAATCAGTTAGGGCGCTTCATCTGGCAGGAAGTCGGCTGCGATGCGACGTAGGAGTCCAGCACGACATCGGTCTTCCAGCCGTAGCCGGTATTTTCCTGGTCGTACTTCACATCCTTGCCGTTCACCTTGGTCCAGGTGGCGATGTACAGCGGCTGCTGCAGCTGATGATCCTGCTTGCGCATCTCGACTTCGCCGTTCAGGCTCTGGACCTTCATGCCTTCCATCGCCAGCCCGACCTTGAGCGGCTCGGTGGACTTGGTTTCCTTGATCGCCTTGCCCAGCATGGCCAAACCGGTATAGGTCGCCATCACGTAGTAGTCGTCGTTATGCTTCTTCTTGAAGCCTTCGACGATTTCCTTGCCGACGAATTTTTCATTGTTGGCATTCCAGTAGCCGACATACTTAACGCGCTCGGCTCCAGAGGGGCCCATCGCCGTCGGCACGCCGGTCGTCGCACCGTAATAGGTATAGAAGTTGGCGGTCAGGCCTGCGTCCTTGGCGGCCTTGATCAGCAGCGCGAGGTCGGCGCCCCAGTTGCCGGTGATGACGGTATCAGCCCCTGCGGCCTTGATCTTGGCAACATAGGGAGAGAAGTCCTTCACCTGTCCGATCGGATGCAGGTCGTCGCCGACGATCTGTATATCCGGACGCTTGCGCTTGAGGTAGTCCTTGGCCGCACGCGTGACCTGATGGCCGAACGCATAGTTCTGGCCGATGATGTAGACCTTCTTGATGTTCTGGTCCTTGGCCATGTAGGAGGTCATCGCCTCCATCTTCTGGTCGGAATTGGCATCGACCCGGAAATGCCAGAAGCTGCACTTGCTGTTGGTGAGATCGGGATCGACCGCCGCATAGTTCAGGAACAGGACTTCCTTGCCGGGATTGCGGTCGTTGTGCTTGTTGATGGCATCGATCAGCGCCAGCGCCACGCCGGAGCCGTTGCCCTGGAGAACGTAGCGGTAACCCTGGTCGATCACGGTCTTGAGCTGCGACAAGGATTCCTGCGGACTCGCCTTGTTGTCGAAACCGACCACTTCGAAGGTATGCTCGCCGCCCCACTTCTGCGCATTCGCCATTTCGGCGATGTACTGCCAGCTCTTCAAGCCGTTCTGGCCGACCGGCGCGAACGGACCGGACAGCGGATCGATGAAGGCAATCTTCACGTTCTCCGCATACACGGCGCCGGGTGCCGCGAATGCGGCGGCTAGGGAAAGCGGAATGATCAAGGATTTGAATTGGATGGCCATTTGTCTCTTCCTTATAAGTGTTTTGTGTTGACAGCATATCGGCGCCAACAGCGGGTGTAAAGCGTACGTGACAAAGGAATCTATGAGGTATTCGGCATCGCATTACCCTTCTCGCCTGGACCGTCTCATCCACGATCCGCAAGACCCGTTCTGGTGCGCCGGATGGGCGCGCAGCTTCCGCCGAGGGTCCGGAAAATCAGGCTCTCTTCAAGCTGTCCGGCGCGGTACGTTCAGGTAAATGTCGGGAAAGGATCTGCCGCCACGCGGCAGAAATGCGGCATGGACCGCTTCGGTGCCATGCCGCAAATAGGGTTGAAGATCAGGACGGACGGCCCGGACGCTTCATCTGGCAGGAATGCGGCTGGGTGGCCACGTAGGAATCGATCTTCTGATCCATGCTCCATCCATAGCCGGTATTTTCCTGGTCATACTTGACCTTCTTGCCGTCCACTTTTTCCCATGTCGAGATGTAGAGCGGCTGCTGCAGCTGATGGTCGGCGGCGCGCATTTCGACATCGCCGTTGACTGCCTTGACCTTCATGCCTTCCAGTGCGAAAGCCACCTTGACCGGGTCGACGGAGTTGGTGTCCTTGGCGGCCTTGGAGACCATCTGCACCACGGTGTAGATGTCGCTGACGTAGAAGTCGTCGTTGTACTTCTTCTTGAACGCTTCGACGATTTCCTTGCCGGCAAATGTTTCATTGTTCGGGATCCAGTAGGCCACCTGCTTGACCATGCCGGCCACCGATCCGCCCATCGCCGTCGGTACGCCCGACGTGCCGCCGTAGTAGGTGTAGAACTTGGCGGTCAGGCCTGCATCCTTGGCCGCCTTCACCAGAAGCGCAAGGTCGGCGCCCCAGTTGCCGGTAATGACCGAGTCGGCACCGGAAGCCTTGATCTTGGCGACGTAGGGAGCGAAATCCTTGACGGTAGCAATCGGATGCAGGTCGTCGCCGACGATCTGCACGTCCGGACGCTTGCGCTTGAGGTAGTCCTTCGCTGCACGCGTGACCTGGTGTCCATGCGCATAGTTCTGGCCGATGATGTAGACCTTCTTGATGTTCTGGTCCTTGGCCATGTAGGAAGTCAGCGCCTCCATCTTCATGTCCGAGTTGGCGTCGAAGCGGAAGTGCCAGAAGCTGCACTTGCTGTTGGTCAGATCGGGATCGATGGCGGAGTAGTTCAGGAACACGATCTCCTTGCCCGGATTGCGCTCATTGTGCTTGTTGACGGCGTCGACGAGCGCCAGCGCCACGCCGGAGCCGTTACCCTGGGCGATATAGCGGTAGCCCTGGTCGATCACGGTCTTGAGCTGGTTCAGCGACTCCTGCGGGCTGCCCTTGCCGTCGAAGGCTTGCACCTCCACGGTATGGTTGCCGGCCCACTTCTGCTGGTTCGCCATTTCCGTGAACATGCGGAAGGTGTTGAGCTGGTTTTGCCCAATGGGAGCAAACGCGCCCGACATCGTTTCGATCATCGCGATCTTGATGGTGTCCGCATGCGATGCCGGCGCGGCGAAGGCTGCTGCGACGGAGGCTGCCAAAACGAGGGGGCGAATCTTCTTCATCATATGTCTCATCCTTATTTAGGTACGCTGGTATAACGTCGGGCCTGTTCTTCGAAGGCTCTCTTTGTGATGCTGATCCGGTAAGGTGCTATGTGTTATGCGGTGGGCAGTTTGTACTCCTTGAACTGTTCTCGAATGCGGTTCTTCAATACCTTGCCGGTGGCGCCGATCGGCAGCGCATCGACGAACGTGACGTCGTCGGGCGTCCACCACTTGGCAATTTTTCCGTCATAGAACTGGATGAGTTCTTCCTTGGTGACTTCCGCTCCTGGCTTCTTCACCACGACGAGCAGCGGACGCTCGTCCCATTTCGGATGGAATACCCCGATGCACGCCGCCTGCTGGACCAACGGATGCGCCATGGCAATATTCTCGAGATCGATGGTGCCGATCCATTCGCCGCCGGACTTGATGACGTCCTTGCTGCGGTCGGTGATCTGCATGTAGCCGTCAGGGTCGATGGTGGCGACGTCGCCCGTCGGGAACCAGCCGTCTTCCAGCACATCGCCGCCTTCATTCTTGAAATAGCTGCTGATGATCCATGGCCCCCTGACCAGCAGGTTGCCGTAGGTCTTGCCATCCCATGGCAGTTCCTTGCCGTCGTCACCGACGATCTTCATGTCGACGCCGAAGATCGCATGGCCCTGCTTCTCCAGCACGGCCGTCTGCTGCTCGGGCGGCAGACCGAGATGATGGCTCTGCAGCGTTCCGGTCGTGCCCAGCGGCGACATCTCCGTCATGCCCCAGGCGTGGACCACCTCGACGTTGTACTTCTCGCGGAAGGTTTTCATCATCGCCGGAGGGCATGCCGAACCTCCGATGACGGTGCGCTTGAAGCTGGAGAACTGCAGGTTGTTCTGGCCGACATAGGTCAGCAGGCCGAGCCAGACGGTCGGCACGCCGGCGGAGAATGTCACCTTCTCCTGCTCGAACAGATCGAACAGCGATTTGCCGTCCAGCGCCGGACCCGGGAACACCATCTTGGCGCCGGTCAGCGGCACAGAATACGGCAGGCCCCATGCGTTGACGTGGAACATCGGCACCACCGGCAGCACGGAGTCCCGTGCCGACACGTTCAGCGCATCGGGCATCGCGGATGCATAGGAATGCAGGACAGTCGAACGGTGCGAGTAGAGCGCGCCCTTGGGATTGCCGGTCGTGCCCGAGGTATAGCACAGGCTTGACGCGGAATTTTCGTCGAACAGCGGCCATTCATACTGGTCGGAATTCGAGGCGACCAG
The DNA here is from genome assembly GCF_015352985.1 of Noviherbaspirillum malthae. Taxonomy (GTDB): domain Bacteria; phylum Pseudomonadota; class Gammaproteobacteria; order Burkholderiales; family Burkholderiaceae_D; genus Noviherbaspirillum; species Noviherbaspirillum malthae. The sequence goes on along the minus strand of NZ_JACYXF010000008.1, from coordinate 198,172 downwards.
ATCCTCGTAGCACTGCAGGTTCGGGATCTTGGTCTCGGCCGGCATGCGATCGCGGTCGCACATCATGATGAAGCCCTTCACCGTCTTGCAATGCGCGGCGAATGCCTCGACCAGCGGAAGGAAGGTCAAGTCGAAGAACAGGTACTGGTCTTCGGCGTGGTTGGCGATATAGGCGATCTGCTCGGGGTGCAGACGCGGATTGATGGTATGCATCACTGCGCCGGAACCGGAAATGGCGTAATACAGTTCCAGGTGGCGGTAGCCGTTCCAGGCCAGCGTCGCGACGCGGTCGCCCATCTTCACGCCGAGGCTGGCGAGCGCATTGGCCATCTGGCGCGAACGCTTGTGGCAGTCGCGGTAGGTATAGCGATGGATGTCGCCTTCGACGCGGCGCGAAACGATTTCATTGCTACCGTAGTAACGGTCCGCATGCTTGATGATGCTGGAAATCAGCAAAGGCTGATTCATCATCTGGCCCATCAATGGGCTCTTGGGAAATTCAGACATCATGCCTCCTGCCTCGTAGTTGGAATTCTTCTACTTATTGAAGCATGATTTTTGAACGACCGTACTAAAACCGTCAACGAATTTCGATGACGCACCGCACCATAGCCCTCCTGAAGGCGTTTCAGTCGACAGCGGATTTGTAGATGGTATTTTTCGGCTTGGCCATTACGCGTCGCAGCATGGGCTCGAAAAACTCCAGCGGCAAGGTCTCGTAGTCCGGGTCGAATGCCGGTGCATCGTACTTTTCACAGAACTCCAGTGTTGCATCATAGAATGAAGCATCGGCAAACTGATCGCGCAGATTGCGGTCCATGCCGAGGTGATGGAAAAAGTAGTAGCCCTGGAAGATGCCGTGCTTTTCCACGATCGCATGGTATTCGGGGCTGACGAAGGGCTTGACGATGGCTGCCGCGATATCCGGATGATTGAAGCTGCCGAGGGTATCGCCGATGTCGTGAAGCAAGGCGCAGACGACATATTCCTCGTCACGGCCGTCGCGGTAGGCGCGTGTCGCGGTCTGCAGGCTGTGCGTGAGCCGGTCCACCGGGAAGCCGCCGCAGTCGCCGTCGAGCAGGCGAAGATGCGCGAGAACGCGGTCGGGCAAGGCGGCCGCATAGGCCTTGAATTCCTTGCCGATGATTTTCCAGTCCTCGGCGGTGCTGTCCTGCATGTCGCGGAAGGTCGCGCGGGATTGATCGATTGTCTCCATGCCGTTCTTTTCCAAAATAAGGATTGCAAGCGGGCATTGCACGAATTTCACGGTGCGCCGCCCGGTGAGTCTCGTACGCGCCCTCAGGCGCGCTCATTCATGTGCGGTACGACGGATCGATGCGGTCGAGCCGGCGCAGCAGGCCCGGCCAGGCCAGCATGCCGCCTTTCGATTTGGTCACCGTGCGCGCCTGATCCTTGGCGCCGCTGATGATGGCCTGCGGAATCTCGATAAGTTCGCCGCCGCCGGCCTGCGCGCGAACCTGGATCATGCAGGCCGCCTCGAAGATGTACATGTTGACGAAGGCATCGGCGATGGTCTTGCCCAGCGTAAGCAGGCCATGATTGCGCAGCATCAGGTAATTCTTGTCGCCCAGGTCGGCGACCAGGCGCGGCTTTTCGTCCTCATTGAGGGCGACGCCTTCGTAGCCGTGGTACGCCAGGCTGGAGAGCACGAAGATCGATTGCTGGGAAAGCGGCAGCAGTCCATTCTTCTGCGCGGAGACGGCAACGCCGTTGATGCTGTGGACATGCAGCACGCACTGGGCGTCATGCCGCACCGAGTGGATCGCCGAATGGATGGTGAAGCCGGCCGGGTTGACCGGGAAAGGCGACTCCTCGATCTTGTTGCCATGCAGGTCGATCTTGACCAGCGATGAGGCGGTGATCTCGTCGAACATCATGCCGTAGGGATTGATCAGGAACTGATCCTCGGTGCCCGGCACGCGCGCGGTGATATGGGTGAATATCAGGTCGCTCCATCCGAAGTCGGCGACGAGCCGGTAACAGGCGGCCAGGTCGACGCGGGTCTGCCATTCCTCTTCCGAGACGCGGTCCCGCAATGAAGGGATGGTCAGCTTTTCAGGGGCGTTCATGATGGTATCTCCTCTTCTCTGTCAGAATAGAGCGCATTGCCGAATGGCTGCGCGACGGCATGTTCATACGGCTGCACGCAGGTGCCTGGCCGGTGAACTGTTGCCGCAGTGTCGTATGCAGTATCGTTATAACGCACCGCACAAGACTGTCAACTACTTAACAATCCTTATGCAAAATCACGGTCCCGATGACATCGACAAAGGCGCGCTCCTGCGCCGTGCGTGGCTGTCGGACTTCCCAGATGAGATCATTCAGGCCGCCGCCGCATGCGCGGCACTGCGCGTCTATCATGACGGCACCATGATTCACGCCCGCGGCGCGGAAGCCGACGGTTTCTATACGATTGCCGACGGCGCAGTCCGCTTCACGCGCGCCACCGCGGACGGTCATGCGTCCATCATTGCCGTGCTTGGCGCGCCGAATTGCTTCGGCGAGATTTCGCTTTTCGACGGCCTGCCCCGTTCCCACGACGCGCATGCCGCAGGTCAGACCGTACTGCTGTTTCATTCCAGAACCGATTTCAAGAAACTGCTTGCCAGCTATCCGCAAATCTACGAGCGCTTCCTCAGAGTCCTGAGCATGCGCCTGCGCGCCACCTTCGACATGGTGGAGGAAGCCGCCGTCGCGCCGCTGTCGCAGCGCCTTGCCCGCCGCCTACTGGAACTCGCACATATCCAGCCTTCGGCCCTGAATGCCGATGTCGATGCGCACGGCCGCGATGTTCCGCTCACCCAGGAAGACCTTGGACACCTGCTCGGCAAATCGCGGCAGAGCATCTCGAAAATCCTGCATGGCTGGGAACAAAAGGGGTTGATTCAGACTAAATATGGCCGCATATCCATCAAGCAGCCGCAAGATCTCTCCGCCCTTGCCTATCCCGAGCAGAACCGGCGCCCCGCCGGATCGTCATTGCGGGAACGCAAGGACGACATGGGTACCCCTTCAATCAAGGAAGCTCTATGAACGCACCTGCCGAACGCAGGCTCCGCCAGCAGGCAGACCAATTGCCTTTTGAAAACTCTTTTGCAGCGCTGCCGCCGCACTTTCATACCCGCCTGCAGCCGACTCCGGTTCCCTCCCCTTACCTGGTCGGCACCAGTGCGGCGGCCGCCACGCTCATCGGCTTGGACGGGGAGGCTCTGGCTCAGCCGGTCGCGGTCGAAGCTTTTTCCGGCAATGCGGTGCTGCCGGGTTCGGAACCGCTGGCAGCGGTGTACTCGGGACACCAGTTCGGCGTCTGGGCGGGACAGCTTGGCGACGGACGTGCAATCCTGCTCGGCGATGTTCCGGCGGACGATCCCTGGCCGCCTGCACGGCTCGAACTGCAGCTGAAAGGCGCCGGCATGACGCCGTATTCGCGCATGGGCGACGGACGCGCGGTGCTGCGCTCCTCGATCAGGGAATTCCTCTGCTCGGAAGCCATGGCGGGTCTCGGCATTCCCACCTCGCGCGCGCTCTGCGTCACCGGTTCCGACATGCCGGTCATGCGCGAGACCGCCGAAACGGCCGCAATCGTCACGCGCATGGCACCGAGCTTCATCCGCTTCGGCTCCTTCGAACACTGGTTCTACAATGAACGCCATGACGATCTCAAGATCCTTGCCGACCATGTCATCGACCGCTTCTATCCTGCACTGCGCGACGACGCGCAGCCTTACCGTGCGCTGCTGTCCGAAGTGACACGCCGCACCGCGGAGCTGATGGCGCAGTGGCAGGCCGTCGGCTTCATGCACGGCGTCATGAATACCGACAACATGTCCATCCTCGGCCTGACGATCGACTACGGTCCGTTCGGTTTCATGGAAGCCTTCGACGCGCGCCATATCTGCAATCACAGCGACCATCAGGGTCGTTACGCCTACCAGATGCAGCCGCGCATCGGCCAGTGGAACTGCTACGCCCTGGCCCAGGCGCTGCTGCCGCTGGTGGGCGAAGTCGAAGACGCCCAGGCGGCGGTCGCCGTCTACAAACCGGCCTACGATGCGAAGTTCGACCAGTTGCTGCATGCCAAGCTCGGCCTTCGCGACACGCAGCCGGACGACGACAAGCTGTTCGAATCGTTGTTCGCCCTGATGCAGAGCAGCCATGTCGATTTCACGCTGTTCTTCCGCCGCCTGGGCGATCTGCAGCTGGACAACCCGCAGGCGGACGAGCCGCTGCGTGACCTTTTCATTGACCGGCCGGCATTCGATGCATGGGCGGTGCAGTACAGGAACCGCCTTCGCCAGGAAAACAGTCTGGATGCGGAGCGCCAGGTGCGCATGCATGCAGTCAATCCCAAATATGTGCTGCGCAACTACCTGGCCCAGGTTGCGATTGAAAAAGCGCAGAACAAGGATTTTTCCGAAGTTGCCCGCTTGTTGTCCGTACTGGAAAAGCCTTTCGACGAACAGCCGGAAAACGAACACTACGCCGAATTACCGCCCGACTGGGCAAGTACACTGGAGGTCAGCTGCTCATCATGAATACCAAAACCAAAGTCACCAAGACCGACGCCGAATGGCGCGAAATGCTCGAGCCCCTCGAGTACCAGGTCACCCGCAATGCGGCCACCGAGCGCGCCTTTACGGGCCGTTTCTGGGATCATCACGAACACGGCATCTATACTTGCGTCTGCTGCAATACGCCGCTGTTCGAATCGGATGCGAAGTTCGACTCCGGCTGCGGCTGGCCCAGCTATTTCCGCCCCCTCGACCCGGATAATGTTTCCGAGCGCGTCGACCGCAGTCATGGCATGATACGCACCGAAATTCTTTGCAACGTGTGCGACGCCCATCTCGGTCACGTTTTTCCGGACGGACCTCCTCCGACCGGCTTGCGCTACTGCATCAATTCGGCGTCGCTGCGTTTCGAACCCCTATAATTCCAACCAGACAAGTCAGCACGAAAGAGCCCGCGCCCCATGAAGTTTCTGTTCGATCTTTTCCCCGTCATCCTGTTCTTTGCCATGTTCAAGTGGGGGGAAAACAATCCCGAGGCGGCGCAGGGCTTGGCTGACCACTATCTGTCGGCCTTCGTGTCGGGCACGGCCACTGCGGCGCAGGCGCCGATCATGCTGGCCACGGCCCTGGCCATTCTTGCAACAGTCGGCCAGATCGCCTACCTTCTGCTGCGCCGGCGCAAGGTCGACGGCATGCTGTGGGTATCGCTGGCCATCATTACCGTGTTCGGCGGCGCCACGATCTATTTCCATAACGAGACTTTCATCAAATGGAAACCGACCGTGCTGTACTGGGCCTTCGGCGCTGCCCTGATCATCAGCCAGACATTCTTCAACAAGAACCTGATTCGACTGATGATGCAGAAACAGCTTGTTCTCCCCGATCCCGTCTGGCAAAAGCTCAACCTTTCCTGGGCCGGATTCTTCGCCGCCATGGGACTGGTCAACCTGTACGTTGCCTATTCGTTCTCCACGGCATTCTGGGTCAACTTCAAGCTGTTCGGCTTTACCGGATTGATGCTCGGCTTCGTCATCGCGCAAAGCCTGTTTCTTTCGAAGTATCTGAAAGACACGCATTAAGTGACTCAGCTATACGGAGCATGATGATGAACGAACGCATGGATAAGATGCGCAGCCTGCTGGTCGCAACTTTTGCGCCGCTCGAATGTCAACTCGAGGACGAATCTCATCTGCATGCCGGCCATGCAGGCGCCGCCTCAGGCGCGGGCCATTACAAATTGCGCATGGTTTCCGAGCGCTTCACGGGCCTGAACCGCATTGCCCGCCACCGGCTAGTGTATGATTGCCTCCGCGACATGATGTCAAGCGATATTCACGCACTCAACATTGTCGCCATCGCGCCGTCCGAAATGACATCCTGAGTGCTGCGTTTCGGCGCGCCAGAATTTGTATAAACTATTATTTTTCCCAATCTAGGAACACTTCAATGACCTTGAAACCTGCTCGCCTGCTGATGCTGCTCGTCGCTGCCGCCGCCCTTCCGGCAATGGCACAAAACCTCGCCGTCGTGAACGGCAAGCCCGTTCCTTCGTCGCGCGCCGACGCCATGGTCAAGCAGCTGTCTGCTCAAGGCCAGCCCGATTCGCCGCAACTGCGCGCAATGGTCAAGGAAGAGCTGATCAACCGCGAAATCCTGATCCAGGAAGCCGACAAGCTGGGCCTGTCCAACTCGCCGGACGTCAAGAACCAGGTTGAAATCGCCCGCCAGTCGATCGCCATTCGTGCACTGGTACAGGATTACCTGAAGAAGAACCCGGTCAAGGATTCCGAGATCCAGGCCGAATATGACAAGTTCAAGTCCCAGGCCGGCGACAAGGAATACCATGCCCGCCATATCCTGGTGGAAAAGGAAGACGACGCCAAGGGCATCATCAGCAAGCTGAAAGGCGGCGCCAAGTTTGAAGAACTGGCGAAACAGTCCAAGGACCCGGGTTCCGCTGCGAATGGCGGCGACCTGGACTGGGCTTCCCCGGCCTCCTTCGTCAAGCCCTTCTCCGATGCGATGGTCGCGCTGCAGAAAGGCCAGATCACCGAAACGCCGGTAAAGACCCAGTACGGCTTCCACGTGATCAAGCTGGAAGACGTCCGCGCCGCGAAGATCCCGTCGCTCGAAGAAGTCAAGCCGCAAATCGCCGAGTCGCTGCAGCAGAAGAAACTGCAGGCCTTCCAGGAAGACCTGCGGAAGAAAGCCAAGATTCAGTAAGCGCCTGCTTTACCGCCTTGAAAAAGCGCTCCGATGGAGCGCTTTTTTATTTCGGCAATCATTAAAAATAATCCTACAAAGCAAAATGGGCAGGCCAAAGGTGCCTGCCCATTTTGCTTTGTATAAACGTGGCATCGATGGCTGCCGCAATTAGTGCGGCAGCACAGCGTTTACCCCACCCACTTCCGCGCATTGCGGAACATGCGCATCCACGGACCATACTCGCCCCAGCCGTCCGGATGCCAGGAATGCTGGACGGTCCGGAATGCCCGCTCCGCATGCGGCATCAGCACGGTGAAACGGCCGTCCGGCGTGGTGACTGAGGTGATGCCGTTCGGAGAGCCATTCGGGTTGTAGGGATAAGTTTCGGTCGCCCTGCCGTGGTTGTCGATCCAGCGCATCGCGACGATCGCTTCCTCGATATTGCCGGTCTGCGAAAAGTCGGCATAGCCTTCGCCATGGGCGACAGCGATCGGACTTTGCGTGCCGGCCATGTCATTGAAGAAGATCGACGGTGAATTGGTAACTTCCACCATCGCGAAGCGCGCCTCGAACTGCTCCGACTTGTTGCGCGTGAACTTGGGCCAGGCATGCGCGCCGGGGATGATGGACTTCAGGTTGCTCATCATCTGGCAGCCGTTGCAGATGCCGAGCGCGAAGGTGTCGCCGCGGTTGAAGAATATCGAGAACTGTTCAGCCAGTTTCGCATTGAACAGAATCGTCTTGGCCCAGCCTTCGCCCGCACCCAGCACGTCGCCGTAGGAGAAGCCGCCGACGGCGATGAAACCGCTGAAGTCGGCGAGGCGCGCACGGCCGGCGATCAGGTCGCTCATGTGAACGTCCACCGCGGTGAAGCCCGACTTGTGCATCACGTAAGCGGTCTCGACATGCGAGTTGACGCCCTGCTCGCGCAGGATCGCAACCTTGGGCTTTGCTCCCGTGGCGATGAAAGGCGCGGCGATGTCGACCTGCTGATCGAAGGTGATCACCGGGTTCATGCCGGGATCGGAGGTATCGAGGATGCGGTCGTATTCCGCATCGGCGCACGCCGGATTGTCGCGCAGGCGCGCGATGCGCCAGCTGGTTTCGCTCCACAGGCGCTGCAGTTCGACGCGCGGCTGCTCGTAGATCTGCTTGGCGTCGCGCATCATTTCGATGACGTCGCGGTTGTTGGGCTTGCCGATGATGTGGCTGCAGGCGCCGAGATTGTAGGAACGCAGCACCGTCATGACATCGCTCTTGTGCTCCGCCTTGACCTGGATGACCGCGCCCAGCTCTTCGCTGAACAGCGCACGCAGCGTCAGTTCGTTGCGGCGTTCGCCCACCTGCGTGGCCCAGTTCTTGGAGTCGCCCCAGTCGGAAGCATGCTCGCCTTCCATGGTCAGGATGTCGAGGTTGATCGACAGGCCGCTGCGGCCGGCGAATGCCATTTCGCACAGCGTCGCGAACAGGCCGCCGTCGGAACGGTCATGGTAGGCAAGGAGCTTGCGCTCGTTGTTGAGCTGCTGGACTGCATTGAAGAAGGCTTTCAGGTCTTCCGCGCTGTCGACATCCGGCACGTCGTTGCCGAGCTGCTGCATGACCTGCGTCAGCGCCGATGCGCCCATGCGGTTCTTGCCGCGGCCGAGGTCGATCAGGATGAGCACGGTATCGCCGAGATCGGTGCGGATCTGCGGCGTGAGCGACAGGCGCACGTCAGGCACCGGCGCAAAGGCGGAAACAATCAGAGATACCGGCGATGTGACTTCCTTGGCACCCTCCTCGTCCTTCCAGGTGGTGCGCATCGACAGAGAATCCTTGCCGACCGGGATGCTGATGCCGAGTGCCGGGCACAGTTCCATGCCGACCGCCTTGACGGTATCGAACAACGCCGCGTCCTGTCCCGGCTGGCCGCAGGCGGCCATCCAGTTTGCCGACAGCTTGATATCCGACAGGTCGGCAATCGGTGCGGCGGCGATATTGGTGATCGCCTCGCCAACCGCCATGCGGCCCGATGCTGCGGCGTCGATCACCGCCAGCGGCGTACGCTCGCCCATGGCCATCGCTTCGCCGCGGTAGCCTTCGAAGCTCATCGTCGTTACCGCGCAGTCGGCAACCGGCACCTGCCAGGGACCGACCATCTGGTCGCGCACCGAGGTGGCGCCGACGGTACGGTCGCCGATGGTGATCAGGAAGGACTTGTCGGCGACGGTCGGCAGCAGCAGCACGCGGCGGCCAGCTTCGACCAGGTCGATGCCGGTCAGGTCGACCGGCGGGAATTCATTCGCGACGTGCGTGACGTCGCGGTGCATCTTCGGCGGCTTGCCGAGCAATACTTCCATCGGCATGTCGACCGGCGAATTGCTGTGCTCGGGGTCGATGACTTTCAGCTGGCGTTCTTCGGTCGCGGTGCCGACCACGGCGAACAGGCAGCGCTCGCGCTCGCACATGTACCGGAACAGCGGCAGGCTTTCGGGCGCAATCGCCAGCACATAGCGCTCCTGCGACTCATTGCTCCAGATTTCCTTTGGCGCCATGCCGCTCTCTTCGAGGGGCACCTTGCGCAGATCGAATACCGCGCCGCGCTTGGCGTCGTTGGTGATTTCCGGGAAGGCATTGGAAAGGCCGCCCGCGCCGACATCGTGAATGGAAAGGATGGGGTTGTCGTCGCCCATCGCCCAGCAGGCGTTGATCACTTCCTGGGCACGGCGCTCCATCTCCGGGTTGCCGCGCTGGACGGAATCGAAGTCCAGGTCGGCGGTATTGGTGCCGGTAGCCATCGAGGATGCCGCGCTGCCGCCCATGCCGATACGCATGCCGGGGCCGCCCAGCTGAATCAGCAGGCTGCCGACCGGCAGGTCGTGCTTCTTCGTATGCTTGGCGGAGATGTTGCCCATGCCGCCAGCAATCATGATCGGCTTGTGATAGCCGGCCACCTTGCCGCCGACGTTTTGTTCGTAGGTGCGGAAATAGCCGCCGAGGTTGGGACGGCCGAACTCGTTGTTGAATGCCGCGCCGCCGATCGGTCCCTCGATCATGATCTGCAGCGGAGAAGCGATGCGTTCCGGCTTGCCGTAGATGCCTGCCTGCCCGTGCGACTGGCGTGCGGCGACCGGCTCGGTGACATCGCGGGCATTCTCCCAGGGCTGCACCGCATGCGTGATCATCAGGTTGGAAACGGTGAAGCCGGTCAGGCCGGCCTTCGGCTTGGCGCCGCGACCCGTCGCGCCCTCGTCGCGGATTTCGCCTCCAGCGCCGGTCGAGGCGCCCGGGAAAGGAGAAATCGCGGTCGGGTGGTTATGGGTTTCCACCTTCATCAGAATGTGGGTCAGCTCTTCCGAGCCTTCGTACACATTGCCGGCAACTGCGCCGCGCGGATAGAAGCGCATCACCGGCGCGCCTTCGATGATCGAGGAATTGTCGCTGTAGGCCACCACAGTGCCCTTGGGAGCGAGCTGATGGGTGTTCTTGATCATCGCGAACAGGGACTTGTCCTGCGCGACGCCGTCGATGGTCCAGTCGGCGTTGAAGATCTTGTGGCGGCAGTGTTCGCTGTTGGCCTGCGCGAACATCATCAATTCCACATCGGTCGGATTGCGCTTGGCCTGGGTGAAGGCATTGAGCAGATAATCGATTTCATCGTCCGACAGCGCCAGGCCGAGTTCGCCGTTGGCCTTGATCAGCGCATCCTTGCCGCCGGCGAGCACGTCGATGGATTCCAGCGGCCTGGCTTCGAGTTCGCGGAACAGGCCGGCGGCATCGTTGGCATCGCGCAGCACCGTTTCGATCATCCTGTCGTGCAGCAGTGCCGCGACTTTCGCGACGGCGTCTTCGGACAGCTTCTTCGCGCCGCCGAACAGACCGGACTTGACCTGCACCCGATAGGATACGCCGCGCTCGACGCGCTTGATGTAGGCCATGCCGCAGTTGTGCACGATGTCGGTGGCCTTGCTCGCCCATGGAGAAATGGTGCCGAAGCGCGGGATGACGACGAATTCATCTCCGTCGGCGCTGCCGCCGAAGGGCTCGCCGTAAGTCAGCAGCGCATCGAGGCGGCCGATATCGTCCTGGCTCGGTGCGCTTGCCGCATCGATGAAATGCAAGTAGCGGCCGGTGACTCCGGTAATGGCGGGTTCGACTGCTTGCAATTGTGACAAAAGGCGTTGGGTACGGAAGGCAGACAGGGCATTGGAGCCTGGCAGAATCAACATGGCGGCGAGAAAAGTGTGGCAGCGGCAACGCTTCTGACGTCGAACTGCGGGTTAGAACGGGAAACCGCGATTATAACCCGTGCCGCAGCATGGCATCCTGCCAATAAGCACGCATGAACGGGTGCGAGGGTGCAAAACAGGGGCATTTTTCTGCCATGTGATTTCCGGCGTTGGCGAATCCGAGAGGTCGCGCCCTTATGCCATGCCTGCCAATATGCTATTGTTGCAGCGCCAAATTGTCGTTTCAGTTGTTTTAGTCGTTTCAGCGAGTACGATCCTGCATGAACCCCCTGACCTCGAAATCGATTCCCGCGCTTGCGCGCTATTCCCGCCGCTCCCTGGTTGATGTCTGCCTAGACGAAGCACAGAAGTCGCAGTCGGTGTTTACCCGGCTCTACTCCGAAGCCGCGCTTGCGGCAGGCGACCATGCGGACGCGATGCGCGCGGCGGGCGTGGAAATCTCTCCGCTGGCGGGATTGCCGGTATCGATCAAGGACTTGATCGATGTCGCCGGCGAAACCACGCTGGCCGGATCGACGGTGCTGCGCGGTGCGCCCGTGGCGAAAGCCGACGCGCCGGTGGTCAAGCGGCTTCGCATCGCAGGCGCCGCCATCGTGGGCAAGACCAACATGACGGAATTCGCGTTCTCCGGGGTGGGGATCAATCCGCATTACGGCACGCCCGCCAACCCGGCGGCAACCGATGTGCCGCGCATTCCCGGCGGCTCCTCGTCGGGGGCGGCCGTCTCGGTTGCGACCGGCCTGTGCGTGGCGGCGATCGGCTCGGATACCGGCGGCTCCATCCGCATTCCTGCGGCGCTGTGCGGCATCGTCGGTTTCAAGCCGACCGCCCGCCGGGTGCCGACCGCAGGTGCCATTCCCCTCTCGACCACGCTCGACACGATCTGCGCAATGGCGCGTTCGGTCGACGACTGCATTCTGGTCGACGGCATCATCGCCGACAACGAACTCTCGATTCCGGAATTGCCGCTGGCTGGCGTGCGTCTTGCAGTGCCTTCGACGCTGATGCTCGATGCCCTCGATCCACATGTGGCGGCGTCGTTCTCCGCGGCGCTGACCCGGCTATCAGCCGCCGGCGCAAAGATCGTCGATGCTCCTTTTGCCCTGCTCGCCGAAGCCGCGGACCTGAACAAGTTTTCCGGCGCCGAGTCCTTCGCCTGGCACAGGGAATTGCTGGCCGCGCAGGAATCCGAATACGACTTCCGCGTCGCCAAGCGCATCCGGACCGGGGAGGCGATGCTCGCGGCCGACTATATCGATCTCCATCGCAAGCGGCGCAGCTGGATCAACCGGCTGGAAGAGGCGCTCGGCCCCTTCGACTCGCTCATCATGCCGACGGTGCCCATCGTTGCGCCGCCGATCGCGGATCTGGAGGCGTCGGAAGAGGTCTTCTTCAAGACCAATGGCCTGCTGCTGCGCAATCCGTCCACCATCAATCTGCTGGACGGCTGTGCAGTTTCGCTGCCCTGCCATGAGGAAGGAACGCTGCCGGTCGGCCTGATGGTGGCAGGACCTGCAATGGCGGACCGCAAGGTGCTCGCCGTCGCGCGAGCCATCGAAGGCGCGCTGCAGTCCCTGCAGGCGCAATAACGCCGGCCGGCGTTGCCCCGGCGCGGCAGGAAAACAAGCCGGGATCAGAAATCCTTCAGCACCAGCTTGCCGATGACATGGCCGGCTTCCAGGCGCGCATGCGCTTCCCGGAGATTGGCAGCGTTGATCGGGCTGAGCACCTCGGAGCCTGTCGCACGCAGCTGGCCCGATTCGACAAGACGTCCGATTTCCTCCAGCAGCCTGCCCTGCTCGATCATGTCCTCGGTCTGGTACATGGATCGGGTGAACATGAATTCCCAAACAAAACCGGCGCTCTTGGACTTGAGCGGGCTCACGTCCAGCGCATGCTTGTTTTCCACGATCGTGCAAATGGTGCCCTGCGGCGCGATGACGGCGGTGGCTGCAGGAAAATGGCGGTCGGTGTCATTGAGGATCAGCACGTAATCAACCGTCGGAAAGCCGATGCCGGCCAGCTGCGCCGGCAGGTCGCCGAAATGGTCGACCACATGATGCGCGCCCAGCTCCTTGACCCAGGCAATCGATTCCGGCCGCGATGCGGTGGCGATCACTTCCAGTCCGGCGATGCGCGCCGCGAGCTGGACGGCGATCGACCCGACGCCGCCGGCGCCGCCGATGATGAGTATGGACTTGCGCGGCAAGGCATGCGGCGGCGTCGGCACGCGCAGGCGGTCGAACAGCGCTTCCCAGGCGGTGATGGCGGTCAGCGGCAGCGCCGCGGCGGTTTCGAATGAAATGCTGTCGGGCAGGCGGCCGGCGATGCGCTCGTCGACCAGGTGGAACTCGGCGTTGGTACCCGGCCGCGTGATGTCGCCGGCATAGAACACCCGATCGCCGGGCTTGAAGCGCGTTACTTCGGGACCGACCGCCTCGACAACGCCGGCCGCATCCCAGCCCAGCACGCGCGGTGTTTTCTCCACCGTATCCTTCGGCGCCCGTACCTTGGTATCGACGGGATTGACCGCAATCGCCTTGATCGCTACCAGCAAGTCGCGGCCGACGGCAACGGGCCGTTCGAGCGTGGTATCGAAAAGGGATTCCGGATGGCTGATGGACAAGTACTGCGTCAGTGCGATTGCTTTCATTTCTGCTCCTTGGGGGTTTGCATTGAATTCGGCGCCGGTCGTTACGCTTCGGACCGGTATCGTCTGCAAAAATTATCTCCATGTTGCGATTTTTGATAAACACTCCAATAATGAATTGAATTTCAAAAATCTTTTGACAATGTATTCCACCGCCGATCTGCAACTCTTCGTCCGAACTGCCGACTCCGGCAGCCTGACACGCGCAGCCCGCATGCTGAACCAGACGCCGGCTGCCGCGAGCGCGGCCCTGCGACGCCTCGAACAAAAGCTGGGGGTGCTTCTCTTCGCCCGTTCGACGCGCAGCCTCAGGCTGACGACCGACGGCGAAGTCTTTCTGGAATACTGCCGCAACGCGCTCGCACTTCTGGCGGAAGGCGAAGCCATGCTGATGGCCGGCAGAGACAAAGTGCGCGGCCAGCTCAGGCTGTCGGCGCCGTCGGATCTCGGGCGGCAGGTGTTGCTGCCTTGGCTCAATGAATTTCAGGAGATTCATCCGGAAGTCATGTTCTCATTGCAATTCGCGGACCGCGTCATCGACCTGCGGCGCGACCCGGTGGACATCGCCCTGCGCTACGGACGGCTGGACGACTCCTCGCTGGTTTCAAGGCATGTGGCGGACAACCGCAGGGTGCTGGTCGCCTCGCCCGGCTATCTCGCGCGCCATGGCACGCCGAAAACTCTGAGGGAACTTGGCGAGCACAATTGCCTGCTTTACTACCTCACTCCCGGCCTGTTCAACACCTGGCGTTTCAACGCCGGCAAGGATGCGGTTGAAATCAAGGTTCGCGGCGACCGCATGGCCGATGACGGCGGCATCGTCCGCGAATGGGCGGTGGCCGGATTGGGCATCGCCTATAAATCCCGGCTGGATGTGTGGCCGGATCTGAAGCGCGGCGCACTGGTTACGCTGCTGGATGAGCATGCCGGAGAGGATACCCCGCTCAATGCGGTCTTCCCGCACCGGAACGGCGTCTCGCCGGCCGTCAGGACGCTGGTGGAATTTCTTCGCGAAAAGTTCGTGCAGCAAAGCAACGAAGCTGTCACGGTTCGCACGGTCAACGATTAAAATGTGGTCTTCGAACTCGCCATGTGACTCAAGGTCTACGACTGGTCGCAAGTCCGGCCGCACGGCGCCATTTCCGAGCCATGTGACGCAGTCATCGGTTCGGCCCGGTGCCGGAAGCGATGCTGCACGCGGGCGGTCGAAAAGACAAATCCGACGGCGTCAAAGTCTGTCCGGCCGGCTTGTCTTACGATGGCTTGTCTTTCGGTTGCATCAGGCGCTCTTGCACATTCATCAGCATTCAACAGCTTCCCAGGTTAATTCGTGACACAAAAACAAGTAGCCGTCATCGGAGGCGGCATCGCCGGAGTCTGCACCGCCTATTTTCTGGCCGAGGCCGGGCATGACGTCGTGGTTCTGGAGAGGCACCACAACGTGGCCGAAGAAGCCAGCTACACCAATCCCGGTCTTGTCGCCCCGGCCTATGCCGGCCCCTCGGCGGCACCCGGCATGCCGCGCAAGATTCTGTCCTCGATGTTCAAGTCGGAATCCGCAGTCAGCTTCAAGCCTTCCGCCGACCGTGCGCTATGGCGCTGGATCAGCCGCTGGCTGGACGAGTGCGACCTGGAACGGTTCAGGATCAACAAGCTGCGCATGCAGCGGCTCGCCACTTACAGCCGCGATATCCTGAAGCTCATGCGCGAGCATTATCAGATTGAATACGAACAGACCCGCGGCGTGCTGCAGCTGTTCCGCACGGCGAAGGATCTGAAGCTGGCCGAACCGGCGATCAGCCTGCTCTCCGAATACGACGTGCCTTTCGTGATGCTGGACGCCGAGGGCGCGCGAGCGGTGGAACCGACCCTGTCCACGCATACGCCGCTGGCGTCGGCCATCTACCTGCCCGAGGACGAGGCCGGCAACTGCCCGCTCTTCACCAAGCGGCTCAAGTACATCTGCACCTCGATGGGCGTGCAGTTTCATTTCACGAGCGCCGTCGACGCCATCGAACCGGGCGGAAGCGGCGTCGGCCTGCGCATCGCGGGCAAGCGCTTCGATGCCGATGCCGTCGTCGTCGCAGCCGGCTCCGACAGCACGCGCCTGCTCAAGCCGCTCGGCGTGCAGCTGCCGATATATCCGGTCAAGAGCTATGTCGCGACCGCCATCATCAAAAACTTCGACCATGCGCCGGTGGCCACCGTCATCGACGAAGCCTACAGCGTGACGCTGACGCGCATGGGCGGACGCATACGCATCGCCGGCATTCCCGAATTCGGCACGCGTACCGAGGAATTGCAGGACCGCGCACTGCGAACCTTGGCGCGTGTGGGCAGCGACTGGTTTCCGCATGCCGCGATCTACGGCAAGGCAAATTTCTGGAGCGGCGCGCTGCCCACGCTGCCTGACGGCCCGCCGCTGCTCGGCGCCACGCCTGCAAGGAATGTCTACATCAACATCGGCCATGGGTCGGGAGGCTGGACCATGGCGGCGGGTGCGGGCAAGCTGGTGGCCGACATGGTGAGCGGCCGCGCAACCGACATTGATCTGGACGGACTGACATTGGCACGCTATGGATAAAGTGGACTGCATCGTGATCGGCGCCGGCGTGGTCGGGCTGGCAACCGCCCGCGCGCTTGCGCTCGGCGGACGTGAAGTACTGACCGTCGAGCGGCATGCCGCCATCGGCATGGAGACGAGTTCTCGCAACAGCGAAGTCATCCACGCCGGCCTTTACTATCCGACCGGCAGCATGAAAGCCCGCCTGTGCGTTCGCGGACGCGACGCGCTTTATACCTACTGTGAAGAGCGCGGCATTCCCTACCGGCGCTGCGGCAAGCTGATCGTGGCCACTTCCGAAGGCCAGCTGGCCAAGCTCAGGCAGATTCAGGAACAGGCTTTCGCCAACGGCTGCAGCGAGGTCGTGCCCCTGAGCGCGCAGGAGGCGTGCGAGCTCGAACCCGAGCTTTCCTGTGTGGGCGCCCTCTTGTCGCCCAACACCGGCATCATCGACAGCCATGCCTACATGCTGGCGCTGCAAGGCGATGCGGAGAACGCAGGCGCGCTGTTCGCTTTCGACAGCCGCGTCAGCGCTGCGCGTCTTGAAGCGGACGGCATAGTCGTCTCGGTACGGACGTCCGACGGTTCGGAAATGGAAATTGCCACCAGCCTGCTCGTCAACTGCGCCGGCCTGTGGGCTCCACACGTCGCAGGACTGATCAAGGGACTGGACCAGAGCCAGACGCCGCGCGCATGGTTCGCCAAGGGAAATTACTATTCGCTCGCAGGCAAGGCGCCGTTTTCGCGGCTCGTCTATCCGGTGCCTGAACCCGGGGGCCTGGGCGTTCACCTGACGCTGGACCTGGGCGGCCAGGCGCGTTTCGGCCCGGATGTCGAATGGCTCGACACGCCGGACGGCGAACTCGACTATCGTGTCGATCCGCAGCGGGCGGACCGGTTCTACGAAGAGATCCGGTCCTACTGGCCGAAACTTCCCGACGCTGCATTGCAGCCGGCCTATTCCGGCGTGCGGCCAAAGATCAGCGGCCCGGGCGAAGCGGCCGCCGATTTCATGTTCAGCAGCCACGGCAGTCCGCACTATCTCGGCCTGTACGGCATCGAATCACCAGGATTGACGGCAGCGCTTGCCATCGGCGAACACGCCGCTGGCCTTGCCGGCAAGACCGGATAACACTGCCGGGCACCGCAGGGGACCGGCGCGAAGACATCGGAAAAACCTACAACAAGATTGCGAGACAAGCCATGAACAGACAACCAGCCAACTTCCGGATTCCATCGCCCGTCGCCTACCCGCAGCGCCACGATCCGACCGCCCTGTTCAGTGTTGCCGAGATCCGGTCAATCGAGGAAAAGGCAATGGCGGATATCCCGCCGGGCACGCTCATGCAGCGCGCCGCCAAGTCCGCCGCGTCGCTGGCACTCGCGCTGCTCAGCCGGGTGACCGATTCGCCCAAGGTGCTTCTCGTGGCCGGTCCGGGCAACAACGGCGGTGATGCCTTGGTCATGGCCGTCCTCCTGGCCGATGCGGGGCTGCATCCGACCGTCATGGTGTGCGCCGATCCTGCCCGCCAGCCGGCCGACGCCCAGCGTGCGCTTGAACGTGCTCAAGCCGTCGGCGTCCGGCTGATTGCCCCGAATCCCGAAGCGGTACGCCATCCGGTCGACTGGGATCTGGTCGTGGACGGATTGTTCGGCATCGGCTTGGCCCGGCCGATTTCAGGTGATTTGCGCGGCCTGGTAGAGGCCATCAACAGCCTCGCCTGCCCGGTGCTCTCACTCGATGTGCCGAGCGGGCTCGATGCCGATACCGGCTGCGTGGTCGGCGAAGACGGCATCGCCGTGCGCGCCACGCATACGCTGACGTTCATCGGCAACAAGCCGGGACTGCACACCTGCGACGGCCGCGACCATGCCGGCGAAGTCCAGGTAGCGCCGCTGGATGTCGCGCCGGAGCTGTTCGTATCCGCCCGCGCCTGGCTGGGCAGCGTGGCGCAGTTCGCACCCAGCCTGCGCAAGCGCCTGCACAGCTCGCATAAAGGCAGCTACGGCGATGTTACCGTCATCGGCGGCGCGCACGGCATGGTCGGCGCCCCCGTGCTGTCCGCGCGTGCGGCCGCCAAGACAGGGGCCGGGCGCGTGTTCATCGGCTTTGTTGACGAGGTGCTTCCCTATGATCCGGTACAGCCGGAACTGATGTGCAGGCCTGCCGCCGACATGGATTTCAGCTCCGGCGCCGTTGTCATCGGACCCGGCCTCGGCAACTCCGACCTGGCACGCGACATCCTGCTCAAGACGCTGCAGGCCGACAGGCCCTTGGTGCTCGATGCCGACGCGTTGAATCTGCTTGCCCTGCATGAACACCTCAGGCAGGCCTTGGCTGCCAGGTCGATGCCGTCGTTGATGACTCCGCATCCGCTGGAGGCGGCCCGTCTGCTGAAGATGAACACGGCCGATGTGCAGTCGTCGCGGTTGGAAGCAGCTCGCCGCATTGCCCTCGAATGCAACAGCGCCGTCATTCTCAAGGGGTCGGGCAGCATCATTGCGCGTCCCGACGGCAATCTGATCATCAACGCGACCGGCAATCCGGCGCTCGCGACCGCCGGCAGCGGCGACGTCCTCGCCGGCATGTGCGGCGCACTGCTCGCGCAATCCTTCCCTGTCTGGGATGCGGCGCTTGCCGCGACCTGGATGCATGGCCGCGCGGCCGACAAGCTGCTCGAGGACGGCGTCGGGCCTATTGGCGTTACCGCCGGCGAACTGATTCCGGCAGCCCGCGCCGTCTACAATGAACTGACCGAGCAGCATGCAGGCCGCGGCCCGGCGCTCTAGCTTCTGGCTTGGCATCGGCTGCCTGATTCTCGGTCAATGGACGCTTTCGCTGCTTGATACGGCCGGCAAGCTGCTTGCACAGAGCGGCTATCATGTCGTGATGATTGCGTGGATGCGATACACCATCAATACCGCATTCATGGCAGCCACGCTTGCGCCCTGGTACCGGCGGCGCACCGGAGCGAGCATCCTGCAATCACGGCATCCGATGCTGCAGATTTTTCGCGCGCTGCTCCTGCTGCTTTCCACGATCGTTTTCTTCTCCGTGCTGAGGATCGTGCCGCTGGCCGAAGGCACGGCCATGAATTTCTGCGCACCGCTCATGGTACTTGCAGTGTCTCCATGGCTGCTGCAGGAAAAGTCTTACCCCTCTCGATGGATTGCAGTGGCGTTCGGTTTCCTCGGCATGCTGGTGGTCGTGCGTCCCGGCGGCGCGATTTCCACCGAAGGGGTCATGTTCGGCGCCGCATCCGCAGCAATCTTCGCGATCGTCTCCATGCTGAACCGGAAGATGAATCAATTCGATCCGCCGGTAGTGACGCTGTTTTACGGCGGCCTGGCGGGCATGCTTGCCAGTTCATGCATCGTTCCCTTTTTCTGGAGTGCGCATGAGCCGACCTTGCGGGACGGATTGATCCTGGCATCGACCGGGGTCACCAGCACGATGGGGCATTATCTGGTGAATACCGCATATCGGCATGCGGAAGCGTCGCTGCTCTCGCCCTTCTTCTACCTGCAGGTGATTTCCGCGACGACCATGGGGTGGCTGGTTTTCGGCCAGCTGCCCGACATGGTGACCGCGTTCGGCATCGGCATCATTTGTGCGAGCGGCATGGGTGCCGCCTGCATGGAGCACCGGCGCTCGAATCACCCAGGATGATGACTGCGCCGACACATGGGGGATTCATGTCAGCTGGCCTGCCGAGATAGTGATCGTTCTGCGGCAGCGAGCCGCAATGGAGGGATCGTGCGTCACCAGGACAAGCGTCGAACCGCGTTCCGCGTTGAGTTCGAACATCAGTTTGATGACCGCATCGCCCGTTGCCGCATCAAGGCTGCCGGTCGGCTCGTCGGCAAACAGCAACGGCGGCTCCGTCACGAATGCCCTGGCCAGCGCGACACGCTGCTGTTCACCGCCTGACATGAATTTCGGATAGTGCCGCAGGCGGCTGGACAACCCCACCCGTCCCAGCATCGCTTCCGCCTTTTCCCTGGCTTGATCGTCGCGCCGCAGTTCCAGCGGGAGCATGACGTTTTCCAACGCAGTCAGGTGTGACAGCAATTGAAATGACTGGAACACGAAACCGAGCTTGGCTTGCCGCAGTCCCGCACGTCCATCCTCATCCAGCGCAAAGATGTCGGTGCCATCCAGCTTGACGGTTCCCGCCGACGGCGTATCAAGTCCTGCCAGCAGGCCGAGCAGGGTCGACTTTCCGGAACCGGAGGCGCCGACGATGGCCAGCGTCTCGCCGGACTGCACGGTAAAATCGATGTCCCTCAGGATGGTGAGCTCGCCGGTCGCATCGGCGACGCGCTTGCTCAGTTGAACGACTTCAATGGCGTTGTTTATCAAGGAAGGTTCCGGCATGCAGGATGATTTAAGGAAAATGGGAAGGCGTTGGGTAATCTGCAACTGGTTGCTGGCATGCGCGCTGATGGTCATGTCAGTCTGCGCACATTCTGCACCAAAAACTTTGCTTGTGCTCGGTGACAGTCTTTCTGCGGAGTATGGAATTGCAAGAGGCAGCGGATGGGTTGCCTTGCTGGAGAAGAAAATCAGGCAGGAAAAAATCGATGCGGCCGTCGTCAATGCCAGCATCAGCGGCGAAACCACGAGCGGAGGCAAGGCGCGCCTGCCGGCCCTGCTGAAGCAGCATCAGCCCGATGTCGTCATCATCGAACTCGGGGGCAATGACGGCCTGCGCGGCTTGCCGGTGAAATCGGCAATGGCGAATCTCAGTGACATGGTGAAGGCATCGCAGGCTGCGAAGGCTAGGGTTCTGCTGGTCGGCATGCAGATTCCACCGAACTACGGCCCGGACTATGCGCGACAATTCGCGCGCATGTACAGCACGATCGCAAAGGAATCGGATATCAAGCTGGTTCCCTTCCTGCTGGAGGGCGTTGCCGAGAATCCCGAGCTGTTTCAGGCAGACCGGATTCATCCGCAAGCCCAAGCCCAGCCGATCATGCTCAATAATATCTGGCCGCAGCTCAAGCCCTTGCTCGGGAAGTAGACGTCTCTGCACTTGAACTCGCAGAAGCATAACGGCATGCCTGTTCGAGAGTGGCCTGATGTTTTCTGATGCCTTGAATGGAATCGCTTGAGATCGGCATAAAATCGAAAGCGCACCGGCAGCAACCGCACCGCAGGATGTTTGGCCCAAGAAAAAAACCGCTGAAGCCCGGAGGCTTCAGCGGTTTTTTCTTGTGACAGATGGGCGATCGATGCTTAGTTGCCTTCAGTCTCAGGCTTCTTCGCGGCGACCGGTTTGAGAATTTCCACCTTTGCTTTCTTCTTCAAGACCTCCAGATACGCAAACGCTTCCTGCTGAGCGAGCGTACCGGCGATCTGCTGCTGTTCCGCGGCACGCCTTGCCGTGTCCGGATTGGCCGGCTGACCGACCTTCGTGATCTTGTAGACCCCATAACCCTGGGCGCCTAGGTCGACACCGACATATGCGGGCAGCTTGGTTGCATCCGTCTTCATGATCGAAGGCAGCGCTGCCTGGTTCACGCCTTGCGCCTTGGTACGAGACACCGTCTTGGCTTCGCCGAAGCCTGCGCTGTCACCCGACTTGGCGGCGGCAAGCTTTGCTTCGCCGGCCTTCTTGGCGAGTGCGGCCGCCTCTTCCTGGACCACCCGCTCGCGCACGACTGCCTGCACTTCCTCGAACGGACGCTTGGCAACGGGCTTGTGCTCCAGCACGCGTCCTGCGATCAAGGTACTCGGCGCGACTTCGATGGCTTCCGTATTGCGCTTGTTCTTGATGGCTTCGTCCGAGAACAGTGCACTCAGAAACTTCGGATTGTTATACAGCGCCGTCGGTGCCGCCGCAGGATTCGGCGTGCGTGTCAGGCCCGCAGCGGTTTCAATCTTCAAGCCGAGCTTGTCGATGACCGGTTTCAGGCTTTCCGATTGCTCGTACACCAAGTTGGTGAACTGCTCGGCCATCTCCGTGAACTTCTTCGCTGCAAGCTGTTTCTTGATATCGGCCGCGATCTGCGATTTGACTTCTTCAAGAGGCTTGACGACGGCAGGCTTCACCGCCGTGAGCTGGATGATGTGGTAGCCGAAATCCGATTCGACCACATCGCTGATTTCACCCTGCTTGAGCTTGAAGGCGGCATCTTCGAACGACTTGACCATCATGCCTTTTCCGAAGAAATCAAGATCGCCGCCGCGCTCTGCGGAACCGGGATCCTGAGAATTTTCCTTGGCCAGCTTCGCGAAGTCAGCCGGATTCTTGCGCACCTGAGCGAGCAGTTTTTCTGCCTTTTCCTTTGCAGCCGCCTTGTCCGCCGCCGAAGCGCTCTTGTCCGCCTTGATCAGGATATGGCTGGCACGGCGCTGCTCTTCTTCCGAGTAACGTGCGGCGTTCTGGTCGTAATAAGCCTTGATATCCGCATCGCTGACATTGATCTGGGCTGCTACCGCGTCGCTGTTGAGCACCACATACTCTGCCTTGACCTGCTCCGGAACTTCAAACTGCTTTGCATGCTTTTCGTAATAGGCCTTCAGCATCTCGTCAGTCACCTTGACCTGGGATGCATAGTCGCCGGTCTTGAACACGGCTTCCTGAACCGTCCGCTCCTGATCGTTGAGATCGGACAGGCGGCTCGCGACGGTCTTGGGTGCGAATGCCGTATCCTGGACGCTGCCGCTCACCTGCTGCATGGTCAGATCCTGGCGCAGGCGTGCCTCATACATTGCAGGCGTCATGCCTTGCGCAGCCAGCAGGGACTTGTAACGCTCCGAGTCGAATTTGCCGTCCTGGCCGATGATGCCGGGAATGCCGAGAATGGTCTGCTGCAAGGCCTGATCGCTGACGGACAGACGGTTGCTGGTAGCTTCTGCGGCGATGACGCGCTGGGCGATCAGTCCGTCAAGAACGCCCTGGCGGGCTTCCGGCGTATCAAGCATTGCCGGATCGAATTGGCCGCCGAACATTTGCCGGATGCGCTCCATCTGCTCACGTTGTGCGGCATCGAATTCCTGCTGCGTAATCGATGTGCCCGCGACTTTTGCGACAGCATTGTTGCCCTCGCTGAATCGGGTATAGCCTTCAAGGCCGAAGAACGCAAATGAAGGGAAGATGAATAGCAACAGCACGAACTGCATCAGGCGCTGGTGCGTACGAATGAAATCAAACATCGTTCAGTCCACAGAAGACGGATTGCAAAAACAGCGTTTCAGCTTAGCACTCGGAAGGCCCATAAGCCAGTGCCGCAAAAGCCATTGCCAAAAATCGGCGCCACATAAGAAAAAAGGCGAACTTGCGTTCGCCTTTTTTCAGTTTTCTGGCGGAGTGGACGGGACTCGAACCCGCGACCCCCGGCGTGACAGGCCGGTATTCTAACCGACTGAACTACCACTCCTGATTTACTGCATGTTTGACTGCTTGGTGGGTGCTGAGAGGCTCGAACTCCCGACCTACGCCTTGTAAGGGCGCCGCTCTACCAACTGAGCTAAGCACCCGTTCCACTCTTAGTCAGCCAAACTTCTCACACGTTTGTCACCACGTCGAGAAAGTCGAGATTATATAGGATCTTTTATTCCTGCGCACTATTTTCTGCAGCCTCGGTTGAATTTCTTCGATGAAGTATTTTGATCGCTCTTCGTCTGCAATGAAAAGCGGGCATGGATAAGTGGCGCTGTGATTCTTCCTGCGTTGAAACAAAGCGCAGGGACAAATAAAAACGCGCTCCGTAGAGCGCGTTTCCTGCTGCTTTCAGTCCAGCTGCCGGCCATGCACCGGCGACATGCTTAGTGCTTCACCACGCTGGGGTCAGCCTGCCCTGTCGCTTGCGCAACTGCAGTATCAACCGGCGTATCGACATCGGACAGCGCTTCAGGCTGCCGCTCGAGCGCCACTTCCAGGACCTTGTCGATCCAGCGCACCGGAATGATTTCCAGCTTGTTCTTCACATTGTCCGGAATGTCAGCGAGATCCTTCACGTTCTGTTCGGGAATCAGCGCGGTCTTGATGCCGCCGCGATGCGCTGCCAGCAGCTTTTCCTTCAGGCCGCCGATCGGAAGCACTTCACCACGCAAGGTGATTTCACCCGTCATCGCCACATCGGCGCGAACCGGAATGCCGGTCAGGACCGACACCAGCGCCGTCGTCATGGCAATACCTGCCGACGGGCCGTCCTTCGGTGTCGCGCCTTCCGGCACGTGAATGTGAATATCGCTCTTGTTGAACAGTTCGCTCTTGATGCCGAGCCGTTTTGCGCGGCTGCGCACAACGGTACGTGCAGCTTCGATCGATTCCTTCATGACATCGCCCAAGGTACCGGTGCGAATCACATCGCCCTTGCCCGGCATGGTCATCGCTTCGATGGTGAGCAGATCGCCACCGACTTCCGTCCATGCAAGACCGACAACCTGTCCGATCTGGTTTTCCTTCTCGGCCATGCCGAAATCGTAGCGGCGCACACCAAGGAACTTGTCCAGGTTCTTGGACGAGACGATGATCTTGCGTTCCTGCTTCTTCAGCAGCAGCATCTTCACGACCTTGCGGCAGATCTTCGACACTTCGCGCTCGAGCGAACGGACACCGGCCTCACGCGTGTAGTAGCGAATGATGTCGCGGATCGCAGATTCGGACACATTGATCTCGTCTTCCTTGAGGCCATTGTTCGTGATCTGCTTCGGCAACAGATAACGCATCGCAATGTTCGTTTTTTCATCCTCGGTATATCCCGACAGACGAATCACTTCCATACGATCCAGCAATGCCGGCGGAATGTTGAGCGAGTTTGATGTCGCCACGAACATCACATCGGAAAGGTCGAAATCGACTTCGATGTAATGATCCGAGAAAGTATGGTTCTGCTCGGGATCCAGCACTTCGAGAAGTGCGGACGACGGATCGCCACGGAAGTCCTGGCCCAGCTTGTCCACTTCATCAAGCAGGAACAATGGGTTGCGAACGCCCGTTTTCGACAGGCTCTGCAGAATCTTTCCAGGCATGGAGCCGATATAGGTACGGCGATGGCCGCGGATCTCGGCCTCATCGCGCACGCCGCCGAGCGCCATACGGACGAACTTGCGGTTTGTCGCACGTGCGATCGATTGTCCGAGCGAAGTCTTACCAACGCCAGGAGGTCCTACCAGGCACAGGATAGGCGCCTTGACCTTGTCGACACGCTGCTGAACGGCGAGATATTCGAGAATGCGTTCCTTGACCTTCTCAAGACCGTAGTGTTCGCCTTCGAGCACCTGTTCCGCATTTGCAAGGTCGTTGTTCACCTTGGACTTCTTGCGCCACGGCAGGCTGAGCATGGTGTCGATGTAGTTGCGCACCACGGTAGCTTCTGCCGACATCGGCGACATCAGCTTGAGCTTCTTGAGCTCGGACTGTGCCTTCTCGCGAGCTTCCTTGGGCATCTTGGCGGCGATGATTTTCTTCTCGAGCTCTTCGAGATCGGCGCCCTCTTCACCTTCGCCCAATTCCTTCTGAATGGCCTTGACCTGTTCGTTCAGGTAATACTCGCGCTGGGACTTCTCCATCTGACGCTTCACACGTCCGCGGATACGCTTTTCGACCTGGAGGATATCCAGTTCGCCCTCAAGCTGTCCAAGCAGGTGTTCATGCCTTTTCGCGACGTTGAAGATTTCGAGAATGACTTGCTTCTGCTCGAGCTTGAGCGGCAGGTGCGCCGCAATGGTGTCGGCAAGGCGGCCTGCGTCATCAATGCCGGCCAGGGAAGTGAGGATTTCCGGCGGAATCTTCTTGTTGAGTTTGACGTACTGGTCGAACTGCTGAACGATCGCGCGGCGCATGGCTTCGACTTCGGACTCATCGCCAGGCTCGGACTCGACCGGAGTCAGTTCCGCAACGAAATGCGTGTCGAGCTCGGTAATGTTGTGGATGCGGGCTCGCTGCGCGCCTTCGACCAGCACCTTGACCGTGCCGTCGGGCAGTTTCAGCATCTGCAGGATGTTCGCGACGCAGCCGATTTCATAGATATCGTCGGCGGAGGGTTCGTCTTTGGCCGCAGCCTTTTGAGCGGCAAGCATGATGCTCTTGCCTTGCTCCATCGCCGCTTCGAGAGCCTTGATCGACTTGGGACGGCCGACGAATAACGGGATCACCATATGCGGGAAGACAACAACGTCCCGCAACGGCAACAGCGGCAGTTGGGTGTGTTCAGTTAATGTTGTAGAAGTCGTCATGGCGAACCTTATTTAAGAGCCTGTTAATGATGTAGGCACGAACAACCTAAAACTCAAGTCCAAGCAGAAACAAAAATCACTTGTTCTATTGCTCTCGTCAAACCCTTGCAATAAAAAAAGCCACACACGAAGTCGCCCTCGGGTGGCTTTGCTTTGGAAGCCTGAAGTGATTCCTGTACGTCAAATTGTACTGCTTCCAGGAAAAAACGGGCTTTTAACCATATTGGCCAAAGTGCTGAGCAATTATTTCGCTCCCGACACCTTGGGCTGCTCGTGGTAAATCAGCAAGGGCTTGGCTCCATTGACGATCGTGTTCTCGTCGATCACCACCTTGGCCACATTCTGCTGGTTGGGAAGTTCGAACATCACTTCCAGCAGCGCGTGTTCAAGGATGGAGCGCAAGCCGCGTGCGCCAGTCTTGCGGTCGAGCGCCTTTCTGGCAATTGCATGCAGTGCTGCCGGCCGAACCTCCAGCTCCGCACCTTCCATCTGCAGCAGTTTCGCATACTGCTTGATGAGCGCATTCTTGGGTTCAAGCAATATTTGGATTAGGGCTTCCTCGTTTAGTTCACTCAGCGTGGCGACGACAGGCAGACGGCCGACGAGCTCGGGGATGAGACCAAACTTGATCAGATCTTCAGGCTCTGCATCGAGCAGCACTTCGCTGGCATTCCGTTCGGTCTGGCTCTTCACGCTGGCCGAGAAACCGATTCCGCTCTTCTCGGAGCGGTTGGAAATGATCTTTGCCAGGCCGTCGAACGCACCGCCGCAAATGAACATGATGTTCGTGGTGTCGATCTGCACGAAATCCTGATTCGGATGCTTGCGACCGCCCTGCGGCGGCACCGACGCCATCGTGCCTTCGATAAGCTTCAGCAGCGCCTGCTGCACGCCCTCGCCGGAGACATCGCGGGTGATCGACGGATTATCCGACTTGCGGGAAATCTTATCGATCTCGTCAATGTACACGATACCCTTCTGGGCTTTCTCCACTTCATAGTTGCAGTTCTGGAGAAGCTTTTGAATGATGTTCTCGACGTCCTCGCCGACATAGCCTGCTTCAGTCAGCGTGGTTGCATCGGCAATCACGAAAGGAACGTTCAGCATGCGCGCAAGCGTCTGGGCCAGCAGCGTCTTGCCCGAACCGGTCGGACCGACCAGAAGAATATTGCTCTTGGCGAGCTCGACATCATCTTTCTTGCCGAGATGCTTCAGGCGCTTGTAATGGTTGTACACGGCCACGGAGAGGATACGCTTGGCGGTTTCCTGACCGATCACGTACTGGCCTAGCAGTTCAAATATCTCCTGCGGAGTCGGGAGGTCGGACTTCGGGCCGGCGACCGACTCGATGCTCGAAGCCTCGTCGCGGATAATGTCATTGCACAAGTCAATGCATTCATCACAGATGAATACGGACGGACCTGCAATTAGTTTCTTCACCTCGTGTTGGCTCTTACCGCAGAACGAGCAGTAAAGCAATTTTTCGCCGCTGGAGGATTTTTTGTCAGACATAGAGCAATGTGTGGGTGGAGATTGATCCGATATTACCTGCGAATTCAGTATTCGTCACGACGCCGCTCAAGAAATTGAGGATTGACACTGAATTCGTCGTCATAAATGCAAAACGCCCGAACGCGAGACGTCCGGGCGTTCTTTCGCTTGGACGGTCGACTTAGACGCGGCTGGTCAGCACCTTGTCAATCAAACCATAATCAGCCGCTTGCGCAGCAGACATGAAATTATCTCTGTCTGTATCCTTGGCGATTTGTTCCACGGGGCGGCCGGTTTTTTCAGCCAGGATGGAATTGAGCCGTTCACGCAGGTAAAGAATCTCGCGTGCCTGAATCTCGATATCGCTGGCCTGACCTTGGGCGCCGCCCAAGGGCTGGTGAATCATGATACGGGAATTCGGCAGAGAGAAGCGTTTGCCCTTGGCACCGGCAGCCAGAAGGAATGCACCCATCGAGGCGGCGAGGCCCGTGCACAGCGTCGAGACGTCGGGCTTGATGAACTGCATCGTGTCGAAAATCGCCATGCCGGCCGATACCGAACCGCCGGGCGAATTGATATAAAGGGAAATATCCTTGTCAGGATTTTCACTTTCCAGGAACAGCAGCTGCGCGACGATCAGGTTGGCCATCTGGTCATTGACCGGCCCCACCATGAAAATCACGCGTTCTTTCAGCAGGCGCGAATAGATATCGTACGCGCGCTCGCCTCGGCCGCTTTGTTCAATCACCATCGGCACCATACCGAGCATTTCCGTATCAAGTGCCGAGTTTCTAATCATGCCAGACATGTGCTTTCCTTTTGGAGTGCGCAAGGGCGGGTCTTAGCCCTGTGCGTTGTTGCCCATCAACTCGTCGAAGGGGACGACCTTCTCGGTCACCTTCGCCTTACCGAGTACATAGTTAACGACGTTTTCTTCCAATACAAGAGCTTCGACTTCGGCAAGGCGACGACGATCGCTGTAATAGAACTTGAGAACCTGCTGCGGATCTTCGTAGCTCTGTGCGAATTCTTCCACTTGTGCCTTGACCTGGTCTTGTGTCGCTTCAAGCTTGTTGGCCTTTACGACTTCGGCCAGGATCAGACCGAGGCGCACGCGGCGCTCTGCCTGGGCGGTGAACAGTTCCGGCGGGAACGGCATGTCCTTGACGTTCATGCCGCGCTGAGCCATGTCCTGACGGGCCATTTCCATCAGGCGCTCGACGTCCTGGTCGATCAGCGCCTTGGGAACGTCCAGCTCGGAAACCTTGATCAGCGCATCCATGACGCTGTCCTTGGTACGCGCCTTGACGCGGCCGTTGACTTCGCGCTCGAGGTTGACCTTGATGTCCTCGCGCATCTTGCTCAGGTCGCCGTCTTCGATGCCCAGCGATTTCGCGAATTCGGCATCGACTTCAGGCATGTGGGCCCATTCGATCTTCTTGATGGTGATGGTGAACTCGGCTGTCTTTCCAGCCACGTCCTTGCCATGATAATCCTCGGGGAAGGACAGCGGGAAGGTCTTGGATTCGCCGACCTTCAGGCCGGTTGCGGCAGCTTCGAACTCGGGCAGCATGCGGCCTTCGCCCAGCACGAACGGGAAGTCTTCCGCCTTGCCGCCCTGGAACTCGACGCCGTCGATCTTGCCGACGAAATCCAGAGTGACGCGATCGCCGCTCTGTGCGGACTGGTCGGCGCCGCCGTCTCCGTGCGCGCCCTGCTCGCCCTTGACGTGATAATGAACGCGCTGCTTGCGCAGGATGTCGATGGTCTTGTCGATTTCGGCGTCGGTGACTTCGCTCTTGACCTTCTCGACATCGACGTCGGCCAGTTCGCCGACCTTCACTTCCGGATAAACCTCGAAAGTCGCATCGAATGCCACGGTGCCTTCGGCAATGCCTTCGCCCGATTTCGGTTCGATCTTCGGATAACCTGCGACGCGCAGGTTGTTTTCACTGGCCGCCTCGCTGAATGCGCGGCCGACCTTGTCGTTCAGGACTTCAGTCTCGACCTGAAAGCCGAACTGCTGCGCGACCATTTTCATGGGCACTTTGCCGGGACGGAACCCTGGTGCCTTTGCGGTACGCGCACGAATTTTCAGGCGTTTCTCCACTTCCGCCTGTACGTCTGCCAGCGGCAGAGTAATGGTGATGCGGCGCTCGAGTTTTTCCAGGGTTTCGACTGCAGTTGCCATGTGAATCGTCCAAAAAATGAAATATGCTGTGGTGCGAGGAGGGGGACTCGAACCCCCACACCATTGCTGGCGTCAGGACCTAAACCTGGTGCGTCTACCAATTTCGCCATCCTCGCGGGAATGTGCTCTGTGCTTTGATACCGGCGTTGAATTGCAGAAAAGCAGAGGGCGACCATGAAGTGAATCCGGTCGCCCCCAGAATGCCTTGTTAGTAGCTCTTCAACTTCAACCGCGCATTTTACTGGATTTTTTCCCGTCCTGTCCCGATTTTTCATTACGCGGAATCGGGCCGGCGGTGAATAGCCATCCTGGTTTCATGGAATAACCGCCACTTCCGGCTCCGGTTTTTTGACTCTGAACCATGTTGCATACAGCGCCGGCAGGAACAGCAGGGTCAACGCGGTAGCAATGATCAGCCCACCCATGATTGCCACGGCCATCGGTCCCCAGAAGACCGAACGCGACAGGGGAATCATCGCGAGCACCGCCGCTGCCGCCGTCAGAATGATCGGCCGGAAACGGCGGACTGCCGATTCCACGATGGCATTCCACGGTGCCGCGCCTTGCCCGATATCGTGTTCGATCTGATCGACCAGGATGACGGAATTGCGGATGATCATGCCGAACAGGGCAATGACGCCGAGCTGTGCGACGAAACCGAACGGACGTTGCAGCAGGAGCAAGGCCATGGCTGCGCCAGCCACGCCGAGCGGTCCGGTCAGGAACACCAGCAAGGCGCGTGAAAAGCTATGCAGTTGCAGCATGAGCAAGGTGAAGATGATGAAGATCACCAGCGGCACATTGGCTGCGATCGACTCCTGGGCCTTGCCGCTGTCTGCAGCCGCTCCGGCCAGTTCGATCCGGTAACCGGCCGGCAGCGTGGCGCGCAGCTTGTCGAGCGCGGGGCTGATCTGGCTCGAGACGGTCGGTCCCTGGATGCCGTCGACTACGTCGGACTGCACCGTGATGGCCCATTCCCTGCCCTCCCGCCATACGACGCCCGGCTCCCATACGAAGCTCACGCGCGCGACCTGCGCCAGCGGAATGGCACGCCCGCTGGCCGACTGCAGGTTGGCCTGCTGCAGGGCGGTGATCGTCGAACGTTCCTCCACCGGCTGGCGCACGACGATGTCGATCAGCTTGTTGTCCTCGCGGTACTGGCCGACCGTCGTGCCTGTCAGGATCGTATTGGCTGCGCGCATCAAGCTTTGCGAACTGATGCCCAGGGCACGCAGCTTGTCCTGGTCGACATCGAGGCGGACCACCTTGACCGACTCGTTCCAGTTGTCGTTGACGCCCACCGCATTGGGATTGGCGCGCATGACTTCCTTGACCTGGTCCGCAATCGCCCTCACCTTGTCGACCTCGTAACCGGTCACGCGGAACTGCACCGGATAGGGAACCGGCGGACCGTTGGGCAGGAGCTTGACGCGACCGCGCACACCCGGAAAATCGTTGTCGAATACCTTTGCGATCTTCAGGCGCAGCGCTTCCCTGGATTTCAGGTCCTTGGCCAGCACGACGATCTGCGACACGTTCGTCTGCGGGAAGATCTGGTCCAGCGGCAGGTAGAAGCGCGGGCTTCCCGTGCCGACGTAGGTCGTGACGCTTTCCACGCCATCCTGCTTGCCGATGAAGGCCTCGAACTTCTTCGCCTGCGCTTCGGTGGCCTTGAACGAACTGCCTTCGGGCAGCCACATTTCGACCATCAGTTCGGGACGGCTGGAGTCGGGGAAGAACTGCTGTTCGATGAAGCGGAATCCGACCACGCCCAGCACGAATACGCCCAGCGTCAGCAGGATCGTGGTCTTGCGCCACTCCACGCACCAGTTCACGACACGCCGGAAGCGTGAATAGAACGGGCTGTCGAACAGTTCATGCTGACCGTCCGCATGCGTGGAAGGCTTGACCTTGAGCAGGATGTACCCGATGTATGGCGTGAACAGCACGGCGACGAACCAGGAGATGATCAGTGCCAGCGCGTTGACGGAGAACATCGAGAAGGTATATTCGCCGGCCGCGGATTTCGCCAGGCCGATGGGCAGGAAGCCCGCCGCAGTGATCAGCGTGCCAGTCAGCATCGGCATCGCGGTCGATGTATAGGCGAAGGTGGCCGCATCGAAGCGCGACAAGCCCTCTTCCATCTTCCGCACCATCATTTCCACGGCAATGATGGCGTCATCCACCAGCAGGCCGAGCGCAATGATGAGCGCCCCCAGCGAAATCTTGTGAAGATCGATGCTGAAGATGCGCATGAAGAGAAAGGTCACTGCCAGCACCAGCGGAATGGTCAGCGCAACGACCAGTCCGGGGCGCACATCGAGGCGCAGCGGCTTCGTATGCAGGCCCAGCGCGACGAAGCTGACCGCGAGCACGATGAGCACCGCCTCCGCCAGCGTGTGAAGGAATTCATTGACGGATGAAGACACCGCCTTGGGCTGATCCGACACCCGCTGCAGTTCGATCCCGACCGGCAGCTTGCCCTTGAGCTCATCCACGGTCGCTTCGAGGTTGCGTCCCAGCGCGATGATGTCACCGCCCCGCTCCATGGAAATGCCGAGCCCGATGACTTCCTTGCCGTTGAAGCGCATCTTGTCCTGCGGTGGGTCCTTGTATTCACGCCGTACGGTCGCGAAATCGCCCAGGCGGAACGTCGTGCCGTTGGCGCGCAGTTCGAGATTCTCCAGGTCCTTCGCCGAGGCCATCGCGCCCGTTACCCGCACCTGCAGGTTGTCCGTCGGCGTCACCAGTACGCCGGTCGCCTCGACCGCATTCTGGGCATTGATCTGGTTGACGATGGAGTCGAAGCCGATGCCGAGCTGGGCGAATTTCTTGTGCGAGAACTCGATGTTGATCTTTTCATCCTGCACCCCGAACAATTCCACCTTCGATACCGACGGCACCTTCAGGAACTGCTGCCGCACGAAATCGGCATAGTCCTTCATTTCGGCATAGTTGAAGCCGTCGGCGGAAATCGCAAAGATCGATCCGTAGGTATCGCCGAACTCGTCATTGAAGAACGGTCCCAGGACGCCGCTGGGCAAGGTATTGCGGATATCGCCTATCTTTTTCCTCACCTGGTACCAGGCGCTCGGCACGTCCTTGGGCGGCGTGGATTCGCGCAGCTGAAGAATGATCAGGGTTTCGCCCGGCTTGGAATAGCTGCGGATCTTGTCGATGTAGGGCGTCTCCTGCAGCTTCTTTTCCAGCTTGTCGGTGACCTGCTCGGCCATCTGCAGCGAGGTGGCGCCGGGCCAGATCGCGCGCACGACCATGGCGCGGAAGGTGAAAGGAGGATCCTCGTCCTGACCGAGGCGGCCGTAGCTCAGGATGCCGCCGATCAGCAGGGCGACGATCAGATATCGCGTGAGCGGGATGTGTTCCAGCGCCCAGCGCGAGAGATTGAATCCGCCTTTCATTTGGCGGCTCCGGCGGCGTCATTGGATGTGCGCGTGGCCGGTGCGGGACGTGCCGACTCATTCATGGCCACTTCCTCGCCGAGAATCTTCACTTTCTGTCCCGGTTTGAGCAGATTCACGCCTGCCGTCACGATCGTCTGTCCGGGAGCGACCCCTCCGGACACCAGGATGTCGTTGCCGGCAGTGCCCGCGACCTGCACCGGTACCAGCTTGACCGCTCCGTTTTCCACGACCCAGACCGCGGTATTGGATTTATCCTGGAACAGCGCGGTCAGCGGCAGGCGCATCGCCGCGTTTGCGGATTTGGCTGCAAATGCCACATAAGCCGTCATGCCAAGCTTGACGTTTTCGGCTGACGACGGAATGGATATCTTGGCGGTATAGGTGCGGGTCGCCGGATCGGCAACCGGGGAAATTTCGCGGATTTTCCCGGGAATCGTGCGCTCCGGATCGGCCCAGGTCCGCACGCGTACATCGGATACGCTGCGCAGATCGTCGACCTTGTCTTCGGGAATGCCGATGATGATCTCCCGCTCGCCGGTCTGGGCGAGGCGGACCACCGGCGTACCGGCCGACACCACCTGCCCGGCTTCCGCATCGATGCTGGTGACTACGCCATCCACATCGGCCTGGAGCACGGCATAGCCGGCCTGATTCGACTGGTTGCGGTAAGCGGCGACGGCCTGGTCATAGCTGGCCTGTGCGGCCTTATAGGCGGTTTCCTTGCTGTCGAGCACCGCCTGGCTGACGAAATTCCGTTCCCGCAGGTCCTGATAGCGTTTCAGCTCGGCCCTGGCGAGGTCCCGGTTGCTTTCGGCGGCCTTCAGGCCGGCATTGGCCTGGGCCTGCGCCAGCTGCAGGTCCTGGGGATCGAGCTGCATCAATACCTGGCCGCGCTTGACGGTTGAACCCACTTCCACCTTGCGGGCCACAATCTTTCCGCCGACCCGGAAGCCTAGGCGCGATTCATAGCGCGCCCGCACTTCTCCCGGAAATTCGGCCACCGAATCGATATTGCCCGACTCCAGCTTCATCACCCTTACCGGACGAATGTCCTCGGTTTTTTCCACCTGCTTGGCACAGCCGCCGAGCAGGACGATGCCGCTGCATGCCAGAATGGCGAGCTTTTGCCTGAAAAATCGTGCAGAGCCGAAGGGTTTTATCGAAGCGACCACGGTGATTTCCTTTACTATTCAGGGCTGAATTGCCTGGCTTGCAATATCTTTCCAGCATTTTTATTAATGACCAGGCGGTTAGTAATTATAAGCAGCTCGTTTTCGTTTGCATATGACTTTTTAGTCAGTTAGTGATCCGTGTAATCCATGCCTGTTGACCATTACGAGAATTTTCCTGTCGCCTCCGTGCTCTTGCCGGCTAGGCTGCGCCCGGCGGTCGAATCCATTTATGCGTTTGCCCGCAGTGCGGACGATCTGGCGGATGAAGGAGATGCCCCCGCTTCGGAGCGGCTTGCCGGCCTGGATGCCTATGACGAGGCCTTGCACGGCATTGCGCTCGGCAAGCCTCCGGCGCAGCCGCTGTTCCAGTCGCTGGCCAAGGTCGTTGCCGATTACCGCCTGCCGCTTGCGCCCTTTCATGATTTGCTTTCGGCATTCAAGCAGGATGTCACCACCTGCCGCTATGCCAACTTCGACAGCCTGCTCGACTACTGCCGCCGCTCCGCCAACCCGGTCGGAACGCTGATGCTCCATCTCTATGACGCGGCCGACCCGGCCAACCTGCGCGACTCGGATGCCATCTGCTCTTCGCTTCAGCTGATCAATTTCCTGCAGGATGTGGCGATTGACTGGGATAAACAGCGCATCTACCTGCCGCTGGAAGACATGCGGCAATTCAAGGTGTCGGAAGACCATATCGCCCAAGCCAATGCAGACGGTGCATGGCGTGCGCTCATGGCTTTTCAGGTCAAGCGCGCACGCGGCATGATGCTCTCCGGCGCGCCGCTGGCCTTTCGCTTGCCGGGCCGCATCGGCTGGGAACTGCGGCTCATCGTTCAGGGCGGGCTGCGCATCCTCGACCGCATCGAGGCCGGTGATTACGATGTATTTCGCCGCCGGCCGCAACTGGGGCCGGCCGACTGGCTCGCCATGCTGTGGAAAGCCGCCGGCATGAAAATACGTTTGTCGCGCATGGCGCATGTCGGCTAGCATAGCGGCTTTCGATCAGTTCCCCGAGTTCATGTCGCCCGACGAATACTGCCAACAAAAAGCCGTACAAAGCGGCTCCAGCTTTTACTATAGCTTTCTCTTCCTGCCGGCGGAACGCCGCCGCGCGATCACCGCGCTCTATGCATTCTGCCGCGAAGTCGACGACACCGTGGACGACGCCACCGATGCCAGCGTCGCAAGAAACAAGCTGCAATGGTGGCGCCAGGAAGTGCAGGCGATGCTGAAGGGAACGCCCAGCCATCCCGTAATGAAGGCGCTTCAGCCGCACATGGCAACGTATTCGCTCGATCCCAAGCATTTGCTGGCCATCATCGACGGCATGGAAATGGATCTCGACCAGACCCGTTACCTGGACTATCCCGGTCTGAAACGCTATTGCTGGCATGTAGCAAGCGTGGTTGGCATACTTTCCGCCAGCATTTTCGGCGCGACCCAGCCGCAGACGCTGCAATATGCCGAAAAGCTTGGCCTCGCCTTTCAGCTGACCAACATCATCCGCGATGTCGGAGAGGATGCACGCAAGGGCCGCATCTATCTGCCCGTCAATGAACTTCAGCAATTCAATGTGACCGCCGCCGATATCCTGAATGCGCGGCACAGCGAGAATTTCGAAAAGCTGATGGCGTTCCAGGCCGAGCGAGCCAAGACCGCCTATGCGGAAGCCTTCGCCCTGCTCCCTGCTGCCGACAGGCGCGCGCAGCGCCCGGGCCTGATCATGGCCGCCATCTACCGCACGCTGCTCGATGAAGTCGAGCGCGACCGTTTCCATGTGCTGAACCAGAAGATTTCGCTGACGCCGATCCGCAAGCTCTGGCTTGCCTGGAAAACCTATATCCGCGCCTGATGAAACGCATTGCGGTCATCGGCGGAGGCTGGGCGGGATGCGCTGCGGCGGTCGAACTGGCGCGGCACGGGATTTCGGTGTCGCTGTTCGAGGCGGCGAAAAACCTCGGCGGCCGCGCGCGCATGGTCGAACTCAACGGCTGCAAGCTCGATAACGGCCAG
Source organism: Noviherbaspirillum malthae (assembly GCF_015352985.1). Taxonomy (GTDB): domain Bacteria; phylum Pseudomonadota; class Gammaproteobacteria; order Burkholderiales; family Burkholderiaceae_D; genus Noviherbaspirillum; species Noviherbaspirillum malthae. The sequence goes on along the minus strand of NZ_JACYXF010000008.1, from coordinate 161,509 downwards.
CATATCCTGCTCGGCGCCTATGCCGAGTCGCTGCGCCTGCTTGACATCGTCGGGCTTGCCGCATCCGATGTCTTGCTGCGCCTGCCTCTGCAAATGCGTTATCCGCCCGGCAGCGGCGGCATGGACTTCGTCACTCCGCGACTGCCCGCGCCCTGGCATATGCTGGCCGGACTGGTGCGTGCGAAAGGACTGCAGCGCGAGGACAAGCTTGCGCTCGCGCGCTTTTCCACCACGGCGCGCTGGATGGACTGGCGGCTCAACAGTGACTGCAGCGTCAGCGAACTGCTGGAACGCTTCGACCAGACACCTCGCCTGGTGCGGCTGATGTGGAGTCCCTTGTGCATCGCCGCCCTGAACACCCCGCCCGAGCGTGCTTCCGCACAGGTATTCCTGAACGTATTGCGCGACAGTCTTGGGGCGAAGCGTTCCGCATCCGACATGCTGATACCGCGCGTCGACCTGTCGGCGCTGTTTCCCTCCCGCGCAGCTGCATACATTGAACGGCATGCAGGCAGCGTGCAATGCGGCATGTCCGTCAGGCGCATCATTGCCTCGGGCAGCGGATGGCAGCTTGAAACGGGCGAGCCGCAAACGGCGGACGATCCTCACTATGATGCCGTTATCGTCGCCACCTCGGCATGGCAGGCGGCCAGCCTGCTTGCCGGCCATGCCGACACGGCAATGCTGTCGTCGTTTGCTTACGAACCCATCACGACCTGCTTCCTGCAATACCCGCCGCAGCTTCGGCTGGCGCATCCGCTTCTTGCCCTGGTCGACGATGGCGGCAAGGGGCATTGGGGCCAGTTCGTCTTCGACCGGGGGCATCTCGATGCCGAGCAGGCAGGATTGCTCGCGGTCGTGGTCAGTGCCTCGAGCGAAGCCATCGCAGGCGGACATGAAGCACTGTCTGCCGCGGTCGCCGCGCAGCTGGCTGGGGTTTTCCGGCTACAAGAACTGGCAACGCCGCTGTGGAGCAAGGTCATTTCCGAAAAACGGGCGACCTTTGCCTGCACGCCCGGCCTGCAGCGGCCGTCGAACGACACCGGCGTGGCGGGCCTGGCGCTTGCAGGAGACTACACGGCCGGCGACTATCCGGCCACGCTGGAATCGGCAGTACGAAGCGGGCAGCAAGCCGCCCTGCTCGTCTCGGAATAACTATTACTCGTCGCGCAGCCGGTTGAGTGCTTCGTCGATGCGTTCGACGCCGATGACCTTCAATCCCTCGATGGCCTGCTTGGGCGCATTCGCCTTTGGAATCAGCGCAATCGAAAAGCCTAGCTTTGCTGCTTCGCGCAGGCGCTCCTGCCCGCGCGGCGCCGGACGTATTTCACCCGCAAGGCCAACTTCGCCGAACACCACCAGCCCGCGCGGCAGCGGCTTGTTGCGCATCGAGGAATGAATCGCCAGCAGCACCGCAAGATCGGCCGCCGGCTCGGTGATCTTCACGCCGCCCACCGCATTGATGAACACGTCCTGGTCGAAAGCCGCGATCGATGCATGCCGGTGCAGGACCGCCAGCAGCATCGCCAGGCGGTTCTGTTCAAGTCCGACCGACAGGCGGCGCGCATTCGGCACGTGCGAGGTGTCGACCAGCGCCTGGATTTCCACCAGCAGCGGACGGGTGCCCTCCTGCGTCACCATCACGCAGGAACCCGGTACCTGGTTGTCGTGCTGGGACAGAAACAGCGCGGAAGGATTCGACACGCCTTTCAAGCCCTTCTCGCTCATCGCAAAGACACCCAGTTCATTGACCGCGCCGAAGCGGTTCTTGAAGGCGCGCACCAGGCGGAAGCTGGAATGGGTATCGCCCTCGAAGTACAGCACGGTATCGACGATGTGCTCCAGCACGCGCGGACCGGCCAGCGCGCCTTCCTTCGTGACATGGCCGACCATGATGATGGTGATGCCCGACTGCTTGGCGACGCGGGTCAGCTGGGCCGCGCATTCCCGTACCTGAGCCACCGATCCGGGTGCCGAAGTCAATGCATCCGAATAGATGGTCTGGATCGAGTCGATGACGGCAACTTGGGGCTTGTGTTCGGCCAGCGTATTAAGAATCTTCTCCAGCTGGATTTCCGCCTGCAGCTGCAACTCCTTCGCATCGATCGCAAGGCGCTTGGCGCGCAGGGCGATCTGGGAGCCGGATTCTTCGCCGCTGACATAAAGCGTCTTCTTGACGCGGGAAAGATTGGCCAGCGCCTGCAGCAGCAGCGTCGACTTGCCGATGCCGGGATCGCCGCCGATCAGCACCACGCCGCCCGCCACCAGGCCGCCGCCCAGCACGCGGTCGAATTCCTCGATGCCGGTGCCGAAGCGAGGCACGTCGATGGCCTCGATATCGGACAGGCTCAGGACCGGCGAGCTTTGCGCCAGTCCCTGGTGCTGGCCCGAGAAACGGTTGCCGGCGGGTTCGACGACCGTTTCCACCAGCGTATTCCACTGACCGCAGGACGGGCACTGGCCGGCCCATTTGTTGACGACGCCGCCGCATTCCGTACAGGTGTAATTCGTTTTCTGCTTTGCCATTACGCTTTGACCTCTGATCCTTTCTTAATCCTCGATGACGGCCACGCGGGGCGCCAGTGCGCACATCAGCTCATAGCCGATGGTGCCGGAGGCGTTCGCCACCTCGTCGATGGGAACATTGCGTCCCCAGAGTTCGACCTTGCTGCCGAAACCGGATTCCGGCAATTCGCTCAGGTCGACCGTGAGCATGTCCATCGATACGCGGCCAACGACGCGGGTGCGCCTGCCGTCGACCATGACCGGCGTTCCGGCCGGCGCATGGCGCGGATAGCCGTCGGCATAGCCGCCGGCGACCACGCCGATGGTCATGGGCCGGTCGGCGACGAAGCGGCTGCCGTAGCCGACCGCATCGCCCGGCTGTATGCGCTGTACGCCGATGATTTCGCTTTCCAGCGTCATTGCCGCCTGTAGGCCGAACTGGTCTGCCGTTTTCCCGCCCGGGGTGCCGCCATACAGCATGATCCCTGGCCGCACCCAATCCGCGGCCACATCGGGGTGACCGAGCACCGCGGCGGAATTGGCGAGGCTGCGCGGTCCTTCCAGATCCGCGGCCGCCGCTTCGAAGCGGCGAATCTGCTCGGCCATCGGCATGGCGGCATTGGAGGCGTCGTCCGCATTGGCAAAATGCATCATCAGGGTAATGCTGCGCACCGCCGAGATGGCTCGCAGCCGCAGGTAGGCAGCCCGGAAGTCTTCCGGCTTGAAGCCCAGGCGGTTCATGCCGCTGTTCATTTTCAGGTGGACGTGCACGGGAGCGGCCAGGCGGGCTTTTTCCAGCATGTCGATCTGTTCACGGCAGTGGATGGCGAACTGGACTTCCCGCGCCGCCAGCTCCGGCAAATCCGACTCGTGGAAAAAACCTTCGAGCAGCAGAACCGGCTTCGTCCATCCCATGTCGCGCAGGCGCAGCGCGCCGTCGACCTCGACCAGCGCAAGGCCGTCGGCCGCTTCGAAGGACTGCATTGCACGCGCCAGTCCGTGCCCGTAGGCATTTGCCTTGACTACCGCCCATACTTTGGAGCCGGGGGCGGACTGTTTGGCTATGTTGAGGTTGTGCCGCAATGCAGCAGCGTGGATTCGAGCGGTGATCGGTCTTGGCATGGATTGGAGCTATTGAATATGAAACATTTTACGAAGGTTTATTCTACTAAACGGTCAGGGAACCAGGCCTATCAATTCCCTGTCCCTCAGGATTTTCATGGTATAAAGCAAGCCGGAGACAGCTGAGAAACACGGGTACCCCTCAATATGCGGATGAATCGCGGTTTTTACACTATCATGGCAGCGCAGTTTTTTTCCTCGCTTGCCGACAATGCTCTCCTCATCGCGGCCATCGCACTGTTGACAGCCATGAAATCTCCGGCATGGATGACGCCGCTGCTCAAGCTGTTCTTCGTTCTCTCCTATGTTCTTCTTGCCGCATTCGTCGGCGCCTTTGCGGACTCCCTCCCCAAGGGCCGGGTCATGTTCGTTACCAACCTGATCAAGATCGCCGGCTGCAGCCTGATGTTCTTTGAAGTGCATCCCCTGTTTGCCTATGCCGTGGTCGGCTTCGGCGCGGCTGCCTATTCGCCCGCCAAGTACGGCATCCTCACGGAATTGCTGCCGCCGGAAAAACTGGTGGCCGCCAACGGCTGGATCGAAGGGTTGACTGTCATTTCCATCATCCTCGGTACGGTGATGGGCGGCGCCCTGGTCAATGCCAGGATTTCGGAAGTCCTGCTTTCCTTCGATTTTCCGCTCTTCGACTTCGGCATCGACACCTCGGCCGAAGCGGCCCTGTCTGTCATCATGGTGACCTATCTGCTGGCGGCCGTCTTCAACCTGCGCATTCCCGACACCGGAGCCCGCTATCCGCATCAGGAGCGCAATCCAGTCAAGCTGATCGCCGATTTCTCCAACTGCTTCCTGACATTGTGGCGCGACAAGCTCGGCCAGATTTCGCTTGCCGTCACCACCCTGTTCTGGGGCGCGGGCGCCACGCTGCAATTCATCGTGCTCAAATGGGCGGAGAAATCGCTCAACATGCCGCTCGACAAGGCTGCGATCCTGCAGGGCATCTTCGCCCTCGGCGTGGCGGTCGGCGCGGCGGCGGCGGCCCGTTTCGTTCCCCTGAAAAAATCGCTGACCGTGATGCCGCTCGGCGTGGCCATGGGCCTGATCGTATGCACGATGACGCTGGTGCACACGGTATGGCTGGCTTATCCGCTGCTGGTGCTGGTCGGCGCCCTGTCAGGCTATTTCGTCGTGCCGATGAATGCGCTGCTGCAGCACCGCGGACATGTGCTGCTGAGCGCGGGGCATTCGATCGCGGTACAGAATTTCAATGAAAATCTTTCGGTCCTGACCATGCTCATGCTGTACGCGCTGATGGTCAAGCTCAACCTCAATATCAACATCGTCATCGTTCTGTTCGGCCTGTTCGTCTCCGGCACCATGCTGCTGGCCATGCGCAGGCACGCGATGAACCAGCGCAAGCATGATTCACTGTCGCTGATCGGCGAACACAAGCACTGAGTCCTGGACCCTAGTTCGTTAGCACCCTTGCATTGTCATTGAGCCGGGGCCGGATCACACGACACGCCGGATGCGGACTTCCGCCCGGCTGCGCCAGTCGTCGGGAACGATGAAGCCGCGATCTGTCTCCAGCAGACTATCCTGCCCGCCTTCCTCCAGCAAAGCCACCAGTACCGGAGAATCATTGTCCTGGAAATGCAGGTCGAGCTGGCGCAGCAGTTCGTCATGACTCAGCGCCGCTTCCGGCGCCAGCTTGGCCGGCGCAAGCCATTCGAGCCTGGCCAGCACCGCATAGTGCGTCGCAGGCAGTTGCCTTGCCTCCTGCAGCGCACGCCAGAATCCCTTGCAATGGCCATGCGTGATGCCGATGCCGGCGCCGGTCTCGTCCAGCTGCGCCGGTAGCGGCGTGTCGCCGTGATAGAACAGCCAGCCCTTGATCAGCGCCTGCGCCAGGCTCACCGGGTGCGGCAGCTGGGCCTGGGCAGCGGGATGCCGCGACAGCATCAGCTGCTGGTCCATGATCTTGCGGATCTTGGCGCCCAGCGTGTCGGCCAGGTTGGGGCCGACGAAGTAATCCGCCTGGTGGCCGAGGCCGCTGGATTCCAGCAGATAGAGCTTGGTGGCGAATTCCCAGTGAACCAGCGTGTCGCCTTGGCGCAGCAGGAAATCGAATTCGCCGACGGTCTGGTTCCTGGCTGCGCGCACCTGCACGCCATGCGCAAACAGCAGGCTGCGGTGCCGCAGGTAGAACGCCATCAGCTGCTCGGCATAGCGGCCTAGGCGCGTGTACGGATGCAGTCCGAGGCAGGCATGCAGCGCTTCGGGCGCAGCATCCAGTTCGCCCAGCCATTCACGGGTGGCAGCGTCGGCCGGCCCCAGGCTGGCGACCCGCCCCCGCCATTCCTCTGCGGCGGGATCGAGCAGGTCGGGCGCATCGAGCAGCCAGGCCAGCGTGCGGACATGCGGATCGTTCAGGTGACTCCATCTTTCATGGAATCGGGCTTGATAGCGTAGTCTGCGCGGCTCAGTCGGCACTGGCATAGGTGGCCATGGCGAGACTGAGGTCTTCCCAGGATTTGCGCTTGTCCGCCATGTTGCGCAGCAGGTAGGCGGGATGATAGGTGACGACCAGCGGCAGTCCGGCATAGCGATGGACCTTGCCGCGCAGGCGCGATACCGGCGTATCGGGATCGAGCCCCAGCAATGCGAGCGCGGCGGTCTTGCCGAGAGCAACCAGCATGGTCGGCTGGATCAGCGCGATCTGCCGTTCCAGGTAAGGCAGGCAGGCCGCCACCTCGTCCGCGGTCGGCGGCCGGTCCTTGCCGCTGCCGTCGGTGGGGCGGCATTTGACGATGTTGGCGATATAGGCATTTTCGCCCCTGCGCAATCCCATTGCGATCAACATGTTGTCGAGCAATTTGCCGGCCTGTCCGACGAAAGGCTCGCCCTTCTGGTCCTCGTTGCGGCCCGGTCCCTCGCCGATGAACAGCCAGCGCGCCTTTTCATCGCCGACGCCGAATACCGTCCTGGTACGGCCGCGGCACAGGTCGCATTTGACGCATCCGGCTACATTCGCCTTGAGCGTGGTCCAATCCATGTGCGCCACTTCAGGCTGCGGCGGCGCGCTCGGATGCACGGGCAGGCCGGCTTCCCTCGCGGGCATCGCCACCTGCGCCGAAGCCTGGCTCTGGACATTGCCTGTTTCTTCCTGGAAGGCCGCGGGATCAGCTGGCGCCTGTGCGGCGTCCTGCTGCGCAGGCTGCGCGTCCCGCTGCGTCCATAAGGGACCCAGTCCCATCTCGTCGAGAAAAGCTTTCCTGCGCCCGGAATTCGCATTCATAGATGAAACCTCATCACGATGGCATCTTCGCGCATGCCGTTGGCGGCGGGGTAATAGCCTTTGCGCCTGCCGATCTCGCTAAAGCCGTAGCGCCGATAGACTTCCAGCGCACGCTGGTTGGAGGGCCGGACTTCGAGCAGCACCGACGCCATGGCCCTCTCCCTTGAGAGCGCAACGACGCGGTCGAGTTGCAGGCGGCCGACGCCGTGCCCGTGCAAGTCGCGCCGCACGCTGATGTTGAGCAGATGGGCTTCATCGACGGCGAGCATCACCAGGAAATAACCGGCCAGCAGACCGGAAGGCTCGCGCAAGGTCCAGCTTTCATAACCGCTGTAGAGCGAGTCGAGGAAGTTGCCGCGCGTCCATGGATGCGGATAGACATCGTTTTCAATGGCAAGCACATCCGACAGGTCTTCCACCCGCATCGGCGCAAACCGCAGGGATTCCGGCGACGGTGATTCGGCCACGGCCTTGTAGACGGCGTTCATGCAGCGGCCTTTGCCTGGCGTTCCGCCGTGGTCAGGGCAACCTTGTTGCGCAGATAGATCGGCTGTGCTTCGCGAGCATGGATGCCGCGGCCAGCAAGCAGTTCCGCCTGTGCAAGCGCGGCGACCTGGGCAGCATGGGGAACGATGCCGGGACAGACGGCGAAGCCCTTGTCTCCAAACGCGGACGCATAGGCAAGCAGGCCGTTGCCGCAGGCGGTTACCTGAACCTGGCCGGAAGCCGTGACTTCCGACGCGGAAGCCAGCGCGGGTTCGGTGACGGCGTGCCAGCCATTGTCATTGTCAAACCGGTATTGCGCCCAGTACACCTCTTCCATCCGGGCGTCGAGCACCGCCAGCACCTCATCGGCGCCGCAGCGCTCGCGGCAGGCCTGCGCCATCGCTTGCAGGGTGACTACGGGAACCACGGGCAGTTCGGCGCCGAAGGCCAGACCCTGCGCCACGCCGCATGCGGTACGGACGCCGGTGAACGATCCCGGGCCGGCGCCGAAGGCAATGGCATCGCACTGCGCGAGCGCAATGCCGGCCTCGGCCAGCAGTTGCTGCACCATGGGCAATACGGACTGGGAATGCGTCTGCACGCCGGAGGTGTCGCGCGCGAGAAGCCGGCCGTTGTACAGCAAGGCGGCGGAAGCAAGATCGGAAGATGTTTCGATGGCAAGAATGGTACGCATCCCGTTATTTTACCGTGCCGGTATGGATAAGCGGCGGCTGCATACAAGGGTCAAGCTTTCCAACTTGGCTAAAGCTTGCCGCTCTTCTGCCGTTACCAATGCAAATGACAGGAGAAGTGCATGGAAGTAACGGACATCGCCAGGCTCGCCACGACAATGGCATCCACCTCGACAGCGCAGGCGGTCAATGTCGCCGTGATGAAAAAGGCAATGGATATACAGGCCAGCAGTGCTGCGGCGTTGCTGCAGGCATTGCCGCCGGTGACGCCGGCCACCAACCTGCCGCCTCATCTTGGACAGAACATCAACACAACCGCCTGAACCGCGTGAATCGCTCTCGCTGGTTGAATCGCTGAAGATTGCTGCAGACTCGTCGCCGGTGAGCGGCGTGCAAGCCCTTGCCTTACAATAAGGCTCCGCTGACTTGCCACGCTGTAGCTATTTCCATGTCCTGGACCGGCCTTACCCTTGATCACGATAACCGCGCCCAACTGGCCCAATGGCTGGACGATGACACCTGGGTGATCGCCTGCCTCTGTGCCGCCTGGTGCGGCACCTGCGGTTCCTACCGTACAAGCTTCGAACAGCTCGCTGCATTGCATCCGGACAAGCGCTTCGTCTGGATAGACATCGAAGATCAGGCGGACTTCATCGGCGAGATCGACGTGGAAAACTTCCCCACCCTTCTGATGCAGCGCGGCGGCCATGTCGCCTTTTTCGGCACGGTATTGCCCGACATGAAAATCGCCGACCGGCTGATTGACGCGCAGGCCGAAAAAAGCGGCCAGCAGCTGGAAGCAGAATCCGGTTCGTCGCAGGAGCGCCGCGAATGGCAACGTCTCTGTAACCTGCGCGTGCTGCTCGATAACGCCGACACAGCCTGATCGCGTCCGGTCCCGTTACACCAGCCTCAATGGCAGGCTGCGCAGCCGCTTGCCGGTCAGCTTGAATACCGCATTGGCCACCGCCGGCGCAATCGGCGGCGTGCCGGGTTCGCCCACGCCTTCCGGCGGCGAGGCGCTCTTCATCACGATGGTATTCACTTCCGGAGTCCGGTCCATCCTCAGCACCGGATAATCATTGAAGTTCTGCTGCTGGACCTTGCCGTTCCTGATCGTCACTTCGCCGAACAGCGCCGCGCTGAGGCCGAACACGATGCCCGACTCCATCTGCTGCGCAATGATGTTGGGATTGACGGCCAGGCCGCAGTCGATTGCGCATGTCACCCTGTGCACCAAGATCTCTTGGCCCTCGATCGATACTTCGGCTACTTGGGCCACGATCGAGCCGAAGGACTGATGCAGCGCGACGCCGTGCGCCCTGCCTTGTTCTGCCCGCCCTGCCTTTTCGACGGCCGCATCCAGTACGGCAAGATGGCGTGGATGTTTTTGCAGCAGGCTGCGGCGGAATTCCACTTCATTCCTGCCGGCGGCATGCGCCAGTTCATCGATGAAGCTTTCTTTGAAAAATGCATTGTGCGAATGGCCGACCGATCGCCAGTAGCCCAGCGGGACCGGTGTCGGGACGGCCACGTGGGCTATGCGCTGGTGCGTGAATTCATAAGGCATGTCGAATGCGCCCTCGGCCGTGGTCTTGTCGGGGCCGATACCGGAAAAGCCCAGCGTGCGCGCAAGCACCTGGTGGGTGATCGCACCCGAGGCCAGCCTGTTCCGGTAGCTCACCACATTGCCTGCGCCGTCCAGCACGGCAGCAAAACGCGCCAGCGCCGCCGGGCGGTACATATCGTGCGTCATGTCTTCCTCGCGGCTCCAGATCACCTGTACCGGCACGCCGCGCGCCCGGGCCGCGATGGAGACGGCCTGGGCGATCATGTCGGTTTCAAGCCTGCGTCCGAAGCCGCCGCCGATGTAGGTCACGTGCAGTTCGACGTTTTCGGCGGCCGTTTTCGCGACCCGCGCCGCGGCATGGATGGCGAGGCTGGGCACTTGGGTGGGCACCCATAGAACCACCTTGCCATCCTTGACCAATGCGGTGCAGTTGACCGGCTCCATGGCCGCATGCGCCAGGAACGGCGCCCGGTATTCCGCCTCCACGGTCTTGACGCCTGCCTTCATCGGGTCGGGGACTCCTGCTTCGTGATAAGCATAACCGGCTTCCGCATCGATGCGCGCCTCCAGTTCCCGGAACACGCTGTCCGTCGAGAGGGTGGCATGCGGACCGTCGTTCCAGTCGACAGGCAAGGCTATCACTGCCTTCCTGGCCTGCCAGTAGGTCTTCGCCACAACGGCCACGCCTGCCATGCCGGGTGCGGCGCCGGAAAAATCGACCACATCCAGTACGCCCGGCATGGCCTTGACCGGCGCGGCATCGACGCTGCGCACGCTGCCGCCGATGGCCGGCGCCATTTTCACTGCGGCATACACCAGGCCCGGCAGGCGGATATCCATGCCGAAGACGGCCGTCCCGTCGATCTTGGCGGCCGTGTCGCGCCTCGACTGGGAAGTGCCGATCAGCTTGAATTGCTCAGGGCTCTTGAGCCGGATGGCGGCGGGCTTTTTCAGAACCGCTTTTTCCGCGAGGTCCGCATAGGCGGCGCGCCTGCCGCTTGCATGAACGACGGCACCGTTTTCGGTACGGCAGTCGGCGGCATCGACATTCCATTCCGCGACCGCTGCGGCCACCAGCATTGCACGCGCGGCAGCACCGGCTTCGCGCATCGGTATCCAGGCATCCTTGACCGAAGTCGAGCCGCCGGTGATCATCAAGCCGAGTTCACGCGCAGCCTTGCCGGTGAACCAGCGCATGGTTTCCTTGAGCGCGCCGGCGCCATCCGGATGAAACGGCAGGCTGTCGGTCAGCACCGCCATGTTGCCGAAGATGCGATCGACCGGCGCCTGCTCCAACCTGATGTGCTGCAGCGGCACGTCGAGCTCTTCCGCGACCAGCATCGGCAAGGCGGTGAACACGCCCTGCCCCATCTCGCACTGCGGCATCGCGATGGTGACGGTGCCGTCGCGCGCGATGCGTATCCAGCCGTTGAGCGTCACCTCTCCGTCTTTGCCTGGGATGGGATTCGACACATGCAGGCGCTGCCGGGGCGGCATCAGTCCCCAGCCCACGATGAGCGCGCCGGCGACGCCCAGCCCGCCGAGCAGAAACCGGCGGCGTGACTTCCTTTTTGGTTCGGTGGATTGCATGTCTCATCCGTATTTTGTTTTGCAGCCTTTATGGCATGCTACGGCATCCGCGGCGAGATAGGTTTTTTCGCCGGCGTCATTCAATATAACAATAGCCTCGAAAGCTGTAGCCATAGCCATGACCGAGAATTTCTTCCAGTCCTTCATCATCCTGCTGCTCGTGACCGATCCTTTCGGCAATGTGCCGCTGTTTGCAAGCGCGCTGGCCCATGTGCCACCGGCGCGGCGGGGCAAGGTCATTGTGCGGGAATGCCTGATTGCGTTCCTGCTTTTGCTGGTCTTCATGTTCTTCGGACGGCATTTCCTCAATGCCCTGCAGCTTACCGATATCGCATTGCGCATCGGTGGCGGCGTCATCCTGTTCCTGATTGCGCTGCGCATGGTGTTTCCGCAGCCGGGAGGCGTCATGGGTGATGGCGACGAAACGGGCGAGCCCTTCATCGTGCCGCTGGCCGTTCCCGCACTGGCCGGGCCTTCCGCGCTGGTAACGGTGCTGCTCTTCTCGTCGACCAGCACCATGGAGACCATGCTGCATGTGGGCGTGCTGCTGGCCGTCGCGTTCATCTGGCTGGTAGTGCTGCTGAGCGCGGAACGCATGCAGCGCGTACTCGGTCCGCGCGTCATGACGGCGTTCGAGCGGCTGATGGGTCTGGTGCTTACCGCGATGGCGGTAGAGATGCTGCTGGCGGGCATTCGCGCTTATGTGAAATCGCTTTAACTTCTAGCTGATCCTGGAAGCCCTAAAGGCTCAAGCGCAGCCAGTCGCTGAATTCCCGGTCGGAGCATTGGCCGGCTTCCAGCCTGTGCATCATCTCCTGCCGAATCTGGTCGGGAGCGGAAATTCGCCATCCGTTCCGAAGAAGGAAAAGCTCCATCGCAAGCAGGCCGGCACGCGCATTGGACCGGGAGAACGGCGCATGTTCCAGGATGCCGCGCATGTAGGCGACCGCGATATCGGCGATGTCGACGCTTCCCGCCGCAGCCACGGTTAGCGGATGCAGCAGCGCCGCCTCCAGCTTGCGGCGGTCGTGCGCCGGGGCGTCGAGCGCATCTGCGATGGCAAGCAGCAAGGCATCGGCTTCGATCGAGCGCAGATCCATGTCATCCCTTTTCACCTGACTGCCTGTCAGCTTGCCTTCATTTTCATACTGCCATGTTGAGGGCGCTTAAGCGGCTTTCGGGACATAGCCGCACTAGCGCCGGCACAATGCTACATGGTCTTGTAGAAGTAGAACACGGTCAGCAGCATGCCCACGGTGATGATGAAACGGCGCAGCCACAACGCGGGAATCTTGCGAGCGATGGTCGCTCCCCAATAGCCGCCCAGCGTCGCCGTGGCGAGCATGATGAGCGTATAGGGCCAGTCGACGGCGCCGGCGACGACGAAGGTTGTCACCGTCACGCTGTAGATGATGGCCGACAGCAGGTTCTTGATGGCATTGATTTCATGGACGTCGTCATGACCGGCCATGGCAAGGCTGGCCAGCATCAAAATACCCATGCCCGCGCCGAAGAAGCCGCCGTAGACCGATACCACCGCCTGCCCGGCCAGCGAAGTCGGGCTATTTCCAGGCTTGCCGGATTCCGGACCGCGCAGCCAGGAAGATATTCTTCCGGAGAAGGCAAAGAGGACCGTCGCGAACAGGAGCAGCCAGGGAATGAGCTTGGAGAAGGTGGCGTCCTTGGTGGAGAGCAGCAGCAGTCCGCCGCCGATGCCGCCGATGAAGGAAACGACGCCCATGGGGATCAGGTAACGCTTGTAGCGCGACAGCTCCTTGCGATAGGCCCAGGCGCCGGACAGGCTGGCCGGCCACAGCGCCACTGAATTGCTGGCATTCGCCGCTACCGGAGGCACGCCGACGGCCAGCAAGGCCGGGAAGGAAAAAAAGGTGCCGCCGCCGGCCACCGAGTTCATCGCGCCCGCACAAAATGCCGCAATGCCTACGAGAGCGATTTGCCAGCCTGTCATTGAAAATCTCCGTTTGTCGTTGATACCTTCGTTTCGCGCATGAAGAGGCCCAGTGGGTTCAATATCGTTTCCATTCTTCAACACGTTCTTCGCGTATGCCAGTATATTAAATATAATTACGCAAAGACTGAAAGATTAATCACTTTATTATTGCGTTTTAATATCAAATTCCCTATCGTCCGGGCATGGATCAGTTCAAGCAGATTTCCACTTTCGTGGATGTGGCAGCCAAAGGCAGCCTGTCCGCCGCAGCACGGGCGGAAGGCATAGCGCCGGCAATGATAGGCCGCAGGCTTGATGCGCTGGAAGAGAGGCTGGGGGTCAAGCTGCTTCAGCGCAGCACGCGCAAGATTGCGCTGACCAACGAAGGCATTGCCTTCCTCGAGGATTGCCAGAAGATTCTTGCCGACCTGGAAAACGCGGAAACCGCCGTTTCCGAGCGCAGTGCAAGAGCCAGCGGGCATCTGCTCATTTCCGCTCCCGCAGGTTTCGGCCGCCAGCATGTGGCACCGCTCATCCCTTCTTTTCTCGCCGAGCATCGCGATGTCGCGGTGACGCTGAATCTCAACGACAGGGTGGTGGACCTGATCGGCGAAGGCATCGATGTGGCCATCCGCATCGCGGCGTTGTCGGATTCGAACCTGATCGGCGTCAAGCTGGCGGACAACAAGCGCGTCGTCGTCGCCTCGCCTTCTTATCTGAAGCGCCATGGCACGCCTGTGTCGCTGGACGATCTCGCGAAGCACAATTGTCTTGCCATGAGTAGCGAAGGCAGCCAGCGCGGCTGGACCTTTCGCCAGAACGGGAAGAATGTCACTTTCAAGGTGGTTGGGAACATGGTGTGCAACGACGGCGCCGTTCTGCATGAATGGGCCTTGTCGGGCAAAGGCCTTGCATGGCGTTCGATGTGGGAAGTGGGAAGCGCCATCGAGGCCGGCCAGCTGGTCACGGTACTCGATGAATTTGCTGCGCCGGGCAATGACATCTACGCAGTGTTTGCGCAGCGGCGCCACCTTCCTTTGCGTATTCGCGCATTCGTCGATTTCCTGCGGCATGCCTATGCCGCACCCGATTACTGGCGCAAGTAGATGGCGGTAGGAACACGGCCTTGGTGACCGGGACGCGGCTGGCCGTGCGGCCATAAAAAAACCCCGGCATGCCGGGGTTTCTTATTGCGCCTGGATCAGCTGGCTATTACAGCGGCTGGATCGCGGAAGCCTGCTTGCCCTTCGGGCCAGTCGTGACTTCGAAAGAAACGCGCTGGTTTTCCTTGAGCGACTTGAAGCCGTTGGACTGGATCGCGGAGAAGTGCGCGAACAGATCTTCGCCGCCTTCGTCCGGAGTGATGAAGCCAAAACCTTTAGCGTCGTTGAACCACTTAACAGTACCTGTTGCCATTACTTACATTCCTATCAGTTAAATTGGGCTTGCGCCCGGGTGTATCCTTTGAAGCAAGAAAGAATGACAGACAAATACTGCACTACTAGTCCAAACTTCAATCGGTGCGGCCATTGTAACCGATATGCTGCGCGAGGTTGAATAAATTTTAGGTTTTTACCTCTGCTATTTCGCAGGCTTCCCAAAGGTTTTTCGAACGATTTTTCATAGAGGAAACATGCTTTCGGGCATTCCCTTCCTCAGGCATGAATGCTGCATCCAGCAAGGCATCCATTTGACTCGGAGTTGCTGATTCATGTCTACCCACACTATGCCGTCGGCAAGGAGCGGCGGCCGGACCATGCCATCGTCTTCCATTTCCTCCATGGCGCGGCGGCGCCGTTCGAAAATATCAAAAGCGGAGCTGCACGAGACGCTCAACGAGACCTTCGGCATCGAAGAGCTGCGCCCGGGACAGAAGGAAGTCATCGACAGCGTACTGCATCACCGCCATACGCTGGCCATCATGCCTACCGGCGCGGGCAAGTCGCTGTGCTATCAATTGCCGGCACTGAAGATGCCGGGAATGACCGTCGTGGTGTCCCCCTTGATCTCGCTGATGAAAGACCAGGCCTCCAAGCTCGAGAACGCGGGCGTGGGCGCAGCAGAAGTCAACAGCACGCTGACCACGCGCGAGGAAGCCTCGGTTCTCGAAAGCATCAAGCAGGCCGATCACGAGTTCGTATTTGTTACGCCCGAGCGGCTGTCGGACCCCGAGTTCATCGAAACCATTGCCCATAACGAGATCAGCCTGTTCGTCATCGACGAAGCGCATTGCATTTCACAGTGGGGCCACGACTTCCGCCCCGCCTATCTCAATCTCGGCGCAGCCATCAGGGCGCTGGGCAATCCGACCGTGCTGGCTCTGACTGCGACCGCCACGGACGAGGTGGTGGAAGACATCGGCAAGCAGCTCGGCCTGGATGACATGCATGTCATAAATACAGGCATATACCGGTCAAATCTTCACTATCGCACCATTGCGGTGACCGACGATGATGAGAAGATGAGGCAGATTCTCCGCCTGGCTCGTGAAGAGAAAGGTGCCGGCATCATCTATGCGGCAACGGTGAAGGCCGTGGAAGAAGTGCATGAAGCGCTCAAGGAAGCCGGCGAAAGCGTCACCTATTATCACGGCCAGCTT
The DNA here is from genome assembly GCF_015352985.1 of Noviherbaspirillum malthae. GTDB lineage: Bacteria > Pseudomonadota > Gammaproteobacteria > Burkholderiales > Burkholderiaceae_D > Noviherbaspirillum > Noviherbaspirillum malthae. The sequence continues at coordinate 145,738 of NZ_JACYXF010000008.1, read as the reverse complement.
TCTGCCAAGGTGCGTTCGCAGAACCAGGACTGCTTCATGGACGGCGAGTGCCGCATCATGGTCGCCACCAATGCCTTCGGCATGGGCATCGACAAGGCGGACATCCGCTTCGTGCTTCACTGCCAGATACCGGGCAATCTTGAAGCCTACTATCAGGAATCGGGCCGCGCGGGGCGCGACGGCGAGCCTGCGGACTGCATCCTGCTCTACCATGCGAAGGACAAGCAGGTGCAGCAGTTCTTCCTGGCCCGCCGCTATCCCGGCGTCGATGACCTGAGTTCGGTCTATTCGGCCTTGCAGGCCTTGTCCGGCAATGGCGACTTCGTGTCCTTCTCGCGTTTGCATGAAGAGGTGGAAGAGCTGTCCGATACGCGTCTGCAGGTGTCGCTCAAGCTGCTCAGGGATGGCGAACTGCTGGAACAGAATGACGAACTGGCATACCGCGTCACCGGCATTCGTGCCAAGTCCAAGGATCTGGCCAGGCTCGTCGAAACCTATCGCGACAAGAGTGCACGGGATCATGAAGCGCTTGAGCGCATGGTGTTCTATGCGCAGACCGGCTTCTGCCGATGGAAGGTGCTGATCGATTATTTCGGCGAACAGGCGGACTGGTCGCAGTGCGGCTGCTGCGACAATTGCAGGCAGCCGCCCGAGCAGGCACTGAGCCCGGAACACATACGCGACCATGCGCCTCCATCACTGCGCGAAGACAAGGACCCGCTGCCCGATGTCGGCACGGCCGTGCGCGTTCCAAAGTATGGGGAAGGCCGCGTCGTCTCTTCAGCCGGAGACAAGGTGACCATCATCTTCCCGGACCGGCAGACAAAAACTTTTTTGCGGGATTACGTGAAGGCAGCCTGAAGCCGAAAGCAGACCGGGAAAGCCGGAAAAGCCTTGTTCGCCTTGTCTTTTGATACGGCTGCCCCGGTTCCGATGCACAAGCCGAAATCTTATTCATCTGTTGAAAAAAGCATATTCGCATTGAGATTTATCAAAGCTTGTGCAGGCACTTAAGCCCCCCAAGTTTCTCCAATGGCCGTGAACTGCTTTACAACTATATTTTCTCGAGAGGAACCAACATGAAATATTCAGTATTGCTCGCGGCGCTCCTCGCGACGCTGACCTTGGGTGCTTGCGACAAGAAAGACGGCGGCACCGCTGGAGCAGGCGCTGGCAGCACCAGCAGCAGCACAGGAGCAACCGGCACCACGGGCGGCGCTACCGGCGGAACGACAGGCAGCACCGGTGCAGCGGGCAGCACTGGCAGCACCGACAGCAGCGCGGGCGCCACAACACCTGGCGCAGCAGGCAGCACCGGCAGCACCGCAGGCGGTACGACCGGCGCAACGCCAAGCGGCTCGAGCAGCGATGCTTCGAGCGCAGGCTCGACTCCGGGCGCAGCAGGCAGCAGCGGCACCGCAGGCGGATCATCATCGAGCACGCCCGGCAGCAGCGGCGGCACTACCGGCTCGACCGGCAGCGCAGGCAGCACCGGCAGCGATACCAGCTCCAGCGCAGGCAGCACCGGCAGCACAGCAGGCAGCGCGGGCGGTACTGCCGGCTCGACAAGCAGTACCACTTCTCCTTCGAGCAGCACCAGCGGCGGCGCCGGCGGATCGAAATAAACGCAGCTTCCCGCTCCATCACCGTGTCCGGCCAATTGCCGGGCACGGCTTTTTCATGTCCGTTTGCTCCCGGTCGATCCGCACCGGCCATCCAGCAAGCACCAACCCCTGCATCCAAGCAAGCTACAGTCGAACCGGCTGTATGAACAATTCACCGCGCAGCATTGGCTTGACCAGTATCTTGTAAGTATCGACATCGAATGCACGCCTGAACGGGCGCTTGACGGGCTTTGCTCCCTTGGCATGATCGATCGAACCGAGATAAGCCCAGTGGTCCACGACATGGGTCTGCTTCCAGCCGTCGCACTCCTCGACGATGCCCATGGCGCCTTCGTACGGCCAGATCATCACGCGCATTTCATTCAACGCAGTCTTTAGACGCCGGTAATGCTCCTGTGCCGTTTCAACTCCGACACAGGCACCCAGGCAACGCGATATCTGGTGCGCGAAACAGGCCCTGCCGCGCACGGCAGTTTCCAGCCCCGTCAATGCGGGACACAGCATCTGCATCTCGACGATTTCACGCAGCTTTTCCTGCGCGGCCCTGCGCGTGGCGAACAGGCCGTAGAGATCGGTGGTACGGGCGAAGTCCAGATCGCGCGCATAGACCACTTCGGGCGCCGACTGTATATGCGCACCGAGACGCAATGAACACATCTCGCGCGTGCGCCGCAGCTTCTTGTTGTGCAGCGGCTGCATTTCCTTGATCAGGCGCGATTCCAGCAGCAAGGCGCCGATATCGCCCGCGGTACGCTGGAACTCGACATAGCGGCTTTGCTGCAGCATCCGCGCTTCCTCCGGCGTGCGCATATGGGACAGCACGCGGGTGCGGATATTGATGCTTTTGCCGATGTAGAGCGGGCGGTCGTTCTCGTCGCGGAAAATGTAGATGCCCGGTTTCGACGGCAGCACATCCAGGCTGGCGCGATCGATGTGATGCGGATATTCAAAGATATCGGCGGGATTCGGCTTGATCATCAGGCCGAGGGAGGTGACACGGGGTTGCATAAGCCACAAAAATCTTTAAGAGAAAATCAAGACAGATCAATCACATGCAAATTTGACTAAGCTATCTCCAGGTTTTACTGTATATTTATACAGTATAAATTGATGCCCGGCATCGCCGTGAAAAGATTAGGAGGTCCGCATGTCCACATTAGTTTCCGCTGCAAGGCTTTCCAATGGAGGTTTATCCTCTCTGCCCCATGCGGTGTGGCGCGCCGACCAGATGGCATCCGGCCATCATGCGGTCGCTGCCACCGGACATCCGGCACTGGACCAGGAATTGCCGAACGGCGGCTGGCCAAAGGCAAGCCTGATCGAACTGCTGATGGAGCAGCCGGGCATCGGCGAGATGAGGCTGCTGCGCCCCGCCTTCAAGGCCATTGCCGATAAGCGTCCCGTCGCTCTGGTGCAGCCGCCTCACCTGCCCCAGATTTCGGCATGGGCAAACTGGGGCCTGCCGATCGGCAGCCTGCTCTGGATTCAAGCATCGCGCAGCGCGGATGCGCTGTGGAGCGCGGAACAGATTCTCAACAACGGCAGCTGCGGCGCCCTGGTCTTCTGGCAATCGCATCTGCGCACCGAATCGCTGCGGCGCCTCCATCTTGCGGCACAGGGAAGCGACACGCTGTTCTGGCTGATGCGTCCGCTGTCCTGCATGCGGGACGCTTCCCCGGCTCCGCTGCGGCTGGCTCTGCGCCCTGCGGCCGATGGCCTGCAGATCCAGATCATCAAGCGCCGCGGTCCGCGCCGCGACGATCCGCTTCATCTGCGCATGGACGACATGCCCGCAGCGCCTTTTCCCTTTCAGTCTTCGCAGGAGGCAGAGACCTCTTCCCGTCACCAGGCAGCGCAATTCATATCGCAAGCTCCTGCAGCCGCCCCTCTACGCGAGGTGATGGTGGCCGAAGCTCAGGATCATTCCGTCAATTGAAGCGCGGCAGGAAAAGCGATGCGATCCTGGATCGGCGTGCACTTGCCACTGCTCCCTCTAGAAAGCCTGCGGCCATGCTGGAGCGGCCCAGGCAGGCACGTGATCCTCGACCGTGAACATGTGACGGCGATGAGCCCGCAGGCGGCGCATGCCGGCGTGCGCATCGGCATGCGCCGCGCCGGCGTGCAGATGATCTGCCCCGATGCGGCACTGCATGAGCGCGACCAGGCCAAAGAGCGGGAAGCGCTCGACAGCATCGCCCTCGCCCTGCTGCAGTACACCCCGGAAGTGGCCTTTGCCGAACACGGCAGCCTGCTGCTCGACGTCACCGCCAGTTTGCGTGCATTCGGCGGCCGCCTGGCGCTGGTCCGGCTGGTGCGCCGCAGCGTCGATACACTTGGCTTCACGCCGCAGGTGAGCATGGCGCCGACAGCTCAGGGTGCATGGCTGCTTGCGGTTGCCCGCTCGGGCCGCAGGCCGGCCCGGCGCCGCACGGTACGCATGAACAGCATGATGCGCCTTCTCGATGCCCTGCCTTGCACGCTGCTGCCGCAAGTGCAGCCTTACCTGCAATGGCTGGAAGGCATCGGCTGCAAAAGGCTGGCGGACCTGCGCAGGCTGCCGCGCTCCGGCCTGCTGCGCCGATGCGGCCAGAACGTGCTGGATGCGCTCGATCGCGCCTACGGGCAAGCCGCCGAACTGCATGACTGGATACAGCCGCCGCAGCACTTTGCAGCCCGCCTGGAACTGCCCGACCGCATCGAGCATGCCGAATCCGCCCTGTTCGCCGCGCGACGCCTGCTGCTGCAAATGACCGGCTGGCTGGTCGCGCGGCAGCTCGCGGTGTCACGCTTTCTTCTGCTGCTTGAGCATGAACGCGGCCGCAGCGCGATTGCGCCGACGCCGCTGGAAATCGCGCTGGCCGATCCGGCGTGGCAGGAGGAGCACCTGACACGCCTGCTCAAGGAAAGACTGGCGCGTATCGAACTCGTCGCGCCGGTGATCGGATTGCGGCTGGAAGCAGTGCAGTTCTCCGCGATGCTGCCGCCTACCGAATCGCTCTTCCCCGAACCCGGAGGCACGCCGGTCGACTTTCACCGCCTGCTGGAACTTCTCAAGGCCAGGCTGGGCGACCATGGCGTACTGGCGCCTGCGCCGCAGGCCGATCATCGCCCGGAAATCTCGAATGCATGGGCACCGGACAGTACCGCGAAACATGCCCAGGTTCAGCAAGCCGGTTACGCGGAAAGGCCGTTCTGGCTGCTCAGGCAGCCGATCGAACTGATCGTGCGTGATGAACGCCCTTTCTACGGCTCCACGCTGCGTACGGTGAAAGGACCTGAGCGCATCGAATGCGGCTGGTGGGACGGCAGGCTGATCATGCGCGATTACTTCGTCGCGCAAGCCGAGAACTCGAAGTTCTACTGGATATACCGCGAGCGGCATGGCGTGGAAGTTTGCTGGTTCCTACAGGGCTTGTTCGGCTGATCATGCAAGAAGGCCTGGAAGCCAGCAAATAAGCAGACAGATTTCAAGAATGAAGCCTGGCGGCAACATTCGTTGGTATTTGGCAAAAGTGTCGCAATTGCATTGACAAAAAAACAGCTTGCCGATTTATACTGTATTTTTATACAGTATTTACCGAAGCCAGCGTGAGCACCGATCGGCCACTTGCCCCCTCCAGCCCGTCTTCCCTTCTTCCTGCGTATGCCGAACTGCATTGCCTGTCCAATTTCACCTTCCTGCATGGCGCCTCGCATCCCGAGGAACTCGTGCTGCGCGCCTCTCAGCTTGGTTATGCCGCGCTGGCATTGACCGATGAGTGCTCGCTGGCGGGCGTCGTGCGGGCGCACGGCATGGCCAAACAGTGCGGCCTGCCTTTCATCATCGGCAGTCTTTTCCGACTGGTACATGCCGACAGCACACCGGCATTTGCCCTGATCCTGCTGGCCGCCGACAGAGAAGGCTACGGCAACCTGTCGGAATTGATCACGCTGGCGCGTACCCGCGCGCAAAAAGGAGGCTATCACGTCACGCCCGACGACTTCGCTGCGCCGGAGCATGACTACGCCCATCTGCGCGGCATGCCCGGCTGTCTCGCCATTCTGCTGCCCCTGCATGGCATCGCCGCCGATGAACTGGGCAAGCAGGTGCGATGGATGGCGAGTGTGTTTCCGTCGCGCGCATGGATTGCGCTCACTCTCCTGCACCATGCCGGAGATGACCGCCATCGCAGCGTCGTCACCCAAGCGGCAGCCAAGCATGGTGTGCCAGTGACGGCAACCGGAGATGTCTGCATGCATGTGCGTTCGCGCAAGCCGCTGCAGGACACGCTGACCGCGACCCGGCTGGGCAAGCCGATTGCGGCATGCGGTTACGATCTCGCACCCAATGCCGAACAGCATTTGCGTTCGCGCCTGCGGCTGGCCAATATTTATCCGTCCGCCGCTCTGGCTGAAACGCTGAACATCGCCAGGCAGTGCAAATTTTCACTCGATGAGCTGCGTTACGAATATCCCGATGAACTGGTGCCCAAGGGGTACACGCCTGCCGCCTACCTGCGGCACGAAGCCTATGTCGGCGCCGTGGAGCGCTTTCCCGGGGGCGTGCCGCCGGCAGTGCAGCAGCAGCTGGAACATGAACTTGCTCTCATCGAGGAAAAGCGTTACGAGCCCTACTTCCTGACCGTGTACGACATCGTGCGCTTTGCGCGCAGCATCGGCATTCTCTGCCAGGGCCGCGGCTCGGCCGCCAATTCGGTGGTCTGCTATTGCCTGGGAATCACCGAGGTCGATCCTTCGCGCAGCACGCTGCTGTTCGAGCGCTTCATCTCGAGGGAACGCAACGAGCCGCCCGACATCGATGTCGATTTCGAACACCAGCGCAGGGAGGAAGTCATCCAGTACATCTACAACAAGTATGGACGGCTCCGCGCGGCGCTGACTGCGGTGGTCATCAGCTACAAGCCGCGCAGCGTGCTGCGCGATGTGGGAAAGGCGCTCGGCGTCGATGCGGGCATCGTCGACCAGGTCGCGAAATCGCACCGCTGGTGGGACGGGAAGGGTGACTTGGCCGAACGCTTCGCCGAATGCGGGATGGACAAGGATTCGCCGCTGGCCGAACAATGGGCCGATATCGCCGAAAAGCTGATGCGCTTCCCTCGCCACCTGTCTCAGCATCCGGGCGGATTCATCATCTCTCGCGGCAAGCTCTCCCGCCTGGTGCCGATAGAAAACGCTGCGATGAAGAACCGCAGCGTGGTGCAATGGGACAAGGACGATATCGATGCCCTCGGCCTGCTCAAGGTCGACATCCTGGCACTGGGCATGCTCAGCATGATCCGCCGCGCGCTCGACTTCATCACCGACCTGCGCGGCGCCCCCTTCAACCTGCAAGACATTCCGCGCGAGGATCCGGCCACCTACGCCATGATCTCCAAGGCCGACACCATCGGCGTATTCCAGATCGAAAGCCGGGCCCAGATGACCATGCTGCCGCGCCTGCGTCCCCGGAAGTTTTACGACCTGGTGATCCAGGTGGCGATCGTGCGGCCGGGACCGATCCAGGGCGGCATGGTGCATCCCTATCTGCGGCGCCGCCAAGGCCTGGAGCCGGTCACCTATCCCAGTGAAAAAATCAGGCATGCCCTGTCGCGCACATTGGGCGTGGCGATTTTCCAGGAACAGGTGATGCAGATCGCGATGCTTGCGGCGGATTTTTCTGCGGACGAAGCCGACCAGCTGCGGCGCGCGATGGCAGCCTGGCGGCGCAAGGGCGAGATCGGCAAATTCGAGGAAAAGCTGGTTACCGGCATGAGGAAAAACGGCTATGAAGAGGAATTCATCAGTGCCATCGTGCGGCAGATTCACGGCTTTGCCGAATACGGATTCCCGGAAAGCCATGCGGCCAGTTTTGCCTTGCTGGCCTATGCAAGCTCCTGGATCAAATGCCATGAACCGGCCGCCTTTCTGGCGGCGCTGCTGAACAGCCAGCCGATGGGCTTCTATTCGCCTTCGCAGCTCGTCCAGGATGCACGCCGCCACAAGGTGACGGTACGTCCGGTCGACATCCGCTACAGCGACTGGGATGCCAAACTGGAATGGGCCGAAGGCGAGCCGGCGATGCAGCTGCCCGACGCCATGCAGGAATCCGGCGAGGTCCAGACGGCAGAACAGGACCAGCCCGCAGTGCGCCTGGGCTTCAACATGGTGCGCGGCCTGTCCTGCGAGGCGGCGTGGCGAATTGAGCTGGCACGCGCGGTCAAGCCTTTCCCTGACCTTGCCGACCTGGCCCTGCGTGCGCAGCTGACCCGGCACGACCTGGAAATGCTCGCCAACGCCAATGCGCTCGAAGCCCTCGCGGGACACCGGCGCCAGGCGCTGTGGCATGCCGTGGCCTTCGAGCCGGACAAGGGACTACTCAGGCAAGCAGGCATCGAAGAAGAACCGGTGCGGCTTGCCGCGCAAACCGAAGGAGAAGACATCGTGGCGGACTACCACTCCACCGGCCTGACGCTCGGCAGGCATCCCCTGGCGCTTCTGCGCGCCTCGCTGACGGCAAAGCGCTTCCTGCCTGCGGAGACGCTGCACACCTTTGCCGATCGCCAGCTGGCGCGCGCATGCGGCATCGTCACCGTCCGCCAGCGCCCGCAGACGGCCAACGGCACCATGTTCGTCACCATTGAAGACGAGACCGGCCTGGTCAATGTGATCGTATGGCCTGCCCTGATCGAGCGCTACCGCAAGGAGTTGCTAGGCTCACAGCTGCTTGGCGTTTATGGAGTGTGGCAATGCGAGAGCAATGTGCATCACCTGGTCGCGAGCCGTCTGGTGGACATGTCCGGCCTGCTCGGGCGGCTGCACTTCCACAGCAGAGATTTTGCGTGAAGCCGATCTGCCGCACGCCACAAGCACACAACCCTCAGCGGGCGTTTTTACCAGCAAGTAGTGCCCTGAAAGCTAGCTGAACAAGGCATCCGCATTGATGTCGGCCAGCGTGGCGCAGCCGCACAGGGCCATCGCGATTTCAAGTTCATCGCGAAGCAGGCGCAGCACATGCGACACGCCCATGGCGCCTGCATTGGCCAGGCCGAATACATAGGGCCGCCCGATCAGCACCGCATCGGCGCCCAGCGCAATCGCCTTGAAGACATCGGTGCCGCGCCGTATCCCGCCATCGACCAGTATCGGGAATTCCGGCCCCATCGCAACACGTATCCTGGGCAGCACGGCCGCTGTCGCCGGCAGGGTATCGAGCGTGCGGCCGCCGTGGTTGGAGACGATGATGCCATCGGCCCCGTGCTGCGCCGCCAGCTGTGCATCTCCCGGATGCATGATGCCTTTCAGGACGATAGGCAGGCGCGTGAGGCTGCGCAGCCATTCGATGTCCTTCCAGGTCGGCGCCACCGTCATGAGCGCATCGAACATGCGGCTCTGATGTTCGTCCAGCATCACCGGCTTGGGAGGCGGCAGGCCGGCGAGATTGACGGCTGAAATGCCAGGGGGCAGCTTGAAGCCGGCACGCCGCTCCCGGTCCCGCACGCCGCTGCTGGGCGCATCGATCGTCACCACCAGCGCCTCATAACCGGCGCTCTCGGCGCGGCGCACAAGCTGCTCGGTGAAGCCACGGTCATGCTGGAAATAAAGTTGAAACCACAAAGGCCCGCGCTGCCGTTCAGGCAATACAGCCTGCGCCACATGCTCGAGCAGCACGCTGGACTGCGAACTCAGCACCAGCCCCGCACCTTGCATGCCGGCTGCATAGGCGGTCGCCATTTCACCGTCGCGATGCGCCATGCGCTGGAACGCCACTGGCGCCAGCAGGATCGGATGGGCAAGCGTGAAACCGAACAAGGTCGTGCGCGTATGGCCGCCGACCAGGTTGCGCAGCACCCGGGGCGACAGCTGAATGGCGTCCCAGGCGGCACGATTGGAGCGCAGCGTCAGTTCATCGGCGGCGCCGCCGGCGAAATAAGCCAGCGCATTGGCATCGAGCCGCTTCACCGCGTGCTGCTCATGATCGGCCAGCGTGACGACGCCCTGCGGAAGCGGTTCAACGGAGGGAACTCCGCTCACGTGTCCGCCCACATGCGAATAAGATTGTGATAGTTGCTGGTCAGGCCGACCACCGACGGATCTTGGTCTCCCAACGCACCGCGCAGGCGGATCAGGTGGGTATCCATATCGAACAGCAAGGCCCGCTGCTCGACGCTTCGCACCATGCTTTCAATCCAGAGAAAGCTGGCGAAACGCTGGCCGCGCGTGACCGGCTCGACGCGATGCACCGTCGTGCTCGGATAAAGCACGAGATCGCCGGCCGGCAGCTTGACCCGGCGTCCGCCATAGGTGTCTTCGATCACCAGGTCGCCGCCGTCATATTCATCCGGCTCGCTCAGGAACAAGGTGCAGGACACGTCCGTGCGGACGCGCCCGCCGTTGCGCAGATAGCGCACCGCGCTATCCACGTGATTGCCATAGGTATTGGCTTCACCGCCGTAGCAGTTGAACAGCGGCGGCGAAATGTGCTTCGGCAATGCCGCGGAAAAGAAGGTTTCATGCCGCTTCAGGCCGTACAGAACGAGCTCCTGCAAGGCTTGGCTGTCTTCGCCGGACTCGGGCAGCTGCAGGTTGTTCTTGACCTGCGCAGCCTGCTGCCCGGAAGTCCGGCGGCCATCATCCCAAGTCGCCCGGGCGAGGACTTCCCTCGCCCGGCGGACTTCATCCTTCGACAGCACCTTTTGGAGATGAAGCAGCATGATGTCTTCTTAGAAGCGTGCGGTGACCGTCAGCAGTGCGCTGCGCGCCGGGCCGCTGATTACGAAGCCCGGATACAGCTGATCGCCGAAGGTCTTGTTGGTGACGTTGTTCACGTTGAACTGCGCCGACCAGGTTTCGTTGAATACGTACTCGGCCATCAGGTCGCCGACGACGTAGCCGGAAGCGCGCGCTGTGGTTGATGCCGCGCCGTTCGTGCCCTGCAGCGGACGGTTTTCGGACGCACCGTGCACACCGCCGGCAAGGCGCAGTTGCGGCGTTGCCTGATAGCTCAACCACGCTGCGCCGGTATGCTTTGGCGTCAGGCCGACGCGTGAACCGACGACGGCCTGCTGGGTGCTGCCTGCCTGGTCGATTTTCGCGGTCGGGATGAACGAGTACGACAGATAGATTTCCCACTTCGGCGTCAGACGGCCGACGACGTCGAACTCGACGCCTTGCGAATGACGGCGTCCGGACAGCAGATAGGCAGTGCCCGCAAAATCGGAATCAGTCGTGCGTTCGTTGTACTTCTCGGTGCGGAAGATCGCTGCACGCGTGGAGAGCTTGCCTTCGAGCCAGTCGAGCTTGGCGCCGAGTTCGATATTGCGGCTCTTCTCCGGCGGCGTGTTCGCATTCAGCGGCGTCACGTACTGGTAGGTATCTGCCGACGTGTTGAACGAAGTGCCGTACGACAGATGGAACGAGGATGCCGGTGTCGGCTGGTAGAGCACGCCGGCACGGTAGCTGAACGGAGAATCGGAAAGGCTGGTGGTCGTGCGCGTTGCCACGCCGGCCGGGGAATAGGTCAGCTGAGCGAAGTCGCCTTCGAACTTGTCGAAACGCACGCCGCCGAGCAGCTTCCATGCCGGGGCAACCTGCACCAGATCCTGGATATAGGCACCAAAGGATTTTGCCGAATAGTCGCTTGTCGGACGATAGGTCGGAGACACGGCCAGCGTAGCGCCATTGTTCGGATTGCCTACCGTGGTCGAGCCCTTAGCAAAGTTGGTACCGGGCACGCCTGCCGCGCCGAAGCGATCGGCTTCTTCTGAAGAGGCATCGATGCCGGCAATGATCTTGTGCTCGAGACCGAACCAGTTGAACTTGTTGTTGTAATCGCTCTGGAAGTAGGTGCCTTTGTACTCATCCATGCGCGGGGCGAGGCCGACACGATTCAGCACCGTCGCAGGATTGAGATTGGCCGCTGTCGTGCCCGTTGCGAAGCCAGCAGTCGTACCCCACTGTGAACGGTCGAATTTACCCACCCTGAGCTGGCTGCGCAGTTCCGCGCCGTCGTCGAAGCGATGGATGTGGCCCAGCGTGCCGTAAGTGGCCTTGCCGCGGATGTAATCGCTGTTGGTGCCGTAGAAGTTGCCTGCCTCGATGTCCGGCACGTTGCCGTTGAGGTAGCGGATGCCTGCTTGGGGAATATTGTCGCTGTCGAGATGGAACAGGCCGACGTTGAATTCGTCACGCGTGCCGATGCCCCAGCCGAATGTCGGCGCGATGCCGTACTTGTCGATTTCGGCGCCCTTGTTGTCCGCCTTGGTACGCATCACGTTCAGGCGGAACGCGGCGTCGTCGCCGGTCTTGAAGTTGAAATCGCCGGTGAGGCGCTTGTATCCCTCGTTGCCGATCGATGTCGTGACTTCATGCTGATCGGCGAGGAACGGCTTCTTCGTCACCTGGTTGATCACGCCGCCGGTGGAACCGCGGCCGAACAGCATCGAGGCCGAACCGCGCATCACTTCGACGCGGTCATAGTTGAAGGTATCGCGGTCATACTGCGACGGATCGCGCATGCCGTCGATCAGCAGGTCGCCGGTGGTCGCCACCGGAAAGCCGCGCAGGCGGATATCCTGGTCAGTGCCGTTTTCGGTTGCTGCAAAAGTGATGCCTGCGGTGTAGTGCAGTGCCTCGCGCAGCGTCGACAGCTTGGCGTCATCCATCAGTTTCTCGGTCATCACCGTGATCGACTGGGGAATATCGCGGATGTCCTGCTGTCCCTTGCCGATGCTGGTGGTCGTGGTGCGCACCGATTCCTTGCTCTCGGTTTCCTTCTGTCCCTTTACCTCCACGGTCGGCATCACCTGGTCGGAAGATGTCGAGGTTTGCGCCCAGGCGGACACCGATGCGGCCAGCATCAGCGCACCCAGCGGCAGCATCGCCTGGCGGCGTGCCGAGACTGCCGTTGTTGCTGCATCGGCTTCGAAGCCAGCGTTTGCGAAATGAAGTGCCTCCGGAATCGGACGCTTCACGAGCTTATGTTTCATTATGGTCCCTGTAGATAGTTGGTTTTTCTTTCGGCTGGCTATCTACGCTGAGAATCGCTGGCTTTGAAGTACATGCAAAAAAATGGGTTGTTGTTGGCCGCAATGAGCGGTTTCGATTATTTGTATCCGACGCGATCGAGAATCTTCTGTGCGGGAATCTGGTTCTTTCCGATGGCGCCGATCGACACGTTCTCGGACTTGAACTTGCCCATGGACTGCAGCGAAGGATTCTTCGACACCGCGGTTGCGACAGCCGGCCATTCGTTATTGCCGTTGGCGAAATATTCCTGTGCTTCGTCGCTGGCGAGGTATTCAAGGAACTTGACCGCAGCGTCGCGATGCGGCGCATTCTTCGCCACGCCGCCGCCGGCAACGTTCATGTGAGTGCCGGATGTCTGCTGATTCGGCCAGATGAAGCCGACCTTGTTGATCGCTTCGCGGTCATCTGCTTTCGGTGAACGCAGCATGCGGGCGTAGTAATAAGAATTGGCCAGAGCCACGCCGCACTCGCCGGACGCAACGCCCTTGATCTGGTCGGTATCGCCGCCCATCGGCTGGCGCGCGAAGTTGGCCACCATGCCCTGCGCCCATTTCTCGGTCGCCTGTTCGCCGTTGCGCTCGATCATGGAGCCGATCATCGAGAGCATGTAGGGATGCGAGCCGGAACGGGTGCAGACCTTGCCCTTGTTGACCGGATCGGCCAGCGACTCGTAAGTGGACACGTCCTGCGGCTTCACCCTGACCTTGTTGTACACGATGATGCGGGCACGCGTGGAGAAGCCGAACCATTCTCCGCCCTTGCCGTCTTCGCCGCCGGCGCGCAGGTTGGCGGGAATGCGCGATTCCAGCACCTTGGACTGGATCGGCTGGAACATGCCCTCGGCCTGGGCGCGCCACAGGCGGGCCGCATCGACCAGAAGAATCACGTCGGCCGGGCTATTCTTGCCTTCGTTCCTGAGGCGCTCCAGCAGCGCGGTGTCATCCGCCTCGATGCGGTTGATCTTGATGCCGGTCTGCTGGGTGAAGCCGGCGTAGAGCTGCTCGTCAGTCTGGTAATGACGGGCCGAATACAGGTTGAGCACATTGTCCTGCGCATTCGCGGCGGCGGCGCCCGCCAGCGCGAGAACGGCTGCGGCGATGCGTGTCTTGGCCATGAGTTTCATATCGAATCCTTGTCTGAAATCTGCTGATTGTCCGTACTGTCTGAAGAGGAAGTCTTCAGCGGGAAGCATTCGGCTCGGTCACGAAGCCGATCTTGTTGAGCCCGCCGCTCTGCGCGGCCGCCATGAGCTGCGCGACATTCTCGTAGGGCGTCTTGCGGTCGGCGCGCAGGTGCAGCTCGGGCTGCGGCGTCTGCGCGGCAGCGATTTCGATATTGCCCTTCAGCGCCTGCTCGTCCACCGCCTTGCCGTTCCAGCTGATGACGCCGTTGGCATCGATGACGACATCGATATGCGCCGGCTTCACATCGTTGGGCTGGCTGGCGGCACGCGGAAGGTCGAGCTTGACCGCATGGTTGATGACCGGGACGGTAATGATGAAAATGATGAGCAGAACCAACATGACGTCCACCAGGGGCGTCATGTTGATTTCCGACATGACGTCATCATCCTTGTCGGAAGACCCGAAACTCATGATTACTCTCCCTTGGCACGCAGATTGACGACGTTCTGGCTCTGACCGACGCGGCCGCCTGTGATGAGATAAGCATGCAGGTCATGCGCGAAGTTGGACAGCTGCGCGAGGATGGCCTTGTTGCTGCGGGTGAGCGCGTTGTAGCCGAGGACGGCGGGAATCGCGACGACCAGGCCGAACGCGGTCATGATCAGCGCCTCGCCCACCGGGCCGGCAACCTTGTCGATGCTCGCCTGGCCGGAAACGCCGATGCCCACCAGCGCATGGTAGATGCCCCACACCGTGCCGAACAGGCCGACGAAGGGCGCGGTGCTGCCCACCGATGCGAGTATCTGCAGGCCGCTCTGCAGACGGCCGGTGATGTTTTCGATCGAGCGGCGAAGGCAGCTGGTGACCCATTCGCTGATGTTGAGCGCGCCGTGCAGGTCTTCCTTGCTCATCGCATGATGCATAGCCGCGTTGGCGCCGTCTTCGGCGAGCGCGCGGAAGGGATTGTGGTCGCGGTCCGGCGCCAGCAGATTCATGCCCTCTTCCAGGCTTTTGCTGTGCCAGAAATGCTCGCTGGCCACGGCGGCCTGGCGGCGCAGGCGGATCAGGCTCCATGCCTTGATGGCCATGACGTACCACGACAGGATGGACATGATGAGCAGGATGATGGCGACAGCATGGGTGACCGAATCTCCTTGCTGCCACAGATTGGCGATACCGTATGGGTTGTTCATGACACGCTTTCGAAAAATGGTTGGGTTCGTTAATTCAGTTTGAAATCGATGGGGACCTGCACCCACTCGGCAACCGGCGTATCGCCGCGCTTGGCGGGAACAAAACGCCATTTGCGCACGGCCGCCAGGGCGGCTTCGTCGAACAGCACCGAGCTGCCGGGACGCAATACCTGCACTTCGCCGGCGGTGCCTTCCACGGTGACCAGAACGCGAAGCACGACCTTGCTCTCCTCGCCGGCGCGCCTCAGGATGGGCGGATAGACCGGCGCAGGATTGTTCAGGTAGGCCGCATTGAAGCGCGGCGGCGTGACTGGAGGCGGTGCCGGGGGCGCCGGCGGCGCGGGCGGTGACGGCGGCGCGCTGGTTTCGGGCGGAGCCGACGCGGT
Source organism: Noviherbaspirillum malthae (assembly GCF_015352985.1). GTDB lineage: Bacteria > Pseudomonadota > Gammaproteobacteria > Burkholderiales > Burkholderiaceae_D > Noviherbaspirillum > Noviherbaspirillum malthae. The sequence continues at coordinate 130,406 of NZ_JACYXF010000008.1, read as the reverse complement.
CGGCTGGGCCGGCGGGGTTTCTTCCTTAGGCGCGGTCAGCGCCTTCTCGCTGGTGGTGGTACGCGGCGTTTCCTTTTTCGGCTGCGGCTTGGGGGTTTCCCTGGGCTTGGGCTCCGGCTTCGGTTCCGGCGGCTTCGGCTTGGGAATCTCCTGCTGGACGGGCTGCACTGCGGGCAGCATCTCGACCATCACCGTGGGCAAAGGAGCAGGCGGAGTCAATGCGGGCTTGTTCAGGCCGGCCACCAGCATCCACAGCGCAGCCAGATGAGAGGCCGTGATCAGTGCAAACGTGCCGAATTTTTCGTTGAAGAGTCGAGTCATGTTCTGGGTTTCGGCTTTTCGTCACTAGGCCGAAATAGCTACGGCGAGCAACTGCAGCCTTGCGGCTCTACCTTGCCGCAAAGCCAATTACATTCGGTTTCAGTATTAACATTAACGATAATGATAACAATTCTCATTTGTTTAGGAAAGACCTAATTTATGCGCTGAAAACTTTTTTTGTGGAGAACTACATCCACACGGTGCAGAGATGCAAGACTGCAACACGGAATACCGTAGCAACAGAACGAGATGATGAAATGATGAAGTAGGTTGAAAAAATGAAAACGACCGCCGACATGCTTCATGACGGCGGCCGTATTGCCGGCCATCTTGTTGGCCGCGGGCAATTAGTACATCTGGCAACTAATTCAATTCATTAGCTCATTAGCCCCAAGGTTTCGAATTCCTCGATCTTGCGATAGAGGCTCGACAGGCCGATGCCGAGATTGCGCGCCGCCTGCCGGCGGTCTCCTCCCGCATCGGCGATCGCCTTGACGATTAGCGAGCATTCGAAGCGCCTGACCTGATCCCGCAAAGTATTGCCGCCCTTCTCCGCTGCTTCCGGCGCCGGCATCAGGCGCGCAATCTGGGGCGGCAGATCCGCAGGGGTAATGCGGCCGTCTTCGGCCAGGATCAGGGCGCGATCCACTACATTCTCAAGCTCGCGCACATTGCCCGGCCAGCCATAAGCGCCTAGCGCCTGCTCCACCTCTGGTTCGATGACGAGCTCGCCCGAGGCATTCAGCCTTTTCGCGCCGCGCCGTATCATGAAGCGGACGAGTTCCGGAATATCCTGGCGCCGTTCGCGCAGCGGCGGCACATGCAGGTGAAACACCGTCAGCCGGAAATAAAGGTCTTCGCGGAACCTGCCGTCGGCCACCATTTGCGCGAGGTCGCGGTTGGTGGCCGCAACGATACGGACATCCGCCTTCTTCGCCTGCTCACTGCCGACGGCACGAACCGACTTTTCCTCGATCACGTGCAGCAGCTTCACCTGCAGCGCGAGCGGCAGTTCGCCGATTTCATCAAGGAAGATGGTGCCCTTGTCCGCCTCGAGGAACAGCCCCTTGCGCGCCTTGTCCGCGCCGGTGAACGAACCCTTGACGTGGCCGAACAGTTCGCTTTCCATCAGGTTTTCGGGAATGGCACCGCAATTGACCGGGATGAACGGGCCCGGCGCCCGCCCGCTCTGCTGGTGGATCTTGCGGGCGATCACGCCTTTCCCGGTTCCGCTTTCCCCGGTGACGAGCACCGTGCTGTCCGTCGGCGCCACCTTGGCGATCAGCCGGTCCAGATCGCGCATGGCCGGCGACGCGAAGCCGAACACTTCTTCCTGCGCGGCATTGACAATCTCGCGAAGCACGCGGTTCTCGCTGCTGAGACGGCGCATGTCCGCCACCTTGGCTACCCGGTGCAGCACTTCATCGTGGCGAACCGGCTTGATCATGTAATCGGAGGCGCCGGCCTTGATCGCCTGGATCGCGGTATCCACCGAAGCATAAGCCGTCATCATGATGAAGCTGGTGTCGACGCCGGCGGCCCGCGCCCTGCGCACGAGTTCGATGCCGTCGAAATCCGGCATCTGGATGTCGCTCACGGCAACTTCGAACTCTCCCTTGGCCAGCTTCTCCAGCGCTTCGGTGGCATCGGCCGCCTGCACCACGCGGCAGCCGGCCTTGGTAAGGCGGACGGCAAGTATCTGGCGGATGGCCGGCTCATCATCCACCACCAGGACTTCGAGGGATTTCAGTAGTTGTTCGTCTGCCTGCTTGATCGGATCTATTGGTTCTAGCACGATGGATGCCTCTGCTTCATTCCGGCGGCTTGTTGAAAGTGACCGGCCGGACATTATTGTATTCACGACGGCGCAACGATACCGCAAAGCTCCGTTCTACTGTCCGGACCGGCCGCTTTTTCTTGTTTCAGGGAAAAAGCCTGCAGCAAATTTCCCGTTTCCGGGAATCCGTTCGAAATCATATTGAATGATTTGTTTCAGCCGGCACGCGAAGACCGCCCGCAGAACGGGCCATGTCCGCGAAAATGCAAGATCGGCGGGAAGGCATGAATGGCACATTAATTGCTAATAAGAAATAAACAAGCCAATTCCTCACCTCTACGAAAAAGAAGGCAAGATGCGCAAGCTGACTTCCCACCTCCTGCTCACCATGTTTCTTGTCGGCGCGGCGTCCGGCTTTCTTGTCAGCCTAACCGGCTGGTGGGGACTGCAACAGGCCGGCAGCCAGCTTCATCAATTGCAGGCCGCCTCCGAGCTTCCGGCATCGTCTGCTGCTGCCAAAGCCATAGCAGGCGCCATCACGGACAATGAATTCGCACTTCAGCTGCTTTTGGGATTGTCCATGCTGGCGACAGTCTTCTTCTGCGTAATCGCGGCGCTGACCTACCGGCAATCGGCGGCAAAGCAGCGCCAGGCGCTTGAACTGGAAAATCGGCACATGCTGTTTCGAATTCTGTTCGACGGTACCAATGAAGGCGTCATCCTCATGACGGCGGACCGACTCATCGATTGCAACCGCGCCGCGCTGACACTGTTCGGCGTGGACGCGGCAGATGAACTGCGCGCGCTCGTTCCCCAGCCGCACGGCTCGATATCGCATGCGCTTGCGCCCCCATCCCTCACCGGCCTGCACCCTCGCATCAAGGGCGCCGCCAAGGCGCCCGGAATTCGAACATTCGAATGGACATTCGACAGGCACGACGGCACGCTTGTCTGCGCCGAGATGACATTGCACTCTGCAATCGTCGGCAGCGAAACTGTCATCCAGCTGAGCATTCGAGACATGACCGCGCGCAGGCACGCGGAAGCCTCGATGCACCTCGCCAATCAAGTCTTCGACAATTCGATGGAAGGCATCGCCATCACCGATGCGCAGGGCGACATCGTCAAGGTCAACAAGGCGTTTTCCTCCATTACCGGATACAACGCGGCGGAAGTCATCGGGCGCAACCCGCGGCTGCTGAGTTCCGGCCGCCATCCGGCGCCGTTTTATCAGGCCATGTGGCGCATGGTGAATGACACCGGCAAATGGCAGGGCGAGGTCTGGAACCGCCGCAAGAACGGCGATATCTATCCCGAGTGGCTGAACATCAGCCGGATCGTCGATGAGCGTGGAGACATCACCAATTATGTCGGCGTGTTCAGCGACATCTCGAACGCCAAGCTCGCCGAAGAACGCCTGCTCCGCCAGACCTACTACGACACCCTCACCGACCTTCCCAACCGCGCGCTGTTCACGATGCGGCTGCAGCAGGCGGTGAAGACACTCGGGACCATGGTCGAATCGACATCGCAAATGCATTCGAATGGCATCGGCGTGCTGCTGCTGGATCTCGACAGATTCAAGGTCGTCAATGACAGCATCGGCCACGATCACGGCGACAACCTGCTGCGGCAGGTGGCTCACAGGCTGCGGCGCATGCTGCGCGAGGCCGATACGATGGCGCGCATCGGCGGCGATGAATTCGCGCTGCTGATTCATGACGTCCCGGATGCCGAGCATGCGGCGTCGCTGGCGCGCAAGCTGCTCGATGCGCTGCGCGAACCTTTCCTCGTCAACGCGCATGAACTGCATGTCGGAGGCAGCATCGGCATCACGCTTTGCCCGAACGATGCCGCCGATGCCGAGACCTTGCTGAGAAACGCCGATGTTGCCCTGTACCGGGCCAAGGCGCTGGGCGGCGGACGCTACCAGTTCTTCACCCAGGACCAGCATGTCGTCGCACTGGAACGCCTGCACATGGAGATCGGCCTGCGCGGAGCATTGGAGCGCAACGAACTCAGGCTGGTCTACCAGCCGCAGCGCCATATCGCCAGCGGAGACATCTCCGGCGTGGAAGCGCTGGTGCGCTGGCATGAGCCGAAGCTGGGCATGGTATCGCCGGCGAGCTTCATTCCGCTGGCCGAGGAATCGAGCCTGATCGTGATCATCGGCGAATGGATTCTGCGGCAAGCCTGCGCGCAGGCTCGGCAATGGCTCGCGGCCGGCGTTCCTACCCGGGTGGCGGTAAACGTCTCGGCCCGCCAATTCCATGACGGCGACCTTGCGAACTTGGTCGCCGCCGTCCTGCAGGAATGCCATCTGCCCCCGCATCTGCTCGAACTCGAACTGACCGAAAGCATTCTGATGCAGAACGCCGAGCAGGCACTGGCCATTCTTGATCGCCTGCATGCGACGGGTGTCAAGATTGCCATCGACGATTTCGGTACCGGCTACTCCTCGCTCTCCTACCTGAAGCGCCTGCCGATTGATGTGCTCAAGATCGACCAATCCTTCGTGCAAGATATCGCCGACGATGCGGACGACCGGGCCATCGTCTCGGCCATTATCGGCCTTGCCCGAAGCCTGCAGCTGGAGGTCATTGCAGAAGGCGTCGAAACCGAAGCCCAGCTGACATTCCTGCGGGAGCGCCAGTGCGGCATGATGCAGGGCTACCTGTTCAGCCGCCCCGTCAGCGGAGATGAAGTGCTCGGGATGTTGAAGAAGCAAGCATTGGCAGCCTGAAGCAGGAAACACACGCTTCATCGACGTAGCCAATCAGGCAAGCATGGCAAGACAGCAGGCCGCTTTGCAAAAAGCTTCCAAAATTTATTGAATGGGTGCTATACTCTTGTTCTTCGCGGCTGTAGCTCAGCTGGATAGAGTACTTGGCTACGAACCAAGGGGTCGTGGGTTCGATTCCTGCCAGCCGCGCCAGTTTTACCGAGGGGGTTAAACCGAAAGGTTTAACCCCCTTTCTGGTTTACAGCCTGACTTCGAGGCATCATCTACTCCCGCTGCCTTCCCGCCTCCCACTGCCATACATTTTTGCTGCGTTTTCCGCAATAGTGGAATACGGGCATTGCTTTTGGAAAAGCTTATGCTAAAGTCGGCGAAGCAATTTGCCATGAAGCAGGCCTTCCCGTGCCTTCCCCTTCTGCGGCATGCCGACATATTCCTGAACTCATACGCCTGCCCGTCCAATACATGCCGGTTCACCATCGCACCCACATACTGCGCTTGCCCAGCGTCGACATTGATCAGGGCGCCATGGTGAAACGCATCCGATCGCGCAGGCCTGCTGCGTCGGCATTGCATGCCCTCGCCTTTACGGCGATGGCAGCTTGTACATGCATGTCGCATGCAGCGGCACTGACGGTGCAGGTATCGGATGCCGGCGGCCAGGCCTTGCAGGATGCTGTAGTCTATGCGGAACCCGCCGTCGCGCAGACGTTGCCCAAACCGCAGAAGCCCGTCGAGATCGAACAGAAAGGCCGCAAATTCATTCCGCTGGTTACGGTCATACAGACGGGCACCAGCATTGCTTTTCCCAATAACGACACCGTCCGGCACCATGTCTACTCCTTTTCTCCGGCCAAAGTCTTCGACCTGAAGCTCTACATCGGCCAGCCGGAGAATCCAGTCACCTTCGACAAGGCGGGCACGGTGGTCATCGGCTGCAACATCCATGACCAGATGGTGGGCTACATTCACATCGTCCCCACGCCCTATTTCGCCAAGACGGATGCAGCCGGCAAGGCGAGAATCGAGGGACTGCCGGCCGGCAGGTACCAGATCAAGGCATGGCACTACGGCCTGCCCGCGCAAGCCCAGATTCCCGAACAACCGTTGACGATGACGGCAAGCGACAGCACCGCATCGTTCAAGCTGGACACGAAAGCCCGATAGGAGTGTGCCATGCGCCTGCGCAGCCTTGAAAGCCGGATCGTTCTCCTTTTCCTCGTGCTGATCCTCGCCGTGCAGCTGGCGGGATTCTTCGCCATCCAGAGCGGAATCCAGGAAAACGCGCGTGCCGCCATCAGAGCCGAGCTCATGATCGGCGAACGGGTGTTCAGGCGCCTGGTCGATCAATACGCACACAACCTGACCCAGGGCGCACGCCTGCTCGCCGCCGACTATGGCTTCAAGCAGGCCATCAGCAGCGACGACCGTGAAACCGTCGAATCGGCGCTTGCCAACCACGGCGAGCGCATCGAAGCCTCGCATGCCATGCTGATCGGGCTCGACCGCACGATCAAGGCCACGACCACCGCGGCCACGGCCCAATCCGCCAACGGCCTCGAACAATCGATCCTGCGCCTGGTCGACCGCGCCGAGTCCGCAGGCAGCGCTACCGGCACGGGCGTGTTGGAGAATCGCCCGTACCAGATCGTCGTGGTGCCGGTCAAAGCACCCGTGACGATAGGCTGGGTGGCCATGGCCTTTGCCATCGAAAAGCGCATCGCCGACGACATGCGCGAACTCTCGTCCCTGCAGGTTTCCATCCTGACGAAAACAGCCGAAGGCCAATGGATCCCGGATGCATCCACCCTGTCGGACGCGGATGCGACCAGCCTCGCGGGCCAGTTGCAGGGCATCCCCGATGACAAATCCTTTCTCCCGCAGCTCACGATAGGCGACAGCGACTTCAATGCGCGCGTGCTGCACCTGGCCCAGGATTCCGGCCGGCAGGTCATCGTCGTGCTGCAGCGTTCGATCAGCGAGGCGGTCGCGCCCTATCGCCGCCTGCAGATCAGTCTTCTCGTACTGACCGTGATCGGCATCATGGTGGCGGTCACCGGCAGCGTGTTCGTCGCCAGGCGCATCACCGGGCCGCTGCGCAGGCTGGGCGAAATCGCACGTCGCCTTGGCGCAGGCAACTATCACGGACCAATCGAGATGCGCCGCGACGACGAGATCGGCGAACTGTCGAAGGCATTTGCCAGCATGCGTGACGGCATTGCCAACCGCGAGCTTGAAATCCGGCGCCTGGCTTACTGGGACACCCTGACCGACCTGCCCAACCGCGCGCAATTCATCAACCTGCTCAACGACGCCATCGCCGAAGCCCGCCATAAGCAGGCCTCCTGCCATGTGCTGATGATGGACCTCGACCGCTTCAAGCATGTCAACGACGTCATGGGCCACAGCTTCGGCGATGCGCTGCTGCGCCGCATGGCCGAACGCCTGCAGGCGCAGCTTCACAGCCCGACGCACAGGATCGCCCGCTTGGGCGGCGACGAATTCGCCCTGCTGCTGCCGCAAACGACCGAAGACGAGGCGCGGCATGTAGCCGCACGCATCCTCAAGTCGCTGGAGATTCCCATCTCGCTCGACGATCAGAACGTCGATCTCGGCGCGGGCATCGGCATCGCCGGCTTCCCGGCGCACGGCACCGATGCCGAACTGCTGCTCAGCCGCGCCGAGGTCGCCATGTATGCCGCCAAGACCAGCGGCAACGACGCCGTGGTGTATGCGCCGGAAATCGACAAGGGCAGTCAGGAAAGCCTGTCGCTGCTGAGCGAACTGCGGCGCGCCGCCGAGGACAATCAGTTCCGGCTTTATGTGCAGCCGAAAGTCAGGCTCGGCACCGGACAGGTGATCGGCGCGGAAGCCCTGATACGCTGGGTGCACCCCGAGCGCGGCATGGTGTTTCCCGACCAGTTCATTCCCTTTTCCGAGAAGACCGGCTTCATCCGTACACTGACCCAATGGATGCTGGAACGGTCGGCGGCGCTGTGCGCCGAACTGGCGGCCGCCGGCATCAAGCTGCGCATTTCGGCCAACCTGTCGACGCGCGACCTTCTGGACCAGGACCTGCCGCAGAAATTCATGGCCATTCTCGAACGGCACGCCCTGCATCCCTCATCGTTCTGCCTCGAAATCACCGAAAGCGCCATCATGGACGATCCGGTGCGCGCGCAGCAGACGCTGGAACGCCTGCATGCAATCGGCGTCGATCTTTCCATCGACGACTTCGGAACCGGGTATTCTTCGCTCGCCTATCTCAAGCGCCTGCCGGTGCACGAATTGAAGATAGACAAGTCCTTCGTCCTCAAGATGGAAAGCGACGCCGACGACATCAAGATCGTGCGGTCTACCATCGACCTCGGCCACAATATGGGATTGAAAGTCGTTGCTGAAGGCATCGAAACCATGGCGGCATGGGAATTGCTAGACAGAATGGGCTGCGATGACGGACAAGGTTATTTCATCAGCAAGCCGATGCCCGCCGAACAGTTTCGCGCGTGGCTGAACGCCTGGCAGGCACCGCGCGGCCTGAACGCACGAGCCAGTCTGCCGGCCGGCGCCGAGTGACCGGATGCGCTGTTGCGCTGCAAACCTGCGGCGGCGCACAGAGACTGGAACACGACAAAAATGCAAAAGGAAGAAAGTTCGACATGATGCTGCAGGCGGAATGGCTGCCTATTGTGATGCAAGGCTCGTTCAGCGAAATCTACGTTGCGGACTGCCGCACGCTGAAACTGCTGCATGTCAACAAGGCCGCTCGCGACAACCTGCGCCATGACGAAGCCGATCTGGACCACATGCACTTGCTGGATATTGCACGGACGCTTTCGCGTGACGCGCTTGAACGTGCCCTGCTTCCGCTGCACGAACGGCAAGCCGAGCATGTCGATCTTGAAACTGTCCATACCCGCAAGAATGGATCGAATTATCCGATCGAGCTAAAAATTTTTCACTGCACCGCGGCTGCGGAACCGGTCTACGTCATCATCGGCAACGATCTCAGCGCCCGCCTCGCCTCAGCGGATGCGCTCAGCGCCAGCGAAACGCGGTTTCGCGCCATCGTCTCCAATACGCCGGGACTGGTCTACCAGTTCCTGCTGCGGCGCGACGGCAGCATTGCCTTCCCCTATCTCAGCGACGGTTGCCATGCCCTGCTTGGCCTCCATGCCGAGGAGTTGCGCGCCGACTCATCCCTGTTCCTGCAGCTGATCCTGCCGGAAGACCGGCCTGCCTATCTCGAATCAATGCAGTCATCCGCCGCGGAGATGAAGGCATGGAACTGGGAAGGACGCCTCTGGATAGAAAAATGGCATGACATCAAGTGGATCAACCTGCGGTCCACTCCGCGCGAACTGCCCGGCGGCAGCGTGCAGTGGGAAGGCATCATGACCAACATCACCGCCGGCAAGCTGGAGCAGGAAGAAATCCGGCAGTCGCGGGCCCAGCTCGCGGAGCTGTCGGCGCATGTGGAAACGGTCAAGGAAAAGGAACGCACGCGCATCGCGCGCGAGATCCATGACGACATCGGCGGCAATCTCACCGCCATCAAGATGGCCGTGGCCCGCATCCGCAAAAGCCTGCCGGCCGAAGGGACTGACCTGGCCGAAAAGACCGACTATGTCGATTCGCTGGTTGACCGCACCATCGAAGCCGTCCACAGGGTCTCCGTCGACCTGCGGCCGGGCATTCTCGATTTCGGGATCGTCGCGGCCATCGACTGGCAGGCCAAGGAGTTCGAAAAGAACACCGGCATTCCCTGTGCCTTCTCGTCGAGCAAAAAGGATATCAGCCTGCCGTCGGGCCAGTCGACCGCATTGTTCAGGATCTTCCAGGAAGCGTTGACCAATGTCGCCAAACATGCCGGCGCCACGCAAGTCACGGTCAGGCTGCTGCTCACCAACCGCAGCGTCAAGCTGCTGATCGCCGACAATGGCCGGGGCATTGTCGAAGCCGACCGCATGAAGCCGAAATCCTTCGGCATACGCGGCATGATGGAACGCGCCAGCGCCCTCGGCGGTCAATTGACGGTGTCCAATGCGGAAGGCGGCGGCACCGAACTCGAGTTGCGCATACCGCTTGCGCAGGAACAGGAATAATTGAGCAACATGACTGCCCAGAATCCGATCCGAATCATCATCGCCGACGATCACGCGATCGTGCGCGAAGGCTTGAAGCAGATTCTCGCCGACAGCGCCGACATGGTCGTCTCCGGCGACGCTGAAAATGGAGCGGACGCGATCAAGCTGGCGCGCAGGGGTGATGCCGACGTGCTCCTGCTCGACATCTCCATGGCCGACCGCAGCGGCATCGATGTGCTCAAGCAGGTGAAGAAGGAAGTGCCGAAGCTGGCGGTCCTGATGCTATCGATGCATCGCGAAGACCAGTACGCGATACGTTCGCTCAAGGCCGGCGCGGCCGGTTACCTCAACAAGCAGAGCGCCCCGGCGGAACTGGTCGATGCGATACGCCAGGTGGCCGGCGGCCGCAAGTACATCAGCGCCGCACTGGCGCAGGAACTGGCCAATCAGGTCGGCGACGAGAACCGGGCCGTGCCTCCGCATGAAACTCTGTCGGACCGCGAATACCAGACCCTGATCATGATCGCCTCGGGCAAGACCGTCAGCGACATCGCCGGCGAACTCTCGCTCTCGGTCAAGACCATCAGCATGTACCGCTCCCGCCTCTTGCAAAAAATGAAACTGCGCCACAACGCCGAGCTCACGCATTACGCGATCAAGAACCAGTTGGTTGAGTAAGCCAACCGCGCCGCACCCTTCTCCATCGTTGCTTAAATCGCAAAGTGCGATTTTTTTAATCAGGCCAGTGCACCGGGCGGCTTTCCCGCGAGATACTATGGCAACCTGCCGCAATCATTTCGATGCCCGCGACGAGAGCCTCCATGCAAGACAAAGACAAGAAACCGGAAACGCAGACTCCCGCCGACATTGCGCGCGAAACGTTTCGCCGCCTTGCGATGCGCCGGGTGGCGCCGACGCCCGAGGCCTATCGCGACGTCTATGAGGAAATCGCGGGCGCGGCTTCCGAACCGGGCCCAGAAAAAATGCTGGCAGAATTTGCCTCCAGCCTTTCCAAGCTGACCCCGGAGGCGGCCGATCTTGCCGCCGACTTCGCACTGGCGCTGCAGAAGCGCGACTGGCAGGAATACGGAAACACGCTGGCGAAACTGGCGGCCATTCATCTCGCTCCCGGCGCGATGGAATCAGCGACGGCCGCCACGGCTTCTGCCTCCAGTTCGGCCGCTGCAGCAGTCACCACTTCCGGCAAGCCGGAAACATCTTTCAGGAGCGCAGGCATTCCCCTGGTTGATAAGGAACCGCAGAAAACCACTTCCGGCCGCGGAATACCGCTGGTGGAAGATACGCCTCCGGCAAGCCTGAAAAGCGCCGGCATCCCGCTGGTCGACGAGGCGCCGCGGACAAGCCTGAAGAGCGCGGGCATTCCGCTGGTCGATACGCCCGCTCCCCTGGCGGCGCTGGTACCGCCTTCCATCGCTGCCCCTCCCGCACCGGAATCAAAGCAACTCGGCATGCTGCGGGATCTGCTGGTGCGCACGCTGACGCTGGCGCTCGGCTCGCTGCTGCGCAAGGCCCCGGACCTTGTCGAGGAATCGGAAATGCTCGCTTCCTCGACCCGAAACGCAAACACCGAACCCGCACTCCAGAACATCAGCGCACGGCTCAAGCAGCTCTGCTTCAAGATCGAACTGCGCGCCGACGATCTCGCAGAGGAGCACGAACTGCTGCTGCGCCTGTTCCAGCTGCTGCTGGAGAATGTCGGCGAACTGCTGGAAGACGACTCTTGGCTGAGCGGCCAGGTGGCCAACGTGCAGGATCTGCTCGCCGGCCCGCTCAGCCGCAGCGCCCTGCTGGAAGCCACGCGCAGCCTCAAGGAGGTGATCTACAAGCAGGGCGTGCTCAAGCACAGCCTCAAGGAAGCCAAGGTCACGGTGAAGAACATGATGATCACCTTCATCGACCGGCTTGGTGCGGTGGCCGCCACCACCGGCGACTTCCATGAAAAGATGGGCGGCTATACGCAGAAGATCAGCCAGGCGCAAAACATCATCGAGCTCAATGCCATCCTCGACGACATGATGCGCGACACCCGGTCGGCTCAGGCGGAAGCACTGCGTTCACGCGAAGAAATGATGGCCGTGCGCCAGGAAGTGCAGGAGGCGGAAAACCGCATCCATGAACTGGAATCGAAGCTGCAGGAGATGAGCGAACTGGTGCGCGAAGATCAGCTTACGGGCAGCCTCAACCGCCGCGGACTGGACGACGCCTACGAACGCGAAGCCGCCCGCGCAACCCGCCGCAAGACGCCGCTGTGCGTCGCCCTGCTCGACCTCGACGATTTCAAACGCCTCAACGACACCTACGGCCACACCGCCGGCGATGAAGCGCTGATTCATCTGGTGCGGGTGATCAAGGATACGCTGCGCAGCATGGACGTGATTGCGCGTTTCGGCGGCGAAGAGTTTCTGGTCGTGCTGCCGGAAACTCCGCTGGAGGAAGCGGTCCAGACCGTCACCCGCATCCAGCGCGAGCTGACCAAGCAGATTTTCATGTACGACAACCAGAAGCTGCTGATCACCTTCAGCGCCGGCGTGGCGCTGCGGCGGGATGACGAAGAGCAGACCGAGCTGATCAAGCGGGCCGACGAGGCCTTGTATGAAGCCAAGCGGGCCGGAAAGAACCGGGTCGTAGCCGCACCATAGTCTTCAGTCCTGATCGCGGGTCAATCGACACCCGCATTGCCATTTTTTCCACACATCTCCCGATACGACGCAAGAAAATCGCTGAAAGGGCATTATTCCCTTTTTGCGTTTTTGGCGAAACGCCGATAATGCACGGCGTATCTGCCATTCTGTAGAACATCATGCAACAAAAACTCGAATACTCGCTCGACCCGGACAACTGGGACGAACTGCGCACCCAAGGTCATCGCATGCTGGATGACATCATCGACTACATGCAGCATCTCCGGGAGCGCCCAGTCTGGCAGCCTGCGCCCGATGATGTGCGCAATGCTTTCCGGGAGCCGCTGCCGCAAGGTCCGACGGCATTGCAGGAAGTGCACCAGACCTTCATGCAGAACATCCTCCCCTATGCGATCGGCAATGCGCATCCGGGCTTCATGGGCTGGGTGCAAGGCGGCGGCACGCCCGTCGGCATGCTGGCGGAAATGCTTGCCGCCGGCATCAACGCGAACGTCGGCGGACGCAACCAGATACCGGTGGAGGTCGAACGGCAGATTCTGCGCTGGGTCAGGGAGCTGTTCAGCTTCCCCGAAGATGCGAGCGGCATCTTCGTCACCGGCACGTCGATGGCCAATCTGATCGGCGTGCTGGTCGCAAGGACGAAAGCCCTTGGCGTCGATATACGCAGCACAGGCCTGCAAAACAGCGGCAAGCGCCTGGCTGCCTACACCTCGGTCGCCGCCCACGCCTGCGTCGCCCAAGCCTTCGACTTGTCAGGCTTGGGCACCAACGCGCTGCGCCTGATACCGACCGATGCGCAGGGCGAGATGGATATCGAAGCGCTAAAACGCGTGATCGCCAAGGACCGCGAGCATGGTTTTACGCCCTTCTTCGTCGCCGGCACGGCCGGCACGGTCGATACCGGCGCGGTGGACAAGCTTACCGTGCTGGCCGACATCGCCGAACAGGAAGATCTCTGGTTCCACATCGACGGCGCCTACGGGGCGCTTGCCGTGATGGCGCCCGACATCGCCCCGCGCCTTGCCGGCATCGAACGCGCCGATTCGATTGCCTTCGACTTTCATAAGTGGGCGCAGGTGCAGTACGACGCCGGCTTCATCCTCGTGCGCGACGGTGCGCTGCACGAAGCGACCTTCGCCGCGCCGGTTGCCTACCTGGCCCGCGCGGAACGCGGCATGGCCACCGCCTCCCCGCCCTGGCCCTGCGACTTCGGCCCGGACCTGTCGCGGGGATTCCGGGCGCTCAAGACCTGGTATGCGATCAAGACCTATGGCATCGATGGCCTGGGCAAGGTGATATCGGGCGGCTGCGCGTTGGCGCAGTACCTGAAGCAGCGCATCGAAGCCGAACCCGCACTAGAACTGCTTGCTCCCGTTTCACTGAATATCGTTTGTTTCGGCTACCGCTGCTGCGAGGGCGACGCAGACCGGGTCAATGCCAATCTGGCAATAGCGTTGCAAGAGTCGGGTATCGCCGCGCCCTCCACCACAACCATCAATGGCCGCTTGGCGATACGCGCCGCCCTGTTCAATCATCGCAGCACCACGCAGGATGTCGACGCGCTGATCGAGGCCACCCTTCGCTTCGGGGCGGACGAAGTTCAGAATATCAAAGGATATGAAAAGGTGGCGTGAAGCCTGCAAGGACTAAAAAACGCTGAAGCCGCCTTAACGGCACGGCGATCCGAAACTTTAGGGGCAACGCATGTTGCCCCTTTTCTTTTCCGGGATAAGGTCGATTTCTCCCATTGGACAAGTGCCCTCCATCGATAAAAGCAGCAGAAACTCCATGTCTGGCTCTAAAGATTTTTCCGGACAAGCCGAATAAGCAGGCATCCGGCGAGAGTACGGATGGATCTGAAAAATAATTGAAAAAAGTCCTAAAGCTTTTTCAGACCCATCCGATAAAGAACTCAACAGCGGTTCAAACAGCCCGACAAACTGGGGTGAACCGAAGTTGAAAAACTTGAGCCGGATACCTCGGCCCCCAGTACATACAGGAGAAATACCATGGCTGCATTTATTAATACCAATATCTCGTCTCTGAATGCGCAGCGCAACCTGAACTCGTCCCAGGGCGCTCTTGCCACTTCGCTGCAGCGTCTGTCCACCGGTCTGCGCATCAACAGCGCGAAAGACGATGCTGCTGGCTTGGCGATTTCTGAGCGTATGACTTCGCAGATCCGTGGTTCTGATCAGGCAGCGCGCAATGCGAATGACGGCATCTCCCTCGCCCAGACTGCTGAAGGCGACCTCACCCAGATAGGCAACAATCTGCAGCGAATGCGTGAGTTGGCAGTCCAATCCGCCAATGCCACCAACTCGGCTTCTGACCGCGCTGCACTGAACAGCGAAGTGAAAGCATTGGCTGAGGAAATTGATCGCGTGGCTGCTAACTCGCAGTTCAACGGTGTAAACCTACTGGACGGTTCGTTCACAGCGCAAACCTTCCAAGTTGGCGCGAACGCCACATCAAATGACCAGATTTCGATCGCCTCAATTTCCAGCGCACGTACTTCCGCACTCGGAGGCGTCGGCACCAGCTATGCAGCCAAAACGTCCGGGACTGCCACTACCGGAGCCCTCGCTGCCGGCGACCTGACCCTCAACGGTTTTCAGGTTGGTGCATCGACCATCGGCGCATTGCCAGGCCAAAGCGCAGCCAGTGCCTCGTCTATCGCAAAGGCAATTAATGCCGTCTCATCAAGCTCAGGCGTAACTGCAACGGCCGACGTCAACAACGTCACAGGCGGCACTATAAGCAACTTCACGGCGATTGCTGCCGACACCTTTAGCATCAACGGCATCAATGTCGGTGCAGTGGCAGCTGGCACGAATGCTGCAGGTCAGGGCGCTAACGTGGCCGCTGCCATCAATAAGATCTCCAACCAAACCGGCGTGACTGCGACTGCTGACGCCGCGACTGGCGCGATCAAACTGTCCGCAGCCGACGGTCGCGACATCAGCATCGCGCTGAATGGTACGGCTGCTACGGCAACCGCCGCCGATGCCAACAAGACGACCTTCTTAGCACAAACCGGCCTGGCTTCCGGTGTGGTCGGCACGCAGGGTCACGAAGCAACTACAAGCGTTGCATCTGGTGCCTATACACAGGCGGCTTCAGGCACGGCAAGTGATGCTTTCCAGTTAAGTATTGACGGTGTTACGGTTTCGGATCGATTAGTTGGCCAAGCCACCGCAGCAAACCTTGACACAGACATCGACGCGTTCCTTGCATCCGCTCCAGGCGCGGGCTACACCAAGTCAGGCTCCATCGCCGGCGGAGACCTGCGGATCACGAAATCTGACGGTACGGCGCTCGCAATCGCAAGCTCTTTCTCGGATGCTGTAGGCTCAACTGCCGCCGCTGCTGGTGCAACAACTGGAGGCACGTTCGCAGGCGCAGGTTTCGTAGGCCCCACTGCGGCTGGCACCGGCACTGGCACAGTTGCTGGTGTCGCTGCCGACAACCACGGCACAATTAGCCTCAGTGGCAACAGCTCCAGCGGTATTGTCTGGGGTGGCGCAGCAGCCACTAAAGTGGGCCTCGCAGCTACAGGCTCCGAGAGTGCAACAGTGACATCCTCTGTTACCAGTATCGCTTCAATTGACGTTCTCACGGCCGAGAGCGCCGCCAAGGCCTTGAAAGCGATAGACGGTGCGCTCGAATCCGTCAGTACCTCTCGTGCTGCACTGGGTGCCTACCAGAACCGTTTCGAGTCCGTGGTCTCAAACTTGCAGACCAAATCTGAGAATCTCTCCGCCTCACGTAGCCGTATTCAGGATGCCGACTTCGCAAAAGAAACGGCCTCGATGACACGTGGCCAGATTCTGCAGCAGGCAGGTACCGCGATGCTGGCTCAAGCCAACTCGCTGCCTAACGGCGTGCTGAGCCTGCTCCGCGGCTAATCAGTTCAATAGTTAGCGCACAACCCGGCCGTTATCCGACGGTCGGGTTTTTCCCGTACTGGAGGACATCATGGATATCCGCCCTACCGCAACCGTATCCCCTACCGGGGGCATCTTGTCTGACAGACAGGCGCAGCTTATCGCCGCGGCGACCGCGCGCCCTGCCGCCGCGCCCGCCGAGCCAGTCGCCAGCGTCCAGCAGCCGTCGGCCGTACCCGACATGGAACAGCTGGGCCAGGCTGTCAAAGGCATCAATAAACGCTTGCAGGAGGCGAGTCCTCCCCAAAACGTGGAATTCGCGATCGACTCCGACAACAGCCGTGTCATCGTCAAGGTCGTTGACCAGAAAACCCGTGAAGTCCTCCGCCAGATGCCGTCCGAAGAGGCGCTGGAAATCGCTAAAGCGCTCGATTTGTCCAAGGGCTTGCTGATCAGCCAAAAGGCGTGACGCACTGTCGAACAGACAGGTAAATCTCCGTCTAAAGTCAGGATTGGCTCTGCCGTTAACAGGATAGAGTGCAACTTTCCACGGAGCGCAAATGGCCCTTTCATCCACCGGCATCGGTTCGAACCTTGACGTTGAAGGCATCGTCACGCAATTGATGGCGGTCGAGCGCAAGCCTTTGACCACGCTGGCGGCGAAACAGGCCAGCTTTCAGGCAAAACTCACCGGCTTTGGAACCCTCAAGGGCGCGATTTCCCAGTTCCAGAATGCTATGCGCGGCCTGACCGACCCGGCGAAGTTCCAGGGAATGAAAGTCACCTCGGCCGACACCGGCATTGCTTCCGTTACCGCTGCCGCAAACGCGGCTAGCAGCGCAACGCCGGGCAGTTATACGCTGGAAATTTCCAAGCTTGCTCAAGCCCAGAAAATGGTGGCTGCCGGTCAAAAGAGTGACAAGTCGCCCATTGGCAACGTCGCAACCGAAAGCACTCTGAGCTTTGACTTCGGCACCATCTCCGGCGGTACCTTTGACAGCGGCTCCGGAAAATACACGGGCGCCAGCTTTACCTCCAACGGTGCCGGGACGAAGACGATCAAGATCACTTCGACTAACAACTCACTTGCCGGCATTCGGGACTCCATTAATGCAGCTAATATGGGCGTCACCGCTACCATCGTCAACGATGGCGGCGACTCACCCTATCGTCTCGCATTGACTGTCAATGCGACTGGCAAGACCAACAGCCTGAAGATCTCGGTCGATGCCGGCGGCGATCCGGCGCTTACCGCATTGCTCGGACACGATCCGTCGAAGAATGTGGGACAAGGGTTTTCCGAAACAGCAACTGCGCAGAATGCGGAGTTCAAGGTTGACGGCATCTCCATCTCCAAGACCACCAATGCCGCAAGCGATGTGATCAGCGGCGTCAACCTCAATCTATCGAAAACCGGCGGCCCGACTACGATCACGGTTGCGCGCGACACAGCCGCGGCCACCACCGCGATTACCTCGTTTGTGACCAGCTATAACACGTTGGCCCAGAATTTGCGGGATGCAGGAGCCTATAACGCATCGACAAAGACCGCGGCCATCCTGAACGGTGAAAGCGCCCTGCGCTCGGTGCAGACGCAAGTACGTGCGATCCTGAACACGCCAATTGCAGGCGGCGACTCAGCCTATACCCTACTTTCGCAAGCAGGCGTCTCCTTCGAAAAAGATGGCTTGCTGACGCTGGACAGCGCCAAGCTGCAAAAGGCGATGGAAAAGAACTTCAGTGGCATCGCGGGCATGTTTGCTAGCGTCGGCAAGCCGAGCGACAGCCTGATAGCCTATAGCGGTACTACGCCAAATACCAAGCCTGGGGCCTATTCCATCACCATCGATCAACTGGCCCGGCAAGCAAACACGACTGCAGACGCGCCGACCAATGTACCGGTCACAGCCGCTATCACAGGTTCGTCGGCTGCCGAACTGAACATCAACAGCACGACCGATGCATTCGATATTGTCGTTGATGGCGTATCCGTTCGCGTATCGCCTTTGACGGCAGACTATACTACCGCTGAGACCGGGCCTGCGGCGCTGGCGGCAGCGCTCCAGAAGAGCATCAATGATGCATACACCGCAGCCGGCAAGTCTCCCCAAGTCACTGTTACCGAATCAGGCGGCGTCTTAAAGGTTACCTCCAATCTGACAGGAAGCGCCTCTTCCGTCAGTATCAGCGATAGCCCGGGAAAAACAAAGCTGTTCGGCGCCGCGCCGACCACGACATCCGGCGCAGATGTTGCCATCACCGGCAGCAATAACACGTTAGAAATTGATCTCGACGGCACCAAGGCGACAGTTACTCTCGATGATGGCAATTATTCCTATGCTGACCTCGCCGCCGCCATCCAGTCCAAGATCAACGGTACGGCGGGGTTCGTCGCTGCCGGTTCCTCTGTTGTCGTTTCTCAGACGGCAGGCGTACTGAAGATCACCTCAAGCCGATATGGATCCGCCTCTTCGGTGGCGATCACCGGCGGTACCGCGAGTACAAGCCTGTTCGGCACCCCGAAGACTGAAGCGGGATTGGATGTCGCGGGAAAAATTAACGGTGTTGCGGCAACCGGTTCAGGACAGATTTTGACCGGCGCAACAGGTAACGACGCCGAGGGCTTGGCGCTGATGATCAACGGCGGCACAACAGGCGATCGCGGAGCAGTCAACTTCACGCGCGGCTATGCCGTGCAGTTTGAAAAGCTCGCCGCAAGCCTGTTGAGCTCCGAAGGCCCTCTCACGGCGCGCACCAATGGCCTCGATGCCACACTGAAGAATCTTGAAAAAGAGAAACAGCGCATAACGGACAGGCTTGAGCAGACGGAAAAGAGATATCGCGCACAATTTTCGGCGCTTGACGTCGTGATCGGCAATATGAGCAAGACAAGTGCCTTCCTGTCGCAGCAGCTCGCCAACCTGCCCAAGATTGAGTAAAAGGAATCAGTAATGTTTGGATCGTCATCCAGTGGGGCCAAAGCCTACGCAACGGTCGGAGTCGAGACCGGCGTCGCCGCTGCAAGCCCGCATAAACTCATTGTCATGCTGTTCGAGGGCGCGATGGTTGCCATTACGTCCGCGATCCAGCATATGCAAGCTGGCGAAATCGCTCGCAAGGGAGAAGCCATCTCCAAGGCTATCACAATCATTGATCATGGCCTCCGCGCTAGCCTTGACAAGAAAGTTGGCGGCGAGGTTGCATTGAATCTTGATGCGCTGTATGAGTATATGAGCAGCCGTCTGGTCATTGCCAATCTGAAAAATCAGGTCATCATCCTTGAAGAGGTTTATCAGTTACTCAAGGGTCTTAAAGACGCGTGGGATGCGATTGCTCCATCAAATGCAGGCAGTATGCCCGCATCCCAGCCTACGCCCGGTGCCGCTGCGTACGATCCACTCGCGCCTCAAGCACCGTCTCGTTTAATGAAAGCTTGATCATATGGATAACCAAGAAATCATTTCTCTCTACGAGACTGTTGCAGACATTACCGATCAGATGCTGGCCGCCGCGCGTACCGGTGACTGGGAAAAGCTTGCCAGGCTTGAATCGCACTGCTCCAGCCAGGTCGAGATCATCAAGATGAATGATCAGCCGCGCGAGCCCCTTACGCCGTCCGCACGCGAGCAGAAGTCCCGGATCATCAAGAAAATCCTGGAAGACGATCGCCAGATCCGCGACATCACCGAGCCATGGATGGCTCGCTTGTCCGCCCTGATGAGGAGCACCGGTACGGAGCGCAAACTCGCCCAGGCCTACGGCGCCAACCAAGGTAACTGAACATCATGCTGCCGCGGGCGGATCTTAATCCTGGCGGTCCGCGGACAGACCTTGCCTCGTCCAGAGCGCCCGGTCCGGTAGCATCCGCCGCGCCCGTTGCTCCCGCCGGCGACGCAAGACAAGAGGTTTTCCGGCGGCTGACCCAGATTGCCGTCGGCAAGGAACTGCAGGCCACCGTTGATTCCATGCTCGACGACGGCACCTTTCTCGTCAGGGTAGCCGACACTGCCGCCCGCATGGCTCTGCCAGCGGGCACCAAGGCCGGCGACGTCCTGTCGATGACCTTTCTTGCCAGGGAACCGCGCCCGACTTTTCTGCTGAACCGCGAGGCAGGCAGCGCGCCTGCCACGCTCAGCAATACCGCCCGCCTGATCGGCACCGCACTCCATACCGCGGAACAGCACGGCAAGCCCACCGCGGTGCAGCCGCAGACGCCGCTTTTGCCCTCGCCCGCCACCGACCCTCAGCAGCTCGCTTCGGCCTTGCGCGAGGGACTGGACCAGAGCGGCCTGTTCTACGAATCGCATCTCCAGGAATGGACCAGCGGCTCGCGTAGCCTGGACGACATCAAACGTGAACCGCAGGCGCAGCAGGCCGGGCTCAAGCCGGGCGCTCAGGAGAACGGTACCGGACAGGCGCGCTTGCCCGCGCAGGCAGGCGAATCCGCAAACGGCGGCGACAAGCCGGTACTCCTGCCAAGAGATACCCAGCTGCTGACGGCCGGCACCCGTGCAACCGATGCTGACGTCATCGCCCGCAATGACATGCTTTCGCCGGCGATCGATCCTGAAGCCGCGCGCATGATCAGCCTTCAGCTCAACACGCTGGAAACCCACCAGATGCGCTGGCAGGGCGAATTGTGGCCAGGCCAGCCGATGGAATGGGAAGTCGGCGAAGACAAGCCCGAGCCGGGTCCGGCCGGAACGCAGGAACCGGTCTGGAACAGCAAGGTCCGCTTCGAACTCCCCCACCTGGGCGGCGTGTCGGCCAGCATCCGGCTGGTCGGCGGCAGCGTCCAGGTCCACGTCGATGTCGACAACGAGGCGGCGGCCGATACACTGCGCCGGCACGGCCGCGGGCTGGCGGAACGAATCGAAGCCTCGGGCGCCTCGCTGGAATCCTTCCTGGTAAAGCGCGATGAAAAACCCTAGCCTGACCCAGAACGCGGTCGCTCTCGCCTACCAGGCCGGCGACACGGCGCCCAGGGTGGTGGCCAAGGGCCGCGGCCTGATCGCCGAGGAGATCATCAAGCGCGCCCGCGAGCACGGCGTGTTTGTCCATGAGTCGAAAGAGCTGGTCGCCCTGCTCATGCAGGTGGACCTCGACCGCAGCATTCCGCCCGCGCTCTACAGAGTGGTAGCGGAATTGCTCGCATGGCTTTACCATATCGACGCAATCACACATACCGGAGACAAGGGACCCCATCCCCGTCCCTAGCTCCACTATTAGCAGATATCCATGGTATTCAATACGAAGTTCGGCACGGAGGACGTCAGTCCGTATCAGGTTCATTCCCGACGCGAGATCCTGAGTCTCCTGCGTGCCATGCAGGAGCGCGGTCAGCTGGTCAGCATGCAGTCCAACGGCGGCGCCGAAGCGGTGGTCACCTCGGTGCTGGAAGTCGATGAAGATGAAGGCACCGTCATCATCGACCGCGCACCGAGCAATCTTGTCAACCAGCGCATTCTGGAGAGCGACAACGTCTCGTTCGAGACGGTGCTCGACAATATCCGGATCATGTTTTTTTCCGATACCGTGAGCGAGTGCGTGTACGAGGACCTGCCCGCGCTTTGCATTCCCGTACCCATCACTCTCATCCGCCTGCAGAGGCGCGAGCACTATCGGGTGCCGACGCCGGTCGTCAATCCTTTGCGCTGCACCATCCGCATCCCGGCCGACGAGGCCTCCGGAACAGCCGCAGCGACGGTCATTGTGACGCTGAAGGACATCAGCGGCGGCGGTATTGGCATCATCGACGAAAAGAAGCAGCTGGACAGCACCGTCGGCAAGGTCTACAAGGAATGTCGAATCGACCTGCCGGGAAGCAGCCCGCTGGTCGTCGATCTGCAGATACGCAATTCCCATGAGCTGTCGCTCACCAGCGGCAAATCGATCCGCAAGCTGGGTTGCATGTTCGTCAAGCCGCCTCTGGCGATGCAGGCGGCGGTGCAGCGTTATATCACTAAGCTCGAGCGTGAACGCAACGCGAGAGCCACCGGGATGAGCTGATCCGGAACCGGAGCGCCGGACCGCTGGATTGATATTCCCTGAGCGGTACGCAATACCGCATCTCATTCATCCAGCATGCTGCGACAAAGCAAAACAGGCCGCTTCCGCGGCCTGTCTCGTCATTGAATCACAAGGTCGATTACACCTGCATATTCATGATGTCGTGGTAAGCCGACACCAGCTTGTTGCGGACCTGCACGGTCGCCTGGAACGCGATGCCGGCCTTCTGGGAATTGATCATGACATCCGACAGGTTGACGCTGTCGTCGCCGAGCACGAAGCGCTTGCTCAGCTCCTCCGCCTTTTTCTGGGCGCCGTTGACCTGGTCGAGCGAGGCCTTGAACACGCTGGCAAAGTCCACCTTGGCAGCGGGTTCGCCATCGGGAACGGCATCCTTGAGCGCCTTGACGCCGTTCTCGGGACGCGTGGCCGCAGCCTTGAGCTGCGCCATCATGGATTCAATGCGGCTGGTATCGATCATTCCGGTCTTCATGCATTCCTCGTCTGGACAAGGCAGCAGCGCATGTCTCGCCAACGGTCGGGCAAACATGCGGCGCAGCGCCATTTCTCACGGTGCCAAGGTAACACGCGAAAAGTCCAGCTTTTGAGGCAATTAGCGCAGGAAAGCACACGCTATTCCATCGATCAAATTTCCTCGGGGGGACGAGAATTCCACACTAAGGCGAAAACCCCGAATTGGTAAATCGAATATGAAGAATACTTATCTGAACGGCAAGAGCCCGAGAGGCGGATCATGGCGGTAGCCGGAGAGACAACGGCCGTCGTTCCCGCTGCGCCCACCGGCGTCGCCGGGTTCGTGCAGTCGCCGGCGGGACGCAACGTCTTGCTGATGGTCGGCGTGGCCGCTGTTCTTGCCGTGATGACCGGTGTCTGGCTATGGAGCCAGGCGCCGCAGTATCGCGTGCTGTTTTCGAATTTTTCCGACCGCGACGGCGGCGCCATCGTAGCCTCGCTGCAGCAAATGAACGTGCCCTACAAGTATTCCGACGGCGGCACGGCGATTCTCGTGCCGGAAAGCCAGGTGCACGACATTCGCCTCAAGCTTGCCTCGCAGGGCTTGCCCAAGGGCGGCAACGTGGGCTTCGAGCTGATGGAGAACCAGAAGCTGGGCGTTTCCCAATTCCTTGAACAAGTCAATTTCCAGCGCGCGCTCGAAGGCGAACTCGCCCGCTCCATCCAGGCGCTCGCCGCCGTGCAGGCCGCGCGGGTGCATCTCGCCCTGCCGAAAGCCTCGGTCTTCGTGCGCGACCAGCAGAAGCCCACGGCCTCGGTCCTGCTGAATCTCCATCCCGGCCGCGCCCTCGATCAGGCGCAGGTCAGCGCGATCGTTCACCTCGTCGCCAGCAGCGTGCCCGAGCTGCCGATCAAGAACGTCACCGTGGTGGACCAGAACGGCAACCTCCTGTCCGACACCGACAAGAAGCCCAACGGCAACGGCCTCGACCCGACCCAGCTGAAGTATGTGCAGGAAGTTCAGCAGAGCATCGTCAGGCGCATCGAATCCATCCTGACGCCTATCGTCGGCTCGTCCAATGTCAGGGCGGAAGCGACCGCCGATGTCGACTTCTCCAGCAGCGAACAGGCCGCCGAAATCTACAAGCCGAACGGCACGCCCGACAGCGCAGCCATCCGCAGCCAGCAAAGCAGCGAGTCGCGCAGCAACGAGCCGCTCAATGCCTCCGGCGTGCCGGGCGCCCTGTCCAACCAGCCGCCGGCACCGGCGACCGCACCGCTGAATGCGCCCGCCAGCGCGCCGGGCGCACAGGCGCCGGCCGGCCAGCAGGCGCCTGCCGGCCCGAGCAATGCGCAGAAGGACTTGACGGTCAATTATGAAGTCGACAAGACGGTTCGCTACGTGCAGCAGCCGATGGGCGGCGTCAAGCGCCTGACCGTCGCGGTCGTCGTGAATTACCGCAAGGTGGTCGGCAAGGACGGCCAGGTCACGATGAAACCGCTGACCGATGCCGAGAAGGCCCAGATCACCGATCTGGTCAAGGAAGCCATGGGCTTCAACAAGGACCGCGGCGATTCGCTCAATGTCGTCAACAGCCCGTTCGCGGGCGAAGACAAGCAGGCGGAACCCGAGGTGCCGCTGTGGAAGCGTCCCGAGGCGATCCCGCTGGGCATGACCATTGCGAAGTACTTGGCCGGCGCGCTGATCATCCTGTATCTCTTCTTCGCCTTCCTGCGGCCCTTGCTCAAGAAGGTGAAGGCCCAGCTGATTCCGCCTGAGGAAGTCAAGAAGATCGAGGAAGACGACGAGGATGCGATCGTCCGCATCGGCCAGAACCAGGAAGACGGCACGGACGAGACACAGCTCCTTGAACAGGAAGGCGCGAGCAAGCAGCGCAATTATCATGACAACCTGGAAGCGGCAAAGGCGCTGGCCAGGTCCGATCCTAAGATCGTAGCGAACGTAGTCAAAGCATGGGTAGGCGGAAATGAGTGAAGATGGCGTAATGAAGGGGGCAATCCTCATGCTCGCGTTGGGTGAGGAAGAAGCGGCCGAGGTGATGAAATATCTCGGCCCGCGCGAAGTGCAGAAGCTTGGCGCCGCCATGTCGACGATGAAATCGATCGCCAGCGAGCAGCTGGAATCGGTGCTGCAGGACTTCCGAGAGGAGACCGAGCAGAACACTTCCTTCGGGCTGGACTCGGATGAATATATCCGCACCGTGCTGACCAAGGCGCTGGGCGAAGACAAAGCCTCTTCCCTGCTCAACCGCATTCTCGGCACGCGCGACGCCAGCGGCATCGAAAGCCTGAAGTGGATGGATTCGCAATCGGTCGCCGACCTGATCCGCAACGAGCATCCGCAGATCATTGCCACCATCCTGGTTCACCTCGAGCGTTACCATGCCTGCGAAGTGCTGACGTTCTTCACCGAGCGCCTGCGCAATGACGTCGTGCTGCGTATCGCCACGCTCGACGGCGTTCAGCCCACCGCGCTGCGCGAGCTCAACGAAGTGCTGACCAAGCTCATGGCCGGCAACGAGAACCTGAAGAAGAAGCCCATCGGCGGCGTGCGTGCGGCGGCGGAGATTCTCAACTTCCTGTCCGGCGAGATCGAGCAGTCGGTGATGGACAATCTGAAGAATTACGACAACGACATGGCGCAGAAGATCATGGACGAGATGTTCGTGTTCGACAACATCATCGACATTGATGACCGCGGCATCCAGGTGCTGCTGCGCGAGGTGCAGTCGGAATCGCTGATCGTTGCGCTCAAGGGCGCCACGCAGGAATTGCGTGAAAAGATTTTCAAGAACATGTCGCAGCGCGCAGCGGAAATGATGCGGGAAGACCTGGAGTCGAAAGGTCCGGTTCGCTTGTCGGAAGTGGAAGCGCAGCAGAAGGAAATCCTGCAGATCGTGCGCCGCCTTGCCGACGAGGGCCAGATCATTCTCGGCGCCAAGGGCGACGACGCATTCGTCTGACGCATGCACTGCTCCAGCCGCTCCTTCCGCATCGCTGCGGTGCGAGCGGCCATGTCCTGTCATCTTGATTGCCGCGCCGCCGCGGCGCACCTGGAAGCATCATGAGTTCGACCATCATTCCGAAAGAACAGTTGTCCGCTTACCAGCGCTGGGAGCTGGCGTCGCTGGGCGACACTCGCCCTAGCGCCAGGCAGGAAGCCGCGCAGGCCGAGCAGCTGGCGGCCGAAGAGCTGGCACGCCAGCGCGAGGAAGCCCGCCAGCAGGGTCATGCGGAAGGCCATGCCGAAGGACGCAATGCCGGCTACGCGGAAGGGTTTGCGCAGGGAGAGGCCGATGCCCGGCAGGCGGCAGAAGCGGCGTTGCTGGAACAGCTGCAGCCGCTGCGCAGCATCGCCGAGACCTTCGGCGGCGCGGTGGAACGCGCAAACGAAACCGTCGCCTCCGACATGCTCGAGCTGGCGCTCGATCTGGCGAAGGCCATGCTCAAGACTTCGCTGAGCGTGCGGCCCGAGCTGGTGCTGCCGCTCGTGAGCGAAGCGATCCGTTATCTTCCCGTGGTACAGCAGCCTGCCCAGCTCACCCTGCACCCAGCCGATGCAGCAGTCGTGGCGCAGCACATGGGCGACGACCTGGCGCGCAACGGCTGGCGCGTGTCGGAAGATCCGCAGCTTGCCCGCGGCGGCTGTCGCATCGAAACCGCCAGCAACCAGATCGATGCCACGGCCGAGACGCGCTGGCAGCGCATCGCAGAAGCGCTCGGCAAGACCAACGGCTGGCTGGAATGAACGGCACGCATACCGAACGCTGGCAGGCCTACCTGCGCGACTGCCGCTCGCTTGCATCGATTGCCGAGCCGATGCAGGTGTCGGGCCGAGTCACACGTGTCGCCGGCCTTGTGATGGAAGCGGTCGGCCTGAAGCTGGCCGTCGGCAGCGCCTGCACCGTTCCGCTCAGCAGCGGAGCGAAGATCGAGGCTGAAGTGGTCGGTTTCGACAATGACAAGCTGTTCCTCATGCCGCAAAGCGACGTCGAGGGCGTGGTCCCCGGCTCGCGCGTCTTTCCGCTTGAAGTCGTGCAGACCCTGCCCCGCCCCGGGACCGTGGATCATCCCCGCCGCCGTCCCAGCGACCGCGGCAGGCATCTGCCTGTCGGCGAAGAATTGCTCGGCCGCGTGCTGGATGCCGCCGGCCGGCCGCTGGATGCTCTCGGTCCCCTCTATGCAGCGCACTCCGCGCCGCTCAACGTCCGCCCCGGCAATCCACTGTTCCGCGCCCCCATTTCCGAAGTGCTCGACACCGGCGTGCGCGCGATCAACAGCATGCTGACCGTGGGACGCGGCCAGCGCATGGGCCTGTTCGCCGGCTCGGGCGTCGGCAAGAGCGTACTGCTCGGCATGATGGCGCGCTATACCAGCGCGGA
Organism: Noviherbaspirillum malthae; assembly: GCF_015352985.1. Taxonomy (GTDB): domain Bacteria; phylum Pseudomonadota; class Gammaproteobacteria; order Burkholderiales; family Burkholderiaceae_D; genus Noviherbaspirillum; species Noviherbaspirillum malthae. Next base: position 103,045 of record NZ_JACYXF010000008.1, on the reverse strand, counting down.
TGTGATCGTCGTCGGCCTGATTGGCGAACGGGGACGCGAGGTCAAGGAATTCATTGAGCAGATCCTCGGCACGGTCGGTCTGGCCCGCTCGGTCGTGATCGCCGCGCCGGCCGACGTCTCGCCGCTGATGCGCCTCCAGGGCGCGGCCTACACCCACACCGTCGCCGAATATTTTCGCGATCAAGGCAAGAGCGTGCTGCTGATCATGGATTCCCTGACGCGCTATGCGATGGCCCAGCGCGAAATCGCCCTGGCCATCGGTGAACCGCCGGCGACCAAGGGTTATCCGCCTTCCGTCTTCGCTAAGCTGCCGGCGCTGGTGGAGCGGGCCGGCAATGGCAAGGAAGGCGGCGGATCGATTACCGCCTTCTACACGGTGCTGACCGAGGGCGATGATCAGCAGGATCCGATCGCAGACTCGGCGCGCGCCATTCTCGACGGCCATATCGTACTCAACCGAAGCCTGGCCGAAGCCGGCCATTACCCTGCAATCGATGTCGAACAGTCGATCAGCCGGGCGATGCACAACATCACCTCAGACCAGCACCAGAAGCTCATGCGCCGGGTCAAGCAGCTGTATTCGCGCTACCTGCGCAATCGTGACCTGATCAGCGTCGGCGCCTACAGCGCCGGTTCCGATCCGGTGCTCGACCAGGCCATCGCCTTGAATCCCAGGATCGAGGCTTTCCTGCAGCAAGACATCACCGAAAAATCTCCCATTGCGGAGAGCTTGGGGCAACTTGCCGCGCTTTTCGAGGGATGAGATATTGAGTTGCGGAACTATAATGAATCATGGCAAAAACTTCCGCTCTCGACACTCTTATCGAACTGGCAACGAACCAGACCGATGAAGCCGCCAAGCGGCTCGGCGTCGCCGTGCGCAATTGCCAGGACACCGAGCAGAAGCTCGGCCTCCTGATGCAATACCGCGACGACTACGAAGCCCGCCTCCGGACCGGCATGGCGAACGGAATGACCGCCATGGGATACCGCAATTTCCAACTCTTTCTTGAAAAGCTGGACACGGCCATCGCCGGCCAGCAGCAGATCGTCGACACCGCCAAGCGCCGCATCGTCGAGGAACGCAGCGCCTGGCAAAGCTCCGAGCGCAAGCGCATGTCCTACGGCACGCTGGCAGCACGCAAGGAAGCAGTCGAGCTGCGCAAGGAAAACAAGCGCGACCAGAAATTGATGGACGAGTACGCCAACCGCCTAGCCAACTATAAACGGTAGACCAGCCATGCAAACGTCACAGGTTACCAATCCCGCCAATCTCTTCACCGGCACGACGCCTGCAGGCAAGCCGGCGGACACGTCCAACGCGAATCCCGCGCAGTCCTTCGGACAGCTGCTGTCGCGCGAAGTGGCGGGACGCCAGCAGAACACGTTGCCCAAGACGCAATCCGCGCCCGCGCCGGCAAAGACGCAGCAGCCGGCTTCAGCCAATGCCTCGGCAACTTCCTCGGCCGCTTCCCAGCAAGCCGCCGCGCGCCCGGCCAGCGATGCAAGGCAGCCGGCCAAAGTCAAAGGCGCCGAGGAGAAGGACGCCGCCAAGGAAGATGTGTCGGATGCCAAGGCAAATTCCGCGGCGTCGCCCGACGACCTGCTCGCCATGGTGGCCGATCTGGTCCAGATGACAACGGCGGCGAGCACCGACGCAAGCGCCCTGGGCGAACAGCAGAACGACCAGGCCGCCGTCGACCCGGCCCTGCTGCTGGCGGCCTCTGGCATGCTGCGCCCCGAGCAGGCAGCCGCCCACCCCGAAAAGACAGAGATCGTGCCGGATGCGCACGCAGGCGGCAAGCCGCTCGCACTCGACGCGGATGCAGCAAGGGCCGGCGCGAAGGACATGCCGGCCGATCTGGCAGCAAGACCGGACACCGGTTCGGGCGCTGCGGAGGATCTGGCCAGTCTCGCCGCCAAGGGCCAGGAATTGTTGATGAACCCGGACAGCGATACGGCTCCGGCCAATTTCGGCGCGGCGCTGCAGGAAACGCAAAACCAGGTTCCGGCACCCATGCAGTCCATCCCGCAGATGGCGCACGCTGTCGGCCGTACGCCGGAAACGAAGGCCGCCGAGCGCCTGACGCCGGCCGTCGGCTCCGCCGGCTGGGACCAGGCACTCGGGCAGAAAGTGGTCTGGATGGTGACGGGAGAACAGCAGAGCGCATCGCTGACCCTGAATCCGCCCGACCTCGGTCCGCTGCAGATCGTACTGAATGTCAGCAATTCGCAGGCCAACGCAACGTTTACCGCCGCGCAGCCGGAAGTGCGTCAGGCGCTGGAAGCAGCCATGCCGAAGCTGCGCGACATGCTGGGCGAAGCCGGCATTCAGCTGGGCCAGGCCACCGTCAACAGCGGATCGCCGAACCAGCAGAGCCAGCAGAATCAGCAGAACCCGTCATTTGCATCGCGCCAGGGCCAGGGCAACGGAGAGAGCGGCGGAACAACCATCGTCAATGCGAGCCGGGCGGTGCCCTCTTCCGGCGGCACGGGCATGGTCGATACCTTCGTCTGAGCGCAACAACGGGCAACACCATAAGCGGCCGGCGGAGCGGCGACAGGATTTGAATCGGCTTCCTGCCTCTGTTCATCGCATCCAACATGCGGCCGCTTGACGATAATTCGTCTGGATACTCTGCAGCACATACCGACCCGCGCTGCGGGCGGGACTAAGGAAGAAACATGGCAACTGCCGCAAAAGCAAATGCAAAAGCCGTAGCCGCCGACGACGCCGGATCGGGCGCCGCGGGCAAGGGTTCGAAAAAGAAGCTGATCATCATCGTCGTCGGCGCCCTGCTACTGGCCGCCATCGGCGCGGGCGCGGCATGGTTCCTGATGGGTAAAAAAGGTGATCATGACGAGCATGCGGCAGCTCCGCCGGCGCCGAAGGTCGACCTGAGCAAGCCCCCGGTCTTCCTCCAGATGGAACCTTTCACCGTCAACCTGCAGCCCGAGAACGGCGAACAGTACCTGCAAGTGGCATTTACCCTGCAGGTCGCCGACCAGACGCAGGTGGAATACCTGAAGATGTACATGCCGCTGCTGCGCAGCCGCATTCTGCTTCTGCTGGGAAGCCGCAAGGCCTCCGAGATTTCGACCGCCGAGGGCAAGCAGAAGCTGCAGTCGGACATCCTCGCCGAAGTGACGAAACCCTTCGTGCCGAACGCAGCTCCGCAATCCGCCCACGGCGTGTTCTTCACTTCGTTCGTCATCCAGTAACACCATGGCAGACAATTTCCTTTCCCAGGAAGAAGTCGATGCCCTGCTCAAGGGCGTCACCGGCGACCAGGACGAGAGTGCGGCGCAGGAAGACGAATCCGGGATACGTCCGTATAACCTGGCCACGCAGGAACGCATCGTCCGTGGCCGGATGCCGACGCTGGAAATCATCAACGAGCGTTTCGCCCGCCTGCTGCGCATCGGGCTGTTCAACTTCCTGCACCGCAGCGCCGAGGTATCGATCGGCCCGGTGCGCGTGCACAAGTACAGCGAATTCATCCGCAACTTGGTGGTGCCGACCAACCTGAACCTGGTGCACATGAAACCGCTGCGCGGCACCGCGCTGATGGTCTTCGATCCGAACCTGGTATTTCTTCTGGTCGACAATCTCTTCGGCGGCGACGGCCGTTTCCATACCCGCGTGGAAGGCCGCGATTTCACGCAGACCGAACAGCGCATCATCCAGCGCATTCTCGGCATCGTGTTCGAGACCTATGCCAAGTCATGGGAACCGGTCTATCCGGTCGAGTTCGAATACGTCCGTTCCGAAATGAACACGCAGTTCGCCAACATCGCCACGCCCAATGAGGTGGTGGTGGCCACGACATTCACCGTCGAACTCGGCCCGGTCAGCGGCGAGATGCATTTCTGCACGCCCTACTCGATGATCGAACCGATCCGCGATATCCTCACCAGCAGCCTGCAGGGCGAAACGCTGGAAATGGACAAACGCTGGGTGCGGCTGATGACGCAGCAGATCCAGACGGCGGAAGTTCAGATCGTCGCCGATCTCGGAACGGCCAACACAACGCTGGGCGAGATCCTCAACATGAAGGTCGGGGATGTCATCCCGATCGCGATTCCGGAAACCGTCTCCGCCAAGGTGGACGGCGTACCGGTGATGGAATGCAGCTACGGAAAATTCAACGGGCAGTACGCGCTGCGCGTGGAAAAGCTGCTGACCTACAGCACGAACGATTTTATGCAAGGAGAAGACAATGGCTGACGAAAACGACCAGTCGAGCATGGACGACGACTGGGGCGCCGCGATTGCCGAACAGGCACAGGCGGAAGCCGCCGCAGCAGCCGCGAAGCAGGCCCAGGCAGCGGTATTCCAGGATTTCTCCAGCACTCCGGGCAAGTCCAGCACGAACAACGATATCGACTTCATCCTCGACATCCCGGTACAGCTGACGGTCGAACTCGGCCGCACCAAGATCGCCATCAAGAACCTGCTGCAGCTGGCCCAGGGTTCCGTGGTCGAGCTCGACGGCCTTGCCGGCGAGCCGATGGACGTGCTGGTCAACGGCTGCCTGATCGCCCAAGGCGAAGTGGTGGTGGTAAACGACAAGTTCGGTATCCGCCTGACGGACATCATCACGCCCTCGGAACGCATTCGCAAGCTCAATCGATGAAACTGCTTCGGCTTCTCACGGCTTTCACGCTGCTGGCCTGTTCCGCCGCTCATGCGGTAGCACAGGAAGCGGGCACCGCTGCTGCAAATGCTGTAACAGCGGCGACGGCGGCGTCGGCAGCCACTACCGCAGCCGCTTCGCCGGCATCGGCCGGCAGCCTGTTCCAGGTCCTCCTCGGCCTCGTTGCCGTTCTGCTGCTGATGGCCGGCGGCGTCTGGCTGCTCAAGCGCATGGGCGTGGCGGGAACGGCGAGCGGCAGCGTCGCGCGCGTGGTCGGCGGCGTCAATGTCGGAAACCGCGAACGCGTGCTGGTCATCGAAGTCGGCGACCAGTGGATCGTGGTGGGCGTTGCGCCCGGCCGCGTCAACGGACTCTCCTCCATGCCGCGCCAGGAGCTGGCGTCTACCGTGGAAATCCTGCCCGACAACAAGAATTTCGCCGCCTGGCTCAAGCAAACCATCGACAAGCGCAATGGCAAGTAACGCTCGCCGCGTACCTCCGAAGTGAAGACTGTTCTCAAGATCATTCCCCGCCTGCTTCCCCTCGCCTTGCTCGGCTTGCCGCTGATCGCCGCCGCGCAGACGGGCCTGCCGGCCGTGACAAGCACCCCGGGACCGGGCGGCGGTCAGACTTATTCCCTCAGCCTGCAGACGCTGATCCTGCTGACGGCGCTCACTTTGCTGCCGGCTGCGCTGCTGATGATGACAAGCTTCACGCGCATCATCATCGTGCTGTCGCTGCTGCGCCAGGCGCTGGGCACGCAGACCGCGCCGCCCAACCAGGTGCTGATCGGCCTGGCGCTGTTCCTGACGCTGTTCGTCATGGGCCCGGTGCTCGACCGCGTCTATACCGATGCCTACCAGCCGCTGTCGGAAAACAAGATCACCATGAACCAGGCGCTGGAGCGCGGCGTGGTGCCGCTCAAGAGCTTCATGATGAAGCAGACCCGCCAGTCCGACCTCGCGCTCTATGTGAAGCTGTCCAACACGCCGGCGCTCAATGGCCCGGAAGACGTGCCGCTGCGGGTGCTGGTGCCGGCGTTCATCACCAGCGAGCTGAAAACCGCCTTCCAAATCAGTTTCGCCATTTTCATTCCCTTTCTCATCATCGACATGGTGGTCGCCAGCATATTGATGTCGATGGGCATGATGATGATGTCGCCGGCGATCGTATCGCTGCCCTTCAAGCTGATGCTGTTCGTGCTGGTCGACGGCTGGCAGCTGCTGATCGGCTCGCTGGCTCAAAGCTTTTACTAATACCTATTAAGGATCAGCAATGACTCCAGAGAGCGTTATGACAATGGGCCGCCAAGCGATGGAAATCACGCTGATGGTGGCGGCGCCGCTGCTCATCGTAGCGCTGGCCGTCGGTCTCATCGTGAGTATTTTTCAGGCGGCGACTCAAATCAATGAAGCGACACTGTCTTTTATTCCCAAACTTGTCGCAATCTTCGTCACCATGATTGTTGCCGGGCCATGGATGCTGACTGTCATGATGGATTACATGCGACAGATGTTCTCGAATATTCCAAGCATGGTTGGCTGAACTACAAGGCGGCAAGTCAACCCGGTGTTCCGGCTTCGCCGTTCATGTCCGTAACATGGTTACCTTCACCAGCACTGAACTCAATGTCTGGATTGCCTCTTTCCTATGGCCGCTGACGCGAATCCTCGGCTTGGTCGCTACCGCACCGGTCTTTGGCAATCTCTCGATCCCGGTCCGCGTCAAGCTTGGACTCGGCATCATGCTGTCCATTCTGGTTGGCCCGACCGTCCCCGCATTACCGGCCGCCGACCCGATGTCGTTCGCCGGCTTGCTCATCGTTCTGCAGCAGCTTGTTATTGGGCTGGCAATGGGATTTGCAATGCGGCTTGTATTTGCAGCTGTCGAGATGGCAGGCGAAATTTGTGGCCTGACGATGGGATTCGGTTTTGCGACTTTCTTTGATCCGCAAACACGAGCCCGCTCTTCGGCAATCGCGCAGTTCCTGGCACTGCTTACACTCATGCTTTTTCTCGCAACAAATGTACACCTGGTGATGCTGTCCACGCTGGCGGAAAGCTTCGTTGCCATCCCGATTACAGCGCAGCCGACAGGCACCGGGGGATTTCACCAGCTGGTCAAATGGGGCGGCATTATTTTTAGCTCAGGCGTACAACTCGCATTGCCGATGATAGCTGCCCTGCTGCTCATCAATATTGCGCTTGGCATCCTCACTCGTGCAGCACCACAGTTGAATCTGTTCGGTATCGGCTTCCCTGTGACATTGGCCGTGGGATTCCTTGTGCTGGCGCTCATACTTCCTTACCTTGCAGTACCCATGCAAAAGTTGTTTGAAGAAGGGAATGTGTTCATGCAGCAGATGCTGGTATCGCATCAAGGCAAGCGCTGATTACTGAGAGTATCGAGTATTGGCGGATGCAAAAAAACGTGGGCATCCGCCCACGTTACCTATCCCACATTGCAGGAACTGGCTACGAGATATAGCTGAACAGGCTCATGCCTGTTGTCTTCACAAATGCCTGTTGCGCAGCTTCAAGCATCATCTTTTGCTTGGACAAATCCGTGATTGCTTTCATGTAATCCAAATCCTGCAGCTTCAAGAGCGATTGTGAGTATTGCAGGTCTCTATCGTCACCTTGCAGGTCCAAAGAATCCAGTTCCTTTAACCGGGAGCCTACGGAAGCACGTACCGTCAGCACATTATCCAGGGCTGCATCGACACCCTCGTTTGCAATGCTGAGCCCCTTTGTTAAATTCGCCTTTCCGGCATCACCGGTCACAGGTGTATTCAGAAGATTGATCAAATCGTTGATGGTGCTAAAGATGCTCAGGTTCTTGCTCGGCTCTATCGTGAACGTATCGCCGTTCTGGGGCACGCCGGTAATGTCCACCTGGATGCCCTCGAACTGGATCGCCTGTCCGCTCGTATACGTTCGAGCAGCAGGCGCCACGACGATTTCCGGGGATGCCGTCGTGTCCACGATATCAAACTGGTTAGGTATCGTATCGGAAAAGCGAATTTCGTAGTTGTGTCCGGTAACTGCTCCCAGATCAGTTACTCCGCCCGAAGAGATGACTCCGCTTCCCTTATTGCTGTCGGAAAGACCCGTCATAAAGGTACCGTTACCCGTTCTGTTGCTCTCGAATAAGGCCACTCCGGTATCACTGAGCGCGATCTGCCTTTGTGGACCTACTTGAAGCATGCGCTGGCCCTGGTCGCCATTGTAAGTCGCTCCGTCAGGGCTCTTGGTATAAGGTTGTATCGATGTGCTATAACCGGAAAATAGATAATTGCCGGCTCCGTCCTTGGCATTGGCCAAGGATATGAGTTCGTCATATCGGCCGCTCAATTCACTCGCGATGTATTTGCGTTGCGTATTATCCAGAATGCCGCTACCAGCATTGATCACCAAAGTCTTCACATCCTGCAAGAGCGTTGTCACGCTCTGCAACGCATTTTCTTCCAGCCCAAGAGAATTCTTGGCATTCTGCCGATTTACCGCATACTGGGCATTCATTGACTGAGACTGATTCAGTTCAAGGATTTGCGCGGCTGCGATCGGATCATCCGATGGCGTCAGTATCCGCTTTCCCAGGCTCATCTGCTGCTGTACTTTGAACATGCTTGTCTCAAGCTCGGACATCCGAGTCGTACCGGCTGTGTACAATGTGTTGGTGCTAATGCGCATGATGTCGTCCTCAATCCTTATCAGGTGCCAAGTGTCAGCAGAGTGTCGAACAAGGTATTCGCAGTCTGCATCACCTTGGCCGCCGCTTGATATGCCTGCTGATAACGAAGCAGATTGGTGGCTTCCTCGTCGAGATTGACACCTGACTCGGCTTCCATCGCCGTTTCGGCTTGCTCCAAATATGCGGATTCCGCCTTGTAGGTCACTTCCAGTTCATGAGTCTTGTTACCGATGAAGCTGACAAGATGAGCATACGCTCCCTGATAAGTCGTCGTACCATCGGCCAGGGTATTTGCCCCCTGCAGGCTTCCCAGCAAGACCGCGTTGCGGCTGTCGCCGACGCCATTGGGGTTGGATTTGATCGAAAACTTGTCCCCGTCCTTTGGCGAACCGGTCACTGTAAAAGTGATTCCTCCGGTAGAGATGGTGTCGCCGTCTTTGAAGGGTATCGGCGTTGTACCGGCGGCGTAATTGACAGTTTTTCTGTCCGCCCCTTTGACTGAGACGTCAAGCTGTGCGGGAAATCCGCTCAAGCCGCCGTTAGCAAAGCCGATCTCCATCGGCAAAATCTTGTCGACATTCAAGGTGCCGGGTGTATTGGCCGATGCCCCAGGAATGTTACTGAACCGGATACCGTCATACATAATCGTTTGTCCAACCGTGTAAGGAACCGGGGTTCCTGCGGGATAGACGGTAGCGGTTTCTTCCGTGCTCGGTGCAACCGGGGGCGATATCAATGTGATTGGCTTATTAACTGGCGAGCTGATACTTACAGTGCCAGGCGATCCCGGTGCGTATGCCAAGCTGAGTCCGGATGACGCTCCGGGACGCATTAAAAGCGTGGAAGAAACAACACCGGCACTAATCTTGCCGGTGCCGACGTTAGTCAGAGGAGCAGTTGCACTGATTGGCGCACCGGCAGCAATCTTACTGACATCGTTGATTTCAACTGCAAATTTTGCCGCGCCGTCAACGGTTGGACGTATTAAGAATTCATCGTTAACCTGCATCGGCGTTCCGGCAGGTTCGGTTAGTTTTACGCCCGGAATGGCCTCACCATCACCGCCAGGAAAGCTGGTAAACGTTGACTTGCTATTTTCAGGAAGTCGCGTAACGACATACTGAGGTGACGGGGGACCACTAACGTAGCTTATCCGGTAATCACTTGTCGTTAGTTTGCTTGGATCGGTTATGTCGGCCTTGATGTCCGCCACAGGCGTGGGCGGCGAGTTCAGGTTGTTTCTGCTCGCCTCCACACGAGGTACTGCAACCGCAAAGAAATTACCGCCAAGTTGACCGGTCTGGTCCTGTCCCAAGTTGTGCTGGGCATTGAACGTTATTGCAAGGCCGATCGCAACACGGCCAAGCGCGTTTTGCGCCGGCTCCATCGATTTGCTGCGAAACTCCAATAATCCGCCGAGCCTGCCGCCGGAAAGACTGCTCTCGCTTAGCGGAACCAATTTACCATTTGAATGGTAAGCGATCTGCATCCGATTACGGTTCGTATCGGATGCAACCACCGTCAAATCCTGTGTCTTCGCACCGACAACGAGAGGCTGTCCGCTACCGATCAGTATATTAAAGCTATTGCCTTGCTTGACGACCGTTGTCTTGATTTCCTTGCTCAGCTGGGTGATCGCATAGTCGCGTTGATCAAGGAGATCGTTCGACACATGGCCGTCTCCGTTACCAGCTGCTTTTTCAATTGCGTCGTTCAACTTGGCAATCTGGGCGGCATGGGTGTTGATAGCCGTCACAGCGGATGTGATTTGGCCGTTGACGCTTTGTTCTACTTCCTTCAGCTGGCCGTCAAGACTCTGAAAACGCGCTGCTAAGGCTTGCGCCGATGACAAGGCGGCCTGCCTCGACGCGGCAGCATTCGGATTCGCCGCTAAATCCTGAATGCCTTTGAAAAAGTCCTGCAGTACGGGCGACAATCCGGAAGTCGTATCCGCAAGCTGATTGTCGATTTGCTTGATCTGATCATAATATGCCTGGACCTGGTTCTGGGTGGACTGCGCCGACCGTACCTGGGTGGCGAGAAGGTCGTTGAAAACGCGCCGCACATCAGCAACAGCGGCTCCCTTGCCGACGTAGCCGAAACCTGCGTTCTGGGAACCCGCACTGGCCTGGAGGACAATTTGCCGTGAATACCCCGGCGTGTTGGCATTTGCAATATTGTGACCGGTCGTGGCAAGGCCAGCTTGCGCTGCGGCCAACGCGCTTTGTCCAACACTGAGTATGCTCGAGCTCATGATTTAGGCTTCCAGATATCGATAACTAGATGAACGGCAGACCGGCGCAGAACTTGAGCGCTTTGCGCCAACTTTCGCCAATGCTTATCAAGTAGATAACGACTGAGTGATTATTTTTGTGAGTTTGGTTGCATAGTGCGGATCGGTGGCATAGCCCGCCTTTTGCAGCCCTTTTGCAAAACCCACAACATCCTGGGCATTTGCAATTACGTTTTCATAGCGTGGATTATTGCGCAGCAGCCTTGCATAATCCTTAAAGGCATCCGCATAGGAGTCGTAAGCCCGGAATTTCTCCACTTTAGTCTGGGGTGAACCGTTGACGTATTCCGTGGTAACCGCTTCAACTACTTTTCCTTTCCAGCCCCCAGTTGCCTTGATGCCGAAGACGTTATGACTGCGGCTGCCGTCCGCGCCGGTGATTTCGCGCTTGCCCCATCCACTTTCAAGCGCAGCCTGACCCAACATGAATTTGGCCGGTATCCCGGTCGCCTTGCTTGCCTCTTCCGCAGACGCCGCCAGCTTGTCGTGGAAAGCGCGGACATGCGCCGGCTTACTGCTGGGTAGCGGTTTCAAGGCATCGACCACCGCCGGCGCAGGCTGGAAAACCTTTGTTACGCCACTGACATCAGGATTACCGGATGCGACGCTTTCCGGCAACGGATTCACTGCTTGTTTGTCCGACATGGTGGACAGCTGGCGCACCAGCACATCCGCCAAGCCGACGCCGCGCGACGCCATGGTCTGACTGAGCTGCTGGTCGAACATGGAGGTGTACATCTTGCTCTGCTGGCTGTCGAAGACGCCTTCCTGGGGCGTGGCCTCGCGCATGCTCTTGAGCACCATGTTCATGAACAAAGCTTCGAACTGCTTGGCGGTCGCCTTCAGGGCTTCCGGCGAGTTTTCCTTGGCCGCCTGGCGCAGCTTGCCGATGTCCTTGACATCGGCCGCGAAGTTGTTGGAGGTATCAATGCGGTTGACCATGGCGGCAATCGTTCAATCAAATAATTTCCAGTTCGGCGCGCAGGGAACCCGCGGCCTTCATTGCCTGCAAGATGGCCAGCAGATCCTGCGGCGTGGCGCCGATGGCGTTCAAGGCCTTCACCACGTCGGCCAGCGACGTGCCGCCCTTGAGCAGCAGCACCTGTCCCGGTTCCTTCTTGATGTCGATCTGCGATGTCGCGGTCACCACCGTCTGGCCGCCGGACAGCGGCGCCGGCTGGCTGATCACCGGATCGGTATTGATGACCACCGACAGGTTGCCGTGCGATACCGCGCAGCTGTCGAGGGTCACGGCCTGGTTCATCACCACCGAGCCGGTACGCGCATTGAGAATCACCTTGGCGTTGGTCTGTGCGGGGGTGACGTTGAGGCTTTCCAGCGCACCGAGGAAAGCTACGCGCTCATCGCTGGTGGCCGGTGCGCGTACGCGGATCACTCGGCCGTCCTGCGCCGAGGCGATATCCGGACCGAAGCGGCGGTTGACGGCTTCCACCACGCGGCTGGCGGTGGAAAAATCGGTATCGTTCAATTCCAGGAAGACGGTGTCGCCGCGATTGAAGGAGCTTTGCACGGCGCGTTCCACGGTGGCGCCGCCGGAAATGCGACCCACGCTCAGGTGATTGACTTGGGCCTTGCTGCCGTTGGCCGAAGCGCCGACGCCGCCGACCAGCACATTGCCCTGCGCCATGCCGTAGATCTGGCCGTCCGCGCCCTTGAGCGGCGTCATCAGCAGCGTGCCGCCGCGCAGGCTTTTCGCATTGCCCATCGACGACACGGTGACATCAAGCATCTGCCCCGGCTGGGCGAAGGCGGGCAGCGAGGTGGTGACCATGACCGCAGCGACGTTCTTGAGCTGCAGGGTGGTACCTGGCGGCAGGTTGACGCCCATGTTCTGCAGCATGCTCACCACGCTCTGCACGGTGAACGGGGTCTGCGTGGTCTGGTCGCCGCTGCCGTCGAGGCCGACCACCAGGCCGTAGCCGATCAACTGGTTCTGGCGCACGCCCTGGATGCTGGCGAGATCCTTGAGCCGTTCGGCGCGAGCCGGCAGTGCCGTGAATGCGCCGGCAAGCACGGAGCCGGCCGCAAGCACTGCCAGGACGGAGCGTGATAGGAGCGGAGAAGTCATGGTGCGAAAGATTAAAGCGGCAGCAGGCTCAGGAAGAAGCGCGTCATCTGTGACATCACTTCGGCCCTGTCGATGCGGCTGTTGGTGCGGTATTCGACGCGTGCGTCGGCGACCTGGGTAGACGACACCACATTGCCGCTCACCACATGGTCGGGATTGACGACGCCGGAGAAGCGTACGTACTCCACGCCCTTGTCAAAGGAAATCTGCTTTTCACCCGACACGAGCAGGTTGCCGTTGGGCAGAACCTCGGACACGGTGACCGTGATGGTGCCGGTGAAGTTGTTGCTGGCCGTGGTGGCATCTTTTTCCTCGAACTTGTTCGAGGAATTCACCCCCAGACCGAGCTTGGCGGTCGTGGTGGCCGGTATGCCGAACAGGGTCGGCGCGCCGAAGGAGACGCTGCCGCTCTTGCTGGCCGTATTGCCTTCGGACTTGCCGGCACTGGTCTTTTCGCTGATTGCGATGATGATGGTATCGCCCACCAGGCGCGCACGCCGGTCCTCGAACATCGGACGATAATTCGATGCCTGGAAGATCGCGCCGTTGGACGGCGGGACGGCGGCCGCCGCCGGCGGCCGGTTCACGGAGGGCTGATGGACGATGGAATCCGGCACGGTTGCGCAGCCCGTCATCGTCAGCACCATGGCGACGCCGGAGAGAACCGCGCCGCGTCGTCCGCCGGCGTTTTCCAGCATCTTGATCAAGCGATTCATCACTATTCCTGCTTACAGTTGCCCCAGACGCTGCAGCATCTGATCCGAGGTGGTGATGGCCTTGCTGTTGATTTCGTAGGCACGCTGGGTCTGGATCATGTTGACCAGTTCCTCGACCACGTTGACGTTGGACGTTTCGATATATCCCTGCGTCAGGAGGCCGGCGCCGTTTGTGCCCGGGGTATTGGCATTCGGCGTGCCGGAGGCTGCCGTTTCCACGTAGAGGTTTTCCCCCTTGGATTCCAGGCCGGCCGGATTGATGAAGGTCACCAACTGCAGCGTGCCGACCTGCGTCGGCGCGGCGACGCCGGGCTGAGTCACCGAGACCGTGCCGTCGCGCCCGACCGTCAGGCTCTGGGCATTGGCCGGGATGGTGATCGCAGGCTGCACCACGAAGCCGCTGGCCGTCACCAGCTGGCCCTGGCTGTCGATTTGAAAGGAACCGTCGCGGGTATAGGCATTGGTGCCGTCAGGCAGGAGCACCTGGAAAAAGCCCTGGCCCTGGATGGCGACATCCTTGTCGTTATCCGTCTTCTGCAGGTTGCCCTGGGTATGGATGCGCTCGCTCGCAACGGCGCGCACGCCGGTGCCAATCTGCAGGCCGGAGGGCAGCTGGGTCTGCTGCGACGACTGCGCGCCGGGCTGGCGCATGGTCTGGTACAGCAGATCCTCGAACACCGCGCGCGAACGCTTGAAGCCGCCTGTGCTGACGTTGGCCAGGTTGTTCGAGATGACATCCATCTGCGTCTGCTGCGCTTCCAGGCCTGTCTTGGAAATCCACAAGGAACGAATCATTTCTTTCTCCGGAAACCTGCTTTTGGCAACCGATGCCGCCCTCTCCCCTCAGGAGTTCGAAAGCCGCAGCATCGGCAATTTATTCAACTATTGTCGGCGAATCATCAGCCGGTCAAAGACAGAAGCTGGGCGGCTTTCGCCTCGTTGCTTTCGACGTTCTTCATCAGCTGCATGTGCATGTCGAACTGGCGGGCCAACGCGATCATGTCCACCATGGATTCGACCACGCTGACATTGCTGCCTTCGACCGCGCCGCCGAGCAAGGCGACGTTGGCATCCGCGTCCGCTTCGCCGCCTTCCTTCAGCCTGAACAGGCCGTCGCCCCCGCGCACCAAGTTTTCCTCCGGCGGATTGACCAGCTTGATGCGGCCGAGAATGATGGGCGCGCCGGGCTTGTAGTCGGCCGCGATCGAGGTGACGGTGCCGTCCTTGGCGATCGAGATGTTGACGTCGGGCGGAATCGCGATCGGTCCGCCGTCGCCCATCACCGAGGCGCCGGACTGGGTCTGCAGGACACCGTTTTCGCTGAGCTTCAGGCTGCCGTTGCGGGTATAGGCTTCTGTGCCGTCTTCCAGCTGCACCGCGATCCAGCCCTGCCCCTGCACGGCCACGTCCAGGGCGCGTCCGGTCTGCTGTATCGGGCCGGCGCGGAAGTCGGTGCCGACGGTGGCGTCGACCACGAAGGAGCGGGTCGGCAATTGCGCGCCGATCACGGGAATTGCGCGGAAGGAATCGAGCTGGGCGCGAAAGCCGGTGGTAGAGACGTTGGCCAGGTTGTGCGACGTGGTGGCCTGCTTCTCCATGATGTGCTTGGCACCGGACATCGCGGTATAGATGAGGCGATCCATCTTGTTCTCCGGCGGCGCATCCCTTTCGGAATGCGCCGCTCATGCAAGGGTTGATGCGGGAAGGATCAGCGCAGGTTCACCAGCGTCTGCATCACCTGGTCCTGCGTCTTGATGGTCTGGGCATTGGCTTGGTAGACCCGCTGGGCGGTGATCATGTTGACCAGTTCGGCGGTCAGATCGACGTTTGAATCTTCTACCGCAGACGCCTGCAACACACCCAGACCCGCGGAGTCAGGGGCTCCTACCAGCGCCTGACCGGATGTTGAGGATTCCGCCCACATGTTGTTGCCGAGCGGCTGCAGTCCGTTCGGGTTGGTGAAGTTTGCCATCACGACCTGACCCAGCGTAGCGGACTGCCCGTTGGTGTAGCGCCCTGTGATAATGCCGTCGGAGCCGATATTGAAACCGGAAAGGCGACCGGCTGTGAAGCCATTCTGCACCAATCTGTTAACGCCGAACGGAGAACCGTATTGCGTAGAACTCGCGAAATCTATGGCAACTGTCAAGGGGTTCTCCGCGCTATTGAAAACATCCGGCTCACGGTTACCGGTATCGGCCGCATTGATCGCCGCAGCCACAGCGGTAAGATCGATCGGCGTTGTGAACGCTGTCGATGTAATCAGATCCCCCTCGTCGGAAAATTGCAGAGTGCCGACCCGACCTCCGGTCAATGGCGGAATCGTGCTGTTGGGCAACAAAATACCGTCGCAAGAAGCATAAACGTCCCATGAACTGGTTGTTGGCGTAGGCGGAGGAGTTGCCGGTACGTTTTTAACATAGTAGAACTGCAAGACATGAGCGTTACCGAGCGTATCGAAAACCTGGATTGAGCTTGAATTGTTATAGCTCTCGGGATCAGTAATGCTGAACGGAGAATTTTTCGGCGGATTCATACGAGAATCCAGATTGATCTGCACTTTCGCTTCGGACGTCACCTTTGGAGAAAGATCCGCCGTACGGATATTCAAATCTGTTGGCGCACCCGTGGACAATACGCCGTTGACATCGGCCATGTACCCGGTGAGATGAGATCCGTTTGCGTTGACGATGAATCCTTCCTTATTGAGCTGAAACTGGCCATTACGCGAAAAGGTAATCGCACCGTTATTGCTCATCCTGAAAAATCCGCCTCCATTGATTGCCATATCAAGCGGATTATTCGTAGTTGTGATATTTCCTTGCGTGAATTGCTGAACCACTGCGGCGACCTTCGTCCCGATCCCGACCTGCGCTCCGCCGGCCCCCGTCAACGCATTTGCAAACACGTCTGCGAATTGTGCTTGAGCGCCTTTGAAACCTACGGTGTTTGCGTTCGCAACGTTATTACCGATCGTTTCCAGACTCTTGGAAGCGGCATTCAGTCCGCTCAATCCTTGTTGAAAGCTCATTTTTTCTCCTTGGGCTCAAGTGCCTGGTATTGTTCAATAAATTTGACGCACGTCCGCGAAGTTGACTGCGCCTAATCCGAGGATGCTCATTTTTACGCCCGCAGTCCCAGTAGTTACACTCGACACTTCGCCAAATGCCAGCGGCGTGACAGAAATTGACTTATCACCGCGCGTGGCTTTTACTTCAAATTTGTATGCGCCATCCGGAGCCACGCCTCCGGCGTCAGTAGCGCCGTCCCACGCAACCGGCAGAGTTCCGGCATCTTGCACCCCAAGGTTTAGCGTGCGCACTACTTGGTTCGATGCGTTACGAATCGTGACTTCGACACCATCGACGGACTCGGGAATGTCGATACCGAAGATAGAAGCGCCTTTTTCCAAAGTCACCGAAGAACCCGGTATCAGCACTCCATGCCCGATCATGTCGGTGGCCTGCAACGCCTGGCTGGTCTGGTAACTGCCTTGCAAAGCCTGCAAGGTAGCATTGAGCTTGTCGATACCAGTCACCGTCGACAACTGCGCCATCTGACTCGTTACCTGGGCATTGTCCAGAGGATTGAGCGGATCCTGGTTCTTCATCTGCGCAACCAGCATCGTCATGAAACGATCCTGAATCTCCTGTACCGCATTCGACGTGCTCTTGGCGCCGTTCATGTTCGCCAGCAGATCGGCCGGCACCGTGTTGTTGGTCTGTACCGTAGTCATCCCGCGTTCCTATCTCACTGACCCAGGGTCAAGGTTTTGAGCAGCATGGTCTTGGCTGCATTCATGGTTTCCACGTTCGTCTGATAGGAACGCGAAGCCGAAATCATGTTGACCATCTCTTCGACCGTATTCACGTTCGGCATGGCGACATAGCCCTGCTCGTTGGCCTGCGGATGTTTCGGGTCGTAATGCATCTTGGGCGGCGACTTGTCCTCGACCACCTGCTGCACCTTTACGCCCGCAGCCGCCGGGTTCTTGGTCTTGTCGACGCTGAACACCACTTGCTTGGCGCGATAGACTTCGCCGGTGGAGCTGGTGGTGCTGTCGGCGTTGGCGATGTTGCTGGCCACGGTATTGAGGCGCTGGCCCTGGGCGCTCATGGCCGAACCGGCGACGTTGAAGATATTGAATAACGACATGATTATTGCCCCGTGACTGCGGTGAGCAGCGTCTTGATCTGTCCGCTGGCGAAAGTGACTCCGGCTTCATAGCGAAGCGCATTGTCGGTGAACTGGTTGCGCTCGACATCCATGTCGACCGTATTGCCGTCGACATTGCCCTGCACCGCTGTCTGCCGGTACATCATCTGCGCGCCGTTGGCGGTGGTCTTGCCTGCATTGCCTGCGAGATGCGCCGAAGAGGTTCGCGTCAGGGCGACAGCCAAAGGATTCGCCGCCGCCTTGCCCGGGCCGGATGCGGCGGCAGTTGCTGTGGCCGTAGCCGGCACAGCACCCGGACCGAGGGCCTGCTTGAGCGCCGCGTTGAAATCGACATCGCGCGCCTTGTAGTTCGGCGTATCCGCATTGGCGATATTCGACGCCAGCACCTGCTGCCGTTCCGCGCGCAAGCTCAGCGCCGTCTGATGAAACCGAAATGCCTCGTCCAGCTTACCTATCATCTCATTCCCCGTATCCCTGTCCGGCTGCCGCATTTCCCCAATGCCGCAACCCGCGATGGATTGACATAGGCTGGATCATACGGATGCAAAAGTCACATCGATCATGCAATAAGACTCCGAAAGCCTCTCCTTTTCACCCTTTTGATTGCTTGCTGCATGGGTAAGATTCAGCCCTGACAGTCCAGCACCACGGCCACAATGAAATCAACCGCAAAAGCACTGCTCCCTGCCCTCTGGCTCTTGGCCGGCGTTGCCCAGCACGCTGCCGCGCAGACGTCCGCGCCCGGTGTTCAGCCTCAGCTTCAGCGCCAAGACACGGCCGCGCTGAGGCAGACGGTCGAGCAGTTCCTGCGTACCCAGAGCACCGGCCTGCCCGGCCAGGTGAACGTGAGCGTCGGCCAGATCGACTCACGATCCAACCTGCCCGCCTGCGCCGCGCCGGAAGCCTTTCTTCCCAAGGGAAGCCGGGTATGGGGCAAGACCACGGTAGGCATTCGCTGCACCGAGCCCTCGCCCTGGACGATTTATGTCGCTTCGACGGTACAGGTGATCGGCGAATACCTGATCGCGGCGGCGCCGCTGGCTCAGGGCCAGACCGTGAATCCCAACGACGTGACGCGCATCAAGGGCGACCTGACCGCACTACCGGCCGGTATCCTTACCGATGCTGGCCAGGCGGTCGGCCGCACGCTTGCCCTGTCGATCGCCGCCGGCACACCGCTGCGTGGAGACGCGCTGCGCAGCCAGGCCGCCGTCCAGCAGGGACAGACGGTACGCGTCATGTCCACCGGCCCCGGATTCCAGGTTTCTGCAGAAGCCCGGGCACTTAACAATGCCTCCGAAGGTCAGATCGCCCAGGCGCGCACGGTTTCCGGCCAGGTGGTCAGCGGCGTTGCCAGGGCCGGCGGCATCGTGGAAGTGACTTATTGATCTCGATGAAAAAAGTTTCAACTTGTTTCAATTCAGCGCTAAAGTTTTCGCGGATGGCGTCGATAAACCTTCTGACAAGAACCGTAATACCGCAAACAGCTACTGCAAACAGTTAAGGAATAGCCGTGAAAATCGATGACCCGTTGAAAAAAGCCGGCGGTTTGGGCCTGCCGACCGCCCCGGCCCGCACCGGCAAGGGAGCCGACAAGGCTTCCGGCGTCAGCTCCACACCGTCCGAAACCGACAGCGTCCATCTGTCGTCGACCGCGCAGTCGCTCACCCAGTCGGGCACCAGCGGCGTGTTCGATGCCAGGAAGGTGGAAGAAATCAAGGCGGCCATTGCCAACGGCACCTTCAAGGTCGATCCGGAAAAGGTGGCCAACGGCCTGCTGGACACGGTCAATGACCTGATCCGCACCCGCAAGTAACCAGCAATTCAGGAAGTCATGCAAAACTCCGCACGCAATCCCGGCAACAGCCTCGCCGAAGAACTGGCAGCAGGCCATGCCCTGCTGCAACTGCTGAGGCAGGAACAGGAGCATCTGATCCAGGCGAATCTGGAGGGATTGACCGCGGTGATCGACGAAAAGACGAAAACCGTCGCCCGCATGACGGAATTGGCGCTGGCTCGCCACCGCAGCCTCGGCACCGCCGGTTACAGCGCCGACGAATCGGGCATGCAGGCATGGCTGAAATCGGCCTCTGCAGAAACCGGCAAGGCCTGGACCGAGCTGCTGGATCTGGCCCGCGAGGCCAAGGAATTCAACCGCACCAACGGCTTGCTGATCGGCCAGCACATGTCGCGCAACCAGAATGCGCTGAATGTCCTGCAAGGCAACCGTGGCGGCGGCACGATGTACGGCCCTACCGGCCAGACGACATCCTCCGGCGGCAGCCGCACCCTGGTCGTAGGCTGACCGCAGCGTCAAACCGGCGCCGGCAATCGCCAGGCGCCTCTCTTCTCCGCCCCCCTTATTTTCTTTCCCTTCCCGGCACCGGCAGTTCCGTACCCGCATCGGGCAAGTTCGACAGCACCATGATCGTCACGCGGCGATTGCGCATGCGGCCTTCCGGCGTGTCGTTCGATGCCGCCGGCCTGGCCGAGCCTCGCCCGATCGCACTCAGGCGAACGTCCGCCACGCCGCCGTCGACGAACAGCCTGACCACGCTGGAGGCGCGCACGGACGACAATTCCCAGTTCGACGGATAGACGGCATTTCGGATGGGCAGGTTGTCGGTGTGGCCTTCGACCTGGATCGCATGGTCGTCATCCTTAAGCACGGCGGCCACCGCCCGGAGCGCTTCGGCGCTGTATTCGGCCACCCGGGCGTCGCCGGGAGCGAACAGCACGCTGGCATTGATTTCCACGGTGACGCCGCGTGCGGTCTGGGTCACCCTGACCTTGCCCTGGTCGACCAGCGGAGCGAGCACGCCCAGAATGTCGCGGGCGACGCCGGTCAGCTTTTCCTTCTCGCGGCGCATGCTTTCGGTCTGCGCAGTCGAGCGAGGGCGCATTGACAGCGGGCGCGGCAGTTCCGGCGCCGCCTGCGGCACATCGACCGGCGGCGGCCCGACCTGCACGCCGCCGAAGGCATGCGTCAGGGCGTTGGACAGCGTCCGGTACTTGCCTTCATTGACCGACGACAGCGCATACATCACGACAAAGAACGCAAACAGCAGCGTGATGAAATCGGCATACGACACCAGCCAGCGATCATGCTTGTCGCCGTCTTCGTCGTCTTCGCGGTATTGCTTGCGCGGCATGTCGCTGGCGGCTTACTTGTAGGCCAGCATGCGCTCTTCGACGATGCGCACGTTGTCGCCGTTGGCGACGCTGCAGAAGACGTCGGTCAGCATTTCCCTGCGGCGCACTTCGTCGGTGACGATGGACTTGAGCTTGTTGGCGATCGGCAGGAACACCAGGTTGGCGAGACCGACGCCGTAGACGGTGGCCACGAAGGCCACCGCGATGCCGCTGCCGAGCCTGGAGGGATCGGACAGGTTTTCCATGACCTGGATCAGGCCGAGGACGGCACCGAGGATGCCGATGGTCGGCGCATAGCCGCCGGCGGCTTCCCAGATCTTCACCGCCTGGCGTTCGCGCCGCTCGAAGGTGGACACGTCCACATCGAGGATCTCGCGGATCTTGTAGGGATGGATGCCGTCGATGATCATGCGCAGGCCCTTTTCGGTGAAGGGATCCTTGACCGCGCCGAGGTGGCGTTCGAGGCTGAGCAGGCCTTCGCGGCGCGCGGTATTGCTCCAGGTGACGAGGTCGCGGGAAATGTTCGCGCTGCCGTCTTCCGGCTGACGGAACACCCAGCGCAGCATGGCCGCGCCACGCAGCACGTTGCGGCTGCCGCTCTGCAGGAGCACCGCGCCCATCGTGCCGACGGTGACGATCAGGAAGGCCGCCGGCTGCAGCAGCGAATCGATGCGACCTCCTTCGATCACCTGGCCGAACAGGATGCCGGCCAGCGCCAGCAGCAGTCCGGCTAGGCTAGCCCAGTCCATGCCTGTTCCTTCAGCCGCGCCCGCATGCGCGCGATCGCCTGGCTGTGCAGCTGGCAGACCCGCGACTCGGACACGCCCATCACGGCGCCGATTTCCTTGAGGTTCATTTCCTGCTCATAGTAGAGCCCCATCAGGATCTTCTCGCGCTCAGGCAAGACTTCGATCGCCTGGATCACCGCCTGGCGGAAGCCGCCGTTCATCAGGCTCTGCAGGGGATCGCCGGCTTCATCGACGCAGTAGCGGTCGAGGAAGTGCTCGTTCTCGTCCTTCTCGTGGAAATCTTCGTAATACACCAGCTGGTGGCCGCTGCCTTCGGAGAGCAGTTCCTGGTAGTCGGCCAGCGACAGCTTCATTTCGGCGGCGATCTCGGCTTCCTTGGGCGGGCGGCCGAGGCGCTGCTGCACCTTGTTCATCGCCTCTTCGATCTTGCGCATGGTCTGCCGGATGCTGCGCGGCAGCCAGTCGCTGCTGCGCAGCTCGTCGAGCATGGCGCCGCGTATGCGCTGCACCGCATAGGTTTCGAACTGGGCGCCATGCGTGTCTTCATAGCGGCTCACCGCATCCAGCAGGCCGATCATGCCGGCCTGAATGAGGTCGTCGACTTCGACGCTGGGAGGAAGCTTCGCCTTCATCTGGTGGGCCAGACGCTTGACCAGCGGAGCATGCACTTCCAGCAAGTGGTTCTTGTCGGATTTTCCGCTAACGGTATACATTGTATTGAATCGTTTCGGATGCCCGCAGGGGCATCCATCGCAGGAATGCCATGTTATCGCGCAGCCGCCGCATCGGACAATACGAACTTCCCGGCGAGTCGGCGAAAGGCAACGGAAGCGCCCGCCAGCGGAAAGGCATCGACCACGGCACGGCCGAGATGCATGGCTTTCTTCAGGTGCTCATCGGGAGGGACCGAGCCCATGGAATTGAGCTTGACCGCCAGGTAGCGATTCGCGGCCTGCGCCATGTTCTGGTAGACCAGCTGCGCTTCCTTGTCGGAAGCGCCGGTCACCAGCAGGCTGAAGGGACGGCGGCCAAGCTGGCCGTTGACACGCTTGATCAGCGTATAGGCGGCCTTGATCGATGCCGGGCTGTTCGATGCCTGCACTACGATTTCGGTTTCCGCCAGCGCAGGAATGGCGAATGCATCATTGCCGTCGAGCTCCGCATCGACGACGACGATGTCGGCGCGCCCCGTCAGGACGCCGAATGCGTCGTCCAGGCGCTGCGCGCCTTCGGTGCCGGCTGCAGGCAGTTTCTGTACGCCTCGCTTCAAGGCAGCCACGCTGAAGCCCTGCGGCATGGCTTGCATCACGTCATCGAGAGCAGGTTCACCCCGGGATTGCTGGGCGGCCTGCAGCAGAGAATTTCCGCGCCCGGCTTTCAGGCGCGCGGAAATGCCTTCCGAGGCGACGCAGGCGTCGAGCAGCAGTACGTCCCTGCCCGCCTGCGCCAGCGAAGCGCCGAGATTGACCAGCATCGCACCTTTTTCTTCAGGCGTCGCCGCCGACAGGAAAGTGAACACGCGCGGCTTGGGGCCGGCCAGCATGCGGCGCAGGCCTTCAGCCTGATCGAAATCGAAACTAGCCAAGTGTCACCTCGCGCAGGCTCTTGTCATTCATTGCATGGGCGGTATTGGCAATCACCAGCGGCAGCTCTTCGTCGGAATACTGGAACGGCGCGGTCTCGCGCTTGAGCTTGAAGGCGCGGTCGACCAGGTAGTGGGCATTGGGCACATGCAGGTCTTCCGGCACGCGCTGGCCGTTGGCCACGTAGTAGAGGCTGAGTTTCTGGCGGATCATCACGTCCAGCACATTGCCCACCGTTGCCGCTTCATCCAGCTTGGTCATGATGCAGCCGGCGAGACCGCCGCCCTGGTAGGAACGGACCACTTCGCTCAGGGTTTCGCCGGTGGAGGTCGCCGACAGGCAAAGCAGGCGCTTGACACGCGACTCGGTGCCCGAAAGCATCGCAATCTGCTCGGCCACCATCTTGTCGCGCTGCCCCATGCCGACGGTGTCAATCAGCACGGTGTGCTTGTTCTTCAGTTCGTCGAGCGCGATGCGCAGGTCGGTTTCATCCTTAACCGAATGCACCATCACGCCGAGGATCTTGCCGTAGATGCGAAGCTGCTCATAGCCGCCGATACGATAGCCGTCAGTCGTGATCAGTGCCAGCTTGCCGGCGCCGTGGCGCATCACGCAGCGCGCCGCGAGCTTGGCGGTGGTGGTGGTCTTGCCGACACCGGTCGGTCCCACCAGCGCATAGACGCCGCCCTTGTCGAGAATCTCGTTTTCGTTGCCGATGATGCTGAGATTGCGCGCCAGCACCAACTTCACCCAGGACAGGCAATTGTCGACGGTGTCGTTCTTCGGCAGGTTCTGCGTCAGATAGCGTGCGAGGCTGGCGCTGAAACCGGCCGACAGCAGTTCGCGCATGACGGCGGCCTTGGCCGGCTCGCGCTTCTGCTGGGCGCTCCAGGCGATCTCGGCCAGCTGCGATTCCAGCATGCCGCGCATCGAGCGCAGCTCGTTCATCACCTGGGCCAGTTCCGCTCCGCCGGATGCCGGCGCCGCATCGCGGCTGGCGGCGATCGCGTCGGCCAAGTTGGCAGCCTGGTTGTCGTCCGACGACGGCTTCGGCGCAACAACGGCTGCGGGCTTGGCAGCCTGTTCCTGCGCGCGGTTGACGCCGAAGGCCGACAGCGTGGACTCCGACAGCGCCGGCCTTTCGACCACAGGCTCGGAGAGCGACGACATGTCTTCCGGCGCCATTGCCAGAATCTCGATCATGCCGTTGATCGTCCTGTTGGAGAGAATGACCGCATCGGGACCGAGCGCTTCGCGCACCTGGCGCCATGCGTCACGCGACGAACTGGCAGAAAATTTTCTTACATTCATGCTTGGCCTCCAACCAGGCTGGTAACTCTAATTGTCTTTGAATCCGGTAGTTCCTGATGCGACAGCACCTTGAGCTGCGGCAGCGCGCGGCGCAGGAAGCGCGCCAGCAATGCGCGCAGCGGCCCAGGCACCAGCAGCACCGGCGTCAGGCCCATCTGTTCCTGCTGGCGCGCAGCCTGCTCGGCCTGCGCGGCAATGGTATCGGCGAGACCCGGCTCGATGCCGGCGCCGTCGGGGCCGCTGGACTGCAGGGCCTGCATCAGAATGCGTTCGAGGCGGCTGTCGAGGGTGATCACCGACAGCTCGTTGGTGGACGGGAAGATCTGCTGGACGATGGCGCGGCCCAATGCGATACGGACCATCGCGGTCAGCTCGTTCGGATCCTGGGTCTGCGGAGCAAACTCGGCCAGCGTTTCGATGATGGTGCGCATGTCGCGAATATGCACGCCTTCGATCAGCAGGCTCTGCAGGACCTTCTGCAGCGCCGACAGCGAAATCATCTTCGGCACCAGGTCTTCGACCAGCTTCGGACTTTCCTTGCCGAGATGGTCCAGCAGCTGCTGCACTTCCTGGCGGCCGAGCAGATCGGCGGCGTGCGATGTGATCAGGTGGTTCAAATGGGTGGCGATGACGGTGCCGGCATCCACCACGGTATAGCCCAGCGCCTGCGCATGTTCCTTCATGCCGCCATCGACCCAGGTCGCGGGCAGGCCGAAGGCCGGGTCGGTAGTCACGGTGCCAGGCAGCGTGCCGTTGACCATGCCGGGATTGATCGCCAGGAACTGGCCGACATAGGCTTCGCCGGTGCCGACTTCCACGCCTTTGAGCGTGATGCGGTAGGCGGAGGGCTTGAGTTCGAGGTTGTCGCGGATATGCACCGGCGGCGAGAGGAAACCGACTTCCTGCGCAAACTTCTTGCGAATGCCCTTGATACGGCGCAGCAGCTCGCCGTTCTGGCCCTTGTCGACCAGAGGAATCAGGCGGTACCCGACTTCCAGGCCGAGCGTGTCGACCGGAACGATGTCCTGCCAGCTTGCCTCTTCCGTTTCGGGTGCGGCCAGTGCGGCTTCCGGAACGGGTGCCGGCGCTTCCTCCACCTTTTCCAGACGTTTCTTCATCAGGTAAGCGCCACCGCACAGCGACGCGCCAAGCAGGATGAAAGCGATATGCGGCATGCCGGGAATCAGGCCCATGCCGCCGATGATGCCGCCGGTGATGTAGAGCACCTGCGGCTTGGCAAACAGCTGGTTGACCATCTGGCCGCCGATATCCTGTTCGCTGGACACGCGCGACACGATGACACCCGCGGCAGTGGAGATGATCAGCGAGGGAATCTGCGCAACCAGGCCGTCGCCGATGGCGAGCAGCGTGTAATTCTTGAGCGCGGCATCAAAGGCCAGGTCGTGCTGCACCATGCCGACGATGAGGCCGCCGAAGACGTTGATGACGGTCACAAGAATGCCGGCGACCGCATCGCCGCGCACGTATTTGCTGGCACCGTCCATCGAGCCGTAGAACTCGGCTTCCTGCGCCACTTCGGTACGGCGGCGGCGCGCTTCCTGCTCGCCGATCAGGCCGGCGTTCAGATCGGCGTCGATCGCCATCTGCTTGCCGGGCATCGCATCGAGGGCGAAACGCGCGCCGACTTCGGCGATACGGCCGGCGCCCTTCGTCACCACGACGAAGTTGATGATGGTGAGGATGATGAACACCACGATACCGACGGTGTAGTTGCCGCCGATCAGGAAGTGGCCGAAGGCTTCGATCACCTTGCCCGCCGCATCCGGGCCGGTATGGCCTTCGGTCAGCACGACACGGGTGGAGGCGACGTTGAGCGAAAGGCGCAGCATGGTCGATACCAGCAGCACCGCCGGGAAGGCCATGAAATCGAGCGGCTTGACAGTGTAGAGGCTGGTCAGCAGAACGATGATCGACAGCGCGATGTTGAAGCTGAAGAACATGTCCAGCACGAAGGCCGGCAGCGGCAGCACCATCATCGCCAGCATCATGATGATGAGGATAGGCGCAGCCAGCGCCTTGCTGGATTGTCCGGTCATCCACGCGGGCAGTTTCAGGCTGTTCATTGCATGCGTCCGTCAGGTTGGCCCGCTGCGTTTGCCTGCGCAGCCGGATTGAGCGGATCGAGTTCCGGCGGGACGGCGACGTTCTCCGGCACTTCGGGGCGCAGGCCGCCGTGCTGGCCGTAGGCGCGAAGCTGGAACACATAGGCAAGCACTTCGGCCACGGCGGTGTAGAGCGTGGCGGGGATCTCGTCGCCCAGTTCGGCGTGCTTGTAGAGCGCTCGGGCCAGCGGCGGCGCTTCCAGCAGCGCCACCTTGTTCTCGGCGGCGATTTCCCGGATCTTGGCGGCAACTTCATCGGCACCCTTGGCCACGACCTTCGGCGCCCGCGTCTTGCCTTCGGTGTATTTCAGGGCCACCGCATAGTGGGTCGGGTTGGTGACGACCACGTCGGCGGTCGGCACTTCCGACATCATGCGGCGCTTGGCCATTTCACGCTGCAGCTGGCGGATGCGCGCCTTGACGTGCGGATCGCCTTCGGATTCCTTGGATTCCTGTCGCACTTCTTCCTTGGTCATTTTCAGCTTGCTGGCGTATTGCCACAGCACATACGGCACGTCGATCAGCGCGATCACAACCAGTCCGCAGACGATGGCAATGAAACCGGTCAGCAGGAGATCGCCGAGATGGGCGCTGCCGGACTGCAGCGGCTCGGTGGCCAAAGCCAGCATGGGTTCGAACTCGTGCTTGATGACGTACCACGCGATGGTGCCGACCAGCAGCGTCTTGCCGATGGCCTTGACCAGCTCGACCAGCGCACGCACGGAAAACATGTTGCCCAGGCCGTTGATCGGATTGAGACGCGAGAAATTTGGCATCAGCGACTTGGTGGTGAACAACCAGCCGCCGATCAGGAGCGGCGATGCGATCGCCACGAGAAGCAGCAGGCCGGCAAACGGCAGCAGCGCCACCAGCGCATCGAAGGCCATGGTGCCGAGGCGCACCATGAGCAGGCTGGCATCGAAGGCATGTTCCCGTTCGAACGAGAGTCCGGACGCCAGCATGCGGTTGAGGCTGCGCACCATGCCTTCGCCGGTAAACATGAGGCCGAGGCCGGCGGCGAGCAGCACCGTGCAGGTGGCAAGCTCCCTCGATCGGGGAACGTCGCCTTCCTCCCGCGCCTGTTCCAGTTTTCTGGACGACGCTGGTTCGGTTTTTTCGAGATCGCTATCCTCGGCCATTGCCGACTCCTGTTGCGCGCTTCCTCATGCGCCGAATGACGCATTGAGGGCCAATAGGAAGAATTATTCTCGAAATATCAGTTTGACCATCCTCAAAACAAGTGCGAAAAGCCCTCGCTATTCAGGATGACCGCAGCGGTCGATATTGGAACGGCAAGCCGTGTCGGATTGTTGATGCGCGATTGGAAATTCAGAGTGCGATGCGCTGCGCCCAGGCCAGCGCCGAGAGCTGCGCCTGATTCACCTGGCGGGCATCGATGCATAGCGAACTTGCCATCGCGTCCACTTCGCCGCTGTGCATTTCGCAAGCCTCTGCCAGCCCAAGGAAAGGTCCGTAGATGCCTTCCCGCGACAACAATGCCTGGGTGACCGACTCGGACAGCTGGATTTTCTCCAGCACGTCTTCCATCGGCACCCCGAGCAGTTTGTCGAGCAGGGAGAACATGCCGGCGACGAACAGGTTCTCGGCCTCCTGCCTGGGGAGGAAAGTGCCGCCCAGCAGTTCGGCGAAGCGGCCGCGCACGATGGCGGCATGCATGAGCACCGGGGAATAGCCGGTGGTTGTCGCCGTCGCCAGCAGCAGCGCCAGCCAGCGGTACAGCGGCGAATAGCCGAGCATGGTCACCGCATGCTTGAGCGACTGGATTTCGCATCCGAGTCCGAAGCCTGCCGAGTTGATGTAGCGCAGCAGCTTGTAGGAGAGTGCCGCATCGCGCTTGAGCACGCCTTCGAGCTGTTTGACGTCGGCATTCTGCCGCACCATGTCCATCAGCTGTAGGATCAGCGATTGCGCGGGATTGAGTTCGCGCGCATGCTGGCCGGGCCGGGGCGTGAGGTGGAGATTGCCGACAAAGGCGAGAATATCCAGCTTCCTGCACAGTTCAAAGGCCTGCCAGCTTTGAACGCGGCGCGCCACGAGACGGATGGTCAGGGAATTGAGCGCGCGGAACAGCTGCACCTGCGTAGCGAAGGCCGGCGAATCGATTGCAGTTTCGATATGCGTGACATGGCTGAGCAAGCCCTTGTCCAGCAGGGAGATATCCGCGTCGCGCAGGGAAATGCCATAGCCCTTGCGGCGTGCCGCCGCTACCGCCTCGACAACGCCGTCGTCGGAGAGATCGCAGCCGCGCAGCGCGAGAATGGTACCTTTCGGAGGAAGCGCAAGGATGGACTCATGCTCGAGCAGCGCAGGCTTGGCTTCGATGAAAATGATCTGATCGCCAAGCAATGTGCCGCAGTCGGTATCGTTAAGCTGGTCCGCCACGAAACCGGCGAGGAAAAGAATGGCGGCTTCGTCACGCGGCGCATCTGCCGCGTCTGCACCTTGCCAGGCGATGTCGTACCCGAGCACCCTCTCCTGCGAATTGACCAGGGGTTCGCGGACGATGAATTTCTCTGCGTGCATGCGTGGCTACTCGTGTTGGCTTGATGCTGGATGGCGAGATGAAAGATCGCCGAAGACAGGACGCCGTACGTCATGCCCCCGGCCTTGAATCAGAAACCCAGGCTTTCCAGCAGGTCGTCTACCTGCCCCTGGTCCGATACGACGTCGGCATTCCCAACGGGATTGATCTGGGGACCGTTCAGCAGGCCGTTGCCGCTGCTGTTACCGGTGTCGCGGCGCACCTCCTGCGGGGAGTAGTCGAGCAGCAGCTGCACCAGTTGCTGCTCGATCCCGTGCGCCAGCTCGGTCACCTTCTTGATGACTTGGCCGGTGAGATCCTGGAAATCCTGCGCCATCATGATGTCGAGCATCTGCTGGCGCGATGCTGTGGCATTGGCGCGCGTCTCTTCGAGATAGGCCAGGCTGCGCTGCATCAGCTCCCGGCTCTGCTGCTCGGAATGAGGTGCTTCGAGCGCTGCGCGAAGCTGCACCGCAAGCGCATCGGCGCCGCTCTCGATGCTGTCCTGCATCGGCATCGCATTCTCGGTGGCAGTCAGCACGCGCTGTGCAGCCTGCTCCGTCATCTTCGCGACATAGTCGAGACGGTCGCGGGCATCGGGAATGTCGTGCGCGGCCTTGGCGATGAGCTTGTCGAAGCCGAGGCCGCGCAGGTTGTCATGCAGCATGCGCGTCATGTGGCCGACGCGCGCGAGCATTTCCTCCTGGGCTTCCTGGACCACCTGAGCCGCCGGATCGGCGCCGTTCTCCTGAGGGAGAAGCTGACTCACGTCAGGCTCCGACCTTTTCGAGCTTCTCGAAGATCTTCGACAGTTTTTCGTCGAGCGTGGCCGCGGTGAACGGCTTGACTACGTAGCCGTTGGCGCCGGCCTGTGCCGCCGCAATGATGTTTTCCTTCTTCGCTTCGGCCGTGACCATCAGGACCGGCAGCTTGGACAGCGCTGCATCAGCGCGGATGTTCTGCAGCATCGTCAGTCCATCCATGACCGGCATGTTCCAGTCGGAGATGACGAAATCGAACTGCTCGCTGCGCAGCTTGGACAATGCCATCGCGCCGTCTTCCGCCTCGTCGACATTGGTATAGCCCAATTCCTTCAGCAGATTGCGAACGATACGACGCATCGTCGAGAAATCGTCGACCACCAAGAATTTTGTATTCGGACCCGCCATGAGTTACTCCATTGATTCTGCAAACTGTTATCGACAAGCCGTTCTGCTCTGCTGCAGACCCGAACGGTAGGGCCTCAGTATAAACTTTTCGCTCTTGATTATGCACTTAAAGGTGCTGCATAAGGTGCTCGGCAATGCAAGGACCGAAACATTTTTGACACAACTGCTTCGCACCGTGCATTTTTATCAATCCTTTTTCAGACGCGCAGCGCCCTGCTGCTGTTGGCTGCGAGGTGGGCCAGCACCATGCCCGGCAGTGCGGACAAGGCTCCCACCTCATGCGCGGCGCCGACCGCGATGGCCTCGCGCGGCATGCCGAACACGACGCACGATGCTTCGTCCTGGGCGAAATTGTGGGCGCCGGCGTTGCGCATGGTCAGCATGCCTTGCGCGCCGTCCTTGCCCATGCCGGTCAGGATCACGCCGACCGCATTCTTCCCTGCAAAGCGGGCGGCGGAGTCGAACAGCACATCCACCGAGGGACGATGGCGATTGACCGGGGGCCCCTGGTCGAGCTGGGTCACGTAGTTGGCGCCGCTGCGGGCCAGCAGCAGGTGCGAATGGCCCGGCGCGATGAAGGCATGTCCCGGCAGCACCCGCTCTCCTCCCTCGGCTTCCCTGACCGTGATCTTGCACAGGCCGTCGAGGCGCTTGGCGAACGACCGGGTGAAGCCTTCGGGCATATGCTGGGTGATCAGGATGCCCGGGCAGTCGGAAGGCATCTGCATCAGGAATTCCTTGATGGCTTCGGTACCGCCGGTGGAGGCGCCGATGATGATCAGCTTTTCGCTGCTGGTCAGCGGGTTGCGGATCTGCGGCAGCGCTTCTCCCGGTGCCCGTGACGCATCCTGCTGTGCGACGGTACGCGCCTTGACGCGCGCCTTGGCCGCGGCGCGGATCTTGTCGGTGATCAGTTCGGCATATTCGAGCATGCCGCTCTGGATCGACAGCTTGGGCTTGGTAACGAAATCGACCGCACCGAGCTCCAGCGCGCGCAGCGTTATCTCCGAACCGCGCTCGGTCAGCGAGGACACCATCACCACCGGCATGGGGCGCAGGCGCATCAGCTTTTCGAGGAAGTCGAGTCCGTCCATGCGCGGCATTTCCACGTCCAGCGTCAGCACGTCGGGATTGGTCTGCTTGATCAGTTCACGCGCGACGATGGGATCGGGCGCGACGCCGACGACTTCCATGTCGGGCTGCTTGCGAATGATTTCATTCATCACGCTGCGTATCAGCGCGGAGTCGTCAACGATCAGTACTTTGGTTTTCATGACTATGGCTTTCTTCGAAGCGACGCGTTTCGCCGTTCCCTTGCGTCGGATCAGCTGAACAGTTCGATATCTCCCGCCACCGGCGTGGACTGGAGCCGGCTTGCATAATCCTGCTCGCGGTTCACCAGCGTGTTGTTGTTGAGCTGCTTGAGTTTCTTGACCAGCACCTTGCCCGAACGCGGGAAGTAGTACACCTTGCGCGGATGGATGTCGTTCAGGTCTTCGGCCATGATGCGTATGTTTTCCGCACGCAGGTAATCGCGCACGAACTGGGCATTGCGCTCGCCGACATTGATGGCGACGAAGCCGCGGAGCACATTGCCGCCGCCGAACACCTTGGCTTCCAGGTTCTCGCGGCGTGCGCCCGCCTTCAGCAAGTCGTTGATCAGGATCTCCATCGCATAGGTGCCGTAGCGCATCGATGCCGACACCGGACTGTCACCGTCGTTGCCGCCGTCGGGCAGCATGAAGTGATTCATGCCGCCGATGCCGGTGACGCGGTCGCGGATACAGGCCGAGACGCAGGAGCCGAGCACCGTCACGATCAGCATGTCCTTGCAGGTGTAGTAATACTCGCCCGGCAGGATCTTCGCCGCATCGCAGTCGAACTGGCGGTCATAGTAGACGTTGGTGGCGAACTGCTCTTCGATTCCGTAGCTCATGGATTATTTCTCTATCCTGGACGCGGCACGCTGCATCGCGGCGCCCCGGGTTTCTAGTTCGTAGACGGTCTTGCCTTTCAGCCTGAAGGCGTCGGAGACATAAAGGAAATTCTCCGAATGGCCGGCGAAGAGCAGCGCGTCGGGTTTCATCAGCGGGGCAAACCGCGCGAGGATTTTACCTTGGGTCGGCTTGTCGAAGTAGATCATCACGTTGCGGCAGAAGATCACATCGAATGGGCCGCTCACCGGCCAGTCGCTTGCCAGGAGGTTGAGCTGCTTGAACGTGACCATCTGGCGCAGTTCGGGCCGCACGCGGGCGAAACCTTCATGCTGGCCCTTCCCTTTCAGGAAGAAGCGGCGTGCACGCTCGGGGTCCATCTTGTCCAGCCGGTCCATCGAATAGATGCCGGCGGACGCGGTGTTGAGCACATTGGTATCGATGTCGGTTGCGATCACATGCGATTGCGCGGCGGCCGGTCCGAGCGCCTCGCACAGGGTCATCGCGATGGAATACGGCTCCTCTCCGGTGGAACTGGCCGAGCACCACACCGTCACAGGTTCCTTGCGCTTGCGCACATGTTCGGCAAGGATGGGGAAATGATGCGCTTCGCGGAAGAAGGAAGTCAGGTTGGTGGTGAGCGCGTTGGTGAACGCCTCCCACTCGCCGTCCTCCGGCCTGCTCTCCAGACTGTCGAGATAAGCCTGAAAGGAACGTATGCCCGTGGCGCGCAGACGCCGCGCCAGCCGGCTGTACACCATTTCATGCTTGCTGTCGGCCAGCGCGATGCCTGCGCGCCGATGTATCAGCGCCCTCACCCGCTCGAAATCACGCGAGGTGAACTCGAATTCCTTTCCTGCTTCACTCTTGCCCGATTTCAGGACATGCATTGCGTCCGCCATCTTCCTTACCCGTTCCACTTCTCGATTTCTGCTGCGTGCCGACGCACGGATCTGCTGCTGGATTGCTTGACTGCCTCATTGCTTCCTACTCGACGCCCGCGGCCTGCGGACGCCGCTGCGTTGTTTCTCAGGACTTCCCCAGTTTCCTCCCGCCGCCTTGCAACGGCCGTACTGCCTTCAAGACCGGGGCCGGCTTGCGTTCTGCCGCCGCCGGTGCCGAGACCGCCGCGCCGGACGCCGCCACGTTTGGCGCCGCGGACGCAGAACGATAGCCAACCCGGAATCCGCCCCAGTGCCTGCCGTTCACATGGATCGGCGCCGACAGGTCGTGCATCACTTCGCCCGTATCCCGCTTGTAGGTTTGCAGCAGGAACGGCTTGGTATTGGAGCCGCAGCGTGAACCGGTGCGGTCGTTGAAAATGCGCTTGGTGCGGTTGTTGACCAGGTCGGTGTCGTAGTCGCCGGTCAGCGGCTTCGAAAACTTCCTGTTATGCGTGGGGAAATAGCCGTTGTTGTCGACGGCGCCGGCATAGGCGATCTGCGGCATGTCCTCCAGAATCTTTTCCTGGATGGCCGGCAGCGCCCGATCGGTAAAATTGTCGAAGCTGGTCGTGTGCTTCGGCGGATTGGTATTCGGTATCGGCCTGTAATTGCGGTCGAACAGCGCCGCTTCCGTGATCTGGCCGCTGGCGATCGCCTGCTCGAAGAGCTTCCCAACCTCGCGCGCGGCGCGCTGCGCCACGGCCTTGATTTCGTCATGCGAGGTTTTCGCCTGAGAGCGCGCCAGCGCATCGAACAGCACTTCACCGCGTTCCGACAGGACCATAGCCGATCGCGTCGCGCGCGGCAGTTCCTCTTCCGTGGCCAGCATGCCGTCGCGGATGCGCGAGATGGCGTCGGCGATCAGATGCGAGGTTTCGACATGCTCGCGCGACGCCGAGGCGATCTGCTGGATCTCGCTTTCGGAGATGCCGGCCGAACGCTCGATATTGCCGAGATAGCCGTGCACCTTTTCCACGTTCTGCGCCGCGTCGTTGACCTTGCCGGTCAGAGCGGACATGCCGGCGGCCGCGCGTTCGGCTTCCTCATTGATCTCACGCACCATGGCGCCGATATCGTCGGTGGCCGACTTGGTGCGCTGCGCAAGCTGGCGCACTTCTCCGGCCACGACCGCGAAGCCGCGTCCATGCTCTCCTGCCCGCGCTGCCTCGATCGCGGCATTCAGGGCCAGCAGATTGGTGCGGGCGGCGATTTCATTGATCACTTCGGTAATGACATGAATGCGGCGCGCCCTTTCCTGCAGTTCGCTCATGAGCCGCGAGGCGGTCTGTGCATCTTGCCGTGCATTGCTGATGCGCTGCAATCCCTGGTCGACTTCGGCACGGCCGGCGACGCTTTCCGCGCGCACGTCGGCGGCGACGCGAGAGGCGCGCTCCGCATTGACCGCGATCTGTTCCGTCGCCTCGACGGTCTGGCCGGCGCGCACTGCGATCTGCTCGGTCGTCTGCAAATCCTGGTCGACTTTCTTCTTGATGGAATCGACGAAATAGGAAGTTTCGGCGGCGCCGATCATGATGTGGTCCACTTCTTCGCCCAGCTCGGCCACGCCCGATGTGTCGCGGGCACCTGCAGCGCGGTAGGCAATGACCGCGATCAGGGCCGACGCCGCCGAGGCGATCGCCGCGGAGACGATCGGTCCGACGTTGTCGCCGCCGATCGCATAGCCGAGCGCGCCGGCCGCGCTGCCCGCTGCGATCGTGCCGCCGCCAAGCGCGAGATATTGAACTGGTTTCCGTTTCATGATTTCCATTTCGTCTCCCAAGTAGGATTACTGTTGCACCTCTCCGCTTGCACCCGTTTCCCCGCGGCTGGATGCGGTCGAGAACGGTTGTTATATTGTTATGGCCTTTCCGTTCTTATCGGCGTCCCGCATTCTGCCTTTAGCTCTTTACCTCTTTAGCGGAATAGCACTGGAATCATCGGCGTCGGAATTCCTTTCATTCCTCACCCGCACCGGCCAGATACCGGTCAGATCAATTTCTATCGTTCCTGCAGCAAGCCAGTCATTTATCGTGCAAGGCTTGGCATCGCTCGTCTGTCGAGCCGGAAGTCACGACGAATATATTACCCTGAAGAAATGTGACCGGCCATCTTAATTCTGGAAAAAGCGGCATTATTTGGCGCCGCAGCAGGATGACGGGAAAAGAAAGCCACAGCAGGCGCCGTGTTGCCGCCGCCGCTTGTCCGAACCTATAAAGTTCGCAAGACGGCATTGTCAGATTGAAAAGCTGGAGCGTGCGTCTTCGATTGAAGGCAAGAGGCAGGAGCGGTGGCACATCCGGTTTGAATGGCCACCGGCCGCAACGGAAAGCCATGGCGGCTTTCCTCAAGGGACATCAGAACATCAGAACATAAGAACATCAAGGCATCAGTGCGCTTTCCGCCTGATACGATCAAATGAAGCCTGATGCATTTCAGAACTCTTCCCACTCGTCGCTGCTGCGCGGCGATTGCGGTCTTGCCGTTACAGCGCTTGGCGCCTTGATGCTGCTGACGGCCAGCGCCTTTTGCGCCACGGCCTTTGGCTGCTGGACGGCGCGGGCAGGCACTGCGACCGCTTTCTGCAGGTCCGTTGCACCGAGTTTGAAGACGGCGACGGCTTGTTCCAGCTTCACGGCCTGTTCCTGCATGCTGCCGGCTGCAGCCGCGGCTTCTTCGACCAGTGCCGCGTTCTGCTGCGTCATCTCGTCCATCTCGGCAATCGCCCGGTTGACTTCTTCGATGCCTGAGCTCTGTTCCTGGCTAGCCGCCGTGATTTCGTTCATGATGTCGGCCACGTGCTTGACCGAGGTCACGATCTCGTCCATCGTCTTGCCCGCTTCATCCACCAGCTTGCCGCCGGCGTCGACTTTCTCCACCGAGTCGTTGATCAGCGCCTTGATTTCCTTGGCCGCACCGGCCGAGCGCTGCGCCAGGTTGCGCACTTCGGAAGCCACCACCGCAAAGCCACGCCCCTGTTCGCCGGCGCGCGCGGCTTCGACTGCTGCATTGAGGGCGAGGATGTTGGTCTGGAAGGCGATGCTGTCGATCACGCCGATGATGTCGACCACCTTGCGCGAACTGTCCTTGATCGAACCCATGGTTTCAACCACCTGCCCGACCACCTGCCCACCCTTGAGCGCATGGTCGGACGCCGAGACCACGAGCTGGTTGGCCTGGCGGGCGTTTTCGGCGTTCTGCTTGACGGTGGAAGTGAGTTCTTCCATGGAGGATGCGGTTTCCTCAAGCGAACCGGCCTGCGTTTCGGTGCGCGATGACAGATCTGCATTGCCCGATGCAATTTCACGCGCGGCTACGGCAATGGTTTCGGTTCCATGTTTGATATGGTTGACCGTATTGACCAGGTTGCCCTGCATGACCTTCAGCGACTGCACCAGGCGGCCCGCTTCATCGTTGCCGGTGTCGGCATCGATACGCAGGCTCAGATCGCCGGCCGCAATCGTGTCAGCAATCCTTGCCGCGTTCTGCAGCGGCACGGTGATGGTACGAGTGATGACGAGGGCGATGATGCCGCCGATGGCGATCGTGAGGATGCCCACCGCAAGCATTCCGAGGCGGGTCGTCGCAAAGTTTTCCTGCGACGCCGCATAAGTGGCCTGCATCGACTTTTGCTGGTAGTCGGCCAGGGCGACGAGCGACGCGCGCCATTTGTCCTGCAGCGGAAGGAAGTCGTTCTTGAGCATCGAAGCCGCATCGAAGTAGTTGCCGCCTGCAGCATGCCCCTTGATCTTCTCGATCACAGGCAGGATGGCCTGGCTCTGTTCCGTGGCGGCGGCAAGCATGGCCTTCGATTGCGCATCGGTGGAATGCTTCTTGACCACCGCTTCCGCCTTTGCATAGTTCTCCAGCAGTTGTCCCAGTCGCTTGGATTCGCGCTCGCCTTCCAGTGCATCGGTAGGCGTTGCGATCTGCCGCAGCGCCAGTGCAAGCGACCAGCCGGTCTCGCGCATTTCCATGGCACTAGTGAGACTCCCTACCTTTTCCGACACGATTTCCTGGGTATTGGCATGCAGCGCCGTCATGCGCCATAGCCCCAGGATCAGCAGCGCGGTAGCACACAGCAGCACCAGGCCGAAGCCAAGGGCGAGCCGCGTTCCGATTCTGATATGGGTCAGTTTCAACATAGGGTTTCCTCTTCTGGGTGTGGATGGGCTGCGGAAAACTTGCCGACGGCCTGTTGCGGCCTGCGGTCTGCTGCTTGAGCCTGGGTCTGTCTTGCGCGCGGATGTTGCCTGACTGCCGTCATCCGCGCGCTGTCCAACTGCTGCTTGCTGCGTGCGAGGAAAAAATCAGAACTCTTCCCACTCGTCGTTGCCGCCGCGTACAGCGGCCGGCTTCGCACGTACCGCAACCGCATTCGGCGCGTTTGTCGCGTTTGTCGCCTGCCGAGGTGCTGCAGCTTCGGCCTTCAGCCTGGAAAGCGGCCGGGAAACCTGTTGCGCAGGCGTGGAGGCAGCAGCTTTCGCAACGGCTTTCACGCCGGTCGACAAGCCGGCTTGGGCACCGGCATCGAGACGGAATACGGCGACGGCTTGCGCCAGCGCCGCAGCCTGGTTCTGCATGCTGTCCGCTGCAGCCGCTGCTTGTTCGACCAGCGCCGCGTTCTGCTGCGTCATCTCATCCATCTCGGCAATCGCCCGGTTGACCTGCTCGATGCCGGAGCTCTGTTCCTGGCTGGCCGCCGTGATCTCGTTCATGATGTCGGCCACATGCTTGACCGAGGTCACGATCTCGTCCATCGTCTTGCCTGCTTCATCCACCAGCTTGCCGCCGGCATCGACTTTCTCCACCGAGTCGTTGATCAGCGCCTTGATTTCCTTGGCCGCACCGGCCGAACGCTGTGCCAGGTTGCGCACTTCGGAAGCCACCACCGCAAAGCCACGCCCCTGTTCGCCGGCGCGTGCGGCTTCCACCGCGGCATTGAGGGCGAGGATGTTGGTCTGGAAGGCGATGCTGTCGATCACGCCGATGATGTCGACCACCTTGCGCGAACTGTCCTTGATCGAGCCCATGGTTTCAACCACCTGCCCGACGACTTCGCCGCCGCGCACGGCGACGTCGGACGCCGAGACCACGAGCTGGTTGGCCTGGCGGGCGTTTTCGGCGTTCTGCTTGACGGTGGAAGTGAGTTCTTCCATGGAGGATGCGGTTTCTTCAAGCGAACCCGCCTGCGTCTCGGTACGCGATGACAGATCGGCATTGCCTGCGGCAATCTCGCGCGATGCGACACCGATGGTTTCCGTGCCGGTGCGCACTTGGCCGACCGTACGCGACAGGCTTTCGGTCATCGCCTTCAGCGCGGTGAGCAGCTGGCCGGTTTCATCATTGGACTTGATCTCGATGCGCTGCGACAGATCGCCGGACGCCACGGCACGCGCCACGCGCACGGCCTCGCTCAGGGGCGAGGAGATCGCGCGGATCAGCCAAAGCCCGATCAGCATCGCGAGACCGACGCCGAACACCATCGCGGCGATCGAGATGTTGCGCACCATGACGTACATGCTCTGCGTCTTTTCGAATTCCTTGTGGGCGACGTTTTCCTCATGCTTGATGAGGTTGTCGATATGTCCCTGGAACACCGCGTAATGCTGGCTCATCGGCCCTTGCATGAGTTCCATCGCCTGCTGGACGTTGGCAGCACGCAAGGCATCGACGGTCGGCTTCAGGCCTTCCGTCACGTACTTCTTGCGGCTCTCCAACGACTTGTCGGCAAGTGCCTTTTCTTCGGCGTCGCGCCCGCTTGCCATGAAGGCATTCCAGAGCTTCTCGACTTCGGCGGAGCGGCGATCAACCTCGTCCATCCGCTTGACGACCACGGCGGGGTCGCCGTTCATCGACTCGGCCACGGCCATGCGGCTTTCGGAGGACAGGCGGACCACGTGATTGAGTTGCCCGATCGGGACCATGCGATCGTCGTAGATCGCTTTCAGGGATGAGTTGGCGGTGCTGAGGCTGGAAATACCGACGACACCGCTGCCTACCAGCAGCAGCGACAGGAAGCTGATGACGAACACCAGCCGGGATTTGATGGTCAGGTTGCTAAACATTGTCTCTTCTACCCTTCGAGTGATTGCTGAATCGGATGGATAAGCATCGCCCGGGAATGAAGATCAATTGCCGCGCGCTCCCGCGCGTCCCTGTCCGCCGCCTTCCATCCGCATATCTCCAGCATGCATGCCGGTACGTTGCCGGCATGCTGATTTTTTATGAGTTGATTGGTACTGCGTTACTTCTGTGCTGATTTCGGCTTGCTTGCGCAGCCCGCTCAGGCGGCGAGCTGTTCGATCAAGCCCATTTCGGCGCTGGACATCAGCTTGTCGATGTCCACCAGGATCAGCATGCGCTGATCGATGGTCCCCAAACCGATGAGGTAATCGGTGTTGAGCGCGGTGCCCATTTCCGGGGCCGGCTTGATCTGCTCCGGGGAGAGCGTGGTGACATCCGATACGCTGTCGACCACCATGCCCACGACGCGTCCGCCGATGTTCAGAATGATGACGACAGTAAACTGGTCGTAGGTCGGCTCGCCCAGGTTGAACTTGATGCGCATGTCCACGATCGGCACGATGATGCCGCGCAGGTTCACCACGCCTTTGATGAAGTCGGGTGCGTTGGCAATACGGGTAACGGTTTCATAACCGCGGATTTCCTGAACCTTGAGAATGTCGATGCCGTACTCTTCCTTGCCCAGGGTGAAGGCGAGGAATTCCTGGCCGGCGATGTCCTTGTCGGATTTTTCTCCGGCGGCCGGAGCATTCATCTGTACTACTTGTGTCATGTTGAGGTCCTAATGAAAGATGTCAGGAAAATTCAGGAAAAAATCGATTCGTCAGCAAGCTGACGGCTGGATCGCAGCAATGCCGCGACATCGATGATCAGTGAGACGCCGCCGTCGCCCAGAATGGTGGCGCCGGAAATGCCTGCCACCTTGCGGTAATTCGATTCGAGATTCTTGACCACCACCTGCTGCTGGCCCACCAGATCGTCCACGAACAGCGCGGCCTTCCTGCCCTCCGATTCGAGGATCACCACGATGCCCTGCGAAGGATCGGAAAAGCGCGGTTCGATACCGAACATCTGATACAGCGGAATCAGCGGCAGATATTCCCCGCGCACCTTGACCACCCTGCCCTGTCCGCTGATTTCCTTGACATCGGCAGGCTCGGGCTGCAGCGATTCCACTACGTAACCCAGCGGCAAAATGTAGATTTCCTCGCCGACCTTGATCGACATGCCGTCGAGGATGGCCAGGGTCAGCGGCAGGGAAATCGAGATGGTGGTGCCGAAGCCCTTGGCCGAGCGGATGTCGACCACGCCGCCCATGGCGGCGATATTGCGCTTGACCACGTCCATGCCGACGCCGCGGCCCGACACGTCGGTGACGGTCTCGGCAGTGGAAAATCCCGGGGCGAAGATCAGCTGCCAGACCTCGGCGTCCGCCATCGTGTCGGACACCGGCAGACCCTGCGATCTGGCCTTGGCCAGGATCTTCTCGCGGTTGAGGCCGCCGCCGTCGTCCGTGACTTCGATGACGATGTTGCCTCCCTGATGGCCCGCCGACAGCGACAGGCGTCCGCGCTCGCTCTTGCCGGCGGCCTTGCGCACCTCCGGCATTTCGATGCCGTGGTCGATGCTGTTGCGCACCAGATGGGTCAGCGGATCGACGATGCGCTCGATCAGCCCCTTGTCGAGCTCGGTCGCGGCACCGTGGGTAACGAATTCAATGCGCTTGCCAAGCTTGCTGGCGAGGTCGCGCACCATGCGCGGGAAGCGGGAGAACACATAGTCCATCGGCATCATGCGGATCGACATGACGGCTTCCTGCAGGTCGCGCGTATTGCGCGTGAGCTGGCTCACGCTGTTGAGCAGCCGCTCGTGCAGCATGGGATCGAGCGTGCTGGTGCGCTGCTCGATCATGGCCTGGGTAATGACGAGTTCGCCGACCAGGTTGATCAGCTGGTCCACTTTCTCGATGCCGACGCGGATCGAGGACGTCTCGGAATTGTTGTGATGCGCCTTGTCCGCCTCCCGCTTGGCCGCTGCCTTCTTGTCATTCACTGCCGCATTCGCCGCTTCCTGCTGCAGGGCCGCCGCCGCGGCCGCTGCCTGCGCTTCTGTCTCCTGCGCTTCCTTCTGTGCCGGCGGCTCGAATCCCTCGAAGAAGCCGTAGCCCTGCGCTTCTTCCTGCGCTGCCTTCGCCGCAGCCGTTTCTTCCGCGCTCGGTTCGATCGGATCGAAGAAGCCGTAGCCCTGCGCCTCTTCCTGCGCTGCCTTCATCTCGGCCGCCGTCATCTGGCGCGGCGGCGTTTCTTCGGTAATCTTCAGTTCATCGGTATCGACGATGAAGGAACAGATGGAAATGATGTCGTCCTCGCTGCTGCCGCCGACCAGCGTGAAGATCGTGCGGCCATCCGCTGCGGTTTCCTTTCCCGCCTGGCCGAGCAGGCCGAGCTCCGCGAACAGCGCATCGACGTCGCGCTCCGCGATCTTCGGCAGTTCGATGCGGAAGCAGCGTGCGCTTCCATCCATCGGAATGACGGGTGCCGGTCTGGGAGCGATCTCGATCGACGCCGTCGGCGCTGCCTTCGGAACGTCACCCTCGGACAGCGATTCGAGCATCATGCGGGCGTCGGCCACGGCTTCCTGATCCACCGGCGTCTGCAGCCGATGTCCGTCCAGCTGCATCTTCAGCACGTCCTTGGCCATGAGGAAGGCATCGACATGCTCGGCAGACAAGGCCATCTCGCCCTTGCGGATCTTGTCCAGCAGCGACTCCAGCACATGGGTGACCTCAGTCAGGTCATTGAGCCCGAACGTGCCGGCGCCGCCCTTGATCGAATGGGCAGCGCGGAATATGGCGTTCAGGTCTTCCTCGTCCGGCGAGGAGACATCGATTGCCAGGAGCAGTTTTTCCATTTCTGCGAGGAGTTCTTCGGTCTCATCAAAGAACACCTGGAAGAACTGGCTCATATCAATGGTCATATTGGGACTCCGTGATCTACGGCTCTACATGGTTGCAGTGTTGGCGACATGCCGGCCCTGAGGTGCGGCCTTCAAGGTGCGGCTCTTAGCCGATCACCTTCTTCACGACTTCCGTCAGGCGCTGCGGGTCGAAAGGCTTGACCAGCCAGCCGTTGGCGCCGGCGGCCCTGCCCTTGGACTTCATCTCGTCGCTGGACTCGGTGGTCAGCATGAGAATCGGCACCTTCTGGTAGGTCGGCAGGCCGCGCAGCGAACGGATCAGGCTCAGTCCGTCCATGCGGGGCATGTTCTGGTCGGTCAGCACCAGGTCGAAGACCTGGGTCTTGGCCTTGTCGAGGCCGTCCTGTCCATCGACCGCCTCGGTGACCTGATAGCCGGCTGCCCGCAGGCTGAACACGACCATCTGTCGAAGCGAACCCGAGTCGTCTACCGCCAATATCGTTTTTGCCATCTTTCTAACTCCTGCTGTTTTCGTTTCCGGATCGATCCGGTTTTCTTGTCATCCGTTGCCGGCGCAAGCTGCCGTTCAGAACAGCTCGATGTCGCCGCTCTCCATGTGCGTCTGGCATACCGCCTTCCATAGCGCACTCTCCAGTTTCACGCTCTGCTCCTCAAGCACCTTGTTGATCGCATGGAGCGTACCGATGATCTCTTCCGCATTGCTGTCCGAGATGCCGGTGCTTCCCGCGCCGAGACCGCCCAGCACCTCCCGCAAGCCGCTCACGCGCCGCACGGTCCTGCCGATCAGCTGGCCGGTCATGTCCTGGAACTGCAGTCCGGTCACCGCCGAATTGACGTGCTGGCTGATCTCCGCATGCCGCGCCTTGAGCTGGTCCGCCAGTTCCGGCGTCAGCGACATACCCGACAGCAGCAGGTCTATCGTCGCCTGCTGCGAACTGACCGCTTCATGGATGGCCATGAAGCTGGCGCCCAGCTTCTCGATCGCTTCGCCGAGCAGCAGACTGGTCTGCGCCAGGTCGGTCTCGACTTCGTTCAGATGCTGCGTGCCATGATCCGACAAGTTGGAAAGCAGGTTCTGCACCTGCGAGCCGAGCTGTTTATCTTTTGTCATGGAAATGTCCCGTCCCCACCCCGTTAGTCTGTCGACTGCTGACGACCATTTTTCACTTGACCGGCTCCGGTTTCGCAACCGTGCTGCCCATGTCCGGCTTGACCTGAGATGCCGTCTGCACCTCGACCGTCCCGCCGTCCTTCAATGCACTCTCTTCCGCCTTCCTGTTCATCACGATGATGCTGATGCGCCGGTTGATCGGATTGAGAGGATTTTCCTTGTCGAACAGCACCGCGGACGACAGGCCGACCACCCGCAGCACCTTGCTTTCATCCATGCCGCCGGCCAGCAATGCGCGCCGCGACGCGTTGGCTCGGTCGGAGGACAGTTCCCAGTTGCTGTAGCCCTTTTCACCGCTGGAGTATGGCGTGGCATCGGTGTGGCCGGACAGGCTGATCTTGTTGGGCATGTCGTTCAAGGCGCGCCCGATCTCGTACAGGATGTCCTTGGTATAAGGCTGCAGCTCGGCTCTCGCAAGCGCGAACATCGGCCGGTTCTGCTCGTCGACGATCTGGATGCGCAAGCCCTCGGTGGTGATGTCGATCAGCAGCTGGCTCTTGAACTGGCGCAGTGCCGGCCGCGCCTCGATCGCTTCCTCGATGCGTGCTTTCAAGTTGCGCAGCCGCGCCAGTTCGGCGCGTTCGAGCTGCTCCTGCGCTTCCTTCAGGTGCGCCG
The DNA here is from genome assembly GCF_015352985.1 of Noviherbaspirillum malthae. Lineage (GTDB taxonomy): Bacteria > Pseudomonadota > Gammaproteobacteria > Burkholderiales > Burkholderiaceae_D > Noviherbaspirillum > Noviherbaspirillum malthae. The sequence goes on along the minus strand of NZ_JACYXF010000008.1, from coordinate 59,186 downwards.
CCTGCAGGTTGTAGGTCTTTTTCATCTCGGGATCGTCGCCCTTCTTGACCTGGCCGTCCTTGCGCGTGAGATCCTTGCCGCCGCCCTGGATCAGGCTGGAGCTGTCGCCGGAGCCGGAGCCGCCCGACATGGCGACCTTGAGCGGCGTCTTGAAGTATTCGGCGATGCCCTGCAGGTCCCCCTTGGCGGTGGAACCGAGCAGCCACATCAGCAGGAAGAAGGCCATCATCGCGGTGACGAAGTCGGCATAGGCGATCTTCCATGCGCCGCCGTGATGGCCGCCTCCACCTTTCTTGATGCGTTTAACGATAATCGGGCGTAAGCCTTCGTCAGCCATGTCGCGCGTCGCCTGTCAGGGTTCGAGGTGTCATTTGGACTTGGATGACTTGATGTGTTCCTCAAGTTCGCTGAATGTCGGGCGCTCCGTGGAGAACAGGACCTTGCGGCCGAATTCCACCGCCAGCGCGGGTGCATATCCGTTCAGGCTGGCCAGCAGCGTCACCTTCACGCACTGGAACATCTTCGAGGACTCGTGCAGTTTCTGTTCGAGCAGCGCCGCCAGCGGACCCACGAAACCATAGGCGAGCAGAATGCCGAGGAAGGTGCCGACCAGCGCCTTCGCGATCAGCATGCCCAGCTCCGAAGGCGGCAGGCCGACCGACTCCATGGTGTGCACCACCCCCATCACCGCCGCGACGATGCCGAAGGCCGGCAGGCCGTCTCCGAGCTTGGCCACGCAATGGATGGGCACTTCGCCCTCGGCATGATGGGTATCGATTTCATTGTCCATCAGGTTTTCGATCTGGAAGGCATCCATGTTCCCGGACACCATCAGGCGCAGGTAATCCGTCATGAACTCGACGATGTGATGGTCGGCCAGGATGCCGGGATATTTGCTGAAGATCGCGCTCTGCTCGGGATTCTCGATATCGCCCTCGATCGACATCAGGCCTTCCTTGCGCACCTTGCTGAGGATTTCGAACAGCAGCGTCATTAGCTCCATGTAGAGCGCCTTGGTGTACCTGGAACCCTTGAGCACCGTCGGCAGCGCCTTGAGCGTTGCCTTGATGGACTTGCCGTTGTTGCCGACGAAAAAAGCGCCAAAGGCGGCACCGCCGATCATCAGCAGTTCGAGCGGCTGGAACAGGACGGCCACATGCCCGCCCGCCATGACGAAGCCGCCGAACACGGAAGCACAAACGATGATGTATCCAACAATGACTAACAAAGGCCGCGCTCCGGTGTTGATGTCTCATGGCCTGCCGAAACCGCTTCGATGCGGCCGGCAGGCCGGTACTCCGAGTGAATGTCTTTCCTCAGATCAACCATTTTGCCAATTCGCGCTGCCATTCACAACCATTCTCTGCAGAGTTGTGGTCAAACGAGCGTGCATGGGCAAGGCTTATCGGGAATTAACGGATGAATCTGCGCGAACTTGAACCGCCGAGCACTTATACGAGCTCATCGATACCATCCGAACAAGGCGTCGCCTCCGCCGCCAGGATGGAGGACGAGCTGAGGTTCGACGCCGGGAATCGCGAATTCATGACTCAGCAGCAGGCAGCCGGGCTTCATCTCGGCCTGCGCCTTGGCGACGAGCGCAGGCATGGCCGCCGGTGACAGATAGGCAAAGATCACGTCGTAGTCGCCGAAGTCGAGATCGGCATAGTCGCCGCGCAGGAAGCGCGCGCGGCTGCCGTTCAGTCTCGCCCGCACCAGGCTCGCCAGCCACGGCAGCGGCGCCAGTTCGATACCGGCGTAGTCGCCGTCGGGCCGGCATCGGGCGAGATGCATCGTCAGCCCGCCGAAGCCGCTGCCGATGTCGATAAAGCGCGGCGGACGGTCGGCAGGCAGCAGGCGCTCCACTTCATGCCAGACGGCCGGACTGGAGGGATAGTAAGGAACCTGCGTGCGGAAGGTGCTCCAGTAGAGAATGAGGAGCAGGCCGAAGGCGGAGAGGAAAATCCACGACGGCAGTCCGAACGACAGAACCAGCACCAGCGCGGCGGGAAACAGGCACTGGATGAGCAGCCACCACGGCGCGAGTCGCCGCCAGCGGGTCAGTGCGCCGGCAATGCCGCCCTGCAGCAGCACTGCCATCGCGACATTGGCCTGCACCTGCCACAGAGGCAGCACGAGGAAGGCCAGGACCAGCGTCATCAACAGCGCAAGGCACTGGATCAGCAATGCCTGGACCGCCGGAGGAATGGAAAGCGGCCGGCGCGGCGAGGCGCCCGGCTGCGAGCGCCTGCCGTACATGAAACGTGAGGAAATGGAATCGAAGGATCAGGCCTGGAACAGCGGGGCGGAAGAACCGGCGCTGGCGGCTGCCCCCTCTTCCTTCAGCTTCTTGGTCTTGCCGGCGCGCGAGGGCATGTGGCAGAGGCCGCAGATATAGTCGTTGTGCAGATCGAGGCGATGCACGACGAAGTCGCCGCCGCACTTGCTGCAGCAGGCTGTCTCGAGCATCTTGCTTTCGAAGAAGCGGACCAAGGTCCAGGCGCGCGTGAGCGAGAGCACCGGTTCGCCCGATGCATCCGGCTCCACCTGTTCGAGATACAGCTTGTAGGCCTTCATGACCGCCTCGACGCCCGAGATCTGCGCATGCTCGACCAGGTATTTGTGGATGTTGATGAACAGCGAGGAATGGATGTTGGGCTGCCAGGTAATGAACCAGTCGGTCGAGAACGGCAGCATGCCCTTGGGCGGCGACACGCCCTTGAGTTCCTTGTAGAGCTTGAGCAGGCGTTCACGCGAAAGCGATGTCTCCGATTCGAGCAGCTGCAAGCGCGCACCCAGATTGATCAGTTCGATCGCAAGCTGGATTTCCTGGGCTTCCGTCACCACGCTCTTCTTCGCCATGTTTTCCTCTTGTCATCCTATTGATTCGGGCCGAAAAATGGCTCATCTTCCGGCCCGCTGATCTCACCTTCTCCCTCTGGGAGAGGGCCGGGGTGAGGAATCCGACTCAACATATTTTGAGGCCGGATCTATTACCACCCGAATCGGCAATGCTGATCAGGACAATTCCTCGATCTTCTGCCCTGCCATCAGGATCGCGGCGTGCGTCTGCGACAGGCCGCGGTCCTTGGTGTAATTCGTCAGCATGCCCAGGATCGCACCGTCATCGAAGCGGAAGCGCGCCAGCATCATGTTGGTCCCGGCCAGCTTCAGGATCTGGGCATTGTTCAACCCTTCGAGCAGGTCCGCCATTTCGCCGCTGATTCCGAGCCGAAATACCGCGGCCGCCTTGTCGGAACGAATCATCTGCTGAGCCAGCATGAGGTAACTCAAATTGGCATCCCGGATTTCTGCCAGCATATCGTTCGTCGTCATCATGAACCCCTATCAACTTGGTCGCAGTTTCCTGTTGGCACTGCATTGAGAGCGATTCTGAACGCGGTCAAAAATTGGGAAAATCGGAGCACGCCCATATTTTGCGTCGGACGCAGGGCGACAAGGCTTGTCGGCATTTGTCCTACAAACGGCGGGCATGATGAATCCCGCGCCTCTTTCGAAGCCCGGAACATGGCTTGGCGTCTAGGTTGCAGCCGAACTGGCCACATCTCCAGCACCTTTGCCGAAGGGAAAATTTTTAAAAAACTTGTCGGCGGCACCTGCTAGTAACTGGCAAAAAGCCATGCCTTTGCCAGCTGCCAGCGTTCTTCGCCGATCGACTTTGTTGTATTACGGCAGCACTACGTGCCGACTTTAGGGTCGGCGTAAAAAATTTTTTAAAAATTTCTGCGCTCCAGTTCTTTATCGGACGGCGGCCCCGCCTATTTAGGGCAAGCCCAAAATTTTCCGCTAGCACTTGGGTGATGCATTGCGTTCACCATTGCCATTGCCAAAGATGCAAAACGGAAAAATATTTGTGCCGCAATGGGCACTTTCCCCGCGTCCCGCCACTCTCCTGCAACGTCTTCAGCCAAACTGAAGGCTCCATTACAGAGATTACCCCGGCTCCGTCTTGCGGCTCACATTGCCCGGACGCGCCGCCCAGCCATTCAAGGAAGAGACATGAGCGCAGTACTGCAACCCCGATTTGATCATTTCGACACTTCCGATATCATGCGCGGCCTTTATGGTGACGGCATCATCGGCCTCAAGGGCGCATTCGAACGCAGCTGGGTGGAAAGCCTGAGGCAGGATATCGACATGTTGTTCCAGGAAGCGCTGCAGCGCCCGGGAGGCGCACTGGGACGCGGGCCGAACCGCTTCTATGTCGAAGTGCATCCGGAACGCATCCGCGGCTTTGCCGACCTCATCACGCATCCCTGGGTCGTTGCAGTCTGTACGGCGGTTCTCGGCCCGGAATACCGCATCGTCGAAGCAGGCTTCGATGTGCCGGGCCCGGGTGCTGCCAACCAGCCATGGCACCGCGACTTTCCGATGCCCGAGGCCACGCGCGTCGGCCGGCGCCTCAACTCGCTCGCCTTCAACATCACCACCGTCGATGTCGAAGAGGACATGGGGCCGTTCGAGATTGCGCCCGGCACACAGTGGGATGTCTTCGAAGGCTGCGAAAAAGGCATGTTCCCGCCTCCATCGCATTACCACCGCTACGAGGCACGCGCACAGCGCAAGTACCCGAAGATGGGAGACATTTCAGCACGCTCCGCACTGACGATACACCGCGGCACCGCCAACCGTTCCAACAAGTCGCGTCCGGTGTTCGTGCTCGGCGTCGACGCGCCTGATGCAACGAATTCAAAGCACCACGACATGCAGTTCACCCGCCGCTATTACGACGCCTTGCCGCAGGAAGCCAAGGCGCACCTGACCTGCCGCATTGTCGATGAACTCGAGCATGTCGTTCAGGCGCATACGATTGAAGGATTGATCAAGGGCGTGGAATGACACTTTCCGTACCCGCTGCAGTGCGGCGGCGCCGGATCGGGACGCATTGATTGCGCGCTCTCACCCGGCCAAAGAATGCCCCTAACGTGCATTTAGAATCCTTGGCGGATATGGAAGGGATTGCACCCGCAGGCCGCGGCTGGGCGTGCAGACCCAGCCCTTCGAATCCCGATCGCGCGCAGTGCGCGCTCCCGCACCGCCAAAAAAAATGCCCCTTGCGGGGCATTTTTAAATCTTTGGCGGAGACGGAGGGATTCGAACCCTCGATACAGGTTTAAGCCCATATGCTTCCTTAGCAGGGAAGTGCCTTCGACCTCTCGGCCACGTCTCCACACATGAAGCCCGCTTGCGCTTGCTTCACTGAAGTCCCGCATGATAGCTGCTCAAGCGGGATTGGTCAATGGAACAATGCAATCAGTCGAGATGGATCAAGCTTTTTCCAGATCGAACGCCTTGTGCAGTGCGCGCACGGCCAGTTCCATGTACTTCTCGTCGATCAAAACGGAAATCTTGATTTCCGATGTCGAGATCATCTGGATGTTGATGCCCTCTTCCGACAGGGTGCGGAACATCTGCGAAGCAATGCCGACATGGCTGCGCATGCCGACGCCGACCACGGAGACCTTGGACACTTTGGTATCGCCGACGATGTTGCCTGCGCCGATGTGCTCGCGCACGCTCTTGTTGAGCACGTCCATCGCCTTCGCGTATTCGCCGCGCGCCACGGTGAACGTGAAGTCCGTCTTGCCTTCGACCGACTGGTTCTGGATGATCATGTCGACTTCGACATTGGCGTCCGCCACCGGGCCGAGGATCTGGTAGGCAATGCCCGGCTTGTCCGGCACGCCCAGCACGGTGATCTTTGCTTCATCGCGGTTGAACGCGATACCGGAAATAACGGCTTGTTCCATGTGTGTATCTTCCTCAAACGAAATCAGGGTGCCGGAATTGGCTTCCTCTTCCAGCGGCATGAGCGGATCGGTCAGCGACGACAGCACGCGCGTCGGGACCTTGTAGTTGCCGGCAAACTCCACCGAGCGGATCTGCAGCACCTTCGAGCCGAGCGAGGCCAGCTCGAGCATCTCTTCGAAAGTCACGGTCTTGAGACGGCGCGCTTCGGAAACGACGCGCGGATCGGTGGTGTAGACGCCGTCGACGTCGGTATAGATCAGGCATTCCTGAGCCTTCAGCGCGGCTGCAACCGCCACTGCGGAGGTATCGGAACCGCCGCGGCCGAGGGTCGTGATATTGCCGCCGTTATCCACGCCCTGGAAGCCGGTGATGATGACGATCTTTCCTTCGCCGAGATCCTTACGCACGCGCTGGTCATCGATGGACTGGATGCGGGCCTTGGTGAATGCGGAATCGGTCTTGACGGGAACCTGCCAGCCGGCATAGGAGACGGCCTGCTTGCCGATGGTCTGCAGCGCCATGGACAGCAATGCCACCGAAACCTGCTCGCCGGTGGAAGCCAGCATGTCGAGCTCGCGCGGATCCGGCTGCGGCATGATTTCCTTCGCAAGCCCGATCAGACGGTTGGTTTCGCCGGACATTGCTGACGGCACCACAACGATTTGATGACCTGCGTCGTGCCATTTGGCGACGCGCTTGGCGACATTCTTGATGCGCTCGGTCGAGCCCATGGAAGTGCCGCCATATTTGTGGACGATTAAAGCCATAAGGTGGGAGAGATACGCTGAACGAAGAAAAAGAAATTTTTGATAAAAATCAACCCTTTACTTTACCCTCTGCTCGCTTCAAAGGCAAGACCGCGCCGTAGAAATAACGTTAATGAAATGAAAAAACCATTGAAAATCCGGTCGAAGTGATGTGCGTGACGCTTAAACCTGGTCAGGCACCCAGCGCAGCGCAATACCGTCGCCAGATTCGCTATGCGGCCCTTGCCAGTGCATGCCGATGCCGGCGACGTACAGCATGCGGTCTTCTACAGTCACGATAGGCAGTCTCTCACGCTCCCAATGCGGTATGCCGAGCGCCTGGTAGTGCTGCTTGAGCGAGCGTGTCGGGCGGTTGCCGGCCAGCTTGAGCTTGTCGCCCGCGCGGCGAAAGCGCAACTGCAGCGCCTGTTGGCGCAGCCATGCCGGATCAAGTCCGCGGTGTGTTCGCTCGAAGTGCAGCGTGCCGTGAAAGCGGTCGAACCTGTGATGATCTTCCCCGTTCCAGCGGAAATCGATGGCGGGCATTTGCAGATCGCGGTCGTCGAAACGGCGCGTGAGAACGATGCGGTCGCGATGGCGATGGATTTCGCCATCCGCATGCGTGACCCGGATGCGGGCGTCATCCTTGGCATTGAACAGCTGGATGCGCATTTCATCGAGCCAGGCAGACGCAGGCATGCGCAGGCCCTGTGATGCGAACCAGTAGCGCAGCAGGTTGTTGCACCGGTCCTCGCTCAAGCTTCGCAGGGAGGACAAGCGCAAGGATTCACCATCACGGCAGTGTTCCAGATCTTGCACGGCAACCTCGTCGAGGATGCGCTGCGCCGCGCGGGCGTGAGACGCGGACCGCGCAATGCGTTCCTGGTAACCGCTGAAATGCTTTGCCACTGTCGGCATCACACGGTGCCTCAGCGCATTGCGCGCATAACGAGGATCCGCATTCGATTCGTCGTCGACATGACTGACGGCGTGCGCTGCAGCGAACTCTTCAAGAGCTGCGCGTGTCATGCCGAGCAGGGGACGGCCCACGACGAGGCGCGCATTGCCGAGCAGTCCAGGCGCCCTGTTTGCCTCCTCCATTCCGGACAAGCCGGCGACGCCGGATCCCCTGAACAGCTGGAGCAGCACGGTTTCCGCCTGGTCGTCGAGGTGGTGCGCCGTGAGCAGAAGCGGTATGGAGTGGAACTGGCAAAGCTCGCCGAGCGCCGCATAACGCGCTGTCCGCGCGGCCTGTTCGACACCCTGCCCGCGCATGCCGTCCAGCGTAACACGGCGGGCTTCAAACGGGACACCAAGCCGAGTGCATTGCTGATCGCAATGCCGGAGCCACTCATCAGCGTTCGGACTCAGTCCATGGTGAACATGAAAGGCATGCAGTTGCAGGCCGCGGCTTGCGGCATATGCGTGCGCAAGATGCAGTAGCACCGCGGAGTCCAAACCGCCGCTGTAGGCAATAGCAACAGACATCGCCGGCGCATTGCCGCTTTCTTCCGAAGCCCATGCGGAAACGCGCGCCCGGATCGCTCCGAGCGCGCGTTCGAATTCCGCGTTGAGACCGGCTTCAGGCGACGCGGACTGCTTGTCTGGCACGGTTATTCAGGCGAAGAGATTTCCTTGAAGCGGCCATAGCTCATGAGCTTTTCATGGCGCGCGGCCAGCAGGTCCTTCGTCTTCATGCCCTGGAACTGGCGCAGGGAATCGGCCAGCGCACGCTTGAGCATCACCGCCATCTGCTTCGGATCGCGGTGTGCGCCACCCAGGGGTTCATTGACGATCTTGTCGATCAGGTTCATCGCCTTGAGGCGATGAGCAGTCAGGCCGAGGGCATCCGCTGCATCGGCGGCGCGTTCGGAAGTCTTCCACAGGATCGATGCGCAGCCTTCCGGGGAGATGACCGAATAAGTTGCATACTGCAGCATCAGCACGGCGTCACCTACTGCAATGGCAAGTGCGCCGCCCGAGCCGCCTTCACCGATGATGGTGGCGATCAGAGGCACCTTCAGTTCGGCCATCACATACAGGTTATGGCCGATCGCTTCGGATTGTCCGCGCTCTTCCGCATCGATGCCGGGAAACGCGCCCGGCGTATCGACGAAGGTGAAGATGGGCAGATTGAATTTTTCGGCCAGCTTCATCAGGCGCATCGCCTTGCGGTAGCCTTCCGGCTTGGGCATGCCGAAATTGCGCATCGCGCGTTCCTTGGTGTCGCGCCCCTTCTGATGACCGATCACCATGCAGGCCTGGCCGTTGAAGCGGGCAAGTCCGCCGACGATGGAGAGGTCGTCCGCATAGCTGCGGTCGCCATGGAGTTCGTGGAAATCGGTGAAGATCTCCTTCACGTAATCCATCGTATAGGGACGCTGCGGATGACGCGCGATCTGCGATACCTGCCAGGGCGTCAGCTTGGCATAGATGTCCTTGGTGAGCTGCTGGCTTTTCTTGGACAGGCGGTCGATCTCTTCCGAAATGTCCACGGCCGAGTCGTCCTGCACGAAACGCAGTTCTTCGATTTTTCCTTCGAGTTCGGCAATGGGCTGCTCAAATCCAAGAAACGTTGTTTTGCTCATCGTGCCTCCTTATATCAACACGAGGTGAATATGTCATGCCGCCATGCCAGATCGCGGCAAATTCCGTTATTGGCCGTAGGGACTAGTAGACGACCGGCGCGGCGTCCAGGCTGCGCCACAGGTACCAGGTCGCCACGGTGCGCCACGGCTCCCAATTGGCGGCCACTTCGCGCACGTCGCTGCGGGTCACCGGCTCGCCGGAGAAATAGTTGATGCTGATTCCTTTCAGCAAGCCTGCATCATCCAGCGGCAAAATATTGGGCCGGAGCAAATTAAATATCAAAAACATCTCCGCTGTCCAGCGTCCGATTCCTCGGATCTGTATCAGTTCCGAGATGACTTCCTCGTCCTCCATGTCGGACCACTTGTCCGCATGGACGCGTTTGGCCTTGAAATGCTCGGCGAGATCGAGCACGTATTCCGCCTTGCGCTTGGACAATCCGCAGGCGGCCAGCTTTTCCGGCCCTGCCTTGATGACTTGGGCCGGCGTGCATTTCGGACATTCTTCCAGGAAGCGCTGCCATACCGCTTCGGCCGCCTTGACCGAAATCTGCTGGCTGACGATGGACCGCGCGAGCGTATTGAACGCCTCGCTGCGGCCGATCAGATGCATGTCGCCGAACTGGGGAATGAGCTTGCGCATGATGCGGTCGCGCTTCATCAGCTCTTCCTTGGCATCATGCCAGTAGACGGGCACGCCGCGGCCTGCCGCCTGCAAAGATGTTGCCATGCTGCTCAAGCCCTTCGCCACTCGGTGATGCCGCCGGGTTTGTCCTCGAGAACGATGCCAGCTGCCAGCAGCTCGGCGCGTATACGGTCTGCATCGGCAAAATTCTTCGCTTTCTTTGCGGCTGCGCGCGCTGCGATCTGCTCCGCAATCTGATCTTCGGAGAGTGCATCCTCGCCGCCGGATGCCGGTGCCGCCTGCAGGAACTCCTGCGGCGAACGCTGCAGCAGGGCCACGATGCCGGCCAGCGCCTTGAGCTGGCGCGCCAGCGCCGCGGAATGCGTCTTGTTGACTTCGTTGGCAAGATCGAACAGCACGGAAATTGCGATCGGCGTATTGAAGTCGTCGTTCATCGCTTCGGCGAAGCGCTTGGCATGCGCCTCGTCGCGGTCGAGCGGCAATCCGTCGCCCGGCACGTCCTTGAGGGCTGTGTATAGCCTCGTCAGGGCATGCCTTGCATCGTCGAGATGCGCATCGGAATAGTTGAGCGGACTGCGGTAATGGGCACGCAGGATGAAGAAGCGCACGACTTCGGCGTCATACTTCTTCAGCACATCCCTGATGGTGAAGAAGTTGCCGAGCGATTTCGACATCTTTTCATTGTCGACGCGGATGAAGCCGTTATGCATCCAGTAATTGACGAAGGCATGCTGGTGCGCGCCTTCGGACTGGGCGATCTCGTTTTCATGATGAGGAAACTGCAGGTCTTCGCCGCCGCCGTGAATGTCGAACTGCTCGCCCAGAAGCTCGTTGCTCATGGCGGAGCATTCGATATGCCAGCCCGGCCTGCCCTTGCCCCATTTCGAATCCCATTTCACTTCCTCGGGCTCGGTTTCCTTCGAGGCTTTCCAGAGCACGAAGTCGAGCGGATCGCGCTTGCCGGTGTTGAGCTCGACGCGCTCGCCCGCCCGCAGATCGTCGAGCGACTTGCCGGAGAGTTTTCCGTAGCCGGCGAAATCGCGCACCGAATAATTGACGTCGCCGTCCGATGCCTTGTAGGCAAGGCCGCGCGCTTCCAGCTTGTCGATCAGGCCGAGCATCTGCGGGACGTAAGCGGTCGCACGAGGTTCATGATCCGGCTTCTGGACGCCGAGCGCCGCTGCGTCTTCATCCATTGCCTGGATGAAGCGCGACGTCAGCTGTGAAATGGTTTCCTTGTTTTCGACTGCGCGCTTGATGATCTTGTCATCGATGTCGGTGATGTTGCGCACATAGGTGACTGCATAACCCGATGCACGCAGCCAGCGCTGCACCATGTCGAACACGACCATGACCCGCGCATGTCCGAGATGGCAGTAATCGTAGACGGTCATGCCGCAAACGTACATGCGCACCTTGCCGTCCTGCATCGGGACGAAGGTCTGCTTGTCGCGTGCGAGCGTGTTGTAGATCTTGAGTGCGGTCATGAGCGGTTTTCCGTTTCGGCTGCAGAGTGGCTGGTGTGGCGACTGGCTCGCCTGCGCATGTCGTCGCGCTCTGGCGCAAATGACAACATGCAACAGCGCTGCCGAAACCCTTCTTCGATGCTTATTTTGATAAAATGCACAGTTTCGCCGCAGTATAACATTGATGCCCTGCCGCTCCGCGTGCCTCCCGGCCGGCAAGGGTCATGGAAGATACACAATCGGAATTTTCCTGTAAAGAGAAAAGAGAAGGAAACCAGCAATGTCTTCGTCACGCCGAACTTTCATCCGATTGCTTGCCGCCCTGTCCATCGCCGGCGCATCGCATGCTGCCCTCGCGGCCGACAATCCGCAGGTTGCGCTGAAAACCAGCATGGGCAGCATCGTGGTGGAACTCTATCCCGAGAAAGCTCCCAAATCCGTCGCCAACTTTCTTGACTATGTGAAAAGCGGCCATTACAACGGAACGATCTTCCATCGCGTCATCGACGGCTTCATGATCCAGGGCGGCGGTTTCGACAAGTCGATGTCGCAGAAGCCCACCAAGGCGCCCGTCGAAAACGAAGCAAAGAACGGCCTGAAGAACGAGCCTTACACCCTCGCCATGGCGCGTACCTCGGATCCGCATTCGGCCACCGCACAGTTCTTCATCAACGTCAACAACAACGCCTTCCTCGACTATCCGAGCCGCGACGGCTGGGGTTATGCCGTCTTCGGCAAGGTCGTCAAGGGCACGGAAGTCGTCGACAAGATCAAGACGGTCGACGTCACCAGCAACGGCATGCATGCGAACGTTCCGGCCAAGGCGGTTGTCATCGAATCTGCATCCATCGTCAAATAAACCACTTCATAAAGGAATATCATGGCTGTCCTTCTCACCACCAATCACGGCAAGATCAAGATCGAACTCGACGCTGCGAAGGCACCGAAGACCGTTGAGAACTTCCTCGCCTATGTGCGTTCCGGTCATTACAACGGCACGGTCTTCCATCGCGTCATCGACGGTTTCATGATCCAGGGCGGCGGCTTCGAACCGGGCATGAAGCAGAAGCCGACCAATGAGCCGATCGAGAACGAAGCAAAGAACGGCCTGAAGAACGAGCCCTATACGCTCGCCATGGCACGCACCTCCGCCCCGCATTCGGCTTCCGCGCAATTCTTCATCAATGTGAAGAACAACAGCTTCCTCGACTATCCGGGCCAGGACGGCTGGGGCTACTGCGTCTTCGGCAAGGTCGTGGAAGGCACCGACGTGGTCGACAAGATCAAGGCGGTCAAGACGACCCGCACCGGCATGTTCGCCGACGTGCCCGTGGAAGACGTCGTGATCGAAAAGGCGGAAGAAGTCTAAGAGACACGTCGGAAATTTCCGGCACTGACCTGAAGCAATCATGATGACTTCATCAGCAAAAGCGCAATCGGCACCGGTTGCGCTTTTTGTTTCTGACATACATTTGCAGCCCGGGCTGCCGCGTACGACAGAGGCTTTCTTACAGTTCCTGCGCCAGGCAGCGCCGTGTGCCAGACAGCTGTTTCTGCTCGGTGACCTGTTCGAATACTGGGCCGGCGACGACGATCTCGAGACGCCTTACCTGCATGAGATCGCCGGCGCGCTGCGCACGGTCAGCGATGCCGGCGTCCAGCTCTTCTGGATAGCGGGAAACCGCGATTTCCTGGTAGGGCAAGGCTTTGCCGATGCGACCGGCACCCGACTCCTTCAGGAGCCCTATCTGACGAACATTGCTGGACATTCGCTGGTGCTGCTGCATGGCGATGCGCAGTGCACGGACGACCAGGGTTACATGCAGTTTCGCGCAATGGTGCGGCAAGAGCAGTGGCAGCGCCAATTCCTGGCCATGCCGCTTGCGCAGCGCAAGGCTGTCATCGACGGCATGCGCGCCGGCAGCAAGGATGCCCAGCAAGGCAAATCCTACGAGATCATGGATGTCAATCCCGGTGCCATTGATGCAGTCTTCGCCGGCACCGATGCGAGGGTGATGATCCATGGCCACACGCACCGCCCTGCAGTGCATGAACACGATGTGAATGGCATTGCGAGGACAAGATACGTTCTGCCCGATTGGGACTGCGATGCCGGAACGCCGCGCGGAGGATGGCTGGCAATCGCGGAAGACGGAACGATCGAATGCTTCGGCCTGGAGGGATTGCAGGCCAGTTCATGACGAGCAGCGTGCTGCCCGATCTGTTCTGATTCATGCGGATTGCAACGTGGATGGATACTCGCCCGTCCACGCTCAAGCCTGTACGAAAGTCACACGTGCACCATGCGATGCACTGACGCGCTCTCGCCTAATCGAACTGCTTCCGGAATTCCTGGAATTGCGCAGTCAGGCTTTCCACCTGGCTGCGCAGCTGCGCGACCTCATTCTCCAGCTGCGAGATCCTGTCCTGCCTCGGCGTTTCCACTTGGGCCGAGAAACTGGCTGCCGACTCGTGGCGGGCCAGCACTTCCTCTCCCGAGAGCAGGTGCGCGTAACGCCCTTCCTTGGTGCCCGGCGCGCGGGCAAGCTTGGCCACTACCGGCGGATATTTGTCGATCAGGAACTGCAATGCCGTTTCCACGTCGGGAACGCTGGCAAATTCATGCAGGCGACCGGTACGCACGCGGATCTCTCCCGCCGTCTGCACGCCGCGCAACATCAGGATGGTCAGCACCGCCAGCTTGTCCTGCTCAAGGGACCATTTCATGCGCATGCGATGCTCGTACTTGGCGACGCGCCCGCCGGCCTGCCGGACTTCGGAAACCAGCTTTTTCTGCATCAATCGCTGCAGCACATCCATCACGGTGTCTTCGGAAATCGACATGACCGGATCGCGGCTCGACAATTGATTGCAGCCGTTCGTCAACGCATTCAAGGACAGTGGATAATTGTCCGGCGTCAGCGCTTCCTTCTCGGCAAGCACCGAGAGCACGCGTATTTCGTAGGGATCGAGCAGTTCTCCGCCATCCCGCTGCGGCTGCATGTTTTCGATGTTGTCACTCACGGCTTCGCCTTCATTCAACTAATTTATTCAATTGGGCAGGATCGATGCGGCCGGCCTCCGGCACCTGTCCGCAATCCACGCCGGCCTGCTTCAGCGCCGCAATCAGCGTCTGCATCTGCTGATCCTGGGAGGCAGCGTGATCGATCAGCCTGTGCAGCGCGGTCGCGAGCGGATCCTCGCCGCTGCTCAAGGTGACGCCATAGGCAGCAAACACGCGTGCGGTCGCCTCTTCCCTCTGCTTGCCTGCATCCTTTTGCACGATATGCGCCGGATTGCCGACCGCAGTCGCACCCTCGGGCACTTCCTTGACCACAACGGCGTTGGAACCGACCTTGGCGCCGTCGCCGACGGTGAAGCCGCCCAGCACTTTGGCGCCGGCACCGATGATGACGCCTCTGCCTAGCGTCGGATGACGCTTCGCACCCTTGCTGAGCGAGGTGCCGCCCAGAGTAACACCCTGGTAGATGGTGCAGTCGTCGCCGACTACTGCGGTTTCCCCGATGACCACGCCGAAACCATGGTCGATGAAAACCCGCCGCCCCATGGTTGCGCCCGGATGGATTTCAATTGCGGTGAACCACCGCGCCAGATGGGAGATGAAACGCCCGAGCCATTTCATGTCATGCCGCCAGCACCAGCTGGCCCAGCGATGCATGGCGATCGCATGCAAGCCGGGATAGCAGGTCAGCACCTCCCAGGAAGTGCGCGCGGCGGGATCGCGTTCAATGATGCTGGCAATGTCTTCGCGAAGGCGGTTGAACATGAAGCGAAAGAAATCGAAATGGCTCGGAATGAAGTTTTCATGCTGCCGGCGGCGGAAGGCACATGTGCAATAACCGCCGGCAGCGGAAAATAGCGCCTTGTATCAATTCCAAGCCATGCCATGGCTTGGAATTGATATCAGCCCTTCATCAGACGCTGGCGCCTTGCCTCATACAAGCAAACGCCGGAGGCGACGGATACGTTCAGGCTTTCCACTGCGCCCTGCATGGGAATGCTGACCAGGATGTCGCAGTTCTCGCGCGTCAGCCGCCGCATTCCCTCGCCTTCCGAACCCATGACCAGCGCGGTCGGCGCGACGAAGTCCGCTTCATACAAGCCTTTTTCCGCATCGTCCGTCGTGCCGATGACCCAGATCTCACGCTCTTTCAGCTCGCGCAGCGTCCGGGCGAGATTGGTCACCGTGATATAGGGCACGGTATCGGCGGCGCCGCTGGCTACCTTGGCGGCAGTGGCATTCAGGCCCACCGCGCGGTCCTTGGGTGCAATGACTGCGTGTGCGCCTGCGCCGTCAGCGACGCGCAGGCAGGCCCCGAGGTTGTGAGGATCGGTGATGCCGTCGAGAATCAGCAGCAGCGGCGGCCCTTCGATGGCATCCAGCAGTTCATCGAGATTGCGGGCCAGCGACAGTTCACCCGCCTTCGCCACCACGCCCTGATGGCGCCGCGTGCCGACCATGCCGTCGAGACGCTGGTCATCCGCCTGAATGATTCTGACCTTGGCATCTTCGGCTGCCCGCAGCAGATCCTGCATGCGCCGGTCATGGCGGCTGGCATCCACATAAATTTCTTCGATCGACGAAGCGTCGTGACGCAGCCTCGAGGTGACGGCGTGAAAGCCGAAAATCATCTTGCTTTTCATCTTTATCTTTTCTTCTTGCCCGTTTTTGCAGCTGTCCTGCTTGAACGTGCGGTCTTGCCGGCACTCGCCGTCTTTGAGGTTTTCCCTTTGGCTGTGCCGGCCGGTTTCGTCTTTTTCGCTGCCGGCTTGGATTTCGCGGCATTCTTCGGCGTTCTTTCCTTGCCGTGTTCCTGCTCGGCCCGGCGCGCCTCGTTCTTCAGCGTGGTGCGGATATCCGGTTCGTTTACGAGACGCAGATCGATCTTCCTTGCATCGAGGTCCACCCTGCTGACCTGCACGGTAACGCGGTCTGTCAGCTGATAGCGGATGCCGGTACGCTCTCCCCGCAACTCGTGACGTACCTCGTCATACTGGAAGTAGTCTGCGCCCAGTTCGGTGACGTGCACCAGGCCTTCGATGAACAAGGCATCGAGCTGCACGAAGATGCCGAAAGGCGTGACGCCCGAAATCGTGCCGGTAAATTCCTCGCCCAGCTTGTCGCGCACGAAATAGCATTTCAGCCATGCCTCGACATCCCTCGACGCCTCATCGGCGCGGCGCTCATTCGCTGAACAGTGAATGCCCAGTGCCTCCCAGACGGCCAGATCGCCTTCCTTCTTTTTCTTGCCGTTGGCCCTGTCCTCGGCTGCCATTCTGCGTGCCGCAGGCGACAGCATGGTGTTGAGCTCGCTGGTTTCGATGCCCTTGGGTTCGTAGCGCTTCCCTTGCAGGATGGCCTTGATCGCGCGGTGGGTCAGCAAGTCGGGATAACGCCGGATCGGGCTGGTGAAGTGCGCATAGGCTTCATACGCCAGGCCGAAGTGTCCGATATTGTCCGGACTGTAGACCGCCTGCTGCATCGAGCGCAGCAGCATGGTCTGCAGCAGCACGGCATCGGGGCGCAGCTTGATCTTGGGGATGAGTTCCGCATAGTCCGATGCAGCCGGCGTGTCGCCGCCGCCGAGATGCAGCCCCATCTGCTTGAGGAAGGTACGGACCTGGTTCAGCTTTTCCTTCGACGGACCGGCATGCACGCGATAGACGCCGGGATGCTTGTGACGCGCCAGCAGGTCGGCTGCGCACACATTGGCCGCGAGCATGCATTCCTCGATCACGCGATGTGCGTCATTGCGGGTGCGTGGAATGATCTTCTCGATCTTGCCGGCCGCATTGCAGACGATGTAGGTTTCGGTAGTCTCGAAATCGATCGCCCCCCTCGCTTGCCGGGCCTGCAGCAAGGCCTGGAACACTTCATAAAGATTGAGCAGATGCGGCACCAGTTCTTGCCGCTTCGCCGCCTCTGGTCCCCGGGTATTGGCCAGCACGGCGGCGACTTCGGTATAGGTCAGGCGTGCCGCCGAATGGATGACCGCCGGATAAAACTGATATGCCTTGATGTCGCCCTTGGCGGTAATTACCGCATCGCAGACCAGCGTCAATCGGTCCACTGCGGGATTAAGGGAGCAGAGCCCGTTCGACAGCTTCTCCGGCAGCATGGGAATCACGCGGCGCGGGAAATAGACCGAGGTGCTGCGCTCCAGCGCATCCTTGTCGAGCGCGTCGTTCGGCTTGACGTAATGGCTGACGTCAGCGATCGCCACCAGCAGGCGGAAGCCCTTGCTGCGGCCGATCTTGATCGGCTCGCAATACACCGCGTCGTCGAAATCGCGCGCATCCTCGCCGTCTATCGTGACCAAGGGCACGTCGCGCAGGTCCACGCGATCGCCGAGATCGGCGGCGCGTACTTCATTGGGCAATTTCGCCGCTAGTTTCTTCGCCGCTTCCGAGAATTCATGCGGCACGCCATACTTGCGTACCGCGATCTCGATCTCCATGCCGGGGTCGTCGATATCGCCGAGGACTTCGACTATCCTGCCGACCGGCTGGGTATAGCGGGAAGGCTGCTCGACCAGCTCCACGCTGACCACCTGCCCGGTCTTCGCCTGACCCGGCGTGCCATGCAGCAAAATATCCTGGCCGATGCGCTTGTCTTCCGGCGCGACCACCCAGACACCGTTCTCATTGAGGAGGCGGCCGATGACGTGGGTGTTGGCCCTCTCGATCACTTCAACGATCGTGCCCTCCGGACGTCCGCGCCGGTCGGTGCCGACGATACGGATCTGCACGCGGTCGCCATGCAATACCTTCTGCATTTCCTTCTCGGGCAGGAAGATATCGTCGCTGCCGTCGTCGGGTGCGAGGAAGCCATAGCCTTCCCGGTGACCGAGAACGCGCCCCTCGATGAAGTTGGGTTGATGCGCAAGCTGGTAGTGTCCGTTGCGGTTGGGCTTGATCTGCCCGTCACGTTCCATGGCATTCAGGCGCCGCGTCAGCCCTTCGATCTCTTCGGGCTTGACGTTGAGCGCCGCCGCAAGGGTTTGCAGGTCCTGCGGGCTCGATGCCGTGCGCAATATGCCGAGAATCTCCTCCCGGCTGGGAATGGTGTAGGAAAATTGGCTCAAATGGGTACTTCAGTTCATTGTTAGATTATTTAGAGAGTAAGTGTAACGGAGTCATCAGGTATTTACCTAACGCACTCGGGCTTCTTTGAAATCGCCAATCGGGAGTTTTGATCGTCGAATTGACATATTCCATTTTTCAGCTATACTTTCGGTCTTTCGCAGCCCAGATGGCGGAATTGGTAGACGCACTAGGTTCAGGTCCTAGCGGTGGCAACACTGTGGAGGTTCGAGTCCTCTTCTGGGCACCAGGTTGTTGAAAAAGGCTCGCATTCGCGGGCCTTTTTCTTTTCAACCCTTCCAAGGCACATTCGCTGCCGCTTCATCCCGTTCAATTCATCTGCCCTTTCACTGTCTGCTTCACAGCCAGGCTTCGCCTGCATTCATCTACTCGTTACCAAGCGTTCGAACGCAGAACCGAAAAGCAAAGTTGAAAACAAAAGCCCGTTGGCATTGCAACGGGCTTTGGCTTCCTGCTAGGTGATTTCCTGCCCTGTTACACTCTGCGATTGCGTTTTTGAGTGTGAATCAGGTACCAAGTTCGCTCCGGCCTGTCAGGCGGTCTCGCCCTTTTTCAGCCACGCAGCCAGCTGGTGGGGCCGCAAGCTGTCGTACTCTTCAAAGGGCTGGTGAATCCAGGGATTATTCGGCAAATACTGCAGGTAGTAATCCGGCCGCACCGAGGAGCAGGCCTTGCACCAGATAACCGCCGACCTGACTTCGCTGACGGCCGGGAAATTTTCCCGCAGGTGGTGCTGCACGCGCTCCAGGGTCACGCCGGAATCGACCAGATCGTCCAGCAGGAGCACTTTGCCCGACAGGCTTCCCCTTGTCATCGTGATGTGCTTCGCTATATCCAGGTTGCCCTGGACCTTTCCTGCCTCTTCGCGGTAAGAACTCGTCGACAGAATGGCCAGCGGCACATCGAAGATACGTGAAAACACATCACCAGGGCGCAGGCCGCCGCGGGCCAGGCACAGCACCTGATCGAATTGCCACCCTGACTCATATACCATGCGCGCCAACTCGACAACGCCGCGGTTATAGTCTTCCCAGGAAACCCAAAGATCCTTTTCGCTCGACATAACGTCTTCTTTCTCGCTATCCAGGTTCATGCAAACGGATGACGAAGGACAATTGTTTCTTCGCGGTCCGGACCCGTGGAAATCATGTCGACAGGCACACCGACCAGCTCTTCAATGCGCTTGATGTAGGCACGTGCCGTTGCGGGCAGAGCTTCCAGCGTTTTCGCACCGACTGTCGACTCGCTCCATCCGGGCATTTCTTCGTAGATCGGTTCGCAGCGCGATGCATCCTCGGCGCCGACCGGGAAAATGTCGACCTTCTTGCCGTCAAGCATATATCCGGTGCAAAGCTTGAGCGACTCCAGGCCATCGAGCACATCGAGCTTGGTGAGGCACATGCCCGACACGCCGTTGATCTGGACGGAGCGGCGCAGCAGCGCGGCATCGAACCAGCCGCAGCGGCGGGCACGACCGGTCACCGTACCGAATTCATGGCCGACGCTGGCGAGATGCTTGCCGATGCCCTGATCGGTCGGCAGCTCGGACGGGAAAGGACCGGAGCCGACACGCGTGGTATAGGCCTTCGTGATTCCCATGATGTAATGCAGCATATTGGGGCCGACGCCCGAGCCTGCAGCCGCATTGCCGGCCACGCAGTTGCTTGAGGTAACGAAGGGATACGTGCCGTGGTCGACGTCAAGCAGGCTGCCCTGGGCGCCTTCAAACAGCAGGTTGCCGCCCGCCTTGTGCGCCGCATACAGGGCGCTGGAGACGTCGGCGACCATCGGGGCGATGCGCGGCACGGTAGCCAGCGCGTCGTCGAGGGTCTTCTGATAATCGATGGTGTCGGCCTTCAGGTAATTCGCCAGGACGAAGTTGTGGTAGTCCAGGTTTTCCTTCAGCTTTTCGGCAAAGCGGCCTTCATTGAGCAGATCCGCGACACGGATCGCGCGGCGTGCCACCTTGTCTTCATAGGTGGGACCGATGCCCTTGCCGGTGGTGCCGATCTTGGCGGCGCCACGCGCGGCTTCGCGCGCTGCATCCAGGGCCGTGTGGTACGGCAGAATCAGCGGGCACGCCTCGGAGACCTTGAGCCGCGACGCCACTTCGACGCCATTGGCCTGCAGCTTGTCGATCTCGCGCAGAAGATCAGGCACCGACAGCACGACGCCGTTGCCGATATAGCAGGCAACCCCGGGACGCATGATACCAGACGGAATCAGCTGCAAGGCGGTTTTCTGGCCGCCGATGACCAGCGTATGGCCGGCATTGTGTCCACCCTGAAAGCGCACAACGCCTTGTGCGTGATCGGTCAGCCAATCGACGATCTTACCCTTACCTTCATCGCCCCATTGGGTGCCGATGACAACGACATTCTTTGCCATGCTATTAACCTAGTGATTGAAGAATCCAGTTTCCATTGTCGAATACGACTGCACGATCGCAATCGAATTCGTCCTGCTCGTTTTCGTGTCCGGGCAGCGCCTGAATGACGACTTCCCCGGCTTCACGCAATTCATTGATTTTCTGTCGCAACGCCGGCTCGGTACCCCACGGCGCCCTGATGGCGCTCTTGCGCTCCGCCACCGGCAGCAGGCGTGCCAGCTCCCTGAGATCCAGGGAGAAACCGGTTGCCGGCCGCGCGCGGCCGAATGCCTCGCCGACATGATCGTAGCGTCCGCCGCGCGCAACTGCATTGGGCAGACCGGGGACATAGGCGGCGAACATGACGCCGCTGTGATAATGGTAGCCGCGCAAGTCGGCCAGATCCACGGTCACATCGGCATTGCCTACCTGGCGGATGAGCAGATCGAGTTCGTCCAGCGCACGCGTGACGCCCGGCATCTTCGGCAGGACTTCGCGCGCCTGCGCAATGATCGAGGCATCGCCGTATAGTGAGGGCAAGGCAAGCAGCGCTTCGCGAGTCACCGGTTGGAAGCCGGCCGTCAGCTTTTGCAGGCCCGGAACATCCTTGGCTTGCAGCAGCCCGAACAGTTCCGCATCGCATTTCCGCGCAAGTTCATCCTCTGCGATGATGGCACGCAGGACGCCGACGTGGCATAGGTCGAGCCGCACCTTGGTAATGCCGGCGAGCTTCAGCGATGCCAGGACCAGTTCCTGGATCTCTGCATCGGCCTCGAGTCCGGCATGGCCATAGATTTCCGCACCGATCTGCAAGGGTTCCCGCGTGGCATGCAAGCCCGACGGCCTGGTATGAAGCACGCTTCCCGCATAGCAGAGCCTGGTGACCGAACGCCGGTTCAGCAGGTGGGCATCGATCCGTGCGACTTGCGTCGTCATGTCGGCGCGTACACCCATCGTGCGTCCCGACAGTTGATCCACCAGCTTGAAGATCCGCAGGTCCATGTCCTGCCCTGCTCCCGTGAGCAGAGACTCGAGATACTCGAGCATGGGGGGCATGACCAGTTCGTAACCGTACGAACGAAATCTGTCGAGAAGCTTGCGGCGCAGTTCTTCTATCTTGCGCGCTTCTGAAGGCAAGACATCGGCAATGTTTTCAGGGAGAAGCCAATTCGGCATGACAGACGTGGTACTGCTTAAAGAAAGAAAATGAAAAGATGAGGCCGGACGGATATGCGATCGACGTTCATACAGCGGTGAATACCGCCATGAATAGTTAATGCAATAGTTAATGCGTTAGGGAAATACGTATTTTCTCACTGATTGTTCATGGCAGCACAACATTTGCCTTTCAAGTTCGAAAAAGGCGAAAAGAATAATGCCTGAAACAGGCATTATTCTTGTTGTGTTTGAAAGCGCATTCCGAAGAACGCGCTTAACTCACTTTTTCGCCGGTGCCGGCGCCGGTGATGCGACGCTGCTTGCACCGCCTGTGCCACCCGTATTCCTGAAATACTTGAAGAATTCGGAGTTGGAATCCACCACCATCATGTCGCTGCGGTTCTTGAAGCTGGCGCGGTAGGCCTCAAGGCTGCGATAGAACTTGTAGAACTCCGGATTCTGGCCAAAAGCCAGAGAATATACCTGAGTTGCCTTCGCATCGCCTTCGCCGCGGATCGCCTCCGCATCACGATAGGCTTCTGCCAATATCACCGTGCGCTGACGATCGGCATCGGCCCGAATTTTTTCGGATTCGGCGGCGCCGGTCGAGCGCAGTTCGTTGGCGACGCGGACACGTTCGGCCTTCATCCGGTCATAGACCGAATTATTGATCTGCTCCACGTAGTCAACGCGCTTGAGACGCACATCGATGATTTCAACACCGATCTGCTTCGCCTCTTCCGTGACCTTTTTCTGGATGGCGCTCATGACCTTGCCGCGTTCCCCGGAAATGACTTCACGCACGGTGCGCTTGGTGATTTCCTCGTTCAACGCCGCCTTGATGATCTGCGACATCCGGTCCTGCGCACGACGCTCTTCTCCGGTAAAGCTGACGAAGTAAAGTCGCGGGTCGGTAATCCGCCATTTTACATAGGCATCGACAAGAATGTTTTTCTTCTCGGCCGTGATGAAGCGGTCCGCCTCGGGTGTGTCAAGCGTCAGGATGCGTTTGTCGAGAAACAGGACATTCTGGAATGGCGGAGGCAGCTTAAAATGCAGGCCGGGTTCGTTGATGACCTTTTTCACCTCACCCAGAGCAAACACGATCGCATATTGCCGCTGATCCACAACGAACAAGGTCGACATCAGTACCGAAAGCAGAATCAGGCCCGCAATCGAATAAGAAACGAGGCGATTCATTATCGAGTCTCCCGATCACGCAAATCTCTGCTATCCCTGGTACGCGAGTCCCGCTGCCGCTGCGCTTCATTGGCCGGCATGGGCTCCCCTGCCGGCGAACTGCCGGAAGATTGCTGGGCAGCGCCGATACCGGGTTTGCCCGGCGCAGTTTCGCTGGCTGCCTGGGAAATCAATTTATCCAGAGGCAGATACAGCAGATTACTGCCGTTCTTGCTGTCCACCATCACCTTGGTGGTATTGGAGAAGATTTGCTGCATGGTTTCGATATACATGCGGTCGCGTGTGACGGCCGGTGCCTTCTGGTACTCAACCAGCACCTGCTTGAAGCGCGAGGCATCGCCTTCCGCGTTGGCGAGCACGCGTGCACGGTAGGCCTCCGCTTCCTGCAACAGACGCGATGCAGCACCGCGTGCACGGGGGATGACATCGTTCGCGTAAGCCTGGCCTTCGTTCTTCTGGCGTTCGCGATCCTGGCCTGCCTTCACGGCATCGTCGAACGCCGCCTGCACCTGCTCGGGAGGCTGCACGCCCTGCATGGTGACATTGGTGATCTGCACGCCGGCTTTGTAACGGTCGGTGATTTGCTGCATCAGCTGGCTGACGTCGAAAGCCACCTTCTCGCGACCTTCGTAGAGAACGAAATCCATCTTGCTGCGTCCGACGATCTCGCGGATCGATGTTTCCGCCACCTGGCGCACCATCTCGTCCTGCTCCCGGTTGTTGAAGATCCACTCGGCAGCATTCTTGAGCTTGTATTGCACGGCGAACTGGATGTCGATGATGTTCTCATCGTCGGTCAGCATCAGCGACTCGCGCGGCTGCTTGTTCCTGACGTTGGAGCGATAACCGACTTCCACCGTCCTCACCTGCGAGACATTGACGACTTCATGGCTCTGGATCGGATAAGGCCAGCGCCAGTTGAAGCCCGCCGGTGTTGTATGGCTGTATTTTCCGAACGTCGTAACGACGGCAGTCTGGCCTTCCTGAACGATGAAGAAGCCGCTGACGAGCCAGAGAAAGGCGACAATGACCGCAATCAGGCCGACGCCGATTCCTGCGCCTTTCATGTCAGGGCTGTAATTGCCGTCGCCGCGACCACCGCCCCGGTTTCCGAACAGGCGATTGAGGCGCTGATTGAACTCGCGCCATAGCTGATCGAGATCCGGAGGACCGTCATTGGGCCGTTTTCCATCCTGGTTTTGGTTTTGGCCGTTGTTGTCTTGTGACCCCCGTCCCCATCTCGGGTCATTCAGAGAAAATTTAAGGCCGATTTTTTTGATTAGAGGAATAGGCATTCTCTCGCCATCCGGCTTATGTTAATGGTTTGCAATTCAGGTATCGTGGATGCCTCGGGCAAAAGACACCGGTCGCGATTCGTTGTGTTGTTCCCGGACCGGCAGGGGATCAAGATGCGCCACCGCGTTCTCTTTTGCAAATTCGGCTACAGCCTCACGGAGTAGATCAAGGCCGGCACCGGTCTGGGCGCTAATTGAAACACGGCGGATTTTATCATATTCATCACGTTCCACACCCGGCTCTAGCCCGGCTGCATCAATCTTGTTCCAGACGAGAATCTGTGGAATGTGATCGGCACCGATTTCGGCCAGCACATCATTGACCTGTTCGATCTGCTCCATGCGCACCGGACTTGCCGCATCGACAACATGCAGCAGCAGGTCCGCATGAATGGTTTCTTCCAGCGTGGCTCTGAATGCAGCAACCAGCTGGTGAGGCAACTCCCGGATGAATCCCACGGTGTCGGAGATCACTACGTTGCCGGCCTCGCCAAGATAGATGCGGCGGGAGGTTGTATCCAGCGTGGCAAACAACTGGTTGGCGGCATAAGCCTGCGCCTTGGTCAATGCATTGAACAGGGTGGATTTGCCGGCGTTCGTATAGCCGACCAGCGACACGGAAAACGTATTGTTACGGCCACGGGCCCTGCGCTGGGTCTCGCGCTGCTTATGCAGTTTATCCAGCCTGATGCGCAGTGCCTTGACGCGATCACCGAGAAGCCGGCGGTCGGTTTCGAGCTGGGTTTCACCCGGCCCGCGCAAGCCGATACCGCCTTTTTGCCGTTCAAGGTGAGTCCATCCGCGAATCAGGCGGGTTGCCAGATGCTGGAGCTGTGCAAGTTCGACCTGAACCTTACCCTCGTGACTTTGCGCACGCTGGGCAAAAATATCGAGGATCAAACTGGTGCGATCGATGACGCGTACCTTGAGGTGACGTTCAAGATTGCGCTGCTGCGCAGGCGACAAGGCGTGGTTGAAGATGACGATTTCGAGGCGCTCTGCGGCCACGATTGCCGCGATTTCATCCGCCTTGCCGGATCCGACAAACAGGGCGGCATCGGGACTCGAGCGTTTTGCTGTGATCGTGATGGCTGGGTCGGCACCGGCTGATTTGGACAGCAGTGACAGCTCTTCCAGACTAGCGGCAAAGTCGCCCTTGCCGAAATCGACGCCGACTAGGGCAGCGCGCATGAGTGGAGTGGAGGTGGTAACGATCTCTTATTCCGAATCAGATTCAAGATTGATGTTTACCGCACGGGCCGGTACGACGGTCGAGATTGCATGCTTGTAGACCATTTGGGTCACGGTATTGCGAAGCAGGACGACGTACTGGTCGAACGATTCGATATGCCCCTGAAGCTTGATGCCGTTCACGAGATAGATGGAAACGGGAACGTGCTCTTTACGTAAGGCGTTGAGGAAGGGGTCTTGTAACAGTTGCCCTTTATTGCTCATGACAGCTCCATGGTGTTGTTGTGATGTGGAGTTGGAGACACCTGGACGGATTTCAAGTGTCTCTCTGATAATATTGCTTTAAGACTTTATCGATTTTTGCGTAACTTGCCAAGCGTGTAGTCATCTTGGAAAGATTATTTTTGATCCTTTGTAAAGGGATTTTTGCTAGAACGCAGCTCGATACGCAATGGAGTCCCGACTAGTGAAAAAGTTTCACGGAAGTGTTTTTCCAGGTAACGCTTGTAATTGTCGTCGATCGCTTCCAATGCATTGCCGTGAATAACGACGATAGGCGGGTTCTGGCCGCCTTGATGCGCGTAGCGCAGCTTGGGCCGAATTGAGCCTTTGCGGCGCGGTTGCTGATGCTCGACCGCTTCGATCAGCGCACGCGTCAGTCGCGGCGTGGACAGCTT
This sequence comes from Noviherbaspirillum malthae, assembly GCF_015352985.1. Taxonomy (GTDB): domain Bacteria; phylum Pseudomonadota; class Gammaproteobacteria; order Burkholderiales; family Burkholderiaceae_D; genus Noviherbaspirillum; species Noviherbaspirillum malthae. The sequence continues at coordinate 32,954 of NZ_JACYXF010000008.1, read as the reverse complement.
GGCCATGGCCGCTGCGTACGCAGAATCAATCGACTTCATCAGCGGACCGATGCCGCTTCCCTTCAGCGCCGAAATAAAATGGAATTTGGCAAAGAACAGGAAGCTGAGCTTGCGCTCCATGTCGATCTTGATCTCGTCGCGCCGGTCGCTGTCAAGGCCGTCCCACTTGTTCACGCCGACTACCAGGGCCCTGCCCGACTCCAGCACGAAGCCGGCAATATGGGCATCCTGCTCGGAAATATCCTGCTGCGCATCGAGCAGCAGAAGAACCACGTTGGCTTCCGAGATTGACTGCAGGGTCTTGACCACCGAGAACTTCTCGATCGCCTCGAACACCTTGCCGCGCCGGCGTATGCCCGCCGTGTCGATCAGCGTGTAATGCTTGCCTTCGCGCTCGAAGGGAATTTCAATCGAGTCGCGCGTCGTGCCCGGCATGTCGAACGCGATGACGCGGTCTTCGCCGAGCAGGGTATTGACCAGTGTGGACTTGCCGACGTTCGGCCGTCCGACGATCGCGATCTTGATGCCGCGGGTCGGAGACGCTTCGGCCTCGGGCTCCGGCGCGCGCTGCGCAAAAGCGATGTCAAGCGACTCGTTGACCAGGTCGACCACGCCATCGCCGTGTGCGGCTGAAATGACATACGGATCGCCCAGGCCAAGTTCGTAGAAATCCGCGGTGACGGAAGTATATTTCATGCCTTCCGCCTTGTTTACGACCAGCATGACCTGCCGTCCCGACTTGCGCAGGAAATCGGTGATGGTCTTGTCATGCGGCGTCAGGCCTTGCCGCCCATCGACGATGAAGACCACGACGTCGGCTTCCGCGACCGCCTGCTTGGTCTGCTTGGCCATTTCATGCATGATCCCATCCTTGGCGACCGGCTCGAAACCGCCGGTATCGATCACCAGGAAGGGACGTTCCCCGACCCTGCCCTCGCCATAATGCCTGTCGCGGGTGAGACCGGGAAGGTCGGCGACCAGAGCATCGCGCGACCGGGTGAGCCGGTTGAACAATGTGGATTTGCCGACATTGGGTCGGCCTACTAATGCGATTACCGGCTTCATTGAATTCTTACTCGGTTGCCAGCGCAACCACTGTACCTGCTTGAGTTTGGAAAAGTGCCGTCGCGGCGGCAACGGAAGCCGTACCCGTTACGGGGCTGCCGTCGGTGCCGACGCGGGCCAGGAAAGCGCCGTCATCGCGCGACAGAAAGTGAACATAACCTTGGCCGTCACCTACCGCGACGGCGCGTCCGGCGACGACAGGAGTCGACAGGCTGCGATAGGCAAGCTTCGGATTGCGCCATGCGCCGCTGCCGGAATCGCGGGAGAGCGCAGTCACGGCGCCGCGTTCATCGGCAACGTAGACGAAGCGCTCGTCGAGTGCGACGCCGACCTCGCTCGACGCTTCCTTGCCCCAGCGTGCCGCGCCGCTCACTGCATCAAAGCAGGCCACGCGTCCCTGATAGGCAACGGCGCAGACATCGCTGCCGGCAATCACGGGCGCACCCGACAAGTCGGCAATGCGCTCGAGTTCAGTCGTGCCGCGCGGGTCGCCGACGGCAGCTTCCCAACGCGCACCGCCGTTGGTCAGCGCCAGCGCCGAAAGACGTCCGCCGGGAAGCGCCACATAAGCGGTTGGTCCGGAAATGACGATACCCGGCGCCGTGCGCAGTGTGAGGGGCGGCGACTGGCGCTGAGCAACCCAGCGCCGGTTGCCGTTTTCGATTTCATAGGCGGCAATCCGGTTGTCGACGCTTCGGACGACGATCACGCCCTGCCCCACCGCCGGCGCAGAAAGAATCTCGCTGGAAGCCTGTACTTTCCAGCGCAGCTTGCCCTGGGCGTCGAAGGCAAGCAGCATGCCTTTTTCTCCGACGACCGCGACGGTATTGCCATCGCTGCCGACACCTGCCGTCAGGGGCATGCCCGCGTTGATGCGCCACAACGTGCGGCCGGATGAGGCCTCGATGCGCGCCATTGCGCCGTCCGCTGCGGCAACGTAGACGCTGCCATCCGCCACGGCCGGCGAAAACACGAAAGTGCCTGCGCTGCCGATGTTGCTTGTCCATGCAGTGCGTACTGCCATCGTCTGCTGAAAGTTCTCGAGCGCGGCCGGCGGGTTACGCGGCGCCGCCTTGCTGGCAAACGGATTGAGCGACGAACATCCGGTCAGCAACGCAACCAGTCCGGCACAAGTGAGCTTTACAGCAGTATGCATGGATTCCCCTTTTTTCTGTTTTTCTGCGCTGCAGTGTTTGCAGTTATGCCGCAGCCTTGGCTGCGCCGCCGATCGCGTCCAGCTTCAACTGGATAAGCTGGCGTGCCGGGTTCTTTTCGTCGGTTTTTTCGAGTGCGAGCTTGTAGGCTGCGCGTGCTTCTTCGATTTTCGTCTGGGCGACGAGGATGTCGCCCTTGCGGTCGGCCACGGCGCCGGCGAACTGCTCGGGGAATTGTCCCTCGAGCAGCTTCAAGCCCTGATCGAACGCCTTTTCATCGAGCAGCACGCCGGCGAGACGGATCTTTGCAATCGCCTTGAACGCTTCGCTGCCGTTGTCGGCCACCCACTGCAATTGCGTTTTCGCGGTGTTCAGGTCATTGGTATCGAAGGCGCTTTTTGCGGCCGCCAGCGCGCCCATCTGCGCATAGGCAGTCTTGCCGAATTTGCCTTGGAGGTCGGCCGCGGCGCGCTGCACTTTCTGGTTGTCCTTGGCTGCGACGCCCTTCTGCAGTTCCTCGTAGAGCTGTCCGGCCTGGGCTGCCTGGTTGCGCTGATACAGGTTCCAGCCGTTCCAGCCCGCATAGGCTGCAAGGACAATGATGAGAACCCAGGTGACGAGATTGCCGTACTGCTTCCACCACGACTTCAACGTCGCCAACTGTTCCTGTTCTTCGTGATCGTATGCCATGATGCTTCCGGATTAATGATGATGGTGGGTGGGATCATCGCACTCATCGCCGCAGACGATCTGGTCCAGGACGTAGGTGGCGACATTTTCGAGAGGAACGGTGACCTGATTGTTGTCGGTCGCTTCAGCCCGCATGTTCTTGACGGAGGCAACCGACTTCGCCACTTCGTCTTCGCCGATGATGACGGCGAAGCCTGCACCGCTGGCGTCGGCGCGTTTCATCTGGGCCTTGAAGCTGCCGCCGCCGCTGGCGGAAGCGCAATGCAGTACGACGTCCAGGCCGGAGTCGCGCAGGCGCTCGGCGACCACGAAGGCCTGAAGCTGGGCGTCTTCTCCCTGGTGAACGACATATACGTCGCACTGATTGGGCGTGTACTGTTCGCCGTTGGCTTTCAGCAGTTCGAGCAGGCGCTCCACGCCGATGGCGAATCCGCAGGCCGGCGTCGGCTTGCCGCCGAACATTTCGATGAGCGGATCATAGCGGCCGCCGCCGCATACCGTTCCCTGTGAGCCGAGCTGATCGGTCACCCATTCGAACACGGTGCGGTTGTAGTAGTCCATGCCGCGAACCAGGCGCGGATTGATGGTGAAAGGGATATTGTTGTGACGAAGGATTTTCTGCACGCCTTCGAAATGGGAGCGCGACTCTTCCCCGAGATAATCGAGCAGCTTGGGTGCGCCGTTGACCATTTCCTGCATTGCCGGATTCTTGGTATCGAGAATGCGCAGCGGGTTGGAATGCAGGCGCCTCTGCGCGTCCGCATCCAGCAGTTCCTTGTGCTGCTCGAAATAGGCAACCAGGTCGTTGCGATGGCGATTGCGCTCGTCCGCATTGCCGATGGAATTGAGCTCGAGCTTGATGCCGTCGAGTCCGAGATCGTCCCACAGACGCTGGCACAGCATGATCAGTTCGGCATCGATATCGGGGCCGGTAAAGCCGAGGGCTTCCGCGCCGACCTGATGGAACTGGCGATAGCGTCCGCGCTGCGGTTTTTCATGGCGGAACATCGGGCCGACGTACCAGAGGCGTTTCGGTCCGTCATAGGTCAGATTGTGCTCGAGCGCAGCGCGCACCACGCCCGCGGTACTTTCCGGGCGCAGGGTGAGCTGGTCCCCGTTCATCGAGTCGACGAAGGAATACATTTCCTTTTCGACGATATCGGTGACAGCGCCGAGTCCGCGTGCGAACAGCGCTGTCGGCTCGACGATCGGCGTGCGGATCTGCTGGAAGCCGTAGCTCTTCAGTACCGACTGCACGGTATTTTCGAACAGCTCCCAGAGAGGCGCATCGGCGGGCAGGATGTCGTTCATCCCTTTCACGCCGACGATCTTTTCAGCTTTTTTATTTTCTGACATGCTTTTTACTCAGTGTACGGCGCTTTAGATAGCAACCGCATTTTTCCCGTAACGGGTCTTAACGTAATCCAGGACGATGGCCTGGAATTCTTCGGCGATATGCTCGCCGCGCAGGGTTACCTTCTTCTCGCCGTCCACGAACACCGGAGCGGCCGGCGATTCGCCAGTGCCGGGAAGGCTGATGCCGATGTTGGCATGCTTGGATTCGCCCGGTCCGTTGACGATGCAGCCCATGACGGCGACATTCATGTTCTCGACACCGGGATATTCCTTTTTCCAGACGGGCATCTGCTCGCGCAGATAGGTCTGGATTCTGTCGGCAAGCTCCTGGAACACGGTCGATGTCGTTCTTCCGCAGCCGGGACAGGCGATGACCATGGGCGTGAACTTGCGCAATCCCATGGTTTGCAGGATTTCCTGCGCAACCACGACTTCCTTGGTGCGGTCGCCGCCCGGCTCGGGCGTGAGGGAAATGCGGATCGTGTCGCCGATGCCCTCCTGCAGCAGCACCGACAACGCCGCCGTAGAGGCGACGATGCCCTTGCTACCCATGCCTGCTTCGGTCAGGCCGAGATGCAGCGGGTAATCGCAGCGGCGGGCCAGTTCACGGTACACCGCGATCAGGTCCTGCACACCCGACACCTTGCAGGAGAGAATGATCTTGTCGCTCTTCAGTCCCAGCTCTTCCGCGCGCTGGGCATTTTCGATTGCCGAGGTTACCAGGGCCTCATACATGACGGCCTGCGCTGTCCATGGCTCCGGCCGGCTAGCATTTTCGTCCATGATGCGGGCCAGGAGCGACTGGTCCAGGCTGCCCCAGTTGACGCCGATGCGAACCGGCTTGTCGTACTTGCAGGCGACTTCGATCATCTGTGCGAACTGGGTGTCGCGCTTGGCACCCTGTCCGACGTTGCCGGGGTTGATGCGGTACTTCGACAATGCCTGCGCACATTCCGGGAAATCGGTCAGCAGCTTGTGCCCGTTGTAATGGAAATCGCCGACCAGAGGAACGTCGATGCCCATCCTGTCGAGCTGCTCGCGGATGGCAACCACCGACGCAGCGGCTTCCGGATTATTGACGGTGATCCTGACGAGTTCGGAACCGGCACGCGCGAGGTCCTTGATCTGGATCGCCGTGCCGATGGCATCGGCGGTATCGGTATTGGTCATCGATTGCACGACGACCGGCGCCGCGCCTCCCACCAGCACTTCCTTCGTGCCGTAGCGTATGGAGACACCGCGGGTGCTGCGCTTGGGAAGCGGCCCCGAAGCAATAGGAGAATTGGCTGTCGACATGGAATGATTATTTCAGGGTTATGCGGGCGACATTGCCATTGCCTGTCGCCTTGAGATCGACCGGATTGCCGCGCAGCGTGGCGTCGACGCCGGATGCATTGCCGACCACCACTGCGACCGTATCGGTGACTTCAAAGCTTTCGGTTTCTCCCGCCTTCACGACGCGGGAGATGACGGGTCTGGCGCTGCCGGCCGCCTTGATCTCGATCCACGAATCCTGTCGCGCCTTGATGACCAGGGTATTGCCGGTGTTCGCGGGCGCTGCCTGCGGCACTGCGGCGGCTGCCGGCGCGGACGGGGAAGGCGGCTGTGCCGCGGAAGCCGGTACAGCCGGAGCAGGCACCGCCGCCCCAGTTGCAGCAGGCGTTCCTGCGGCCTGAGAAGTTGCAGCACCGCCTTGCTGAGTCGCCGGCGCAGGAGGTACGGCAGGCGCAGCAGCCTGCGGGTTCGCCGCTTCGCCGGGCTGCCCGGCTGATGGTGCCGAAGGTTCCACCGGCGGCTGGGCGTTCACCGGCTCGGGCGCGGCCGCCGAATCGGACGCCGCGGGAGCAGCGTCGCCTTGGGACGCCGGCGCCGAGGGCGTGATGATCTGGGAGGCGCCTTCCTTGACCTGGGAGCCGGCCGATTGCGTCAGGCCGGCGAAATCCACGCCTTGGCGCAAGCCGTAGGCAACGGCGCCGACGGCTACCACCACGATGCCCGCCATGATCCATTTGGCGGACACCTTCGAACGCGAATTCGTCATGGATGGCAGGCGCGCTTCGGAAAACGGTGTCGACAGGTTCTGGCGCGGCCGTATCGGTTCATGAGCAAGCACCGTCTCTCCGCCGAGCGAAGCCAGCAGCGGTGCCGCATCGATCTTGAGCAGCTTTGCATACTGCCGCACGAAGCCGCGCACGATTGCCATGCCAGGCAGGGAAGGATAGTCGTCGGCTTCAATGGCAACCACTTGCCTGGGGGCCAGATTCAACTGGCCCGCCACCTGTTCGATCGTCCAGCCGCGCTCCTGCCGGCAGGCCGCCAGACGCGCTCCGGGAGACACCGCAATCGGCGCTTCCTTGTCGGCATCGCCGGGCATGGCTTGATCATTCAATCCTGGCTCACTCATTAAAGGCTCCACGTTGATAGGCGGCATATTCGGCCGAACCGGCGTGGCGGCGGCGCAGCTGGTTTGCGAGACTGGCTTCTGCAGCGCGGTCGCCCAGCTTGCGCTCGATGCGTATCGCCAGCCAGAGGACATCGGCGGTCATGATCTCGGCTTTCATGACCCGATTCACATAGAAACGCGCCCGCTCGTGATCGCCGCGCTCGAAATACAGGCGGGCGAGATTGACATTGGTGGACGGATTGCCGGGATCGGCTTGAAACGCCTGGGAGAAATACCGCTCGGCAGCCGCCTTGTCATTCATCTTCATGCTGCAGAAGCCCGCATTGTTCAGGGCTTTTGCCGGCGACTGGTAGGCACGGTTCTTCAGCGCCGCCTCGAAATACTGGATGGACTGCTTCTCTCTGCCGTTCTGGCACAGGAACCAGCCGTAGTTGTTGTTGAAATCCGGCGTATTGGGCGCCAGGCGGATCGCCTGCTGGAAGTTTTCCTCCGCAAGCCGGACCTCGCCCATGTCCATGTAGATCAAGCCGCGCATGCTGTAGGCTTCCGCGAAATTCGGATCCGCCGCCAAGGCTTGCTTGATCTCGTCGAGAGCAACCGCCATCTGGCGCTGCTCGTAGTAACCCACCGCAAGCTGCAGGCGGATGCGTGCCCGCTTCTGGTTGTCGGTCTGGTCGGAAAGCGTGGGCAGCTCGCCCTGCGTTCCGCTGCCGGCAGTGGTGGCGCAACCCGTCAGAAATGCGAGTGAAGCGAAAGCGGAAAGAAGCGTCAGGCACAGTGCGCCTGTCCTGCGATGGATCACCGTGGCACCTCGACGATACGGCCAAAATTCTCGCCGAATTTTTTCTGGTATTCCGCCATTTTCTGCATGCGCTCCTGCACGCGGGTACGATCCTGCACCTCGCCCGCCAGTTGTCCGCAGGCCGCATCGATGTCGTCACCGCGCGTCTTGCGGATGGTCGTGACAATGCCGGCATTCATCAGGATCTGCGCAAAGGCCTTGATGCGCACATTGTTGGAGCGCTTGAGGCCGGATTCTGGAAAAGGATTGAAAGGAATCAAGTTGAACTTGCAAGGCACTGGCTCCGGCCCGTTCTGCACCAGGTCAATCAATTCCCGCGCATGTTCATCGGAGTCATTGACGCCGTCGAGCATGCAATATTCGAAAGTGATGAAATCGCGCGGCGCAAATTCGAGGTAGCGCCGGCAGGCGGCCATGAGTTCGGCCAGCGGATATTTCCTGTTGAGCGGCACCAGGCCGTCGCGCAATGCGTCGTTCGACGCATGCACGGACACCGCCAATGCCACGGGACACTCTTGGGAAAGCTTGTCCATCATCGGCACGACGCCGCTCGTGGAAACGGTAACGCGCCGGCGCGACAGGCCGTAGGCATTATCGTCCAGCATCAGCTTGAGCGCGGTCACGGTCGGCTCGAAGTTCAGCAGCGGTTCGCCCATTCCCATCATCACGACATTGGTAATCTGACGCTCGCCCTTGGGTCCGGGCTCGATGCCCTTGGTGCGCCGCAGCTCGAATTCCGCCATCCACAGCTGGCCGATGATTTCGCCGACAGTCAGATTGCGGCTGAAGCCCTGCTTGCCTGTGGAGCAGAAACGGCAGTTCACCGCGCAGCCGGCCTGGGTGGAAATGCACAGCGTTCCGCGGTTTTCCTCGGGAATGAAAACGGTTTCGACAGCATTGCCCTGCCCCACGTCCAGCAGCCACTTGCGCGTGCCGTCGGCCGAGGTGTGATCGCTGATCACCGCAGGCGCCGAAATCCTTGCATGGGCTTTGAGCTTATCACGCAAGGATTTCGCCAGATCCGTCATTGAATCAAAATCGCTGGCGCCGAATTGATGAATCCAGCGCTGCAATTGCTTGGCACGAAATGGTTTTTCACCCAACTCTCCGCAATAGGCAATGAGCTGCGCGGGATCAAGATCCAGCAGATTGGTGAATTCCTTCATGACAAGTCTTCATAAGTGATGTTCGCCTCAATAGTCGATCAAGGGCAAACGGGGTTGCGATTAGCGCGAATAGACGTTCAGCGCGGGGAAGAAATAAGCGATTTCCACTTGGGCTGTTTCCACTGCATCGGAGCCGTGGACGGCGTTGGCGTCAATGGAGTCGGCGAAGTCGGCGCGGATGGTGCCCTTGTCTGCCTTCTTCGGGTCGGTTGCGCCCATCAGTTCGCGGTTCTTGGCAATGGCGCCTTCGCCTTCCAGGACCTGGATCATCACCGGGCCGGAAACCATGAAGTCGACCAGATCCTTGAAGAACGGACGCTCGCGGTGCACGGCATAGAAGCCTTCGGCTTCAGCGCGGGACAGCTGGGCCATGCGGGCTGCGACGACCTTCAGACCGGCGTTTTCGAAACGGGTGTAGATTTGACCGATAACATTCTTCGCTACAGCGTCCGGTTTGATGATCGACAGGGTACGTTCAATTGCCATCTGTGAAAACTCCAATAAAAAGAAAGGGTTAAGGTTGAAAATCGAGAAATCAACTAACCTTCAATTTTAGCACGAAAGCATTTGAACTCAGAATTTCCCTACAGCCTTCCATGGCCAGCGCGTTTTGACGCGGCAGAACCTTTATAGGTTCCACGTATCCTAAAGCCTAAATCAGCATGCTATGCTGTCAATATGCACATCGGTAGCACGTGCCCCTTTCAGGAGGTTCATATGGATCGTCAACTGCAGCAGACTTACCCCCCTTCCGCCGCCAGCGAAGCGCTGGTTGTCCGCAACCGGGTCTTGCGCAATACCTACTGGCTGCTCGCCATTTCGATGGTGCCGACCGTCCTTGGCGCATGGCTGGGCGTGCAATTCCAGTTCACTTTCTTCTCGGGCAGCCCCGTCTTCGGCTTCGTTGCCTTCCTTGCAATTGCATTCGGTTTTTTCTATGCAATCGAAAAGACGAAGAATTCGGGACTCGGGGTCGCCATCCTGCTCGGCTTCACCTTTTTCATGGGCCTGATGCTGTCACGCCTGATCGGCCACATCCTCGGCTTTTCGAACGGCGCATCGCTGATCATGACGGCGTTCGGCGGCACCGCCGTGATCTTCGCCGGCATGGCGACTATCGCCACCGTATCCAAGCGCGACTTCTCCGGTCTGGGCAAATGGCTGTTCGCAGGCGTGCTGGTGCTTCTCGTCGCCGCGCTGGCCAACATCTTCCTGCAACTGCCGGCGCTGTACCTGGTAATTTCCGTGTTGGCGATCGCGATCTTCTCGGCCTATATCCTGTTCGACGTACAGCAGATCATCAACGGCGGCGAAACCAATTACATTTCGGCAACGCTGGCGATCTATCTCGACGTCTACAATATCTTCACCAACCTGCTTGCCCTGCTGGGCTTCGTCGGAGGCAGCCGCGACTGAATGGGCAGCAAGCGCTGAGCCATGAGCAAAAAAGCCGACCAACAGGTCGGCTTTTTATTTGCAGGCATGCCCTCCTATTTCAAGGCGGCAGCCAGGACATTCAGGGCAGATCGAACACGGCAATGGATTCCACATGCGCCGTATGCGGGAACATGTTGACCACGCCCGCCTGCGTCAGGCGATATCCGCCCTGATGCACCAGGTAGCCTGCATCGCGTGCGAGGGTCGAAGGACTGCAGGACACGTACACGATGCGCTTGGGCCGCAAGTCCGCATGCGTTTCCGCCAGGCCAACAATGGCCTGGCAAACGTCGATCGCACCTTCCCTGGGCGGATCAATCAGCATGCGGTCGAACTTGCCCAGGGCAATGAAATCTTCCGTTTTCGCCTCGAACAGATTTCGGCAATGGAACGCGGTCTTTTCCGCGACGCCGTTGATTTTTGCATTGCCGAGCGCGCGTTCGGTCAGGGCGGTGCTGCCCTCGATACCCACGACTTCGCGGACCTGGGTGGCGATGGGCAGCGTGAAGTTGCCAAGCCCGCAGAACAGGTCGGCCACCCTGTCGTCCGGCTGTGCATCGAGCAGCCGCAGGGCCTTGGCCACGAGCACGCGGTTGATATGGTGATTGACCTGGGTAAAATCCGTCGGTTTGAAAGGCATCGTGATGCCGAACTCGGGCAGCACGTAATCGAGCTGCACAGCGGCGGGATAGAACGGATAGACCGTGTCCGGGCCTTTCGGCTGCAGCCACCACTGGATGCCGTACTCATCGGCAAATGCCTTCAACCTGGATTCATCCTCGGCCGTCAGCGGCGCCATGTTTCTCATGACGAGCGCCGTGACGCTTGCGCCTACCGCCAGCTCGATCTGGGGCATCTGATCGAAAATCGACAATGTTTCAACCAGGCGGCGCAATGGCACCAGCATTGCGGACACATGCGGCGGCAGGATCTCGCAGGTCTTCATGTCGGCAATGAACGAGGATTTGCGCTCGTGGAATCCGACCAGCACGCCGCCTTTTTTCTGCACGTTGCGCACCGACAGGCGGGCGCGGTAGCGATAGCCCCATGTCGGCCCGTAGATCGGCCGCATCATGCGCTCCGCCTTCACCTTGCCGATGTGCCAGAGATTGTCCTCCAGCACGCGCTGCTTGATCGCCACCTGCGCCGACGGCTCCAGATGCTGCATCGCGCAGCCGCCGCAAGTACCGAAATAAGTGCACTTGGGCTTTACCCGCAATGCCGATTCATTATGAATTTCGGTCAGGGTTGCGGCTTCCCACTTCGGCTTCTTGCGGAAGGACTGGAAGCCGACGCGCTCGCCGGGCAAGGCGCCTTCGACGAAAATGACCTTGCCGGGCGTGCCGTCTTCGTTCTGCAAGTGGCCGACGCCGCGTCCCTCCATGTCGAGGGATTCGATAACAATAGTGCTCTGCTGCATAGAAAATTTGAATTGCCGGACGCAATCCGTACTTTGCCGTCCGTTATACGAAAGACAAGATGAGATGGAAACCGGCGTGGGAATTCAGGAAAATCGGTGGAAAACCGTGCAATCTACCACGCGGCGAGGTATTCCTTCCAGTGCTCGCCGCTTTGCAGCGCCAGTGCGTCCCGCACCATGGCCATTTCCTCCTCGTACGCGGCCTTGCTCATGACGCCGCGCATCAGCAGGAAGCGGCAGTAAACGAGATAGGTATTGACGACGTCGGTTTCACAGTAATCGCGGATTTTCTTGAGGCGTCCCTCCTGGAAAAGCGTCCATACCTGGGAACCGTCGACTCCCATTTTCCCGGGGAAACCGCACAGCTTGGCGAGATCATCCAGGGGCGCATTGGCGCGTCCGGTGTACAGCGCCAGCAAATCCATCAGATCCATATGCCGCGTGTGATACCGGCTCAAATAGTTGTTCCATTTGAAATCGCGGTCTTCGTCTCCCATTTCCCAATAGCGGGAAGCGCAAACGCCGTGGACCATCGCACGGTAATGCAATACCGGCAGGTCGAAGCCGCCGCCGTTCCAGGATATCAATTGCGGCGTGTAACGATCGATGATGCGGAAAAAATCATGGATCAGTTTCGGCTCCTGGTCATCCAGGGTGCCGAGGGATCGGACGCGAAAGCCGTCATCGTCGCGGAACACGCAGGAAATCGCGGCGACGCGATGCAGATGATGCTGGAGAAATTCCGAACCCGTCTTTTCCCGTCTGGCGGCAAAGGCGGCGGCGGCCACGTCTGCATCGGTCAGGTTCAAGAGCTCGCGGTTCAGTGCACGCAAGCCCGCGACATCGGGAATCGTCTCGATGTCGAATACGAGAACGGGGATCACAACAAGGCGTCCTTGCCCACGCCGCGCGCCGTCAGCGCCCGTTTCAGCTTGACCAGGGCTTCCTGCTGTATCTGGCGCACCCGTTCACGAGTGACGCTCATTTCCGCGGCAAGTTCTTCCAGTGTGGCGGGGTCATCGTTGTCGAGGCCGAAACGGCGCACGATGACGACGCGCTGCTTGTCCGGAAGCTTCTTCAGCCAGTCGCGTACCAGTCCCATCATTTCATGATGTTCGGCGCGTGAGTCCGGACCGTCTTCCGCATCGCCCGGCAGCATGTCCATCAGGCTCGCCTGCGGATCGTTGTCGAGCGGGGCGTCGAGCGACGTCGCATGTTCGGACAAGGCAAGAATGTCCTGCACGTCTTCGACCGGCCGGTCGACGAGATGGGCAATGTCTTCCGCCGTCGCATCCTTGCCGTCATGATGCTGGGCTTCGAGGTGATACTTGGCCCGGAGAATCTGGTTCAGCTCGCGCACCATGTGAACCGGCAGGCGCACGGTGCGCGCCTGGTTCATGATGGCGCGTTCGATGCTCTGGCGTATCCACCACGTGGCATAGGTGGAAAAACGGAAACCGCGCTCCGGTTCGAATTTGTCAATCGCGCGCATCAGGCCGAGATTGCCTTCCTCGATCAGGTCGAGCAGAACCACGCCGCGGTTGATGTAATGCTTGGCAATCGAGACGACCAGCCGAAGATTGTGCTCGATCATCTTCTGCCGGGCTTCGAAGTTCCCCTGCTTGGCCAGCGTTGCGTAATGCACCTCTTCCTCTACCGTCAGCAGGGGCCGCGCGCCGATCTGGTTGAGGTAATGCTGCGTCGTGTCGGTGGAAAGCTCCGCCGCCAGGACGGTTTTCAGTTCATCAACAGGATCTGCCGCCGGCGTGATGACATCCTCCCCGCGTTCCGCGTCATCCATCAGTTCGTCGGCATCTTCTGCGACATTGAGCGGCATGTCTTCGGAAAGACCGTCCGAAGAAGCGTCGTCGTCCATGGGATCGTGAGGAGTGCGATTCATTTAGCGGCTTGGCAGAAATTTTGACGGATCGACCGGCTTTCCTTGCTGACGTATTTCGAAATGCAGTTTTACCTCATCGGTATCGGAATTTCCCATCTCTGCGATCTTCTGACCCTTGGTAACATTTTGATCTTCTTTCACGAAGATGGTTTTGTTATGGGCATAAGCCGATAGCAGGTTGTTGGAGTGCTTGACGATGACAAGATTGCCGTAACCGCGAATGCCACTGCCAGCATACAGCACTTTGCCCGAGCCCGCCGCAACGACAGGCTGCCCCATCTTTCCGGCAATATCGATTCCCCTCTTTCCTTCGCTGAAATGGGAAATGATCCTGCCTTCGGCAGGCCAGATCCACGCGATATTCTCGTCGTCCCCCGACAACGCAGGTTCCGGAGTCTTCTCCGCTGCCTTGGGCGGCTCGGTGCGGGCAGGCGTGCCTGCGGCGGGAGCGGCCGGCACGGCGCCTGTCGAATCGGGCTTCTGCAGTTCCGCCAGTACGCCGTCGGAATACGGGCGCTTCTCGCCGCGCGGTCCGGATTTGTTGGGCACGGCGCCGGCTGTCGGCTGGGACGGCGTCAGCGGGCGTACTTCGGTGCCCTGCGATGGGGCGACGCTGCCGGTTTGCGGAGCGCCTTCGGGCGGCAGGACGCGCAGGACCTGATCGACCTTGATGTCATTCGGATTGGCAAGGTTGTTCCATGCAACGATGTCGCGGTAGTTCTGGCCGAAGTCGAGTGCGATCTGGATCAATGTGTCGCCCTTGCGCACGGTGTAAAAACCTCGCGTGTCGGTGCGCGTGGCTGGTGCGGCCTGCTGCGCGGGCGGCGGTGCAGCAGGCCTCGGCGCCTCCGCCGCTCTCGGCCCGACCGGACGGTCGATCACAGGCGCGGTTCCTTGCGGCGTCGTACATGCGGCGATCCACATCGAAAGCGCTGCGATAAACAGGGATTGTGTTGTTCTCATTCTCATACAATTTACATTTGGCGACAGCTCGCGGCAGTCAGTGCCGGAGGCGGAAAGTTCAGACGACGCCCGGACGCAAGGGAACGAAATGACAGTCCTCCAGCGTCGTATTCGTCCACTCGAACTTGCTGACGCGCTCGATGAGCTGCAGTACCTGGCGTTGTGCGCCGACCGGGGCGACCAGCCTGCCGCCGATACTCAATTGATCCAGAAGCGCCTGCGGCACTTCCAATCCTGCAGCCGCGAGGATGATGCCATCGAACGGTGCCACTTGCGGCAGGCCAAGCATACCATCTCCATACTGCAGCCGGATATTGGCGATGCGCAGCGGGCGCAGGTTGGATTTGGCGAGTTCATGTAACGGCTTGATGCGCTCGATGGAATACACCTCCTTCGCCACCAGCGACAGCACCGCGGCCTGGTAGCCGCAGCCGGTGCCGATTTCAAGTACCTTGTCGAGCGCGCCGCCGTTGGCATTGGCGCGCATGACTTCGATCATGCGCGCGACGATATAGGGCTGGGAGATGGTCTGGTGATGTCCGATCGGCAGCGATGCGTCGATGTAGGCCTGCCCCGAGAGTCCGGGTTCGACAAAGAGATGGCGCGGCACGGCGGACATCGCAGCCAGCACCTTGGCGTCCTTTACACCTTGCTTCGCGACCCGCGCCACCATGGCCGAGCGCACCGCATCGGACACCATGGGCTCGGGACGCGCAGTGCGCTCCGGACTCGCGGGTGCTGTTCGGGATGCGGCGCGCGTCTGCACTGCATCGGCAACCGGCGCCGACCTGCTCAGGCTGAGCGCTGCGTTCAGCGCCGCGTTAAGCGTCGCGTTTTGCGTTGCGGTCTGCGGCGTTGCGACGCGAGGCTGCGGCTGCCTGGAAGGCTGCGCCCTGCCCGACGACTTGTCGACCACGGAAGACAGCGGCAAGGGAAAACGCTTGTCCTTGCCGCTCATGCCATGCTCCGCTTGAGCGCATCGAGCTGCGCGGCATGGGTGAGATCGACCTGCAGCGGCGTGACGGACACGCAGCCGTTGGCCACGGCATGAAAATCGGTACCCTCGCCCGAATCCTTGGCCTTGCCGGCGGGGCCGATCCAGAAGATCTCGCGTCCCTGAGGATCGAGCGTCTTGATCACGGGCTCGGACTCGTGGCGCTTGCCGAGACGCGTCGCGCGCAGGCCTTTGATTTCCTCATAAGGCAGATTGGGAATATTGACATTCAGGAGATAGGGTTTGTCCAGCAGGTCGAAGTCACGCTGCACGAATTCGCGAGCGATGCGCGCCGCCGCATCCACATGCGCCCATCCCTTTTCCACCTGCGAAAAGGCGATCGCCGGAATGCCGAACAGATAGCCTTCCGTGGCGGCCGCGACCGTACCGGAATAAAGCGTATCATCGCCCATGTTCTGGCCCTGGTTGATGCCGGACACGATGAGGTCGGGGCGGAACGGCAGCCCGCCGGTCAGCGCGATGTGCACGCAGTCGGAAGGCGTGCCATTGACGAAATAAAATCCGTTATCAGCGCGGTAGACGGTCAATGGACGGTCCAGCGTCAGGGAATTGGAACTTCCGGACCGGTTGCTGTCCGGTGCCACCACCATCACTTCCGCAAATGTACGCATTTCATTTGCAAGCGCGATAATGCCTGGGGCAAGGTAACCGTCGTCGTTACTAACAAGAATTTTCATACCGGAATTCTACCCGATGCCATTCAGTCTTCCAGCACGGTGCCGGGACGATGTTGACATTTTGCGGCATAAGCCTAGAATAAAACGACCGTTCTTTTTTACCATCATTGACAATAAGGAGACAGCATGAAAGCCATCCTCTGCAAGACGTGGGGACTTCCCGATACCTTGGTTGTAGAGGAGCTGCCGGATGTCGTTCCTGCTGCCGGCCAGGTTGCAATCAGGGTGGAAGCGGCCGGCGTCAATTTCCCCGATGTGCTCATCATCCAGAACAAATATCAGTTCAAGCCCGAACTACCTTTCACGCCCGGCAGCGAGCTGGCAGGCGTGATTACCGCGGTCGGCGAAGGCGTCACCAACCTCAAGGTCGGCGACAAGGTGCTGGCTTTCGTCAGCCAGGGCGCCTTCGCGCAGCAGATCGCAGTACCGGCGCAAGCGGTCATGCCCATGCCGCCGGGTCTGGACTTCGATACTGCCGCAGCCGTCACGCTCACTTACGGCACCTCGCATCATGCCGTGGTCGACCGCGCCCAGCTGAAGGCCGGCGAAACCATGCTGGTGCTCGGTGCGGCCGGCGGCGTGGGCCTCGCCGCGATCGAAATCGGCAAGGCGCTGGGAGCTCGGGTCATTGCCGCAGCATCAACCGACGAAAAGCTTGCCGTCTGCCGCGAGCACGGTGCAGACGCGACGATCAATTACACGACGCAGGATCTGCGTGAAGCGATCAAGGCGGAGACCGGCGGGAAGGGTCCGGACGTGATCTACGATCCGGTCGGGGGCGTTTACGCAGAGCCCGCATTCCGGTCGATCGGGTGGCGCGGCCGTTATCTCGTGGTCGGCTTTGCCAACGGCGAGATTCCCAAGCTGCCGCTCAACCTCGCACTGCTCAAGGGCGCATCACTGGTCGGCGTATTCTGGGGAGAATTCGCACGGCGCGAACCGAAGGTGAACGCGGCTGCGATGCGTGAATTGATGGAGTGGATGGCCCAGGGCAAGATCAAGCCCCACATCTCGGGACGCTATGCACTGGCCGACACGCCGAAGGCACTCAACGACATGGCCGCACGCAAGGTCACCGGCAAGGTCGTGATACAGCCGCAGAAGTAAAATCGTCTTGCGGGCCGCCTTGCTTTCGGCATGCGGCCCGGCCCTCCGACACTGTCGTCACCATATTTTTGATTGACGCGTACAGCCGAAGTGAAGCGGGTCAGTCTCGTCAATCTCTCTCGGCCAGCGTCTGATGCACGAAGGCCGAGAGAATCAGGCGGTCATGAATCGAGACGTCGATGAACTCGAAGCCGTGCTTGAAACCGTCCCCGTGTTCCGACGGTGCCACCGAGCGCAAGACCATGCGCAGGTTCAGAAATTCATCCTGTCCGGCGGCGCGCACCTTGAACTTGATGTACCCTTCCTCGCCTTTCCCACCCAGCACCTGCTTGATGGTCCCCGAGGTGCCGCCCATGCTCAGGTCGGTCAGCGTTGCCGCGCCTGTTCTGTCTCCGGAACCGAGCGAAACCGCAGCGATGATTTTGACTTCCGCGCGCACGCCCTTGCGCACGACGGTGCAGCGGACTTCCTTCGGGTAGGAGAGATGCAGATAAGGATGCGGCGTGTGGACGGACTTGACGGCCGACGCCACAAAGGCATACGCCTTCTTGCCTGAAAAGGCCCGCACGATGAAGGTCTGTCCGTCGCGGATGAAGTCCAGCTTGCCGTCCGTGCTCGGCGCCGTTACGAATACCGTCTTGTTCCTGACGAAGCCAATCAGGCGCACCGTATAGCGCATCGACGGGTTGTCGATCTGCTGCAGATACATGGTTTCACCCACATACCACCGCACATCGTCCATGCCGACCACAACGTCCTTCACCGTATTGTCTTCGATGGGTGCTGGTGCCCGGGCCGCTTCACGAACGGGAGGTGCCGCCGTGGCCGCTGGCTGGGTCGGCACACTTGGAATGGGTATGGAAGGGAAATCCCAGGTCGAGTCGTTTATGAACCCGTTGTCGAGCAAATCCTCCAGCTGCTGCTGATTTTCGATCACACTGCCCTGTGCGAGCAGCATATTGCCGTGCCAGTCGTAGACCGGACGCGACAGCGGCTCGCCGACAGTTAGATCGGCGGCACGCACCGGCACCAAAGAAACGACGGGTTCAGACATGGGACCTCTCATGCGAGAGCAAGATGCCCTCAACGCTGCAAGTATAGAGAGAATTCATGCAACATCGCAATGCGGCACCGGCATTCAGTTCAAGCCGCATGATCCTCAAGCTGAGCGACATGATCCCTCTCAAAGAACGCCCTTGCAACCGCGGCATCCCGGGTCCGCTTGAACGGAGGAAGACTCTGCCAGATGCGGCGTCCGTAGGGCTTGGTGATCAAGCGCGGATCGCAGATCATCAGCACCCCGCGGTCGGTCTCGTCGCGAATCAGGCGTCCGGCGCCCTGCTTGAGGTTGATGATGGTGGATGGCAGCTGATGATGGACGAAGCCGTTCAATCCCTTGCGCTCGAGCGCTTCGATGCGCGCTGCGAGCACCGGGTCGTCGGGCGGTGAGAATGGCAGCTTGTCGATGATGACCAGCGAAAGCGCGTCGCCGCGCACGTCGACGCCTTCCCAGAAACTCTGACTGCCGATCAGCACCGCATTGCCTGCGGCCCGGAAGCGATCGAGCAGTTCGGTGCGCCCCGCTTCGCCCTGCACCATCAGCGGGAACGGCAGGCCGCGCTTTTCGAACTCCTCGCGCAGGCGTTCGGCGGCACGGTTCACCGCGCGTATCGTCGTGCATAACAGGAAGGTGCGACCGCCGGCCGCTTCGATCATGGGCAGGGCGGTATCGATGACGGCATCGGTGTAGTCGAAGGAATTCGGCTGCGGCAGATTGTCCGGCACGTAGAGCAGCCCCTGGTTGACGTAATCGAAGGGGCTGGGCCAGGAATGCGCAGGCTCGTTCCACAATCCCATCTGCGACGCATAATGGTTGAAGTCGTTCTTCACGGCCAGCGTGGCCGAGGTGAAGATCCATGACCGCGGCGTGCCCTCGCGCTGCTTGCTGAATATGGGTGCAATCGATAGCGGTGTCCTGTGCAGCTGCAGCGAAGACGTGAACGCCTCCACCCATAACACGTAGTCCTGCGGATATTCGGTGCTCTCCTTCGTCGGATGGCGTGCAGCTTCCCAGTCCGACAGCTTCTTTGCCAGTTCAAGTCCGCGGGTGCGGCACTGCTCTATCGTTTCGGCGCGCTCGGCCTGGCCCTCGAGGATGCCGATCATGATGTCGAGCTCTTCCCTGAGCTTGTCCAGCGCCGGGAAGAACGGGCTCGACGGCGCGATCTGATTAACCGCCAAGCGCACGATATCTTGCGAAAAAGTCAGCCGCAAGTCGCGCGCGGCGCGCTCGACGGTGGCGACCACCTTGGCCCAGTCCGCTCCGTCTCGTGCATGTGCCAGACCTTCGGCCAGCACGTCGCGGCAAAGCTCCAGCACCTGCGAGGTGGAGATGGTTTCGCCGAAAAACAGGGTGGCGGTCTCGGGAAGCTGGTGAGCCTCGTCGAAGATGACGGTATTGGCCGTCGGAAGAAGCTCGGCAACGCCGGTGTCCTTCAATGCGACGTCGGCGAAGAAGAGATGGTGATTGACCACCACCACGTCGGCCTGCTGCGCTTCCTTGCGCGCCTTCATGACAAAGCAGTCCTGATAGTACTGGCATTCGTTGCCGAGGCAGGTATCGCGCGTGGAGGTCACCAGATTCCAGACCGATGCCGTTTCCGGCACCTTCGACAGTTCGGCCTTGTCGCCGGAGCCGGTGGTCTTGACGAAACGGGAGATCTCGCGCAGGTAGCCGACATCCTCGCGGGCGGTCAGCCGGCCGTTCTGCAGGGTCCGCTCGAGATGGAAGTGGCAGACGTAGTTCGCCCTGCCCTTCAGCAGCGCCACGGACACCGGCGCGCTGAGCGCCTTGCGTACCGTGGGAATATCGCGCAGGTAGAGCTGATCCTGAAGATTCTTGGTGCCGGTGGACAGGATGACCTTGCCGCCCCAGAGCAGAGCGGGAACCAGGTAGGCGAAGGTTTTTCCGGTTCCCGTGCCGGCTTCGGCGATCAGGGTCTGCCGGTTGGCAATGGCGTTGGCGATGGCCTTGGCCATCTCGGTTTGCGACTGGCGGGGACGAAAACCGCGAACCGCCTCGCTGAGGGGGCCATTCACATTGAACAATTGATCAATGTCGGTATCGTGGTTTTCGGGAACGGGCGACGGTGCGGTGATTTCTGTCAAAGCGGGCAATCGGAAAACGGTCCCCGGTGCATCAGGCTGGCACGTCGGGGATGAGTTGCATTTTCAATAACGTGATATGGTCCTTGAGCTGGAGCTTGCGCTTCTTGAGCCGGCGCAGCTGCAATTCGTCGTGCAGCACATCGCGCGACATCAGGTCGATCACGGCATCGAGGTCGCGATGCTCTACTTCCAGCTCGATAATGCGTCGCTGTATGTCTTCTGTCGGAATCATGGACGGCAATTGGAGTTCGATAACCCGTTATTTTAAGAGGGAAAAGCACCGCCGCGTGGAAAAGCTTGGCATGCCGCGCCGGAAATTGCATGTGCGATGCGGACTTGAAACAAGTATCGCCGTTTTCGGGACAACATGGGCATCTTGTTGAAGAGATGTAACAAAAACCTACAACAATTCGGAAGATATTTTAGCCATGCAATAATTTCCGCGAGGAGTACAACGACCTAATTCCATGAGCCATTACAAAATCGAGGCAGGTACGGCGCAGCATATTGGGGACCGCGCCGAGCAACAGGACCGCGTCGCTCTGCTGACCGCGCCGAAGGCTCCCGGCTACATGATGGCCGTCGTGGCGGACGGCATGGGAAGTTTGAACGTCGGCGCGATGGCGGCCGAGCAGGTGCTTCGTACTGCCAAACAGGCTTTCGATCTCTACTCGCCCCAGACCGAAGATCTTGTCACCCTGCTCCGGACGATTGCCCGGGATGCACATACCCTCATCAAGCTCAATTCGATTTCCTCCGAAAAGAAGCCGCACAGCACCATGGCGATCCTGGTACTGACGCCGGAACGCTCTGCGGTGTGGGCGCATGTCGGCGACTCCCGCCTCTACCGCTTCGACGGGCCGAACTGCGCCGAACGCACCGTCGATCACTCCCAAGTAGAGAATCTGGTCCAGCAAGGCAAGCTCACCTACGGGCAGGCACGCGAGCAGAAAATGCCTCACGTCTTGTACAGCGCACTTGGCTCACCAGAAAGCGAGCCGGAGATCACGGTCGGCAAACATGCCAATCTCAAGGCCGGCGATGCCTTTCTGCTATGTTCCGACGGGCTTTGGCGATATTTCTCCCGTGTGGAACTTGGCGCTGCAATTGCGATGAACTCGCCGCGGCAGGCATCCGAAATGCTGATTGCCAAGGTACGGGAACGTGCGCAAGGTCATGAGGCCGACAACTGCACGATGGCAATCATCAAGCTGGTGGAACCCGCTTCCGAAACCAAGTCCTATACCGTGGACCGGATGCGACGCGCCGTATGAGCGCCGCATAAGCGCCATATACGCTCAAGGCTGGTGCCGTTGAACGCGGCACGGCCGAGGTCTCTAGTGGTGCGTATTAAAAATTTGTTGGTCAAATAGTGGACGAGAATCGTGCCGATACCGCGTCAACAATGCGCGTAAGGCCTCGACCTTGCTGTGCTTGTTTCCTCGTCTCGACCCGATTTCGCCATATTTGCCTTCAACAAATTTCCAACTCACCCCCACTAGGCGGTGATATAGGGTCAAGAAAATTACAGAGAAACTACAGAGGTTTCTGTGCCGCCTCGGCGCGCTGCCTCTTCTCCTCGAGCTTGCGCGCCTTTTCTTCCTTGCGCTTGGCGACTTCCTGCTGACGGGCTTCCGCCTCTTTTACCTTGCGCTCATAGTTGGCGACACTCTTCGCACGCTTGTCGGCTTCCGACGCCTCCTTTTCCCTGATCGCGCGCATCTTTTCTTCATGCTCGGCGACGCGATCGCCGCTGCGCGGCCTGCCTGAAGGCAAAGGTTTGTCCGTAGGCTGGGGCGCTGCGTCCTGCGCGCCGGAGTTAGGCACGGGCACATTGCGCGCCGCGTCCCTTTCCTCGCGGCTTGCACCTTCCTTTTCCCGCTTCACGGCCAGTTCCTCGTCGCGGGCGGTCGCCTTTGCCTGGCGCTTGACCGTGTTGGCCTCGACCTCGACGGCCCGCAGTTGCCGCAAGGCCTGCCGGCGTGAATCGTCGGCGGCTTCCATGCAGGAACTGGAGAAGAATTTCGGATTGCAGTTCTGCTCTTCCTGGGCATAGCGGGCCTGCACTGCATTGCGCTCGCGGCCGACTTCGGCGAGTGCCCTGTCGGCGATTTCGACGCTGCTGATGGAGCCCGGCGGATAACGCTTGGCAACGGCACCG
The DNA here is from genome assembly GCF_015352985.1 of Noviherbaspirillum malthae. GTDB lineage: Bacteria > Pseudomonadota > Gammaproteobacteria > Burkholderiales > Burkholderiaceae_D > Noviherbaspirillum > Noviherbaspirillum malthae. The sequence goes on along the minus strand of NZ_JACYXF010000008.1, from coordinate 10,469 downwards.
ATTTCGGCTGTCTGGGTGCCCTGCGCGGCTTGCGCAATCCGAGTCTCCTGCGCCGATGCGGCATTCACGCCGCCGAAGGCAAGCGCCGCAAGCAGCAAGGCCCCTGCTCCGATTCCGCCTGGTCGCGGTGTTAGGCAAATCTGCTTCAATTCTGGAATCATCGGCTGCGCTTCTTTCATGGAATCGTGTCGGGCAGGATGTCAGGCAATCGAGCCGGCAACATCGCGCCGCTCGCTCTTCATGTATTCCGACGACTGCATCTCGATGATGCGGGACACGGTGCGATGGAATTCATTGGCAAGCATGCCTTCAGTATAAAGCTGGTCGGGTTCCACTTCGGCCGACATCAGCAGCTTTACCTTGTGGTCATAGAATACATCGATCAGCCAGGTAAAGCGGCGGGCTTCGGAGGACATTGCCGCCGACATCCTCGGTATGTCGGACAGAATCACCGTGTGGAACCGGCTCGAGAGCTCCAGGTAGTCGTTCTGCGAGCGCGGTCCCCCGCACAGGGTGGCGAAATCGAACCACACGACGCCGCCGGCACGCCGCAGCGCACGGATTTCCCGGGCCTCGATATGAATCCGCGGATCTTCATCTGCAGTTTCGGCAACCTTGGCAAATGCCGCGCGCAAGGCATCGTTCGCCGCTGCGCTCAGCGGCGTATGGTAAGCCTCTACCTGCTCCAGGGCTCGCTTGCGGTAATCGAGCCCCGCATCCACGTTCAGCACGTCGAGCCTGTCCTTGATGAGTCCGATTGCCGGCAGAATGCGGTCGCGATGCAGGCCATCCGGATACAGCGCATCCGGCACATAGTTGGATGTCATGATGAACGACACGCCGTTGTCGAACAGAGCCTTGAGCAGGTTGTACAGGATCATGGCATCCGCGATGTCGGAGACATGAAACTCGTCGAAGCAGATGAGCCGGTACTTCTTGGCAATGCGGCGCGCCACTTCATCCAGCGGATCGGCGACGCCTTTCAGGTCGTCGAGCTGGTGATGCACCGCACGCATGAATTCGTGGAAATGCAGCCTGGTCTTGCGCACGACCGGGACGACGGAATAGAAGCTGTCCATCAGGAACGATTTGCCGCGCCCAACGCCGCCCCACATATAAACGCCGCGCGGCACCGCCGGCCGGCTGATCAGGCGCTTGAACTTGTTGGACCGCTGCGCCTTGTATGCCACCCACTCGTCGTAGGCCTGCTGCAGGCGATCGACGGCGCGCTGCTGCGCCTCATCCGACTTGTAGCCGCGCTGCGCCAGCGCATGCTCGTAAAACTCCCTGACGTTCATATGTTTGTTCGCTCATGTGCGCCGATCGGTTTCCTGTCCTGCCGCATCCACGGCAGCCACCGAACCGGCCTATCGACCCGACGTAAAAATGGGCGAGACTCGCTCGCCCATTACTCTGTCCTGCCTGCCCCGGCTTCACGCCGTGATTCCAAGGACAGTCTGCTTCTCTATTCCGGATTCATTTCGACCGTCACCCTGGAGGGATACCGCCCGCCGCCGACGCTGATTGGAAAGTTCAGGCCGACGCCCACCCCGACATGGCCGCCGCCGCCGCCGGCGCCCAGGCCGACATTGGAACCGAGCGGCCTGGAAGGCCGATACAGCGTTTCGGAAGTCCGGTAACCGGGCCTGTTGCACACGATGCGCAGGTCTCCGCTCGGAGCGCCCACATCCACCGTGGCCGGCGTCGTGATGTTCCAGCTTCCGGCGCCGGTCTGCACGATGCAGCTCGCGCCGGTAAGGGCCTGCCCGCGGCTTGCCGTATCGACTGCGATGGCGGTGCCCCCGGATCCTGTCGTGGCGCACGCGGCAAGCGCAATCGGCAGCAACAGGATCAGGTGGCGCATGAAAACTCCTTAGAAGTTGAGCGAACGCTTGTCGACGGCGAGAGCCGCTTCCTTGGTCGCCTCAGACAGCGAAGGATGCGCATGGCAGATGCGCGCGATGTCTTCCGAGGATGCACGGAATTCCATCGCCACGACCGCTTCGGAGATCAGTTCCGATGCCATCGGGCCGATGATGTGCACGCCCAGGATTTCGTCGCTCTTGGCATCGGCCAGGAACTTCACCATGCCTGAGGTATCTCCGAGCGCGCGGGCGCGGCCGTTGGCCATGAACGGGAAGCTGCCGGCCTTGTAGGCGATGCCTTCGGCCTTGAGCTGCTGTTCGGTCTTGCCGACCCAGGCAATTTCCGGAGATGTATATATGACCCAGGGAATTGTATTGAAGTTCACATGGCCATGTTGACCTGCAATACGTTCCGCGACGGCAACACCCTCTTCTTCCGCCTTGTGCGCCAGCATCGGGCCGCGCACCACGTCGCCCACCGCCCAGACGTTCGGCAGGTTGGTCTTGCAGTCGCCGTCGACGGCGATGAAGCCGCGCTCGTCGAGCTTCAGTCCCACGCCTTCGGCATTGAGGCCGATGGTGTTCGGCACGCGGCCGATGGAGACGATGAGGCGGTCGAACACGGCCTTCTGCGCATTGCCCTTGTCGTCGGTGTACTCGACCGTGACGTCCTTCTTGCCGGGCGTGATCGCACCGATCTTGACGCCGAGGCTGATCGACAGGCCCTGCTTGGTGAAGAGCTTGAACGCTTCCTTGGCGATCTGCTCGTCCACGGCGGACAGGAAGCCCGGCAGTGCTTCGAGCACGGTCACTTCCGCACCGACGCGGCGCCATACGCTGCCCATTTCGAGACCGATGACGCCTGCGCCGATAACGCCGAGCTTCTTCGGTACGGAATCGATTGCCAGTGCGCCGGTGTTCGACAGGATCAGCTTTTCATCGAAGGGAGCATTCGGCAGAGCGCGCGCATTGGAGCCGGTCGCCACGATGACGTGCTTGGCGGTAATGGACTCTTCCGCGGCACCGGCCACCTTGATCTCGTAGCCGTTGGCGTCGCCCTTGACGAAGGAGCCGCGGCCATGGAAGAACGTGACCTTGTTCTTCTTGAAGAGGTACAGGATGCCGTCATTGTTCTGCTTGACGATCGTGTCCTTGCGTGCCAGCATCTGGCCGAGGTTCAGGTTCAGGCCTTTGACTTCGATGCCATGGTCGGCAAATGCATGGCCAGCATGCTCATAATGTTCCGACGACTGCAGCAGTGCCTTCGAAGGAATGCAGCCGACGTTGGTGCAGGTACCGCCCGGTGCCGGGCCGTTCTTCGCATTCTTCCACTCGTCAATGCAGGCGGTGCTGAAACCGAGCTGGGCAGCCCGAATTGCGGCGATATAGCCACCAGGGCCGCCGCCGATAACAACCACATCAAAATTTTTCGACATATACGTAACCTATTATCCGCAGGATGGACAACGCACACGGAGGCGGTGCTCCGCGTTCCGTGTGCATTCGGAGCGATCCCGGCCTGATCGGCAGCGCCGGCATCGCTTCAGCGCGCCTATTAGAGGTCGAGCAGGAGGCGGGCCGGATCTTCCAGCGCTTCCTTCATCGCGACCAGGCCCAGCACGGCTTCGCGGCCGTCGATGATGCGGTGGTCATAGGACATGGCCAGGTAGTTCATCGGACGGATGACGATCTGGCCGTTCTCGACGACAGCACGCTCCTTGGTGGCGTGAACGCCCAGGATCGCGGATTGCGGCGGGTTGATGATCGGTGTCGACAGCATCGAACCGAACACGCCGCCGTTGGAGATCGAGAATGTGCCGCCGGTCAGTTCGTCGAGCGTCAGCTTGCCGTCCTTGGCCTTGACGCCGAATTCGGCGATCTTCTTCTCGATTTCGGCGATCGTCATCTGGTCGACGTCGCGCAGAATCGGCACCACCAGACCGCGCGGCGAACCGACTGCGATACCGATGTCGAAATAGCCGTGGTAGACGATGTCGTTGCCGTCAACGGAGGCATTGATAACCGGATACTTCTTCAGTGCGGCGACGGCGGCCTTGACGAAGAAGGACATGAAGCCCAGCTTGACGCCGTGCTCTTTCTCGAACTTGTCCTTGTACTTGTTGCGCAGGTCCATGACCGGCTGCATGTTGACTTCGTTGAAGGTCGTCAGGATCGCGTTGGTCGCTTGCGATTGCAGCAGGCGCTCGGCGATACGTGCGCGCAGGCGGCTCATCGGCACGCGCTCTTCCGGACGGTTGCCGAGGTTGACGGCGCCGGGAGCCGCGACCTGCTGCAGCGCCGGCTTGGGAGCGGCTGCGGGTGCAGGTGCGGGAGCAGCGGCAGGCTTGGTTTCGAGGGCATTGATCACGTCGCCCTTGGTGACGCGGCCGTCGCGGCCGGTGCCGGAAACCTGGGCGGCGGACATGTTATTGTCAGCCAGCATTTTTGCAGCGGCGGGCATTGCCACGCCGGCGGATGCATTCGATGCCAGTGCCGAAATGGCAGCAGCAACGGGGTCGCCCTGGGCCTGGGCAGCGGCTGCGGCCGGCGTGCTTGCCGGTGCGGGAGCGGCTGCGGGCGCTGCAACGGTGCCTGCGCTGGCTTCGGTGTCGAGCCTTGCAATGACTTCGCCTGCGACAACGGTGCTGCCGTCGCCCTTGATGACTTCGACGATTACGCCGGAGTCCGGTGCCGGCAGTTCGAGCACGACCTTGTCGGTCTCGATGTCGATCAGGTTCTCATCGCGCGAGACGGCTTCGCCGACCTTCTTGTGCCATGCCAGCAGGGTCGCTTCTGCGACGGATTCCGACAGTTGCGGGACTTTTACTTCAATAATTGCCATGTAACTCTCCGTTTCGGTGTGTTCGATCGGCGCGCCAGCTTCTAGCGCGCCGACGGGTCTTTATTTGGTCAGCACGAAGCCCTTGAGCTTCGAGAACGCGGTGTCGATCAATGCCTTCTGCTGCGCATAGTGCTTGTCGTAGTAGCCGACTGCGGGCGATGCGCTGGCCGGGCGGCCTGCATAGGCGAGTTTCTGGCCGTCCCCGAGGTTTTCGAAGATGTTGTGCTGGATCTGGAACCAAGGGCCCTGATTCTGCGGTTCGTCCTGTACCCAGACCAGTTCGGCGAAGTTCGGGAACTTGCCCAGCTCGGCGGCGAATGCCTTGTGCGGGAACGGATACAGCTGTTCGATACGCAGGATCGCCACGTCGGAAACACCGCGCTCCTTGCGTGCGTTGACCAGGTCGTAATAGACCTTGCCCGAGCAGGCGAGTACGCGCTTGACCTTCTTCGGATCGATCTTCTCGTCGACCTCGCCGATGACGGTCTGGAACTGGCCTTTGGCAAGTTCGGACAGCGGCGAGCCGGCATCCTTGTTACGCAGCAGCGACTTCGGCGTCATGATGACCAGCGGCTTGCGGAACAGACGGATCATCTGACGGCGCAGCAGATGGAAGATCTGTGCGGCCGTGGTCGGCTGAACGACCTGCATGTTGTTGTCCGCGCACAGCTGCAGATAGCGCTCGAGGCGGGCCGACGAGTGCTCCGGACCCTGGCCTTCATAGCCGTGCGGCAGCATCATCACGAGACCGGATGCACGGCCCCACTTCACTTCGCCGGAACTGATGAACTGGTCGATGACGACCTGGGCGCCGTTGGCAAAATCGCCGAACTGGGCTTCCCAGATGGTGAGCGTGTTCGGCTCGGCAGTCGAATAGCCGTATTCGAAGCCGAGGACAGCCTCTTCCGACAGAACGGAGTCGATGACGGTGAACGGCGCCTGGTTTTCCGAGACGTTCTGCAGCGGCAGGTAAGTGCCGGCGTCCCAGCGCTCGCGCTTCTGGTCGTGCAGCACGGCGTGACGGTGCACGAAAGTGCCGCGGCCTGCGTCCTGGCCTGTCAGGCGGACTGCGTAACCGGAGGCGACCAGCGATGCATACGCGAGGTGTTCACCCATGCCCCAGTCGAGATTGAGCTCGCCGCGGCCCATGCTTGCACGGTCGCCGAGCACTTTCTCGACGAGCGGGTGCACCTTGAAGTCTTCCGGGACCTTGGTGATGCGTTCGGCCAGTCGCTTGAGTTCGGCTAGCGGAACGGCGGTATCGGCCGCATCGGTCCACTTGCGGTTGAGGAAAGGCATCCAGTCAACCGCATACTTGCTCTTGAAGTTCGAGATGACGGGGTCGACGGTATGCTTGCCGGCGTCCATCGCATCGCGATACGCCTTGACCATCGCATCGCCGGCGTCCGCCGCAATCGTGCCCTGCGTGGCCAGCTTGTCGGCGTAGACTTTGCGCGTGCCCGGATGCTGGCCGATCTTCTTGTACATCAGCGGCTGGGTCAGTGCAGGCGTGTCCTGCTCGTTGTGGCCAAGCTTGCGGAAGCAGATGATGTCGACGACGATGTCCTTCTTGAACTCGAGACGGAAATCGAGAGCCATCTGCGTTGCGAATACCACGGCTTCGGGATCGTCGCCGTTCACGTGCAGCACCGGTGCCTCGATCATCTTGACGACGTCGGAGCAGTACAGCGTCGAACGCGAGTCGCGCGGATCGGATGTGGTGAAGCCGATCTGGTTGTTGATCACGATGTGCAGCGTACCGCCCGTGCCGTAGCCGCGGGTCTGCGCCAGGTTGAGCGTTTCCATGACAACGCCCTGGCCTGCGAACGCGGCATCGCCGTGAACCAGGATAGGCATGACCTGCGAGCCGTCCTTGTCGCCCCGGCGCTCCATGCGGGCCTTGACCGAACCTTCCACGACCGGATTGACGATCTCGAGGTGGGACGGGTTGAAGGCGAGCGACAGGTGGATCGGACCGCCGGGGGTGGAGATATCGGAAGAGAAACCCTGGTGGTACTTGACGTCGCCGGCCGGCAGATCGTCGGCGTGCTTGCCTTCGAATTCCGCGAACAGGTCCTGCGGCATCTTGCCGAGCGTATTGACCAGAACGTTCAGACGGCCGCGGTGGGCCATGCCGATGACGATTTCCTGCACGCCCTTCTCGCCTGCGCGCTGGATCGATTCGTCGAGCGAGGCGATGAAGCTTTCGCCGCCTTCGAGCGAGAAGCGCTTCTGGCCGACATAGCGGGTATGCAGGTAGCGCTCGAGGCCTTCGGCTGCGGTCAGGCGATCCAGGATGTGCTTTTTCTTTTCAGCGGTGAAGCTGGGGGTCGAGCGTACGGACTCGAGGCGTTCCTGCAGCCAGCGCTTCTGCGCAGGATCGCTGATGTACATGAATTCGGCGCCGATCGAGCGGCAGTAGGTGTCGCGCAAGGCTTGCAGCAGATCGCGCAGCGTCGCGGTTTCCTGGCCGAAGTAGGTATTGCTGATGTTGAACACGATGTCCATGTCGGCATCGGTGAAGCCGTAGAAGCTCGGATCCAGTTCAGGGATCGCGGGGCGCTCCTGGCGCTGCAGCGGGTCGAGATTGGCCCAGCGGTTGCCGAGGAAGCGATAGGCGGCGATCAGCTGCGTGGCAGCGACGCGCTTGCGGCCCATTTCAACGTCCTGCGAGGCAACGACGGTGCGGATCGGGCCCTGCTTCGCGCGCTCGGCGAAGGATGCGACCACGGGTGCGTGCGCTACGTCCGGCTTGTTCGAACCGTCGACGGCAGGAACATGCTGCATCGCATCAAAGTATGCGCGCCAGTTGTCGGGTACGGAGCCGGGATTGTTGAGGTACGCTTCGTACAGTTCTTCGACGTACGGTGCGTTGCCTCCAAACAGATAGGAATTGGAGAAGTACTGCTGCATATCTTGCTCACCTTTCTTCGCGTTTCGCGAGATTAGCGGGTTTATATAACCTTCCGCGACACGGCCTGACCGGTTAGCGGATCGCACATCAAGTTGTGGGGGGAAGGGCTACGTGACGACCTGAGGCGGTTCCATTTTTTGGAAACGCTAGCATAGCATAGAACTCCAGCCGCCAATAAGGGCATTGATGCAGTGTCGCAAGAATGTGTATATCAATGCAGCCCCCCGCCCTGCCCCCGTTGGGCAGCTTTCGAAATAAAAAAGGCGAGCCCAAAGGAGCTCGCCTTTCAACCTTCGAAACTTAGTTCGAAATTCAGCGAATCCCGATCGGCCGGCGCTGATGCCGAAGCCGATCGGTTCCCTGATCAGCCGCGCTGGGCCATGGTCGGGACGTCGCGACGCGGCGAACCGATGAACAGCTGACGCGGACGGCCGATCTTCTGCTCGGGATCGGAGATCATCTCGTTCCACTGGGCGATCCAGCCGACGGTACGTGCCATCGCGAAGATACCAGTGAACAGCGATACCGGGATGCCGAGCGCGGACTGAACGATGCCGGAGTAGAAGTCGACGTTCGGATAGAGCTTGCGCTGAACGAAGTAATCGTCTTCCAGTGCGATCTTCTCGAGCGCCATTGCCAGCTTGAACAGCGGATCGTCATGCAGGCCGAGTTCGTTCAGCACTTCATAGCAGGTTTCACGCATCAGCTTGGCGCGCGGGTCGTAGTTCTTGTACACGCGGTGCCCGAAGCCCATCAGCTTGACGTTGGAGTTCTTGTCCTTGACCTGGGCGATGAATTCGCCGATGCGCTCGACGCCGCCCTGCCGCTGGATATCCTGCAGCATGGTCAGCGCAGCTTCGTTTGCGCCGCCGTGCGCCGGGCCCCACAGGCAGGCGATGCCGGCTGCGATACAAGCGAACGGGTTGGCGCCCGACGAACCGGCCAGACGGACGGTTGATGTCGACGCATTCTGCTCGTGGTCCGCATGCAGGATGAGGATACGGTCGAGAGCGCGCACCAGCACGTCGTTGACCTTGTACTCTTCGCACGGGTTGGAGAACATCATGCGCATGAAGTTGGCCGAGTAGGACAGGTCATTGCGCGGATAGGCGAACGGCTGGCCGATCGAGTACTTGTAGGCCATCGCGACGAGAGTCGGCAGCTTGGCGATCAGGCGGATCGCGGAGACTTCGCGGTGATGCGGATCGTTGATGTCGAGCGAGTCGTGATAGAAGGACGACAAGGCGCCGACCGTACCGACCAGCACCGACATCGGGTGCGCATCGCGGCGGAAACCGCGGAAGAAGAATTGCATCTGCTCGTGAACCATGGTGTGGTTGGTCACGGTAGCGACGAATTTCTGCTTCTGCTCGGCGTTCGGCAGTTCGCCGTTCATGAGCAGGTAGCAGGTTTCGAGGAAGTCGCAGTTGACGGCGAGCTGCTCGATCGGATAGCCGCGGTACAGCAGTTCACCCTTGTCGCCGTCGATGTAGGTGATCGAGGAGTTGCAGGCTGCCGTGGACATGAAACCCGGATCATAAGTGAACCGGCCCGTGGCGCCGTACAGCTTGCGGATGTCGATGACGTCCGGGCCGATGGTGCCCTTGTAGATGGGCAGGTCCAGCGACGGCGAGCCGTCGGAGAACGAAAGGGTTGCTTTGGTTTCAGAGTTTGTCATGTCTCTTCCTTCTAGTGAGGAGGGGTGAGTCGATTGTAAAAAAAACCGAATTCCAGATGCGCCTGCCGAAGCAAATGCCGCCGCTACCGTTCACACGCGACGCCGCAGAAGATGCTGATTCTGCAGTATCGCAATGCGTCCGTCAGGGCAGCATTCCGTCAGCCGCTCCACGCCTGCTTCAACCTTTTCCCGGTTGTTCTCAGGCTGCGCGCAGTCTCGCCAGCAACGCATGGACGTGCGGAAGATCCACTTCGCCCACGGGTTCCTTACGCGCCAAAAGCAAGTCCATCAGTTCATTGTCCGACAAGTCCATCAGCCTGGAAAAGGCATCGACTTCCTCGTCGGTCAAGTTCGCCTCGTGCGCATCCAGAAAACGCGTCACGATCAGATCGTTCTCCAGCAAACCGCGGCGCGCCCGCCAGCGCAGGCGTGCACGTTTGGCCGGATCGGCTTGATGATTGTTGGACATGGATTTCCCGTTCACTCTATTTCGTCAATCCACTGTCCTGCATGCGCCCAGGCAATGTTCGGGCAATGAATTGATGGAATACAGCAAAAAACAAGGCGGAAGCAGGTCTGCCTCCGCCTCGACGAGGCTATTTATACAGTACGACGCACCATCAGTTCCTTGATCTTGCCGATGGCGCGTGTCGGGTTCAGGCCCTTCGGACACACATCCACGCAGTTCATGATGGTATGGCAGCGGAACAGCCGGTACGGATCTTCCAGGTTGTCCAGCCGCTCATTGGTCGCCTGGTCGCGGCTGTCGGCAATGAAGCGGTACGCCTGCAGCAGTCCCGCCGGGCCCACGAACTTGTCCGGGTTCCACCAGAACGACGGACACGACGTCGAACAGCAGGCGCACAGGATGCACTCGTACAGGCCATCGAGCTCCTCGCGCTCGGCCGGCGTCTGCAGACGCTCCTTCTCCGGCGGAATCGTCTCGTTGATCAGGTACGGCTTGATCGAGTGGTACTGCTTGAAGAACTGCGTCATGTCCACGATCAGGTCGCGGATCACCGGCAGTCCCGGCAGCGGCCGCAGCACGATCGGCTCGGAGAGCTCGTTGAGGTTCGTCGTGCAGGCCAGTCCGTTCTTGCCGTTGATGTTCATCGCGTCCGAGCCGCACACGCCTTCGCGGCAGGAGCGGCGCAGCGCCAGCGAGTCGTC
>NZ_JACYXF010000093.1 GCF_015352985.1 Noviherbaspirillum malthae | reverse complement strand
CCCTCCAACAGGGGACGAACTTGGTCAAACTGTTCACGACTGATATCGCTTGGATAATACTTCCTGCTCATTCCGGATCAATGTCATTACAAACCTGGTTTGGACAGAAAAATATCGATCACGTTCTAAGACAGCTAAGACAGCTAAGACAGCTAAGACAGCTAAGACAGCTAAGACAGTTAAGACGACAAGTCGCTTAGACTCCGCAAGCGCAATGCGTGTGTTGCGCCCTCCCTTCAAGGGGACGTAGCAGGGGTTTCGCAACGCACTGCGTTGCGCCTGCGAAGTCGGAGCCGCCTGCAAGCGGCGAGGTGGAGGGTTGGGGTGGGGATGGGTTAAGCACGCATTGCCAGCTCCATTGACCCTTCCTACGGCCAGCCGCCATCAAAGCCAAAGAAGCTCAAGCAATCAGCATCAACCCCGGCGGAAGCGAATCTCCAATGAAACCGCGCTGGCTCACCTCATCAAGCTCCACCGTCTGTTCCACCATCGCCGCCCAGGCAGGCGATGCCCCGGACTGCCTGAGCCGCTGCACGACCCGCTCGCGCAGTTCAGGCGCCAGGTCGCGCGTTCGGTCGCCGGTGGAACGCGCGATATGCGCTGCGGCGAGCGCCGCGCCGTCAACCCGCTTCCAGTCCAGCGCCATCAGCCTGTCCAGCCAGCCGGAAGCAATATCGGGTGCCACCACATCATGCGCATTGCTGTAGAAGGGCCGGCGCGCGCCGAGGCGGGCCAGCGTCCACAGGATGAGGCTGTCGGCGGGCGGCACGGCACCGCGCTGCACAGGCACCGATTTGTCCAGCAGCCCCAGCAGCCAGTCGCCGATTTCGGCCTTGTAGCCGGCCGGGATGCGTTCCAATGAACCCGCCAGGCGCAGCATGTCGTCGTAGCCGCCGGCGACGAGATGCGGCGGCCGCTCGCGCAGCGCGGCTTCGTCGTCCTGCACATTGAAGGCGAAGTCGTCCAGCAGGCGCAGCTGCCTGGCATTGTCGAGACCGCCGGCAACGCGCCGCCACAAGGTCCACCACTCGGCAGCGACCTGGCTGTCCTTCACATACTGGATGCCGGTGTCGAAGATGGCCCAGAGCTGATCGATGCGCCAGTCGTCGAGCGGATAGCCGAAGCCGGGGCGCAGGCAATAGCCGGCCAGGTTCAGCCAGACGCGCTCATGCTCGGCGGAGCGGCGGCGGGCACGGGCACGCTGCAGCAGCGCGTCGAACAGCTTGCGCAGTACAGGCGTGCTCCACTGCTCGCGGCCGCCGATCAGCTTTTCCAGCTGCGCCCTCAGTTGCCTGACTTCCTTCGGCGGTACCTTTTGTGCGCGGGTACCGAAGATGCGATCAATTCTCTCCAGAGCATCGTTGATGCGGGCCGGCAGCGCATTGCCGCCGGCGGAGGATACCGACGCGGCTTGCCGGGCATCGCCTTCAGTCCCTTCCTCAGCGTCGCGCAGCTGAAATTCGAGCAGCCATCGCCGCTGCGCATCCTCGGTGCTCACGCAATGCATTTCCAGCGTGCCGACCTCGGTCAGCGCCGTGGCCAGGCGCACCGGCACTTCCTGCTTCGCTCCTGCCTCTGCCGGCAGCACGGTGGCGATCGGAGGAAGCGGTACAAGCTCGTCCGGGGACAGTTGGACCAGCTCGCCCGGCAGCGGGGGGCGGTTGCCGGCGTCCACCGTGGACGACATCAGGTGAAAGCGTACCGGCCGGCCGAGGCGCAGCGCGAACACGCGGTCTTCCAGCAGGAGTTCACGTCCCTGTTCGCTGCCCTTGGGCAGGACACACACGGCGCGCACGGCGCCATCGCTTGCCTGCGTAGTCTGCCGCTCGTCCAGCATCAGGAAATACGAGCGCGGCGAGCCGCCGCCGATGCGCGGCGCGAGGCCTTCGCGGGCCAATGCGAAGGCGACCGCGCCGCGGGCGACCGCGACATCAGGATTGTCGTTATGCAGCAGGCGCAGGGCTTGCCCGCGCCAGCGGCCGAGGGCATCCTGCAGCCGCGACGCCAGGGCCGGCGCGCGGAAGACGCCGCCGTTGAGCAGCAGGGTATCGGGAATCGCCGGTACGGAGGCATCGGCGGGCAAGCCGAGCGCTTCGCGGGACGCGGCGGCAAACTGGGATAGAAAGGCTGCGAGATGGCGGGTAACGGCGGGGTCGCTTGCATACGGCAGGCCGAATTCGACGATGCCGCTGCGCCGCTGCTGCACCGGTTCGTCGGCTGCAACGAGAGGAAAGAAGCCGTCGACCACGATGCGCTCGGCTTCCTCGCGCGTCAGGTCGACGGTGCGCGAGCCGCCGATCAGGCGTGAGCCGGCGCCGAGCAGCGTGACGCCCACCTTCTCCGGCGCATCCGAGGCGAGCAGCCTTTCCTTGGCGCCGCGGCAGCGCTCGAGCAATTGCGACAATTCGGTGGCCGACAGGCGCCGCTTTCCACCATTTCCGCCATGACTGCCTTCTACGCCGTTTCCCTGCAGTCGGCTCTCGGCCACATGGGCTAGCACCAGGTCCATGTTGTCGCCGCCCAGCATCAGATGCTTGCCGACGCCGATGCGCGTGAGCTGCGGCTGGCCGTCCTGCAGCTCCACCTTGATCAGGCTGAGGTCGGTCGTTCCGCCGCCGACATCGCACACCAGCACCAGGCGGGTCGGCTCCAGTTCGGAGGCCAGGTTGGCGCGATGCCGGAAAACCCAGTCGTAGAAGGCCGCCTGCGGCTCTTCCAGCAGGCGCAGCTGCGTCAGGCCTGCCTGGGCCGCGGCACGGACGGTGAGGGCACGCGCGCCTTCGTCGAAGGAGGCGGGCACCGTGAGGACGATGTCCTGGTCTTCCAGCGGCGCATCCGGAAAGCGCTGGTTCCATGCGGCGCGCACGTGGGCAAGATAGCTGGCGCTGGCGTCCACCGGCGACACTTTGGGCACATCGTCGCCCGCGCCCCATGGCAGGATGGGCGCGAGACGGTCGACCGCCGCATGCGACAGCCAGCTCTTGGCGCTGGCTACCAGCCGGCCGGGCACTTGCGCGCCCAGCTTGCGCGCCAGCGCGCCGACGATGACGGGTGCGGCTGCTGCATCCTGAGCGCCGGTCCATGGCAGCTGCAGGTCGCCCGCGGCCAACTCGCCCGGCGCCGCATGAAAGCGCAGGGATGGCAGCAGCGGCGCGGCCTTGACCTCGCCGGGCGCGGTCAGCTGTTCGATGTCGAACAGGCGGATGTCATGGCCGCCGTATTCCGCATAGGCGACGACGGTATTGGTAGTGCCGAGATCGATGCCGACCCTGTAGCGCTTCATCGCATCCTGTATTGAATACGCATCAGGACTGCGCCTGTCCGCGCACGTCGAACTCCACCTTCCAGCGCTCGCTGCCGTTGCGCGGCACCGCCGACAATTCCAGCGTGCCGGCTTCGGTCACCTTCGCATGCAGCCTGACCTGCACCACTTCGCCGGGCTGACGTCCTTCGGTGGGCAGCATCGACTGGATCTCTTCCAGCTCCTGCAATTCATCGGGCTGCCAGAAATCGAGCATGGTGCCGATCTGGTCCTGGCGGCGGGTGGAAGAGCCGAAGAAGCGGAAGTGCACCGGCTCGCCGACCACCAGGCCGAATTCCTCGGTCTGCAGTTCGGCTTCGGTGCCTTCCTCCATGCCGAAGGGCGCGATGCACAGCGCCTGGATCGGCGGCTCCATGCCGGGGATGGCGGGCATCGAGGATTCGACGCCGACATAGAAGGCGCGCGCCGTGCCGCCGCGGATGCGCACGCCGCTGCCGCGCCGCACGTAGCCGTAATACGCGGCGCCGCGTGCCACGGCCAGGTCGAGGTCGGCGCCGGTCAGCAGGCGGGCCGGCTCGGCGCTCTCTGCGGCGAGCCAGCCGTTGATGGTGGCCAGCATGCGTTCGGCGAGGATGCCGGACTTGAACACGCCGCCGTTGAACAGCACCGCTGTCGGGTGCAGGAAAGAGGCGTCGGTACGCACGCGTCCGGCGAAATCCTCCAGCTCCGACAGCGCCGCAGTCTGGCGCGCGAGGAAGGCGGCCAGATGGCGGGTGACGGCGGCATCCTGCGCGAAGGGCAGGCCGAGCTGGGTCAGCGCGGCGCGGGTACGGGTGGCGGGACGCGCCGACGCCTCGACCTGCGGGAAGAAGCCTTCCAGGATGACCGAAGTCACTTCCTCGCGCGTGAGTTCGGTGCGGATCGAGCCGCCGATCAGCTTGGAGCCGCGGCTCGGCACGACGATGGGCACGTTCTGCGCGCCGGCGTCCGACAGCAGACTTTCCTTGGCCGAGCGGCAGGCATAGGTCAGCGCGCGCATCTGCCATGGATCGAGCTGGGTGCCGCCGGCGGCGAGCTTGCGCGCGACCACATGGGCCAGCGTGAGATCCATGTTGTCGCCGCCGAGCAGGATGTGGTCGCCGACCGCGACCCGGTGCAGCTCCAGGTTGCCTTCGCGCTCCAGCACCGCGATCAGCGAAAAGTCGCTGGTGCCGCCGCCGACGTCGACCACGAGAATGATGTCGCCCGGCCTGACCTGCTTGCGCCACTGGCCCTGGCTGTTCTGGATCCAGCTGTAGAGCGCCGACTGCGGCTCTTCCAGCAGCGTCAGCGATTGATAGCCCGCGGTGCGGGCGGCTTCGGCGGTCAGCTCCCGCGCCGCCGGGTCGAAGGATGCCGGAATGGTGACGGTCACGTCCTGCATTTCGAACGGCGCATCCGGATGCGCGTGGTTCCATGCAGCCTTGATGTGTTCGAGATAACGCACCGAGGCTTCCAGCGGCGACACGCGCTGCACTTCCGGCGGCGCATCGCCCGGCAGGATGGCGGCGCGGCGATCGACGCCGGGATGGCAGAGCCAGCTCTTGGCGCTCGATACCAGGCGGATCGGCGTGGTGGCGCCGCGGGTGCGGGCCAGTTCGCCCACCACATACGGCAGGTCGGCCGTCCAGGGCAGGGTACGTTCGCCCGGCGCCAGTTCGTCGCCGTGCGGCAGGTAGAGGAAAGAGGGCAGCAGCGGCTGGGACTCCACCGCGCCGGGCGCCGTCAGCTGCGGCACTTCCAGCACGCCGTGGATGGTTTTCTCGCCGTCGCTGGCGCCCATGTCGGTATAGGCCAGCGCGGAATGGGTGGTGCCGAGATCGATGCCGATCGAATAGCGGGCGGTGCTCATAATTCCACCTCCGCCGGCGCCAGCACCGAGGCGTCATGGCTTTCCGCCAGCTTGGGCAGGCGCACATCGGTGGCGCGCCAGCCGCGGTGGGTCAGCGTGCCGCGGAAAGGCGCGCTGCCGACCACGTTGCCGGTCAGGCGGATGGCGGCGGCATCAAAACCTTCCTGCAGCGTGACCGTGCTGCCTTCATTGTCTTCGCGCACCGGTGCGATGGTGAAGTGCTCGTTCAATACCTTGCGGCAACCTTCATGTACGACGCGCGCCGCCGCGCCGATTTCGGCGTCCGAATAATTGACCAGGTTTTCCTGGGTGAAATCGATGAGACGGGCATCTCGCTGCAGCAGGCTCAGAAGCAGCAGCGCCGCATCGGAAGAGGCCTCCTTCAGCGGCGGCGGAGCGACTTCGGGTTTTTTCTCGGGCTCCGGCTGCGGCGGTGCGGGCGTGGCTTCGGGTTCCTGGCTCAGCGTATTGATGCGGGAGGCAAAATCGATATCCGAAAAGGTGCGGAAAAAGGCGCCGAACGCCAGTGGAATCCTGCGCAGGAAGGACGGCTTGGCAGTATTCGTCTGGCCGGACGTTGAGTCGTTCATCTATTGCTCCTGTTCTCATGAGGGATTCGCGTGGAGGGACGGCTGTCCACGGTCAGGCGGCGCTACGGCTGCATGGCAACGAAGCCTTGGCAGCGAGGCGGCGTGTTGTCGAATCCGAAAGGGCTGGATTATGTCAGATTCGCATCAAAAACAGATGGTTCGCGAATCCGGCTGGTCATGCATTGCGGAACTGCAGGAACTGGCTGGACATCGTGCCATATCTGCTTCTGTCAAAGTGCTGTGGTGACACTTCGGCAACTCCACGTTGCCGCAATTTTCGCACAAGCGCGCACGTGCAGCCGCGAGCGGCGTCAACACATCGCTCCCGGTACGACGCCATCACGCTCGTTCTGGCCGCAATCCGTGTCGCCGTTAACGATTCAACCATCTTTTAATGGATTCGAGCGGTCGCCGGTTTATTTTCGAGCGGCACTGCTTTCAACAGGGCAACGCGTGAAGTTATAATCCGGTGCAGATACAAGCGCAATACTCATCCCGTCAGCCCAATCCCCGCCGTCGGTCATCGCGTTGTTCCCCATGAAGGTGTTTGCCGCCTATCGAGGCTATCGATATTACGGCAAATATTCCGAATCCAAATTCTCTGCCAGGCCGGTCCTTGCCGTGCCCGCTCCCATGGAGACGGGTACGGCCGTCATCGCCGGGCAGCGACTAGCGATTCTGTTGATTGACTGGCATCGACAATATGAAACTCAAAGACTTGAAGATCGGCGTGCGACTTGGCGCGGCATTTGCGGCAGTACTCGCCTTGACTGCACTCATGACCGGCGTCGGCATACTGGAACTGTCCAGCGTGGTGACGGCCAAGAACTACATGGTAGAAGCTTCCCAGAAGAAGCAGCTTGCCGACGAATGGCTGCGCGGCATCTCGACCAACGCGGTGCGCACCTTTGCCAAGGCCAGGAGCAGCGATGCCGACGATCAGCGCTACTTCGAATCGGAGATGACGGCGACCAGCAAGCGCGTCACGGAAATTCAAAAGGAACTGGAACAGCTGATTCATTCAGACGAAGGCAAGCGCCTGATGGGCAATGTCGGCGACATGCGCAAGGCTTACGTTGCAGCGCGCGATGCCGCTTTCCGGATGAAAGCGGATAACGCACCCGAAGCGGAAACCAGGGCATTCATCGACGCCAAGATGGTTCCGGCGATGAACGCCTATGTCGATTCCGTCAAGGCGGTGCTGGCATTCCAGGGCAAGGTCTTCGACGACGCCAATGCCCACATCGACAAGGTCTATGCCAACGCACGGCTGGTGCTTGCGGTACTCGGCGCGCTCGCCCTTGTTCTTGGTGCGCTGCTCGCATGGCTGCTCTCGCGCAGCATCACGCGTCCCTTGCAGGATGCGGTCGATATCGCGCAGACCGTCGCCGCAGGAGACCTGACGCGCGACATCGACGTGCGTTCGCAGGATGAAGTCGGCCGCCTGCTCGCCGCGCTGAAGCAGATGAATGCCAGCCTGCACAAGACCGTCCTCGAAGTGCGCAACGGCACCGACACCATCGCTACCGCTTCGCACCAGATCGCCGCCGGCAACCTCGACCTCTCCTCGCGCACCGAGCAGCAGGCCAGTTCTCTCGAAGAGACGGCCTCCTCCATGGAAGAGCTCGCAGCGACCGTCAGGCAGAATGCACAGCATGCGCGGCAGGCCAATACCTTGGCCATCGATGCCTCCGGCGCCGCGGCCGAAGGCGGCAGCGTGATCGAACAGGTCGTCGTCACCATGAGCGACATCTCCGTATCGGCGAGGCAGATCGTCGACATCATTTCCGTCATCGACGGCATCGCTTTCCAGACCAACATCCTGGCGCTCAATGCCGCCGTCGAAGCGGCGCGCGCCGGCGAGCAGGGCAGGGGCTTCGCAGTAGTTGCCGGCGAAGTGCGCACGCTGGCCCAGCGCTCGGCTGCCGCCGCCAGGGAAATCAAGACCCTCATCAACAGCTCGGTCGAGCGCGTCGAGGCCGGCAACCGGCTGGTGAATACGGCCGGCAGCAGCATGCAGAACATCGTCGACAGCGTGCGCAGGGTGACCGACATCATGGCGGAGATCAGCGCGGCGAGCCAGGAGCAGACCGACGGCATCGAACAGATCAACCAGGCGGTCACCCAGATGGACCAGGTGACGCAGCAGAACGCCGCGCTGGTCGAGGAAGCCGCCGCGGCGTCGGAATCCCTGCAGGACCAGGCTGCAAAACTCGCGCAGGCAGTCAGCGTGTTCAGGCTCGGTGGCGTGCATGTCCAGCCGCAGTCGCCATCCCGATCGCAGCCCGCCGGGAAGACCGCCGTCGCAAATTCCCGAAAGACTGCGGCGATGCCTGTCGCGGTGGCGAAGACGACGCCATCGCCGCATCCTTCAAAGCCGGCAGCGATCGCTTCCGGGCAGTCGCCCGCCCGCGTCGCTCCGGCAACCAACGGGGATGAGTGGGAAGAGTTCTAGAGCGCTTTCGGTTTGACTTGACTGACGATCCCGGCTGCTTTGCCCGCAGCACTGCGTTGTGTCTCCTTGCCATGGCCCCGCCATGTCGCGTCGCCACGCCTTGTTCTGCAGGCAAATCACCTCGGCCTCGCCGAGCCCAGTCAAGCCGAAAGCGCTCTAGACGAACCGAAACTGTTCTGATTTCTCCTCGCGCGCAAGCGGCATCGGGTGGAGCATTGGTCGTCACGCTGACCATCCATGACGGGAAAGTTCGCTATCATGCGTCGCTGTAACGAATTTTTCCGGTCTCATGCTCCTCGCCCTCATCTTTGCCGCCGGCCTTTGGGCCGGCCTCCAGAACGCCCTGGCCGGCGGCGGTTCCTTCGTGACGCTGCCGGCGCTGATGCTGACGGGCATGTCTCCGCTGGCGGCCAACATCACATCCACGGTCGCGCTATTTCCCGGCCAGCTGACTTCCGGCTTCGCGGGACGCAAGCTAGTCACCGGCTCCGGCGCGCTGACGTTCCGCGCCCTGTTCGTGGTCAGCCTCCTCGGCGGCGCAGCAGGCGGCCTGCTGCTGCTCAATACTCCATCCTCGGTCTTTGCCCGTCTGGTGCCGTGGCTGGTTCTGTTCGGAACCGCCGTGTTTGCCTGGGGCAGCTTCTTCCACAGGCAGGGCGCCACCAGCGTGCATCTCGGGCCGGCCGGCACGGCCTTTGCCCAATTCGTCATTGCCGTCTACGGCGGCTATTTCGGCGGCGGTGTCGGTTTCTTGATGCTGGCTGCACTGACCATGGCCGGACTGCCCACGCGCAATGCCGGCGCCACCAAGAATGTGCTGGCCGGCGTGATGAATGCGTCGGCGGTGATCCTGTTCTTCACCTCGCCGCATCTGCATTGGCAAGAAGCGATCGTTCTCGGAAGCGGCGCCATCATCGGCGGTCTGTGCGGCGCATGGGCGCTGCACCGGGTCAATGAAAAGCTGCTGCGCATTGCCGTCGTATGCATCGGCATCGCGCTGACCATAGGATTGTTCGCCAGGCCGCTTTGATTCTTTGGCAAGTGCCAGCCATATTTGCCGCCTGCCCTTCGTTTCGTGCAAGCCCGCACCGCAGCATTCTAGGCTATGCTCTGGTCGAGATGACTGGCCAAGGGCAACACTTTGAACTCCGACCTCAAGCAAGAGCAGCCTGCGCTGGATGATGCCAGGTCCATTCTGGAAAGCATCACCGACGCCTTCTACAGCCTTGATCGCAACTGGGAATTCACCTATGTGAATCACCAGACCGAGCTGGTGCTCGGGCGAAGCTCCGGCGAACTGATCGGAAAGAACGTCTGGGAAGTCTATCCCGGCCTGCTGGGCACCGAACTGGAGACAATGTACCGCCGAGCTGTGAGGGAACGCACGCCGGTGAACTTCACCTTCTATTTTCCGGATCATGAGCGCTGGTACGAGGTCAAGGCCTATCCGGCGCGGGAAGGCCTGTCGGTTTATTTTCAGGATGCGACCGAACGCGTCGGTGCGGAACAGAAACTGCGCGACAGCGAAATGCGCTTTCGGATGATGGCCGACGCCATTCCGCAGATCGTCTGGATCACCGATGCCGAAGGCAACGCAGAATTCCTCAACCGCCAGTGGGAGCTCTACACCGGCGCTTCGCGCACGCCCGCAACCGCCGGCGAGATCGCGGAGCAATTCGTGCATCCCGACGACCAGGCGCCGACCATGGAAGCATGGGAAGCTGCGGCGAACGAAGGCCGGACCTTCAGCGTCGAGCACCGGATCCGCTCGTCTTCGGGCCAATACCGCTGGTTCCTGGTACGCGCGGAGCCGCACCGGGATCCGGATACGGGCCGGATCATGCGCTGGTTCGGCACCTCGACCGACGTGCACGACGCCAAGAGGGCCGAGGTTGCCCTGAGGCGAAGCGAGGCGCGTTATCGGACCTTGTTCAACTCCATCGACGAAGGCTTCTGCATCATCGAAATGATGTTCGACGCCGATGGTCGTCCGGTGGACTACCGGTTCTGCGAAGTCAACGTCACCTTCGAGCAGCAGACAGGCCTGAGCAATGCGGAAGGCAAGACTGCGCTTGAACTCGCCCCAAGCCTTGAAAGGCACTGGTTCGAGATCTACGGCAAGGTTGCACGCACGGGCGAGGCGGTGCGTTTCGAAAACGAGGCCAAAGCCCTCCAGCGCTGGTTCGATGTGTATGCCTTCAGAGCGGAGGAGGAAGGCGAAGGCAAGGTCGGTATCTTGTTCAAGGACATCAATGAACGCAAGCGGCATGAGCAGGAGATGCAGCATGCCGCGCGCAGCAAGGACGAGTTTCTGGCCATGCTGGCGCACGAACTGCGCAACCCGCTGGCGCCGATTGCCGCCGCCGCCGACCTGCTGCAGCTTGGCCGGATGGATGAAGCCAGGGTGCGCCAGACCAGTGAAATCATTGCGCGCCAGGTGAGGCACATGACCAGTCTGGTCGATGACCTGCTCGATGTGTCCCGCGTCACGCGCGGACAGATCACGCTGCAGATGGAGACGCTGGATGCAAAGCGCATTGCGGCCGAGGCCGTGGAACAGGTTCGCCCCCTGATCGAGTCCCGTCGGCATCATATGGCCGTGCACATGCCGCCGCAGTCGGCCCTGATCCGCGGCGATGCGAAGCGCCTGGTGCAGGTAATTGCCAATCTGCTCAGCAATGCGGCGAAATACACGCCGGACGGCGGCTGCATCGATTTGCGGGTGGAAGTGCAAGGAGAAGAGGTGCTGATTGCAACAAAAGACAGCGGCATCGGCATGACGCCGGAGTTCCTGGAGCGTGCATTCGAAATGTTCAGCCAGGCGCAAAGAACGGTCGATCGGTCCCAGGGCGGACTGGGAATCGGTCTGGCGCTCGTCAGGAGCTTGGTGGAACTGCATCAGGGTTCGGTCAAGGCGCACAGCGGCGGCCTTGCACAGGGGAGCGAATTCACGATCTGCCTGCCGCGCGTCGCGCTGGCCGATGCAGAGGAAAATCTGCACAAACACCATTCCGGCGCCGCGAAGCCGGCCGGCCTGCGGCTGATGGTCGTCGATGACAATGCCGATGCCGCCAACATGCTTGCCATGGTTCTCGAAGCCGTAGGGCATGAGGTGCTCGTGGAGCACGATTCGATGCGGGCGCTGGAAAGGGCACGCATCGAACGCCCGGACGTCTTCCTGCTGGACATCGGCCTGCCGCACATCGACGGCAACGAACTGGCCCGGCAACTGCGCGCGCATCCGAAATCGGCATCGTCGACCCTGATCGCGGTCACCGGCTACGGCCAGGAGCAGGACAGGAAAAGCACGGCAGACGCCGGCTTCGACCATCATTTCGTCAAGCCGGTGGAAATGCAGAAACTGGCTTTGCTGCTTGCGGAACTCGGGGCCGACAAGGAACGTGGCCGAGGCCGCGGGGAGTAAGCGCTACCTGCCGGTGCGATCAAGCCCGCGTTGATGGGAATACCACTCCGGGCGCCTGCCGGCTCTGCAGGCGCCATGGCCACGTGCCGGCAGACGCCCTGCCCGCTCTTTTGTTACATAAAAACGACACTTGCTCCAAGACCGGCAGCATTAAAACTGCACCGGGCATGCAGCCTCCCGCACAATAGCAGCAAAAGCTTGCCCAAAAGAAATAAAATGCAAGGAAACGAGCGCCGCGCTGCAGAAGGCACACGACAGGCGACGTTGGCCAGAATAAAGTCAAGGAGACATGATGAACCCAATGCGACGCGCGAGCCTGCGCATCATCCTGCTTGCTGCATTGTCAGGCGCCGGCATCCTTCCCGTGTCGGCTGAAGACGGCGTGACCGACACCACCATCCTGATCGGACAGACGGTAGGACTGACCGGCAC
Source organism: Noviherbaspirillum malthae (assembly GCF_015352985.1). Lineage (GTDB taxonomy): Bacteria > Pseudomonadota > Gammaproteobacteria > Burkholderiales > Burkholderiaceae_D > Noviherbaspirillum > Noviherbaspirillum malthae. The sequence continues at coordinate 7,142 of NZ_JACYXF010000093.1, read as the reverse complement.
CGTCGCCGGGCCAGTCAAGGAAATGAACGAGGGTGCCGAGGCTTATTTCAGGCAGGTCAACAAGCAGGGCGGCATCCATGGCCGCAAGATCGAAATGCGCATGCTCGACGACAAGTTCGATCCTGCCCTGACCCGCGCCAATGCCGAGACGCTGATCAGAAAGGAACGCGTCTTTGCCCTGTTCCAGGGACGCGGCACGCCGCACACCCAGGGCATCCTGCCTCTGCTCGAAGGCAATAATATCCCGCTGGTGGCGCCGAGTACGGGCGCGGCGATATTTCATCAGCCGGCGCATCGCATGCTGTTCAATATCCGCGCCAAGTACCAGGATGAAGTCGTGCGCGCTGTCGAGCACTTCACGACCATCGGCATCAAGGCAATCGGCATACTCCATGTCGACGATGCCTTCGGTCAGGACGGGCTGGAAGGTTTCATGAAAGCGATGGAGGCACGCAAGCTCAAGCCTGCGGTGGTCCTCAAGTTTGCCCGCGTCAATCCCGACAACAAGGCGGCCGCGGACGAAGTCGTGAAGGCCAATCCGGCGGCGCTGATCGTCGTCAGCTCCGCCAAGAATACGATCGATGTCATCAAGGCCATCCGCGCCGCCGGCAGCCAGACGCAGATCATGACGCTGTCGAACAATTCCTCGCAGGCCTTCGTCAAGGAACTGGGTCCGGCAGGTACCGGCGTCATCGTGTCGCAGGTAACCCCGGCACCGCACCTGATTTCCACGCCGCTCGGACAGGAATTCAATGCTGTGGCAAAGGCAAGCGGCGCGACCATTTCCTATGCGGCGATGGAGGGCTACGTCAATGCCAAGGTACTGGTCGAGGGACTCAGGCGCGCCGGCCCCAGGCTGACGAGGGAGGGATTCGTGCGCGCGATGGAAACCATGCAGCGCGTCGACCTGGGCGGCTTGATGGTGACCTATGCGCCTGGAGATCACACTGGCAGCGAGTTCGTCGAACTGACCATGATAGGCAAGGACGGGCGCTTCATCCGCTGAGTGAACGCGAGCGAACGCTCAACGCAATTCGCCTTGCTGCGGCAGGCGACTGATCGATCCCGGTTGGCGCGGAGACATCGGACAGGCCCGCAGCGGCGGGGCCCGTCAGATCCAATGGGGCCAACCGGCTCGGCGGTCTCATCGGGTTCAGTGCGTACCGAGCTTCATCAGCACCAGGCCGGAGACGATGAGCACCGCTGCAAGCACGCGCATGAGGCTTAGCTGCTCGCCAAGGGCAGCGATTCCGACGACGAAAGCGCCGATCGCGCCGATGCCCGTCCAGACCGTGTAGGCCGTGCCGAGCGGCAGCGTGCGCATGGAGAGGGACAGCAGACCAAAGCTGGCCATCATCATGACCAGCGTGATGATGGAGGGAATGAGGCGTGTGAAGCCGTTTGAAAGCTTCATCGAGTAAGCCCAAACGACTTCGAAAAGTCCGGCGATTATCAGCATGATCCAGGCCATGGCGGCTCTCCTTCAAAAAGAGCCGGGCCGTCCCGGATATGTTCCCATGATGGGGGAGGTCGTCCTCCTGATCGCAACCCGTATTCCGCCCTGTAAAGACGGGCTGAAGGGTTGGACGAGGCTGTGATTATAGCCCGGATGCGGCGTCGGCGCTCCCGAAAGCGGGCGGCTTGCGGCCTGTCCTGACGGGCTCCGTCAGGACAGGCGATCCATGGCAGCATCGACCATGGTGCTTCATCCTCCGCGCGAACGTTTTCCGCTGATGACGCCCTGCGGCGAGACGTCGGGCGCAATGTTTTCCGAAACCGCTTTCAGGTAAGCGATGATGTCCGAGCGCTCCTTCTCATCCATGATTCCCTGGAATTTCATGCTGGTCCCGGGAACGAATTGCTGGGGAGCGCTGAGCCACTTGTCCAGGCTGCTTTCGTTCCATTCGACGTTGGCCTCTCTCAGTTCGGAGGTATAGCGTGAGAATCCTTCCACCGTTCCGGCCTTGCGGTTCCACAAGTCGGCCAGACTGGGGCCGATCGAGTGCTCGCCGGACTTGACGGAGTGGCAGGCCATGCACGGCCTGAAATCCCGTGCACCTCGCACAGGATCGCCTGCGGCATTGGCCGCAGCGGCGAGAAACGCAGACAGCGCAACGGCCGTCTTGAATGCGACAGCAATAGAAAAATAATTCATGAGCTTGAGTTTGTTGATTTTCCGAGTTCGCGCCGAAGGTTCATCGAGCGCTCCGGCGCTCTTGGCAATTCGGTTCAAACCGTTGAGTAGAGAACGCCGGGCATGCGCAATTCAATAAGCTGCGGATGCCGATGATGCATCGCCGGACCCTGGTAAAGCGGTGAGTGAATCAATCAACGCAGCGAAGCAGGCGGCCCCTCGTCCAAGGCGAGCGCAGGCCTCGGACCTGGCTGCATCATTGCGCCTACCCATTCCAGCACCGGCGCTTCAAACCTTTATCAGGGCGTTTTGCGTGCTGAGCATGAAGACCTGCCGTTCAGTCTTGGCGCAATCAGATGGTTGCGTTGAGCTTGCCGAACTGGCTCGGGCTGACATTAATCATCGGCAGTGAGAAATTGGAGCCGATGGAGCCGACGTTGTTGAGGGTGTTGACCTCGACGTTCTGCAATTGCGTGAGGTTCTGACTGACGCCGATGTTGACATTGGCGAGCGAACCGAGGCCGGCGAGCCAGGCATTTCCGCCGCGTACGCAAGCCATCGAGGCATGGTCGAGGTCGGTGGCGGCGGCGATGTCGCGGATCTTGATGGACATGGGATTCTCCTTGTTGACTTGAATGGATAGCGTTCGACACTTGCCGATGGAAGCCGCGCCGCAGCCTCCATCGGCATGCAGATTCAGGACATGAAGTTGATGGTGTTCTTGCCGGTTTGGGTCGGGTTGACGGTCGACTTGATGTCCGAGGCGAAGGCGACGTTGTTGCCGTTGTTGACCAGCGTGTTCTGCTCCTGACCCAATGCCTGCTCGGCACCGAAGTTGATTTCATGCTTGGAGAAGCTGGCCAGCGGACCGCCGAACAAGGCGGGAAGCCGGTGGAAGCCGATGCCGCCGCGTACGGAAGTCATCGCCTTTGCATCAAGTTCGGAAGTGACGGACAGGTCTTTGAGGATCAGTGTTTTCATGCTGGTTCTCCTGAATGAATAAGGGGGGCTTTGAGCGCTGAGCGTTTTGTTGCACTCGAGGGAGATATAGCAGGGGCTGTGCCAGAAGCGGAGAGGGACGGAAAATGCGGAGCAACCCATTGATTCCAAAAGAGGTTTTTCGGAATGCCGATTAAGGGGGCAAGTGCGGCGTTGGGCTGCACGAATGAGTTGACGGATTTCGGCCGACACTTGCGAGTCGGATAGCGGCTTGATGTGCGGATAAATGCGCCAATTCGACGGCAAGGGTTCAGCATTCAATTCATCACCCTGCCGAAGCTGCGCCGTGCCGGACGCAAACCGCGGTTTCTTCCTTTTCGTAGAAACGGCTTGGCGCAGTGGTGAAGCCGAGGGTGTTTGAGCAATATCAACCGGAATGCAATTGAGCTGCATCGATAAGTGCACTGTCGCTAGATTGACGTCTTTGCAAAGTTTTGCAAGGTTTCTCAAGCTTCCATGTCTTCCGAACCGTCCGCCTTTTCCATCCACGATTTCCTGACCGTCAGTCAAGCCGCCGCACTTCTGGGAGTGTCTGCCGCCACCTTGCGCAATTGGGACAAGTCCGGCAAGCTTCAGCCGCTTCGTCATCCCATGAACGGCTACCGGCTCTACGCGCGCGCCGATCTCGAAGCGCTCATGCGCCAGTTTTCTCACGCAGGGAAGGAGGCGTCATGACGTCTTCCAGTCGAATACTGTTGGTGAGCAACGAGCCGGCAGCTCCGCCGGCGCTGGAAAGTGCGCTGAAGGGCCTGGACTGCCAGCTCGTGAAGGCAGCACCGGAGGAGGAGGTGCTGCGCGGCATCTTTTCAATGGAATTTGCTGTCATCCTGCTTGATGCCGAATCGGCATTCGCAGAAAGTCTCAAGGTCGCCCGGCTGGTCCGCGGGCATCCGCACTCTCTGGACACCCCTGTCATTTTCCTGACGGCGTCCGATTTGAACGGCCTTCTGCTGGAAGAAGCTTATTCCCTCGAAGCGGTCGACCATATCGCAAGGCCACTCAGCGCCGCCGTGCTGCGCGCGAAGCTCAAGCTCTTCATCGGCCTGCAACGCAAATGCGCCGCGCTTGCACAAATACGCAAGGATAGAATCGATGCTGCCCTGCAGATGAAGGACAGCCGCCTGCGTCTCATCCTCGACAATACCCACAACTATGCGCTGGTCGTGACCAATCTCGACGGCGCGATCGTCGAATGGGACGGTGCGGCGCAGGCCATCACGGGCTGGCATGCAGATGAAGCCCTCGGCCAAAATATCTCCCTGATCTTCACGCCGGAAGACCAGGCGATCAAACGGCCGCAAACCGAAAGGACCTGTGCCCGGCAAACGGGGCGCGCGACTGACCGGCGCTGGCACCAGCGCAAGGACGGCAGCCGCTTCTTCGCCGACGGCGTGATGGTCTGCCTGCAGGACGGGCAGGAACAGGTGGTCCAGTATGCGAAGATCTTTCGCGACGTGACCCAAAGCAAACTGGACGAACTCGAACGCGAGCGTCTGTTGAAAGACGCCCAGCTGGCGCACGAGCGACTGGCCGATGTATTTCGCCAGGCGCCCGCGTTCATGTGCGTTCTGAGCGGACCGGATCATGTTTTCGAGATGGCAAATGAACGCTATCTGCAACTGATAGGCAACCGGGATGCGATAGGCAGGCCGGTCCGTGAAGTCCTGCCGGAAGTTGCCGATCAAGGCTACTTCGAACTGCTCGACGGCGTTTATCGAAGCGGAGAATCGTACATCGGCACGGATCTCCGCCTCGTACTCCAAGATCCGGACGGCTCTTCCGACGAACGCTTCGTCGATTTCGTGTACATGGCGCTGCGCGAGAGTAACGGCGACGTATCCGGCATCCTGGTCCATGGCGTCGACCAGACCGAACGCAAGCGGGCCGAGCAGGCGTTCCGTGCCAGCCAGCAGCGTTATCGCACCGTGATCGAATCGATCGACGAAGGCTTTTGCATTCTCGAGATGCTGTTTGATTCGAACGGTGATCCTGTCGATTATCTGTTCCTGGAAACCAATGCGGTGTTTGCGAAGCAGACCGGACTGCACAATGCGGCAGGAAAGCGTGCCCGTGAGCTCGTCCCCGATTTGGACAAGCACTGGTTCCAGATCTACGGGAAGGTTGCAACGACCGGTGAGTCGATACGTTTTACCGAACATTCCGCAGCGATGGGCCGCTGGTTCAGCGTCTATGCGACTCGTATCGGCGCCGAGAGCAGCCGCGAGGTCGCCCTGGTGTTTAGTGATATCACCGAGCAGAAAAAGGCGGAAGAAGACTTGAGGCGCCTGGCGGCCGAGCTGTCCGAGGCCAACCGCCTGAAGAGCGAGTTCCTCGCAACGCTGGCCCATGAGCTGCGAAATCCGTTGGCGCCTCTCCACACCGGACTGGAAGTCTTGGGACGCAGCGTCGACAAGCCGGAAATGATTCACCGCCTGCGCGGGATGATGGATCGCCAGGTGACGCACATGGTCCATCTGGTGAACGACCTGCTCGATGTGGCACGGATCACGAGCGGAAAGGTGGAAATCCGCAAGAAAAGCGTCGACCTCAAAGAGCTGGTGAAGACGGCCGTGGAAACAAGCGCTCCAGCGATTGAACGCGGCAAGCATCACCTTGACGTCATTCTTCCGGAAGAGCCCTTGATGCTCGACGCCGATCCGGTCCGGATTGCGCAGGTACTCGGAAACCTGCTGACCAATGCGGCGAAATACACTCCGAACGACGGGCATATCGAGGTGTTCGCCCGCCGTGAAGGAACGGATGCCGTCATCTCGGTCAGTGATACGGGCATCGGCATTCCCCCGGAGGCGCTGGGCAAGGTCTTCGTGATGTTCAACCAGGTCGGCGCCGGCATGAGCCGCTCGCAGGGCGGACTGGGGATCGGACTGTCGCTCGTGCACAAGCTCGTGGATCTGCACGGGGGATCGGTCAAGGCGACCAGCCCGGGAACCGGGAAAGGCAGTACCTTTATCGTGCGCCTGCCTTTGTCGCTTTCCGTCCAGGACAAGCCTGGTGAAAAACGCGATCAGAATGTGGCGGGAGATCCTGTTGCCAGGATGCTGAGGATCCTGATCGCCGATGACAATACCGATGCCGCGGCCAGTCTGGCGGCACTCCTCGAGATGCATGGCCATGCAGTAGAACTTGCATATGACGGATATGCCGCAATGAAAAAGGCGCAGGACTTTCTGCCGGAACTTGCATTTCTTGATATCGGGATGCCCGGCTTGAATGGCTATGAAGTCGCGAGATTGCTGCGAAAGACCGACAGCTTGCAAGGGGCCATCCTGGTCGCACTGACCGGATGGGGCGACCAAAAAGACCGTGAGCGGTCGAAGCAGGCGGGTTTTGCTTATCACATTACCAAGCCGATCAATGCGAATGAGCTGCAGCGAGTGCTGTCGGAAACAATCCGTGCATTGGTATAGGTGCGGCGATAAGGACTTTTCGAATTCGCGACGATGCGCTTCGGATTCATGCCGGCGTCAAGTCGTGACGAGAAAGACCGGCGCTGGTGATGTCGAATTATCCAAATTTATTGGTTTTGTTCCAACACAGAAAAAATAGTTGGCATCCATTGAAAGGCTTTGCTATAGTTCGGCTCCCGTCGCGAAACGCAGCAAACAAAGCGCGAAGCGACAGGAAGCAACAAGGGCGGTAAAGGGCAGCGGCAGTCTGGCTGACTCTTGAAACCCGGCAGCCGTCTCCTATATGAGCATGACGGCGACAGACACGACGCTCTGTCAGGCAAGGTTCTTTAACAACCAACAACCGATAAGTGTGGGCGCTCGATGAAGCGGGCCGGCAGCGCAAGCTGCGTGGCTCAAAGCATATGAAGTGCTCGCACAAGAAACAAGTAGGTCGGCATCGCAAGATGCCACCTGTCAGTATTTTGAGTGAGCGACACCTCTTACGAGGTTGCCCGAGAGGGCGCAACAGAGATTGAACTGAAGAGTTTGATCCTGGCTCAGATTGAACGCTGGCGGCATGCCTTACACATGCAAGTCGA
>NZ_JACYXF010000092.1 GCF_015352985.1 Noviherbaspirillum malthae | reverse complement strand
AAAACTACCCCAGGCCAATAACGTCGACGACTACGACGCGCTCCTGCCTTGGAACATGCCAACAGATCTCCGCTGATCCTCAAGCGTCACCCCTGTATATAGAGGGGCGTGTTTATTGATCGCTTACGCTAATAAGGTTTGCGAGTATTCATCCACTGCGCCGACACCAACACCAACACCAACACCGACGCCAACACCAACGCCAACACCAACCCCAACACCAACCCCAACACCAACACCAACCCCAACACCAACCCCAACACCAACACCAACACCAACACCAACACCAACACCAACACCAACACCAACACCAACGCCGACACCGACACCGACTCCGACGTCTTGGACCAAATGTGCAGATGAATGGGGCACATGCACGTTTACCGGTACACGTACTGTCCGCTATGGCCTCAATGGCACGTACGCTACTCGAATAGCAACTAGCTCAATCGCATGCAATAACAATGTCTTCGGCGACCCGCTGCCAGGTGCCAATAAGGTTTGCGAGTATTCATCCACAACTCCAACGCCGACACCAACACCGACACCAACACCGACACCGACACCGACACCGACACCGACACCAGCGCCCGGCACTGACTGCAATGCCATCATTGACCAGTGCTTCGATTTAACAGCGACCAAAGTCACACGCTATAAAGGCAATAAAGATGCAGCTGCTTCCTATACATTCGACGATGGATATATAAGCAGCGATAAAATTGCATCGATTTTCGAGAGCCACGGCGTTCGCGCAACCTTCTACATTGTTACGGATACCGTAGCGGATCTGACTGGTTGGGATTTCTGGCGTCAGATAGTCAGTCGGGGCCATGAAGTCGGTAATCATTCGAAAACACATACCGTCGACATGTCGGACACAACGCTCTCTGATGCAGTGTTGAACACCGAGATAAACGCTTCACGGCAAGTGCTCGAGCAACAGTTGGGTGTCCGGCCGATGACGTTTGCATTCCCGTGGCACCAGTACTCAAGCAGAGCATTGGCAATAGCTAGCCAAACTCACTTCTCCGTGCGCAAGCTCGCCATCGACGATCCCAATTACTCATTCGCGTTCTTTGATCTTGATCATGCATCGACGCCGGCACAGGCACTGGCTGATGCAAACAATCAGCTGGCAAGCATGGTCAACAGTGGCGGATGGCTAGTGGCAGGTGGTCATGGAGTGGACGGTGACGGATGGAGCCCTGTGACATCTCAATTTCTGCATGACCATCTGAATTATGCACAACAGTTCTCTTCCAAGCTGTGGATCGATACGTACGCAAATGTCGCCCGCTATCGTACATGCCGCCAACAGGTCACACCAACTGCGACGGCAGCGTCTTCAAGCCAGGCTACGATCCGTCTGACCGGAACGTACAATGCGGCAGTATGCACTTCACCATTGACTGTTGAGCTGCCTAACAAGGCAACCTTTAGTGGTCAACTGAGTGCTCGTAATGCCAGTGGCAATGCGGTTCCAGTAACTGTTGTAAATGGCAAAGTGCTTATTGATATGCGGCCCGGCGAAACAGTCACACTTGTAGTATCAAAGTAAGCGTGAAAGGTAACAATGCCCGCGTCGTCCAAGTCGCGGGCATTGGAAATTCTGATTACTTAAGCTGCATAGCCGCCAAGTCGAAATGCATTCATAGCAGGCGGTATTGCGGTCCATCGACTAACAAGCTCAACGGTTTCTATGCATAATGGCGCATTTTTTCAAAGCAGAGTCTTTTAGCCTATAGGCTCCTTGGTATAAACGAACGTGGGCGAGACTTTAGCTGGCATTGAAGGCCGGCTGCTTGTGCAGCCCTGTTTAATAGAAAGTTCATCCTGTGAATTTTAATTATGCAATATTGTCTGCTGTAAAGTTCTGACCGATCTAGTACGCTTGTCGGGCATCAGCATCGTCGTCGAGAACCAGTGTCAAACCTTACCACCGAACCGGCAAGCGCTCCCCAGGCAAAATATCATACGGCGCTGCCCAGCCCGGAATCCCTCGCATGCGCTTTACCCAAGCCCCGATATGCGGATAGCGCTCGGTAAAGTCATATCCGCTCTCCTCCTGTGGGTAGAACAGGTAACCGCACATCGAAAAGTCGGCAATTGTGGGTTCGCCGCCTACCATGAAAGCGTGATCCTGCAGGTGCTTGTCGACGATCGAGAACGCGGCATCTATACGGCCGCGCAGCCAGCCCATGACAGCCGGATCGGGTGCAGACGTTCCAAAGGCCTTCATGAAGCGATAAGTGGCGAAATAGCTGGTGAATTTGTGATTGTCGAACAGGATCCAGCGCTGCGTCTCCAACTTCTCAGCCTCTGTGCGTCCTTCGAAGGCGCCGTGCTTGCGTGCAAGGTAGCTGAGAATCAGCCCAGACTGGGTTAGGCGACGCGTGCCGTCTTCCAGCACGGGCGCCTCGCCCATCTCATTGGTCGACTCGCGCCAGTCGTCAGTGCGCGTGGCGCCGTTCATGAAGTCGACGAATACGGGCTCCCAAGGCTGTCTGAGTGCGTTCAGGAGGAATGCCACTTTATAGGAATTGCCGGACTGGCAGAAACTATGAAGACGATACAAAATTCATCTCCTTTTCATGTGGCCTTTGGATTAGGCCAAAAGCGTGGATAAAGCTGTGTCACTGAACAATATACAGCAATGCCAAGCAGTCCGAATCCGAGTTCCAGAAGATACAATTTCGATATCCGCATCCCAGCTTAACCACCTCTTTAAAGACGCAAAGCAACTGCGCCACCAGCCTGAAAGTTTCCTTTCGTCACGAGGGTGGAGGCGGCCGATCAGAAGCAGGGAGAAAACGGATGGCTATAATCCAGGGCCCAGTAGGAGACTTCGACCGGGCTCTGCAACCGTTTTCCAGATATCTGAAGCTGCGGCATTGGCAAGGGGGATCCGTAGGGGATGCTGTTTTCAGTTTCTGGATTGCGGGGAACCTGTGGCGCCTTTTCTGAATGGCCAAGAATGAGCCTATCGTTTCATAGAAAGGAAAGGATCATGGAATAACCTCACAGAAGATAAACCTCCACGCAACAGGTGATTCGGCAAACGCTCAACGGGATTTGACTTTGGAGGTATGACACCGGAGCAGACATACTAGGCGATTACGTCGCTGATGGTAAGCGATATGTTCAGGGACGTCGGTCCGACCGGCGCTCGAGGGCGGTGCGTCGGGTTATGACTACCCTCTTCCTTCTGGCGGCCTTGATCAACGCCAGGGGCTACACCACTGGCATGTTTCTCTGCTGGACAGGCGCAGCGTCGGACATTGTTTTTTGCGTTCCAGATGTGGTTGTTGATGATGCAATCCAATTATGATTCAGCAGCCCATTGACAACTGCGACGAATTGCTCCGCCGGCACTGGCCGCGAGAACAGGTATCCTTGGCCGTAGTCGCAACCCATTTGTCGCAGAGTACGCAGCTGGTAATCCTCCTCAACCCCCTCAGCGACAACTTTCAGGCCGAGTGAATGTGCCATTGCAATGATTGCCCTGCACAGCGCCGCACCTTCTGGATCGTCGATAGTGGCCACGAAGGCACGGTCAATCTTCACATAATCGATGTCGAATTTGCGCAAATAAGCCAGCGACGAGTAGCCAGTACCAAAGTCGTCTAATGCCACCTGAATACCGGCACGCTGGAAGTCTTCGAGAATGCGGCAGGCCGCCGGCGTCGGTTCGAGCAGCATACCTTCAGTGATCTCCACCGCGATGGCGTTGCCGGGCAGTCCTAGCGCTTCAAGATAGTTGACCCACCCGCTGCCGCTTTCTTCGTTACGGAACTGCACAGGCGACTTATTGACAGTAATCTGGAATTGCGGGTTGATAACGCTTCGCCATGCCGCCACCTGCCGCGCCGCTTCTCGGAATGCCACATTGCCGGCATCGACAATCAGGCCGTTGTCCTCCATAACACGGATGAACTCGGTCGGGGGCACGATGCCGCGTGTGGGATGCTGCCACCGCATTAACGCCTCGGCCTTTTGCACCGCACCGCTGTGCAGATCAACAATGGGCTGGTAAAACAGGGTGAACTCGTTCATTCGAAACGCCTGGCGCAACTCGCGTTGGAGCGCTAACCTTGAGAGCGCGGCCTGCTGCATCGAAGGTGTGTAACAACACCATGTGCTTTTGCCGCTGCTCTTGGCCGCGTACATAGCCTGGTCCGACTGGCGCATTAGTTCAGCTGCGTTGGTAGCTTCTCCGGGAAACACGCTGATGCCAATGCTGGCAGTGATGTAAGCGCCTTCGCCATCAATATCGAAAGGTTCAGATAGTGAAGCGAGGATCGCTGCCGCAACACGTTCCGTATTGACATCCCCCCCGCTGTCATACAGGACGACGGTAAATTCGTCTCCGCCCAGCCGCGCCAACAGGTCAGCATTCCTGATGCAGCCGCGCATCCGTTGAGCACATTCTATTAGTAGGATGTCACCGGCATGGTGGCCGAGGGTGTCATTGATGTCCTTGAAACCGTCGAGGTCCAGATATATCACGGTCACAACCGCTCCCTCTCGCTTTGCTCGTGCCAGTTGGTCATCAATGTGCTGATAAACCATTCGACGGTTGGGAAGTCCTGTCAGTGGATCCTGCCAAGCCAGTTCCTCAGCTTCTGCGCGCGATAATGCAAGGTTGGCCAGTAGTCGGATCAGGTGCCGCATTCCTACCAGACTGGCACAGGTCAGCACTAGGCCGGCCGTTGTACAAATCAGCGCAAGGAGCCGCCAGTTCGCTAGAACTTCATCTGTGGCGGATGAAACAACAACAACCAGCGGCAGATCGTGCATGGCAGAATATCCGGTTACCCGCGAACTCTTGTCGATTGCGGTGCGCCCGATCACGACCGAGCCATGCGCCTGCGTGGGTAGATAATCTTTCCAGATCGTGCCGCTTGCAATGGAGCGTCCGACGAAGCTATCGCCGTAAGGTGCTCGTGCCATTACGGTGCCGTCACGGTGCACCAGCGCGATCGACCCGCCCGGCTGCGGCCGCCCTTGCTCATAAAGACCGTTGACGACTTGGACAGGCACGCTGACCACTATGACTCCAAAACCACCGGCGTTGTCGGGCAATGGGTAACTGATGGGAAGCACCATGCGTTGCGTGATCCGACCGAGCACAGGCTTGCCGATGTGAAGTCCGCGATCGGCAGGATGCACCTGAGCACGGAAGTACTCGCGGTCGGCACGGTTACCGCGGCTGAATTCCTGGCCGAACACATCGTACACGTCGCCATTGGCATTGATTAGGCGCACCATGAGATCCGAGCCGGTACGCTCACGTAGCCCTTCGATCAAATGCAGGAACTCCAGGTTGTCTCGTGGATCGAGATACGGCGCACTGAGCAACGCGCGCTCGGTTCCTGCCAGGAAGAATTGGACAAGGGAGAAGAAGTGGCGGGTCTGTTCCTCGACCACGGTGGTCATCCGTTCGACCACCAGCTGCTCAGTACTGAGGGTGTTATGGTAGGTCTTTGCCACGAAGCCTGCAATAGACAACCAAAGCAGACATAGAACCACTGCGGTACCGAACAGCACGCCGCGGGCTGCGCGGCGCTCGCCGTTGCGCCTGATAGACGCCGCGCCGGAAAAATCCAGCCTAAGGAGAAAGCGGCGCAATCGTGTTTCTGGCATGAGGTCGTGGATCCAATGGTCGTGCAGCGAAACGGTCCTGCCACAAATAACGGTCGCATCAGCGCCGTTGAAGCCTATATGGGACGAATATGAAGCTCTCTACTGACGACAGCATGCTGATCTCCAGAGGTCAATGGCTTCGCGCTGGACGCCTCCACTGCATCCTATAGGCTCCGCTATCAGCGTTCCTGAGAAAGCATAACCCATTATATTCAAATGCATTTCTAAAATGCAATAATCTGTGCGGTACGGTCGTGTTCCGTTTCGTCTTAACGTCCTTTATGTACTCGACAAGGCTAAGGCGATGCCGCCAAAGCCGCTTGCCGATGGGACAGTATCGGCTTCTGGCTTAGTCACTCCGTACTCATCCAGCAGACGCATTCTTGTCGTCGAGGACAATCCCGATGCGCGCCAAACGCTGGCGGAACTGCTGGAGGTGCTAAGGCATGTGGCGCGAGAAATCCCTACTTGCATTTCTCTTCATTTACGATACATTCGCCGTTTCAGTCGTAGTGGTGTGTCGCCATGGCTTCTTCCTCGGGCAACGTTCGCATTGTTGAACAAAAGGCAACGTCTTCATTATCCAGCGCGCAAAAAACCTTCAATCGGCTGAGCAAGAAGATTGCCAAACAGCGTGAGCAACTCAGTGCCTGGCAAACGACCATCCCGCTCTATCAAGAAAAGTACGTACGAGAGTTCGATCCTCTCCTGCAAAGCTTTGACGGCTACCGTGTCCAGCTCGTGCACCTCTTCGATCGGCTCTATGCCGACAAGATCTTCAGCAAGACCGACAGAACCAAGCTGCAACACCTCATCTGCGCAATGGCCGCCGATCTGCTTGATTCTGGTGAGCATGAGGAATTGAAGGAGATCTATAACCGGCACAGTGGCTCCGATTACGACGCGGAAGAAGAACAGGACAATCAAGAGATCAAGTCCATGATGGAAAGGATGTTGGGTGTCGAACTAGGAGACGGTATTGACATGCGCACCCCTGATGATTTCATCGACCAGATCAGCAGGCAGCTGCACGAAAAATTGCATCAAGATGCGCAGGATTTTGAAAACCCACCCGCTTCGCGTAGCAGCCGGAAAAAATCAGCCAAAGCAATGGCGAAGGAAGCGCGGTTGCAAGCTGAAGCGCAACAGGTAAGCCAGTCCATACGGGAAGTTTTTCGAAAATTGGCCAGCACGCTGCATCCGGACAAAGAGCCGGACCCGGAGGAGCGGGCCCGTAAAACCGAGCTGATGCAAAGGGTCAATAGCGCCTACAGCGCCAACAATTTGCTTGCGCTATTAGAGCTGCAACTGGAAATCGAGCAGATTGACCAGGCTGCGATTAACTCCATCTCGGAAGACCGTTTGAAACACTACAACAAGGTCTTGAAGGAGCAGTCAGCCGAACTGCAGCAGGAACTCGACACAGTCGAGATGTCTTTCCGCGCGCATTTTGATTTTCCGCCCTATGGAGCTTTGTCGCCGACCATGGCGTTCACCATGCTTGAACGAGACATCGCCCAGATTCGAGAGGATACCGCTGGCTTGAAGGAGGACGTGGAATCGCTTCAGAACCCAACAAATCTCAAAAAATGGCTGAAGGCTTATAGGATCGTCCGAAGACCAGCGTTCGACCTTAATCCATTTTCCGGAAAGTTTTGAGTACCAAGTTTTGTACCAGCTATCATCCGCAACCTTGCCAAGGCCCGTGCTGAAAAAGAGCTGGTTATGTTCAATCGAACATTGTGAAATACCGGGATACATTCTTTCACGTATCCTCGCTGTGAATTAGTCTTGTCTGTCCGCAACGGTCCAAGCTACATCGTTGCTATTCGGTTCTTGATGATCTGAAGCATGGGCTTGGGTGCCTGCAATTTCATTTTTTGCGCTACCTCAACTACATGTGACCGCACGGCATTACATCGTTACTAACAATTAGTCATGGAGACAGACATGCAAGCGCTCAGAGAGGCTGTCGAATACACATTTTGCTGCGTCTTCGGTTTTATCTGCCTATCCGTCATCTACGGCTGTGCCACCCTTCTATCCGCACTAGAGCTCGCTCGAACCATCCAGCAAGTCTATCCGCGGCCTCGTGCACGTCACCCCCACAGCTCGCCAGCAGAACGCCAGCCAATGCTGTATGGCTCACTAATCGACAAATAAGAAAGCCCGTAGACTGTTTCCAACCGCAGGGCTTTAGTTGTGCCATTCTTCGCTACTATTATGACGTCTCGATATTGGTGCTCATCACATCGACCTGCGCTATCTTCTGGGCCGAGTCGGCAAAGCCCAGCGGCACACCGCACGGCTGATGGCGCGGCTGTTGTATTGCCATGCCTATGCAGCAGACACCACTACGTCGCTGCTTGCCGATCCAGTTCTGCCTGATACAGATGCTGGACAAACTGGGCCCTAATCATCGCGTCAAATGACGCGTTAGCTTCCTCGCTGTAGATGTAGTTGTATGCGATGTCCCGAACTCCCATGCCATTCTCGCTGGCAGCAATTCACTGCTTCAGGCTGGCAGTATCAGCCTATAGCGGTCATACAGCGTGTCGTACACCCCCCACGACCGCCGCCACATCGGTACGGTTTAAGTCCATCGTATAGGGAGACATAATTTGCGTGCACGTATGGAAAGCACACTTACCCCTTCAAGGCGAATGTACTAACCAACTCCGACAGCCTTATCGTCTGTGCCTTTAGCGCCTGGGAGGCTGCTGCGGCTTCTTCCACTAATACCGTGTTTTGTTGTGTGGTCTGGTCCATATGCGAAATGGCCGCATTGATTTGCTCAATACCTGCAGCCTGCTCATAGTTGGCTTCAACAATTTCTGCCATCATCGCCATCACCCTGTTAATACTCTCAACGACGCTGCTCATTGTGGCCCCCGCCTGATTGACCAGGGTGCCGCCAGTCTCTACCCTTTCAACGGAGTCACCGATCAATGCCTTGATTTCCCTGGCTGCAGCCGCGGAACGTTGGGCAAGGCCTCGCACTTCGGTGGCAACTACGGCAAAGCCGCGCCCCTGCTCGCCTGCACGCGCCGCCTCAACTGCGGCATTCAGTGCCAGAATGTTGGTCTGGAAGGCAATACCGTCGATGACACCGATGATATCTGCGATCTTTCTTGAAGAGTCACTAATGGCACCCATGGTCGCGACTACCTCGGACACTATCTTCCCGCCTTCACCGGCTATCTGCGCTGCGGAAATTGCAAGTGCATTGGCTTGCTTTGCATGTTCGGCACTCTGACGCACAGTCGCCGTCAACTCTTCCATGGAGGACGCAGTTTCTTCGAGTGACCCTGCCTGCTGCTCAGTACGGGACGACAGATCAAGGTTGCCGGAAGCGATTTCAGTGGAAGCAGTGGCAATATGCTGTGAACCACTTCGTACTTCAGCGACGGTGCGGTGCAAGCTATCGTTCATCTTCCTCAGAGCTTGCATCAGCTTTCCCGTCTCATCGTCTCCCCCTGGTGCGATGCTGCCAGTGAGATCGCCGGTAGCAATACGCTGAGCCACTTCAACCGCCTTATCTAATGGCACCGTGACTGCACGGGCAGCACGAACAGCGACGAACACTGTGGCGGCAGTGATCAAACCAAATAGCAACCCAAGACGCCAGGTTAATGCATCGGCGGCCTCGCGAGTTTGCTTTTCATTGGCCTCGATCAGGTCACTGACCTCAGCCATCTGCTTTTCCAGCGCACGAAATGAACCCATAAAGCGCGACATGACGTCGCCCATGGCCGACGGATTATCAAAGGCAGTCGTGGCTGCCTGCCGTGCCTCCTTCAGGTACGCTTCCAGTAACGGTGTTACAGCGGCCAATGCCTGTCGCACTTGCGGCTCCAGAGGCAATGCCGCATTTTCGGCAAGAGCCTTATTGAACGACTCGGCATGTTCATTGAGTTCGTGCAGAATATCGGCTTTCTGGCTCGTATCTTGGGATTGCATAACCAGTGCGGCTGCCAGTACATCAGCGCGTAGCGCATCGTGCATCATGTCAGCGTGCATATGGTTCCGCAGAGCTTCGGCAGCGATAGAACTTGTCTTTAGCGTCTGGCGAAACTCAACGATGGCCCAGCCACCTGCCAGCAGCATCAAGCCGCAAGTGGCTATGGAAAAAGCCAGTAAGCGCGTTCTTATCTTCATAAAGACTCCTCGCCCGCTACCGCAGTGATACCAACCAAAGCCTGTTGCAGAAACGCTATCGCCGCACCTGAACACCTCTGGCGTGTGCGTGAAGCTCATTATCCTTCCCGATCCGAGCCTTACTATAAGCGGATCTTTTCCATTTGGAAAGATATTTGCGACTTCCAGTTACGGCTTTTTTCTGCTTACGAACTCGGAATTATCCCCTCGGTGAAGTTAAGCGACGCAGGCAAAAGCGCCTAACCTTGGTACGGTTATATACCTTCGGCCGTTTGTGCAGTGTCAATCTTATTATTTAGGCTGACTATTACATTGAGTGCTGCTGGTGTCGTCAGGAAATAAAACGAAAACAAGAAGACCTGTCCGATACTTGTTTGCCTGGACAATAACAAGCTCGGCTCATCGGAATCCATCTAGTGGAGGCACACATGATCTTAATTGCTACCGTAGAACCGGATTCGTTGGCGAAGTGGGGCCGTGCGTTAAAGGGGAATGGTACTGTCGTCAGTCCATCGGGGCCAGACGAGATTTGCGATACGCTCCCGGCCGGTCTCGAAGCCTATTTGGAACACACCTCCCGTAAACTCGCATGGATACTGGGTTGCGCTAACGTCGTGAACCGCAGCAAAAACAAAAGCTCCCTACCTGACAATAGGCAGCCGGTCACCAACTGGAGCTTCTTATTTCAAACGTCAGCAGATAATCGGCCTGCACGTCAAGTCAGGATGGCATCATCATTGGGAATGCGACAGCGCAATGCTTCACGGGCGACGCCCAGTTTTGGACATCGGCCATTATCAAGGTCATCTACTACATTGACAGTACGCTTGCCGGCTTTGCCAACATCCAGTCGACGAAATACACATACGCGGAACGTGGCGATTTCCATCTTCATCTAATGTCATGAGCCCCTCGACAAGTTGTCCATCGCAAAGCTTATCGCCTTGAGCATGGACTCGGGAACGTGATGTCCCGGGCGTTGGAAATGCTGCTATTGGGTAGCGAAGGCCATCAGCCAGAATCACACACGGTAACTCTCAAATGTGAACAAGTTTGCAATATTTGCATCAAACTTTAGGTATCTGAAACATTGGGTCGTGACGTTCTTTTAGGATTACGGAGACAAATATGTTAAGAGCAACAAATAGTGCATCTGCCTCTGTTTGGATGGCGACCTCCACCGTGCCCGAATTTCCAATGCTGGCAGGGGATCTTAATGCCGATGTCTGCGTGATTGGCGCCGGTATCGCTGGATTGACCACGGCCTACCTGCTATCCCTCGAAGGCCGACAGGTTGTCCTGATCGATGCGCTCGGGGTAGGCGCTGGTGAAACCGGACGCACGACAGCCCATTTCTTCCCACCCGACGAGTGGTATGTCGATCTGGAAAGTGGCTTTGGAACTGAACACGCCCGACTTGTTGGGGAAAGTTTTTCCAAGGCGGTTGACTTAGTCGAGACGATCGTCCAACGCGAACATATCGATTGCGAGTTTGAGCGCCTCGACGGTTACTTGTATGCGCTTCCCGACAACGAACACAAAGAACTGGGAAAGGAATGTGAAGCGGCACGCCGCGCGGGCGTCGAAGTCGAGTTGCTTCCAAGAGTTCCGGGACTGAGTTTTGATACCGGAACGTGCGTAAGATATAGCAATCAAGCGCAATTCCATCCGTTGAAGTACCTGACAGGCCTGGCGGGAGCCTTCATTCGCAACGGCGGAAAAATCTATTGCGGCACGCGCGCACTCGACGTCAGCGGCGACAACAAACTGCAAACGGTGAGCACCACAGGCGGAAACATCCAGGCCAAGGCTGTAGTCGTCGCCACCAATACCCCATTCAATGATCGTGTCGTCATGCATACCAAGCAGGCCGGATATCAGACCTATGTAATTGGAGTGCGGGTACCAAAGAATTCCGTGCCGCGCATACTGCTATGGGACACCGGAGATCCGTATTATTACATTCGACTCGAAACGCCCGATATCACTGCCGATTACGATTTACTAATTGTCGGCGGTGCTGACCACAAAGTGGGACAGGATACCCATCCACAGCATCGGTACGATGAAATAGAACACTGGGTAAGAGCGCACTTTCCGATGGCGCAGGAAGTCGAATACCGCTGGTCCGGCGAAGTGATGGAGCCCGCAGACGGGCCGGCCTATCTGGGGCGCAATCCGATGGATGACAAGAATGTCTACGTTATCACTGGAGACTCCGGCAACGGCATGACCCATTGCACGATCGGCGCCATGCTGGTGAACGATTTGATCATGGGACGGGACAATCCATGGGAATCGCTCTACGCGCCGTCCCGCAAGGTCAGGCATGGGTTGTCGGACTTTGTCGCCGAGCAGGCGAATACCCTCTCGAAGTACGGAGAATGGGCCAAGGGTGGCGAGGTCGATAACGTCAACGAGATCGGCGCCGGCGAAGGCGCCATTGTCAGGGACGGTGTTCGCATGCTAGCCGTCTACTGCGACGAGCAAGGTGGATTGCATGCGCTGTCGGCGAAATGTACGCATCTCGGCTGTGTGGTGCACTGGAACTCCGCGGAGCGTTCATGGGACTGTCCGTGCCATGGGTCGCGCTTCGATACTACTGGGGAAGTGTTGCACGGACCGGCAGTCGCGGCGCTGGAAGCCACAACCTTGACTCCTGATGGGTCAATGCCACCGATAACTGGTCATCCTGACTATCAGAATCAGAAGCCGGGTCACTAAAGTCATTGATGACACGCCGGCCAAAGATTCCAAATCTGGTTGCAGGTGGCCGCAACATGACGATTTGAGGTACGTGCCAGCAAGTTATGGCCGCATGACATCAATGGAAGTCGCATGATGTTAAAACATTTCCGTGAAACAATTGGATTGGCTGATTTAAGGCTTTAGCCTTGCCACTCTTATGTTATTGCGAGGGTCTCATCGAAGCTGCGGACAGCGTATCAACGTGGCCCAACAAACCACCTGTATACATGCATGCAGACCGCTTTTTTGGCATTCGAAGCCTTGCAAAAGGTGTCGGGTCCATACATGCAGTAAAAACGAACGCACCCCCTGGGGGAAGAATATAAAATCTCATGCGCAGCAAGGCGCTCTCCAGCATCCGAGTCTGCCAGCAGCAGAACTTATCCACTGCTGGCAGACACGAGCTACATCACACGCTGACCCACATTATTGCCACGTCAAGTTTGTCATATCTAGCTTCCAGACCCGCCCGGTGCCTGTAAAACTTCCCGCCGATGTGTCATCCCCGACAAATAGGCTACGCGCTGTAGAACCAGTAGTAGAATCGGTTTGCTTGTTGAGACCGACCGCGCTGATATTCGCAAAGCCTGCACCAATTTCTGTCAGGGTAGGAGGTGTCGCCGCCCCTGAGAATGTAAACCGGTATGCCTTGCTGATGTCAGCGATGTAGAGATAAGTGCCATCGGACGTAACATAGACCGGTGCGCCGACTTGTGCAGCAAACGCCCTCGCTGTGCAGGGAGTCGTCTTGCTGCAGCCAGCTGCCCTTGGAATGCTGGTAATTCCGGTAGCTTCCGCAAAATACAGATCTGCGCCCCGGAACGTCAACGACGGTGGACCTGAGCGGCCGGTAACTGTACCGATCTGTTCAACATCAACAGGATTTCCCTCTGGGTTCGCAATTCGCATCACGCTGTTATTTTTCCCCGAGACCACGTACAGCTTGTTGTCCGGTCCGTAAGCCACTGCCGACGTCCGTGCACCCGAAAGTTTACCGGGGGCCAGCAACGTGGAATTCACAATGCCAGTCCCTGCCTCGTGCGTAAGTCTCCAGACGCCTAACCCCTTCGAAGCCGTATCTGGCACGTAGATATACGTAACGTTTGCTGCTGAAGCGGAAGGAACGGCGACTGCCTGCCCCGGCGCAGATGCGGCATTGGTGACACAGGAGTCAATTCCATTAGGACCAAGTCGACAGAAGCCCTGCAAGTGATCGGAAATCCACGTCTCCGAGCCGATCTGCACCAGCGCCGCCGGTAATGTTGCGCCCGTTCCTGGGCCGCTAATAGTCACGGGTGCAGTCGCTGTCGGCGGTGCGCCGACGGTAGGACCTGTGCCACCGGTTCCACCAGGGACAATCCCACCTGCCGCGATACAATCCGACGTTGAATTTGGACTCACCCCATACACAACACCTTTGAAGAAAGAAGTGCCCGCAGTAGGATCATCAGCGACATAGACGCTCGCAGCGGCCAAGTCCGTAGCTGGCTTAAGGGCAAGCGCCGCAACATTACCATAGCCGCTTCCCAGTCCCTTTAGGCACCCAGGAATGCCGGAAGAAGGTGGTGAGTAGCGGTACGCGTTCCCTAAGTCGGCAATATACAAAGTCGTGGCATCGGAGGTGACATATACCGGCGCGCCTACGCCGGTGTTGACGGCTTTCGCCGTACATGCTCCAGTGCAGGCAGTAGCGTTACCGCCTGGCTCGGCCCCAATGGCTGTGACTCCTGTGTTTTCAGCAAGGTAAAGCGTATTGTTTATAAATGTCAGTGCTGGCGGTCCTACTTTAACGACACTGCTGCCGATCTTCTCTGTCTTTTGATTGACCGTGTTATCGGAACCTGGCTCCGGGTTGCGGATTCGCATGATGTTATTGTTTCGACCAAGCGAAACATACAAATGGCCGTCCGGTCCCATCGCGATTGCCATGGGCCGATTACCATCAATGCCGGCATTAGGCAGCATGGTCGAATCCAGGATGACACCGTCCTTAATTGTATGCCGCCAGACACCTCTGCCTTTTGATGAGTTGTCGGGTACATAGGCATAGGTGACGGTCTGGGCCGAATTGTTCGGGTCGGTGGCTTCTTTTGCGACTGCCTGACCTGGCGATACTTGCGCCGTCGTGCAGGACCCTTGGTCGACATAACCCGGTTGCCCGTTGGCGCCGGAAATCAGTTTGCAAAAGCCGAATGTATGGTCGGACACCCAGTAGTCGGTACCGACCTTTACTAGCCCCGAAGGCAAGGTCATACCTTGGTAAAGGAGATTCTCAGTGCCTGCCGAATGCGACGTCAAAGGCGAACATGAAAGAGCCGCCGCCGCTATCAAACCTATCTTGCGCAAGAATTGCGGATTACTGCACTGTGACTTGTCAGGTAGCACCGTAATCCCATCGTTGCCATGATTTTCAGTCACAGCGTTTTTAATTAACGAACTCATGTCTACTCCTATGCTTCACAAGATGTGACCGGCGTCAGCGAATTTGCTTCGTGCTGGTAATTGATAATCACTGTGCTCACCGTATCGTTTCGAGCTACGTTATAAAGGCAGCGGCGATGCCCCTGTGTACTTCCGACTTTGCAGTGCGAAACAGCAGGATTGGCTTGCCGTAGCATCTAACAGCAATTTGGAAGAAGTTATCCCACCAAATTTCCGCAAAGATAAGAGTAGAGAAAAGGCCAATCAGGGCCAATGGTGCAAATGCTGTACCTAATATGAAATTCTTCAATGCAACTCTATGAAAGAAAGCATTTCTGATGTTCCAATGAATTGCCGACACCAGTTACTTGTCCAGACGGCACATTCTGCGACGGCGACTCCTAGTCGGCACGTGTCCCGCCAATGATTGCGTGCAAGACAAGTTAATGAATAATGAATTCGGACTCACGCAGCCAAGGGCCTGATCACATAGATGGCCGAAATAAGGCCGTAGCGGTAAGGAGGCGGTTTGCGAGCGGGAGGCATCAGGGCCGGCGCTGACCGGTGGCACAGTAGGCCGGAAAAATTTTGAAGTCAATTCTCACTTCACCGTCAAAACGGCAGGTCGTCCAAAGCAGAGGGAGTTCATAGATCGATCGGCTGCTATGTCGGCTCACTTCTGGACTTTGGTCGCGCACGGCTTGCAAAGAAGACACTACACCCAGACTGCATCGCAACATCGCCTTAAGCCAGATAAGGGCGGGTCGAGTGCTTGAGCCTGCCGCTTATATTGCGCTGACCAGCAAAGCCTTATCGGCCGCCGCCGCTTCCCCTTCCATGTTGACGATGCGGGCTGCATTATTTTCGGGCGCCGGAAAAGGCGTCACAGAATGTATCCGTCCGCGGGCCTTCTGACTACAGGGGCGTTCCGTCACTGCTTCTGAATGAAGGCAACAAACCCACTTAGGAAATGCTGCAACTGGGCCCGGATCTTATCATCGGTCAGTTCGCCCGATTCGTTGAAGACGGCTGAAGCCCGCGAAACCATAAGACGCCCACCGAACCACGGACGCGTTCCCAGCGTATGCAATACCGGAAGCCACGCATTCTGCGAAAGGATGGTGCCGAACCCGCCAGGCGATGCGCCCATGACTGCAAAGGGCCGGTCATGGAATACCCGAGGGATGTCCCCGGGCGGACGAGACAGCCAGTCAATCGCATTCTTGAACACGCCGGGCATGCTGTTGTTGTATTCGGGAGTAACCAATAGCACACCATCAGCGGCAGCGATGCGTTCCTTCAACGACGCGACAGATTGCGGGATGCCGTCACTGGCTTCGAGGTCTCCGTCGTATAAAGGAATGCCTTTGATCGACTCGATTTCGAGCGACGCACCATCCGGCATGAGCCCTACCGCTGAGCGCAGCAAGGAAGCATTCAGAGAGGCGGCCCGAAGGCTGCCGGCAATGCCAACCAGTTTAGTCATGACGCCTCCGTCCCATTGACCGTGACATGAACCACCATTTTATCCAAACACCGCATCGACCGCCCTGACGACCACTGCTCCCTTTTGCCGCGCAGGAGTGACGTGATCTTACCTAGCCGGAGATGCCCTTGCCTGTTTTCAATCCTCTGGGCCTATAAGGGCCGCTCCGGCAATGCCTTCCAGCGCCGCCTGGTTCCAGCAGCGATACCGTAAGCCGACGATGGCGCCCCGAAGTGCAAGACGTCCGTAATGCTGAACAGAGCGCGGCATCCCATCAGTGAAATCGCGGCCGAAATCAGCACCATCTGCGGTGCCGAGCCTTACCTCCCGGCACATGGGGCGCCGGGCTGATCGAGCATTTCGGCCAACGGCCTGACATATTCTGGCGCCGAGCGGCATTATCGTTGCTCAACCGCAGAAAGCCTTGAAAAGGGCCATGCCAGGCATTCTGACGCAAAGCACTGGCGAACTAACTCCGTTCTGCCAAGCGCTGCTGACCGAACTGCTTGAGCAGCTCTCTTCACGTGAAGACTGCATATTGAGCAAGCCGGAATCGCAATCAACTCCTTATGAAGGCCTCCACCCTGTGCAAGAAGATTGCTGCCATTGACGATATGGTCCAATTACTGCAACAGCCGTTGTCGCCACCGTCGGTGACGCCAGACAGTTCAAGAACGTTCGGCATCTGACCGCCTAGCTCGGTCTCGTGCCGAAACAGTCTCCCTCCGGCGGCAAGTCGCATCTCCAAGGCATCAGCGATAGGGGAGATACCTATTTACGCACACGGCTGATCCACGGTGTCAGAGCGGTATTGCGCTATGTCGGCAACAAGGTGGATGTCCGCGGTCACTGGCTACGCGAATTGATTGCGGGGCGCGGTTATAACCGCGCCGCGGTGGCGCTGGCCAATAAGAATGTACGTGTCATTCAAGTACTGCTCAGTAGTAATACGCCTTACCGCGCGCCAGCTTGAAACCGCGTTTATGCTACTCAAGTCTTAGCACTTAAAGCAAAGGAGCACCCCACTGGTTTGAGAGGCCTCTCGTGATGACAAAATCGTTTAGACCAGCATCGCAGAACCTGATTTTGCTGCCGGCTGAGCTGTTTTCAAGCCGCTAAGCTGCTCAGAATGCGATGCGCGGATCTCATCAAGGTATCGGGCATGGTATTGACCTGGCCCGAAAAGCAAGCCGTATACATGCGTGCAGACCGCTTCTTTGTCATTCTAAGCCTTGCAAAAGGTGTCGGGTCCATACACGCAGTAAAAACGAAAGCACACCTATAAACGTGCCTACAGTGGCAAGCTCAAGGACTTTTGCTTTGAAACGTCAAGTCAGAGCTCAGACTTTACCAAGGTTTTTCTTGATAGCACTTCTAATAGTTCCTAAAAAAGACGTACGACCTACCGTTTTGCACCGACTGTTGGGAATATTCGCACCTTTGTACGTCATATGGACTATCTACAGGCTCAAATACAATACATAAACTTCGAACTGAACTCAATGAGTTGGGCAGCATAAGTGCAGGAGAAAAGTCAGCATTTTCCAGCTCTATCTACTATCAACCGGATTGTAGGCCACGGGTGCCAGTAAGATACCAATGACCATATGAGTCGCATCGGGCAATACCCCTTCGGAACGGATGCCGACGTTCCAGGGCCTGATGAATACAAGGAGACAGTATGTTTAGTGAGAAATCTTTGATTGCGAAACCACTTCTGCTAGCCCTGGTTTTGGCCGTAAGCGCCGATTGCGTTTCTGAGCGTTTAATAGAGGCTGCCTTGGAAACGGCGTATTCACAAAACAAGGAGCCAGTGGTAATGAGCAGTTCCACCTCGTAATTCAGGCGTCAATTAAGGTCGCGGAACAGGAGATTGACGCAAGCGAAGACAACCATACCAAGTGCTCGCTTTCCATATGCCGATTTCCGAGTAGTGACCAGAAGGAGTGACTGCGCAATTGGAGAAACCTCACTACATCAGCGAGCACTGGAAATGAAAACCTTGTTCCAAACAACAAGTGTTCCAGTCTGATATGAAATAAACACCGCCGTATCGCCTGCCATCGTGTTGATCTGGCCCGAGGCAAAGGATTCGTCTGGAGCCAATGTGATCAAGCCTTCTGAAGTTACCTTGAGCTTCCATGGGGACAGCGACTCATATGTCACGTTGGCGCTTCGCGTGATGTCGGTTCCCTTACCATGGATATCAACGATTTCGACCTGAAGCTGAACATTGTCTCCTGGTCGAAGCGGGATAACGTTCTTGCGAAAAACAGCCATCGCTGCAGCATCGGTTTTGAAAGTCATCCGATGCAAGTCTGCCTCACCAAGCACAATGTTGCCATTGACACGCACCCTTAGGGAGGCAACATCCTTCTGCGGTTCTACCGCAAAGGTTGGAGGGCTGACCATGAACGTTAGGGCAGGCAGAACGCCAGAAGATATGCGTAAGACGTTTTAGAAAGGCGGCGATATATTGCATTTCTTTATCGGCAACGGAAAAACAGTGTGAATATTCTCGCCGGTTTTGCTGAACTGGCGAGGATATTTGAAGGAGTTAGAATCCCAAGCTTTTGCCAGCGCCGAGCAAGGTAGCAATTCCAAGCACAGCGAAGATGGCCGCTGCAATGGTGTGTACGAGGCGCACAGGAATACGATTGGCAATCCGGTCACCCAGCAGAGCAGCCGGCACGTTGGCAATCATCATTCCCAAAGTTGTGCCCGCAACGACAGCAAACAATGCGTTGTACTGCGCAGCTAGGGCCACCGTGGCAACCTGGGTTTTGTCCCCCATCTCAGCCAAGAAGAAGGCTACCAGAGTCGTCATGAAGACACCGGCTTTAGTCGCCAGATTGGCGTCGTCCTCTTCAAATTTGTCGGGAATCATTGTCCAGACAGCCATCGCGATGAAGGACACCCCGAGAATCCAGCGCATAACTTCAGGTGATGCCAGTGAGGTTATCCAGGTGACCTGATATGGAAATTTGTAGCCACTGCTCTCGTTAGTCTTCTAGTTCAAGCACTCTGATTTTGCCATCGTTGCTGGCCTACCGAGGCCGGCGTCCGATTGCCGAGCGCAGAATGCGGCCGCTC
>NZ_JACYXF010000091.1 GCF_015352985.1 Noviherbaspirillum malthae | reverse complement strand
CCCTCCAACAGGGGACGAACTTGGTCAAACTGTTCACGACTGATATCGCTTGGATAATACTTCCTGCTCATTCCGGATCAATGTCATTACAAACCTGGTTTGGACAGAAAAATATCGATCACGTTCTAAGGAGTAGGGCCCCAACATGATGGGCTGGAACAGCGGCTCCGAAGCGGATTGTGAAGCTCTCTCTGGTGGGGCGGCTTGTGACGACGTGGACATGATGTTTACCTCCTCAGAATGCGGACCGGAAGATTAATGGGGGGAATGTGCGGCCGTCGACATGCCTGCTGCCAATTGCGGCAGTACCTCCTTGCCGATTTCCTCCAGGACTGAGCCGGCATCGCGTGCCCCATATTTCAGATTGAGGATGACGTGGTTCACCCCGATCGCCTGCAGCGCATCGAGGAAACGCAGGACGAAATTGCGGCCACCCCGGAAGCCCAGGTGAATCGATGTCGGCGGCTGGTCGGGATTGTCGCTGAGATCGACATAGAAGGATTGCGCGAAAGGTTTGAACGAGCCGGGCGCGGCGGTCTCCACCGCGGCCCGCCAGTGCGCGACAACTTCTGCCTGCCGTTCAATGCCGCGCGGATAAGTGATCCAGCCATCGGCATGCTGCGCAATCCACTCCAGGCGCTGTCCGCTATGACCGGTGACAAGCATTGGCAGTCGGCCCGTCGGTTTCGGCACCAGATCGGCGCTGCCGTACAGTTCACCATAGGATGAACGCACGGTCGGAAACTCGTTGTACAGCACGGCGCGGATCACTCCAAGGTTTTCGCGAAACAGCGCGGAGCGCTGTTCGAAGTCTATGCCGAATGCGGGGAACTCCACCGGACGGTCGCCGGACGCGAGGCCCAGAACCAGGCGGCCGCCCGATAGCTGGTCGACCGATGCGGCGGCTTTTGCGGTGTGCAACGGATGGCGAAGCGGCAGAACGATGGAACCGGTGGCCAGTGCAATCTCGCGTGTCTGCGCCGCAATCCAGCCGAGATAGACCCAGGGATCGAACACCTGTCCGACATCGCCGAAGCTCGGGTCACGTAGCGGCACATCGCGAAACCACAGCGCGGCGAAACCCAGTTCCTCGGCACGGCGGGCAAGGTATTCCTGGTGTTGCATTGACGGCTGGTCGCGCTCGAAAGCCTCGATCGGAAAAAAAACGCCCAGCGTCAGCCCGCTCGGCTCGAACATGCGCTGGAAGCCTTTACCGTCACTTGCCTTGGCGTCTTTGTTTGGGGTCAGCATGTTGGCGGTCGCCATCTCTTTCTCCGCTCTGTTTGAAGATTCGGGTTCGCTGTATTCGCTGTACGTAGCAATTCGCATGCCGCAGGTGTTATGCGTCAGCGTGAGGGATCTGTGCTCATACGGTAGCCATGTGCCGGTCCGAATTTTGCAAACAAGGTTCGTAGATCTACGGATCTGCACTGTTTAATCGGAACTTCGCTCCATTTTTTGGAGGCAGTCATGAATTTAGTCAGACGTGATGGTTCGCATGGCTCGGCATACCGGCCCAGATCGCTCGACGAACAGGTGGGACGGATGGTCGAGGATATGTTTGAAGACCTGTTTTCTTCTACGCTCATGCCTTATTCTTCTGTATCAAGAGCCGATCAGGACGTGATCACTCCGCGCGTGAGCCTGACAGAAACGGACCAGGCATATGAAGTCGAAACTGATATACCCGGAATCGAAAAAGACGACGTCAGAATTTCGATCGAGAACCGGCGCGTGACGATTGAAGCGGAAGAAAAAATGGGCGCGGTGTCGCCACAGCGACAGTCTGCGCAATCGGGACAGCCTGCACAGTCGGGGCAATCCGCGCAATCGGGGCAATCCACCCAATCGGGACAGTCTGCGCAATCGGGGCAATCAGGACGGCAAGGTCAGCAATCCAGAATGGAACGCTATTACAGAAGATATGCCGTCAGTTTCATGCTGCCCGCGGAAGTTGAGGACACCAGCGCGCAGGCGAGACTGGAGAATGGGGTATTACGGCTGACTCTTCCGAAAAAACAGGCGGCGCAGGCCAAGAGGCTTACCGTCCAGTAGCCGGGTGTGCGAGTGGCCGCAGGGACATGGAGGATCATCATGGACCACCAGCAAGTCGAATACAAGGGATATGGCATCCGGCCGATAGCCGTTCCTCAGGGCGAAGACATGTACTTCGGAGGATATGAAATCTCGAAAGATGGCAAGGTCGTCAGCGTGCGGAAAAATATCATGCCGGGATTTTTCTATCGCGATGCGGCGCTGATAGATAGCGTAGAGCACGCCAAGCTCGAAATTGAAAACCTTGTGTCCATGCGAGGGCATGCCGATTGACATGAAAATCGCGGCCCGAACGGCGAACGTTCCGGGCCGACGGGCACTGCGCCGCACTGTACCCATATCGGCGCAGTGCGGCTTTTTCGTGAAGCTTATTTCTTCACCTCCTTGAACTCGGCGTCGACCACGTCATCTTCTTTCGGTTGGCCGTTATCGGTCGCACCTTGCGCCGCCGACCGGGCATGCTGCTCTGGGCTGGCTTCTGCCTGCATCGCTTCACCCAGTTTTTGCGCCGCGGTCGTCAGTGCCGCAATCCTTGAGTCGATCAGTGATTTGTCGTTGCCCTTCAACGCCTCTTCCAGGTCCCGCATGGCGGCATCGATCTTGTCCTTGTCCGCAGGATTGAGTCTGCTGCCATATTCTTCCATCGCCTTTCTGGTCGAATGCACCAGCGCATCGCCTTCGTTGCGTGCGGTTGCCACTTCCTTGAGGCGCTTGTCCTCTTCCGCGTTGGCTTCGGCATCGCGCACCATCTTCTGGACTTCTTCTTCGGTCAATCCGGAATTGGCCTTGATGGTGATTTTGTTTTCCTTGCCGCTCGCCTTGTCTTTCGCGCTGACATGCAGGATGCCGTTGGCGTCGATGTCGAACGTGACTTCGATTTGCGGCATGCCGCGCGGCGACGGCGGAATGCCTTCGAGGTTGAATTCGCCCAGCGCCTTGTTGCCGGCCGCCATTTCACGCTCGCCCTGATAAACCTTGATCGTCACCGCAGGCTGGTTATCCTCGGCAGTCGAGAACACCTGGCTGAACTTGGTCGGAATCGTCGTGTTCTTCTCGATCATCTTGGTCATCAGGCCACCCAGCGTTTCGATTCCCAGCGACAAAGGCGTCACGTCCAGCAGCAGGACATCCTTTTGCTCGCCGGTCAGCACCGCTCCCTGGATCGCCGCGCCGACGGCGACGGCCTCGTCCGGGTTGACGTCCTTGCGCGGATCCTTGCCAAAGAACTCCTTGACCTTTTCCTGCACCTTGGGCATGCGGGTCATGCCGCCGACAAGGATGACATCGTCAATGTCCGACGCCTTCACGCCCGCGTCCTTGATCGCGATGCGGCACGGCTCGATGGTGCGCGTGATCAGTTCCTCGACCAGGGATTCGAGCTTGGCGCGCGTGATCTTCATGTTCATGTGGACCGGCGCGCCATTCGCCATGGCGATATACGGCTCGTTGATCTCGGTCTGCTGGGTCGAGGACAATTCGATCTTGGCGCGTTCGGCAGCGCTCTTGATGCGCTGCAGCGCGATCGGGTCCTTGGACAGGTCCAGGCCGTTGATTTTCTTGAATTCGCCGATGACATAGTCGATCAGGCGCTGGTCAAAGTCCTCGCCACCGAGGAAGGTATCGCCATTGGTGGATAGCACTTCGAATTGTTTTTCGCCCTCGACATCGGCGATCTCGATGATCGAAATATCAAATGTGCCGCCGCCCAGGTCATATACCGCGATCTTGCGATCGCCTTTGTGCGCCTTGTCCAGGCCGAATGCCAGCGCAGCCGCGGTCGGCTCGTTGATGATGCGCTTGACGTCCAGACCGGCGATGCGGCCGGCGTCCTTGGTGGCCTGGCGCTGCGCGTCGTTGAAGTAAGCCGGCACGGTGATCACCGCTTCGGTGACTTCCGCGCCGAGATAGTCCTCGGCCGTCTTCTTCATCTTGCGCAACACTTCGGCTGAAATCTGCGGTGGCGCGAATTTTTTGCCGCGTACTTCGATCCAGGCGTCGCCGTTATCGGCCTTGATGATTTTGTACGGCATCAAGTGAATATCCTTTTGCACCTCCGCTTCATCGAACTTGCGGCCGATCAGGCGCTTGACCGCGTAGATGGTATTTTGCGAGTTCGTTACCGCCTGCCGCTTGGCCGGCGCGCCGACCAGGACCTCGCCATCTTCCTGGTATGCCACCACTGACGGCGTGGTGCGCAATCCTTCCGAGTTCTCGATCACCTTGGGCTGCCCCGATTCCACGACGGCAACGCATGAATTGGTCGTGCCCAGATCGATACCGATTGTCTTGCTCATTGCTTTTCTCCTTCAAGTGCTTGAGTGGCCTGGATATTCGGGTGGAAGAAACTCCGATGCAGCGATTCAGGGTGGATTTACTTGGCTCGCGTTGCCTTGCGTGCTTGGTTGCGCAACGGTGACCAGGGCGGGACGCAGCAATCTGTCCGCGATCAGATAGCCCTTCTGCAGCACGTTGACGACGGTATTGGGCGGCTGGGTTGACGGCACTGTCGAGATTGCCTGCTCCCTGTCGGGATCGAACCGGTCGCCCGGCTTCGGATTCACTTCCGTCACGCGGTTCTTCTCGAACGCCGACGATAATTGCTTGAGCGTCATGTCAACGCCTTCCCTGAGCGATTCCACCGATGGCGTTTCGACCGTGAGCGCCATTTCCAGGCTGTCCTTTACCGGCAACAGCGCGCGTGCGAAGTCGTCGTTCGCGTATTTATTTGCATTGGCAAGGTCTTCCTGTGCCCGCCGGCGGATGTTTTCAACCTCGGCCTTGGCGCGCAAAAAGGAATCCTGCATTTCTGCGAGGCTGGATTCCGCCCGCGCAAGCTGCTCCGCTAACGGCGGTTCGCCAGTGTGGGCATGTTTGCCCTCCTGGGGTGACGCGTCAGGCTGCGAGAATAACTCCGCGGAGGTTTCCCGGTTACTCATTTCGTTTTGGTTCTGCATCAAATCATCTCCAGCATGCATCGGCAATCGCCGTTTTGAAAAATGAAAACGGGAATGCGTTCCCGTATCACGTCTTTGGGGATGACGACCGTGCCATCCGCAAGTGGGGAGGCGGGCCGAACCCGTCCCATGAAATGACCCATGGAGTCGCATTGCAGGATGCGTACCTGCTTGCACGGGGTCGAATGATCGATGCACGGCCGACGGTCGGCTGCAATCGGCACACAAGCTTGGCATATGAATTGCGCTTCACCGTGCATACCCATGCACGGCATGCGAAAGATGCGACTGCGGGGTCATTGCGACATGGCAGCCAGACCTGTTTAGAGCGAATCCGGCCGGGTCTGTCCGACTGACCAACATGCAACCAGGAGGCCATGATGTCCGACCGTCATGCTACAGAATTCGTGCTGGCGTCAATCGCTTTTGCACTGATCGCCGGTTGCGGCGAAAAAAAGGACGCCTCGGCCCCGCAGGCGCAGCCCGCATCTACAGCGTCCGTGGCTTCGGCGCCGACGGTGGAGTTGCCCAGCTTCGTTACGCTGGTAAAGAAAGAGGGACCTGTGGTAGTCAATGTCACTACCGTTCGCACGGTGCGGCAAAGCGCCGAAGCCGCGCCGGGTATGGCGCCGGACGATCCCATGTACGAATTTTTCCGGCGCTTCCTGCCGCAACCGCCTACTCAGGAGTTCCAGGCGCAGGGGCTTGGCTCCGGCTTCATCATCACCCAGGACGGATATATTCTGACCAATGCGCACGTGGTCGCCGATGCCGATGAAGCGACCGTCGGGCTCACCTCGAAACGGCAATTCAAGGCGAAGATCGTCGGCATCGATGCGCGTACCGATGTCGCCCTGCTCAAGATCGATGCAAGTGGTCTGCCGTTCGTGAAGATCGGCGACCCGGGTAGGCTGGAAGTCGGCGAGTGGGTGGCGGCGATAGGAGCGCCGTTCGGATTGGAAAATACCGTTACTGCAGGAATCGTGAGCGCGAAAGGGCGCTCGCTACCGGAGGATACCTATGTCCCGTTCATCCAGTCCGACGTAGCGCTGAACCCCGGCAATTCCGGCGGTCCGCTGTTCAACATGCGCGGGGAGGTAGTAGGCATCAATTCGATGATCTACAGCCAGACCGGCGGCTACATGGGCCTGTCGTTCACCATTCCCATCGATCTGGCCATGGACATCAGCAAGCAGTTGCAGGCCAGCGGCAAGGTAACACGTGGCCGTATCGGCGTGCAGGCCCAGGATTTGAGCGCCGATATGGCGGCATCATTCGGTCTGACAGAGCCAAACGGCGCCCTGGTGGCCATGGTGGAAAAAGGCGGGCCGGCAGACCAGGCGGGGAAACAGCCAGGCGATGTGATTCTTGCCTTCAATGAGAAGCCGGTCCAGAACTCTGCAGATCTGGCCCGCCTGGTGGCGGGAACGAAGCCGGGGACCACTGCCACGGCCGACATATCGCGGAAAGGCGCGCGCCAGTCGACGAAAGTAACGGTACCCGAACTGCCGCCGGAGCCGCCGGCACGTGCGGCCGGTCGCCCGAGGCCGCCCGGCTAGAGTGCTTTCGGTCTGACTGTGCCGCAGCCAAAGCGCCCGGGATCGACGGTACAGTCAGACCGGTCAGACCGAAAGCCTCTAGAGTCTCGCCGGGGTCTGTTTGAGAAGCTGCTGCGCACTGCAATCACCGCAATATGTGCAATTTCTAATATCGACAAGCTATTTGCTTATTCACTGCGCACCATTTGCGCGGATCATTTCACTTGCGAACGTACTCAAAGGGTGGCAGAGCCTTCAGCGCAGCCTTCGTCGCTCCAGGCAGAACCAGCTGCTTGCCTTCCAGCCTGATCTGCTCCATCGGTATGGCCACGTCGTTCCTTCCGATCCCGAGAAATCCACCGACGCCGATAATGGCGAATGAGGCGACAGGGAGCTTTGTATCAGCGGACCGGCTGACGATCAGGTCTTCGATCTTCCCGATTTTGTCCTTTTGATCGTTCGTCACGGTCTTATCCAGCAAATCCTTTTTCGCGCTCCATCCTTGAACCACTGCCTCCATTTCCACCACGGTGACCCCGAGCGGCGCCCTGCCTGCAACCGGCGGATTCGCGGTACCGGATGCGCCGGAGCTGCCGGGCCGTTCCTGCTGAGCTGCTGCGACACCGGAGAGAAGATACAGGATAGTGGTTGCGGTAATGAGGAGAGGACGGTTCATGGCGGTTTCCTTCACGATGGATTGTCTGATTGTCCTTTCGGACAGCGACGACGCCCTCGCGCAAAAATGCGGGCAGGCATGCAGGCGACAAATTCGGATAAGTATTCCCATCGCTTGACCTGCTGTTGCCGAAAGGGCCTCCACGCCGCCATTTGAGGAGTGACGGCATCATGCAAACGCCAGCAATTCGCATGCCTCAAAAATAGGCACTGGGACAGCATGAAGACGCTATTGACAACAAATCGCACTGCCGGAGAGCGGTGCCGCAATAAGCGATGAGCGGATCTTTCCAATCGCGCCCCTTCGTTAATGAAGAATCCGCGCTATGCATCTTGTATTTGTAGTTAACACACATGATCCAAGTGTCACCGATACGATCTGACCCAGGCTTTATGCGGTCCGAAGAGAGGCGCAAGAGCGCCGTTTGAACGAAGTACCTACACAATGTACGCGCTACACGGTGCAGGCCATGCCTGAGCAGGTTTACCTGTGTCCTGATAAGAGCGGATTCGCACCCGCACTTTTGATCGCCGCCGCGTCTGAAATTTAAGTTTTGTAATTCACACGCATGACCCAAGTATCACCGACTGGAGCTGTCCTAGGCTTTATGCGGCCTGAAGAGAGGCGCAAGAGCGCCGTTTGAACATAGTACATAAATAATGTACGCGTTACACAGCGCAGGCTATGCCCGAGCAGGTTTGCCGGTGTCCTGATATATCAGATTCGTATCCGGGCTTTTTATCACTGCCGTATCGGAATCTTATGGTCGAACATTCCGCACACCCGTGACCGATCGTCTCATGCCTCATCACTGGTTAAGGAAGCGTACACACTAAGTCAAAACGCGTGGTCATGAGCGAGCGAAGCGCGGCTGACACAGCGCTAATAGCAAATGCCGTGCCTTGATCAAGGCGGGATATCCCATGCACTTCTCCGGGCCGCGGGTCGCCCCCCTTCCAGTGAACGCGGACCTGGAACACGAACTCCGAAAACGCACCCTATACTCGGATGAAATCCGCTCTAGATTCGGCGACCCGATAAATTTAGCCTTTGTTCGCAAAGCATGCGTGGAGGGAAAGGAACGAAGCGTTCTCCGCTCACCAGGCTGTCCGCATTGCTGACGCGGCCTGCCCGGATCCCGCCGGCACCCTTGCGCAACGTAGCAGGAGATGGACGAACGCCGGATTCCCGAGCGCAAGGCCTTCCCGTGTTGGCATATCAATTGCGAACGGCAGGGTGACTAGGACCGCCTTGCGGCGGAAGCCAAAGCGAAGCCAGGCCGGATGAATATTGATATGAAGGAGGTTATCAGGATGAAGCAAATGCTTTCGCGATCGTGGCGCATGCTTGCATTGCGCGGCGTGATCGCCATTCTGTTCGGCGTGCTGGCGCTGGCTTGGCCCGACCTGACACTACTGGCATTTGCAGCCTTGTTTGCTGCCTATGCGCTGCTCACCGGAGTGGTACTGGTGGTCGGCTCCATAAAAAGCAGAAAGGGCAACGAGGACTGGTGGCTGCCGCTCATGGTCGGCCTGGTCAGTCTCGGCGCGGGTGCCGTCGCGGCCATACATCCGGGTCTGACCGCGCTGGTCCTGGTCCTTGTGGTCGGAGCCAATGCATTGATTACCGGTGTGCTTGATATCGCCACTGCAATACGCTTGCGCAAGACCATCCGGAACGAGGGACTGCTGATCCTGAATGGTGTTGCCTCCCTTGTATTCGGCGTGCTGGTTTTCCTGTTCCCCGATGCGGGGGCACTGGCGCTTGTCTGGCTCATCAGTTTTTATGCGAGCCTCAGCGGCATCCTGCTGCTGGGATTCGCATTGCGCCTGCGCGCCAGGACCAGAGGGACGACGGTGGAAAAAGACAGGAGGACCATACCGGACCGGCGTCTGTCGGCGGTCCATCCTTGACTACCGGGTAAAGGACCTGGACGGCCAGGTTCCGTGCGGACGGCGTCCCCGTCGGCAATGCTTGGCCAATCAATGTCCGCCCCATCATTCAGAAAATGGAGAGACTTCATGGCCTTATCCAAACTTGAAAAGCAGAAATGGCATGCCTATTTCGACCACATGTCGAGAGTCCTCGATGGCAAGCGCGTTGAAATCGAAGTCGATGCACTCGCCATCGGCAGCCAGATCGAGGCCGAATGGCTGCCTTTGCTGGGCATTACCTATGATCCGAAAGACGACATTGTCGAAGTTGCACTTGAAGGACTGGATCACATGATCCACAAGCCGCGCGACGTGTTCGTGGATCAGAATGCAGTTGACCTCAGCAGCGTGGAGGTGATCGATAACGACGATTTTCGGCACATCATCAAATTGCGCGATCCCTTGATGCTGCCGCCGCCGTGATCGCCCGGCATGCGGATTTTCGCGAAGCTGGAAGTGGCGAGCATAAGCTCCGGCCTCCGGCTATGGCGTTTACGTATCGAACACGACGGGGATTCCTGAAGAAACCGTGGAACACGTCGCGGTGGCCGAATGCGGCCGCCGCATCGACATCCTTCAGGGCGGTGCGGAAAGGATGTCAATCCAACGTAAAGCGCGGGTTCGGCCGATGAAACCAATAAGTTGCATCCAAGCTGACAGACCGTCAGGCCTGGGGCTCGCGTTGCTTCGATCACCTCGGCGAACCCGTCGGTGCATCGATGAAGAAGATGTCAGCGATTTTTAGAGGATTCCAATGAGCGACTTTCTACATATTGTCTGTCCGCATTGCGCTACCGTGAACCGTCTCCAGGCCGAGCGCCTGAACGAACAGCCAAGCTGCGGCAAATGTTCGCGCGCTATCTTTACCGAAAAACCCGTCGAGGTCGACGGCGACGGCTTCACGAAACATGTCACGCGCAACGACATCCTGGTACTCGTGGATTTCTGGGCGCCCTGGTGCGGCCCTTGCCTTACGATGGCGCCCGCCTATGAAGAGGCCGCGCAGCGCCTCGAGCCCCGGTTCCGCCTTCTCAAGCTGGATACAGAAAAGGCGCAGGACCTGGCCGCGCGTTACAGCATCCGCAGCATTCCCACCCTCGCGCTGTTCAAGAATGGACGTGAAGTCGCGCGTCAGGCCGGCGCGATGAATGCCGGGCGCATCGTTGCATGGGCGCAGTCCCAGGCCAGCACGCAGCCTGCGTAGGAAAATGAACGGCATGGAAGATTCAGGCCGGCAGCGAATGCCGGCATCCGGCTTCGGCAGCGAGCAACAGCTGCGGGAGGTCCTGGACAGCCTCAGCCCCTCCGTGTTCGTCGGTCTGTTGAGCGTTGACGGCATTCTGACCTACGCCAATCGGGCAGCGCTCGAAGCTGTTGGAGCAAAACTGAAAGACGTGCTGGGCAAGCCATTCGACGCCACGCCCTGGTGGAGCTTTTCGGAGATATCCAGGAATAGACTGCGTGATGCGATCCAGTCTGCCGCCATCGGGGTGACTTCGCGCTTCGAAGTTCCTTTCCGCAATGCGCAGGGTCAGGTACGGACCCTGGATTTCACGCTTTACCCGATATTCGGCCGCCACGGCGAGGTCGCCTATCTGATTCCATCGGCGCGCGATATCACGCAACGCAAGATGGCCGAACATGCGTTATGCGTCACCCAGTTCGCCGTGGACAATGCGTCCATCGCGATACTTCAGCTGGCGCCCGATGGGCGCATCCTGTATGCCAACAATTCCTGCTCGCGCCTGCTCGGCTACGGCCGCAGTGATTTGATTAAACTGAGCGTCTCCGACATCGACCTCCAGTCGCCCGCAGCCGTGTGGGCCGAGCGCTGGAAGGAACTGAAACAGCGCGACATGCTGCGGTTCGAGTCGGTGTACAGGCATATGGACAGGCATGAAATTGCGGTCGATGTGTCAGCCAGCCACATTGAATACGGCGGCGAAGAATATTGCTTTTTCTATGCGCTGGATATCACTGAGCGCAAAGCGGCGGAAAGGCGCATCTATCACATGACCCACTATGATGCATTAACGGGACTGCCTAACCGCACTTTGCTAAGCGAGCATCTGCAACAGTTGCTGGTGCGCGCGGAAGCGTCCCGGTCGCCCGTAACCGTCATGGTGATCGCTCTGGATAGGCTAAAGCTGGTCAAGGAAGCGCTCAGCCATGCCTACGCCGACGAGGTGTTGCGCAGCGCGACGCAGAGAATCGTGGATTGCGCACGCGGCGAGCACATGTTGGCGCGCCTGAGCGCTGATGAATTTGCGATGGTGATTGCGCCCAATTCAGACGACACGACCGACACGGCCGTGCCGGTGAAGTTGGCGCAATGCATACTCGAATCGATGGCCGCGCCTGTTTCTGTCGAACAGCAGGAGATCTTCATCAGCTGCAGTATCGGCATGGCCGCCTATCCGCGGGACGGCGATACCGCCGATGAACTGGTCAAGAATGCTATCACCGCGCTGGGCAGGTCGAAGCGTCATGGCGGCAATGCGATACACGTCTATTCTTCAAGTTCGGAGAGCAGGAGCCCCGGCCGCCTGCCGATGGAAACAGCGTTGCGCAGGGCGTTAAAGCGTGAGGAACTGCTCATCTACTATCAACCGCAATTATGCGTGTCCACGGGAAGGATCTGCGGCGTGGAGGCATTGCTTCGATGGAGGCATCCAGAAAAAGGGGTGAAGTCGCTGGCAAGGTACATCCCGATCGCCGAAGAAACCGGCTTGATTCTGCCGATCAGCGAATGGGTGCTGCATGAGGCCTGCACCCAGTTTGGCGTATGGTCGCGGGAGGGGCTTTCGGTCGAGCGAATGGCCGTCAATCTGTCGGCACGGCAGTTCAGGCAAAAAAATCTCCCCGGGCAGCTGGCGCGCATCCTGCACGATTGCAAAATTGATCCAGATGTGCTGGAACTGGAGCTGACCGAATCCATGCTGGTGGATGACGTCGAGACGGCAATAAAAATTATGTCCGCCCTTAAAGGCATGGGCATTCGTCTTTCGCTGGACGATTTCGGCACGGGCTACTCAAGCCTGAGCTACCTGAAACGGTTTCCCATCGATACGTTGAAGATCGACCAGTCATTCGTGCGCGAAATCCCGACGGATCCCAGAAGCTCCGCCGTTGCCGACGGCATCATCACCCTGGGGCATCGCCTCGCGCTCGGCGTTCTCGCTGAAGGAGTGGAGACTGCAGAGCAGTTGTCCCTGCTGTATGACAGCGGTTGCGACATGGCGCAGGGATATTTGTTCTGTCGACCTTTACCTGCGGAACAGCTGACCACGCTGCTGCGCGAGCCGCCCACGGATTTCTTCTTGCACCGCAGCCAGAGTTGCAAGACGGTGATGTAATCGTCTAGCAGTCGGCGCCCGGACTTTCATTACTTAGGATGCGGGAATCTACATGACAGTGGCAGGGGCGTCCATGGGAAAAGATCGCCTGGCCCGGCTTTTGCTGATCGTTGTCGAGCCGACGCAGGCGGGATATCCCGCACGCTTGTGAGTTCCGAGCATGTTTAATGAGGTGCCATAATGTCCGATCTAAAAGCTCCGATTACTTCCAATGA
The DNA here is from genome assembly GCF_015352985.1 of Noviherbaspirillum malthae. Classification (GTDB taxonomy): domain Bacteria; phylum Pseudomonadota; class Gammaproteobacteria; order Burkholderiales; family Burkholderiaceae_D; genus Noviherbaspirillum; species Noviherbaspirillum malthae. The sequence goes on along the minus strand of NZ_JACYXF010000091.1, from coordinate 7,894 downwards.
TCATGTGCAAGGAGATCCGACGGCCGCGGTTACCCTGGTGGAGTATGGCGATTACCAGTGTCCATATTGTGGGACAGCCCACGTGGCGGTCAAACTGCTGCAGCAGCATTACGGCAAGGATCTCCGCTTTGTTTTCCGGAATTTTCCCTTGACCCAACTTCACCCGGAAGCAGTACCTGCTGCCGAAACCGCAGAATTCGCCGGCGTACACGGACGGTATTGGGAAGCGCATGACGCACTCTACGAAAATCAGGCGGCGCTGGTTCTGCCCTTGTATGAAAGCCTCGTTAAGGAGCTTGGTCTATCAGCCGCGGAACTGCGGCAGGCGCTTGCCGAAAACACTTATTTACCTAAGATCAAGGCAGACTTTGACGGTGGCGTGCAAAGCGGAGTCGCGGGGACGCCGACATTTTTTATCAACGGCGATCTGCATCAGGGAAGCTCGGACCTCGGGTCCATGGCTGCGGCGATCGAGGCTTACCGGCTAAGTGCCGGTTTGCATCGCAGCGCGCACCGCAGTATGTTGTGAACGGCTTCTCTATTGATATCAAAAGATTTTGTTATCAGACCGATCCGCTGCTTTTTGTTAGATACAGATAATGGCGTAGGGATCAGGCATCGGACCGATCTTCCCCGCATCCATGGTGCGGCTTAACCGGAGCAAACGAATGACAAGCAAATCTGATGAGCGCCAGTTTCTCGCCAGAGAAAGTCCCGAGGATCTGCAGGTCGTTAGGACCGACGGCAGCTTTCTTTTCGACGCCGAAGGAAGACAGTATGTCGACTTCATGATGGGCTGGTGCGTTGGAAATTTCGGCTGGGGCAACGCGGTATTGCTGGAAGCGGCGGCGCAGTTTGAAGGCCCTGATTATGTGTATCCCGGCTACTCCTATGCGCCATGGATTGAACTCGCATCACTGCTGGTGTCGATTTCACCCGGCTCCTTGAAGAAATGTTTCCGGGCCACCGGCGGCTCGGAAGCCGTTGACCTTGCCTTGCAGGCGGCCATGCTGCACACCGGCCGGGCAAAGTTCGTTTCGGTGGAAGGCAGCTATCATGGCAATACCATAGGAGGGCTTAGTGTCGGATCTTCGGAATACCGAGAAGACTGCAAGAATCTGCTCCCTCTTTGCTACAAGGTCAAACCGCCTCTGAATGCGAAGTCGCTGGCGCAAGTCGAGGCCCTGCTGAAAGAAAGGGATGTCGCCGCTTTCATCATGGAGCCGATCAGCATCAATCTCGGCGTGCTCATTCCCGAAGCTGAATTCATGACCGGCCTCGCGGATCTGTGCAGGAAATATGGCACGCTGCTGATCATGGACGAAGTGGCAACCGGTTTCGGCAGGACAGGAACGCTGTTCGCGTCAGAACAATTTGGTATTGAGCCGGACATCATGTGCGTGGCCAAAGCGATAACCGGCGGGCTTGGGGGGATGGGCGCGATGATCGCGACGGCGCCAGTGGCAAAATCGATGGAAGATAAAGGGAATTTCTATTCCACTTATGGCTGGCACCCGCGCAGCGTCACCGTTGCGACCGCGGCACTAGGCTATATCACAAGGAATAGACAACGCTTGCTTGAAGATGTCGCCGGGACAAGCGAGTATTGCCGGGAACGATTGATGAAGATGCGCTTTACAAAGCCGGCGAGTTGTCGCATTGCCGGACTTGCGATCGGCGTGGACTTCGGCGATGAAAGCCATGCTGCGAAGATTCAGGCGAAATGTCGGCAGGAAGGACTGCTGGTGTCGAACGAAGGGGAGAGCCTGCTATTGCTGCCGGCGCTGAACATCGATCAGGCCACGGCGGCGCAGGGTCTGGACATTCTTGAACGATGTGTATGACGCGGCACCCGGTATTGATATCGGCTTGAGCGGGATCCGCTTGAGCAAGTTGATGTTTTCCCTGTGGTTCAGCAATGTCGGCATACCATAACCAGGAGCGGCACCATGCGCTGTAGTGCTGTCCAATTTCGAAACCGGAAAAAAGCCCGCAGAGTGGCAGCGCTGCGGGCGAACCATTCCCTTGGAAGGAACGGAGGAGGTAATCAATAACCTCTTCCAGAGCACGAACCTTGCCCGCTCACGGTTCGAGCTGCACGGCCCATTTTTTAGAGAGCTGCTTTATATGAACGAACGGGCGACCTTTTTCATGAAGGGCTGCGATCGGTCAGCCTTCTTGCCCGGTTCGAATTTTGCATTTTTCTTGTGCCTTGCTGTGGCCCCAGGCTCCGGTAAGGCAGGGATGTACGGATGATGAGGCCAACGGTATACACACGGAGGAATGCATGCAGGAACAACCCATAGCAGATCGACCGCCGCTCGTGAAAGTCTGCGGTCGGCGCGGCGAGGCCGAAGGATATGCCATCCGCGATTTTCTGTATCGCTGCAGTATACCGTTCGAGTGGATCGAGCTCGATAGCGATGAGGCGGCGCGCACTGTGGCGAAGGTTCAAAGCCTGAAGGATTCGCGGTTGCCGGTTTGTATATTCCCGGACGGTAGTCGTCTGGAATGTCCGACCATCCGGCAGATCATCGAGAAACTTGGATGGTTCGCCAGCCCGTCGCACTCCGAGTACGATGTGGCCATTTATGGCGCCGGTCCGGCCGGGCTCAGCGCGGCGGTATACAGCGCCGCGGATGGCCTCAAGACTGTGCTCGTGGAGCGCTGGGCGCTCGGAGGCCAGGCAGGCAGCAGCTCCAGGATCGAGAACTATCTGGGATTTCCCGAGGGGATCAGCGGTGCGGACCTGTTCGCGCGCGCGCGCGATCAAGCAGTCAAGTTTGGAGTCGAAATCCTGCTGGCGCGCAAAGGCGTGCGCGCCGAATTCCAGCCCGGGAAAGGAATCGGCTATCTGGAGGACGGCACCCGGATCGTGGCTCATGCCTCGATTTGCGCCACCGGCATCGAATACCGTCGGCTCGACGTGCCCGATGAAGGCAGGTTTCTCGGGGCCGGGGTGTACTACGGCGCCGGTGCCAGCGAAGCGACGCTGACCAGGAACGAGGACATCTATATCGTGGGCGGCGGCAATTCGGCAGGCCAGGCCGCGATGCACTTCGCGCAATTCGCCCGGCGTATCTGCATCGTGATCCGAGGAGATTCGCTCAAGAGCACGCTGTCGCAATACCTGATCGACCGCATTTGTTCCACCAAGAATATCTTCGTCCTGCCACGTACCGAGGTCGTTGCCTTGCACGGTGGGGAGGTGCTGGAGGAAATCACGCTTGCCGATCGCAAGGACAACCGCGAATACAAGGTTCCAACCCGTTGGCTGTTCGTGTGCATAGGCGGCGTGCCGCAGACGGAGTGGGCCACCGAGGTCGGCATCGAACGCGACAGCGCAGGCTATCTCCTCACTGGGCCGGATCTGCTGCATGGCCGCGAGCGGCCGGCCAATTGGCAGCTGAACCGCGACCCGTATCACTTGGAAACCAATGTCCCGGGAGTGTTTGCCGCCGGAGACGTGCGACATGGGTCGGTGAAACGATGCGCATCCGCCGTAGGCGAGGGAGCCATGGCAGTAGGGCTGGTGCATCGATATTTGTCGAAGTGCTGAACGGCCGTCGGCCGCCATTTTTCCGGAGCTTGCAATGGCACAGGAATGCGCTCATCTTGACCAGATCATGATCACCGATACCGACAAGCATGTCTGCGAAGACTGTGTCAGGACAGGCAGCAGCTGGGTGCATTTGCGGCTGTGCCTTTCATGCGGACATGTAGGATGCTGCGATTCATCGCCTAACAAGCATGCCAGCAAGCATTTCATCACCTCGGGCCATCCGCTGGTGCGGTCCATCGAGGCGGGGGAAACCTGGGTCTGGTGTTACGCGGATCAAGTCGTGGCAGGAGAATTGCCGAAGTGATGGCCTTCTGGTCCGGGCGCAGGATAGTCGTGCCCGGCATGATTAGCGCGCGGGCAGCGGTGTGACCTGGAATTTTTCGTAACGCCGCAAGTATTCCTTGTCGACCTCGAAGCTCGCCGCTTCGCGAAAATGGCACTCGGACTTGGGTATGCTTATCAGTGCCATGGTGCTGCTTCCTTTCATGTGAATGCCGGCTGAATCGGTCGCGAAAATCATGCCTGTCCGGCGTGGCGTACCGCACTGCCGCCTTCTTCCGAAAGCCTTGCAGTTTTCAGAGAACTCGTACGCGCAAGTTCTGCCTAACATTTAATGTGCCTTCTTGGGCTGCGATGCAGGTATCCAATGAAATACAAGGACTATTACCAGGCTTTGGGCGTCGATCGGACTGCATCGGAAGCCGATATCAAGAAGGCGTATCGCAAGCTTGCGCACCGATATCATCCGGATGTTTCCAAGGAACCCAAAGCCGAAGAGAAATTCAAGGAAATCGCCGAAGCCTACGCCACGCTGAAGGATCCTGAAAAGCGGCAGGAATATGACAACCTCGGCCGGCATCCGGCCGGAGAGGAATTCAACGTGCCGCCCGAATGGCAGCAGCACTACGGCGCCGGCGCGTCGACCTTTGACGATGTGGATCTGGCCGACATTCTCAATGCGTTCAGGGCGGGTAGCCGCAATGACGCGCGCGGCCGCGGGCGGGCAAGTTTTCCGGTACCCGGCGAAGACTATGAGGTGAGCGTCCCTGTCCCGCTGGAAAAAATCTACAGCGGCGGCGAAACCGATGTCACGGTAGAACTGCCTGAATACGACGAGCATGGCCTGCCGCACAGGGTGCCGCATACCTTCCGCGTTACCATTCCCGAAGGCGCGACGGAGGGACAGCGGCTGCGCCTGGCGGGCAAGGGCGGGCCGGGCCGCAATGGCGGCAAGCCTGGCGACCTGTACATCGTCCTGCACATCGCGCCTCACCCGCTGTACCGGGTGAGCGGGCGCGACTTGTACCTCGATCTTCCTCTCGCGCCGTGGGAAGGGGTGCTGGGCGCTGCGGTCGAGATCCCGACTCCGGGCGGCGCGGTCGAACTCAACATCAAGCCCGGCACGTCTTCCGGCCAGCGGCTGCGCCTGGCCCGGCGCGGGCTGCCGACGCCGGGTGGCGGCGCCGGCGATCTGTACGCCGTGGCACGGATAGAGGTGCCCAAGAAAGCCGGAAAACGCGAACAGGAACTGTATGAGCAGCTTGCCGCGGCTTCGGACTTCAACCCGCGCAAACACTTCAGGGAGGAGGCGAAATGAAAGTCAACGCCACGGAGTGGATCTGGCTCAATGAGCAGGGCATCTGCTCGGCCCAGAATTTGGTCGAAGTGTCCGGCTTGTCGAATGAAGAGCTGGACGACCTGATAGAAAATGGCGTCATTGTACCGGTCGACGCCAACGCGCAGCCGATGTCGTTTCCGCTCCGGTACATCGTTGTCGCGAGCATGGCGCGCAAATTGCGCACCGACTTCGAGCTGGACAGGCATGGCGTGACCCTGGCGATGACCCTGATGCAGCGCATCGAAGAACTGGAAATGGAGTTGAATGCGGTGCGCGCACGGCTCGGTCACGGCATGTCGAATTCGAGGTGAGCACGCCAGCTGCAAGAGCGTGCAGGGAAACTTCGGATGAACTGCTCCTGCCGTTTATTCCGACGGCTTCGAATGCCTGCCGTCTCTTTCCTTGACCAGCCAATAGACAATTCCAAGCGCCAGAGTGGCGCCCGCCAGCGCCGCGATGGTCGCGACGTCGATGGAATGAATATCCAGGATGATGAATTTGCGGCTCAAGGCCAGCAGCGCGATCAAAATGACGGTCTTGACCTGAACGTGCCTTCGTCCCGCGAGACGACGCGACTAGTCGAGTGCTTGAACTTTAAGGCGACGAACAGCGTCTGTTGCGTTCATCATCGATAGCCCCGCTATGGAATCCTCCCACGTCTTGCCAGTCGAAAAAATCCATCAGCCTCATTTGGCATATCATAGCTTGGGACTGGTATAAGTCGTTCGGAAACCTGGCAAACGGATTAATTAAGCGCAACTGATAGCCGGCGATAGAATAGGCGAATCTCGCGGAACTCCATGCCCTTGAAAGGGCAGCGCTCCCCGGCACCAAGTTGTCGCGTTCCGCCTTGGTGTAGGGGAAGGGCTATCATGGGGCACAAAACGGACTATATGAAATATCCGTAAGAATTCCACACAAGAATTTTTGGAAAGAGTGCCGCGCCGACTATTGTTCCGGCATTCTAAGGAATTCAGTTAGCGGCTTGCTGATACTGTCAGCAAGCCGTTTTTTTCAGGCCACGAGCAACATGAACGCGTCCTACACGCAATCCGCCAGTTATCTTGATAAACTGTGGCCACGTATTTCGGCCACCCATGATTGGTAGTATTAGACGCGTCAACGCATGTTTCACGACAGCGGCCCTGGCGACTCCCGGTTACCTATATGCTCGAACGAAACGGTTTCAATCGTGTTGAAAGCCACCGACTGAAACAGGTCATCGGCGTCATTTATCTTCCGGAAAGCGAAAGTGTCGCTCATTATTTATATACCAGCCTGACAGTCCGGCTCAATGCGGTGATTCATACGGACCGGACACGAGCGTTCATCTCACTTGAGCGCTCGCCTCTATGGAAGAATATGGAAGTGTCCGAGACCTATCGGTTCAGTGTTTGACCGATCGGGTGAACCATGGAAAGGTAACCGCATCTAAGATCTTTTGATTGAGGACTTCAGGAGGTATCAAAATGGGCGCGAAATCGGGAACTGACAGCAAGGGTAGCCCGAACGACATCGGCAAGTCGGGCAATGATTCGGGTAGTAACGTCAAGGAAGCAAGAGGTCCCTCATACGAGCACAAACAGGGAGCACTCCCGTCGGACAAGAGCGAGGAACATCAAGGAAAGCATCCGCCGAATACGATGTACACCGGACCGAAAGACATGCATCGGACCCTGAATACAGGTCCGGGTACCCGCCAGTCGGACAAGGGCTAACTACGTTGAAGCATATGCGACGATACGCGGCTTCTAGGCTCTCTTCCAGACTCGGTTTGTAAGCTGCAGCCCGCCCCGGATGCGGGCCTGCAGTGCATACTATTCTTATACGTCCAATCGCTTGCGGATTGCTTGTGTGGTAAAGGCTACGCGCAGCGATACTTCGTAGAACTTCGCCTTCGCCCTCCCGTTGGCCACCGCAGTCATTTTTACTCGCGCCATAGAAGGCGAGCACACGCCGGTTTGCATCGCGGCACTCGCCAGCGCGTATCTTCTGTATAAGGTCGTCTTCGATGCAGTCGTCCGAGTCCGAACCTTTCACATGTCCGCCCTCGCTGACGGTTATCAAGGAGACGACAGCGCGCGACGCCGTGCAGTAACGCTGGACGGGTATGCCGCTTTTCATCATGCGAAGCGAGAGCTTTAGAGCGCTTTCGGCTTGACTGTAACTCACGATCCGGGCTGGTTCGCCTGCGGTACTGCGTAGTGTTTCCTTGTCATGGCCGGGGGCGCCGAGTCCGCCATGTCGCGTCACCACGCCTTCCTCCACGAGCTGGCACGCAGGCCAGTTCGGCTTCGGCAGCGCAAACCGGTGGTTTGCGAAACCCTGCCTTCGCCCAGAGACAAATCACATCGGCCTTATCTAGTACAGTCAAGCCGAAAGCGCTCTAGCAGGCTGTTGAAATTCATCCGCATGTAAACGAGCTTTGCGGGGTAGTCGTTAAGGATAGTGTGTTGACGACGAAGGGAGAAGGCGATGCGTGGACTCGATGAGATGCAAGAGAGTTTGTTCACCATGAGCAGGCTGGAGGACTTTGTGCCAGCAGATCATCCGCTGCGGCCAATCCGCTTTCTGGTCAACGATGCACTTAAGGCTACGCTGCAAAAGTAAACGAGATTTGTTGCCAAGCGTTATAGGTGCTATTGATCTCTCCCCGTACGAATGAAGATGAAGCAGCAGACCCTGTCGATGGCCCAGGACCAAGGATTCGAGCA
>NZ_JACYXF010000090.1 GCF_015352985.1 Noviherbaspirillum malthae | reverse complement strand
GCGAGTTGGTCCCACCCCTTCCCATCCCGAACAGGACCGTGAAACGACATCGCGCCGATGATAGTGCTGCAACCAGTGTGAAAGTAGGTAATCGTCAGGCTAGTTCTACCGCATCAGCCCTGCCTCCTCCCGGACGCAGGGCTGTTTGCTTTGCGCAAACGGAATTGCGTCGCACATGTTCAAACCTATGCGGCAATGACATGACCTGAAATCTCTGCTGCAAACCTGTATATCCTGACGTGGTCGGCTGCCAAGTTCAGCAGGAACTCATGTTCTTCATGCAAATAAAAAAGCCTGCGTAAAGCAGGCTTTTTTATTTCTCGTCCGTCCACTCAGAAAGAGTAAGTCGCGCTCAGCACGGCAAAATTAGCACCATCATTGGGCTGCTTGATGCTGCCATTGGAGAAATGCTGAATCTTCAGGCCGATGTCGAGGTTGTTGCGGAAGACATAGCCGACGCCGATATGGTCGCCGAACTGGAAGTGCGTGGAGAACTGGCGATCGTTATTGTCGTAAATATCGCTCAGATAATGAGCGCCGATACCGGCTTCCACATACCAGCCTTTAAGACTGTCGTTTTGGAAGCGGAATACCGGGGTAAATCCGACATCGACAAAATCCTGCTTGTTGCCGGGTATATTGCGATAGCGGTTGCCGCGCCATTGCGACAGCGTGAGATCCCAATAGCCGCCGATATGCGTGCCGTTGGACTGCCACCATTTCGAGTCCCACTTCCACTGCAGGCCGACACGCGCCATCTTGGTCTTGTTCCCGGAGCCGAACTCCAACGAAGCGCTGTCGACCGCATGAGCGGCCTGCACAGCACCCAGGGAAGCAAGGGTCGCGAGCAGCATCGACGATATTCTTTTCTTATTCATTATCAGCCTCTTTGTTAACAGGTTCGCCCAGCCTAGATTGTTTGCAACATGAAGTTGCCGCTATTGTGGCAGATGTGGATTTGTCATGCTTGGCGGCATTACGAATGGAGTCGGAGCTTCAGGGACAGTAGGCATGCTCCGGCAAGCCGGCAACATCCACGTCCAATTCGAGCAAGAAGCCGGAAAGGGGCAGGCGGGCCAATTCTTCCGGCGGGCGCTTGTGGCTTACCGTGGTGATATACAAGGTTCGAAGTTCGGCGCCGCCGAACGCTAGCATCGTCGGACAGCGTACCGGCAGTTCGATTTCCTTCAATATCTCGCCCGATGGCGAAAGCCTGAGCAGGCGGCCGCCTTCGTACATCGCGCACCAGTAGGCTCCTTCGCTATCCACCGCCGCACCGTCCGGCCGGCCGCCATAGCCCGCCGACTTGTCGGTGGAGAACTCCTTGAATACCTTTCCCACCCCGACAGAACCGGTTGCCACATCGTAGTCATAGGCCGTGATGCGATGTGCGGTCGTATCAGCATGGTAAAGCGTGCGCTGGTCGGGACTGAAGGCGACACCGTTCGATACGGTGACCGGATGGTTCACGTCCCTGATCTTGCCGCGCTCGATGCAGAAGAGCGACCCGCCCTGCTTGTCACGCGGATCGTACAGCGTGCCTGTCCATAAGCGCCCGCGTGCATCGCACCGTCCGTCATTGAATCGGATGACAGCCGGGTCGTAAGGCGGGGCGGCAAGCGAAGTCAGGGCACCGCTGGCGGGATCGAGCATGGCCAGGCCTGAACGCATGGCCACAAGAAGGCGGCCATCATTGCCGTAGGCGATGCAGCCCGGCTCCGAAGGAAGGTCCCACTTGTCATGCGCGTCATCACCGGGCCGATAGCGATGCACCGCGTGGCCGGCAATATCGATCCAGTAAAGTGCAGACTCCCCAGGATGCCAGAGCGGACATTCGCCGAGCAGCATCGGCGTGTCGAGCACAGGACGAATGACGTTGGTCGACATGGAAGTTGCTTTTTTGAGATGATGATGCACCATTATGCATTAACCGATCATGAGGATAGGAGAGGAATGTGAGCGGTACCGCGCCACCACAGAAGATCGCTTTTCTTGGAATAGGTTTGATGGGCAGGCCCATGGCAATGCGTTTGCTCAATGCCGGGTACGCGCTTACCGCCCGGAACAGGACCAGAGCCAAGGCGGATGAACGGGCCGCATTCAATGCCCAAGTGGCGCAAGGCATTCGCCGAGGCTTCGCGGAAAGCCGCATCCTCGAGGTGCGCGGACAGCGCATGCCGGGCCGGAATTTTATGTCCGGCGGCCGGGTGAAGAGCCAGGTCAAGGATCTGGAGAATGTGCTGGCGGCCGCTGCGGCAGGCCGGCTCGGCCTGCCGGTGACGCAACTGCTGAGCAACCTCTACCGCAGCATACTCGACGCGCCGCCCAACGCCGACCAGGCTGCCGCCTTGCTCGCGATAGAAAAACTGAACTCCGGCATACGCATCCATCAATCGCCGGACAAGCTTCCCTGAACATCACTTCATTCGCCATCGAAACCGCTCCATGACCGTAAAGACCCGCGAACGCACTGACTGGCATGCCGTATGGCAGTTGATCAAGCCCTATTGGAGTTCTGAGGAAAAGTGGAAAGCCCGCGGTCTGCTGGCCGCCGTCATTGCGCTTGCACTGGGAATGGTTTATCTCGACGTGCTGTTCAATGCCTGGAACCGGGATTTCTACAACGCCCTGGAAAACAAGAACTTCGCGGAGTTCCGCGATCAGTTATGGCGATTCTCCTATCTGGCCTTCATCTACATCGCGGTGGCGATCTACCGCGTCTACCTGATGCAGGCGCTGGAAATCCGCTGGCGCGCCTGGCTGACCCGGCGCTATCTCGGTGAGTGGCTGGCCAACCAGGCCTACTACCGCATCGAACAGACCCGCACCGCGGACAACCCCGACCAGCGCATCGCCGAAGACCTGCAGTTCCTGACCAACGGCACCCTGACGCTGTCGCTTGGCCTGCTCTCCAGCGTGGTATCGCTGGCGTCCTTCGTCGGCATCCTGTGGTCGGTCAGCGGGCCGCTGTCGTTCATGCTCAGCGGCCAGCAGGTCACCATTCCCGGCTACATGGTCTGGTTCGCCATTGCCTATGCCGGCATCGGCTCCCTGATCGTGCTCTGGATCGGCAAGCCGCTGGTACTGCAGAATTTCAACCAGCAGCGCTTTGAAGCGGATTTCCGTTTCGGCCTGGTCCGAATACGCGAACATGCGGAAGCGGTCGCGCTGTACCGCGGCGAGCAGCAGGAGAAAACCCAGCTCGGCAACCGCTTCCAGCAGATCTGGCAGAACTGGTGGACCATCATGATCACCACCAAGCGGCTCAATGTCGCGTCCAATTTCTATGCCCAGTTTGCCGTGATCTTCCCTTTCCTGGTCGGTGCGCCGCGCTACTTCTCCGGCGCGATCACCCTCGGCGGTCTGATGCAGATCAGCTCGGCATTCGGCCATGTGCAGGATGCGCTGTCCTGGTTCATCAATGCCTTCAGCCAGCTCGCGAGCTGGAAGGCCAGCGTCAACCGGCTCTCCGGCTTTCATGCCGCGGTCATCGCCGCCCGCGACCAGGTGTCGGGAATCCCAGTGACCCGCAACAATGTCGGCGCGATTCTCATCGACGGCGTCAGGCTCAATCTGCCGAACGGCACATCGCTGACCGAGGCGCTCACCACGGATATCCGTCCGTCGCAGCGCATTCTCGTCAGCGGCCCCTCGGGCTGCGGCAAGTCCACGCTCTTTCGCGCGATCGCCGGCATCTGGCCCTACGGCAGCGGCAGCATCGAAGTGCCGACCGAGGCCAAGCTGCTGTTCCTGCCCCAGCGCGGCTACCTGCCGATCGGCACCCTGCGGGCGGCCATTTCCTATCCGGCGGCCGAGAATGCGTACAAGGACCTGGCGGTGCAGCACTATCTCGAACTCTGCAAGCTGGCGCATCTGGCCGACAAGCTCGACGAGCCGGACAACTGGAGCCAGCGCCTGTCGCCCGGCGAGCAGCAGCGCCTCGCCTTCGTGCGTGCCTTGCTGGCCAAGCCGCAGTATCTGTTTCTCGACGAAGCCACCAGCGCCCTCGACCCTGATACCGAAGAGCGGCTGTATGCCCTGCTGCTGGAAGAACTGCCGCAGGCAAGCATCATCAGCATCGCGCATCGTCCGGCTGTTGCGAAATACCATCAGATCCATTGGCAATTTATCCATGCCCAAAGACACGCGGATCAATTAGCGGACGCCAGGCAGGCGCAAAACTATACAATCCAGCCATCCCGGCTGCTTGTTGAATAAGCGGGCCGCATCATTGAACGGCAACATAACGACACGGCGCGCAACCCAACTCATGAAACGACACCTTGCTCCTCTTGCTCTCACATTGATGCTGGCCGGTTGCGCGCAGCAGCCCAAGATGGAAAGCAGCGCCTTGCCGGCGACCGCCTCCGCGGCCGTCAAGGTAGACGACGTCAAGCTGTTCTCGGTCAATCCCGCCGGCGGGCTTCCGCAGGGATGGGAGCCCATGATCCTGCTGCGGACGAAGAAGCAGACCCAGTACAAGCTGGTCAGCAAGGAAGACCGCACCGTACTGCATGCGCATGCGGAAAAGGCATCCTCGGGGCTGATGCAGAAGGTCGTCATCGATCCCGAAGCACGTCCCTGGCTGCACTGGCAATGGAAGACGGCGGATCTGATTCACGGCGCCGACAATACCCACCATGCCACCGAGGATTCGCCGGTGCGCATCATCCTCGGCTTCGACGGCGACAAGGACAACCTGCCGTTTGCCGACCAGATCCTGTTCGAAACCGCCAAGCTCTTGACGGGCTACGATTTTCCCTACGCCACCCTGATGTACATCTGGGAAAACAAGGCGCCGGTCGGCACCGTCATCCGCAGCAACCACAGCAGCCGCATCAAGATGATGGTGGCATCAAGCGGTACGAACGGCATCGGTGAATGGCAGAACTTCGCGCGCAACATCGTCGAGGATTATGAAAAGGCCTTCGGAGAAAAACCGGGCAAGCTGATCGGCATCGGCGTGCTGACCGATACCGACAATACCGGCGAAGCGGTGGAAGCCTGGTACGGCGATATCCGCCTGATGCGCGAGCGCGGCATGCTGGCCGCCGGCGAGGGCAGGGGCAACATCACGGAAAAAGGGAAGGGCGGGTCGCTAGTCGTCGGTCAGAGCGAGTAAGGCGAAGCTGGCCAGCCAGTGCGTGCCGGCATAGTCGCCGCCGCTGGCCTGCGGCAGCGACGCCGCCAGGTGCGCCTCGATCGCCTTCTCCGCCGCTTGCCGCAGATCGGCAGGCAATTGCGGCGCCAGGCGCTTCCAGCACCAGGCGCGCGCCAGGTTCAATCCGTCGAGATGGGCCAGCTTGGGATCGCTGCGGTCGCTGACGGCGACCGGCGCAAGCCACGTCATCAAGTCTTCCCGTGCCGGACGAAACACTTCCCACCAGTCCGCATAGCTGCAGCCGTCGACGACGCGCAGCATCAATACCGCTTCCAAGAGGCCTGCCGAGAGAAAATCTTCGCCGCCGGGTTCGTACTGCGCCGGGTAGCGGCGGTCGCGGCCGAACCATTGATTCGCCTTGCCGGCGATCAGCTTGCGCAGGGCGATATGCTGGATCCTTTCCGCGTAATCCAAACCGAACAGCACGCCGAATGCGCTGTTGGCATGCGTGCCCGCCCGTATCGGATAGTCCGCCAGCGGCAGGTAATGCAGAAAACGTTCGGTGATCAGGTCGGCCAGCGGCTGCAGCGCATCGCGCCACGCTGATGTGCGCGCATCGGTATCGGCCAGCAGCATCAGCTCCGTCTGCAGCTTGAGCAGCCAGGCCCAGCCATAGGTGCGTTCGAAGGATTGCCGCGCCGGATGCCGCAGATAGTCCGCCTCGGCTTCGATATTGGCCGGCGTGAAATGCAGGTCGAACAGTTCACGTATGCGCGGCGCCTCGTCCAGCTCAGGAGCCAGGCGCAGCAGGCGCGCAAGCAGCCAGTGCATGTGAACGCTGGAATGCCAGTCATAACTGCCGTAGAACGCGGGATGCATGCCGCGCGGCGACTGCCATTCGCCGGGAGCGGTCAGCAGGTGGTCGATCTTGTGCGGCAGTTCCCGCACCACGTTCGACAGCGCAACGCGCGCGAACGGCGCGGCATACTCGGCGAGGGCGGGCGTACCTGTGGAAGTTATCTGCATCGGATGCGCTTCTCAGACCGTGCGCAGATAGGATTCCGCCAGGCGAACCCAATAGGTTGCTCCCAACGGCAGCAGTTCATCGTTGAAGTCGTAGCTTGGGTTGTGCAGGTTGCACGGGCCGAGGCCGTGTCCCTGCGCTCGATGATCGCCTTCGCCGTTGCCGATGAAGACATAGCATCCCGGCTTGTCCTGCAGCATGAAGGCGAAATCCTCGGCGCCCATCGTCGGTTCGACCTGGCTGTCCACATTGTCTTCGCCGACGACCGACTTCAGCACATCGATGGCGAATGCGGTTTCCCTGGCGTGATTGATCAGCGGCGGATAGTTGCGGTGGAAGCGGAAGTCGACCGTGCTGTCGAATGCCGCGGCCGTGTGTTCCGCGATGGCCCGCATGCGGCTTTCCATCAGGTCGAGCACGCCGGTCGAGAAGGTGCGGACCGTGCCGATCAGCGTGGCTTCATCGGGAATGATGTTGGTCGCGCTGCCGGCATGGATCTGGGTGATCGACAGCACGGCCGCATCGAGCGGATTCTTGTTGCGGCTGACGATGGTCTGCCAGCTCTGGGCGATCTGCACCGCCACCATGACGGGATCAATGCCCTTGTGCGGCTGCGCCGCATGGGCGCCGCGCCCCTTGATAACCACCTCGAATTCATTCGAGGAAGCCATCATCGGCCCTGCCGTCACGCCGAAGGTGCCGACCTTCACGCCCGGCCAGTTGTGCATGCCGAATACCGCTTCCATCGGGCACTTCTCGAACAGGCCGTCATCCATCATGCGCCGTGCGCCGCCGCCGCCTTCTTCGGCGGGCTGGAAAATCACATACACCGTGCCGTCGAAATTGCGATGTCTCGACAGGTAATGGGCGGCGCCCAGCAGCATCGCCACATGGCCGTCATGGCCGCATGCATGCATCTTGCCCTGATGCCTGGACGCGTGAGGGAAGGAGTTGATTTCCTGTACCGGCAGGGCATCCATGTCCGCGCGCAGGCCGACGGCGCGCGTGCCGGTGCCGTTCTTGAGCACGCCCACCACGCCGGTCACGCCCATGCCGCGGATGACGGGGATGCCCCATTCGGTCAGCTTGGCGGCAATCAGGTCGGCGGTGCGCTGCTCCTCGAAACAGAGTTCGGGATGGGCGTGGATGTCACGCCGGATCTGCTGGAGTTCGGACTGGAATGCGACGATGGGATCAATCAGGTTCATGCTCTTCTCCAGATTCCGCCACACGGGCCATGGTGTTCATTGCCTGCCGGTAAGCGATATTTTCTTTTCCCGATATATTACTCGGAAGCTTTCGCAGTTATTCTAGCGACTGTAGCCGAAGACGTGCATGCCCATGGACAAAGCGACAAGAGCTACTTGGCGGCATGGCACTTTCCGGCATTTGCCAGCTCGGCAATACAAAAGCAAAAAGACAAGAGACTCGGTCTTGCATCCCAAGAACCGGCCCGATCAACACGACGCGTATCCACCCGAGGCGCGTCCGACCTGGAAGACATTGATGACCACATCCATCGTACGCGCCACCTGTCCCCATGACTGCCCCGATACCTGCGCCTTGCTGGTCACCGTCGAGGACGGCGTCGCCACGCAGGTGCGCGGCGATCCCGATCATCCGACCACCGCCGGCGTGCTCTGCACCAAGGTGTCGCGCTATACCGATCGCACTTATCACAAGGACCGCCTGCTGCATCCGATGAAGCGGGTAGGGCGCAAGGGCGAAGGCCGTTTCGAACGCATTTCCTGGGACGAGGCGCTCGACACGATTGCCTCGAAACTGAAAGCCGTCGCAGCCCGCGATCCCCAGGCCATTCTTCCCTACAGCTATGCCGGCACCATGGGACTGGTGCAGGGCGAGTCGATGGCTGCACGCTTTTTCAACAAGCTGGGCGCCTCGCTGCTGGACCGCACGATCTGCGCGTCGGCCGGCGGCGCGGGCTACAAGTACACCGTGGGTGCGCGCATCGGCACCGATGTCGAGCAGTTCCAGAATGCCAGGCTCATCCTGATCTGGGGCGGCAATCCGATCGCATCGAATCTGCATTTCTGGATGCGGGCGCAGGAAGCCAAGCGGCGCGGCGCAAAGCTCATCGCCATCGATCCCTACCGCTCGCTGACGGCGGAAAAATGCCATCAGCATATTGCGCTGCTGCCAGGCACCGATGCGGCGCTCGCGCTCGGCATGATGCATGTATTGATCAAGGAGAATCTGGTGGACGAGGATTACATCGCCCGCCATACCATCGGTTATGAGGCGTTGAAGGAACGCGCTGCCGAGTGGACGCCGCAGCGCACTGCGGAGACCTGCGGCATCAGCGCCGAAGAGGTCGAGCAGCTTGCGCGCGATTACGGTTCGCTTGCAACGCAGGGCGAGCCGGTGGCGATCCGCATCAACTACGGTCTGCAGCGGGTGCGCGGCGGCGGCATGGCGGTGCGCAACATCGCCTGCCTGCCGGCGCTGGTGGGCGCATGGCGGCATGCGGCTGGCGGCGTGCAATTGTCATCGTCCGACACCTTCCCGAAGAACGGCGCGGCCCTGCAGCATCCCGAGCTGTTGAAGAAGCAAGTCCGCACGATCAACATGAGCACGATAGGCGACGCATTGCTCGAAGATGCCTCGCCGGAATTCGGGCCGAAGATCGAAGCCGTCATCGTCTACAACTCGAACCCCGTGGCCGTCGCTCCGGAGTCGCCGAAAGTCGAGCGCGGATTCGCGCGCGAAGACCTGTTCACCGTCGTGCTCGAACATTTTCAAACCGACACGGCCGACTATGCCGACATCGTGCTGCCGGCAACGACGCAGCTTGAGCATACCGACATTCATGCCACATACGGCCATCTCTACATGATGGCCAACAATCCTGCGATCGCCCCGCTGGGCGAGTCCAAGCCCAATACCGAGTTCTTCCGCCTGCTCGCGCAGCGCATGGGATTTGATGATCCCTGCTTCCACGAGAGCGATGACGAGATCGCAGCGCAAGCCTTCAATGCGAAAGACACGCGCGCCATCCACTTCGACTGGGATTCCCTCAAGCGCAAGGGATGGCAGAAGCTCAACGCGCCCGATGCGCCTTTCGCGGAAGGCGGATTTGCAACGCCCTCCGGCAAGTGCGAGTTCTACAGCGAACGCATGAAGGCCGACGGCCTGGATCCTTTGCCAACCTATATTGCTCCGTACGAATCGCGTGCCAGCAATCCCGAGTTGGCAAAGCGATATCCGCTGGCAATGATTTCTCCGCCGGCAAGGAACTTTCTCAACAGCACCTTCGTCAATGTGCAGAGCTTGCGCGATACGGAAGGTGAACCGCATCTGGACATTCATCCCGCCGATGCCGCGCAGCGCGGTATCGAAGATGGCAATCAGGTACGCATCTTCAACGACCGCGGATCATTCGTCGCGAAGGCGCGCGTGACCGACAAGGCGCGCGAAGGACTGGTGGTGGGCTTGTCCATCTGGTGGCGCAAGTTTGCCGCCGATGGCAAGAATGCCAATGAAGTGACCAGCCAGCGCCTGACCGACATGGGCAACGCGCCGACGTTCTATGACGTGCTGGTACAGGTAGAGAAAGTTTAGGAAATGAAAAAGAAGTGGCGGGTGTTGGCATGCGGCGGCCTTGTTGCCGTCATGGCGGGATGTGCGCAGATCGGGTATTTCGCGCAGGCAGCCCACGGACAATTCTCGCTGCTCTCCGAAGCGCGGCCGATCGATGAATGGCTGGCCAGTCCCGGCACCGAAGACAAGCTCAAGACCAAGCTGGCGCGCGTCAAGGAAATCCGCGCATTCGCCGCGCGCGAACTCGGCCTGCCCGACAATGACAGCTATACCACCTACGCGGACCTGAAGCGTCCGTTCGTCATGTGGAACATCGTCGCCACCCCGGAGCTTTCCTTGAAGCCGATGGAGTGGTGCTTCCCGATCGCCGGCTGCGTCAAGTACCGGGGTTATTACCGCAAGGAAGACGCGCAGGCCTATGCGGCCGAACTGCGCGCGGCGAAGTTCGATGTGGAAATCTCGGGTGTGCCCGCCTACTCGACGCTCGGCTGGTTCAAGGATCCGGTGCTGTCGACCTTCATCCAGTATCCTGATGGCGAACTCGCGCGCCTGGTGTTCCATGAACTGGCTCACCAGGTCGTGTATGTGCCCGGCGATTCTCAGTTCAACGAATCGTTTGCGGTGGCGGTGGAAGAGGCCGGCGTCGAACGCTGGCTGGAGAAGCACGGCGACGACAAGACCCGCAAGGCGTATGTGGCTTATGAAGGCCGCAAGCGCGACTTCCTCGCGCTGCTGATGAAACAGCGCAAGGCGCTCGCCGCCAACTACGAGCGCGATGCCAGCGACAGCGAGAAGCGCAAGGAAAAGGCGGCGATCTTCCAGGCGCTCAAGGATGAATACCAGGTGCTCAAGGAAAGCTGGGGCGGCTATGCCGGCTACGACCGCTGGTTCGCCGAGCCGCTGTCGAATGCGCACCTGTCGGCCATCGCCACCTATCATGACTTCGTGCCCGGCTTCCGCGCCATGCTGGCGCAGCAGAAGGACCTCGGCAAGTTCTACACCGCCGTGCGTGCCCTGTCCGCCCTCGGCAAGGACGAGCGGCATCAGGCACTGGCCAATCTCGGCAATTCCGGTCCGATCACCGCAGGAAACAACGTCGAGATCGCTGCCCACTGAGATCGATCGGGAATGTGCCTGGCGCGGTAATCATGCGCACTGCAAAAGCGGCCTTTCATGGCCGCTTTTTTGCGTGTATTGTGCATGGGAAGCAACTTGCGTTGCTTGCGTTTTCCCCTTTGTATTGTTGCAATGCAAAAGAATGGACGGCTAGAAGTATGCTTCGGAAGCCATTAAAAGACTTGCATGTAAACGCGCCGACCGATAGCATCTATGCCGAGAAAAAGAACCGTCGTGCTATTTTTTGCGACACCCTAACCTTCCATAAAAAGACAAGAGGCAGACAATGGAAAAGCTTTGGCTGAAGTCTTATCCTGCGGGCGTTCCTGCGGAAATCGATTACACACAATACCGTTCGCTGGTGCACCTGCTCGAAGAGTCCTTCCAGAAGTTTGCGTCCCGCAATGCCTACGTCTGCATGGACAAGTTCATGACCTATGCGGAGCTCGACCAGCTGTCCACCCGCGTCGGCGCCTGGCTGCAGGAACGCGGCCTGAAGAAGGGAGCGCGGGTCGCGATCATGATGCCCAACGTGCTGCAGTATCCGGTGGCGATCGCCGGCGTCCTGCGCGCGGGCTATTGCGTGGTCAATGTCAATCCGCTGTATACGCCGCGCGAACTCGAGCATCAGCTCAATGACTCCGGCGCCGAAGCCATCATCATCCTGGAAAATTTTGCCACCACCCTGGAACAGGTGATCGGCAAGACCAAGGTCAAGCACGTGGTGGTGGCCAGCATGGGGGAAATGCTGGGCGGCGTCAAAGGCGCGCTGGTCAATTTCGTGGTGCGCAACGTCAAGAAGATGGTGCCCGCCTTCTCGCTGCCCAATGCGATCCGCTTCAAGCAGGTCCTGTCCGAAGGCGCGCGCCTGCAGCTCAAGCCGGTGGAGCTCGGCCATGACGATCTCGCTTTCCTGCAGTACACCGGCGGCACGACCGGCGTATCGAAGGGCGCGACGCTGACGCATCGCTGCGTGATCGCCAATGTGCTGCAGAACGATGCCTGGGCGCAGCCGGCGCTGCAGGAGGAGCCGAAGATCGATCCGCTGACTATCGTCTGCGCGCTGCCGCTGTACCATATCTTTGCCCTGACCGCCTGCATGCTGATGGGCACGCGCTGGGGTGCGATGAACCTCCTGATTCCGAATCCGCGCGATATTCCCGGCTTCATCAAGGAGCTTTCCAAGCACAAGTTCAACCTGCTGCCGGCAGTGAATACGCTCTACAACGGCTTGCTGAACAACCCGGAATTCGCCAAGCTGGATTTCTCCAGCCTGAAGATCTGCAACGGCGGCGGCATGGCGGTGCAGAAGGCGGTCAACGACAAATGGCTCAAGGTCACCGGCTGCCCCATCGTGGAAGGCTACGGCTTGTCCGAGACCTCGCCGACGGCGACCTGCAATCCGGCGACCTCGCATGAATTCTCCGGCACCATCGGCCTGCCCATCCCCGGCACCGAGATCGCCATCCTCGACGATGCCGGCAATCCTGTGCCGCTCGGCGAGCCGGGCGAGATCGCGATCCGCGGCCCGCAGGTCATGGCCGGCTACTGGAACCGCCCCGATGAAACCGCGAAGGTCATGACTCCGGACGGCTACTTCAAGTCGGGCGATATCGGCGTGATGGACGAGCGCGGCTTCGTCAAGATCGTGGATCGCAAGAAGGACATGATTCTGGTGTCCGGCTTCAACGTGTATCCGAACGAGATCGAAGGCGTCGTCGCCGCGCATCCAGGCGTGCTCGAATGCGCCTGCATCGGCGTGCCCGATGCGAACTCCGGCGAAGCGGTCAAGCTCTTCGTGGTGCGCAAGGATGCGTCGCTGACGGTCGATGAACTGATGGGCTATTGCAAGGAGCAGTTCACGGCGTACAAGAAGCCCAAGTACATCGAGTTCCGCGACGAACTGCCCAAGACCAACGTCGGCAAGATCCTGCGGCGCGAACTGCGCGACGAGAAGCAGGCCGCCTGAGCGGAAAACCATCGGCGATCGGCCAAACGAAAAACCGCCTGCAGTGCAGGCGGTTTTTTTATGGCTGTACCTTCATGCCTGTGACCGTCATGCCTTCTGCAGCCGAGGCCGTCCGTCCTCGATGATGAAGCTCGCCGCCGTCGACACGCCGGAGTCCGCGAGCCGCACATCGTCGAGCGCCTGGAAGCGGGCGCTGACGCGTTTGGGCTTGACTTCCAGCATCATGTAGCCGCGCCGGTCGCTGCGTCCGTACTTGATGTGCGGATTGTCGGCGACGTAGCGGTCGGTGCGCGACTGCGGGCGTGAATTGGACGTGACCGAGGTGCCGCACAGTTCGGTGGCAATCACCGGATTGTCCTTCGATGCGCTCCGGCTGAAATCGGAGCGCAGCTCCGCCGCATAAAAGGTGTGCACATCGCCCGACAGCACGAGCGGATTGCTCAGGTCATGCTTGCGCATGCTGTCGAGCAGGCGCCGCCGTGCCGCCGGATAGCCGTCCCAGCCGTCGTTCCAGAAGCGGCCGCCGTCCTCGTCCTCGATGGGAACCTGTGAGCATTGCGCCATCAGCGTCTGCTGGGCGACCAGGTTCCACGCCGCCTTCGATGAGGCGAAGCCCTCGTACAGCCATTGCTCCTGCACTGGGCCGAGCAGCGTGCGCTCCTGTGCCGTTCTTTCCGTGCAGGCTGCGCCGACCGATGTCGAACCGCCGCGTTCGGAATGCTGGCAGGCGTGGTAGGAGCGGTACTGGCGGTCGTCGAGCAGATGGAATTGCGCAAGCCGCCCCCATTCGAAACGATCGTAGATGCGCAGCTGCGCAAAGCGCTGCGGCCCTTCCGGTAAGGCAGGCAGGCGTATCGGCATGTGCTCGTAGAACGCCTGGTAGGCGGCGGCTCGGCGCGCCATGAAATTCGGATCGAGCCGTTCGTCGCGGTCATTGCCGTAGTCGTTGGACACTTCGTGGTCGTCCCAGGTCACGATCCAGGGCGCGGCGAGATGCGAAGCCTGCAGATGCGGGTCGGACTTGTACTGCGCATAGCGCGCCCGGTACTGCGCCAGCGTGAAGCTTTCATTACTGCGCTTGCGCGGCGCCGCCGGATGGGTCAGCGCGTATTCTCCCCATTCGTAGATGTAGTCACCGAGGAAGGCAACCAGGTCGGGCGCTTCCGCCGCGATGTACCGGTGCGCGGCATACTGGCCGAAATCCCAGTGCTGGCAGGAGGCGACTGCGAGTTTCAGCGACGAGGCAATCCGGTCGGCCGCCGGCGCGGTGCGCGTCCTGCCGACGGGGCTGACGGCATTGCCGAGCATGAAGCGGTACCAGTACCAGCGGTCCGGCTTGAGGCCGCCGGCATCGACATGCACGCTGTGTCCGAGTTCAGGCAGCGCGACGGCGGTGCCTTTCGCCGCGATCCGCCTGAAGCCTTCGTCTTCGGCGATTTCCCATTGCACGCTGTAGGGCCGGCTGCCGGACGACTCTGCATCGAGCGGGTCGGGCAGGATGCGCGTCCACAGGACGACGCCGGTGGCGAGCGGTGAACCGGAGGCCACGCCCAGGCTGAACGGGTAGGATGAGGTCCGGCTCAGCGCGGTGGAAGAAAAGGCGGTGGAGGGAAGAGCGGCTGACAAGGCGGCCAGCGACAACAGGCGCGCGGACTGCGCGAGAAACTGTCTGCGTTCGATTCGCATGGGAAAAATTGCGTGAGCCGGCCAGGATCGGTCCTGGCCAATGGCGTTTATTCGCCGGCGAGCGGCGGAATGGGACGGCGCTGGCGGCTTTCATCGGTGGCGACATAGGTCAGCGTCGCTTCCGTGACCTTCACGATCTCGACCGGCAGGCGGTTGCGTTCGGCATAGACTTCGACATTCACCGTGATCGACGTGTTGCCCACCTTCACGACGTCCGCATAAAAGGAAAGCAGGTCGCCGACGAACACCGGCTGCTTGAAGACGAAGGAGTTCACCGCCACCGTGGCCACGCGGCCGTTGGCGCGCCGCACCGCGGGCAGCGATCCGGCGATGTCGACCTGCGCCATGATCCATCCGCCGAACACGTCGCCGTGGACGTTCGCATCCGCCGGCATCGGCATCACGCGCAGCTGCGGTACCTTGCCTTCGGGCAGGGCGGTATGAAGTGTGTTTGTCATTGTGTTTCCCCTGAGCGGCCTCAACTGATGAAGATAGAGGCTCTAAGCTAAAATCGTTCGAGCAGTCATTAAGCCAGAGCATAAACCATTCCGCCGGATAAACCATTTCATGCGCCGTTCCCCCGTGTCATCCCCCGAGCCGCCCGCCAACGAAGGCACCCGCAACGACTGGGGCACGCTCAAGACTTTATTTCCCTACCTGTGGGCTTACAAGTGGCGGGTCCTGCTCGCACTGACTTTCCTGATCGGCGCCAAGCTGGCCAACGTCGGCGTGCCGCTGGTGCTCAAGAGACTGGTCGACAGCATGACCGTCAGCCCCGACAGGCCGGAAACCATGCTGGTGTTGCCAGTGGGTATCCTGGTTGCATATGGGGTGTTGCGCCTGTGCACCACCATGTTCACCGAGCTGCGGGAATTCGTGTTCGCCAAGGTCACGCAGAGCGCGGTAAGGACGATCGCGCTGCAGGTATTCCGGCATCTGCATTCGCTGTCGCTGCGTTTCCACCTGAACCGGCAGACCGGCGGCATGACGCGCGACATAGAGCGCGGCTCGCGCGGCATTTCCTCGCTGGTGTCGTACACCCTATACAGCATCCTGCCGACGCTGGTGGAGATCACGCTGGTGATCGGCTACCTGGTGCTGCATTACGACATCTGGTTCGCCGGAATCACGATCGTGGCGCTGCTGGTGTACATCGGCTTTACCGTAGCCGTCACCGAATGGCGCACCAATTTCCGGCGCACCATGAACGATCTCGACTCCAAGGCCAACACCCGCGCCATCGATTCGCTGATCAATTATGAAACCGTCAAGTATTTCGGCAACGAGGAATACGAGGCGCGCCGCTACGATCAGAGCATGCAGACCTGGGAAACGGCGGCGGTCAAGTCGCAGACTTCCCTCTCCATTCTCAATACCGGGCAGTCGCTGATCATCGCCATTGCCGTCACGCTGATCCTCTGGCGCGCGACGCAGGGCGTGATCGACGGCACGATGTCGCTGGGCGACCTGGTGCTGGTCAATGCCTTCATGATCCAGCTCTACGTGCCGCTCAATTTCCTCGGCGTGATCTACCGCGAGATCAAGCAGAGCCTGGCCGACATGGAGCGGCTGTTCAAGCTGCTCGACCAGCACCGCGAGGTGGCCGACGTGCCCGAGGCGAAGCCGCTCGCCATCCAGGGCGCTGAAGTGAAGTTCTCGCATGTGGACTTCAGCTACGAGGCCAAGCGGCAGATCCTGTTCGACGTGGATTTCACGATCCCCGCGGGAACCACCACGGCCGTGGTCGGCCACAGCGGTTCCGGCAAGTCCACGCTGTCGCGCCTGCTGTTCCGCTTCTACGACATCAATGCCGGCAGCATCAGCATCGACGGCCAGGACCTGCGCAAGATCACCCAGACTTCGCTGCGCAAGGCCATCGGCATCGTGCCGCAGGATACGGTGCTGTTCAACGACACCATCGAATACAACATCGCCTACGGCAAGCCCGATGCCAGCAAGGAAGACATCGTCGCCGCGGCGAAGGCGGCCTACATCCATGACTTCATTGAAAGCCTGCCCGACGGCTACAAGACCTTGGTCGGCGAACGCGGGCTGAAGCTGTCAGGCGGCGAAAAGCAGCGCGTCGCGATTGCGCGCACCCTGCTCAAGAATCCCGCCATCCTGATTTTCGACGAGGCCACCTCCGCACTCGATTCGCGCGCCGAGCAGGCCATCCAGACGCAGCTCAAGGAAATCGCCAAGGACAGGACCACGCTGGTGATCGCGCACCGCCTGTCGACCATCGCCGATGCCGCCCAGATCCTGGTGCTCGATCATGGCCGCATCGTCGAGCGCGGCACGCATGCGCAGCTGCTGGCCGAGAACGGCGCCTACGCCCAGATGTGGGAACGCCAGCAGGCGCGGCAGGAGATTCCTTCATCGTCGCCCGGTGCGGATGGGCGAGACGCGGAGCCGGCGGTGGCATAGCTTTGCTTCCGCCGGTGAAGCGACTACCATAGCGCCATGGAAACCAAATGGCTGGAAGACTTCATTTCACTGGCGGAGACCGGCAGCTTCAGCCGGTCGGCCGAACTGCGCCATGTGACCCAGCCTGCCTTCTCCCGGCGCATCCAGTCGCTGGAAGCCTGGCTGGGCGCCGACCTGATCGACCGCACCTCCTATCCGACCCGTCTTACGCATGCCGGCGAAGTGTTCTACGAACAGGCGCTGGAGATGCTGGGGCAGATCAACAATGCGCGCGCGCTCCTGCGCGGCAAGCGTCCGACCGCCCACACGACCGTCGATTTCGCGGTGCCGCATACGCTGTCGCTGACCTTCATGCCGAAATGGATCAGCGAGCTCAAGCAGGATTTCGGCATGCTCAACAGCCGGCTCATTGCGCTCAACGTCCATGACGCGGTGATGACGATGGTGGAGGGCGGCTGCGATCTCCTGCTGTGCTACCACCATCCGCGCCAGCCGGTGCAGCTCGATGCCAGCCGCTACGACATGCTCTCGCTCGGCAGCGAAACCCTGCGCGCCTATGCCCGCTGCGACAGGAGCGGCGTGCCGCAGCTGCAGCTGCCCGGCACGGCCAAGTCTCCGTTGCCGTTTCTCTCCTACACCAGCAATGCCTATCTAGGCCGCATGGTCGATCTTCTCCTGGCGGAGGCCGAACGGCCGCTGTACCTCGAGAAGTGCTACGAGACCGACATGGCCGAAGGCTTGAAGATGATGGCGCTCGAAGGCCACGGCATTGCTTTTCTGCCCGAATCGGCGGTGGTGCGCGAACTCAAGCAGAAGCATCTTGCGCGCGCCGACGGCGGCGGCGCCGACTGGGAACTGAGCATGGAAATCCGCCTCTATCGTGAACGGCCGACGGCCCAGCGGCCGGGCAAGCCGGTCGTTGCCCGACTCTGGGACTATCTGGTCCGGCGCGGTGAAAAGAAGCACCGGACGCGCAAGACCAGAGCAACAACCGCCTGAAGAGCCGGGGTATTCCGGTTTTTGCGGAGACGCAAACCTTATGTTTTTCATGCATAGTTGCATGCCTACAAAGCATTGGATTGCGTTTATGTGTTGCACTAGCATCCGTTTCTGTAATGTCGATTACAGCAGCGATGGCTGCCTGAACCCACAAGGAGCAGTAGCACCATGTCCACACAGCATGAAGTCCCGTCCTACCTGACACAAAAAGAAATCGGCCCCTGGGGCGTCTATCTCGAACAGATCGACCGCGTCACGCCTTATCTCGGCAGCCTGGCGCGTTGGGTTGAAACCCTCAAGCGTCCCAAGCGCATCCTCGTCGTCGACGTGCCCATCGAGCGCGACGACGGCAGCATTGCCCACTTCGAAGGCTACCGCGTCCAGCACAATACCTCGCGCGGCCCGGGCAAGGGCGGCGTGCGCTTTCACCAGGACGTGACGCTGTCGGAAGTCATGGCCCTGTCGGCCTGGATGACAGTCAAGAACGCGGCGGTGAACGTTCCCTACGGCGGCGCCAAGGGCGGTGTCCGCCTCGATCCCAAGACCCTGTCCACAGGCGAACTGCAGCGCGTGACGCGCCGCTATACCAGCGAAATCAACATCATCATCGGACCCAACAAGGACATCCCCGCGCCGGACGTCAACACCAACGAGCAGATCATGGCCTGGATGATGGACACCTACTCGATGAACCAGGGCAGCACCGCCTCGGGCGTCGTCACCGGCAAGCCGATCTCGCTGGGCGGCAGCCTGGGCCGCCGTGAAGCCACCGGCCGCGGCGTTTATGTGGTCGGCTGCGAAGCCGCCGCCAAGCGCGGCATCGACATCAAGGGCGCCAGGGTTGCGGTGCAAGGCTTCGGCAACGTGGGCGGCATTGCTGCGCGCCTGTTTGCCGAAGCGGGCGCCAAGGTGGTCGCGGTGCAGGATCATATCTCCACCGTCGTCGCCGACAGCGGACTTGATGTCGTGGCACTGCAGGCACACGTCGCGCAGCACGGCAGCGTCGCCGGCTTCGGCGGCGGCGACATCGTCAATGACCGCAGCCGCTTCTGGGAAGT
Organism: Noviherbaspirillum malthae; assembly: GCF_015352985.1. Classification (GTDB taxonomy): domain Bacteria; phylum Pseudomonadota; class Gammaproteobacteria; order Burkholderiales; family Burkholderiaceae_D; genus Noviherbaspirillum; species Noviherbaspirillum malthae. The sequence goes on along the minus strand of NZ_JACYXF010000090.1, from coordinate 1,859 downwards.
CGACTGCGATATCCTGATCCCCGCCGCGCTGGAGCAGCAGATCACCGAAGCCAACGCGAACAAGATCCGCGCCAAGATCATCCTGGAAGGCGCCAACGGCCCGACCACGCCGGCCGCCGACGACATCCTGCACGACAAGGGCGTGCTGGTCGTGCCCGATGTGATCGCCAACGCGGGCGGCGTGACGGTCAGCTATTTCGAATGGGTGCAGGATTTCTCCAGCTTCTTCTGGACGGAAGACGAAATCAACCAGCGCCTCACCCGCATCATGCGCGAAGCATTCGGAGCGGTATGGACACTGGCGCAGGAGAAAAACGTATCATTGCGAACTGCCGCATTTATTGTTGCCTGCACCCGCGTGTTGCAGGCACGGGAAATGCGAGGGCTGTACCCCTGATGTTCCGGATGCACTGAAAACTGGCAAGCTGCCGGCAATGCACCGGCGGCTGCCACGACAGGAAGGCGGCCGATGTTCAACGCAACGCCGGCCGTCCTGAGCGCTGTCCACGCCGGCATGAGATGGAGACCTTATGCTCGACAAGACGATCACAAGTCGCCCAAGTCGTATTTCCAAAGCCACGCTGGCGGCAGCATCCTGCCTGCTTGCCGTATCCGCAGCCTCATCCGTGCATGCAGGCACCGATACGCTGTCCAAGATCCGCGACAGCCGCACGATCACGATCGCGCACCGCGAAGCCTCGGTGCCGTTTTCCTACCTTGACGACAACAAGAAGCCGATCGGCTACGCGATGGACCTTTGCCTCAAGGTGGCCGATGCGGTGCGCCGCGAACTCAAGCTGGACCGCCTCAACATCGCCTACCTCGCAGTTACGTCGTCGGACCGCATTCCCGCAATTGTCGACGGCAAGGCCGATCTCGAATGCGGCTCCACCACCAACAACGCCGAACGGCGCAAGCAGGTCGCCTTCACCATTCCCCATTTCATCGCCGCGGTCCGCATGGTAGTGCGCACCGATTCCGGCATCAGCAACTGGACCGACCTGCGGGGCAAGCAGGTCGTCACCACCAAGGGCACGACCACCATGAAGCTGCTGACCGACCGCGACAAGGTGCGGGCGCTGGGATTGCGGCTGCTCGAAGGACGCGATCATGCCGAATCCTTTGCCATGGTGGAGAAGCGTCAGGCTGCGGCATTCCCGATGGACGACGTGCTGCTGTACGGCTTGCGCGCCGGCTCGCCGAATGCCGACGAGCTCGTCGTGGTGGGCGACGCCATGTCGGCCGAACCTTACGCGATCATGCTGCCCAAGGACGATCCCGCATTCAAGGCCGTGGTCGACCGGGAAATGGGCCGCATCATTCACGACGGCGAGATCTACAAGCTCTACGACAAGTGGTTCAAGCATCCGATTCCGCCGAAGGGCCAGGCCATGAACATGCCGATGGGACATCTGCTGCGCGATACCTTCCGCTTTCCCACGGATAAGGTCGGCGACTGAAACCTTCGTACAAGATAGGTCAGGTCCATCCGTATAACTACGTATTGCGTGCAATTGAAAACAAAGCCATGTTCCGACAACCAGCTATTGCCATACGGAGCCGCTGCCAGCTGTCGCTTCAGGGTCAATGGAAATCATGTTTCATATGCATAGCTTTTGGTACACTAAAGTTACTAATTTTTCCTGGAGATAAAATGAAACTAGCAAAACTGATCGCAGTCATGATCGGCGCAGGAGTGATCGCGGGAGCCGCGCAGGCGCAGGAGAGCCCGACGCTCAAGAAAATCAAGGACAGCGGCACCATCACCCTGGGCGTGCGCGACTCTTCCATTCCCTTCTCCTACCTCGATGACAAGCAGTCCTACCAGGGCTACTCGATCGATTTGTGCATGAAGGCCG
>NZ_JACYXF010000089.1 GCF_015352985.1 Noviherbaspirillum malthae | reverse complement strand
AGGCACACATCCAGCGCAATCATATCGTCTGCGCCATGCTCGTCTGGCTCCGCTTGACCGACCTCGCACGCCAAACCCAACAAACCGTCTACCGCATCAAGCACGGACTGCTCGACAACTACCCCCCGTCAGCAGCTCAAAAATCCTTCCGTCAAGATGCGCTTTGCGTAAGTCCTAATAAAGACAAAGGGGTTCCCCACCCTGCGCCTCCTCCCACTCCCGCAACGACAGCCCTTACCCTTGCGAGAGTCCTTCTTATCCGTTCATCCCGTGCCGTTCGTCTATGTGGGTGTGCTTGATCTTCATGCCGAGCTTGTTCAGCAAGGCCATGTCCGCATCCGCATCAGGATTGCCGGTAGTCAGCAGTTTGTCGCCATAAAAAATCGAATTGGCGCCGGCCTGGAAGCACATTGCCTGCACCGCCTCGCCCATCTCGCGGCGGCCGGCCGACAAACGAACACGCGCCTTTGGCATGGTGATGCGCGCGACCGCAATGGTGCGCACGAATTCCAGCGGATCGAGCGGGTCGAGGCCATGCAACGGCGTGCCCACGACCTGCACCAGATGGTTGATCGGCACCGACTCCGGATACGGATCGAGATTGGCGACCTGCGCGATTAGGCCTGCGCGCTGCTTGCGCGATTCGCCCATGCCGACGATGCCGCCGCAACACACCTTGATGCCGGCATTGCGCACCTTGTCCAGCGTGTCGAGACGGTTTTCGTAATTGCGGGTCGTGATAATGTCGTTATAGAACTCGGGGGCGGTGTCGAGGTTGTGGTTGTAATAGTCGAGGCCGGCAGCGGCCAGGCGCTCTGCCTGCCCGTCTTCAAGCATGCCGAGCGTGGCGCAGGCCTCAAGACCGAGTTCCTTGACGCCGCGCACCATGGCTTCCACGTGATCCAAGTCGCGGTCCTTGGGACTGCGCCAGGCAGCGCCCATGCAAAAGCGCGTTGCGCCGTGGGCTTTCGCCGCGCGCGCCGCTTCCAGCACCGTTTCCAGCTCAAGCAATTTCTTGGCGGTGACGCCGGTGTCGTAGCGGGCTGCCTGCGGGCAGTAGCCGCAGTCTTCCGGGCAGCCTCCGGTCTTGATCGACAGCAGCGTGGCCAGCTCGACTTCCTGCGGATCGAAGTTGGCGCGATGGACCTGCTGCGCCCGAAACATCAGTTCGCTGAACGGCAGGTTGAACAGTTCCAGCACTTTTTCTTCCGGCCAGGTTTTTTCGACCTCAATCCGGGCCGCGGCGGGAGTACGAAGTTCATGGAAAGAAATGGCTTGCGATGACATTGTTGTCCTTTCGTATTTTGGTCTGCGCATGTGCAACGTACGGGCTGATGCGTGCGAGAGAATTCTGTCAAACATGGTGCAAGACGTCTTGCGCCAACATGCTGGTAGCATAGACTGCCGAAAGGCCAGCCAGTTAACGCAAGAATTCATTGGTCGGCCACGCTAGTTTTCTGAACTAGATGGAAAACACTTACTCAATACAACACGCCGTCAGGCGAAGGAGACAACTGTGCAAATCCCATTTCCATATCTCGTTCCCGTCAAGCTCGCAGCCCTCACCCTGGTCGCATCATCCGCAATAGCGGACACCGTGAAGATTGCCGTCATCGATCCGCTTTCCGGGCCGTTCGCCGCGCTCGGTGAGAACCAGCTGAAAAGCTGGCAAATCATGGGAGAGATCGCCAACAAGGAAAAATGGGCAGGCGAGCATACGCTGGAATTCGTCGCTTTCGACAACAAGGCTAGCCCGCAGGAGAGCCTGAACCAGCTCAAGCGCGCGATTGACGGCGGGTTCCGCTATATCGCGCAGGCCAACGGCTCGGGCGCGGGACTGGCACTGATCGATGCCATTAACAAGTACAACGAGCGCCATCCCGGCAAGGAAGTCATTTATATCAATCATGGCGCGGTGGACCCGGAACTTACCAACGGAAAATGCAGCTTCTGGCACTTCAGCTTCGATTCGAACTCCGATATGAAGATGCAGGCCCTGGTCGAACATATGTCTCAGGATAAGAACATTAAAAAGGTCTACATCATCGGCCAGGACTACGCATTCGGCCGGTCGGTGAGCAAGTCCGCGAAAGAGTACCTAAAAGGAAAACGGCCGGATGTGGAGATTGTCGGCGACGATCTTCATCCGATTGGGCAGGTGAAGGACTTTGCACCCTATGTCAGCAAGATTAAAGCATCAGGTGCGGATACTGTCATTACCGGCAACTGGGGAGCCGACCTTGCCCTGTTGATCAAGGCATCTAAGGATGCCGGCGTCGACGCCAACTTCTATACCTATTACGCAGTCCTCAAGGGCGCGCCCACTGCAATGGGTAGCGCCGGGGCGGGAAAGGTCAGGTACGTTGGTGTATGGAACGTCAACAACGAATCCTACACAGGCAAGGATATTGTCGATATATTTAAGGCGAAGTACAACGATGACTACACCTGGATGCAAACCCATTCGGCAGTGACCATGCTGAGCAAGGCGATACGTGAAGCAAAAACCACCGACCCGGTCAAGGTAGCGCTGAAGATGGAAGGCATGACCGTCAAGAGCCTGAACGGTGATGTCACCATGCGCGCCGCCGACCACCAGTTGCAGCAGCCACTGTATATCGCCGTGTGGTCGAAGGCGGGTGAGAAGGAAGTCAGGTTCGATCAGGAAGGAACCGGATTCGGATGGAAGACGGAAAAGAAAATTCCACCCGAGATCGCTACACAGCCGACGGTTTGTAAGATGAAGCGCCCGTCTTAGAACCACCCCTTTCAAGGTCTTACTTAACGAGTCGATTTTTGAGAACCCGTGCGGTGGCGACATGACGCCGTGCGACCGCACCTGAGACATAGCCCTTCTTTGCCGATGGTTTCGGGCGGCGCGGACGCTTTCGCAGTGCCTTGGGATTGGCATGCAGTGCTATTTGCAGCAATATCTCCGGCAGCTGGGCCGCAGTCATGCGGTCGTAAGGCTCCCATGCTGCTGGTATAAAAGCCATCACCATGCCAGCATAGCGCGCACGGATTTCATCAGCGAATCAGTAAGGCGACAGTTCTATATCATCGTATTGCAGCTTGTGCGCAGCCCACACCGCCGATTGCAATACCGCCAGCACGTTGTACGCCATCACCGCCACGCCGGAGGCAACCAGTGCCGCAAGGCGTGCATCCAGCGCAACCATATCGCCTGCGCCATGCTCGTCTGGCCCCGCTTGACCGACCTCGCACGCCAAACCCAACAAACCGTCTACCGCATCAAGCACGGACTGCTCAACAACTACCTCCGTCAGCAGCTCAAAAAACCTTCCGTCAAGATGCGCTTTGCGTAAGTTCTAAAGGTTTGTTCCAATAAGAGGAGGAAAAGACATGTCATTCATCCTGTGCCGAACCCGGCAGCAGCACGATCTTGCCGGTCACCTTGCGGGCGGCGACTTCAACCAGCGCCTGGGCTGCCTGTTCCAGGGGGTAGCGCTTCGAGATGTAGGGGCGCACCTTCCCCTGCCGAAACCATTCGACCAGTTCCCGTGTCAGCGCCGCCGCGCGTTCCGGTTCACTGCGCAGGAAGCCGCCCCACCACACGCCGACAATGGAACAGCCCTTGAGCAATGTGAGATTGAGCGCGATCTTGGGAATTTCGCCTGCAGTAAAGCCGATAACCAGAAAGTGGCCGTTCCAGGCCATGCTGCGCAGCGCCGCTTCGCTGTAGCTGCCCCCCACGGGGTCGTAGACGATATCCACCCCGCGCCCGCCGGTGAGCTCCTTCAGGCGCTGGCGAAGGTCTTCCCGGCTGTAGTTGATGACCTCGTCGGCACCGTGCTCGCGGCACAGGGCGAGCTTCTCGTCGCTGGATGCTGCAGCGATGACCCGCGCGCCGAGCAGCTTGCCCAGTTCGACTGCGGAAAGGCCAGTGCCGCCGGCGGCACCAAGCACCAGCAGGGTTTCGCCGGGTCGCAGCGCCGCGCGCTCCTGCAATGCGTAATGGGTCGTTCCGTAGGCGATCAGGAATGCCGCCGCGTCCGGGAAATCGATGCCGTCGGGAAGTGCGAAGGTATCCTCCTCCCGTGCCAGCGTCTGCTCGGCATAGCCGCCATAGCCAGGCACGGCGATTACCCGGTCGCCCGGCCGGAAGGCGCGCACGCCCACGCCCACTGCCTGCACCAGGCCGGCCACCTCGGCACCGGGAGAAAACGGCAGATCCGGCTTGAGCTGGTATCTGTTCTCGATGATCAAGGTATCCGGGAAGTTGACGCCAGTTGCGCGTACCGAGATCAGGACCTGCCCCGGTCCCGGCCGCAAGGGTGCGACGTCCTCCAGCACCAGCGCCTCGGGCGGACCATATTGCTTGCACAGTACCGCCTTCATGGTTGTGCTCCGGCTGCGGCGGCATACTGCTTGACCAGCTGCTTCGCCACCGCCGCCAGGTGCACCTGATCCGGGCCGTCGCCGATGCGGATGAAGCGTGCGTACACATAGGCCTTGGGAAGGAAAGTGTCCTGCGACACGCCCATGCCGCCATGGACCTGGATGGCGCGGTCGATCACGCGCGCGGCCATGCTGGGCACGACGATCTTGGCGGCGGCGATCAGATCCTTGGCCGCCTTGTTGCCGTCGCGGTCCATCTTGTCTGCTGCCTTGAGCGTCAGCAAGCGTGCCTGCTCCAGCTCACACCAGGAGTGCGCGATGTCTTCGCGCACCGATCCCTGCTCGGACAGCCGGCGTCCAAAAGCCACGCGTGACTCGGCGCGGGCGCACATGCTTTCGAGCGCGCGCTGCGCAACGCCAATCAGGCGCATGCAGTGATGGATGCGGCCCGGCCCCAGCCGACCCTGGGCTATCTCAAAACCGCGCCCTTCGCCCAGGAGGATATTGGACGCGGGCACCCGGACATTGTCATACACGATCTCCGGATGGCCGAGTGGCGCATCGTCATAGCCGAACGCCGTGATGTCGCGCACGATCTTCACGCCCGGCGTGTCCTTCGGTACCAGGATCATCGACTGCTGCTTGTGCACGTCGGGATGGTCGGGATCGGTCTTGCCCATGACGATCAGCACCTTGCAGCGCTTGTTGAGGGCGCCCGAGGTGAACCATTTGCGGCCGTTGATCACATACTCGTCGCCGTCGCGCCGTATCTCGCAGCGTATGTTGGTCGCGTCGCTCGACGCCACTTCCGGCTCGGTCATCGAGAACGCCGAGCGGATCTGGCCATTGAGCAGCGGCTCCAGCCAGGTCTTTTTCTGCTCGTCGTTGCCAAACAGTGTCAGTATCTCCATGTTGCCGGTGTCCGGCGCCGAGCAGTTGAACACTTCGGACGCCCACTCGACCCGACCCATGATTTCGGCCAAGGGGGCGTACTCCAGGTTGCTGAGGCCTGCGCCGTGATCGCCCGGCAGGAACAGGTTCCACAGCCCCGCCTCGCGTGCCTTGACCTTCAGTTCCTCCATCAGCGCAACGGTGTCGTAGCGGTCGCCGGAGAACACCTGGTCGTAATAGGCCTGCTCGGCCGGGTAGATATGCTGCTCCATGAATGCGCCAAGCTTGTCCTGCAGGCTGCGCACCTTGCTGCTGTGCTGAAAATCCATGTTGTTTTCCTCGTTCAGGACTTCGTCGATGGCGGTTGCTGCTGGTAGCGCCGCATGCCCTTGAGCCAGCGGTCATAATCCGCGCCCTTGCGTCGCATGTATTCAAGCACTTCAGGATGCGTGAGAATCAGGAAGCGTTCCGCATCGATGCCCTGGACAATGGCTTCGGCAGCGTCCGCCGGCTCGACCGCGGCGGCAAGCAGCGCGGGCTGGTCAACCTCGCTCACGCTGCCGAGCAGCATGTTGGTGCGCACGCCCATCGGGCAGAAGCAGCTGACCTTGATGCCGCGATCGCCGTAGGTGATCGACAGCCATTCCGCAAACGCCACCGCACCGTGTTTCGTGACCGCATAGGAAGCATCCGAGATTGACAGCAAGCCCGCTGCCGAGGCGGTCTGCAACAGATAGCCCTCGCCGCGCTCCAGCATGTGCGGAACCACCGCCCGCGCCGCATACACATGCGCCATCAGGTTGACCGACCATGCCTTTTCCCAGTCTGCATCGGAGGATTCCAGTCCATTGCCAATCGATACTCCGGCATTGGAGCAGAAAAGGTCGATGTGCCCGTGGGTCGCCACCGTGCTCGCGACCAGTTCCGCAAGTTCCTGCTCCCTTGCCACGTTGACCGCCATCCCCATGCCGCCGATTTCCGAAGCAACTTTGCTGGCGGCCGTGCCGTCAAGATCGGCCACCACTACCGCCCGCGCACCCTCGGCTGCGAAGCGGCGCGCCATCGCGGCGCCGATCCCGTTTCCGCCGCCGGTGACGACGACGACCTTGTCTCTGATCTTCATGTTTTGTCCTTTTCTCCAAATCGTGTGTTTGGCGGCGGTCGCCGCCTTCTCAGCCGGCGGCCGGTGCCGGGTCGGTACGCGCCGCTTCGGCCGCGAACATTTCGCGCAGCCTGAACTTCTGTACCTTGCCCGAAGGTGTGAGCGGAAACTGCTCGACCACGCGCAGGTACTTGGGGATCTTGTAACGGGCGATGCGGTCATGCAGGCGCTCGCGCATCTGTTCGGCGTTCAGCGACGCTCCCGGCTTTAGGCGCACGTAAGCGCACACTTCCTCGCCGTACCGTGAGTCGGGCACGCCGACCACGTTGGCATCGGTGATCTCTTCCAGCGTCAGCAGGACTTCCTCGATCTCACGCGGCGAGATGTTTTCCCCGCCACGGATGATCATGTCCTTGGCGCGGCCGCTGATCCACAGTTAGCCGAGCTCGTCCATGCGCCCCAAATCGCCGGTACGCAGCCAGCCGTCCGCCGACAACGCGTCGCGCGTGGCTTGCGCATTGCCGAAGTATCCCTTCATCACCAGCCAGCCGCGGGTACGCACCTCGCCTACCTCGCCCAATGGAACCCTGTTTCCGCCGGCATCGACCAGATCCACCTCGGCGGCGGGAAGCGGCTGACCGCAACTGCCCATCTGCAGCTCCTCCGGGTCATGCGGCGCGCTTTGGGTGATGATTGGAGACGCTTCGGTCAGGCCGTAGGTGATCGAGCAGCGCGCGCCGTAGCGCACGTGCCAATGGCGCAGCAGTTCCACCGGTACGGTGGAACCACCGGTAATCACACGTTCCAGGCTGGCCAGATCGAGGCCCTCGCGGTCGGCAGCTTCTTCCAGTGCAATCAGCATCGTCGGCACGGCGCTCAGTACGTTGACGCGTTCGCGCGCGATGGTGCGCGCCACCCGGTCCGGCTCGAAAGTGACGATGGGGTATTGGGTGGTCCCGGACGCCAGCGCGCCCAGGGTAGCAATGACACAGCCGCCGCAATGGAACAATGGCATCGGGTTGACCCAGCGGCTGCCTTCGCTCAGCGCCGCACGCTGCGCGAACAGGCGGCCGTCGTTGACCACGCCGCGATGGCTCAGCTCCGCACCTTTTGGAAAACCGGTGGTGCCCGAGGTGAACTGTATCTGTACGGTGTCACCTGCTGCGACGCCCTTGCGGCGCTGCTCGAGGGCGTCTTCGCTTACTGTTGCGCCGCCGGCCAGCCAGTCGGCCCAGGCGATTCCCTTGTCGTCGGGTGCCTTGCCAATCGCCACGCGCAGACGCAGCGAGGGCGCTTCACGTGCCGCCTCGTGAAACATCTCCCATAGCGACGCGCCGCGATTCTCCGGCAAGGCGAAACACGCGTTGACGCTTGCGGTGCGCAGGATGTAGGCAACCTCGGCGCTGCGCAGCAGGGGATTGATCGGTACCAGTACCGCGCCGCAGTAAGCCGCACCGAATTCCAGCAACAGCCATTCGGGCAGGTTGGTGGCCCATAGCGCCACCCGATCGCCGGGGCCAATACCCGACGCCATCAGGGCGCGGGCAACGACGCGGCTGCGCTCGCGCAGTTCGGCAAACGACCAACGCAGCGAGAGACCGCGATCCTCATACGCGACATAGGCGAGGCCATCCTTGTCCGGCCACTTACGCGCCGCCTCGTCGAGCAGGTCGCCAACCGTCATCTCTTTTACCAGGGCCGCCTCATCGGGTGCCGGTATCCAATGCGAAATACCGTTCTCCACAGGCATTACTGTCCTCCTTCGGGTTTATGCTGCTGCAACCGCCGGTACGTCAAGTACCCCGGCTGGTCCACCGCGAGTTTCGCCAGGCCGGTGCGCAGCAGATGGGGCATCAGGCCCGGGGAGTGCGCATTGACTTCGCCGCGCGCGATGCGCTCGCACAGTTCGCGGTTGAGTGCATCGAGTCCGCCTTCGCTACCCAGCAGGTCCTGCAGCCTGGCACGCTGCTGCGCGTCCGCATCCGGGCCCAGTTCAATTTCTCGTCTGACGATCTCAAGCAGACTGACGGCGACCCGCGCATGGAATGCCGTCAGTCCATCAAGTCGAGGCAGCGCATCGTCGCGCAGGAAGTCGGCAACGGCCTGGATCAGTTCTGGCGCTGAGGGTTGTTCAGACATCACTGTTCTCCATCCTGGATCAGGCACAAGAGATCGATTTCCGCCTCCGAGGCGCGGCGTCCGACCGCCGCACGCTCGACCGTACGGACGTCGCCGCTCTGGTAGGAGACCGCCATCGATTCGCAGATGACGCCCCACTTCAGCGTCCCCAGTACTTCCCAGAAACGCACCCGCGCCTGGTCGACCTTGCCGCCCGCAGCTTCGTAGCCAGCGAACAGCTCCTCGCGGGTGCCGAAACCGCCTACCGGCAACTCGCTTCCGTAGCGCCAGGAATTGACGCACATCCAGCCCAGGTCCTCCATCGGATCGCCAAAGTGGGCGATTTCCCAGTCGAGGACACCGCACAGCCCGTTTTCATCGATCATGATGTTGCCGTTGCGGAAGTCGCCGTGGACCAGCGTGCGGCGCACCGCGCTTTCCGGCACGCGTTGCTGCAGCCACTGCAAGGCAAGTTCGAACACCGGCCGTGGCGTGCCCACGGTGTCGTGACGCTTTCTGTAGTAGGCCACCTCCTCGCGTGCGCCGCTCGCCCGCAGCGGCGGCAGTCGCAAAGGATCAAGCGCATGGATTCGACCCAGCGCCTGTCCGCATTGCCAGGCAAGGCGGCTCCGGGCCTGCGCGTAGCGGTCATCGCGCAGGATGCGCCGCGAGTTGGCCTCGCCCGCGATGCGCGACATCACATAGCCTTCTCCCAGCCCATCCTCGGGTGCCAGCACGCCTGCCACGCGCGGCACCGGCACGCCCGATTGGACGACCTGTTCGAGCAGGCAGGCTTCTGTTGCCAGGCCGATTGCTTCTGCCGGCGGCGCAGAGCCCGGCGGTGCACGGCGCAGGATCAGGGGAACGCGGCCACCGCCGGTGACTGCATCGAACGACCAGGTTTCCTGGCTGGCCCCGCCCGGCAACGCGCGCAGGTCGGCGATGCCGTCGGCCTCCGGTATCAGCCGGCCGATCAGGGCGCGAAGACGCGGCGCGAGGATGTCGTCCTGCCTCACCGCATGTTCCCAGCGGCCTGACTGCTGAAGACGGCTTCCATTGCCATGCCGCCTGCGCCGGCTTCGGTCCACAACGTCAGGCTGTCGCCTTCCTCGCGTCCGGCGTGGACGATGACAGGGGCGCCGAGAAACAGTGGCGCGCGCGCCCGGCAAACGGCATGAGCGAGAGGGCGCTCCGGATGCCAGGCGCGGTAGCTTTCCGCCAGCAGCGTCGCCTGCAAGGGGCCGTGCACGATGAGCCCGGGATAGCCGCCGATCTCGCGCGCGTAGTCGCGGTCATAGTGAATGCGATGGGAATTAAAAGTCAGCGCCGAGTAACGGAACAACACCGCCTCGTTGACCGGCCAGACTGCCCTTCCTGCAGACACAGGCGCATCGGGAACGGCAGCGGTGCCGTCGCTCGCGCCGAGAAAGACCGCGCGCGAACGCTCGATCACCGCCGGCTGCCGGTCCTGCTCGTAGCAGTGTTCCCAGGTAACGAATACCATGGGTCCGCGCCGGCCTGATTTATAGCGCATCTCGGCGATGGTGGAACGCTTGCTCGTTTCCACGCCGATGCGCAACGGCCGTAGAAATTCGAACTCGGCCCCCGCCCACATTAGCTGCTCCAGCGGCACCGGGGGCATCAGCGCGCCGGTGCGCGGGGCACCGTCCTCACCAAGTTGGTCCGATGGCGTGTCATCGTGAAAGTACAGCCAGTGCCAGAGCGGCGGCAGAATATCGCGAGGATGCAGCGCCACAGGCAGGCTGAGCGTGGCCGCAAGGGACCTGGCCGGGACCGGACTAAGCACTTCGACGACTGTCTTGCTGCGACCGACCCACGACTGCAGGGCCTGAAGTTCTTGCTCGGTCATGCCTGGCCTCCCGTCTTTCCGGTGGCGATGGCAAGCCTGCGTTCGACCTCGCGGCTGCTGCCCAGCACGGTCGGACACAGGCGCGAGCCGCCGTCTACGTCTATCTCGGCGCCGTTCACATAAGCTGCCTCTTCGCCACACAGGAACGCCACGACGGCCGCGATTTCATCGACGGTGCCGGGGCGGCGCGCCGGCGTCATGCTCATGGTGTAATCGACGATGGCACGCGGCAGCCGGGCCACCGCGGGAGTAGCGATCAATCCGGGCAGGACGGCGTTGCAGGTGATGCCGCTGGCGGCGTATTCGAGAGTCACGTTGCGCGTAAGTCCCAGCAGGCCGGACTTGGACGCCGAATAGCCTGCCTGCCGATACAGGCCGCCGCGCGCGGCAGCGGAGGAAATGTTGACGATTCGGCCCCAGCCACGTGCAGTCATCCCGGGCAGCACTGCCCGGATCAGATTGAACGGTCCGGTGAGATTCACCCCGATTTCGCCCGCCCACTGCGCATCCTCCATGCGGTCCAGCGGCGCGATGGTGGCGGTCAGCCCCGCATTATTGATCAGGCAGTCGATCACGCCGAAGCGGGCCTCGGCAGCCGCGACGGCTTCGCGAACCTGGGCAAAGTTGGCCACGTCCGCGCGCAGCGTCAGCGTCTGCACACCAGTACCGGCAAGGGTACTGGCCGTCTCGTCGACCGTATCGCTGACATCCATCAGCACAAGCTGCGCGCCTTCTGCGGCCAGCCGCCGTGAAATCGCGCTGCCAATACCGCCGCCGGCTCCCGTCACCAGAGCGACTTTTCCCTGGAACCGCATGGCTACATCAGGCCGACGGTCATGCCACCGTCGACCACAAGGTTGTTGCCGGTGACATAGGCACCGGCGTCCGAGCACAGATAAGTCACGGCATAGCCGATCTCCTCCACCTTGCCGAGCCGCCCAAGCGCAGTCTTGTCGAGTATCTTGCTGCGCGTCTGCTCGTCGAAGGCGTCAGCAAGCTTGGTTGGGAACACGCCGGGAAGTATGGTATTGGCCCGGATGTTGTCGCGCCCGTATTCCAGCGCGAACGAGCGGCTCATGCCGATCAGTGCGGTCTTCAGAGTCGAATACAGGCTGAGCATGCGGTCAGGATGAAGCGCCGCCACCGAGGCGATGTTGACCATGCTACCGCCGCCGTGGGTCTTCATCAGCTTGGCAGCCTCGGCCGACATGAACCAGTAGCCACGCAGCGACACTTCCACCGTCTTGTCGAACAGGCCGACGTCCGTATCTTCGATCGTGCGCCAGGGGCTCAGCACCGCGTTATTCACCAGGATGTCGAGCCTGCCGTAGCGGTCGCGGATATGACTGTACATGGCGCCGATATCTTCCATGCGGCCGATGTGGCAAGCCTTGCCCTCAGCTTTTAGCCCCTGCTCGCGGAAGCTTGCCGCCACCTGTTCGCACTGGTCCTGTTTTCGGCTGCTGATGATGACCTGCGCGCCCTGTTCGGCCAGCACGCGGGCGGTACCTTCGCCGATGCCCATCGTCGAGCCGGTCACCAGCGCGACCTTTCCGGTCAGGTCAAAGGGATTTTTTTTCTGCATCGTGGATACCTTGTGATGGTGGATTCGCGACCGCGTCGCTCATGCCGACCTGTGCGCGCAGGTCGGGGTCGCAAGCGCGCTGCGCGGCCTTCTTGTATGAGAACTGCCGGCAGGCCTGGCCGGGCTGCATCTGCGCGTGCCCGTCGATCAGGAAAAACAGCGGGCCCCCTTTGAGCTGGGCCCGGTTCGACGCGGCGCAGTGCGTGCAATAGGTAGGGGCGTTGTGCCGGTTGAAATTAATGTTGTGCGGCGACGCCATCTTTGCCGCCAACGGTTCGCCGTAATGGAACATGTCGCGCCACATTTCACCGCGCAGCAGGCGCCCGCCGCTGCCGCACGGGTCAAGCCTGAAGACGAAGCGGTCGTCTTCTTCATGGATGGTGAAGTCGGCACAGTGGTAGTTCCAGGTGCGCGCGATCTCCTTCACCAGTTCCGCGTCGCCCATCGCCTCGTAACGCGGAAAACCCGCGACGAACGCCGGCTCGTAGGTCTGGGCCAGCAGTTCATCAAGATAGTCCGGGCCGCCGAGCTCAAGCGCAACGTTATAAAAATATTCCAGGCAAACAACGCCGAAGTCGTGCCACGGCTTCCAGTCCTTGCGCTGCCCGCGCAACAGGTGCTCGACATCGGTGTTGCCCGAATCCAGAGCATGTTCGACACGCTGCACCTGTGTCCTGGCCAGGTCTGCCAGTTCATCCGCCGAGAACAGCGGCTCCTTGTCCTGCTTGCGAATGCGCATCCGGCAGTGCCCGTCGTCACCCTTTTCAGTGGTCCACACTGGCGCGTCCAGCTCCTCGTTCAACGCATGCTGGCATGACTTGCACAGCTGGCAAAATCCGGAAACACCGTCGCTCCAGCCGGCATACCAGGCAGGATGCTTTGTGGTGGCGCCCTGCCGCTCTAGCCTGCCTCCGCTGCCGCAGGGAGAGAGGTTGACCACCAACTCTTCAGCCGTTTCTGTCATGTCGAGCCTGGCCCCTGACTGATGCTTGTACACCGCGATGAGATCGGCGATGGCGGCCTTCTCTTCACCTGCGCGGAACTGACGCACCCAGGTGCTCATCAGGCGGGCGCCGATGCGGCGCAGGGCGTCGCGGGTTTTTTCCTCGCCAAAGTCCTGCCGCAGCTTGCCGACCTTGCGCGCCAGGGTATGCGCGGACAGCGCGTCCAGACCTGCTTGACCCTGTTCCATTTGACCAAGCAGTTCCCGCACCCTGACTAAATCGCCTGCCGCCAGCGCCTCGATCGCGTGTTCCTCGAACGGCCGCGCGATCTCGGCCAGTTGTGCATCAGTGAATTGCCTTGCCATGGACGGCTCCTGCAACAGGTGAAAGGGCGACTGCGGCACTAAACCCAAGCCGCCCGCAGGTCGGCGCGGCCGCGCTACTGCCCGTGCCGGGCGACATCGACCTTGGAGTAAATCTCTTTCCAGTACAGGTCGCCGAGCTGCTCCATGCTGGTGACCGGCTGCACCAGCTTGACCCATTTGCTCAGGATGGGCCGGAAGGTGGCGAGCATTTCTTCACCGCGCTTGACGCCATGCTTTTCGGCGAAATACTTCGAGATCGTACTCATGTCCTGCTCGATGAATGCCTGCGTTTTCTTTACCAGGGCCGGGTCGGCGTCATGCATGCGCACACCCTTCTTCCTGGCTTCCTCGATCAGTTCGTTTTCCTTCTGCTGGTAAATCCAAGGCGTGTATGCGCCGCCTTCGGCCGAGGCGCGCAGAAACGCCTTGCGGTCGTCCACGCTCAGGCTCTGCCATGCCTTGGTATTCATGTTGAAGCCGGCAGTCGTGAAGATGCCGCCAGGAACGGCCATGGTGATGTCCTTGATGGCTTCCATCAAACCGAAATTGTGGATCTCAGGCGTGGAAAGGATAATGCAATCGACCACGCCCTGGCTCAGGGCCTCGCGCATTTCATTGGCACTCATGGTAATAGGCGTTGCGCCCACTGCCGTTGCCCAGCGCGACCAGTTGGCGGCGCCTGCGCGCAGCCGCTTGCCCTTAAGGTCAGCTTCGCTCTTGACCGGCTTGGTGCAGATCAAACCATAGGACGAACCGCCGATATGGCCGGTGTAGACCGAGTTCTGTTTGGCGAACTCCTGATGGCATTCGGGGCAGTTGAAGAAGATGAATTCGCTAATCGCGCCGACGAAGGCGGAAGCCTCCTTGCCGCGCACCTCATCCCCCATCAGGCGCAGCATCATTGACGCTTCGCTGACGAGGTTGGTGTGTGGATACTCTGCAGGAAAATAAGGCGTAAGCAGAAAGCCGATGTCGGCGATTCCATCACGCACCCCGGCCGACGTTTCAGCCATGTTCAGCAGGGTCATTGGATATACGCGCACCGAATGCCTGCCGTTCGTGTACTGCTTGACGCGCTTGGCATACTCCTGGCCCATCTTTTCGTTGTATGAGCCAGGTGGCTGGCCGATCGCATACTTGAAGTCCTTCGCTGCAGCGGTGCCCGCCAGGAAGCCGGTTGCGCACAACATCACTGTGACGGCAAGCCGGGCAATGCCTTGCATGGTTTTCATCCGTGTCTCCTCGTGTTGAACTGCGTGATCTTGTCCTGTGGATCGATGACGATAATGCGGGCGGACGTAGCAAAGGCCGCCCGCTTCGCGTGTCAGGGAGCTGTCTGCATGCCGTGCTTGGTGACGTCGACCTTGGAATAGATTTCATCCCAGTACAACTGACCCAGCTGATCCTGGCTCGTGACCGGCTGCACCAGCTTCACCCATTTCTGCAGAATCGGACGGAAGGTCGTGATCATCTGTTCACCACGTTTGACGCCGTGCTTGTCCGCGAAATACTTGGAGATGGTGCCCATGTCTTGCTCGATGAAAGCCTGCGTTTTCTTTACAAGCGCCGGGTCGGCATCATGCAGGCGCACCCCTTTCTTCTTTGCCTCGGCAAGAATCTCGCCCTCTTTCTGCTGATAGATCCATGGGGTATAAGCGCCGCCCTCGGCGGCTGCCCGCAGGAAGGCCTTGCGGTCATCGACGCTCAGGCTGCGCCATGCGTTAGTATTCATGTTGAAGCCGGCGGTGCTGAAAATTCCACCAGGAACTGCCATCGTGATATCGGTGACAGCCTCCATCAGGCCGAAGTTGTGGATCTCAGGCGTGGAAAGGATAATGCAATCGACCACGCCCTGGCTCAGCGCCTCGCGCATTTCGTTCGCGCTCATGGTGATTGGCGAGGCGCCCACCGCCGTCGACCAGCGAGACCAGTTCGCTGCACCCGAGCGCAGACGTTTGCCTTTCAGGTCCGCCTCATTCTTGACTGGCTTGTTGCAGATCAGACCGTAGGATGAGCCGCCCACATGGCCGGTATAGACCGAATTTTGCTTGGCGAACTCTTGGTGACATTCAACACAATTAAAGAAGGTAAACTCGGTCAGCGCGCCGACGAACGCCGAAGCTTCCTTGCCACGTACCTCGTCTCCCATCAGCCGCAGCATCATTGAGGCTTCGTTGACCAGGTTCGCATGGGGATACTCGGCAGGAAAATAAGGTGTGAGCAAAAATCCGATGTCCGCAATGCCATCGCGCAGGCCGGCCGAGGTTTCAGCCATGTTCAATAATGTCATTGGAAAAACCCGGACGGTATGCCGACCCTGAGTGTAGGCCTTGACCCGTTTGGCGTAGTCCTCTGCCATGACCACGTTATAAGACCCTGGCGGGAAGCCAATCGCGTATTTGAATTGCTTCGCTGAGGCAGTGCTTCCGAAGGCTGCAGCACCACACAGCAGGACCGAAAGAATGTATTTGGTAACTCGCCTTGCAAACGTCATTGTTGTCTCCTCAGGGTATACGTATAGGAGTGTTCAGCGCGCCATCACTTGCGGCAGCCACATGATGATCTGTGGATAGATCATCATGAACGCGAGTACGATGAAATCCATGACCAGGAACCAGGTGATGCCGCGAAACAGTCGTGCCGTCGTAATCAGGTTACCAACCACGCCCTTGATGACGAACACGTTCATGCCGATCGGCGGCGTGATCATGCCAATCTCAAGCAGCTTGGTAAGTACCACGCCGAACCAGATCAGGCTCAGATCAGCGGCACCGATGATGGGCAGCACGATAGGCAAGGTCAGCAACATTGCGCCAATCGGCTCGAGGAACATGCCGAGCAGCACATAGACCAATACGATTGAAAACAGGATGGCCGCAGTGCTGGCGTTGGTGTCGATGACCAGGGAGGACAAGTACTCTCCCGCTCCCGACAGCGCGAGGAAGCGCACCAGCAGGCTGGCGCCGACTGCAATGATCAGCAGCGCACCGGTGGTCAGTAGCGTCTCGACCACCGCGTCACGAAATACCTGCCAGGTAAGCGACCCCTTGATCAGCGCGACAACGCAGGCCATGAATGCGCCTACGGCACCTGCCTCGGTCGGCGTGAAGATGCCGCTGAACAGGCCGCCGAAGATGCCTGCCATGATCAAGATGACGGGCCAGGTTTCTTTCAGCGCCGCGATTTTTTCGCCAGTCGAAGACTTTTCTTCCACGCTTGGCGCCAATGCGGGATTGAGCTTAACCCGGATCAGGATGATGACGATGTAACTGAGGGCGGTGAGCAGGCCGGCGCTGACGCCACCGAGAAAAAGATTCGTTACCGGCACCTGGGCCACGATCCCGTACAGGATCATGATGATCGACGGCGGAATAAGCGCACCGATAGTGCCTGCCGCAGCAACCGTGCCGGTGGCAAGCTCCGCGTCGTAGCGCGCGCGGATCATCTCGGGCACAGCAATGCGGCCCATTGCCGCCGAACAGGCAACCGACGAGCCGCACACCGCCGCAAAGCCAGATGCGCCGAACACCGCCGCGATGGCAAGTCCTCCCGGCACGCCGGACAGCCACATGCGCGCGGCGCGGAACAGGCCGTACGTCAGCTTTGCGTGGTAGCAGACGAATCCCATCAGCAAAAACATCGGTACCGAACTAAGAACCCAGTTCGATGCGAACTGGTAAGGAATGACGCCAAGTGCGCCCCATGCCACGCTCCAGCCCATCAGTGCCCATAGCCCGACAAAGGAAACCGCAATCAGCGAAATCCCGATCGGCACCCGTATGGCAATCAGGGCAACCAATGCGCCAAGCCCAAATAATCCGACTTGCACTTCTGTCATGTCTGTCTCCTGTCCGTCAGTCAGCTGCCACTTCGGCAGGAGTGGCGCGTTGCGTATCGAGTCCTGATTCGTGCGCGAAAAG
Source organism: Noviherbaspirillum malthae (assembly GCF_015352985.1). Taxonomy (GTDB): domain Bacteria; phylum Pseudomonadota; class Gammaproteobacteria; order Burkholderiales; family Burkholderiaceae_D; genus Noviherbaspirillum; species Noviherbaspirillum malthae. Next base: position 3,842 of record NZ_JACYXF010000089.1, on the reverse strand, counting down.
GTAGGCAAAGAACTTATGGGCGAGGATCAGGAAGATCAGGCCGAAGCCAATGGGCAGGATGAAATAAGTTGGCCACAGGACGATGCTGGCTTCTCCCTGCACGATGGAGGCGCCGATCTGTTTCTTGGACATGGCTTCGCCCCAGGTCCGCACGGTCAGCATTCCGAAAATCACTGCTGAAAGCAGATAAGACCACCCGGTCAGGTGGTTCTGGATCCAGGCGGGCATGCGCTCGGTCACCACCTCGACCGAAATGTGCGCCCCCTTCTGCTCTGCGAAAGCCAGCGGCACAAAAGCCGCGATCACCATGTAGTAGTAGGAGACGATGGCGATCGTGCCGGGCAGCGGCAGGTCGAACAAGTAGCGAAGCACGACATCCAATGTGATATGAATCATCATTAACGCAATGCCCAGCGCGCCAATCACTGTTGCAAGGTCCGTTATCCTGGACAGGAGCCTGCCGATCTTCTGCATCATGCGCTCCCCGTTTTAGCTCTTGGTACGGCTGCGTGATGGATCGCCGGCTCTGCCGCAGCGATCCGCTGTGTGGAAGTTTTCATTAGTCTTTCTCCTGTCTCCGTTTAGGTTTCAGCGTCTGATACTTCCTTATCTGCTTGCCGATAGCGATAACCGCCGCTAGCCTCAGATGTCCTAAGCAGGTTGCGCAGGCCCGGGTTCTTTCTGACGACTCATCTGATCGCGCAGCTGGTACTTCAACACCTTGCCGGTGGGATTGCGCGGCAGCGCGCTAACAAGACGGAGCACCCGCGGCACCTTGTAGCGCGCCAGCCTGCCACTGGAAAATGCCTGCAGTTCTTCCAGTTCAAGCTTCGCGCCCGGCTTTAACGCCACCACTGCGACCACGGTCTCGCCCCACTTTTCGTCCGGCTGCCCGATGACTGCAACTTCGGCTATAGCCGGATGCTCGTACAGCACGCTCTCGACTTCGGCCGGATAGACGTTTTCGCCACCGGTAATTACCATGTCCTTGACCCGATCGCAGATGGTGTAAAAGCCGTCCTCGTCCATATAGCCAATGTCGCCAGTGCGGAACCAGCCTTCATCGTCGATCGCGTCGCGGGTGGCTTCGGGGCGATTCCAGTAGCCGAGCGTCACATTCATGCCGCGTACGCATACCTCGCCCCTGACATGCGGTTCGGTAATGGGTTTGCCCGCGGCGTCGATCAGACGGATGCGTGTGAGAATCGGCGGCTTGCCAACTGATCCCATCTTTTCCCAGCACCATTCCGGCGTGAGGAAGCTGGCCATGGCCGCAGTCTCGGTCAGGCCGTATCCCTGGTTGACCGCGATGCCGCGCTCGTTGAATAGCCGCAGCAGGGTTTCCGGGCAGGGCGCCCCTCCAACCGTGAAGGAACGCACCGACGACATGTCGGCCTCGTTGAAGTCCGGATGCTGGCTGATGAACAGCAGCATCGCCGGCACCGCAAACATCAGGTTGACCTTGTACCGAGCCACATCTGCGATGACTCTGGCCGGGTCGAAGGTTGGGTGCAGAATGACATGGACACCCTTAAGCACGCACGTCAAGGTCAAGACGTTCAGACCGCCGACATGGAACAGTGGCGCACAGGTGAGCAGTACGTCACTGCTCATGATGTCGAGGGAGAGCAGTTCATTGACGTTGTTCCACCAGATGTTTCCGCAGGTCATCATCGACCCCTTCGGACGGCCAGTTGTACCGGAGGTGTACATAAGGATGGCAACGTCATCATCGGCCAGCTCGACCGCTTCGCGTAAGGGCTCTACCTCTTTTATGGCGAGTCTGATGTCCGGCCAGGCTGAGGCTTCGCTGCCGAACCCGTAAAAACACTCGCATTTAAGCGTTTGGCGCACCGGATCGATGACTGCTTGGTGGTCGGGCCCAACGACGAGGGTATGCACGCCAGCGTCATTAATGATGAATTCAAGTTCGGCACTGGTAAGCCTGAAGTTAAGCGGCACAAAGATCGCGCCGAGGCGGGATGTCGCAAACAGGGTTACCAGGAACAGCGGATGGTTAAATGCCAGGAATCCGACCCGATCGCCGCGGCCGACGCCACCCTGGCGCAGTACTGCAGCCAGCCGGTCGATCTCATCAACGAATTCGCCATAGGTCCACGTCCGCTCCTGAAAGGTCAGGGCCTTGCGTTGCGGAGCGCGGTCCGCCCTCTCAGTGATCCATTGGCCAAGCGCTATGGCGGGTCTCACTTGCATGCTCGTCTCCAGTGTGGTGCAGCATCGCGGGTTATGGTGCCGCTTATGTGTTGATGTCGTGAAAAGACAGGTTACCGACGCTTACGCGCGATTGTCTTGCGTAAACGTGCTAAGTGCGTCTAACAAACTGACTTTTTAAGGATGCGCCAGTAGCCCTTCATGTTGTGCAGGGCGCGCACCCAGATCTCGCCGACTTCGCCTTCCTTCGCGTCTTGCAGCGTGCCAAGGTCAACGATGCGCAGGTCGACGCCGCGAATCCGCTTACCCGCCGAGCGCAACAGATACGCGCGTGGACCACCCGCATCATGGTCCTCGGGAGACAGCGTGGTCAGCGTGCCGGCCGGCGAGCCGCCGTACGCCATGAGCTTGAGCGAGGAAAAATATGCGTGCTCGACGCCGGGTACCTGCAACATGAAAAGCATCATGGCTGGTACCAGGAAGGTATGGCTGACCCGGTGCTCGGCGATGGCGGCGATGATCCGGGCCGGGTCGAAACCGGGCAGCAGCACGTTGCGTCCGCCTTCGATCAGCGGCATGAAGGCGCTGTTGATCCCGGCATTATGGAAAACCGGCAGGGCATTGAAAAATACCGAACGCTCGCCATCAAACCCGGTATTCTCGGCATACAGCTCATTCATCAGGCTCAGGTTTGCGTGGGTCAGCTCGATACCCTTGGGCAGACCTGTCGTCCCCGACGAAAACAATTGCAGGGCAGTGTTGTCACTGCCGGATGGATACTGCATCTTCCGCACTTTTTGTGATGGCAACTCCAAATTACTCCCCATGCAATACCCGAATACGTAACAGGGCAAGGCTCGCTCTTCCATACATCTGCCGTTTGATCATCTTGAGGCGGTTGATATGTCCTTCAGTCATGCCGTTGCTATAGCTGCTCGTGAGCGCCGCATTCACAGCGGCGTAGTCCTGTTTCAAGCCCTCAGCAAAGCGACGCGGTTCCCAGATGCCGCTTTCGCAAGCTTGCCTGATCCAGCTGTCGAGCTGCGCAGGTACTTCCTTTCTTACGATGGCAATAAACTGTTGAGCCAGGCGGCGTGAATCGCTGACATGCGGATTCAGTTTGCAGAGCAGATCAATGAACTGCCGCCGGCTCTCCACCTCGACATCGCTGCGATATTCCAGGCCAAGCAACCAGGCGCACACGCTTCTTGACGACGGGATGATGATATTTCGGCCCCGCGCCGTTTCAGGCATAGTTCGACGCCATTCCTGCAGCCGTTGTCGAAGGATGCTTGGGCCGCCACGGTAACCTTTATCGACGATCTCGCGCATCCGCACCAACGCGTTGTGACAGCCTTCACTCCTGCGACGCAGCAAATAAGGTTTGAAGGCGGCCAACTTGCTGGCCCTGGGAGGTCGGCAGGCACGCTCAGGAAAGGCATCGGCCCTTAACCAGTTGCGCACCGTACGACGATCCAACTTCATGGTGCGCGAGATTGCCGAGATCGTCATGCCATTGCGCCGAAGTTGAACAACTTGTTAGTACTACAGTTGTATGTCATGCCGCCCTCGCTCGGCGCAGGCAGTGATAGAAATGGGCGACGGCCTGATGATGTCGTCGCCATAGCGACCAGTGAATCACTGTCCTCACATCAGGCAGATACCGCCAT
>NZ_JACYXF010000088.1 GCF_015352985.1 Noviherbaspirillum malthae | reverse complement strand
GGTTCCTGCCAGAAGGAATAGGACGGGTGCGGTTGTCATCCTTGGCTTCTTCTCTCTGAAAGCCATCTACGACATCGAGTCACTCACTCACTCACTTCGATGTTTACAATAAAATTGGTGTGCATAATGAAGAAATGTGCATTGACGTCTTCGACGGCGAAATGGAACCGTCGGTTCACGCGTGGAATGGTGGCGACTGGTTCGTCGGCATGACGCGGACCGAGCAGGCAGAATTTGTCGCGCTGTTTCGTAACTTGCCGATTGCACTTGAGCTTGAAACGTCTTCTGGCACGGTTGGCATCGTGCATGCGGAATGTCCAGTCGCCGACTGGAACGACTTACCGATCGCATTCGAGCATGAAAACGCGGACGCCTACATTGCCGCGTGCCTGTGGTCACGCAGCCGCTACGATAGCAAGTGCGTGCGGCCGGTGGAAAACGTGCGCGCGGTCGTGGTTGGTCATTACTCGCTCGACAGGTGGACGACATTGGGGAATCACCTTTACATCGACACTGGTGCTGTCTATGACGGACGGTTCACTGTCCTTGACGCGGAAACCTTGCGCCCTGCCCGTTCGAAAGCCTGGGTGTACTGACGGCGCGTCGAAGGCCTAACCAAGTCAATAATTTTGAGGCAGAAGTTAAAATTCTCACTATACCCACACCCGCACTGCTGCTCTAACCAGCGCTTGCTCAATTGCCGTTCAAATTGCATCGCGCTCGGTTCTGCCTTCTGTAAGAACCTCGTGACGTGCTGCCCCTTCATGGGCGGAAAAGCAGGCTGGTTCGCCGCGTTTCGTTATTGCTGTTTTGGTACAAATGCGATCTGCAGACCGAGCGCGTTGACGACTTTTAGGACAGTATCTACCTCGGGATTCCCATGATCGGATAACGATTTGTACAGGCTCTCGCGCCCGACGCCGATCTCGCGGGCGATTTTAGTCATGCCCTTCGCGCGGGCAACCTGACCGAGACCGGCAATAAATGCTTGCGGATCGCCTTGTCCCGCCAGCCGTTCGAGATAAGCCGCAACGTCCTGATGACTTTCAAGCCGCACTTCCGGCGACGGAGCGCTTTCCTTATTCGCTTTGCTCATTGGCACCATCCTCCTCCAACGTGTCAAAGTCCTCTCCGACCTGTCCTGCGTAAATTGAATACAGCAGTTCGGAGAATTCGTGGTGCTCAAGCGTTCCTTCGGCCACATCAACCATCATGTCTTCGAGTTTCTCGTCACGGTCAATGTCGATGCCTTGGATCGACAGATAGGCCAAGGCCGTAACCAGTGCGGTACGCTTGTTTGCATCCACAAAAACATGTCCACGCCCGATAGCGACGGCATACATGGCTGCGATATCGAACACGTCCTCCATGCCTTCGTACACCACCTTATTGGTCACGCGCCCCAGCGCGCCTTCCAGTCTGTCGGGGCCATAGTCCCCCGACAGACCTTCCTCGGTCGAAAGGATCAGATCGTGAATCTCGATGACCTTTTCAGCGAGGATTAATGACTCGATCATCGCTTGGCGAGCGCCTTGATCACATCAGCATGCGTGACGAGCACGCGTCGCACCGCACTACGGATCACTCGCGATCCTTCTTTATTTGCGAGCGACACCTGGATGGCGCGTTGCACCGTCTTTTTCGGCACGACTTTGACGCCGTAGGTTTTTTTGGGCTTTTCCATAGTCATCTCCGAATACTTACGCTATGCGTTAATTGTATTCCAAAGGATACATGGACACAACCAAGATACTCAAGCCCGCTTGTTATCATTCATCGCAAATCCTGCTGTTATTTATGGGAATCCTTTGATGCTTTCGAAAAAGAGATTTGCAATCAAGCATTTACAATGAGATTTGAACGATGGGGATTGCCGAATTTCATAGCGCCATCCGCGTGTGCGTTCTCCTATTTTTGCCGACCGAGCCGCCTCATGGCGGCTAACGATTGCGGCAGAGCCGCCTGCGGTTAGTACGGATCGGCCAGCGGTTCGGATCATTGGTCCTTCGTGACACGGCAAGCTGCTCTCGTCCTGAGCGTCTAACCCATTTTCACGCTACGCTCACAATGAAGAAGGTCATCTCGCTTGATCGGCGACGCCAGTGTCGCTAAGCGTTATTCGATTTGCGTGAATTATCGGCACCGCGTGGCGAGTACTCGGTCTAGTCCGTCTTCATTGACGCGCCAAAACGCGGCAGGCTTGAATCACGCTACTGGAACGACGAACTAAGACGCTTCCGCGACATATAGGTTGGGAAACCGCCCCGCCCATGTTATGGAACAGTCCCATGCGATGCTTGGGAGTGACGAGCGTGCTTCCATACCATGTACTTGGACAAACGTGGTTACCTCACTTACACCATCGCAGTCGGCGCCACACCACAAGGACACGATCGTGCATGTGTTGTTTGACAGCCACCAAGCTCGCGACCAGTCAGGTCGACTCTGACCTTCGTTCGATGCCGGCTCTAGCTGCGACTGCTCTTCTGTTCCGTACGACCGGTCGAACTCATGTAATGGGGAAGGGAACGCCTTACAACAAAACCTGATGCAATCACTTCAGTAGCTGAGGCCGTGCGGCAAGATTCGCGCTTTGGGAAATCGCTTGAAAGGTCATTACGTGATCCGGTTGTGGTTCACCGCTTTCCTTGGCACCGCCCTGCTCTACTCGACTATCTGTTTAATCTCTACATCGGCGCGACTAATGCGCCGCGATAATTCGACGCATGTAGGTCTACTCATGACAATCAGCAACATAATCACAAGGGCCGCCGATGCTAAGTCAACGAAATTGGAGGGTCTAAGTGCTTGATCAGTATCTTTTTAGCAGGAGAGCGAGGAATGCGAGGACAATGAACTGTTCGCTGGTATGCAGTTTTCGCTCACAGTTTTTCCATAGACGGCGGCACTTTTCAAGCCACGCGAATGACCTCTCGACCACCCAGCGCTGCGGGATGACGGCAAACGTGTGCAGCTCATTGCGCTTGGCCACTTGTACCTTCGCACCAAGCGTCTGGTAAGTCAGATTTTCGAATCGCTCGCCGGTATAGCCTCCATCGACCAGCACTTGCTTGACCTGGGCCAGTCTATCGTCATGGGCGGCAAACATGAGCAGCGCACCATTGCGATCATTGACTTCAGCTGTGGTGACCATAATGGCATGGGGCAGGCCTTGCGTATCCACGGCAATATGCCGCTTGATGCCGGAGACCTTCTTGCCAGCGTCATAGCCCTTGTGCCGGGCCGTATCGGTATTCTTGACGCTTTGCGCGTCCACGATGCAAAAGCTCGTCAAGGGCTGCCGCCCATTTCTCTTGCGCTCTTGCTCCACCGATTTTTTTTAAGCACTGATCGAGCAGGCTCATGTGGCTGTTATCGGCAATACGCGTCCAGGCATCGAAGTAGTAACGCACCGTGCTCACTGGTGGAAAGTCCGATGGCAAAGCCCGCCAAGTCGCCGCATTCTTGAGCAGGTAAAGGATCGCGCAAAAGATGTCGTACAAGTCAACCTTGCGTGGATTGGTACGCTTGCGGTTCCAACAAGGGACGAACCTGGTCAAACTGTTCACGACTGATATCGCTTGGATAATGCTTTCTGCTCATTTCGGTCCAACGTCACCACAAACCCGATTTGGACAGAAAAATATCGATCACGTTCTAAAGGATGCGCTACAAAAGGTCAGGATAAAGACGGGAAGCAGGCGCAAAAATCGTTCGATACCAATGCTGCGATGCGAACTGACACGGCGCTCCCAAGCAGAATCCGAATTACCGCCATCGTCTCTAGTAGCTTTGTGGCAGACGCATTCGCTCATTGTGCCGGCGTCGATTACGACCTGCTGCGAGAAACACCGAGCATCCTGGTCGAACTTCAAAACATCTATGTGCCTTTGTCGACGGCGCCGAAGAGATAATGGAGCACGCTAGGCGAATGCAAGCCGATGCGGCGACCACCCAATGTTTTACCAGACTCATCGGCAAGGAGAGGCCATGAAGCGCCGCTCGTTGAGCGGATATCAACAGCGCTGTCCTGTCGCTACGGCGGGGGTGCATTAAATCAAAGGTGCGGGAGACCATGGCTGATGAAGTTAACCGCGCCATTGATTACGCTCGGATGGCCGTATCGAAGACGCTTACTCACATCAGAGCGCGTAGGTAACTACCCCGATGGCATTCTGCTGCTCTTGTGTAAAAAGGTGGGAGCTACGAACGTATTCTGCGTTCCTGACTTCAGCCAGGACGATGATGGGTGCAAGAAGCCAAGCAATGCAGTGATCAGAAATATTAGACTCTAATATTTTAGAAGTTTGATTATTAGACTCTAATAACGGCGCCCATTTCATACTGATAAAAGTTATGTCTTACCGCCCCGTGGAACAATTGAAATCTTTTTCGATTACTTACTGACCGAAATAAGTCATTGTAAATATTCAGCTTTTTTAGCTTTTTTTCAGAGTCTCAGCAATTGTTTCACGCTACTCTGATCACTCCGACACGCGAACACGCGAACACGCGGGGTAATCTCGCGGAAAAATTGCGTTTGCAGCTAAGCTGTTGATTTATAGGAGCTTGGCCAGAACGTGCATGCGTTCAATACCGCATACAAACATCACGCACTTGGATTTTGCCCCGGTTTTCGTTCTTAACCTATTGATTTCAAAACGTTCTTTCCCGATCGGAAATGAACTTGTTGTAACCGACGGTGCAACATTAAATGCTATCACCGTGATAATTTTTCAACGGGATGCCGTTATTAGACTCTAATATCTTAACCGCAGGTGATATTAGGGTCTAATAACCTTCTGAGTAAGGATCCCATGCGCTAGTAGAAACAAATATTAGACTCTAATATTTACCGGCGGGCTTCCTGCGTTACGGTTGTCATCGAGGCCTGCCATTGTTTTTATGTGCCTGTCAGCGCTCGATACCCAATTTGATCAATCGCACTTGCTGGTCAATCAATACCTGCATCGCAGCCACGCAAAAATGCCTGATCGGCATGACATTCGAAAAGCGTCCGAAGTTATGGCGCCCGGTGACTTGTACCAAATCATGTTAGAGGCAGTCGGCCTACTCTATCCTGCCACCGCGCTCAGCGATGATTACTTTGCCATAAACGACCCTAAGATACTTCGCTTGGACAACGCGCAGCGCGTTGCCGGCCGCCTTGGCTGCATCCTTAGCATACTTGCGTAAAAGCTCTGGGTTAAGGCGCCAGCCCTGTCCACCACGTGGACCGGAACCTGGTTCGAGGATCAGGTCGGCGCAGACCCGGTCCCGCATCGTCCGTGCCTACTCACGGTCTCGCCAACGGAATGACGAGGTGCCGTAGTTATGCCATACATCGCGGACGGTAAAGCGGCCATCTTTGAAGGCGTCCCAGAAAATCAGTTCGTGATTGGTCACCGCCATGAGTTGAAATTAACTGGTGAAGGGGAGGGCGGCGAGGTATGTTTCCATCCCGATCGCTTGACTTGCCGGCGGGACCCGACGATCTTCAACTAACCGGTAGCAACGTGCATGGTGCTGCTTTGCCGCAGCCTCAACCAATCGTTCGGCCTCTTCCAAACCCGAAATGGTGGGCAAACGTGTTCCTCCCCGCCGGCTCGTCAAGCTTCGCCAAGTATGCAACACGACCACATCACCCAGCAAATCGGTGTAGACCTTGACCGCGTAAAAGCGGTGGTCTGACTCCCTTTGGACCAAGCGTAGCATTAATGTCTCCTCGTGCGGTTATCACACACCCTTCGCCGCATTCGCCGCTTTCATGGCCGCCACCTGAGCTATCAGTTCAGCGACGTAAGGACGGCCCCTAAGCTTTTCCGCGGGGACTTCGGTCGGTATTGTTTTCACTCTCGGTGAGGGCTTCGCGCCGCGCAGGGCCAGACAATCGGCCGGCCTTGCAACCTTGCTGGCAGTAAGCTGCTTAGCAACTTCTGTAAGCTCATAATCCGGGTCGACCTCGCTTGGCCGAACCGGGGCAGGGGCGGCATCTGATGCTCTGATTTCGGTCAGCTTGCCGGCCTCAAGGTCAGCGTACAACCTTCTGCGATCCTCTAAGACAACAGCTTTCGTATCAAGCCCGATGTGCTTGACGATGTCGCCAAGCATCATGCTGCTGAACTCGATAACGAACATGGTGCCGTCTGGTTCGACTCCTGAGAACTTGCGCCCTTTGTAGCGCTGCTCCAGCTCCCGAACGTTTTGGATCGCTTTCTGTTCGACCTTACGCACGACGGCTTTGCTGAGCTTCCTCCTGAAATCCATGGATTTGCCCGTTTTTGCAAAGTATTTTTTCGCGCCTTCAAGCGTCGTAATCATGTACCCGAAGAACTGCTTGCCTCGGTAGGTTTCGTTATGGATGGCAAACTCGCGAGCATAGGCAAACGCGTCAAAGAGATTCACGTCGGCCCTACTGTAGATCCCCCTAAGCGTAAGGACCATCTTTGGCTCGACATTGAACACCGTTACCATATCGGCTAGCTCAGAAATCTTTGCGACGGCCTCCTCTGGGGTGTCGTTGTAGCCTTGCTCTTGAGAAAGTTTTCTGAGATCTTTTAGAATAAAAGTACGGTCTGTATACACCAAGTAGCGAGCTTGCTCCATGGTGGCCTCCGCGGCGGTCAAGGGCGCGCGACTAGGCGTTTCAGAAGCATAGTTTTCCTGATGATGTTCAGACTCTGCAGAGGTTTCCGTGGGTGCTGGAGGCGTGGCGGTGCGCGGGTGTGACGCAAGATGCGCAGTCAACGCAGCGTCGCCTTTTTCCGTCATGTCCTGCTCCAGCTCCGCCTGCAATTCAGCATGCAGGTTGGACGGCGGGATGCCTACAGATTCATCCTCAACCATCCGCGCGTACTCCCGGGCTTGCTCAACGACGATCTGCCCTGCGTGAGTCATGTCATCCATCTGAGCCAGGCGAGCCTTTTTTTTCTGACCGGAGTAGGGCAGGCCGACGAGCTCGCAGGTCTCTTTGCTTAACTTGGCGTAGTAATGGGAGAACTGCCCTCGGTTCTTGCGACGCTCCAGAAAACTGAAAACGCCGTTCGCTAACGCATCTTGCCGCACGCGATTGATCGTCCAGCGACTCACGTCCAACGTTGTTGCAATTCTATCAACTCCAAACCAGAGTTCCTTCGTCGCGTCGTTCTTGTCAGCACGGCTTATCATTTCCGCAAGAAAACGCTTGTAAATTTCCGGTGCGAACGTCAGCTCCGCGCAAACAAAAACGCGGTGAATCGCCCGGAAAATATTGGGCGGCAGATGCCAGTATGCGTCCAGCAAGGACCGTAGCGTCTGCTCATTGTAAGTTTTAGGCACAGCTTCCCCCGATGCGCGCGATTTTTAAGTCGCGAACTTCTTGACAGGGGTGCGTGAGGGAAGTAGAGTGAGAAGTGTCGAAGTTCTCTGGACTCTGCCTCTCTCAAGGCACCAGACAAGTTGTAGGTAGTACCCCACCTAAACACGCAGCGGCCCCACTTTGGCGAGTGGGGCCTTTGCGTTTCTAGGCGGTCTAAAATGTTATGGGTCCATAATATTAGAGCCTAATAATGTTGGAAAAATCGGGGCTATTAGAGTCTAATAATCCCGAAATCACATTAAGAATCACTAGTAAGCTGTTGATTCTTTGGGTTTTCTTCCTTTTCCCGTACCGCTTTTTGCAAAGCGTCACGGATAATCCGTTCGACTTCTTCCACATCCAACCGTTTGTCTTCGCACTTCACCAGGATCGTGCGATCTTTGGGTTTGGCATGCGTCGAAAAAACGGCAGCTCCCGCGTCGCTGATAACAAGTCTTGGCGTTGAGCTTGTCGTGACAGCGGGCCCGGCAGGCGGGGGGGTAATCAAAAATTCTACCGAGCTACGTAACTGTTGTTGCAATAATTTGCCGTCAACAATGTCGCTTACAACGGTGAGTAAGGCTTTTTCTCCAAGCTCACCCGGATATTTCTTCAACAGCTCCCGCGCTACCTTAGCGGTCCCGCTGCTAAAACGCTTTGGATTGCGCGCAATTACGGCTTGAATCGATGCCGGCAGTTCCAGCATGTTTAAGCACAGAGACACGGTCGCCTGGCTGACGCCCAAAATTGCGATCATCTGCATTTGCTTCAGGCCGGCGGCGGCGAGCTTTTGTAAAGCAAGGGCGCGCTCGTAATCTGTCAGGTTGACACGGTTCTCGTTCTCCGTGATCGTGTCGAGCAAGGCATCATGCGCGTCTCGAATATGTACGTACGCGGGGATGGTTTTCTTGCCCGTTTTCTTGCTCGCCTCAATTGCAGCGGCAAAGCGACGATGGCCGGCGAGAATTTCGAAACGACCCGATTCAAGGATCCGAACCGAGATTGGAAAGCGAACGCCGGTCATGGCAATACTCTCCGTCAACGCCTTCAATTCCTCGTCATCCGAGTAGACGCGCGGCTGGTTCGGACTCACGTCAATCATATCCAGCTGCAACTCGACGGCCTGCGTGCCTTGCGGCGGTGCTGGCTCGTTCGCTGCGGCCGAGGGTGATTGCACAATAGCTGCAGCGGCGGGCGCGGGAGGCACAACGACATCCTCCGGCGCCGGCGAGACCGCTTGTACCGCCTGTTGAATCAGGCTTGGAGTAGCATTCTCCGGTGGTTTGACCGTGCCGGAATTGATCATCCCGGAGAACTTGAATCCTGGCTTTGTCATGCTGCGATCCTCATTCCAAGAACTGCTTCCGCTTGGTGCCCGGCGAGGCGTATGTCAAACACCTTGACCAGCTCGCGGGCCAGATCAAGAACGTCACGGCTGCCAGGGGCACCAAGATCATTCTCAAACAACGGCCCGCAGTGCTCTGGATCGTCCTTGTTTTCCTTGAGAAAGCCGACATGCTGGCGAACGATTACGTCGCTGAGCATGCCTTGGCATTTGCTCGCAATCGTGCTCAGCAATTCCACGTGGGGTTTCTTTGTCTGGTCAAAGCGGTTGACCACAACGTGAGTGCCGAGCGGGCCGATCGCCCGATTCGGGAAGTTGTAGTTGATCTCCGCGATCGAGCTCGCCAGCACATCAAGAGCAGCTACTGGCTTGGGTTCGGGCGTGACGACCGAAAGCAGCTTTTTCGATGCCATCATGAAACTTGTGGTGAGAAACGAGGCGCCGGGTGCCGAGTCAATGATGATTACGTCATATTGACTAAAAAACTCGGTTTCCGCGTCCAGTAACCGCTGAAATGCATATTCCCGCGACATTGCATTGAGCAACCAGTTCTCGTTTTCCATGGTAATGTCGGCGGCAACGAGATCCAGCATGCCATCGGGGTAAATCGGAATGATGGCATTCTGAATGCCTGACGGGCCTTTGCCGACCCGGCTCATCACTTCCGAGATATGCGTGATCTTCTGGGTGGTCCAGTCCACGCCGAACACATCAGTGGCTGACGATTGCGGGTCGCCGTCGATAAACAGGCAGCGATACCCCAAGTGGGCGAGACAGACCGCAAGGTTTGTAGCTAAGGTGGTCTTGCCGACGCCGCCCTTGGACATCCTGACGTTAATGACCGGAGGCATACCCGGATAGGCAACAGCGCCCGCCAGAGAGAGCAAGTACAGCCGGATCAGACGAATTTCAGCCGGAGTGTAATCACGGTGCTGATACGGCTTCTCCGGGGTTTTGTCACCGCCAAGAACCTTGTTGCAGCGGTCGCGGAAAACCTTGGGAGTGCCATCGAACCCCGTCAGCGCTATCGCGTGACGGGGTTTTATTTTCGGAACCTTTCTGGCGGTACTCATTGCTTCTCCCAAGTGGTGAACTTCTATATAACAGTGTACCAACCTTTAGAACTTTTTGAGCACCGTCGGTAGAAAAAAGTGCCGTTTCATTTAAATTTTCCTAGGATTCTTTATCTTCCGGTCCGTGATGCGAATGACGTTTTCTTGGGTATCGCCGCCGGTTTTCCGTTAATTCCTTGAAAAGCAGGCTTGTATCCCCATTATTTCGATATCAAAATATCAACCTATCGCGTTTTACACGTCCTAGAGTCTTGCGGTAAGTGAGCACCCAAATGCCAAGTCGTCCTAGCAGCCGCCGTGCTTGGCGAACGGCCCAAACAATGAATGCATAACTCCTCCGCAGGAATTCCGCCAACGCAGCAGCACCCATCGAGCCGGTGGTCACGATCGCGGCGATGATTGCGTCTCGCGTTGGGGGTGTTGCGTAATATCAACATGATCATATCCGTTGAGATTACTTCTCTGACACTTATGATCATACCCAACCGGAACGCTGTGCTGACAGTATTTGCCCACCGGATCGCAGATTAGAATGCACTTTGCGAATTTGTACAGAATCTCAGTTCCATCCGCGAACACTTTACCCAAGCCTTTTTGCACCACTGCAGGGGTCGATAGCGAGGGACGGTCGTAGCAACCGTCGCGGTCTGTTATGTTTCCTTAGCCTGTTTTTCCTGCTGCCCGGCGTCGGGCTGGGGAAAGTCGTCAATGTCCGGTTGGCCTATTTCTGGCAGATTTTCCCCCCAGCGCGTTGAGCAGACCATCGAGCATCCTGGCAAGATCGGCTGTCATCAATGCGAGATCAGTATCGAGCCGCCTACCGTCATTGGCGACGGCATGGCAGGATTCACGCAGTACGTCCTACGCTGCACTGCGCAGAGTCTTACGCGCGCCGATATGGTTTCGCTGGCGAAATTCTGGAAATCATGATGCGATTCACTATTGGCAAGCGCAACGGCGTATGACACGGGGAGAGCGCTAATCGACGGGGAGAGCAGAAAGCGCGGGACCGCTGCGCTGGCTTAGGTCAACTGCAGGGCATGCGGCCCGCCGGATGATTAATGAAATTTTAGTGCCGGGCTGCTGCAGCGCATACATACGTAGGCAGGCGATACGGTTAATGAGCTAACCGCCCGAATGGATGGAGGCCGCAAGTGTTGAGTTGTTGGCGGAAGCTTTACCGAGGGTGGCAATGACACTTGTTCCTGAAATCCAGAAATCGTTGACGCTCGTCTAATCCACGACCGACGCTGAAACATGCGAAGCGCTTGAAATCGACACTTGAGATTTCAGCACTCTCGTCAGCTATGTGAATCAGCGCGCAACATCTCGTAAGTCGCGGGGACTTAGGCGAGGCTTGGTTTCTCCGCAATCAATTGCCACGCTGGGCATGAAGAACCAATGGTGACAAGAGCGCAGTGCACGGCGATTAAAAACGAACTAACGGTACAGCGTTAGCATTGTGGTCGATGCCACGTCCGAGGGAGTAATTGACACGGCAGACGCCTTTGAAAGCATGACATGGCTAAAGATATTGCAAGGAAATATCCCAATTGGCGTTCACGACCATACGTCCGTCGTGGTAGCCAATAACTGTTTGATACCGCTACGCTTTCCGTTGAGAGTATTAGCAGGCGCGACGGGCCGCCGGCCAGATTGGTTCGGTTCATCGGCTCGACCCTCGCTTTGATCGCGTCCATGACATGCTCGCAGCGGTTTTGACATGAAAGCGCTTGTATTTTGACCGAAGGGCCTTGAACGTTGCCATCAAGACACATAAGCACGATCAAAATATGGGCTACGCCGTTAAGTTTCGGCAGGGTTGCGCCATGCGTTTCCGGGGATGCATGGTCCATGCCGCCATGAGTCGCTTCATTGTTTCCGGCCGGACAAGCAGATACGGCAGTTCGTCGGCGCGAGGGTAGAGCGGCCCCTTCTCGGATCCCCAACCAATTTCGAAAAGGCGCAGATCCGCGCCATCACGGTGAGTCGAGTTTAGCCGTAGTTCCGATTCACCCCTCAAGTTGTGGATCTCGACCGACTCCGCCGGCACATGCCACAGCGCCGCCAGCATTTGTTTCATGCGTCGCGCCGCGTCATCCCGGTCCAGTGCGTCGATATACGCCATTGTTTCGTTCGGGCTGTGATCGTCCAAGCGCGCCACGGTAGAGTAGACTGTTGCCCGGAAAAGGGTCGGGACGCGGTCGCCCTTTTCTTGAAGCGGGTAAGTAATCGTCGTGCTCTCGGTCATTGCGGTCTCCATTGGGATGCCCGGCCGCGCCGGCGCGGTTTCTTTACTTGTCTTCGGACTTCGACTTGCAAATACTGGAACGCAACTGGTCCGCCTCGTAGGACATACGCTGGCGCTCCGCCCGTTGCGTGGCGAGCAGAACTTCGATTTCCGCCAATTCCGCTGGGTCCGTTACCTCGTATTTGAAAACCACCATATACGGCTCATGGCGAACCGGCGTATAGTCAGCCACAGTTTTCATCCAGCCGCGCGCCGCAGGGTACTTTGGGCGCGGGATAACATCGAAATCGGCCCGATTCTTCACGTCGATGCGAACGCTGGTGCTGCTCGCATAGATCACGGCGGGATGTTCGGGGCCATACAATGCATGCAGATCGTCCAAACGCTGCTGTCTTTCGGCGTCGGTCCACTCCGCGAAGGGTTTGTTTTCGGTTTCCATTCGTCTCTCTTTAGCCTAGCTGCGCTGACTCGATTAAAAAGCTCCCAAAGGTGGGTGTATTGCATGATCGCCTGAGTCCCATTGCTGCCACGTCCTGCGAGCGTGCAGCAGGGCGCCAGCTGCGGTTTGTGCCAGGCCGCATACCTCACGCAATGCGCGTATGTCATCTGGCGGTTAGTATGCTGCAGGCCTAGGCTGTGGGTTTTGTGGAGGCATTCTGTTGTTCCGTTTGCCTTGCTCGCATTGATACTTGGCGAAAATACGCTGCCTGGCGTGGCCAGTATCCTGTCCTATCCAAAATCTCCGCGACGTCGCCGAACGTGATTGTGCTGTTGCGATGATCAATGCCGGGCAGGCTGACTAGGACTACGGCAATGTCACCGACGGCTACGGCGGCGCCAGTCGTGCCAACAGCGCCGCTTTGAAGCTGGACGAATGTTCTCATTCTTGTGTGCTCCATGCCTTTGTCCCTGAGGCGCAGTTATGGTCTATCCATTTTTGGAAATACGTGCACCAAGCGTATGCCGCAATGCCACACGTATGCGCTCACATAATATGTGTAATCGTTATCAAAAAAATGTGGATCGGAACGAACCGCGTTTAACAGAGATTGTGTGAGCGCATGCGATATCGGCGCCATGCAATGGCTTTACTCCCGTATTGAAAAGCGACCTGGTGAAGTGACGCATACCGCAAACCGGTACGATGGAGTCATGAAAAAGACAACAACCAAACTACACCACGCAGGGGCGAGCGGGAATTGGGTTCGCATTGACCAGCTGCTTGCTGAGAACCTGGCGCTGTTTGATGCTTGCGTTGAGTGAGGTCTACATGGAGAGATAGCGGCGGACTACGGCTACCTTACCACTACCGAACCTTCAATCAACGGCCGATTGCGCCAGCTCGCAGAGCCGAGGGCGGATCATGAAAAACCCATCGACTCGCGAGATGATGACCGAGCTAGCGCAGCGCCGCCAGGCAGAGCGCTTCGGATCGAACTTCTTGGCGCGTAACGGAAAGCCCTTAGCAGCCGCCGAGAATGGCCATAAGAGCTACGGTGTGAGACACGGGCGCTGCCTAGAACAAGCCGTATCAGTGCGGCGGAGTTGGCGGCTGCTGATCTTTGAAGGCGTCTTGGACGATCGTTCGGAAGGTACTTGCGCTCATCTGATGTGCACGTGCAGAGGGAAGTTGTTTTGTCGGCCAGACCTCCGCTGAGGACACCAGCCGTATTATTTCCTCCGGCTCGATATTGTTCCCGACGATAACGTAGACGATTTCGCCAGGCTCGGACACGCGGACGCTATCAGGAACACCAAGCGTCGGCGCAACATGCATGGATCACTCTGTTATGGTTGCTGTTGGACGGCCGGTCCAGTTTCAGCGCCATTGCCGGAATATGAAAATGGTGCAGGATCGCTTGGATATCATGCAGCTTGTCCAAGTTCAGGCGAAACGGATAATGGCCTATGCATTCCCCAAACATATAACGAAGTTTCGCCCGCATTCCG
The DNA here is from genome assembly GCF_015352985.1 of Noviherbaspirillum malthae. Classification (GTDB taxonomy): domain Bacteria; phylum Pseudomonadota; class Gammaproteobacteria; order Burkholderiales; family Burkholderiaceae_D; genus Noviherbaspirillum; species Noviherbaspirillum malthae. Next base: position 7,058 of record NZ_JACYXF010000088.1, on the reverse strand, counting down.
CCCTGGCTCATTGCGCTCCGCATGTGCTTTCCTTTCTGGGTATCAATGTATTTGTTTTATCCTAAGTCGCTATAAAGGCAAGGTCCGTACCGCGCGGCGTGGAATCCGCACCAACCGGCGCGGTAATCACGCCACCTGTTACTAACGCATTCAAGAGCCGCTAAGGCCTTTCGCATTCGTGCGCGAGCGGTTCGTCGGCCATAGCGCGCCTGGCTGCGATCGGTAAGCCCAGCACCACCAATACGCCACCTGGCTCGCCAGCATGGTTGTTGCAAGACTTTTAGCGCCCTGTGCTTCTACTGCAGTGGTAACTTATTTCCTACGGCACAAGAAAAGACATTCCTGAGGCACGACGAGTTTGTAAACGTTGACTAGCGTCAACCTTTACAAACTGGTGCCTAAGAGGGGCGGCGGCCCCTCTTAGAAACTCCCGCCCGTGCTGACGCACGTTCCTTTATGTATGCGATGGAGGCATCGATGAGCCAACTGCTTACAGCGCCGCCGACGGACGGCGACATAGACGACGTATCCCCCGTGGTCGCGTGCCGGCTGCCAAAGCCGCTGCACGATCAGGTAAAGGCCGCATGCAAGGCGGGCGGCATGTCGGCGTCGCGCTTCATCCGCGAGACGCTTCAAGCGGCGTTCGACAATGACAAGGTCGTCATCAAGCCGGTGCCACCTGTGCCGGCGAAGATGAAAGAGCTCACCAGGGACATGTATAGGCTGTTTGCTTCCGTGGCCAACAACACGAATCAGCTAGCCAAACGGGTCCACTACGACCATTTGAACGACCGCTGCTCCGATAAAACCTATGCGGCCGTGGCCGAACAGCTCGCCATTCTGAATCGCGTCATGGTGTCGAGGTTGCCCCCGTGATCGTTCGCCAGGGCGGTGGCGACGATGGGATCATCGAGTATCTCGAGCACGGCAAAAAAGCGGGGCGGCCGTACACCAGGGATGAGCTCGATGAGCGCGTGCCGCTGGCTGGCGACATTGAAGCGACGCGCAAACTCATCAAGAGCATTGAACACAATGGGGAAACGTATATGCATCTGACCCTCTCGTTCAGTGAAAAAGACACTCCCAAACAGACCATGAAAGAGATCGTGGACCGGTACGTTGCGGACTTGATGGCCGCTTACCGGCCTGACGAATATCTGTTTTATGCCGAAGCGCACTACGCGAAAATCAAGAGCTATGTACACGAGACAACAGGCGAACATGTCGACCGGCTGGACCATATTCACTTGGTCATCCCGAATGTCAACCTTCTGTCTGGCAAGGCCCTAAACCCGATGGGGCGCGTGATGCAAAACACAATTTGGCTCGATGCGCTGCAGGAGTCGATCAACCGGGATTACAAGTTGGTGTCGCCGAAAGACCGGCCGCGCAGCGACTCTACAACCAAGGCGGATATCATCGGGCGCGATCACGTCACGGAGTTTAAAAAAGGATCTTTCAAGCAGGTCAAGGAGGTGCTGGAGGCGGCCGTCATCGAGCGCCAGATAGTCGATCAAAGGGGGTTGATTGCGCTCGCGAAAGAGTACGGCGAGGTCCGCGTGCGCAACCAGGGCAAAGGGCCGGAGAGGGAATACATTGCCATCCGTCCGCCGGGCTTCGACACGTGGGTGAATTTGTCCAGTGGCGTATTCCGGGACTGTATGGGCGCCACGCCAAAGTTCGACCGCAAGCCCGCCGGTCAGGTCGGCGTCGGCAAGCGCACGAATGATGAGCTTGATGACCTGGTGGAGGATTGGGTGTTGCGCCGCTCGCGCGAGGTCAAGCTGCTCAATAGCGGGCGCAAGGAAGAATATGCGGAATACAAAGCCGCGGACAGCGAACTGAAACTGGTGCTATTAGGGCAGTTGGAACAGGAGTTTTATCGGAAATACGACAAAGGGGAGAACTATGGACAAGCCGACACAAGAGCAGGGCGGCGCAAGCCCACCGACCCAGACGCCGGAACCCACGCATGCGCCGATGCAACCGCCCGAGCTGCCGCTGACAAGTCGCACCTTGCGAAATTTGCCTGCGGAGAGGCGACCCCAGGTATTCGCACTATGCCAAGCCTGCACGCACGCGGTGTGGACCGCCACGCCGGAGGGGGTGAAGGCGTTCTGCAAGGACCTTCTGGTAGTGACGTGGGACGACCGGGACGCGCCGATTCCGATGGAGCAGTGCGATTCGCACCACCTGCCGGGCGAACCGGACGAGTAGTCAACGAACGCACCGGCAGGGCGGCGGACAATTACGCCGAGCAGCTGATACGTGATCACCTCGATGCGCGCGCCAGTGCCGAGGAAGGCCAGCGCGCATTAATGAACGAAATCAAGCGCCGTCTGGACCCGAATTTCTTTCTTGCGCAGCTGGCGCAGGACTATGGCGTGCGGCCAGAGGATTACATCATCACGGACGGTTCGCATTTCAAAGACGGCATGCCGCGGATCCGGCATCGGAACTCGACACAGAACACGAATGTGGCCGATCTGCTTACGCGCCATATGAGGCAATCCTGGCCTGAGGCTTCGCGCTATCTTCAAGGCGTCTACACGCTGCAAAACCTGCAAAAGCGGGCCCCGATCACGCCACCGCCGCCTAACCCGACGATGTGGCGCCGTTACCAGCAAGCGCGCCGCACCCAGCGCGCCGACCAGCGACCAACTGAGCGTGCGGCGATACGCGCCGCCACGGACGCGTTACGCGCATTGCGCCGGCGGCATAAAGCGGAGATGGAGCGTCTACGCCGGCAAAGACTGAATTACACGGATTTCAAGGCGCAGCGCTCGATCCTGAAAATGCAGGCGACCAGAGAGGAAAAGCGGCTGCAGGCGGAAATTCGTGCGGCACGCGAGCGCTTGGCCGGGCTTGACCGGACCGATCCGGCGCTGGCCGTGTATCGCGGGTTCCTCATGGAGCGCGCGCAGGCCGGCGACCTGGAAGCGCTACTCGAGCTGCGGCGCCAGCGTATTGAGCAAGAGAGCAGGAGCAAGCTGCGCGTGAATGCCATTGTGATCATCGGAGTCAGCACTACTGTTGCGCTCATCGATCCGACGGAGAACCTGAAGTATCAGGTGCGGCGCAACGGCGACGTTTCCTATTTCGACGCTTTCAACCGGGAGATTTTGCGCGATTGCGCCGATGCGATCTGGGTCATGGAGCAGTCCGACGACACCATCGAGCTGGCGCTGCTGTTGGCCCAAAAACGGTTCGGAAACGGGCATTTCGATCCGCTAGGCGACGATGCGTTCAATGAATGTGTGGTGAGAGTAGCCGCCGAGCGCGGCATGGCGGTGAAGTTCGCCAGCAAGGAATTCAACGACCGGTATGAAAAACTCCGGGCGGAATTGAACCCGCGCCAGCAACGCACGCCGAGCTACAAGTTTCTTGAGCCTACACCGTCAATCAATGCGGGGGAAAAAGTTAAGCCGAAGTAGCCATGTGGGGCGAATTCCACGCCGGCCGGCGCGGTAGCAGCGCCAGTTGGCGCGATGCGCGCGTTACAATCTACGTTCGGCCAGCCATCGAAGAATTATTTTCGCTTGCGCAACGATGAGAGCGTGGTGACGCGGCTCGAGGTCCAGGCCAGGATACAAGAGAAGCTTAACAACCATTTCGGCTTGATGCTCGAACACAAGACATCGGTACTCAGCTGCTTTTTCGGGATCACGTGCGGGGATCAAGGCTGGCTCAGTCATGGCGCGCCAGCGGACTGCGATGCTGAGTGCATCGAGCACATACGACCGAGCCGTTTCTGGATCGGCGCCTCCCTCGGAGAGCACTCCGGTCCAGTCGCGAATACTCTCCATAACCGCATCAGGCGGACTGTTTTTTGATGCCGCAGACATAGATTGACCCCCTGTTGCATGCAACACCGCGCGTTTTTCGTTGCAGTGAACTTGTGGCCATCCGACATGGGAAATCACATATCGGGGGAAATTCTCCAGCAAATCAAGGGTTTATTGATAGGCCTGTTTTGGTTTTTCGTCTGAGTGATTCACTACAACGAAAAACGTAAACGTGCGGTATCAGCGCCGCTGCGTCGGCACAATGTGAACGTGTGGCATATGAGTGCCGTCGTCGTGGTGCACCACGTAGAAGGCGGGCGGATTCACTTTGAACAACCGGGCCAAGCGCGTGATCGTCTCATCGACTTTGCTTGGCTCGCAAATCGCATGTTGGGGCTGCTGGGGTTCTTTGCGCATAGGGCGCTCCGGCGTGTGGATGACACATTGACGATAGCACTACGGCCGCCGGAAGGGGCTACGATGCAGCTGAAAAAGATGATCCAGTTTTGGGTCATCATTGCGCCAGGGCCTAGGAAAAGCAGGACGGCCGGTAGGCATGCGAGGCTCAAGAATGGCGGTGTTGGTGAAGGCGATTTCCATATACTGCAGCGCGCAGCCGGCAGAGCATCGCCGGTAGATGGCTGGGCCTGTATCGCAGATCAGGCTTGGCTCGGATTCGCGCACCGTCCTTCCGCGACCGGCATGGCAGAGAATGTGCAGCGCGTACCCGCGCGGCGTGCAGCACCAGAACGTCAAGACCTCACCTGCGGGCGTGCAGGCCAGCAGCTAAGTCGGCGACGTCGAAGCCGGTCCAGTGCGCAAGCGTCGCATCGGCCAGTTCAATTGCATGATCATGGCGACCCCGGATTTCGACTCGTCCGAAGAGATGGCTGATATGTTTGAAGGTAGGGGTTAATGGCAGGAAGGTTACTGCTCGACACGCACACCTTTATCTGGGCCATCAAGAACGTTTTGCCATCCAATCTAGTAGATAACGATTCTAGGATCGATGTGACGGCAGCGGCGGCAGCCCAGCAAGTGGAGGCGAACGGCTTCAAGCTGCTTCCCATCGCACTGGATCACCCTCTGAACCTGAAGATGCTGCCGATCCCGAGAAAGGGCGTTTACCATTGCGACCCGTTAGACCGCATGCGGATCGTGCAGTCGGTAGTTGAGGATCTGGAACTGGTCACTTGCGACGAGGACATCGCCGCGTACACGAAGCATCTGCTAAACTCCGACTGCGCAAGTACAACAGAAAGAAGCAGAAGCGCTCTGCCCCAGCTTCCACACCGACGATACAGTGATGCCTGACTACCCTGCCGACGAAGCCGCGAACAAATTGGGCGAACTGATCGACGCCGCACTGGCGGGCGAGCATATCGTGATCATCACCGCCGATGGGCGCCGCGTGCGGCTGATGCCGATGCGCCCCAGGCGTGTCTTTGGCAGCATGAAGGGCCGTGTCAAGGTCGCGCCCAACTTCGATGCCGACGACAATGATTTCGAGCGGCTTTTCTACGGCGACGACCCACCAAAAAAGCCGTAGCTTTCCACGGGTTAGCAAACCCGTGAAGGTTGCGCCGACGCGCGAGAAGCCCCGCAGTGCGTCGATCTCTGTGCTCCCCTTGTCTGCATAGCAGCCCGCGTGCGTTCGCGCTATTTCCCGCTGGCCGTGGCAGCGGCGTATATCACACGAGATAATCTCAATTATCGAAGGTAATGTTTCAACCAAGGTTTTTTAGGTGTTTTGGGCCCTCCCTCAGGTGTAGATTCCTACGCATTTACGCCGTAATAGCGTAGGTTTCTACACTCCAGCCCAAATGGCACCGTTAATCAACCCACCCGTCCAATACAGCTTCAATTGCCGGCTCGCAGCGGTCGTCCGACGCCGCGCATACGCATGATGCCGCAAAGCGAATACTGTCAGTATTTCTCATCTTGACCGGCGGAGGCCAGCCCTTTACCCACGGACATGGCTGGGTGGCCCAACCCGCGATCCACCAGTCGGAACGACCCTTGTCGACGAGCGTTTGGATCACGTCGTGCGGCAGGCCGGACAGGATCGTGCGCTTCCACCGCGACCAAAGTACCGCTTGAAAATGCCGCGCTTCACAAGCATAGGCGCGGCGCCTGGTTCGCATCTTCACGGGACTTTCCATTCGATTCGGTCAGCTATTACCCGCCTTAGCTGCAGCCTTAGCCTGCTGGGTCAGATACGCGATAGCCTCATCAGTGCTCGTCGTGCCTTTTATCACCGACTCTCGTATAGCGTAAAACTCCGCGTCGTAAGGGGCACCATCGCTCAACCGCATAATCCCATCCATGACGCGAAACGCTTCACGCCTTTCTGCCTGCTCCGGCGTATCGTCCGAATACCAATCATCGGCCATCGTCAGCCCCTCCGCAAACCGTCATAGACCCACCGCCGAGCCTCATTCCCCATATCCCAAATGTCGATAGCGTCATCGACATACATCTCCGCTAGCATCGCGACATAGTCAGGCAACTCAAAACCGCGCACATCGTCCCGAGTGGAACCAAGGCTTGACGCCACATCGCGCAATCGAATTTCCCGCTCACCCTTGTCCACTCTACGAACCCCTGTCACTCAACAGCATCATTCCTCCGACGGTAAATTATCGCCGGCAACGGAAGCGGTTCATCCGGCTCAAGGAATGTTGGCCATGACGCTATCGAAGCGCGGAATTCCGCAAGCGAAATTTTCCCTTCCACATACTCAGCCGCGATCGCCATTTGATACGGCGCCAGCATGACATTCGCAAATTCCGGCGCCCATAACACGCTAAACCAAGCATTGCCTAGCGCGTCGCGTCGTTCGAAAAAGTCAGCGTCCGGCGACACATCAGCTAACGCCGCAATCATCGCGTCCGAAACGTTACGTGTCGTCATATCGATCCCAGCCAGGCATGCGCGACGACAGGCCGACACGCTCTAGCTCGTCGTGTAAGTCATGGAACTCGCCTTTGGTGATGACTCCCGACAGTGCGAAAGCAATCACCTTTCCTTGAAGATAGCCTAGAGCATGATCGGAGGGACGTGACGCCACCGCCTTTGCCACAGATTCTCGCAAGTCGGCAAGCACCATTTCGCGCAGGCGGGTATCAACGGGAGACACATGAGGCTCTACAGCGGCTTGCGAATCAATGTAGGGGATAGCCACAATGATTAAACCATCCTTTTGCGTCGTTGGCGGTGATGCAGTTGATCGCTTCCTTTAACGCTGCATCGAGCGCCTCCCGAGTCCGTGCC
>NZ_JACYXF010000087.1 GCF_015352985.1 Noviherbaspirillum malthae | reverse complement strand
AACTGGATCGCTGGTTCGACGATTACAATGAGTCGCACCCGCACAAGGGCTTAAAAATGAAGTCCCCACGGGAATTCATCCGCGCCCAATTAGCCGCAGGGTGTCCGATTTAATAGGGGCAACTCCACAGGCTTCTTACGATTTCCAGCGCCCGTTCTGACGAATCCACAAGAGAGCCTGGCAGGTGCATGGAATTTTCCTGTCAGGATGGAACTATAAGGCAGCATCTGCCACTCACCCGGGTTCTTCAATCTTCGTGCCTGCGACCGCGACTTGCGTATTCAGGCATCCCACTGAAAGAAAATAGTGAGAAGCTCCAGCCTGACCTCTTTATCTTCGTCGCTGTCCTCGCTGCCGGCTTCACCGGCCGGAAGTCGCGAGCCGTCGCCACGACCCGCATCACCGCACGGTTCGGCCACGCCGGAAGCGGGTCCGAGCAGCTTGCCGGGCGCGGGTACTGGCAGTAATGCAATAGCGGAACAATTGCGCGCCAGCTTGAAACGGAGCGCTAGCGGGGCTGGACTGGATAAACACAATCGTCCCGGAAAACGTCGGCAATTGGTCGATACGCTATCTGGTTCGACAGATCATGCAGAAGGATATCCGCACATATCATGTCATGACTATGTGCCAACCGCGTTAAAAGCATTGCCCACGCCGTACAGGAATCCGTCGAGTCTGTATGTATTGCTTGCACATGCCGAGAAGGCCGTTGCAGCGGGAGCGAGTGCGACTATTGAAGATTATATTGAGGCATTCAATGGAAAGTCGGACCAAGACAAGAAACTTGAAGTGGACAGATTCAAATCGCGGGCGCCACGGGCAGATCTTGATAGCGCGAGTCATCTCATTGCAAATAACGGTGCAAAGGTGAAATCCCTGGACGGCATAAGCCATTTCAAGTCAGAACAGGAAATTGAGAAAAGTCTCGCAGACTTCCGGAATCTCTACGACGTGCGGGCTCGAATCATGAGACTAAATGGAGAGACGAAGCGACGCGATGGTCATATTGGCTTATCCACGTTTCGTCAGATTTGTTTTCCTCCTCTTCCTGCGCAGTCTGTACTGGCGAAGGAAATTGAAAGTCCAACCCTGAGCGGAACGCTTGCGGCAGTGGATGTCTTTATGGGGCATCACAATCTTGATCCATATGTATTCCTCAATGCCAGCAAGGGCTATAAAGCGATGACTTCATTACTCAAGGTGCTTTATGATAACCAGGAGGGATCGAATGGCTATGTAGTGCACATGCTTACCCAGTATCGGGCCAGTCATTTTCCGCTTCCAATCGATGAAGCAATGAAAGGCGATGGAAGCGGTGCATCAACAGCTTTTAGTAAAGACGAGGGAGATAGAAACCGCGTAATAAAAAGTATCTTGGCTCTGGTTCCGATTTTTAACGGAATCAGCGATAAAGATTTTCTTGAAGCAGGCATGGATAAACAATTTCGCCTCGTCGAGAATTTTATCGGTAAGGCTAATGACAAAGCAGCAAGTCAGCGCAAGACTTATCTGGGCAAGTTGATGAGCATGCCAGGTATCGTTGCCTACAGAGCAAGGCTCGCAACGAAGGCCGAGCCTGCTGACATGCGCCCAGCAGAGGATCGGGCCGCATTGGAATTTCAGGAGCATGAAGCCAGCGAGGTGCATACAACATGGAATGTCTTCCGATCCGTCCCGATAGTCGATGCCGGCGACGAAGAGACAGGTATCTGGTCGCTTGAAAAGCTGCCGACCCTGCACCAGAAGGAGCCCTACCAGTTCCGTGGCGACCATAACAAGAGATGGCCATGGGGCGACGTCAATCATTTCGGACGGGTTCATCCGGCATTCAGCGATCCCGCAGAACCAACCCGCTGCGACAGTCGAGTGGAAATCGGCAAGGCGACGGTAAAGGGCATCGATTACCTGCATAAGCTTTACAGGAACGAACTGCCTCATATCAATTCCGCTCTGGTTCAATCGGGTGTGGATGCCAGACCGCCGAAAATGATGCAGTCCTCCGAATTCAAAAGAGTCATCGAGGCTGAAATCAAAAGGTACCTCGAGGCCGTCAGGAACAACGATGTGCCCGACTGTTACGCGAACCAGCGGGTTGCGAGGCTGGCACGGGAAAACTGCGATTCTGAAGAAGAGGCCGATGCGCTCGTCGGCGATGGCGAAAATCCACAGTACGGCGTGCTGCTTGACGATTACGCCATCGAGGCGCAACCGCTGGCCGCCTATGGCAACATTGTCGGCATATTCTCCGGGCTCGACCTGGATGAAAAGGGAAGAGAAACCTATCTAGCCACGCTAGGCAAGACACTCGGCGAGCAGTACCTGGCTTCCGACGGCATCGCGAATATGAGAGCCAACACGGATAAGAACACGCTGGCTACACTCGGATTCGGCAACCAGATGCGATGTATCAATACGGGAGTGGATATGCAGGTGAGCGGTATCGTCCGCAGCGATCTACATAAGTGCAATGTTATATTCGCCCCGGCTGAAGTCGGTCTCAGAGACAGGGACGGGAATCCGTACAGAATGAAACTGGTCTTCGGCCTGCAAATCCGGCCGGTGGGGCCGGGGAAGCAGCTCAAGGCCTACTATGGATCAGCATACAGGCTCGATCAGTCTGGCACCGGAGTTGCCAGTGAAGCGGAGGTACGAATCAAGGATGAACCGGAAGACCCACCGACCTTGTCTTGACCTTCCAGTAGGCAAGGGTTTTTGCCGGTGTGGCACGCCGCAAAGATGGACGGCTGCCGCCTTCCAAAGCTTTTCCAGACTTGAACTCCAGCCTTGTTCCAGCCCGTTCCCTTTCGCTTGACCTCGCTCAAATTGACGCTAAAGCAATAGTTCAAACCGCTTTGATTCCGCTAACATGTTTTCAAAGCGGTTTGGATAACAGCGGAGGATGCAATGCTGATGCGACATGGAAAGTTTTATCTTGTGTTCGATATCGGGGGCACAAGTATCCGAACAGGGCTCTATAACGAAGAGCACCGCCGCCTGGAGCGCTTCCGAAAAACCTGCACGCCGAACTTTTTGAGTCAGGAAACCGCTTCGGCCGACGCCATCGTCGAGCACATGCTGGAAGTGCTGAAGGAAGAAGCGGACGCCCTATGCGGAGAGTGTCAGCTGGCCGGCGTCTGCGCCGCACTGCCGTCGCCGATGGCGCCGGACGGTACGCTGTGGCGGATGCCCACCGTACTCGGCCCGCGCGATAAAGGCGGCTTCCGTCTTCAGGACAAGCTGCAGGCCCTGTGGCCGGAGGTGCCGGTCGCCATGCTCAACGACGTCAGCGCTGCCGGTTATTACCGGGTGGCCCAGGGCGGACGGGATTTCGCCATCGTCACCATCGGATCGGGCATCGGTCTCAAGGTGTTCCTCGATGGGAAACCGCGTACCGGACCGAACGGGCGGGGCGGAGAGATCGGACACTTCAGTATCGAGGAACCGATTGCCGGCGATCTCGCCTGCGATTGCGGCGGCAGCCTTCATCTCGGCGCAGTGGCTTCCGGCCGCGGCACGCTGCGCGTTGCGCGCCAGATGGCGGCGGCCGATCCTGCTGCCTATGGCAATTCACTTGCGGCCAGATTGGCCCGCGATACCTGCGGCTGCCTGAGCAATGACGTGCTGGTCGCAGCATTCCGCGACAACGATCCCTGGGCCAGGCAAGTCATGACGGTATCGGCATCGCACTTGGCCAGGGCGCTCGCCTTTCTGCATCTTTCCCTTGGCCTGGAAGAGATTGTTCTCGTGGGCGGTTTCGCCGGCGCCTGCGGAGAACAGTACCGTGAGCTGATCGCAAATCTTGCCGGCCGGTACGCGTGGGATACGGGACAGGACTGGAACGCCATCATCCGCATTGAATCCCAGCCCGATACCGTTGCACTGGAAGGCGCCGGTCACTTCATGGCGACGAGGCCGGTACAGCGTCGGCGCGAGGTACAGCATGCCTGAGCGGCTCCACCGGTTTGCCGACGCCGTGTTCAAGCGGGAGTGCGCGCACGGCGGCATCGAGACTATCGCATTCGCGCGCGTGCTCGGAAGCGCCGCCATCAACTGGATCGACCTGGTGTGCATACCGCCAGGGCACAGCATCGGCTGCCATACCCATGGCTTCGAGGACGAGGAGGTTTATATCATCATCGGCGGCAAGGGAATTCTCACCATAGAAGACCGGCAGGTCGAAGTCGGCACCGGCGATGTCGCGCACAACCCGCCTGGCGGCACGCATGGTCTCCGCAACCACGGCGAACGGGAACTGCGCCTCGTCGTCGTCGGCGTGCCGGCACGTTCCATCTCCGCCTGCAGCCTTGTGCGCGGCACCGCCGAGGCATGTTGACCCAAACAGACGAGGAGCAGCTATCGTGTTCGAAGTTCATCATCAGCATCGCGGCGTGATCCGCCGCCAGCAGCCGGCGCCCGCGCCGCAGTACAGCATCCGGATGGAATGCCGGAAGCGCCAGGACTACGGCGTGCATCTTACTGCCGACATCCTGTCGCCGCAGGACTCCATCCTGCCGGCGCTGCTGGCAAACCGCAAGGCACTGGCGGTTACCACGTCTACGGTGTACAAGTATTACGGCAGACAGCTTGAACAGCTGATACGGCAATGCGACCTCGACATGTCGGTGCATGTGCTCGAAGGAGGCGAGAGCAACAAGACCATTGCTTCCGTCGAACGCATTTGCAACGAAGCGCTTGCCACGAAGATGGATCGGAGGTCCGTGCTGGTGGGCATCGGCGGCGGCGTCTGTACCGACGTCGTGGCGATGGCGGCCTCGGCGATACGGCGCGGCATCGATCACATGCGCGTACCCACCACGCTGATCGGCCTGGTCGACGCCGGCATCGGGCTCAAGGGCGGCGTCAATCTCGGCAGCAAGAAAAACTATTTCGGCTGCTTCAATCCGCCCAGCCAGGCCCTGCTCGATCCGGCCTTCCTCAACACGCTGCCGGAAGCCTGCGTGCGCTACGGCATGGCAGAGATATTGAAGATGGCGCTGGTGACGGACCGCGAACTGTTCCGGCTGTGCGAAGCGCATCAGCAGGCATTGATCGAGAGCCGCTTTTCCGATCCATGGGAAATCGGACGCGAAATCATCTGGCGCTCCACCCGCTCGATGCTCGACGAGCTGCAGAAGAATCCGTATGAAGACCAGACCTACCAGCGCCTGGTCGACATGGGGCATTGCTTCAGTCCCGCGCTCGAAGCCGCGACCGGCTACCGCATGCATCACGGCGAAGCGGTTGCGATCGACATGGCACTGACCGTCACGCTAGCAGAGGCGCTCGGCATGATGGACCCTTCCGAGCGCAACCGCTTTGTCGACGTGTTGCTGCAGGCTGGACTTCCCATCCATGCGCCGGAACTCACACCGGCGTTGTGCGAGGCGGCGCTGGACGAGGCGGAACAGCATCGCGGCGGCGCGGTGCATTTTCCCGTCCCTATCGAAATCGGACGCTGCCTGTTCATCGAAGACCGGGCGAAACTGCCGGGCCGGCTTATCGAGACGGCGCTGCGGCGCCTCGCCGGGGAAGCGCGCGACATGCATACAAACACGCACTGACTTGACAGGTCCGGCAAAGCGCATCTGCAAGGGTACGTCACTATCCAACACGAAAAGAAAAGGGAGTTCTTGTCATCATGGAGGTTCTTATCATCGGTGCGGGTTTCGTGGGCCGCTGCCTTGCCGCCAGGCTGGCCGGAGCCGGCCACCGCGCCACACTCGCATCGCGCCACCGGCCGGAAGCGCTATCGCCGGACCTGGCATGGGTGGGCCTGGATGCCGCCGACCGCGACGCGTTTGCCGCCGTGCTATGGCGCATGCAGCCCGATGCCATCGTGCTGGTACACGGGCCTTCTGACATTTCGCTTTGCGAATACAGTCCGGATGAAGCCATGCGCAGCCATGCAGTGATCGCGCGCAACGCCTGCCGGCTGGCACCGCAGGCCTACAAGCTGCTGGTGTCGACGGACAATGTGTTCGACGGCGGGCAGGAAAGCTATACGGAAGATGCGCGGCCAGCGCCTGCCAATGCCTATGGCCGTGCCAAGCTGGCCGCCGAACAGGTGCTCGCTCAATCCTGCAGCGATTTCCTGATTGCCCGGACCAGCCTGGTCTACGGATGGGAAGAGGCTGAGCGCGGCTGGATCAATTTCTTTGCGCTCGCATTGCGGCGGCTGGCTGCGGGAGAAGTTCTCGACGTGCCTGAGGCCTTGTGGAATACGCCCATCTACGTCGAGGATGCCGCCGACATTTATTGCCGCTGCATCGAACAGTCGGTGAACGGCGTGCTGCATGTGGCGGGTCCGCAGCGCATCAGCCGCCTTGAATGGGCTCGTCTGCTCGCGCAGGAATACGAACTGGATGCCTCGCTGATCCATCCGGTCACCGCCGAAGCCTCGCGCTATTTTTGCCGGCCCCGCAATTCCTGTCTCGCCAGCCGGCGCCTTTCCGCGCTGCTCTCGCAATGGCCGAACGTGCAATGCCGCTCGCCGGGGCAGATTGCCATGCAGCTCAAGCCTCTGCTGGAAGGGCAGCTTCTGATCAGCAAGGATTGAAGTCTTTACCGACATCACTGATACCACCTATGGAAAAACCTAACGTGACGAAGCAACGCATCATTCTGGTCAGCAAGCGCTCCCCGCTCACCTACAGCCGCAACAAGGCGAACGGCGAACTGGAAGCCATGCTGGCGCCGGGCGGCACCGCCAATGTGGTGGCGGACATGGCCAGCCTGCTCGACGTCGACTGGATGTGCTCGGCAATGACCGATGAAGACAGGGAAGTGCGCGACCGCCATCCGCAAGGCCTGCAGCTGGCATTTACCTCCAGCGAACGCCCGATCACCGTTCACATGCAGCAGCATGATGCGCAAGTGTTTGCCGACATGCAGGAGATCATGACTGCCGACGTGCTCTGGGCCTGCAACAATACCTTGTGGGACAGCTGGAATGCGCCAAGCTTTGGTCCGGACATCCGGCGTGCCTGGCAAAATTACAAGCTGTTCAACGAGGACTTCCTCAAAGCCGTGGCGTTGCAGCTGGAACAGTCGCCGCAGGCACCCGTGCTGGTACATGATTACCAGCTGTCGGTGCTGCCCGGCATGCTGAGGAAGGTCAGCCCCGAGCAGCGCATCCTGCTGTTCATCCATATTCCCTGGCCCTCTGCCGACTACTGGCGCATGCTGCCGGGCTTCATGCGCAGGGAATTGATCGAGGGCATGCTCGGCGCTTCCGTCATCGGCTTCTTCGCCGAGCGCTGGGCAAGAAATTTCCTGGAGTGCGTGCGCGACTTGCTGCCCGAGGCGAAAGTAGATGCGGGTGAGATGCTTGTCGAATACGCCGGCCGCCGCACCCGGGTTGCGGCCATGCCGCTCGGCTACAGCCCGCAGGCGATCGATTACCGCGAGCGAGAAATGCCTGCCGATCTGCGGGCATGGGTGGCCGGCCGTTTCCTGATATTGCATTCCGGCCGCACCGACCCCATCAAGAACGGAGCCCGTGCCATCGCCGCCTTCCGGCTTGCCTGCGAACACAGCATCGCCCTGCGCGAGCGCGGCTGCCTGCTGGTGCGCTGCAATCCCAATCGTCTTTATGTACAGGCCAACAGCGACTACCAGGCCCAGCTTCATGCGGAAGCCGAGAGGACCAACAAGCACTTCGGCGCGGAGCTGGTGCGCGTGATTTGCGAGAACGATGTGGGCAATACCCTGGGCTGCCTGCAGGAGGCCGACGTACTGGTCTTCAATTCCACCATCGACGGCCAGAACCTGACGGTATTCGAGGCATCGCTGCTCAACCGGCGCGATGCAACGGTGCTGCTGTCCGAACGCGCCGGTGCGGCGGAAGCACTGGCCGGCGTGGTGGACCTGGTCAATCCCTTCGATATCGCCGAGCTCGCCGACAAGCTGCAGGCGGCGTTCGCCGCAGGCCAGGAGGAGCGCAGGGAGAAGGCCGAACGGCGCTGGAAGAGGGCGCGGGGTTTCGACCTGCCGCGCTGGGTCGACATGCAGCTCACCGCGCTGGAGGAGCAGTGATGAATGCCTTGCTGCCCCTGCTGCAGGATCCGCCGTTCTACTATCCGGTCAGTCCGATTTCCATGGTCAGGGGACGGGGACTCCGGCTTCATGACGACGAGGGCAGGGAGTACCTGGATTGCGTCTCGGGCACCTTCAACCTGATCCTCGGACACAACCATCCCGAAGTCGTGGAAGCCGCCAAGCTGCAGATGGACGAACTGGTGTTTTCCAGCTCCAACTTCAATGCGCCGGCGGTGGATGCCCTGGCGCGGGCGCTGGTGGCCATCTCGCCCGCGAACCTGACGCGCGCGCATCTGCGCTCACCCGGCGGCTCCACCGCCAACGAAGGCGCGATCCGCATCGCCCAGCACATCACAGGCAAGCGGGATGTCGTCACCCTGTTCCGCAGCCACCTCGGGCAGACCTTCGCAATGACCGGCCTGTCGGGGTTCAGCACACACCGCACGCCGTTTCCGAACGTCTTTCCGGGCGGCGTGCAGGTTCCCGCTCCCTATTGCGCCCGCTGCTTCTACAAGCAGTCGCCCGACCAGTGCGGCATGCTGTGCGTATCGCGCATCGACGATTTCATCCGCTATGCCAGCACAGGCAGCGTGGCCTGCGTGCTGGTCGAGCCGATACTCGGTGTCGGCGGCAACATCATTCCACCTGCGGATTATCTTCCCAGCCTCAAGGCCTTCTGCGATGAACGCGGCATTCTCCTGATCTTCGATGAATGCCAGACCGGCTTCGGCCGCTGCGGCCACATGTTCGCCGCCGATTACTTCGGCGTCTCGCCGCACATCATGACGCTGGCCAAGGGCATGAGCGGCGTCGGCCTGCCTATCGGCGCCATTCTCACCGAAGACAGGCTGACCGGACTCGACAAGCTGTTCCACGGTTTCACCAACGGCGGCTGGCTGCCGGCCGCGGCAGCCGCGCTGAAAACCATCGAGATCCTGCAGCGGCCGGGTTTCCTGGAGAATGTCCGGCATGTCGGCAAGCTCCTCTGCGAAGGTCTGGACGGCCTGCGTGCTCGCTATCCCTTCATCGGCGAAGTGCGCGGCGCGGGGCTGATGATAGGCATGGAAATCATTGAGCCCGACAATCCGGCGGCCAACCTGCCGGACAACACCCGCGCGCTGGCTCTGCAGAAGGCCTTGCTGCAGCAGGGCGTGATCATCCGCATTTCCGAACATGGCCGCGGCAACGTGGTCGAGATCCGGCCGGCGCTGATCTGCACGGACAGCGACATCGCGGAAATCCTTCAACGCTTTGAACAAGCCTGTGCGGGGATCCATGCCTGAGACCTCCTTCGTTCGCCAGCCGTCGGCATCGGTCCGCAAGGCATTGCAGCATGCCCGGCAAGCCTGCCTGGATGCCGGTCGGGGCGTGGCCATGCGCCAGGGCGTCGACATCGAGTTCCTGCACGAGGCTGGCGTCATCCTGCGGCCGCATGCGATCGGCGTCTGCCGTTCTGATGCCAAGGAAGCGGCAGGCAGGCGGCCGGGGCCCAGCCAGTTCGGCCATGAACTGGTGGCGGACATCGTCGAATGCTGGGGCACGGAGGCATTCAGTACCGGCGACATCGTCAGCCTCGATCCCAATGTGGTGCTGCACCGCACGTCCGGTTTTGCCGAACTGATCGCGCTGGACGCACCCGCTGCCGCGCTGGAAGCGGCGCTGTACAAGTTGCCGCAGCGGCAAGGCCGGCTTGCCCATTACGTGCTCGCCGAGCCGGTCGCCTGCGCCGAGCATTGCGTGCGCATGGCGCTGGATGGCGTTTCCGCATTGCCCGAGCGCGTCATTGTCGCCGGCGCCGGCACCATGGGCGTGTTCATTGCGCTCGGACTGCAACGCCGCGGCATGCGGGTCGTTCTTGCGAACCGCTCCGAGGAACGCCTGCGTTTCGCCGAAAGCCTGGGCCTGCATGGCATCGGGTTGAGCAGGCTCGACACGGTGAAGCCCGGGGCCGATTTGATCGTGCTGGCGACCACCTTCGTGCCGCGCGCTCTGCTCGACGCAGCGATGAACATGGTTGCGGACGGCGGACGCATCACGCTTTTCGGCGGCATCGAGCCCGCGTTCGGCGATTACCTCGGCATCGATGTGCAAGCCCTGCGCCTGGCCGAACGAAGGCAGCACCTGGTATTGGCAGATGGACGCAGGGTAGAACTGGCCGGCAGCTACGGGCTGCAACGGGAAGATTTCCTGCATGCACTGGACCTGATCGGATCAGGCGCCATTTCGCCGGCACTGCTGGAACAGATGATTACGGGCCGGCATGCGCTGCATGAGGTGCCGGCACTGCTGCGGGCAATGAACGGCGGCCAGGACCTCGGCAAGCGCCTCATTCTGCCCCATGGCCCGCCTCCATAGGCGAAAGGTCCGGCCGTCTCTCACCACATCCCATTGAAAGCGCATCTGCAATGACACAAACACCGTACCGCTTCGACGCCGTTCTGTTCGATTTCGCCGATACTCTTTTCAACAGCCGTTCGGCGCTGCTGCCCGACCTGATGGCCAGACGGTGCGAA
The DNA here is from genome assembly GCF_015352985.1 of Noviherbaspirillum malthae. GTDB lineage: Bacteria > Pseudomonadota > Gammaproteobacteria > Burkholderiales > Burkholderiaceae_D > Noviherbaspirillum > Noviherbaspirillum malthae. Next base: position 10,730 of record NZ_JACYXF010000087.1, on the reverse strand, counting down.
GAGATCGGGCTTCCCGCGAGTGAAGACGACTGCCGCGCCTGGATCGAGCAGATCATCGCCTGCGCGGCACGCGAGGACGGACGAGCGCGCATGCGCAGCTGCGATTATTCCCCACTGCTGCACCGGGCTTCGTGGACCGCCTGCGTGCATGCCTGCCCGGACATCCCGGCTGCATTCGCCGACCCTTTCTATGAAGTGTTTTGCAATGCCACGCTATGGCGGCCTTTTCAGGATGCCTTGCCCGTGCTGCGCATGCTGAGCGCGCGGGGCATTGCGGTTGCCATCGTCAGCAATATCGGCTGGAACATCCGGCCAGCGATCGACGCCAGCCACATGGGCTGCTTCGTCGAAGCGGTCGTGCAATCCTTCGAACTCGGCGCGCTCAAGCCGGAACCGGCGCCTTTCCGCAGTGCGTTGGAGCAGCTCGGCATCGCGCCCGGGCGCGCGCTGATGGTGGGCGACAACTGGAGCACCGACGGCGGCGCGCAGGCGCTCGGCGTCACTACGCTGCTTCTGCCGCAGGCGGGCGATCCATCTCTTCCGCGAGGCCTGGAAATGGTGCTGGATCTGCTGGGCATCGCCCGCCGCCAGAATGAAGCAATGAACGTTGCTGCGCCGGCAGGGTCTTCGGCCGCCTTCGCCTGAGTTGAACCTGCTGCAAGCACAGGCTGCGCCAACGACGGAAGACGATTCCAAGCATCAGAACGCAACACAACATCAAGAAATGACCCGATGACGGCAGTACGGCCGCCAGGGACGGAGGAAGACGGATGACATCCACTCAAGAAGGCGGACATGTGCTCGTACGCTTCTGGCCGCTCTGGCTCAGCAAGCTCATGTGGGGCATGTTCTGGGCAACCTGGGGCGCCATGGTGCCGGCGGTGCAGAGCCGGCTGGGGCTTACCGATGCGGGACTCGGCGAACAGCTGATGATGGTGGTGGTCGGCGTGCTGCCTGCCACTTTCATCGGCGGCCGCCTGTGGACGCGGCTCGGCAGGTGGCAGCTGCCGCTGACCCTGCTGGTGTACGCGGCCGGCACGCTGTGGCTGGGCCATGTGCAGAGCGGCAGGGAACTCGGCATGGCGCTGCTGATATGCGGCGTGGCTTCCGGCATGCTGGAGGTTACCCTGGCATGCATGATTGCCTGCGCGCAGGACATGACGGGGAAGAGGCTGTTCAGCGTCGGACAAGCAATTTTCCCGCTGGCTGTCGTGGTGAGCGCGCCGGCGGTCGGCTGGATGAGGAGGGAAGGCGTCGAGCCGGCTTACATCTTCGAAGGGCTGGCGGCATTGATGCTGGCGGCAGCGATCCTGACATCGCTCAGTTCGCTCCGATTTCCGACGCGGCCGCGCGATACGGGAGGTCCTGTACGGGGCGCACAGCCGCGATTCAGCGCACCCCTGGCCGTGCTCATGCTGATGGGTTTTTTTCTGTATGTACTGGAACATGCGGTCAATCACTGGTCGGCGCTGTATCTGCAGCGCGACCTCGGAGCGGACGCGTTTCTCGCAAGCTGGGGGCCCAGCATCTACATGGGCGCAGCCTGCATCGGCCGGCTGGCGGTGCACGGCATGGGGCACAGGCTGACCGATTTGCCCGTCATCGTATTCGGCTTTGCCGCCGGTGCTGCGGCGCTACTTTGGGTCGGCAGCGCCACGGCGCCGGGATTCGCGCTCGCCGGCTACCTTGCCGCCGGCTTGCTGATGTCGCCGGCGATTCCTGCCATCTACAGCCTGTCGACTTCGATTGCCGATCCGCAGACGCGCATGCGCCTGCTCGGCAATCTGTCCACGGTTTGCAATATCGGCTATGTCGTCAGCCCGCTGGCGTTCGGCAGCATGTCGAGCGCCTATGGCATGCCGTTCAGCTGGCGCATGATGAGCGCCGCTGCGGTGATTTGTCTCGGCATGCTGCTGCTGGCGCAATTTTCCGGCATGTTCCGGCCCCGCGCCGCGGCCGGCATCATCAACGACGTTTGATTCCACGCGGAGGCAGGGACAAGGATCATGAACAGGACGAGAACCGTACTGCTGGCAGGCGGAATGGGAAAGCGCATGCGCCATCTCGGCCACCGCCGGCTCAAGCCGCTCATTCCCTTCGGCGGCGTGTGCCACCTGATCGACTTCAGCCTCAACAATGCGTACCGCTCCGGCATTCCCGAGGTACTGCTGCTGTCGCACTACAGCGAGCTCCAGCTGATGCGCTATCTGCTTTCCGCCTGGAGCGGCAAGGCCGGCTTCCGCGTTCATCTGGGACCGTATGACGGAATGACGCTGGCGGACCTCGATGCCGGCTATGCCTCGGTAAGCCGACCCGCGGAACACGGCACCGCCGATGCGCTGATCAAGAATGCCCGATACATTTTCGACACCGGCTGCAGCGACGTGATGGTGCTGCATGCGGATCATGTCTATAACTTCGACTACCGGCCGATGATTGCCTTCCATCGTGAGAGCGGCGCCGCGCTGACGATGGGCTTTCAGGAAATCGCCCCCGAGTTCGTGCATCTTTTCGGCATGGTGGAATTCGATGCGCAAGGCAGGCTGCGCAGCTTCATTGAAAAGCCGGCGCATCCGGTGTCGAATTGCATCTTCTCCGCAGTCTGCATCTTTCGCGCCGATGTGCTGAAGCATTATCTCGCCGCGCTGTCGCGCACCGACTGGCAGCATGACATCAGCAGGGACGTCATTCCGGCAATGCTGCGCGGCGGGGAAATCATCAAGGGCTTTCCCTTCACCGAATACTGGGAAGACATCGGCACGGTCGAGCGCTACCATCAGGCGCAGCTTGCGCTGCTCGGCGCGTCGCCGACGCTGCAGCTTCAGGACATGCCTGTAACGCTGTTGCCCGAGTATGCGCGGCGTCATGTCATCAGCGAGCGCAACATCGCCGATGCAATCATCAGCGAAGACTGTGATACCGAGGCATGCATCGAAACCTCCATCGTGTACCCGCGCGTGAAAATTGCGCCGGATGCGGTCGTGCGCAACAGCGTGCTGTTGACCGGCGCCAAGGTGCGCGGCGGTGCCGTGCTTGAGAATACGATCCTGCTGGAGGATGAGGTCTTTCCTCGTGGGTAACGTGTCTTGCTTGGGGCGCGGATCGCTTTTCAACTCCGACCGGAAAGGCAATGGAAAACAACACCACCGAAGACGTAATGGCTTATATCGAACAGGTGCTGGCGATCGCCCAGAGCGGCCTCGCCTATTCGAAGGACCGCTATGACATCGAGAGATTCACCCTGCTTCAGCAATTGTCCGCAGCGCTGATCGCAAAGTCGCAGCGGCTCGATCTCGACCATGTGGCTGGCTGGATCGAAGTGGACACGCATTATGCGACCCCAAAGATCGACGTGCGTGCGCTGGTGCTGGATGCAGAGGGCAGGGTGCTGCTGGTGCGGGAGAACAGCGACGGGAACTGGACGCTGCCTGGGGGCTGGTGCGATATCGGCGAATCTGCCGCCGAGGCGGTGGCGCGGGAGACGTGCGAGGAAACCGGATTGCAGGTCACGCCCGTACGCCTGCTGGCCCTGTTCGACAAGCGCAAGCATGACCATCCGCCGCAGGTGCCGCATGCGCACAAATGTTTTTTCCTGTGCGAGCCCGAGTCGGGCAGGCTCCTTGAGCATACTGCGGAAACCAGCGGCGCCCGCTATTTTCCGCTGCATGAGCTTCCGCCGTTGTCACTGCATCGAGTCACATTGCGGCAATTGATGACGGTGGTGAATCATGCACGCAGCGGCAAGGTGCATGCATTGTTCGACTGACAGACTCAAAAGGCCGGCCCACGTTGTACTCGTCATCCATAGCCCCGCTATGGATTCCTTTCACGCCTCGCCAGCCGAAAAAATCCGTCGATCCCATCTGTCACGGCAAGACTCCGGACGGGTATTAGTGACAGACATTGTAGGCACGATGAATGGTCGTCAATGCGACCGGCAATTCATCGTAACCCTCCAGATCGGCGGGCTGGTTGATGCGCGGGACATATCCCCATTCCGAGGAAGTTGCCATTTGCACATATTCCCAATCGAGATCGCCGGCCTCCTTGAGGGTGGCGAGGGCTTCCTTTTCGATTTGGTGGATAAGGCGCCAGGTAAGGACCCGTCCGGCCGTACGATATCGTTCTGCTATTGGTATGACAGCAGCAGCAAGACGTTCTTTGGCAGCGTGGAGTTTATAGACTTCGAACAGCTTCATGGATGTTTCTACTGCTTGTACTGTATGGGTGTACAGTATAAGGCACTTTGTTTGGGTACGCTTTCATAGACAACTGCCAGCGCTCTTTGTTGCACGCAGGCCATAAAAAGCCGACGAGGCGGCAGATGCTTTTGTCAGAGAGGTATCGGAATCGGGGCGCACGGCTCGATGGAACGCTTGCCCGCTTCCTGTCACTCATTAATGTCGGAACAATGCGCCATCTGCAACTTGGACTCCGCTGCTTTCCCACCTCCGCGATCTTGTCCATTGCCGGAGCGGTAGTGACGGGATGCGCCGTCGAATCGTGCAAGATTGGCAAGAAATGTACGGCTTAGTACCGGTTTTGTACACAAAAATGTTGCTTTTCTGCGTCGCGCGCAAAAAGATGTGGCGCAGATCATGTTGCTCGGACAAACCGTTTTTTATACTGGAGCAACGCCGCACAATTGCGGCGCTGGGAAAGAGACATCCATGGAACACTTAATACATCAAGAATCCAAAGCCGGTCGCCGCACCGCCTTGTTCAACCTTCGCCGCGTGCAAACGGCTGCTTGTGTCGGCATGACACTGGGCGCCGGTATCATCGTGCTGATGCTCAAGGCGATCTGACAGGCATCGAGGTCGCGTGCACGCGCTGCTCGCCATCGGTTGGCAGCGCGCAGGGAAAGGGAATTAACGGAACTTGTTTGCAGTCAAACAAGTTTCTCCAAGGCATGAGAAAATGACGAGTTTTCTTCTGTCAACCCTTGCGCGTGCGCGCGGCCGTTTCGATGCACCATTTCCGTTTTATCGACGTTCTCAGGATCGTCGCATTCAACCTGATCGTTCTTCACCATCTCGCCTTTTACGGGCCCATGGCGGACCACGTCCGCGGCATGCTTCCCGGCTTGATTGACTGGATGGCCGGGCCTGCGCGCATCGTCGTGCAGATCTTTCTCGTCATTGCCGGCTTTCTCGCCGCCCGATCATTCTGTCCGCGTGGCGTGCCCGAGAAGGTGCGGCCGCTGTACGCCGGGATGCGGCGCTTCCTGAAACTGGCGCCGCCGTTCATTGTTGCAATGGCGCTGGCCGTCTTCGCGTCCATGCTGGCTTCCATGTGGATGGATCATTATTCGCTGACCGCGTTGCCGGACTGGCGACAGGTGCTGGCCCATGCGCTGCTTCTGCATGACGTTTTGGGCGTGGAGTCGCTGTCAGCCGGAGCCTGGTATGTTGCCATCGATTTTCAGCTGTACCTGCTGCTGGCCTGTGTACTGCGCTTTGCCGCCGGCGCTGCGTCCGAGGCGGGCAAGCGGCATGCGGCTCACATCCTTGTGGTCACAGGCGTCGCCGCCTCGTTGTTCTACTTCAATCGCGACGCAGGCTGGGATGCCTGGGCAATCTATTTCTTCGGCAGCTATGGACTGGGCGTGCTGGCATGGTGGACAGTTCAGGAAAAGAACAATGCGTACCGCACAGCGTCCTTGCTGGCGCTCATGCTACTCATCGGCGGACTGGCGCTGCTGATGGACTTCCGTAGCCGGATTGCGCTGGCATTGACGATCGCACTGCTGCTGGCAGTGGTGTATCGATTCCACGTAGCCTTGCCGGCTCGCACTGCGCGCCCGGCCCGGCCATGGGCTGCCGTGCAGTATTTCGGCCGCATCTCCTATGCGGTCTTCCTGGTGCACTTCCCGGTGTGCCTGCTGGTCAATGCCGCATTCACGCGCTTCGGTGCAGCTTCTGCCTTCGTGCAGGGCTGCGGGATGCTGCTCGCATGGTGCGCCAGCATTGCTGCCGGCGGCGCATTTCACCGCTGGGTCGAAGTTCCGCTCGGACGTCTGTTCACATCAGGCCGCCCAAGCGGGCACGCAAGCCGCTCCGTGCCGCCGCTGGCGACCTGATTCCTGCGTTTTGCAAGGAAAGCCGGCCCTTGAATGCGGCCGGCTGTTTGCCGACCTGCGTCAGGGTTGGGCCGGATCGTCCGGATCATTGTCGGTGGGCCGCAGCTTCTGCATGTCTTCCCGGCTGATCCGGTGCGGACGATGCGGATCGGTGCCCGGTTCATCTTCCGGCAGGATGTGCTGATCGCCGGACTGCTTCTGCTGCATCTGGTGCCGGTCCGCGGACTGATTGCGGTTCCGGCTGGGTGTGGTCATGGTCATTTGGGGCTCCTTGTGGCGCAGCGCATTCCTTCATGAACCACATGCAATCCTTGTGCAGGCTGCTTGCATGGGAATGCACCGCATGGACCCGTTAGAGAAGCACGCTTGCTCGGAGTTCGTATGATCGTCATGCCCATGCAAGCTGCTTGTCCGCAAATGTGCCGCAGCAGGACCTGACCGCTCCGCTCATCGACATGGAACTATCGTATGCCGCGCGCCACCCACTGCGATGGCGCTTCAACTTCTTTTCAGTTTGAAATTCGTAAAGCGCCGTTCTCATTTTTAAAGGAAAAGAATGTTCCGCATTTCCCAGTTCAGTAGTTACTCGGCGCCAAATCTTGTTCCAAACGACGAGAGGTATGACGAAGTAAAACGCCGGGGCACTCCGTATGCTTACTCTCCCAATGGCAGCAACCACGACCTGCCGCGGCCGCCGTCGGAACGGTTTCCCGCAGCAGGAGCGGGCACGGGCCGGCAGATGGCCGCGCAGCTGAGGAAATCCGTCTCCATGCAGGCTCTCTCAAAAGCCGCACATCACACCGGAAGCCAAGACCCAACATCATTGCAAGGTATGTTAATTAACCTGAACATGCTGAAGGACTACGTATCCCGCATCAAGTTCGTACCCGACGTACGACGACACCAGATAAGGCGTGAGGTTATGAAAAACGAAGTTCAAGACTTCCGATTGAACAAAACCCTGGAACGGACTTTCTATGCAATATACGCGGCGCAGAACCTAAAGAATATTGCCACGGACTGTCTTTCGAATGATGAAATCTTCAGGAGGTCCGTTGTAGCGGCGGTGCGTTCATCCAAATTGCACGGGAAGCCTAATGATTATAATATTTTGTGGAACAAGTATAAAACCAAGAATGGCATGAGCGATAAAGCCGCGACTCTCTCGGCGACGGCGAGCATACTGGCACTTCCCCTTGCCCGAGCCGCTCATACAGTGGCGCCGAGACTCATGCGGCGAATGAACGAAGGGAACTGGCGCGGAGACTCCCCGCATACGCATAAGAAGCAGGACAGGCATGCCACCAACACTGGCATAGACATTGATGCACAATTGGGTCTGTCGAATCGATCGGCTTCAATGGAAAGCAGAATTGATGATGCCGAGCTTGAACGCACCCTACGTAGCGAAGCGAAGACGCCTGCCGCGATCCTGGAAGGTATCAGCAAACTTGTGACAGAGAAGGGCATGGCGGCCCTCGCAGAGTTAGATGAGACTGACGCAATCGAGCTTGATGCGTTCAGGGGTAACATTCAGCATCTCATGGAAATCATGAGGCCGCAATCTTCCACCGACACTGGCGTTCATCATTCAACTGGACAAGCCTGAGCCCGCTCAATACTCCTTGCCATGGGGAAGAACACCCGCCCCATGGCACAGGCGGCATGGCTTCGCCACCGATGTCGAACTATTGAATGCATGATGATCCTGGCCACGAAGTCACGTGCCCGCTCTGAGAGTGGATTACCGAAGAACTCGTTCTTTGCATTCATCGACGATATGCCCGCGAGCCATGAGCAGCACCCGGTAGAATGCCGATGCCTTTGGCCATTGGCGTGGTTAACGATCCTGCTGTCACTGCATCTCTATCGACTCGAGCCCTGACGTCAGAATAGTTGTTGCGTCACATGATGTGAGTCGTAGTGAATCTGCGACCACCTATGCCAGCCGTCGACCGGGCTGCTCATCACTTTCGACTATAGCGTCCTTCTCGACGAGGCCTTCTCTTACCGTTTTGACAGGTTGATACGATACATAGCGCCATTACACCGCAGCCCTTTATCCACTACAGAAGAGATTCGAGACAGAATAAGGCATTTAATCATCCAGAAGACTTTCTCATGCAAAGCCCCCGCATCAAAATCACGTGCGACGGTCCCGAATTTTCTCGCGTCGTTCTCGGCCTTTGGCGGATTGCCGATTGGAACATGAGTCCGGCACAACGACTGTCGCTGGTCGAACAGGCACTTGATCTGGGCATCACAACCATTGACCATGCAGATATCTACGGTGACTACGAGGGCGAACGCTTGTTGGGCGAGGCGTTGGCTTTGGTGCCCACGCTGCGGGAAAGGATTGAAATCGTCAGCAAGTGCGGCATCCGTCTGATATCCGCCAACCGTCCGGCGCATCGCCTGAAACATTACGATACAGGACGCGAGCATGTCATTGCCTCGGTAGAAAATTCACTGACGGCGCTGCGCGTAGAGTACCTTGACCTGCTCTTGATTCATCGGCCGGATCCCTTGATGGATGCCGATGAAGTGGCTGAGGCGTTCACGACACTGCGCCGTGACGGCAAGGTGCGTCATTTGGGCGTTTCCAACTTCACGCCGGCGCAGTTCGAGCTGCTGGCCTCGCGCATGCCGCTAATGACCAACCAAATCGAGTTATCGGTGATGCAGACAGATGCCATGTACGATGGCACGCTCGACCAGTGTCAGCGTTTGCGCATTGCGCCAATGGCATGGTCGGCCCTGGCAGGGGGAAGACTGTTTAACGAAAAAGGCCCGCGTGCGGAGCGGCTGCGAAGCGTACTGACCAGCATCGCCGACAGGCATGGCGTGTCGACGGCGACGGTCGCCTATGCATGGATTCTCCGGCATCCGTCCAGACCGTTGGTGCTGACAGGTTCGCAGCGCATCGAGGCAATGCGGGAGGCGGTTGCCGCGACAGGGATGGCGCTGTCCCGTGAAGAGTGGTATTCGATCCTGACGGCATCGACGGGAACGAGTGTTCCTTAGCCGGAGATCAGTCGGAGTTCTTGTATGCCAACACGGAGTCAAGCAGCGGCCCCTGGTATATATCCGGCCCGAAAATATGTTGGGCCAAATCCTCTCAGTCCTGCCCATTCACAGAGATAGAGAGTGAGATCAGCGTCCCGAAAGGTGAGCCATTTTTCAGGACGATTCAAAATAATACAGGGCCCGATACAAAGCATCGCCAAAGCCAAGTTCTTGCGGCCGCGAAAATGCATGCATGTCGACGCAACTGCCAGCTGTCCCAAACGGATCGCCTGAGCGCATACGAAGCTAGAGTAAAGAAGTTGCTAGCCTCGCAATGCTGACAACTGGCTGATTCGATATAAATCGAAGCCGCTCAATGGGTAATGATCTTGGCCAGGAAGTCGCGTGCCCGCTCCGAGCGTGGATTGCCGAAGAATTCGTCCTTGCTGCAATCATCGACGATATGTCCCCGATCCATGAACACCACCCGGTTGGCCACCTTGCGCGCAAACCCCATCTCGTGCGTCACCACCATCATCGTCATGCCTTCCTGCGCCAGCCCCACCATCACGTCCAGCACCTCGTTGATCATCTCCGGATCCAGCGCCGACGTCGGCTCGTCGAACAGCATCGCGATCGGGTCCATCGACAGCGCCCGCGCGATCGCCACCCGCTGCTGCTGCCCGCCCGACAGCTGGCCGGGAAACTTGTCCTTTTGCGCAATCAGCCCCACCCGGTCCAGGTACTTCAGGCCCTTCTCGGTCGCCTCGTCCTCGCTCCTGCCCAGCACCTTGACCTGGCCGATCGTCAGGTTCTGGCGGATCGACAGGTGCGGAAACAGCTCGAAGTTCTGGAACACCATGCCGATCCTGGCTCTGAGCTTCGACAGGTTGGTCTTGGCATTGCCCACCGACACGCCGTCCACCAGGATCTGCCCTTTCTGGAACGGCTCCAGCCCGTTGACCGTCTTGATCAGCGTCGACTTGCCCGAGCCCGACGGCCCGCACACCACCACCACCTCGCCCCTGGCCACCTGCGTCGTGCAGTCGGTCAGCACCTGGAAGCTGCCGTACCACTTGCTGACGTCTTTCATTTCAATCATGTTCTCTCCTCAATCCGGTATTCAATATGCGGCATGTTCAGCCATGCTTCGGCACGCTCAGCGAATGATCGCCACCTTCTTCTGCAGCTGCTTGACCAGCAGCGACAGGCCGAAGCAGATGATGAAATACACCACCGCCACGAACAGGTACATCTCCACCAGGCGGCCGTCGCGCTGCGCCACTTTCGACGCCGCGCCGACGAAGTCGGTGATCGACAGCACGTACACCAGCGACACGTCCTGGAACAGCACGATGGTCTGCGTGAGCAAGACCGGGATCATGTTGCGGAACGCCTGCGGCAGCACGATGTTGCCCATGGTCTGCCAGTAGTTCATGCCCAGCGCCTGGCCGGCCCAGACCTGGCCGCGCGGAATCGACTGGATGCCGGCGCGCATGATCTCGCAGTAGTAGGCCGCCTCGAACAGGATGAAGGTGACCAGCGACGAGGTGAAGGCGCCCACCTGCACCGGCTGGTTCGAGCCGATCACCCAGGCGCCGATGTAGGGCACCAGGAAGTAGAACCAGAAGATCACCAGCAC
>NZ_JACYXF010000086.1 GCF_015352985.1 Noviherbaspirillum malthae | reverse complement strand
GACTGCCAGGCGCGACTTTCATCGTGGCGCGGAGAAACGCTCTCCAACTAGACGCCGGATAGATTTACGCAAGCCAATCAAACCACCTAAAATCTACTCTTGCAAAAAGGAGGGTGACCATAGATTTACGCAAGCCAATCAAACCACCTAAAATCTACTCTTGCAAAAAGGAGGGTGACCATAGATTTTTTTCGTATCGACGCTGATGATAGGGTCGCCTGTCGCTTTGAACTGGTTACGCTGCTCGCCTATATGCTCAAACTGCTCATTGCGTTCTTTGGGCGATGCCCCCCTGGCTTCTGTGCGGCGCGCATTGGCCTTGGGAGAGAACTCCAATTTGTGCAGCAATTTCGCAACCGTCATGCGACTCGTCGGATGACCTCGTGCGGTGAGTGCCTGGCTTAAATTGCGTAGCGAACTGCGCTTGCCTTTGGCGCGGCGCCCCATGGGATCCCCAGCGGTTTCAGACTCAAGCAGTTCGAGCAGTGCCGTCTCAAGTCCAGGGTCTTGGTCTTCGGCGGCGGGTCGGCCTCCGCCTGCCGCACGCAGGTGTGCAGCAGGTGCCTGCGTCAAGTCGGCTTTGAGCTCAATGCATCCGCGCAGAATCGTCGTTGGACTCATGCCCGTAATCCGCGCGAGCAACTGCTTACCGCCATGCCCAATATGTAATGCTTCAACGGCAGCGAACCAGCGTCGCTGCGGCTCTGTTAACCGGCTCATGAGGACATTGATGTGATGATGATAGGCCCGGTCAGGATGCTGTCGCCCAGACCTACAGATCGGACAAGTGCATTGATGTATCGATGATGTTGCCATGGCAGCCTCCTCATCAACGACTGATGCCATGAAATTGATTCTCATCTTATTCTCAGCAAATCACCATGTTGTTGTATGACAAGCCCCTATTCTCTGCAGCTTGCTGCCTCTCATTGCTCGATATTCTTCCGATGGAGCGCTTATATATGCACTACTGAGCACTATCGTTGAGCAAACTCGCCACGCATCCCCGACTACAGCGGCACGGCCGCTTAGTCGCGGGTCAAGCGACGCCACCGTCCACCCAGCGCACTCTCCTGCTTCCTGATGTACTGGAGTAGCGTATCAATGTTGGCGACCCCACCGGCACTGACTACCGCATAGCTGGATGCCCCGACTTCAGCGTGGAGTGCTTAGTCGTGGGAGTGTTCACCAGAATGTCATAAAAGCGAACGCGCCCCCCTCTTGCGTTTCCAGAACCACAGTTGGCAAGTAGTCGTCAGTGTCCGTGGATACCCGCGCACGCCATTCCCTCTAACCCGAGCGGCAATTCTTCGGACGCGCTGATTCACTGAACTGCAATCCGCTGCGGCCGAGCTGCTAAGTCAACGGAGCGACGGGCTGGCATCCAAGCTGACGATTGCGATCGGCGTCTGCTACCGCCGGAGCTCGCAGCTGACGCGATAGACACAACGTGACTTCCCTGAGCGTCTCTCACAACGCCATTAATTAACTGCAGCGACCGCATTGCTAGGCATATGGAACTTCGTCGCCGCTTCAACGGTATCGCTCACCATTTGTGTTGCAGCGTAGGTGGCTGATACGATCAGTAATAGGCCCAACACCAGTATCTTGACCATCGTCCCTCCCTTGTCCGATCGCAGTCACCAATCGCATTGTTTGAAAATGCCGAACGACGCCATCGTCGTGATGAAGACGCCCCAACGTTAAAGCTGGCAAAACACCGTACAGAAAATCGCATCGTCACGAAGGTAACCAGGTCGGTTTAGCCGGAAATGCTCTGCTGTCTCGCACAGAATGATCGCCTCGTATAACCGCAGACGTACCCACCCCGCATCACGTGCGGCACATCCGGTCCCTCGTGTCTGGTATCCCAAAAGCAGAGCGTCGCCGGTCGCATCCATCCCATAGGCATACGGCTCGACCACGCGCTGATACCCATGGTAGTGCAATGCCATCCGACGCTGGTTTCGGATGGCTTGAACAATGCGTGAATTCATGCATCCCCCTCGTTGGGATCAAGCACTGCCTGACTTGCCGAATGCGCTCGCAGCCATACACGTTCGGCTGCGAGCGATACCCGGTCGCGTTCTTACACGGTTTCCATCGACGTGCTGAGCACGCGCATCAAATCAGTCTTTTTCTGCGGATCGACAAAGCCGACCAACACATCACCACGGTCAACGGCGCTGCTTTGTGGCGCATTGAGCCAATTCCTGATTGCCGGGCGCCGCGGCACCGGCAGTGCCGGTGGCGACCCATCCAACCCGCCCTGCGGTGCCAAGGTCATCGATACAGTTGATGACCACCCGCGAGCGGTCACCTTCATCGCTTGCGCTGGTCGTGAATTCCACTTTTTCCGCACTGTCGATATCTTTGAAGCCATTGCCCTGAGCGTGCGTGGATTTACCTCGGCCTCCCGAACGTCCGGGACCAGCAGTCGTGGCATGACCTGATCGGCACCGCCATACCTCTCGCGACCACCGACAATATTGTTGTATGTGCCGTCGACCGTACGCAAGCCGTAGGGTAGCCTCAGATTGCTGCCAATCGTTGCCAAGTGTTCTCCCACCACATGCCGCTCGGCGGTAGCATTTCGCATGAGCATAAATTCGAGATCATGTTTGACGAGCGTACCCATATTCTTCTCCCTGCCCTGCTATAGGCCTATTGCGGTAACGAAATGGACATTGGTAGGTAGTCCCCCTATCCTCGAATATTAATTTCCTTGGGGATAGTTATATTTGGTTAAATGTCGCTCCGCCACTGGACAAAGGTCCATATCGACCTCAGTACAGGGTGATTGCGAGTTCTCAAAGTTCAGCTCTAACTGCAAGTGCGCGGGGTCTGCAATAGACGTCGTGTGGGTGGTAGTTTCCCTATGAAAAGGCGATGTTGTATATTGCCCATTGCGGTATGTTAAGGACGAGATTTTTTTTCCTCTGGCAATGTGTTTTTCTTGCTTACGACAGCGCTTTTGCGTGCACTTCTTTTGCGCTTTATCAGACCGCCAGCAGCGCTACCAACAGATCACCGTGGCTGCCAATGAACAACCATTGTGTTTGACCGCTTTAGGTGAATACCGACCACACCAGCGATGTGGTCCATCCGGAGATAGAAGTGAATGCCGCAGCCCGACCTGTGAAAAGCCAACAGAGCGGTCAGCTGTAGAGGTGGGGGGTATGTTCAGCAGTGTCGCCAGCAGACCAGGAGCCCACATGCCGGGGTCATCCATGCCCGGATGGTACGCAATAACCGCGGTCAGTAATAACCGGGTGGCGAGACCGGTCTTGCTTGTTTTCCTCCTCTGTCCTCTTTCTTCTGTCGGCCGCATAAGCTACTCGTCCCACCGAACGGCATGAGCGTCATGCCCCCCTAGAAATGGAATGGGCGCCTCCCCCGAAAGGGCTGACGATCTAGAAGTGATGTGGGACAAGGAAAGAAGGTGGGTTCCCGCACCTGAACGGCATCGATGTGCCAAAGTGGAAGATGCGAATCGAACCACTGCTATGGAGGGGAACCCAAATGAAGCATACCGTAGTTGGCGTTGACATTGCAAAGAGCGTTTTCCAGATCCACTCAGTTGATCTTGAGACCGGCGAAATCATCAGCAAGCAACTCAAACGTGCCCGCCTGCTTGAGTACTTCGCCAACCGTAAGCCATGCCTGATCGGTATGGAGGCATGCGGAGGCTCGCAGCACTGGGCCAGATGCTTAACGGCAATGGGGCATCAGGTTAAGCTTATGCCTGGCAATGCAGTTAAGGCGTTCGTGACGGGGAATAAGAATGACGTCGGCGATGCAAAGGCAATCTGGACTGCGGTACAACAGCCTGGTGTCAGGGCTGTCGCGATCAAGACTGAAGAGCAGCAAGCCGTGCTGGCAATGCATCGCATGCGGCAGCAACTGGTGAAGTTCCGGACGATGCAAAGTAACGGACTGCGTGGGCTGATGATGGAATATGGTGAAGTCATGGCAGTGGGCCGAGCGGCATTGAACCGGGCAATGCCAGACGCACTTGCACGGCTAAATAAGCGATTGCCTGCCATGTTGATTGCCTCTCTCAGGCAGCAATGGGAAATGCTGAGCAAGCTTGATGAGCAGATTGCCCACATAGAGCAACGGCTGCTGGACTGGATGAAACAGGACAAGGCCTGCAAAACGATCGCCGCCATTCCTGGTGTGGGGATGCTTACAGCCACAGCGGTAGTCGCGAGCATGGGTGATGCCAAGGCATTCCGGTGTGCTCGTGAATTCGCGGCATGGCTGGGATTGGTACCTCGACAGTGTGGCACGGGAGGCCGGGTCAGGCTGCTGGGAATCAGCAAGCGTGGTGATACCTATTTGCGCACGCTGCTTATCCACGGTGCTCGGGCGGTGCTTACACACGCAAAGGAGCCTGGTGCTTGGATTGCCCAGCTCGCAAAGCGGCGGCCGCCCAACGTAGTAACAGTCGCGCTGGCCAACAAGATGGCGCGTACCATCTGGGCACTACTGGCACATGGCCGGGAATATAGCAATACGCATGTCAGCGTTGGACCGGCATAACAGTATCAGGCACTATCGTAGGACCGTAACGAAGTACAGGCACATCAGAGTTGCGCAAGGTAATTGAGCGTGATGGCAAACAGGTCAGACCGGTACTCACTCAACCTGAATAACACGTCGGGTAACAAGCCCGTTCTAGAAATGAGGTGTGAGTCAGCGGATTCCATCAAGGCCCGCAGCGGTAAAACGCTGCAACAAGGCCGGATATAAAACTGCAACCTCGCCTGCCCAACACGTCAATTCTCTTGCAAAACTGGAGGCGCCCATATAAGCCTGTTATGAACTAAGGAACCTCTGCTCAAGTCTGGGAATCGGGAGTCAAGGGTCTGTACATTGATCGATATTGCGTACTGTCGATCGAACCAAGCGCCAGTTCCCCCTTTCGACACCCTGGTATGCGCTGCTTTGGCGCGCCCCGGAGCGCAGCGGGGGGACTACGCCCTTTGCAGCGCTGCGCACCGTCGCGCCAGGAACAGGTTCGCCAGCGCGCAGGCCACATAGGCACGCGTGGCGTTCTTCGCAATGCCGCGATAGCGCACCTTCGCAAATCCCCACAGCCGCTTGATGACCAGAAACGGATGCTCAACCTTCGCACGCGTCGTCGACTTGCTACGGTTGGCCGCAATCTCACTCTCGGTCAATGGCCGATTGCGGTAGGCACGCGCTTGTGTGAAGTCCTTTGCGCGCGGTGCCTTCCTGCGTATCGTTTGTGCCTGATCCCGGTACGCGCTGTCGCCATACACTCGCGTCTCGTTCCCGTGCAACAGGTCGGGCAGGACTTCGCTGTCGTGCACGTTGGCTGAACTTGCCGCCGCACTGTGGATCAAGCCCGTCTTGCTATCGACGCCAATGTGCAGTTTCATCCCGAAATGCCACTGGTTGCCTTTCTTCGTCGAGCGCATTTCAGGATCGCGCTTCTTATTCGCATTCTTGGTCGACGACGGCGCAGCAATGAGGGTGGCATCGACGATCGTGCCGCCCGACACTTTGATGCCTCGCTCTTGCAGAATGCGGCCGACATCGGCGAACAGGCGCCGGCCCAGGTCATGCTCTTCCAACATGCGGCGAAAACGCAGGATGGTAGTTTCATCGGGCACCGGCTCGCATCCCAGGTCGATACCGGCAAAGCGACGCATGCTTTCGGATTCGTACAATGCCTCTTCCAGACCCGGATCGGACAAGTTGTACCAATGCTGCAGAAAGTGTAGGCGCAGCATCTTCATCAAACCAAGCGGGGGCCGACCATTGCCCGCCTTTGGGTAATACGGTACCAGCAAGTCGTGTAGCTCTTGCCACGGAATGACTTGTTCCATGCCGTTGAGGAACTTCTCGCGCTTGGTCGGTTTGCGGTACAGCTCGAAGCTGCCTTGTGCCAGCGTTTGTTGTTTCATCGTCAGATTTCCTTCTTCCGTTTCAAGTCTGCATGCTTAACGCATGACACAATAAAACGGACGACTTTTGCAGAGATTCCCTAATGAAATAGCAACAAGTCCATGGCGGCATGATTGCCAGAAAACCCTATCCAAGCGACGTGCAAGACGAAGAATGGGACTTCGTTGCACCTTACCTGTCATTACTGCCACTGGACGCAGCGCAACGTGAGCATTCATTGCGCGAGGTGTTCAATGCTCTGCGCTGGCTGGTAAGAAGCGGTGCGCCATGGCGTATGTTGCCGCATGACTTCCCGCCCTGGTACACCGTGTATCAACAGACGCAGCGCTGGATCAAGGCAGGTTGCTTCGAAGCGATTGCACATGATCTTCGTTCATTACTACGCCTGGCTGCCGGACGCGAACCGGCACCGACAGCGACAATTCTCGATAGCAGAACCATTCAATCCACACCGGAAAGTGGTGCTCGTGCCGGCTATGACGGTGCAAAACGTCGCAAAGGATCGAAGGTGCATGCGGCAGTCGATACCTTGGGTCATTTGCTGGCGCTGCATGTCACGCCGGCCAATGAACAGGACCGGGATCAGGTGGCCCAGCTGGCCAAAAGCGTGCAGGAAGCGACCAACCTTAACGTCGAGGTCGCATATGTCGATCAGGGCTATACCGGCGAAGCTGCGGCCGAGCAGGCACAGGACTTTTGCATGGAGCTCATGGTGGTCAAGCATACCGAGGCCAAGAAGGGCTTTGTGCTGCTGCCACGGCGATGGGTCGTTGAGCGCAGCTTCGCCTGGGTCGCGCGGTTTCGAAGATTGGCTCGCGACTATGAACGCATGGCACAGACGTTGGCTGGACTTCACTACGTCGCCTTCGTCTGCCTCATGCTCAGTAAAACCATGTCCGTCTTCGGCTTTAGTTCATAACACGCTTATATGGGCGCCTCCAGTTTTGCAAGAGAATTGACATGTTGGGCAGGCGAGGTTGCAGTTTTATATCCGGCCTTGTTGCAGCGTTTTACCGCTGCGGGCCTTGATGGAATCCGCTGACTCACACCTCATTTCTAGAACGGGCTTGTTACCCGACGTGTTATTCAGGTTGAGTGAGTACCGGTCTGACCTGTTTGCCATCACGCTCAATTACCTTGCGCAACTCTGATGTGCCTGTACTTCGTTACGGTCCTACGATAGTGCCTGATACTGTTATGCCGGTCCAACGCTGACATGCGTATTGCTATATTCCCGGCCATGTGCCAGTAGTGCCCAGATGGTACGCGCCATCTTGTTGGCCAGCGCCACTGTCACCACGTTGGGCGGCCGCCGCTTTGCCAGGTGGTCAATCCAGGCACCTGGCTCCTTTGCGTGTGTAAGCACCGCCCGAGCACCATGGATAAGCAGCGTTCGCAAATAGGTATCACCACGCTTGCTGATTCCCAGCAGCCTGACCCGGCCTCCCGTGCCACACTGTCGGGGTACCAATCCCAGCCATGCCGCGAATTCACGAGCACACCGGAATGCCTTGGCATCGCCCATGCTCGCTACTACCGCTGTGGCTGTAAGCATGCCCACGCCAGGAATGGCGGCGATCGTTTTTGCAGGCCTTGTCCTGTTTCATCCAGTCCAGCAGCCGTTGCTCTATGTGGGCAATCTGCTCGTCAAGCTTGCTCAGCATTTCCCATTGCTGCCTGAGAGAGGCAATTAACATGGCAGGCAATCGCTTATTTAGCCGGGCAAGTGCGTCTGGCATTGCCCGATTCAATGCCGCTCGGCCCACTGCCATGACTTCACCATATTCCATCATGAGCCCACGCAGTCCGTTACTTTGCATCGTCCGGAACTTCACCAGTTGCTGCCGCATGCGATGCATTGCCAGCACTGCTTGCTGCTCTTCAGTCTTGATCGCGACAGCCCTGACACCAGGCTGTTGTACCGCAGTCCAGATTGCCTTTGCATCGCCGACGTCATTCTTATTACCCGTTACGAACGCCTTAACTGCATTGCCAGGCATAAGCTTAACCTGATGCCCCATTGCCGTTAAGCATCTGGCCCAGTGCTGCGAGCCTCCGCATGCTTCCATACCGATCAGGAACGGCGTGCGATTGCCAAAGTGCTCTAGCAGACGACTACGTTTTAGCTGCTTGCTGATGATTTCGCCGCTCTCAGGATCAACTGAGTGGATCTGGAAGACGCTTTTTGCAATGTCAACGCCAACTACGGTATGCTTCATTTGGGTTCCCCTCCATAGAAGTGGTTTGATTCGCATCTTCCACTTTGGCACAACGATGCCGTTTAGGTGCGGGAACCCACCTTCTTTCCTTGTCCCACGTCACTTCTACATCGTCACCCTTTCGGGGGAGGCGCCCATTCCATTTCTAGAAAGCAAAGACCCACCACAGCAAGGACCAATAACCGCGTGTCATATGATCAGACCGTACCATGAACTCAGCCCAGTCAAGCTCGTCCTGCATCTGCTTGTCGCTTTATTCTATCCTATTGCGCATTCCGTATGAACGTACCACTTCGGCCAGCGGTGCCTCTTTGAACCGAGTCGTAGTAAGACACAAGGCGTTGAGACCCGGTAACGTGTGGCGGTTGGTCATGGCGCCGATGGCAGGTGCTGGCCCGTGCGGCCCCTAAGTATATAGCGCCAACGCCGACCAGCTGCGCAACAACGTTGGGTAGGACCATGATGCAAGGCGGCGTATAACGTGCTGCCGTGCGTGCAAAATCTATGAAACGCGTCTTGCAGCGACATTGGTGTTGCTCCATCCATCCGTGAGCCGAGTTCCCTTAATTGATAGAAATCAATATTGAATTAACACTCTGGCATTGTCTCGTTGGCTCTTGGAATCTAAGCTTGCAAAAACAAATTGAAAAGGGGAAAGAAAATGGAGCCGACCGTCATCAGCCAGATAGTACCCGACCATAAGATTAACCATATCGGAAGCCTCACGAAAAACAAGTTGCACGCCGCCTTTTGCATCCTGGCTTCGTCATCGATAAGCATCGGCATTCTGGTCTGGCTGTTATAGTCCTTCGATAAAGCTACAGCCCTGAATGACAGCCGTGTTCATACGTGACATAAGCGTGACGCCCCTCTTTCAGCAGCGGCGAGCGACAAACCAGTCTGCGACGCTGAGCCGGTTCGAACCAGGAAGAGGCGACTTTGCATGGCTGGGTAGCCAATATCTCCACCAGTTCGGCTGAGCGGCCATGCCGTCGTAACGCTCTCATGCAGTCGGCATAACGACCATCACCAAGCTGAATTCCCCGAAGACTTGGACATTCACCTAGTCGTTGATAATTACATTACGCACAACCATTCCACGCTACGTGCGTGGCGGGTGCAGCGACTTCGCAATCGTTTGCACGACACGCCTAATTACAGTTCATGGCTGCATCAGCTAGCGCATTGGTTCGCATGACCGTCACCAGAGTACGGGTCGGCGATGATAATATTGAGCCGATCTAGCATGGCCACAGCCAGACATGTGCGTCAGTATTTCGTAACGAAAGGGAAATGCTAACTCCGTGGATCAGTGCAGTGATGGGGCTGATACATGTTGCCGTTTTCAACGCAACGTTGCCCCCTGCGATGGTGCCAAAAGAGCTGGGCGAACGTCTCCATCTGTGTCGACGCGGATGCTGTTGCAGACGCCATCAGAACACGATGAGGACGGCGCCAAAACGGTCCTGCGTTGGACGGTGGAAGGTAATTACTGGGTTGGAACGAGCGAGGTGGCACAAGCACAAGAAACTCCAGCTATCACCGTTTTAGCGCGGGGGAGGGTGCGATACCTGCGTGATCGTTAGCCGATTTTTTTCAACAGTAAAAGGACCGCATATAAAATGGTACCGCTTACCAGTATTACGCTGAGCAATCGTGACCATTTCTTGGATTTGGCTGCGCAGTATCCACAGCGCGCACGAAGCCAGTCGTTGCTGGCGCCGCAGCCGTGACATTTAATATTCATTTTGATCCTCCCTGCATTAGCTTATCAAAGTTACTTCAAAGAAGATTCCCATATATATGGGATGGAAAGACAAAGTCGGTGCTCGTCCGCGAATTGAGCAAAGCGTTTCACCCAAATGTCCAACAGGCAGCGCCGTTCAGGGCGCTGAGGGATAGGTGCCGGGCGTAGCCTTGTATCAACCATGGTAATTCTCGCTTAACGACTGTCCCTTTTCGCAGTATGAAGCACTGCACCGACCACTAGGCTCGCACACTCCGACTTCGCCTGAAAGACCGGCATGTCAACGCTTTGCGCTTTTAGCTTTATGCGATACCGCGCCGCGGAAGTGGGGTATCCATATGATGATGACTCAGGTATGACCACTCCAGCCTCCTAAAGCCTCGCGGCGTGGAAGGACCTATCGAAATGTTCGACTAGTCGCGTCTCATGACCGACTCTATACTCGACAATAGGCAACCTACATTTCTATGAAGCGATCATGACCCTGTCAGAACTGATCAGTATTTTGCACCATTACCGCGCTCTCGCTGGTGACCAGGAAGTATGGGTGGCAGGTGACATACTGCGCAAAGTGGACAAAGTCACCGTTGAGCAGGATCCTTTCTTTGACAAGCCGACCATTATTCTTGCAGTCGAAGACGATGCTCCCCGTCAAGGTGGCGGGTTCGACGGCCGGGGTCGGTGAGCGGCGCCACATCTGCAGCTTGCGGAAGCGAACCGGGAACTTCTGCTGACCAACGATGCCATTCCACCGCCAGAATATTCATTGTTGCATTCATGATTCGATGAGCCATCGTACCAAAGTTGTTGCAAGTTCGTTACCGTATCCGAAGGCCCCTTACCGTGCATTAGTGCTGCAGGACGATGGAAGATAAATTGGAGTGCCCAGTACGCCGGCAAGCAGGTTCCAGAGGCTAAGCTCGTCTTGCGAAGATCGTTGTGCGAAGAAAGGATTTCGACCATCGATTAAGCACTAGGCTGGCCAACGGCAATGATGTGCTCTTTGCTGGCAAGGTGAATGCGCAGGCACCTGGACAACCAGCCTGGCGAAGCCGGGGACTGACGCCGCTAGAGTGCATGGCGAAGCCTGTTGCGGTAAGAGAGTGATGACGTCGGAGTGTGGACCGAGGAAGTCGACGAAGAGGATGCCCCGCCCGGACCTATAACGTGTGGGAACGCTGTACAGTCCCTACAAATCAGGAACGCACCCAAAATAAAGCAGTCGATATGCAGCGACTGCGGCACAAGTCGCCTCGCATCCCCCGACTAAAGCCTAGGGATATTCTCGGCGACTTTTTTCAAAATCCGAGTTCGGCAAGCAAATCGTCTACTCCATCCTGTTCCAGTGCCACACTGCCGGGAGCACCCGGGCCTGCCAGCAGTTCGTCTGCGCGCAGATGTTGAGCGCTGGTGGCGGGAGCCGCATCAATGAGCAGGCGTAGCAGATCGTTTTCGGTCTGCGCGATCACGTCAACCACCTTTTTGATCAGCTGGCCTGTTAAATCCTGAAAGTCTTGCGCCATCATGATTGCTGACAGATTCTTGCAGGTTTGCGCGCAGTCGCCCCCCGCACTTGCCAAAAACACACGCGTTTGTGTCGCGAGTTCCTGAAGCGATGCCGGCATGGCGTCGGGTGCAATGGCGTCCCAGCGAAGCGCGAGCTGTAGCGCGGAATCCGCAAGCCGTTCCTGCATGGGCGCGGTTTCCTCGACTTTATTTAATACGGTATGCGCGGCTTTTTCCGTCAGTTGCCCAATGTGCAGAAGTCGCTCTCGTGCAGAAGGGAACTGCGCTGCTGCCTCAGTCAACACATGCCCGGCACCCAGTACACGAAGCGCTTCATGTAAATCACGGACGATGACGCCCAGACGGGCATACACTTCGGTATCGCCGGCCTCGGCTGGTGTGGACGGTGTCATGCGGATATTCCTTTCTTCTGGAAGATTTTGACGAGTTTTTCTTGAAGGGTGGTGGCGTTGAAAGGCTTAACAATATAACCATCAGCACCGGCTTGCGCCGCAGCGATGATGTTTTCCTTTTTTGCCTCGGCAGTCACCATCAGCACTGGGAGCGCCGATAGGGAGGGATGGGCGCGAATCTTTTTCAGTAACATCAACCCATCCATTTCCGGCATATTCCAGTCCGTCACGACAAAATCCGCCATTGGTTGATCATCCGTCGTTGACAACAGATACTTGAGGGCTTGAGCCCCATCCTCTGCTTCGGCAATGCGATGATGACCAAGTTCGCGTAGGAGATTGGAGAGGATGCGCCGCATCGTCGAAAAATCGTCAACTACCAGAAAACGCAAATCAGATGCCATAATAAAGTCAGCCTAAGCTGAGGTAAAAGATCCAGATAATTATCGCTCTATCAATACCTTAAAGCAACTTGTTTACGGACTGGTGTGACGACGTCCGTCCTCCTTGTTAACACCACTAGGAAGCGCGCCGTTGTCGCTCGCCACTCATGCGGGGAGACAAGGAAGGCACCATTGGACTACGCGGGCGCATTCTGTTGCTCGATGTCTTGACGCAGGATGTCGATAGGGGCGGCTCCAGATGGGGCCGCGAAGTAAGACCGACTCCAAACGTCGCAACAACCGGCTCGACACGCCCTTGAGGCCACTAGACCAGCTAGGCTGTGGGAGGGAAAAACCACTTAGATGAACTACTCCATCTAAGCCAATTGCTCGGCTGTAGATGGTGTTTCCTGGGGTTGTACCCGGGACGTTCCAAACCCAGTATGACCTTCCACCATCCAACGCAGGACCGTTTTGGCGGCGTCCTTATCGCTTCCGCAATGGCTTCTGCACCGACACAGTTGGACACGCTCGCCCAGCTCTTTTGACACCAGCGCGCCGCACCGGTGGCAGCGTTGTGCGGGTTTCAGCTTGCGGGTGTTGGCCAGTTCCAACCAGGCCTCAGTTTCTTCCGCTTTGGCCCCGAGCATCCGCTATCACATGGCAAGGGCAGTATCCGGAATGCTGTGGTTTAATTCGGCCTTGGCTGCTGCCCCATTTGGCAGCGCTTCCCCCGTAGTTTCATCCACTGTCTTCTTCGGCCGACGCGACATGCCCGACACGTTCAGCTCTTGCTCCCGATTAGCCTGGACGTCTCCACCAGCCACGTTGTCAGCTTATGAAAGAAACCCTTTCGCTAGCGTGCAATCTTGCTGTGCAAGCGGCAGGGAGCAGCGCATACAGGCGTTTGAGCCGGTTCGACTTCGCCAGCGTGTGCCCTTCCTTAAGCGGCGCACCGGACTGCTTCGCCTCAACGTCGCTACGCGACCGGCCGGGTATGGCTGGAGCACTACGGGAAATTTTGGTAGGTCTGGTGAAAGAACGTCTATCCTTTTCAACGCGCCGACGAGGCATACCATCCTCGACGGGTCCGAGAGCCAGTCGTGGCAGGTCAGTAAGGTTTGGCAGCCATCGATCCCCATGCTCTCCTCGACGAGCCAAAGCCTCCCCGCAGTTTGCGACGGGACTTCACGCAGATGACGCCACATGACTGAATTGGCAGCCGGCTATGAAGTCGGTCCTTTTTCGCTGCTTCATGTGGGACGGCACCGATTGAAGTCTTGCGTCAATACATCAAGCAACAGCAGGCCCCAGTGTCGTTCCATCGCGTGTTATCTCCCCGCCATGACAACGGGTGACGGCGCATTCGGTAATTCGTGATCCACAAATGGATAGCCTTTGCCGACGCCCTGTGCCACCCTGCCGGCAGTCCGCGTCGATATACTAGATTGACGCAAAGGAGGCCAGTATGAACTACGAAGCGCTCACTCTCGAGAATGGTGTCACCGATGACCCAGTGCGCACGTTTGCTGCGAAAGTCCGCGCGCTGTACGGCGATTACCCGCCGGCATTCAGCCAGGCGCATCATGGCGACGTACAGACGCCGCATACGCACTTCCTCCCAACCCCTCAAAAAGTCGTGATTGCGCACCGCTTGGCGCTGTCTTGACACCGCGCGGCGTGGTTTCAGCGCCAGCCTAGTCCCTTTTAGGCGTCCGCGGTCCAGGTCCGTCTGGCATCGGCGGCTCCAGCAAGCAATAATCAGGCAGACGCTTCTTGGGCGCGTGGAGCTCTGCGCGCATTCTCTCCAGTTTGTCGTTGAATTCCTTGCTGTGGAATCGAATGCTCATGTTTCGCTCGGCGG
Organism: Noviherbaspirillum malthae; assembly: GCF_015352985.1. Lineage (GTDB taxonomy): Bacteria > Pseudomonadota > Gammaproteobacteria > Burkholderiales > Burkholderiaceae_D > Noviherbaspirillum > Noviherbaspirillum malthae. The sequence goes on along the minus strand of NZ_JACYXF010000086.1, from coordinate 7,225 downwards.
CAATCTGGACAACCCGTTCATTGAACGCATCGTCCCCAAGCGGATCGAAATGCCCATTGCCGAACCGCCTCTGCGCGAGCAGCAACGCCAATTCGATGCTGTCTTCAGATTGTTCCATGACGTAAATGGCGTTGCTCGTATCGCGAAGGATTTCCACTCCATCTCCATTGAAATACGACACGTCGCCGTTGCTCCGCACCTTGTATGAGAGCTTTTCTGTCGGCTCCACAAGTGCGACCGTGGTGCTCATGCCCATCATGACAAACGCACTGCCCCGTGGCTTTTTCCGCCGCTCAACCTCAATGCGCTGACACCGTAACTCGAGTAGCGCTTCCACATCGCCCGCCTGCGCGCGTTCCATGAGGAACCCTCGATACACGGCGCGTGCAGGGTCGGTCCGGTCAAGCTCAGCGATTCGCTCGCGTGCCGCCCGAATCTCCGCCTGCAGCCGCTTTTTTTCCTGCACGACCTGCATTTTTAGAAGCGAGCGCTGCGCTCTGAAGTCGGCATAAGCCAAACGGCGCCGGCGCAGGTGCTCCATGTCTAGCTGATGTTGCTCGCGCAATTGGCGTAAAGCGACCTTGGCCGCGCGTATCGTCGCACGCTCAACCGGTCGCAGGTCGAATCGCTTGGTACGCCGCGCTTGCTGGTAGCGGCGCCACATCGCCGGGTTAGGCGACGATGGTGTGATTGGCGCACGCATTGAGAGGTTTTGCAGCGTGTAGGCACTTTGAAGATAGCGTGACGCCTCAGGCCACGATAACCGGATATGCCGCGTAAGGAAGTCGGCCACATTGGCGTTCTGCGTCGAGTTCCGATGCCGGATCCGCGGCGCTGCGTCTTTGAAATGCGAACCCTCCGTGATCACATACTCCTCTGGCCGCACACCATAGTCCTGCGCCAGCTGCGCAAGAAGGAAATCTGGATCCAAACGACGCTTGATTTCGTTCATCAAGGTTCCCTGCCCGTCTTCGGCGCAGGCACGCGCGTCGATGTGGTCGCGTAGCAGCTGCTCTTGGTAATTATCCGCAGCCCGACCGGTTCGCTCGTTGACTACGCGTCCGGTTCGCCCGGCAGGTGGTGCGAATCGCACTGCTCCATCGGTATCGGCGCGTCCCTGTCGTCCCACACTATCACCAGCATGTCCTTGCAGAATGCGCGCACCGCCCCTGGCGTCGCGGTCCAGACCGCGTGCGTGCATGCTTGGCATAGTGTGAATACTTGGGGTCGCCTGTCCACGGGCAAATTGCACAAGGTACGACTTGTCAGCGGCAGCTCTGGCGGATGCGCTGGCCCCTGCGGATGCGGGATCGGCGTCTGCGTCTTTACCGGTGTCGTCATCAATGCGCTTTCGGCGTCCTGCTCGTGCGTCGTTTTGTCCATGGTTCTCTCCCCTGTCATACCGTCGATAGAACTCTTTTTCCAGATTCCCCAGCAGCACCATTTTTATTTCGCTGTCGGCGGCCTTGTATTCCGCATATTCTTTCTTGCGCCCGCTGTTGAGCAGCTTGATCTCACGCGACCGCCGCGACACCCAGTCGTCCACCAGATCGTCCAATTGGTCGTCCGTGCGCTTGCCAACGCCGACCTGCCCCACGGGATTGCGGTCAAATTTCGGCATCGCACCCATGCAATCGCGAAAGATCCCGCTTGAGAGATTGACCCATTTATCGAAGCCCGGCGGTTTAACGGCGACATACTCTCTCTCCGTTCCCTTGCCTTGGTTGCGCACCCGGACCTCTCCATACTCTTTCGCAAGCGCAATCAAGCCCTCTTTGTTGGATATCTGACGTTCGACCACCGCCGCTTCCAGCACTTGCTTGACCTTCTTGAACGAGCCTGTTTTGAACTCCGTGACACGATCGCGCCCAAGGATGTTTGCCTTGGTCATGCTGTCGGCGCGTGGCCGGTCTTTGGGCGACACCAGTTTGTAATCCCGGTTAATCGCTTCTTGCAGCGCGTCTAACCAAACAATGTTTTGCTCCGTACGCCCGATTGGATTGAGTGCCTTGCCGCTTAGCAAGTTCAAGTTCGGGATGACCAGATGAATGTGGTCCAACCGGTCCACATGTTCGCCGGTTGTCTCGTGAATGGATGACTTGATCTTGGCGTAGTGGGCCTCGGCATAAAAGAGATATTCGTCGGGCCGGTAGGCGGCCATCAGATCTGCCACATACCGGTCCAGTATGTCCTTCATGACCTCTTTGGGCAGGTCTTTTTCGGCAAACGAGAGTATTAGGTGCAGGTATTTTTCCGCTGCGTGCTCGATGGTCTTGATAAGCTTGCGCGTCGCCTCCGCGTCGCCGGCGAGCGGGACACGCTCGTCAAGCTCATCGCGGGTGAAGAGCCTGCCCGCCTTTCTGCCATGTTCCAGATATTCGATGATGCCGCCGTTGCCGCCGCCTTGCCGGATGATCACGGCGGCAACCTCGACACCATCACCCGGGTAAGGATGGCGAGTTGCTCCGCGACTGCCGCATAGGTCTTGTCGGAACAACGGTCGTTCAAATAGTCGTAATGGAGTCTCCTGGCTATGTGGTTCATGTTGTTGGATACCGACGCAAAGAGCCGAAGCATGTTCCGATTCAATTCCTTCATCTTCGCTGGGATCGGTGGCGCTGGCTGAATGACGACCCTTTCGTTGTCGAACGCGGCTTGCAGTGTCTCGCGAATGAAGCGCGACGCCGACATGCCGCCGGCCTTGCACGCCACCATTACCTTGTCATGCAGCGACTTAGTCAGCCGGCACGCCACCACGGGCGATTTTTCTTTGCGATCGCCGGCTGCAGGCGTTGCAAGCAACTGGCTCATTGATGCCTCCATCGAAGAAAGAATGCGTGCGTCAGCACGTGGTTTGGGGAGTTGCTAAGAGGGCGGCGCCCTCTTAGGCACGAATTTGTGAACGTTTGCATTGGGCAAACGTTTACGAATTAGTCGTGCCTACGGCTGTGCTACAGTTTCATGTAATAAAGAGTAGCACTGGCGTGACGCTGAAAGTGCCTAAAAAGTCTTGCAGACGCCAGATCATGAGCCCACCGCCGGACGAAATCGGCGCAAGAGTCATGCCTCCGCCTACGGTGGCAACGCCTCATTTGCGCGCCATCTCGTATGGGTTGTCGATGGCGGTCCGCATTCTGGCACGCCAACTGGCATGCTCTGCACGCCAGTTGGAGCGCATTCCACGCCGTGATGCCGGCCTGACCAATTGTGGTCGGGTGCATTGGAAGCTCCTTGAGCAGGCGATGGATGCGGCGCTCCTGGTCCGGTTCCTGCAGCGCCTGGTGCGCGATGCACAGCGCAAGGCATCTCTCATGCTTGACAATCTGCCGACCCACTATGGGCCACCAGTGGTGACTTGGGTGGAGCAACATCGTGGCTGCAATGATGTGTTGTCTCTGCCGTCCTAGAGCCCGCAGCTCAACCCGGACAGACTGCTCAATGCCGAGGCGAAGCAAGCGATCACGACACAGGCACTGACGCGCCTGAAAGAGTAATCAAAGAAAGCGGTGATTGGTCATTTGCGCAAAATTAGGCTTGTCATACAACATGGTGATTTATTGAGCATAGGAGGAGAATCGGTTTCATGGCATCAGTCGCTGATAAGGAGGCTGCCATGGCAACGTCATCGATTCACCGGTGCACCTGCCCAATATGCAGGTCAAATCGGCCGCATCATGACCGGATCTATCACCACCACATCAATGTACTGATGAGCCGTCTCAGCGAGCCACAGCGGCGTTGGTTCGCCGCTGTCGAAGCGCACCGTATCGGGTATGGCGGTAAAAGACTATTGGCGTGGATCACCGGCATGAGTCCAACGACGATTCTACGTGGTTGCATGGAACTGGAGTCTGACTTAACCGATTGCCCCGACGACCATTTGCGTGCTTCAGGAGGAGGTCGCCCCACCGCCGAAGACAGGGATCTTGAACTGGAGGTAGCTCTTCTTAACGTGCTGGCCGCTGAAACGGCGGCGATCCCATGGGGCGTCGCGCCAAAGCCAAGCGAAGCTCGCTGCGGCAGTTGAGCCAGGCAATCGCAGAAGAAGGACACCCTGCAAGCCGGATGACGGTGGCCAAACTGCTGCACAAATTGAAGTATTCTCCCAATGCCAATGCACGCCGCACTGAAGCAAGAGGTGCGTCGCCCACAGAATGGAACGCACAGTTCGAACATATCGGCGAGCAGCGTAGCCAGTTCAAAGCGACAGGTGATCCCATCATCAGTGTGGATATGAAAAAAAGAATTGATTGGCACCTTCAAGCATGCCGGACGAACCTGGCGCAAGGAAGCTGACCGTGTGTTGGTGCATGACTGGCCACAGGATGCACTTGCTCAAGCGGTTCCCTACGGCGTCCATGAGGTGACCTCCAATAGAGGCTATGTATTTGTTGGTGACTGCTTCGACACCCCTCGCTTCGCCGTGGAAGCCATCCGAGACTGGTGGTTCTGTAACGGGCAGAAGCACTATCGCGATGGGCATCGCTTGTTGATTCTGGCGGACGCAGGTGGGTCCAATAGTTGCCGGTCCAAGGTATGGAAAGCCCAATTGCAAGAACTGAGCGATATCACGCAACTACCCATTACGGTATGTCATTACCCGCCAGGATGCTCAAAATGTAACCCGATTGAGCATCGGCTGTTCAGTCAAATCAGTATCAACTGGTCAGGCATACCGTCACGCACCTTCGAGACGATGCTTGGATATATCGAGGGAACGGAAACGGAAAGCGGGCTGCATGTGAAGGCGTATCTCAAACGCGGCGGCAATGAAACTGGGGAACGCGTAACCAATGAAGAGTGGACTAAATTAAGCTTCGCCCCTCATGATACCTGCCCAGCATGGAGCTACACGTTCACTCCACGACCGTGTTGGATCGATGAAGATGACCAAGTTGTTTACTGCTAAGTTGTAGTAGTTCAGACTTGATCTGACAGTAAGGCCTTGCCAAAGGGTGGGGTTACCCGGTTTGATAGAGGTTCGAATCTTTATGAAACCAGCGCGCAAGCGCCAAGGAGTAACCCCATGACTAGTGTTCCTCAGAACGTCATCAAACACAAGGTCGGGCTGCTGAATCTGGCGGCCGAACTTGGCAACGTGTCCCGTGCCTGCAAGGTGATGGGTTTTTCCCGTGACACCTTCTATCGCTACCAGTCTGCTGTTGCCGAAGGCGGCGTAGATGCGCTGATCGACGCCAGTCGGAAGAAGCCTAACCTGCGTAACCGGGTGGAAGAAGCCACCAAAGCAGCGGTCGTCGCCTTTGCTCTTGAGCAACCAGCATTTGGACAGGTACGGGTTTCCAACGAGCTGCGCAAGCGCGGCATCTTCATTTCTCCCTCTGGCGTACGTTCCGTATGGCTGCGGCGAGACCTCGAATCGTTCAAGAAGCGGCTGGCTGCTCTCGAACGCCACGTTGCTCAAACAGGCGAGGTATTGACCGAGTCACAGGTTGCGGCGTTGGAGAAGAAGCAGGAAGATGACGTCGCGCATGGCGAGATCGAAATGGCGCATCCTGGTTATCTGGGCAGCCAGGACACCTTTTACGTGGGCACGATCAAGGACGTCGGACGTATCTACCAGCAGACCTTCGTCGACACCTATTCGAAGTGGGCAGCAGCTAAGCTCTACACGACCAAGACGCCCATTACAGCGGCCGACTTGCTCAATGATCGCGTCCTGCCGTTCTTCGAAGAACAAGGCATGGGCATGATCCGTGTGTTGACCGATCGTGGTACGGAGTATTGCGGCAAGCCGGAAACGCATGACTACCCGCTCTATCTTGCCTTGAATGATATAGAACACACGAAGACCAAGGCAAACCATCCGCAGACCAATGGCATCTGCGAGCGCTTCCACAAGACGATTCTCAATGAGTTCTATCAAGTAGCGTTCCGGCGCAAGATCTATCGTTCTATCGAAGAATTGCAGGTCGACTTGGACGAATGGCTGGCCTACTACAACAACGAACGCACGCACCAGGGAAAGATGTGCTGCGGTAGGACCCCGATGCAAACTCTGTTGGACGGAAAGGAGGCATGGCGCGATAAAATCACCGCATTGGTGCGACACGTGTAGCCGTCCACGTGTTGGTAGTAAGAATTGGACGGCAAAGCTCATCCTTGTCTTGTCACACTTTGGAAAGGAGGCTGTGACTTGCTGTACGACCAGCAGTTGCCTACCCGGGCATGCGTAACTGGTGACGGTTGCGTTTGAAGCCCCGGGGACAACGTGCCTCTCAACAGAAGGTTCATCCCAGCGATGGGAAAGGAACTGACACTGCCAGCAGCCATGCGGTGTGAGGTGCTAGGCAAGTTCCGTATGCATAAATCAATTGAACTGTTGCAAACCCTCGTTATGATTGACGAGCGAAAGCTGCTGATACGCTCTCACCAAAAGGTAAGTAGCCGGTTATTTCTGTCAATGTTAGAACTACGTCGTCATTGCGCTACCGGGGGATAGACAGATGCTAAGCGGACAGGCAGGGCAGAAGACCGCTTTGTCGACAAGGATGGGAACGTGGTAAGCCCGATTCCGTGCCTGACTTCAGCGTCTCGAAGCCAAGGCAGGCGACCTGCAAGGGAGCTGTTGCGGGAGCGGGTAAGAGAATGCGGAAAAAGCGAAGGGTGGCCTGTAATGGGTTGCATAGGGGTTCAAGCTTTGCCCTGATTCGAAAGGATGCAGACTTCCGCAAGGTGCAGCCGTCGCCATCCGGCTGCAGAGGTTCCGGTAGTGTTGTTTGCTACCCGAGGTTCAGCATGAGAGTAACCGTTGGCAGTAATGACGGTTCGGCGTCCTCGTCAAGGGAACCGCGCAGTTCGATATGGCGAAGACGAGCATTCTGGCATCGTGAAAGTGATGCAGAGTAGGCGGAATGCAAAATCGGTCTCAGGACGAGGCTTTGGTTGTGCGCGAGCCTAGTGCGGTGAAAGTCGCTCGCTGGGTTCCTAGGGGGCGGTGGCGCAGTAATGCGCTGCTGCTACCCGCTAATAGCTGAACTTGACCTGACAATCGCCAGCATCAAACCGGGCAGCTGTCAGATCAGATCGCGACTACTGCAGCTAAGCCCTATAACGCCGAAAACTCACACCAAGGGGAGGGTCGGGTAGCAGCGGCGTATTACTACGCCACCGCCCCCTAAGAACGGAGCGTGCCACTTTCACGGCACTCCGCTCAAGCCTTTCAAAGCCCCTTCACAGGAGCCGGTTTGGACACTGTCATTCCAAG
>NZ_JACYXF010000085.1 GCF_015352985.1 Noviherbaspirillum malthae | reverse complement strand
GCGAGAGCGCCCTACATACAGCCCGTTAGGGCACTAAACGAGGCGCAATACGTCGCTGATTGTTGAATCAACCCGATCGTGTCGAAGAACATTTCAAAACCGATGGGTTGTTCATCGTAGCCTTAAATATAGAAATAGACCGTTTTGTGGAATCGGGACACTTCGTCGTTGGCGATGGTGTGGCCGACAATGTTCCGTCACTTAGCAAGAACTATCGTGCGGATATTGTTCAGACGATACAGAAAAATTTTGACGCTATCCATCAGTACACGGCAAATTTTAATCTCCGCGCATACTTGAAAGCACTGCCTGAGGAAGTAACTTCAACGTTGGCATCGGTTGACGAAATACCTCATGATTTAATTCTATTAAAAACCAAATGTTTAACTCTGCACCATGCCAAAAATACCATCCGCATGATCCGCGAGGGCTTGGCATTGTTGGATGCTTCAGTGCTTGAAAAAGCGGAAGAAATTCAACAATCGAAACTAGATGCCTTTATTAAGAAAATGCTTGAAGAAGAACGCTCTATGGACTTTGCGCCTTTCAATTTGGAACAGATGAAAATGTTCTCCACACAGCTGCAAGCTTATTACGCAAAGCCGGAGCACTGGAACGAAAGGTGCAACCTTGATCAACTCATTAGCGGACAGTTGCCAGCACAGCGCAAACATGGAACAAGGGATCTTTCTACAGTTGAACGAATTCGCTTGTTGTTTAAGAATTCTCGCGATGGACGAAACGTTATTCCAGCATGGGATGGAAAGATTCCGTCTGCACTGAAGGAACTAAGGGACAAATATTGGGCTGTGGCCCAAACCCGTCATGAATGCGAAGAGGCCAGTAAGCGCCTGAACGTCTTGCGGTCCTTGCCCGATGGCGAGAAGGGCGTGGCCCCATCAACGCCGGTATGGATGCAAAGCGCAACACGTGCTTTTTCAGGCACATCATCCGCTCGCCTTTCATTGAGGCCGACCGTTCGGCCCGATCGCAAAGCGACCTCGGCAATCCCACTTCTGGATCAATACTTCTCCTCCAATCAGTGGGAAGGCATGGAGGCTGAAGATCCAGGGATACAGAATTATTCAACATCTTATCAAAACACGCTCGCCGAAGATTTCGATCGCATTTCAGGTGCCCCGACCGAAGCTTATGTTTCGGCAATGACAAAAAATGCGCAGCTAGCCAAGCAGCAGTTGAACCCCTTTGGACTGACGACGGGAGAGGCCAGCGCTGCAGGAATGAATTGCCTGATTCATTCAATGCTGGCGGGGGTGGGAATTACAGACAACGACAATATCAGCTTGGCACAAAAGTTTAGAACCCTTCTGGTTGCACGCCTGCGTGAAAAAGATGAGCGCCTTGGCGAAACCGAATTTCTCAATTCCTTCGGTTCGCATCCTGCAAATCTCATTGATTTGATCAATGAGTACTTCCCCGATGCGGATGTCGGCGTGAGAATCTACACGCCGTTGCCGGGAGGCGGGTTGCTCTTCAATAACCCGGATTCTGTCGGGGGCACGGGTGGACAATCCAGGAAAAATACGATTGCCGTCATGTGGGTCGGCAATCATTATGAACCTATCCAGACAATCGGCTCAGACGCGATTTAGACAGGTCGGTAAGCTGCAAACAAATTGGGGGAATGCCGGCCTTTATCGTTGTCGGTACAGCCCGGGACGGCACTGAAGCGCCGACCACAGCATCATTCCCGCTACAGCGCCGGATTCAGGCTGGTCATCTCCATGGTTTCCGTATCGCCGCCGGCGCGCACCACCACCACGGTGATATTGTCCCGACCGCCGCCGTCGAGCGCGAGGGAAATCAACTTGTCGGAAGCCTGCGCGCAGTCGCCAGGCGCCATCGCGCGGCAGATGTCGGCTTCGCTCACCGCATTGCTCAGGCCGTCGCTGCACAGCAGGAACATGTCACCGTCATTGACATCGACGCTTTCCTGATCCACATCCAGTACGTCGGAAGCACCGACAGCGCGCGTGATCATGTTGCGCAGCGGATGCATGGCGGCTTCTTCATCGCTGAGCCCGCCGTGCGCCTTCAATTCTTCCAGCTGGCTGTGGTCGCGCGTCAGCTGCTGCAGCTTGCCGTCGCGATAGAGATAGATGCGGCTGTCGCCGGCCCACAGGTAGCCGCATTGGCGCTCGGATGCGATCAGTACCACCACGGTGCTGCCGATGATGTGTGTGTCGCGCGCGGCTGCCTCGTTGCGCAGGCTTCTGTTGGCAATCTGTATCTGCAGTCTGGCATCGCGCAGCGAGACGGCGAGATCATCGCCGGGCTTGACTTCAGCCAGGCTGTTGACGACCGTCTGGCTTGCGTAGTCGCCGAAGGAATGTCCGCCCATGCCGTCGGCCACCGCCCATATGCCGTGCTCGGGCAGTTCCAGGCAGGAGTCTTCATTGAGTTCGCGCACCAGGCCCACATGGGAGCGCGATGCTGACGTCCAGTGAAGTTGGCTGATGGTGTTCATCGCATCCTCCATGATCGACTGCGGATCGACTGCGAACTGCTGCCTGCTTGCCGCGCGGGGCGGCGACGGTACTGCATCTATTGCCCGGTCAAGCCTTGCCTACGGTCTTGCTGTTGTTGCTGTTGCCTGCCACGGCCACGTTGATGCTGGAATTGGCCGCCGAATTGTTGACCTCGACCATCTGGATCTGGTTGATCATCTGGTCGGCGTTGTAGTTGTTGATCTGGAAGAAGTTCACCACGCCGCCAAAGCCGGACCCGGATTTCGCGTAAGGCTGTATCCAGCCGAACACCCAGGGGGCACCGCCGCCGTGAATGGCGGACATCGCCTGGCGGTCGAGCGCGCGGTTCATCGGCAGGTCATTGATTGTCAGGGTGGCCATGTTTTTTCTCCGTTGCGTTGGTCAGGGTGTCGCGTCTTGTCGCACACATTCATGCTTCAGTCCGGTAGTTGCAAGCGGCGTGCCCGCAGCCGTGGACCGAATGGAATGCATGCAGGAGTTTTTCCACCCTGCCGGTATCACACAGTCGCATTCAGCATAGCCCATTGATTCGGGCTGACATTGATCTTCGGCACGGCGAAGCTGGGGCCGATGGAGCCGACGTTGTTGAGCGTATTGACTTCGACGTTCTGCAGCTGGGTCAGGTTCTGGCTGACGCCGACATTGATGTTGGCGATCGGGCCGAGACCGGCCAGCCTGGAATTGCCGCCGCGAACCGAGGCCATCGACGCGCGGTCGAGGTCGCTGCTCCTGGCGAGGTCGTTGATCTGAATGGACATGGGATGCTCCTTGGTGCAATGGTTGATGGAATGCTTCGCTGCCTGCGGGTAGAAAAGCGGTATCTACCCGCACTGGCTGTCATAGCATTACGACATGAAGTTGATGGTGTTCTTGCCGGTTTGGGTCGGATTGACGGTCGACTTGATGCCGGAGGCAAAGGCGACGTTGTTGCCGTTGTTGACTTCGGTGTTCTGGCTTTGTCCCAGCGACTGGGAGGCGTCAAAATTGATCTCGCTCTTTGCAAAGCTGAACAACGGGGCAGAGAAGAGGGCGGGCATGCGGTGGAAGCCGTGGCCGCCACGGACAGAGCTCATGTCCTTTGCGTCGAGTTCTTTGGAAACGGACAGGTCCTTGATGGTCAGTGCTTTCATGGTATTTCTCCTAAGGGATAACAGGTTGGTTGGGAAGTCAGCGTTGGTTGCGCTTGAAGGAGATATAGCAGGGGGTATGCCAGCGCGGCCCCGATGATGGGAGGTCGTCGCAAGTCATTGAAAACAAAGGGCTGGAAGCGTTTCGATTGCAACACTTGCATGACTGCGTCTGCAAGGGGCTTAGGGAATGACGGTTTTCCCAAGACACCATGCCAGTCCATGTCGGGTTCGATACGACATGCATATCGGCGCCTGCCGAACATGGCACTGCGAGCCGCAGAGCTAAAGCGTGTCGGCTTTCATTTGGACGGCTGCCGTTCGCGGTTCATGAAACGAGGCAGCAATGACGGTGAGAGAGCGCTGCATGAAGCGACTGCGCGTCAAGGCATGGAGGCAAGACATCGCGGCACATCAGGGCGCCGTGACAACGCCGGGAAGATTGAGGAGCCGGTGGAGGAGCGAAGCGATATGGCGGCATTTCATGGCATCCCGTATGGCTGGGATGCCATGCGTTCAACGCATGCCCTGACCGGCCTCACGCTTCACGCTTCAGGCAACAGGTAACGATACCGGTGCCGATCTTCAGCTCGTGGACTTCTGCTTGGCCGGTACGACCCTGTGCGTGAATCCGCCGGGATAGTTGATCAGTCCGCTGCCGCGCACGAGGCTGCGGTGCGGGGAAGCCTGGCGGCCTGCGCGGCGCGCACCGCCCGTGATCGTCCGCATGGCTTCGCGGTCGAGTTCGACGCTGTCGGGCAAGTCCTTGATCTTGATGCTGGACATGATGTTCTCCTTAAAAGGGAAGCGGCCCGAAGCATTGCTGCATCGGGCATAGGCTGGCTACCTGCTTGATGTGATGAAAGCGTATCAGTCTTCGCTTCGAAAATCCATGTTGCAGAAAGTCACCGAAGCTGGTGCTTCGGTGACGGTTTGAACGATGCCTGCTGTGCCGCAGGTAATCAGACGGCGACATTGAGCTTGCCGAACTGGCTGGGGCTGACATCGATCTTCGGCACGGCGAAGCTGGGGCCGATGGAGCCGACGTTGTTGAGCGTATTGACTTCGACGTTCTGCAGCTGGGTCAGGTTCTGGCTGACGCCGACATTGATGTTGGCGATCGGGCCGAGACCGGCCAGCCAGGAATTGCCGCCGCGAACCGAGGCCATCGACGCGCGGTCGAGGTCGCTGCTCCTGGCGAGGTCGTTGATCTGGATGGACATGGGATGCTCCTTGGTGCAATGGTTGATGGAATGCTTCGCTGCCTGCGGGCGGAACTGCGGTGTCCGCCCGCGCAAGCTGTCACGGCATTACGACATGAAGTTGATGGTGTTCTTGCCGGTCTGGGTCGGATTGACGGTCGACTTGATGCCGGAGGCAAAGGCGACGTTGTTGCCGTTGTTGACCAGGGTGTTCTGCTCCTGGCCCATCAGCTGTTCGGCGCCGAAGTTCAGTTCGTGCTTGGAGACGCTGACCAGCGGGCTGGCGAACAGGGCGGGCATGCGGTGGAAACCGTGGCCGCCACGGACGGAGCTCATGTCTTTTGCGCCGAGGTCTTTGGAAACGGACAGGTCCTTGATGATCAGTGCTTTCATGGTGATTCTCCTAAGGGATAACAGGTTGGTTGGGAAGTCAGCGTTGGTTGCGCTTGAAGGAGATATAGCAGGGGGTGTGCCAGGTATCCTTCTCGATGCAGAGGTCGCCGCAAGGCCTTGATAAACAAGGGGGAAATGGAAGTTCCCCCAAAACGGAGCCGGCTCGTTCAGTGCGATGCCGCCAGAGGTGAGTGGAGAAAGCCAACATTCATGAACCATCTGTTGGCTAGTGCAACTCCGCTTGTTCGTTGCAGCCGCACAGCTTGAACGCCGGCGGGATCGGAACGCGGTGCGACGTTTTCGAAAGCACTCGACAGCGCAAGGCCGTGGTATATCTTTGTAAGTGAGCCTGGTAAGCGAGCGTTCGCGGCGGCCGCGCAACGGTATCGGCATCAGGAACGTGACGCCGCGTGCCATCTCTGCTCACTATCTGTTGAAGCTCAAGAGTCGACGACATGCCGAAGGCATCATGTTTGCATAGGCGGGCCAAGGGCATTCACTCTACATAGATCATGGCTACTCTCGCGCAGGCGATCCGTTCCTTCCAAAGCGGCGGGCTTTCGAACAAGGAATTCCTTACGCAGGTCGATCACGCCCTTGCCGATGATCATGCCAATTCCGCGAGGCTGCGAGATCTCCTGAGCGACGAACATACCCGCATCGAATTGCCTCCCGAGATCTATGCCGAGCTCAAGCGTCGGGTGGAACCCTCGCCGCACGTCAATCATCCGCGCGGCAACGGTGACGATACCTTCGTCATTACGCGTTCGCCCGAGATTCCTTCTCATCCTGCGCCGTCGTATCCGTCGATGCCTTCCATTCCCTCCATGCCCTCGTTTAGGCCCGGCGATGCGCCGGCGGAACCGGAACGGATGAAGGGCGTGGGCGACACGCTCAACGGCCGCTTCGTGCTGGAAGAGTGCATCGGCTTCGGCGGCATGGGAACGGTGTACAAGGCGCTGGACCTGCGCAAGCTGGAGGCATCGGATCGCAAGCCCTATATTGCGATCAAGGTGCTCAACGTGCAGTTCAGGGGGCATCCCAAGTCGCTGATTACCCTGCAGCGCGAAGCGAAGAAGGCGCAGGCGCTGGCGCATCCCAATATCGTGACGGTGTACGACTTCGACCGCGACGGTTCCACCGTTTTCCTGACCATGGAATACCTTGCGGGCAAGCCGCTGAGCCGCATCCTGCGCGCGCCTGATTTCAAGGGCATGCCTTTCGACAAGGCCTGGCATATCGCCAACGGCATGGGCAAGGCGCTTTCCTATGCGCATGAGCGCGGCTTCGTGCATTGCGACCTGAAGCCGGCCAATGTTTACGTCACCGAACGCAACGAGGTCAAGGTGATCGATTTCGGCATCGCCCGCGTATTCCAGAAGCCGGAGGATGATGCGGATGTGACGGTGTTCGATCCGGGCAGTCTCGGCGGATTGACGCCCGCCTATGCCAGCCCGGAAATGCTGGAGCGGCTGGAGCCCGACCCGCGCGACGACATTTATGCGTTGGCCTGCATCACCTATGAAATGCTGACCGGCCGCCACCCCTTCGACAGGCTGGCGGCGACGCAGGCGCGCAGCGCCGGCATGAAGCCCGCGCGGCCGAAGAATCTCGGCTGGATGCAGTGGCAGGCCTTGCGCAAGGCGCTTGCCTTTGATCGCAAGTCGCGCACGCCGACCGTGGCGCGCTTTGTCCAGGAAATGAACGGCAGGAAGCCGACCGCTGTGTATGCGGCAATCGCCGCCTCGTCGGTCACGGCAATTGCGCTCGTGTCCGGCGGCCTTAGCTATTACCTGAAATCCAGGCCGGATACGCCGCCCATGGCGAGCAGCGGCAGCAGTGAAAGCACCGACAGCAGCGGCGGCAGCGAACAAAGCGCGAAGGCAGCCGGCGGCGAGAAGGAGAATACCCGCGTGCCTGCTGCCGGGCCGACTTTCCCTCTGTCTCCTCCGGTGCAGCCGCCGGTCGCGGCCGCGCCTTCCGCCCCGGCCGTTCCGCCCGCCTCATCCGCGCCGTCTGCACCGTCCGCATCACCCGCACCGCCGCCTGCACGCAGCGAAGCGCCGTTGTCGCTGAGTGCCGTCGCGCCCGTGCTCGCCGGCCTGGGATGTTCCGCGATGACGGCATCCGGCCGCGATCATGCACTGCAGGTGCAGGGCTACTTGTCCGGCGATGTGAGCACTGCACGCCTGAAGGACATGCTGCTGGCCGTGCCGGGCGTGAAGACGGTCGATCTGTCGGTGCAGCAGGTCAGCGACGAGAAGTGCGACGTCGTCAATCTCTTCGGTCCCTACTGGAAAGCCAACCAGGATGCCGGCGGCCAGGCGGTCATCAAGACCCAGGCGCCGAACGCGATCCTGAACGAAGGCGATTCACTGATTGTCGATGTCAGGACGCCGCCTTTCGAGACCTATGTCTACGTCGATTACTTTGCGCTCGACGGCGGCGTGGCCCATCTGCTGCCCACCCGTCGCGCCCGCGCCAACCTGGCTCCGCCCAATCATCGCGCGACGATAGGCGGCGGTACCGGCAACTGGATCATTTCCAAGCCTTTCGGCAACGAACTGATCGTGATGCTGGTGACCCCGGTGCCGCTGTTCGGCGGCGAACTGCCGGAGTTCAAGACGCGGGACGAGTATCTGAAGGCGCTCGGCAAGCAACTCGATCAGGTCGCCGCCAAGCATGGGCGGGATCGCATCCGTGCGGACTTTGTCCAGATCACCACCAGGGCAGGCAAGCGCTGACGTTTCTGCGGTGCCGTTCCCGTGTACCGCTCGATTACTTCAGATCTACTTCAGATCCCGTGCCACCCGGAAGCCGTTCTGCGAGTGACGCACGCTGGCGTCGTACTTGAAGCGGGTGGACGACGGCATGTAGCTCGCGCCTTCGCGCCAGGAACCGCCGCGTATCACGCGCACCCGGCAGTTCGCCTCGTCCCAGGAGCGCGCATCGGCGGGCGCGCCCTTGTAGGAGTTGTGCCAGCAATCGCTGACCCATTCCCAGACGCTGCCGTTCATGTCGTGCAGCCCGAAGGGGTTGGGCGCGAAGGAGCCGACGTTGACTGGTGATTCGCGCTGCCAGGGTTCGCCGCAGTCCTTGCAATTGGCTTTGCCCGACTGCATCTGTTCGCCCCACCAGTAGCGCGAGGAAGTGCCGCCGCGCATCGCATACTCCCATTCGGCCTCGGTCGGCAGGCGATAACTCTTGCCGCTGGTCTTGCTCAGCCATTGCACGAACAGCTGGGCGTCGTCCCAGCTGACGTCGCGCACCGGCGATGTGCGCGGCCGCGACGCGTCGGCGGCAATGTTGGGGCAGGCGCCGGCTTGCGTACAGGCATCCCACTGCTCCACGGTGACTTCATACTTGCCGATGGCGAAGGGCTCGTTCACTGTCACGCGATGCGGCGGGCGTTCCGACGGATCGTCGGCAGCGCTGCCCATGGTGAAGGCGCCGGCCTTGACAGGCACGAGCACCGGGCATTGCGGACAGTCCTTGATTTCACCCGAAGCGACCGGCGGCATCGGCTTTTCAGGCATGGGCTTTTCCTTCGGCGGCGCTTCGGCCGCCTTGGCCGGAGGCGGTGCGGTGTCCGGTGCAGGCTTTGCCGTCTCGGCACGCGGCCGCTCCGGCCGTTCAACCGGCGTCCTGGCTGCCGGCGGAGGTTTGGCAGCGCCGGCGGAAGCCGGCTTGTCCGCAGGCGTCTCGGCCTTGGAAGGGGCAGGAGGAGAGTTCGCAGCCGGCGCCTGTGCCTTCAGCCGCTGCACCCGCGCCTTTGCCAGCGGCGCGAACCTGCCGTTCGGATAGGCTTGAAGATAGGCTTCGTAATCGGCCGCGTGGTTGCTGTCCTTGATCGATTCCCAGAACGTGAGCTCATACTGTTCGGCGCTGTCCTTCGGCAGCACGCCGGCATGCGCCGACCCGGCAAGGATGACGAAAAGACAGGCGATGAGTGCAGTCAGAAGTTTGGGTGGCACGGCATTTCCTTCGCGTCTGATACTCGGTGCTCGCCGGTAAGGCTTGCATGCGCTTCGCCGGGTTGCAAGGCTCCTGCATCGATCGTTAAAGCTTAGGTCAAGCTGCTTTTCAATCAAGGCGGTACAGGCGCTTTCTCGTCGGACCCGTCCGCAGTGTTATCTTTCTGCCGCAGCGCACCTGCAACTCTGCTTAATATCAAATCCGCGCGCCTTTCCTTTCTATTCGGCGCAGGTTCTGTTTTACGCTGTATGAAAAACAGCGATGCGGCAGCAGCGCGTTTTCCGGAAGCGGTCATTCGTACCCATGCCGGGCCAACTGGGCGGCACTGGCGGATCATCATCTCAATAAGATAAGAAGAGGTGCAGCATGCAGAAAGCATACGTCCTCGCCGCGCTCGCGATCGTCGGCGGAGCGATCTTCCCCGTCTCGAATGCCGCGACACCCGCACCGGAAAATGCCCATGTCTATTTCATCTGGCCGCAGGACGGCACCGTCATCAACGGCGGCAAGTTCTGGGTCAGGATGGGATTGCGCAACATGGGCGTGGCCCCCAAGGGCGTGGACCTGCCGAACGTGGGGCACCACCACCTTCTGATCGATGCCGGTCCGCTGGACATGAACGAACCCATTCCTTCCGACCGCAACCACCTGCATTTCGGCGCAGGCGAAACCGAGGCGCGCGTTGAACTGCCGCCCGGCAAACATACGCTGCAGCTGATGCTGGGAGACCGCGACCACCGTCCGCACGACCCGCCGGTCCAGTCGAAAAAGATCACGGTCACTGTTCGGTAGCGGAGAACTGTATGGCCGGTACCAACATCACTGCCGGGACCATGCCAACAGATCGGAATCAACCTGAAACGATGGGAGCCTCCATGGACAAGCTCGCCGGTGCCATTGCAGTCATGATCAGCCTGTTGTCGCCGCTTGCCCTGGCCGGCGACAAGCCTGCCAATCCCGATGCCTATCTGTATATCGGCTGGCCCAACGACGGTGAAGTCATCGCCGCCGGCAAGCCCTTCCGTGTCTGGTTCGGCCTGCGCAACATGGGCGTGGCGCCCAAGGGCGTGGATATTCCCAACACCGGGCATCACCATCTGCTGATCGATACGGCGCTGCCGCCGGCCGACCAGGAAATTCCCTCCGACCGCAACCATCTGCACTTCGGAGCCGGCGAGACCGAGGGCATGGTGGAACTTCCGCCGGGGCGGCATACATTGCAATTGCTGATGGGCGACGACAAGCATGTTCCGCACAAGCCGCCGATCTACTCGAAGAAGATCACCATCACGGTGAGATAGCAGCAGAGCAGGCGAGCAGGGAAAAGCCGACGGCATGCAGTGCCGACACACGGCATGCTACTTGCAACGCCAGTCTGAGGGGCCAGTCGGGACGGATGCGCGGCACACGCGGTACCTTGCAGCAGATCGATGTGTCGGCGTTCCGGCGACTGGCAATTTGAGTGCCGTTGACGATACTGGTATAGGGCGAAGGGGGCAGGGTCGCCGAACGCTGTTCGCGCTGTTCGCGCTGTTCGTTAACCGAGGGCATCCGGCAGATTGGATTGCAAGATGGACAAGGCAGTGGCTTTTTCCCAGCCAGGCAAGGCGGTGCTGGCGTATCTCGAAGTCATCGGCGACGTTGGCTCGGGCTCGGCCATGTATCCGCTGCAGGAAGAAGCCGTGATCGGCAGGGAGCAGCAGGATTCGCTCGGCGACGACCAGTTCCTCTGCATTCCCGAACACACCATCAGCCGCCGCCATGCGCGCATCCGGCGGCGCGGGCTGACCTACTTCATCGAAGACCTGCATTCCTTCAACGGCACCTTCGTGTCCGGCACGCGCCTGACGCCGGGTGCATGGCGCGCACTGCGTGACGGCGACGAACTGTTCGTTTCGTCCGTACAGATCGTGTTCCATTCCCTGGTCGAGCCGGCGGAAGACAACCAGCCCACCATCATCACCAAGACCGTGGATGCCACGGAATACGCGAAAAACCTGGAGGAGGAGGCAGTAGAGGCCGGTTCGGCGTCGGGCGTGACCGACATGCAGCAGACGGTACGCAAGTTGCATGCGATGGCGCAGGTGGGGATCGCGCTGGGTGCGGTCACCGACGAAACGACGCTGACCGAAAAAATCATGAATTTCATTTTCGACCTGTTCCCGCTGGCGGAACGCGCCTTCATCCTGCTGCGCAAGCATCCGGAGGAAGCGCCGACTCCGGTTGCCGTGCGGCGGCGCGACGGCAAGCCGGTCGATCCCGTGTCGGTGCGCATGTCGCATACCATCATCAATGAAGTGCTCAACAAGAAACAGTCGGTGCTGTCGGTCGATACCCTGGCGGACCGGCATTTCGGTTCGCAGGAATCGATCATCAGCCAGGCCATCCGCAGCGTCATGTGCGTGCCGCTGTTGCTGGAAGGCGAGTGCCTGGGCCTGATACAGGTGGACACCTCTTCCGATCCGTATGCCTTCAAGGAACAGGACCTGGAAATGCTGACCGGGGTTTGCGCCGAAACGGCGGTGGCCTTGCGCAATTTCCAGCTGTATTCCGACATCGAACGACTGCTGGACGGCTTCGTGCGCGCATCGGTGCAGGCCATCGAGGAACGCGATCCGGCTACCGCCGGCCACTCGTTCAGGGTAGCCGACTACGCCGAGGGACTGGCCAAGGCGGTCGACCGTGCCGACATGCCGGCGCTGCGCAAGGTCGTCTTCACCCGCGACCAGGTGCGGGAGATACGTTATGCGGCGCTGCTGCACGATTTCGGCAAGGTCGGCGTGCGCGAGCATGTGCTGCGCAAGGAAAAGAAACTGCACCATACCGAGATGCGCCTGCTCGAGCAGCGCTTCAAGTATGCACAAGCCTGCCTGGAACGCGATGCCTATCGCAAGCTGGCCGAAACGCATATGGAGCATCGCCTCGGCATGACGGCGTTCTGTGAGGAAAAGCGCAGGATAGAACGCAGCCTGCGCGAAGAATCAGTGAAACTGGCGCGCTTCCTGGATGCCATCCGAGCAGCCAACGAGCCGGCCATTTCCCACGGCGAGGTGGCTGACCTGCGGGAAATCATTGAATACGCGGTGCGCGATGTCGACGGCGCGGCGATGGGCCTGATCGATGCTTCCGAAGCCGCAGCGCTGAGCATTTCGAAGGGCTGCCTCACCGAAGAGGAAAGGCGGCAGATCGAGTCGCATGTAGTCGATTCGTATTCCTTCCTGATATTGATTCCGTGGACGCGTGACCTGTCTTCCGTGCCGGGCATCGCCCACGGCCATCATGAAAAGCTCGACGGCTCGGGTTATCCGATGGGCCTGTGCGGCGACCAGATCAGCATGCAGACGCGCATCCTGACCATCTGCGATATCTACGATGCGCTGACCGCGAGCGACCGTCCCTACAAGAAGGCTTTGCCGGCGGAGCAGGCGCTCGAGCTGATCGGGCGCGAATGCCATGCAGGCAAGCTCGATGCACGGCTGTTTGATGTATTTGTTGAATCAAGAGTATGGGCACCATCATGAACACAAGGAAAGGAAGCGTGCGCGACATGCGAGCGAATGAAACGGCAACGCGAGGCCTGCAGATAGTGAAGACACAGAGGATGCCGCGCCGCATGCACGGACAACTTGTTGTGGTATTGACCACGGCCCTAGGCGCCGCGATGCTGTCCGGCTGCGCCGACGTCAAGATGACCGAATACAAGCAGCCCGAGACGCCGATGAAGACGTCCTGGTCGCAATCCGCGTCGCAATCCGCAGCGGTCGAACCGGCGGAAACCATTCGGCCCGACTGGTGGCGCGAATTCCGCGACCCGTATCTCGATGCGCTGGTGACCAAGGCGATCGCCAACAATATCGATGTGAAAATCCTGGCTGCGCGCACACGGGTTGCATCGGCGCAGATCGGCGAGGCGCGTGCCGGGGCATTGCCCGTCATCGATGCCGGCGCCGGCGCCAGCTTCGAAAAGAGCACGGGACAGAAACTGAGCAAGACCTTCAATGCCGGCACCCAGATCAACTGGGAGCTCGATATCTGGGGCAAGGTGGAGAAGGGCGTGCAGGCGCAGACGGCCGAATTCAACGCCACCGAGGCCGACTGGCGGGCTGGCTACCTGAACCTGGTGTCGGGCGTGTCGACATCGTATTTCCAGATCCTGCAGCTGGACGAGCAGATCGAACAGCAGCGGCTGGCGCTGGACAAGAACCGGCAGATTCTCGGCATCTACGACGCCATGCACAAGAACGGCTTGCTGCCCAACACGCGGGTGCTGCAGCAGCGCGCCGAGATCAACCGGCTCAACAACGACCTGCTGGAACTCAACCGCGCCCGCGACCTGACCGGCAACGCGCTGGCCACGCTCCTGGGCGTGCCGGCAGGCGACTTCAAGGTGCCCGCCGGACGCCTGCAGCAGAAGGTGCACCTGCCGGTGGTGCCGAACGGGCTGCCGTCGGAACTGCTCAAGCGCAGGCCCGACATCGTGGCCGCCGAATACCGGGTGCTGTCCTCGCACAACTTGGCCGGGCAGGCCAAACTGGCGCAGCTGCCTTCGGTCAGCCTCACCGGCCGCGGCGGCACCTCCAGCTTCGCGCTGACCGATCTGCTCAAGACCTTTACCCTGGGCTTCTTGCCGAGCATTAATTTTCCGGTGCTCGATCCCAGCGTGAAGGCGCGCGTGCGCACCAGCGAGGCTGAAACCAAGGTGGCGGAAGAGGAATACCGCAGGACCGTCATGGGAGCCTTCGAGGAAGTCGAGAATGCGCTGGTCAACCTCGATGCGCACAAGCGCCAGCGCGAGGAGCTGCAGCAGCAGGTCGAGCATCTCAATGTGGTGGCGGCGCAGATCGACGGCCAGCTCAAGGAAGGCGTGGTGTCGCAACTCGAAGTCTTCGAAACCCAGCGTTCGCTGCTGGGCGCGAAGCTTGCGCTGCTTGCCAATCACCAGCAGATCCTGTCCGATACCGTCACGCTCTACAAGGCGCTGGGTGGAGGATGGCCGACCATCGCAGTAGGCGCAGTAGGGAAGGCTGACCAGTAAATGTTGTCACCAAAGACTCTGTCCGGCGAGGCCGCCGTGCTGGCCGATCCCGCGATGTCCACCATGCTCGATGCCGGCATCGACATCGTGCTCAAGCCGCTCTCGCATACGGAGCTGGCCGAGATCCGCATTCGCGACAACCTGTTTGCGATAGGCCGCAGCGAGCCGCCCTTCGTCGACTATCCCGGCGAACTGGTCGGCGATCTGTCGCGCCGCCATGCGCGCATCTTTTGCGAATACGGCGCCGCCTATATCGCCGATCTGGGCAGCAAGAACGGCACCACCGTCAACGGCGACGATATCCGGCAGAAGACGCGCATGCTGCATGACGGCGATACCGTCTGCTTCGGCCGCGAGCTGTCCTACCGCCTGCATATCGGCGAACGCATGGATGCGCCGCGCAAGACCACGCGGCTGGCCAGCCTGACGCTGACTCCGGAATCCGGCGTGCCGGACCTGCAGCCGGTGGTGATCACCCAGTTTCCCTTCCTGATCAGCAAGAGCGATACCGTTTTCTCGCGTTACCGGGAGCAGCATCCGGAGCAGGTCAACTACCTGTCGCGCCGGCATGCGCACATCTTCCTCAAGAGCGGCGCGCCTTTCATCGAGGACCTGGGCAGCACCAACGGTACCTTCCTCAACGGCCAGCGGCTCGACGAACGGGCGATGCCGCTCAAGAGCGGAGACACGCTCGCCTTCGGCGGCCATCATTTCGTCTACAAGATCGGCATCGAGGAAGCGCAGCTGCAAAGCGACAATACCGTCACCAAGTTCGGCAAGACGATGCGCCCGCCGGAAAACGAAAGCCCGTCGGACAAGACCACCTTTGTCGCCTCCGCCGATTCCTTCCTCAACATTTTCTGCGTCGATCCGGTGCCCCCTCAGGAGGAAGCCTCCAAGGAAGAGCCGGAACAGGCCGCCCAGCCCGAGCGCCCGGCAGAGGGCCAGCGCAAGCAGGGCAGGGTTGGTGCAATGCTGTCCGAAGTGCGCAAGGCGCTCGGCGACGGCGAGCAGGATCCCGCATTGAAAGGCCGCCGCAGGCGAGGCAGGATTGCCGCAGGCGTTGTCGTCGCCGCACTGGCCGTCGGCGGCGCCTGGCTGCTGATGCCCGGTTCGGAACAGCAGGTCAGGGAACTCATGGCCGACGGCAATCACGCAAAGGCCGCATCGATCGCCGCCGCAGCGCTCTCCCGGGACCGTAGCAATGAAGACCTCAAGGCGCTGGCAACCGAGGCGCTGATCAAGGCGCATGTGCCCGGCTGGGTATCGGCCTTGCAGTCCGGACAGTACGACAGCGCCGATGCCTTGCTGGCCAAGGCCGACGCGGAGGCCGGCGATAGCAATGACGACGCGCGTTCCCTGCTGCGAGAACTCGGATGGGTCGGGCGCCTGGAGCGCTTCGTGCTGGGGCGCGGAGGACTGGAGGCGCCGATTCGCCTGTTCGCCGACGAGCAGCAGATCAAGTCGCTGCTCGGCCAATGGGATGACGACCCGGCCATGCATCAGCGTACGCTCGCGCGCGTGGCCAGCATGGCGCCGGAGTTCAAGGAACCCTACGCCGTGGCGCTCAGCCACTTGCGCAAGCTGCAGAGCGACAATGCGGTCTATGTCGCCGCCATCGACAGGCTGAAGGCAAGCATTGCCGAGGAACTGCGGCAGGACCGACCCCAGGCGCTGGAGAATGTGTTCAACGACTATGCGGAAAAATATCCGCGCCTGATCGGCGTGGACGCATTGCGCCAGGACCTGCGGCGTTATACCGCGCTGCAGGGCCATGCGCGGGCGCAGCAGCTGGGACCGCTGGTCAGCGTGCTGACGCAGGGCGGATTCGCCACACCGCCTTTCCAGGCACATGTGCGCTCACTGATCAGCAGCGGCAGCCTGCCGCCCGAAGCCCTGATCGGCCAGTACAAGCAAGTCATGCAAGCCTGGAACCAGGGCAATGCGCGCCAGGCCTTCACCTTGCTGGAGCAGGTGCCGCGCGGGCCGTGGTCCGATGTGGCGGCGCGCCAGCTTGCGCACAAGAAGGACGTTGCCGCGCAATTCGCCGAATTGCAGCGTGCACGCGGCGGCAAGGATTATGAAGACCGCCTGCTTAGCTTCTATGCGCTGCTCGACAGCGAGGAAGACACCTGGTATCTGCGCGGCATCGAGTCCGACGTGAAGACACTGACGGTGCGCGCCGGCAAGCGTGCCGAGGAAATGCTGAACCGGGCGCAGGCGCAATGGCGGCGCTATCGCGACAACGGTTCCATCGGCGGCGCGCAGCGGCTGGAATCCGGCGTGTCGGGCCAGTTCCGCGCGCAGGCGCGCCTGCTCACCGATGCCAACGAGAATGCGGTCAAGGGAACGCGGCTGTACAAGGAACTGAAGATCCAGTACCCCGTGCAGTGGGACAAATTGCAGGCCGACATCGCTGCCGAAGCGGAGCTGCAGCGGCGCTCGATGATGGAACTGCAGCGCGTGCTCGATCCGGGCGTCGTGAAGGCCAAGCTTGCGCTGCTGGGAGGTGCCGAACGATGAAGGAAGCGCAACTCAAGCCGCTGTCGGTGGCGCTCGAAGACCACAGTGCCGAAGGCATCGCCATCCTGGCCTCGGAGCCGTGGCGGCTCACGCAGGCGGTGGTCTATGCGATGCTCGCATTGATCGTGACGGGCCTGGTCTGGTCCTTCGTCGGCCATGCCGATGTGCTGGTGTCCGCGCCCGGCGCGCTGGTGCCCGATTCGGAAGTGCGGCGGCTCTATGCGCCGGTCGACGGCGAAGTCGCCAATCTCTACATCGCCGAAGGCCAGCCGGTATCCAAGGGGGACGTATTGGCGAGGCTGAACGCACGTGGCGCGATCGAAGCCGCCACCAATGCGCTGGAAGCGCAATTGAAGCTGGAAGACGCCGAGCGCGAATGGAAGCAGTTCCCCGAACGCAAGGCCTTGATGGAGCGCCGTGTCGCGACGCTCAAGCAGCAGATCGAAGTCGCGCAGCGCCAGCATGAAAAGCGCATGGCCGAAGGCACGTCCAAGCTCGCGGAAGGGCAGAAGGCCCAGCTTGAGGAAGCGCGCAGCAATCTCGACAACGCGCGCCGTGCGCGTGACGTGGCCAAGGAAGAGGCGGACAAGTATGCGCGCCTGCTCGCGCTCCCGGGCGGCGGCGGCGTGTCGGCGCTGCAGGTCGAGGGCAAGAAGAGCGCGCTGCTGGCGGCGGAAAACGCATTGCGGGTGGCGCAGTCAAAAATCGGGGAACTCAACTTCCGTCTCAGCCAGGAGTTCGGCGAAGCCAGTGCCCAGATCGAGGGCAGCGGCCAGGAGCTCGCCAAGCTGCAGCTGCAATATGACGGCGCGCTGCGCGAGATCGCCAATGCGGAGGACAAGTCCCGCCTGCAGGTACAGACTGCGCGCCTGGTCGCCGATGCCGCCGCGCGCATCCGCTTCGAAAACATCGACAAGGACAACTTCCTTCTCATCGTCGCTCCCACCGACGGCGTGATTACCGATGTCATCTCCACCCAGACCGGCGACAAGGTGCAGGCCAATACGCCGATCGGCGGCATCGCCCCCAAGAATGCGCGGCCCATCCTCAAGATCGACATCGCCGAACAGGACCGCGCCTTCCTGCGCGAGGGCTTGCCGGTCAAGCTCAAGTTCAACGCCTTTCCCTACCAGCGCTACGGCCTGATCAACGGCACGGTGGAATTCATTTCACCCGCCACCAAGCCCGCCGCGCAAGGCAAGCAGCCGGTCTACGAAGGCCGCGTAGCGCTGGAGCGCGACTACTACGAGATCGGCGAAACGCGCTTCCCGCTGCGCTACGGCATGACGGCCACTGCCGAGATCGTGGTAAGGGAAAGGCGCGTGATCGACCTTGCGCTTGATCCTTTCCGCCAGATCGGCGGGTGATATCCGCAATTTCCGTTTGCATCGTTTGCGCGTCTTCCTGGGTTGAAGCAGACGCCTGAACGTCTTGTCCCGACAGTCTCTCTCCCACTCATTGTCTTATCAAAACAACATTGTTTGTATTAAAACAATGCTAACATCGCGCGCTGGTTTTGTTTCCTTCTCAGCAACTCCCGCGCCCCATGTCCAGCTCCGCCTTCCTCCGCTCACCTTCCATTCCCCACTTCCACAAGCTCCGCCACCTGCTCGACGACTTTCAGCGCCAAGCCGCTCATCACGACGTCTCCCTGCGCCTGGCCATCGAGGAACGCCTCGCCAGCTGGTCCTTCACCTCTTCCTTTGTCAGCTTCGACTCCCTCAAGCGCGCCGCCCATGCCCAGTTTCCCGCCCTGCGCAGCTCGGAATGCGTGCTCCATGCGTTGAACGACTCCAATGCCCGCGCCCGAACGCTGCTGCGGCAAGAGCTCGACGGCATCGACCTGTCTTCCATATGGAGCAGCCTGTGGGACGTACTTGCCGAATCGGCATTGTTTTTGGGCGGCGGCATCGTCATCGGCGGGGCCGGCGGCGCGGCGCTGGG
Source organism: Noviherbaspirillum malthae (assembly GCF_015352985.1). Classification (GTDB taxonomy): domain Bacteria; phylum Pseudomonadota; class Gammaproteobacteria; order Burkholderiales; family Burkholderiaceae_D; genus Noviherbaspirillum; species Noviherbaspirillum malthae. Next base: position 2,707 of record NZ_JACYXF010000085.1, on the reverse strand, counting down.
CTTCTTTGCCGGTGGGGCTGGAGCAGTACCTGGTGCCATGGCAGGCGCAGCAGTGGGTGCGCAGGTTGCCGGGCATATCATGACCCTGATGGGTTTGCCCGGTCTGGTCGAGGCCATGAGCGAGGCGGCGGTGGACGTGGCCCGGGCTTACAGCGGCGGCTTTGCTCACGGCTGGCAGGCCGGGCGCCAGCAGCCCGAGGATGCGGCGCTGTATGCCCGCCACCTGCAGCAGGCGGTGGAGCACTTTGCGCGCGGCCATGTAATGCTGGTGCGCGCGCTGCTGCGGGCGGTGGTGCAGGCGATCCTGCGCGGCGGTGCGGGCAAGGCGCACCTCCTGGGCGAACTGGGCAAGAGCCGGCTGGGGCCGGGCTTCGGCAGCTGGCTGCAAGCCAACGAAGGTCGTCTGGTCAAGCATGCGGCCCTGCAGCCGCCGATCAAGGCCGAGGCCAGGACGCCGGTTGCACCTCCGCCCGCCAAGACGCCGCCCAAGTCGGAAACCGCCAAGCCGGCCGAGACGTCGCCCAAGCCGGTCAAGGAAGGCGAAGGCCTGCCCTGCAAGAGCTGCGTCACCACCGCACACCCAGTCAACCCCATCTTCGGCTGTAAGCTGCTCGAGGGCGGCACCGAACTCGACTTCGACCTGCCTGCCCCGCTGCCGCTGCCCTGGCAGCGCGTCTACTGCTCCGACAACCCCCATGCCGGCTGGCTGGGACAGGGCTGGAGTTTGCCGATTTCACTGGCTCTGGAATTGCGCGATGACGAAGTGACCGTGCTCGACCCCCAGCACCGCCAAGTGACCTTCACGCAGCCGGCCGTCGGTGCCTCGCTGTACTCGCCTTACGAGCACGTCACCCTGCAGCGGCTGAGCGAGGCGCGCTATGCGCTGGTCGATGGCGACGGCTTGCGCCACATCTTCGAACGCCACGGCGACGGCCGCCATGCCCGGCTGGTGGAAATGCGCAATGCCAACCACCTGAGCATCCACATCCAGTACAACGGCCTGGGCCAGCCTTCCCGCATTCTCGACAGCGCCGGCCGCACGCTGGTGCTGCAGTACGAGCGCAATCGCTTGCGCAGCGTGGCCCTGCAGCGCAGCCATGTCGACGACATTACCGGCCTGCCGGTGCATGAGCAGGTGCTGCTGGTGCAGTACGACTATGATGCCGCCGGCGACCTGGCGGCGGTACATAACCGCGCCGGTGAGGTCGTGCGCGAGTATGCCTACCGCAACCACATGCTGGTGCGCCATGCGACGCCGGGCGCTCTGGTGGCCGAGTATGCCTACAGCGAAGATCATCCGGGCGGCAAGGTGGTTCGGCACTGGACCAATGCCGGCCATGAACTCACATTCAGCTATCTGCCCGGCGAAACCCGCGTCACCGACCAGCTCGGCAGGACGCAGTCTTATTGCTACGACAGCAAGCAGCGCCTGACCGGCCAGACCGATGCGGCCGGCGGCATGAGCTCCATCACGCATAACCAGCACGGCCATCCGGTGGCGGTGACCGATGCCGCAGGTCGGACCAGCCGCTACCGGCATGATGCCCGCGGCCGCCTCATTGCCATCGAGCAGCCCGACGGTACAACGACGAAGATTGCCTACGACCCGCAGCACGGCAAGCCGGCACTGATTACCGATGCCATGGGCGGCATCACCGCCCTGCGCCATGACGAGCTGGGGAACATTGCCAGCATCACCGATGCGCTGGGCCAGCGTACCGCCTACCGTTATGGTGCGCACGGCTTGCCGACCGTCATCACCGATGCAGCCGGCCGCAGCCGCCAGCTAGCCTACAACGATGCCGGCCAGGTCATCCGCCATACCGACTGTTCCGGCCAGATTACCCGCTACATCTACGATGCCTTCAGCCAGCTGACCGGCGTCACCGATGCCCTCGGCCAAACCACGTCATACCGCCATGACGCCGCAGGCCGATTGATTGCCACCGTCCATCCCGATGGCAGCGAGGAGCGGCTCGAGTACGACCGTGCCGGGCGCCTGGTGGCGCACATCGATGCCGCCGGCCGGCGCACCGCCTATGCGCTGGAAGCCGACGGCCTGCCGCAAACCCGCACCGATGCGCTGGGCCACACGCTGCAATACCGCTACGACAAGGCAAGACGGCTGGCGCGGCTGGTCAACGAGAACGGCGCGGTGTATGCGTTTGCCTACGATGCGCTCGATCGCCTGCACGAGGAAATCGGCTTCGATGGCCGGCTCACGCGTTACCGCCATGATGCCGCCGGCTTGCCGATTGCCAGGGAAGAGCACGGCAGCCCGGCCGGAGCCAGCAGGCAGCGCCATGCCGACGCCCGTATCGACACCCGCTACGAGCGCGATGCCGCCGGGCGGCTGGTGGAAAAGCTGGTCTCGCGCATCACCGGTCCGGCGATGGCCGAGCAGCTGCGCACCCGCTACCGCTACGACAAGCTGGGCCGCCTGGTGCAGGCCGGCAATGCGCAGGCCGAGGTGGAGCTGGAATACGACGCCCTCGGCCAGCTGATCGGCGAGACGGTCACCGGCCGCCATCATGCCAGCCGCATCGCGCATGCCTACGATGCGCTGGGCAACCGCATCCAGACCACATTGCCCGACGGCCGCAGGCTCAACCAATTGTTCTACGGCTCCGGCCATCTGCATCAGATCAACCTCGACGGACAGGTCATCTGCGACATCGAGCGCGATGGGCTGCACCGCGAAGTCGGA
>NZ_JACYXF010000084.1 GCF_015352985.1 Noviherbaspirillum malthae | reverse complement strand
GACTCTTACATCCGCTGGTATAACGAAAAGCGCATCAAGATATCCCTTGGCTCACTCAGTCCTCTCGAATACCGGGAGAGCCTAGGATTTACGGCATAACCCAGTCCAAGATTTACGCCGCACCCCCAGTGGGTCAGTTCTACATGATCGCCAACAGTATGTTGCCGAATAATTTGATGGCAGCTTATCCATATTGATGCTCTTGTCAGTTAACCGATACGGCTGCTTTCGACACTTGAGCAGTCCGTCTGCGTTATGAATGAATCGCCCCGCGGTGCACATCGCTTGCCGCGTTCATTGCTGTAGCATTTTCAAAGGGCCTCTTGCAGTTAGTGTAAGCACCACGGAATGCAGTTTCATCGCTGCAGTGATGGCAGCTTTACTGCATTACCTGGACGAAGTTCGACATTGAAAACGGAACTGTCCCGGCGCGGCTGCCGATTCACGGAAAAAGGGGCGCGTCGGCAGCTCGGGAGTCGACCTGCGCCACGAATTCCGGTTGAATTCACGGATCTATGAATGAGGGTGGCATGCAGTCTTCGCGCGCGGCCATGATCAACGACCCGCCATCTCTCGTGATCGCGGCATCATGGCGATGCCGACACCTGCGCAGCTGGATGAAAGCTTCCGCTGGGAGTGCACGGGAAGATTGCCGGAAAATGGATAAGCGCAACTTAATGCAAATCTTGTCTCGCGGTGCATCGCCGGGTAAAGGAGCAGCGGCCGGCCGCATGCAATACTCGGTGCGGGCCGATGCGTGCTCACCTCAGTCGCCTTATTTAAAATCTGCCGGCACGCCATTCACGAAAGCCTTTCTGGAAACTCAGAACATGGCGCGCTTCGACACCATGCTGTCGTACGCGTGCGCTCCTCGTGCCGGGCTCAAGCCGCTCGCTAGAGTTTTCAAACGGGCTCTTGGAAATTCATTCCCGTCTCGCTCAGCTTAAATGCTGCTCCATTAAGTTGCGCAAAAGAGAATGCTGTCAGCCTGCGGTCTTGTCATGCTGCCTTCCGCAGATGTGATCATCACCTTGGCTTGCCGCCTTCTTGATGTTTACGAACAAATCGATTTGCGATTGACGACTTCCTTCGGCACTCAGCATCGGCACAATGCGCTACACAAACTACTTCGCCATGCACTTGGCAGCTACACAAGGGTGTTACGCAATTCCCACAAGCGAAGCAACTTGTTCGCGATTTTTTGTTGCTTCGGTAGAATAGGCATCCACCGATGGACAGATCCAAACCCCAGTGTTATCTGCCGTATCATTAATAGGTCAAAAGGATATCATCTTGTCGCACACTGTTCCAGGTACTACCAAAGCGCTCGATGGCTCTATTGCAGCAATGGACAGGCTGTTGCGGGAGCTGGCTGAAATTACGGCGCAAGATGATAGTGATCATGCTGCTCCGGTACTTGAATTGCAATTCGGCGATATCGCAACCAGAACAACATTGTTGAACAACGATGGCATGCAGTGCCTGTCAATAATTGCACTGCTACCTCGAAGCGGCCGAGTCAATTACTCAACGCGTACTCATACACCGCTGTCGGATGTCATCACTCCTGCCGAGGATATGGAATTGTTGTGGCATGCCGATGAAGGCCGCTACATTCTTCTGCGCCACATGCCGATCAGCGACTTCGCTGACGATATCAGTGTGCTCGATGCCATTCTCGATACCGCTGACAGAAGCAGGGCATGGTACATCTCCGCGCTTCAACTGAGAGCGACCGCAAGCTGACTCCTCGCCCATCCCTTCTCTTATTTCCCTCCGCTTTCCGATCAAGCCATTTGCTTGATGTCCGGATGACATGCGCAACTGTCGTTTCAAAATGATCCGCAGGCGCTGCAAAAGTGCTGTGTAAAGTATTTCAGCCCAGTGCCCGTTCCAGGCAGCCGCATCAAGACAAGATACCCAAAAGCGTGCCAAGCTAGGTTGCAGTCTCTCCCGCATCATGCAGCGTCGCTTCCCGTCTCCGCATGTCATGTGTTCGACGTAACCATTGCGTACCTGCGGCTGCAAACCGCTTGGCCGCCTCGGCGTCCAGCGGCGCGATCGCTTGCGCGCATTCCTTGAAAAATGCCTTTATCTGTAGATACAAGGTGTTCGCGCTGATACCCGCGGCCAGATCGGGGTGGATAATGTGTTCCGGCGACCATGGTGCGCGCTGCCCCGCGTCGGTGCCTTTTCCCAAAACATAAACATGCCGATTGCCGGGATGGGCAATATCGGGATGAAGCCCGCGGGACTGCAGGTAGTCGGAAAGCTCCTTTCCAAGACGAGATGAAACGGCAATCCCGGCGGCCGATGCCTGACGTTCCGGATTGCTGCCTGCGGAATTTCCGAAATGGGGCGCCTTGGCCGTGATCTCGCCGTCAGCTTCAGAATCGCTGATTCTTATCTGACCGACACGCGCGTCAAGCGCTTCGTTGAGCGGCAATCCGGTTTCGTAAAACAACCGCATCGCTACACGAAGGCGGCGGAAAACGGAAGTTGGCGGAAGCAAATCAAGCTGCTGTTCCAGGTACCTCCATTGGACCGGCGTAAAACTGCGGGATTCAACGACCGCTGGCTCGCTCCTTGGCAGCCGGATCTCGCTCCAGGGATTGGTGGAAAGATACTGGTTCTCTTCCAGGAACCGGTACAGATTCTTCAGGATGACGATAGTCTGGCGGCGGGCCGAAAACGACAATGGTCCCTCAAAAGGCCGCCATAACGGACTCCATCTCTCCCTGCTTCGCGGGCCGCACCACTGTTCCGCGGGTGAAGGACTTTCCAGAAAGGCGACATAGGCTTCGCAGTCCTGAACATTCATGGATGACAATGCCTTTTTGCGCAAGACTACCGCCCATAGCATGAATCGTTCGGCTTCCTTCCAGTAGGCGCGCTGCGTATGCGTCAGCCGTTGGGCCAATGGGGAGATACCCCGGATTTCGGCTCCGGGTGCCTCCTCCGCCATTCCATCCATCACAGTGTGATTTCCGGATTTCGATCGCAGCCAGAAAACGATGGCCTCCCGGTCATCATCCGCGGGAATCCGGCATCGGGAACCCGGCTGTCGATACTCGCCGGCGCGTCCGTCCAGTTCTGCGGGGATGATCAACTTTTCCAGGGGCACCACTGCGGTGACAGGTGCGACGACCTTGTCAAGAATGCTCTTGTCGAGACGCTTGCGCGGAATGCCGGCATGCACGCCGATCGGCAAGCCTGTGCTTGGGGCATGCAGGCGCAGCCAATCGACGATTCGAGCCGCCTTTGTCCTGCCGATAGCCGGAATTGCGCTCGACCATTGATGGCCCAGGCCATTGATACGGTCGGCCAGCTGCTTGAGTGTTTTGATACGGGCCGATTTCAAATGCCCAGCGAGGTCGGGATGAAGCCATGCATCGACAGGGTCGTCCTGTCTGGGTGGTTCCGCAACAAGCTGCTCGAGCCAGTCGAGCGCAGCAAGCTGTTTTGCGATCAGCCGGCTGCGGCGATTCTGCCGTGTGGATTGGCGGCCATAGCGGGCAATGAAATGTTCCAGCTGCTCCGCTTCCGAGAAGCCGGCAAGACCGTTATCGTTTGCAAATTCTTCAAGCGTTGGAATCTCTGCCTGACGCGGGTCGGATCTTTGCGTGTCGATGCGAACGAGCCTTGCTGTGCCGGGGCGGGCGTGCCGCTTTGCGGCTGCGGCAAATTCATCCCTGATCCACTGAACCGTGCGGTTGACCAGCTTCCTGTCCTGATGCTCGCCTTCGATTCGCAGGTAGCGGTTCCAGCTTTCATAAGTATCAAGTCCCTGCACAACGGCGCGCATGAATGCAATATGCCCTAGATGGAGCTTTCGGCTTTTCTGCTGTCGGGACTTTTGACGCTGGTTGGCCCTTGCTGGCATAGATCGGTCTGACATGACGGAAGCTCGAGTAAAGATGATGCGTGTTGTATCTGGTAGGCGATTCTGTCTCTTTGCAGCGGAAGACCCGAGTTGCATGACTCATACAAGTATTTGCCCTGCATGGAGCTGCACTTCACAAGCCTGCTGTGAAATGGTGTCTAAGGCTTTGATTCTATGACGCATTTATTGAGCCATTGAAATAACCCCGGCTATATTCACTTGTTTTTGCGTATGTTGATTATACGCGTTCGTCATCAGCTCATGCATGGAGGCCATTATCGGCAATCGGCGTCACGGTGCAACGCGCTTTCGAACCTCGTACGCCATATACCGCACAGAATACCGGCGAAGCGAAGAATTTCCGTGCTTGGGTCAACGCGCATGCTCGACCCATTTTCCAGCCTTGATTTCGGCATACAGGCGGGGCATATCCGATTTGGCAAGCGTGACAAAGCTGCCGTCTGCCAGAACGGCAATTGCGCCATCGCCATCAGCAAAGACATCGACTCGCTTGCCCGCCTTCATGAATCTCTTGCCGCGATATTCATCGGCATCGGTCTTCACCACGGCCAAGTTCTTGGCTTGGCTGCCCTGGCGCTCCAGTTGAGCTGCACGCTCTGCATAGTCTGATTGTTTTTCGATCATCGACAGCAGGTAGCGGTACACCCGTTGCCCGGTTGCCCCGATCGTTTGCAGCCTTGCTTTGGCCAGTTTGAAGATGTCCTCCAGTCGATACCCGGCCTGGTGTGCGAGACCTCGCAATTTGCAGACACCCGTTTCCTTGACGCCCATCTCGACGATTTCGAGCAAGTCCTGGGGCAAGCGAATGGGGTTGTCTTTCCGGTTTTTTACAGAAATCTCCCGTAGATCTTTTTTATAACTAAGGTCTACGTATACAGCACCGGCGGACATTTCTGTCTCCTGTGTGCAAGAATCCTCGGTCTTGGCTCGTGCGAACGGCAGTTCTACCAAGGCGCACAAGGCTTCGGTAAAGGAGTACTGCCGAGTGGTGAACAGGCCATATTCCGAGCGCTTGGAGTCCAGCGGCTTCAACCACCCAAGTTGACGAAACGTCGCAACGGCACGCTGTACCGTTTTTTCGCTGACATCGGCTTCTTCCGCGAGGCGATCGTTCCTGGCCCTGATAGCTTGTAGTCCATTCTTCTGCGAAGCGCGCGTCAACAAAGCACATAGCACTTTCCGCATGCTTTTGGTCAGCACGAGGAAAGTTGGATGCGTATGTGCCCGCAGGATGGCTTGTTGAATGATCTTTGGGTAATGCTTATAAGGTTGAACGACTTCTTCTAAAGTATAGGCGCGCACGATCTCGCTCCGCTGGCCTTGCGGCCGCAAAGTGTGAAAGGGACACGGCTTCTGGAAATTTGGGACGAGTTATATCCCGGTGATTTCGTTAGAAACGAAAAAATCTCCGTAAGCGTGCAAGAAATTGGCTGTGGCGTCTTGCACTCGGAAGAACTTACGGATAGACTTTGAATTGTCGAGATTCGATTGCCTACCCGGGTTGATCGAGTACAGCAAAGGCCCGCTCCCCAGCGGGCTTTTTGCTTTTTTCAGCCACTACTAAGTGACTTTAACTGTTCATTCTTGTCTCCGTAAGGGATAAAAATCGTAAGTCATTGTTTTTTATGCGGTTTCTACTAGAAACCACTTATTTCTGAGTTTTCAGGCTTTCTGCATGCCGTTCAAGCACTTGCCGGATCTCTTCAGCAACTGCTTGGGCCTGTTCTGCATTTTTGAAATCGAGTCGAATACTGGTGTCGGTTTTCCGGTAACTGCAGAACGTAGACTTCCCTACTTTGATTTGTACCACTTCGGCTTTCTGTGGCTTGGGCTTGGCCGAAGTCAATTCACTTTGCTTATCGGAAAAGATGCCGGCAGGCAGTGAAATGTTCTCGCCGTTCAACAGCCGAACTGCCTGGCCCTGGTCGAGTTCTCCCGAAGCAACTCGATTCAATGCGTCGACAACCTGCTCACTCTTTCCCTTTTTTGCGTGGCCGGCAAATGCAAGCGCGGCATTGGCTCCAAGAAGGTCAGGGCGAGCATTCAGTATCTGATGCGCTTCCTCGGGCAGGTCATCGAATGACATCAACTTCGAGATCTGGGCTTTTGATACGCCAGCCATCTCTGCCAGCTGATCCTGAGGAACGCTCGGCTTCATCTTGCGAATCATGCGGAAGCCAAGATACTTCTCATAATCCGGCAGACTCGGCTGAAGCAGATTGGCGTAGAAAGCGTTGATGTTGGCCTGCACCTCGTCGCTGTCTCGCACGACCGCCGGAATCTTCTGCCGGCCAAGTTCTCGGTAGACTGCCACCCGGTTATGTCCCGATACGATTTCGTAACCGCGATCGTTGCGGCTGCGTACCGTAATCGGCGTGACAAGCTCATTGTTGCGAAGATTTTCCCGCAGCTCGATGAATTCCTCTTCGCTGAGCTTGCGCCGCCTGCCTTCGACTTCGTACAAGTCATCGAGCGGGATTTCGAGACTCACTGCCCGTGCTTCCGCGTCGCGCAACTGGGCTTCCAGTTCTTCCACGCGCGCTTCCGCAGCATCCATTCTTTGTGCGGCATTCAAAAACATTGCAGGCGCCGTTCGAGGCGCCCGCTCATTAGCCTTGTCGACAGACCGCGCCTTTACGCCCGCGGTCTTGGCGCCCAGCTTGTCATAGATGCTCATGCCTTGCTCCACGATACAGCGAGTTGGTCGAGTACATAATCTGCCAGCCGGTCGAGCGGTTCCTTGTAGCGTCGATAGGCCTCAATGCTTCCGTCTGGCTTGCTCAGGTCGTAAATGGTTTTCAGCTGTGCCGATGCAGTGCGCGCGGCGGTGCTGTCAGGAATTTCAATACCGTTGATGTGCGCACCATAGGCCTGCTTCATCCAGGTCTTGACCAAGCGCGAAATTTCATTGGCCTGTACCTTGGTATAGACAATCGAGATGAAGTCGTAACGCTTCTGCTTCGCGTCCGGCAAACCATCGATCAGTTCGGAAAAGATTCCCCAGAACTGGACACTCGATGCGAAATCCAGTGCATCCGGCGGGCATGGCATCAGCAGACCGTCCGCTGCAATCATTGCATTGACGGTGAGATGGGAAAGACTGGGCGAAGTGTCGATGACGATGAGGTCGAATTCCTTGCGGAGCGGCTCGATACCGTCTTTCAGCACTTCCCAAAACTTGAAGCCGCGCTGTTCCATTGCCTTTGCCGGCAATGCAAACTCGGCGGCAAGCAATCCGCTAGAAGCGGGAATGACCGAAAGATTGTGCCAATAGGTGCTTTGCACCGCATATTGCAGGTCTGGATAGTCGCCATATATATATGGCATGATCGTCTGCTCGATATCGACATCCTGCTCGGGGCTGATGCCGGCAAGCTGCGTCGCGGTACCTTGTCCGTCGCAATCGATGATAAGGACTTTCAGGCCGCGCAAAGTCAATGCCTGAGCAAGCGCCATCGACGTACTGGTCTTGGCGACACCGCCCTTGTAATTGCAGACAGCAAGCACCTTCCCGGGACTGTCGGGAGCCCGGCGTGGCCGGCCGCCGATCTTTTGTACCCACTGGATGGCATCTTCAAGCGTATATTCCTTGGCCTTCGAACCTTCGATTTTCCTGCCGGAAGGTAACTCGTGTTTCTGTGTGAGATACTTCACCTGGCTCTTATCGATACCGCAAAGGTCAGCAATCGCCACGCTGGTGAAAGTGGGCGCTAACTTTCGAGGATGGGGTTCCACCATTGCATCCCGCACCTGTGCCAGTACATCCGCGGCGGTGGCTGCGAGATGATCCAGATCCTCCATGCTGACTTGCTGCAACGTCATGATCTCTCCCTTTTTGACGGGTAATTCCATATTTCATGAATGTTACTATGAAATGCGGAAGTGCACCACGTTTACAGCAGCATTTTCCCGTCACTATCGGAGAGAAATCAAAAGGGAAGTTCAAAAACCTCGAACATAAGCATGAGTTATATCGAGAAATACCTTATGAAAAGCGAAATCGACAGTAAATTCTTGCCGATCGTTATCACGGCAGAACTGTAGTCGGACACGCAACAGTTAGCGATGGTATTGGAGAAGAAGCGCTACATACCTTCGGCGACCTTGACTGCTTGCAGATACGTTTCGAGCGAAATATTACGGCCGCAAAGAACCACCCCGATCTTCTTTCCGCGATAGCTTGGAGCGCATTGCAGCATCGCCGCGAGTGCAACACCAGCCGCACCTTCTACCATCCAACGATCGGTCTGGGCGACGAGCCTCATCGCCATTTTGATTTTTTCTTCCGACACGAGCGCGACCTCATCGATCACCTGCTGACAGATCTCGAATGTGACGGCGTCGGGTTCGATACCGCCGGCGGTGCCGTCCGAAATCGTGTCGCTTTCCTGAACTTCGATGATCCTGCCGGCGACAAGACTGGCGTGCAGGCTGGGAGCATTGACCGGCCAGCAGCCGACGATCCTCGTATCCCGCGACCAGGTCTTGAATGCGGAACCGATGCCGGAAATCAGCCCGCCGCCGCCCACCGAGACAAATACCGCATCGAAGCCGCTTTCCTGACTAAACATTTCCATCGCAATCGTGCCCTGACCGGCAATGACGTCGACATCGTTGTAGGGCGGGACATAGCGTTGACCGGTAAGCGAAGACTGCCGCGATGCCGCGAGTTCGGCAGCCAGTGCGTCGCCCGGGACTTGAATGACCTGAGCACCCATCATGCGGATGGCCTCGATTTTGGCAGGAGAAGCATCGATCGGTACATAAACGGTGACTGCGATACCGAGCGTCCGGCCCGCCAGCGCCACCCCGAGGCCATGATTGCCGGACGATGCGGTAATGACGCCGTGCTCGCGCATCGAGGCGTGATGTCGAATCAGCTTGTTGCTGGCGCCGCGAAATTTGAACGAGCCTGTGCGCTGGAGATGCTCGCATTTGAGATGGACTTCGCACCCGGTCAGTCGGGATAGACCGGCGCTGTATTCGAGTGGAGTTTCCGGCACCTGCGGGCGGATAGCGCGGTGTGCTTCGCTGATTCGCCCGGAAAGTTCGGCTATGGATAGTTTCATGTATTCGTGTCAGATGTTTGTGGATCGTTCACCGCTTTGTCATGGTTGAGACCGACATAAAAATATTGCATTGAGATAATAAGTTCTCATGGTGCTATAAGCCAGCTGTCACCGAAGCATCTGTGGGCGGAGGATCAGAATGGATAGAATGAACGAAAAGAACAAGCCTCATGTATTGGTTGCAGCTATGTCAAGCTCAGCTCATGGCGTGGCACAGACACCCCCCAACCAAATTTATTTCGCATACGGTTAGTTCGCTTTCCGATGCTGTAACACATTACCGGACGTATATCGATCTGGTCGTATGCAGCCTGTGCTTTGGTGAAAGCCGCATGTTCGGCATTCTTCGCCGTCCTGATGCTCGCTTTGCCAAAGATGTGAGGCCTTGCCCTTGTATCAATGTTCACGAGCAGATGCTGAGCAAGTCCACTATTCTCAGCATTGACATGGCCAGCCGTTCGCTGGGGGCAGCCCGCTTCATTGAACTGAGCCGGTGGAGCGGCAGATACGGAAACGCAGGGGCAGCATTAAATTTCAGCGTCTTGTCGAAAAGACGCTGAAAGAAACGTGAAACTCGGCCAGCCTGCCATGCACGCATGACGATTCAGGAGGAAGCAGACATGTGGATTGAAAGATGCAGCAACTGGAGGTGCCGGCGTCCTTACCAGGTGAATGAATTCAAGAGCGATGGCGAACATCTTTTCGGCGACGACCTCCGCCCGGAACAAGTCACATGTCCCCATTGCGGCCAAAGCGAAACCCGCTGGACAACCAGCATTTTCCTCACGCACGAATTGTCGCCCGAGGAGGAAGCGCATTTTCAGCACACCAAGCACGACGCCTGAAGACCGCCGGGCCATGCTTGGCCGCGACCAGGCGCTCGTCTACCGTCCGAATCACGAACGGTTTCGTTGACGGCAGGCACAGCTTTCGCTAAGCCATGAAAGGCAGGGCATTACAATATCCCTGATCAGCATCTTCCGGCCACAGCACCAAGGAGTTTCCGTTGCTTACACCCCAATTCACACCGTCGGCCAGCTTCGACAGTCCCGAGGCCGCATTCGAACAGGCACGCATCATCTACGAACGAAACATTGCATATCTGCGGGAAGCGCTGCAGCGCTTCGTCGCGGGAGAAGACTTCCCCGAAAGAGTGCGCGCCTGCTATCCCTTCGTGCGCGTTCATACCGATACCGTGGCACGCGCCGATTCCCGTCTGTCCTACGGTTTCGTCGCAGGGCCCGGCACCTATGAAACCACCATCACCCGGCCCGACCTGTTCGCCAATTATTACCGGGAGCAGTTCGCCCTGCTGTTGAAGAACCATGGCGCCAACCATCAGGTACAGATCGAGGTCGGCACCAGCACCCAGCCCATTCCGGTGCATTTTTCATTCGCGGAAAACGATCACATCGAAGGCAGCATGACTGCCGAACGGCGCTTGATGATGCGCGACCTGTTCGACCTCCCCGATCTGGCGGCGATGGATGACGGCATTGCCAACGGCACCTACGATCCCTTGCCCGGTGAAGCCAAGCCGCTGTCGCTGTTCACCGCGCCGCGCGTGGACTACTCGCTGCAGCGATTGCGCCATTACACCGGCACCGCCCCGGCGCATTTCCAGAACTTCGTGCTGTTCACCAATTATCAGTTTTACATCGACGAGTTCATCAAGCTCGGACATGAAATCATGCGCCGTACCGATGAGCAGCCGGGTCTCACGTCGGATGCAGACCAGTATGTCGCCTTCGTCGAGCCGGGCAATGTGATCACTCGCCGTGCCGGCGCAATCGTGCAGCCCGGCGACGAGCTCGGCGCTCCGCCGCCGCGGCTGCCGCAGATGCCCGCCTACCATCTGATCCGCGAAGACGGCTGCGGCATCACCATGGTCAATATCGGCGTCGGGCCGGCCAATGCCAAGACCATCACCGACCACATCGCGGTGCTGCGCCCGCACGCATGGCTGATGCTCGGCCACTGCGCCGGCTTGAGGAATACCCAGGAGCTCGGCGACTATGTGCTGGCCCACGGCTACGTGCGCGAAGATCACGTCCTCGACGAAGACTTGCCGCTATGGGTGCCGATCCCGGCTCTCGCCGAAGTCCAGCTGGCCATCGAAGCGGCGGTTGCCGAGGTCACGCAGCTTTCCGGTTACGAGCTCAAGCGCATCCTGCGCACAGGCACCGTGGCCAGCACCGACAACCGCAACTGGGAACTGCTGCCGCAGCTCACGCCGGTGCGGCGCTTCAGCCAGAGCAGGGCGATCGCGCTCGATATGGAAAGCGCGACCATTGCCGCCAACGGCTTCCGCTTCCGCGTGCCTTACGGCACGCTGCTGTGCGTGAGCGACAAGCCGCTGCATGGAGAAATCAAGCTGCCGGGCATGGCCAATCATTTCTACCGCGAGCGGGTGGACCAGCATCTGCGCATCGGCATCCGCGCCCTGGAGCTGTTGAGAGGGCAGGGCATCGACAGGCTGCACAGCCGCAAGCTGCGCAGCTTCGCCGAAGTTGCATTCCAGTAGATTGGTCATGGTTGACCAATCCATGCATCTGTTTCGAACGATGACGCCGGCCGATGTGCCGGCGGTGATGCAGATACAGGCCCGCTGCTATGGCGTATCCATGCAGGAAAGCGAAGCCGCCATCCGTGACCGCCTGGAAGCATCGCCTGACTTGTCCTGGGTTGCGGATACAGATGGACGGATAGGCGCCTATCTCGTTGCCTATCGTTCCCGGCTCGGCAAGCTCGGAGCACTCGGTGCGCCATTCGACATTCCCGCCGATCCCGACAGTCTGTACTTGCATGATCTCGCCGTCGATCCGAGCTGCAAGGGGCAGGGACTGGGACCCGCTCTTGTGCGTATGGCCTTGAGGAAGGCTGATGATGAATCTCTTCCCTATTCGTCGCTGGTATCGGTTCAGGCCTCGAAGGAGTTTTGGGAACGACAGGGATATGCGGTCTGGACCGATCTTGATGTACGCCAGGCATTGCATCTGGATACCTATACCGGACCAGCTTGGTATATGGTCAACAGGTTGAAGCCGGAGGCCACAACCTAATACCAATCGCAAGTCATAACATGCCATGAGCTCGCGTCTTTTTCCGCCTGCCGGCGATGTGCTCGTCATCCATAGCCCCACTATGGATTCCTGATTTTGCAACCTCGGCCTTGCCAGACGAAGAAATCCATCGTTCTCATCTGGCACGTTATACCTTGGGATTGGTATAAGAGCTTGGCCGTCGGTCCGACAATGCAGGTATGCCGGGTTACGAATGCGCTGACTAAGCAATCAACATGAAAAAAGCCCCTGCCAATCCAACCGGCAGGGGCTTTCTGATTACGCAGTGTGTAATCGGACTGCATGCGCTGCAGTCCGATTGCCGCTGGATGTATCAGGCGTTCATCACGGCGACGGCGCGCACGTTCAGGTAAGCCTCGACCGCTTCCGGTCCGCCCTCGGAACCGTAGCCCGAATCCTTCACCCCGCCGAACGGCAGTTCCGCCGACGGCAGCGCCGGCATGTTCACCCACAGCATGCCCACTTCCACTCGCCGCGCCAAGAGATCCGCATTCTTCAGCGAACGCGTGAACGCATAGCCCGCCAGTCCGTAAGGCAGACGGTTCGACTCGGCAATCGCTTCCTCCAGCGTGTTGAAGCTGCGGATCGCCGCCATCGGTCCGAACGGCTCGTCGTTGAACACCTTGGCTTCGACCGGCACGTCCGACAGGATCGTCGGCTGCCAGAAGTTGCCGGCCTCGCCGATGCGCTCGCCGCCGGCCAGCACCTTGGCGCCGCGCTCGATCGCATCCTGCGTGAATTCCGCCATCGCGGTCAGGCGGCGAGGATTGGCCAGAGGGCCCATCTGCGTGCCTTCGGCCAGGCCGTCGCCAATCTTCAGCGCCTGCGCATGCTTGACCAGCGCCTGCTCGAACTCGCCGCGGATGCTTTCATGCACCAGGAAGCGCGTCGGCGAAATGCACACCTGACCCGCATTGCGGAACTTGGCCGCACCGGCCGACTTGACCGCCAGCGCGATGTCGGCGTCTTCGGCCACGATTACCGGCGCATGTCCGCCCAGTTCCATGGTCACGCGCTTCATGTGCTGGCCGGCCAGCGCGGCGAGCTGCTTGCCCACCGGGGTGGAGCCAGTGAAGGTGATCTTGCGGATCACCGGATGGGCGATCAGGTAGCTGGAGATCTCGGCCGGATTGCCGTAGACCAGGCCCAGCACGCCGGGCGGAATGCCGGCATCGACGAAGGCCTGGATGAGTGCGGCCGGGCCCGCCGGGGTTTCTTCCGGCGCCTTGACCAGCATCGAGCAGCCGGCGGCCAGTGCGGCGCCGACTTTGCGCACCACCTGGTTGATGGGGAAGTTCCAGGGCGTGAAGGCGGCGACGGGACCGACCGGGTCCTTGAGCACCATCTGGCGGATGGCGATGTTGGTGCGCGAGGGCACGATGCGGCCGTAGACACGGAAGCCTTCCTCGGCGAACCACTCGATGATGTCGGCTGCGGCCAGGGCTTCGCCCTTGGCTTCGACGAGCGGCTTGCCCTGTTCCTGGGTCAGCACGCGGCCGATGTTTTCGGCGCGCTCGCGCATGAAGGCGGCGGCGCGGCGCATGATCTTGCTGCGCTCGGCCGGCAGCATGTCGCGCCAGGTTTCGAAGCCTTTCTGGGCGGCTTCGAGGGCGCGGTCGAGATCGGCGCGGCCGGCATGGGCGACGCGGCCGATTTCCTGGCCGGTGGCGGGGTTGTGAACGGCCAGCGTGCGGCCGTCGGCGGCATCCTGCCACTGGCCGTTGATCAACAGTTGTGTATTCGGATAAGTCATGGTGTGCTCGCTTTGCCCAACGCAGGAAGTGTGGATCAAGCCGCAGTGCGCCGTCCGTCAGGCCTGCGGGAACTGGCGGGGTTGTGAGCGCGTGCGGAGTGTTATCGCGAGGCAGACAATCCAAGCGCCTGCCCGCATCAATGTATCGTTGCCAAATTTGCTCGGCAGGCTCTAGTGTACCAGCGATGGCGGAGAGGCATCTGACATGATAAATTGGATATCTGACAATTTTGCCGAAGCGCATTCCGGCAATGGCTCGATGTCGCGAGCTGAAATCATGAGCGAACTTTCATGCCGGTTTCACCCTGGCTTCCGTGGAGACGAACGGATCATGTCGTGAGAATACTGTTGAACCTGATCGGCCTCGTTGCCGTCGCGCTCGGCGTGCTGGGGATTTTTCTCCCTCTTTTGCCGACTACGCCATTCCTGCTGCTCGCCTCTGCCTGTTTCATGAAGAGCTCGCCGCGCCTTCACCAGTGGATGATGAACAACCGCCTGTTCGGCGAGTATCTGAAAAACATCCAGGAAAAGAAAGGCATCCCGCTCAGGGGCAAGATCGTGACGCTGATCGTGCTCTGGACGTCGATGGGCTATTCCATCTATATCGTGCGCCCGCTGGTGCTCAAGGGGTTGCTGATCACCATCGGTCTATGCGTCAGCGCCTGGATTCTGCATATGAAAACCCTGCGCCGCGGCCCTGATCAAAAGATGTGACGAGCGCTTGTTCCGGTTCATTGCGCAAGCGGCCGCAGCGTTCCCTTGTCTATCGCTTCGATGAAGGCCAGATACTGGCGATTGAACTGAATGGCGCGCTTCGCACGCGTCATCGCTACGTAGAGCAGGTTGACCTCCTGCTCGAATTCGGCCTCGTCGACTGCGGTTCGCCGCCCTCTCTTGTCGACCAGTTCCTGGTAATCGTCATCGAGCAGAACTTGGTCGAATTGCAATCCCTTCGACCGGTGCGCCGTCAGCAGCAGCACCTGTGCCTCCGCCGCGTTTGCGCAGGCCTGGCCGGCGACCTTGTTCATCAGTTCCGGCAGGGCGGCGCGATACTGGTTGACTACCGACACCAGCGACAGGATTTCCTTGTCCGAAGTCTCGCGGCCGTAGGTGGCGAGCGCGTCGAAGTTTCCGAACTCGCGGTAGAACGCATCCTGCACCAGCTCTCCCTGATCCGACCACAGGCCATAGATATCGCGCAGCTTGCCGAACAGCGAATTGTGCAGACCCCCGACGAAATGCACGCGGCGCTGGCCGAGCAGGCCGACCGCCTGGTTGAACACGCCGGCATTGGTGCGGCTGATGATTGCATAAGGTCGGGCCTCGTCGATACGGTCGGGACGGGCGGCCATCGCGCCGCCGCCGACAATCGTATGCGCTTCCGCTTTCATGTACCGCAGCAGCGTGGTGGCGGCATTGGCGACAAGGCTGCCGAAGCGCATCGAGCGCGTCAGGTAATGCACTTCCGCGCCGGGCAGCATGTCCATGACATTCACATTCCCGCGAAAGCCATAGATGGACTGATGCCGGTCTCCCACCAGCACCTTGCCGCAGCTTTGGCGGAACACGACGTCGGCTGTGACCGGATTGGTGTCCTGCGCTTCATCGAGCAGGATGATGTCGTAACGCCTGGACAGCACCGGCATGGACAGCTGGTACAGCTTCAGATAAGCATCATGCGTCAGCGGCAAGGGCTTGCTTTCATCGATCATGTCGCGCCAAACCTGCTGCGCGGCGCCGGCGATGCGCAGCCGGTCCGACATGGGCAGCGATTCGGGAACATTCTCTTCGGTGACCGCAGGGCTGGCCGAGTACATGAAGTTTTCCAGTGTCTTCACCAGCACGTCGGCCACCAGCAGCGAGACATCGCTGTAGTGACGGAGCAGGTCATGCGGCCGCAGCGTTCCCAGCTTGTGGCGGTACCGATAACCGATGGCGGTGTAGGCCAGCGAATGCATGGTGCGGCAGTCGACATTCTCCGGAAAGGAGCCGGCCGCTTCTTGGGCCATGGCCTTGTTGAATGCCAGGTACAGGATCCGAGAACGCGGGCGCGCCAGCGCATAGCCGCGCAGGGTGGTGGTCTTGCCGGTACCGGCAAAGGCATTGACCACCACATTGGCGGCTTGGCTGTCGATGACTCTGGCTTGCTCGGCGGTGAACTGCATGCTCATTGCTCCACCGCCATGACGCGTCCCGGCTCCGGCATGCGGCGAGGCGGGGGCAAATCCATTTCACCAATGCCTTGCCGAATGATGTCTTGCAGCTGCCGGCATGCGGCCGCGGGTTCCGCTTCCGCCCGATACATGGCGAGGCCCAGCGATGGCAAGGGCGGAAGCCCGTACTCCTGCGGCGCCAGTATCCGCAATCCTGCGGGCAGGCCGAGTCGGGTGCGCACCGTCACGCCGAGTCCGGCAGCCACCGCGGCCCAGATGCCTCCCAGGCTCGGACTGATGAATACCAGACGCCAGGAGATGCCGGCCCGGTCCAGCGCTTCGGTAGCCATCGTCCGCAGCAGGCAAGGCGCCTCGAGCGCCACCAGCGGCACCGGCTCGGCATGACGTCCCGCACGCAAGCCGAATGCGTCCGGCGCCTGGCCGGCCCGGCCTATCCAGTGCAGCGGATAGCTTCCCATCGTTTCCATATGCGCCGTTCCCTCGCCGGCATGCCATGCCAGCGCCAGATCGAGCTGGGCCGAGCGTACCTGCGTAAGCAGTTCCAGATTGCGGGCGATCCTGGCTTCGATGCGTACACCCGGATGACTGCGGGCAAAGCGCCCGAGTATGTCGGGCAGCAGGTGTTCCCCGAAATCTTCTTGCAATCCAAGGCGGACCCAGCCCTCCAGTTCCAGCCCGCGTACTGCCATTGCGGCTTCGTCATTCAATTCAAGGATGCGCCGGGCGTAGCTCAGCATGACTTCCCCGGCATTGGTAAGAACCATGCCGCGGCCCGCCTTGGTCAGCAACTGCGTTCCCGCCTGCTCTTCCAGCTTTTTCATCTGCGCGCTGACGGCGGAGGTAGAGCGTCCCAGCCTGTCTGCCGCTTTCGCAAAGCTGCCCAGTTCCATGCCGACGCTGAAGCTGCGCAAGGCATCGAGGTCGAAGTTGGTTCTTCGCATGGGATTGTCCTGAATTTCAGGATGGTTCGTTCCAAACAATTTGATTTTCCTAACTATCGCCGCTCTTTATGCTAGCCGTCAAGCGTCAATTCTTCGTCACTTCACCTTTGAGGAGAGTTTCAATGAGCAGATTTGCAGGATTGGGACAAGCGGGGCTGGGAGATGTTGCGCCCAGGCTTGCGCAGATCACCGATTCGGTTCTCTTTGGCGACATCTGGGAAAGAAGCGAATTGTCGAAGCGCGACCGCAGCCTGATTACGGTCGCCGCTCTCGCCGCCCTGTATCGCCATGAGCAGCTTCCCTTCCATCTGAAGACGGCCATCGAACATGGTGTATCCAGAGAGGAACTGGCGGAAGTCGTCACGCATCTCGCCTTCTACGCGGGCTGGCCGGCTGCCGCAAGCGCAGCTTCCATGCTGAAGAACCTTTAAGCAAGCTATCCTTCAACAGGAGCCATATATCATGCCTTTCTGCCGTATTTCCCTGCAGCGCGGACAATCGCCGGAGTATCTGAAGGCACTGTCCGACAGCCTGCATCAGGCCCTCGTCGATACCTTCGAGGTGCCTGCAGATGATCGTTTCCAGGCCATCCATCAACATGCATCCGATGAACTGGTCTTCGATCCGCATTACCTCGGCGGACCGCGCTCCGGCAATTTCATTCTGATCGCCGTGACGGCGGGACGCCAACGCAGCCGGGCAACCAAACAGGCGTTCTACCGCAGGCTTGCCGATCTGCTTGCGGATGCGCCCGGGATCCGGCCGCAAGACGTAATGGTCGTCATCAATACGACCGAAGCGGAAGACTGGTCATTCGGCAGCGGCATCGCCACCATGCTTCCGACCCGACCCGAGCGCGCCGAAACCGGAATCCAAGCCGAGGAGAGAACAGCATGATCGCCATGCAATATGGATTCACCTTTCCTGCAGACTATGACATGGCCATCATCGACCGGCGTATAGCGGAAAAAGGCCACATGACGGACGGCTTTCCCGGCCTGGTGTTCAAGTCCTACCTGACGCAGCGCAGGAAGCCGGGCCAGGGAAATGCGCTTGCGGCCGAAAACGTCTATGCATCGTTCTATCTCTGGCATACGGCCGAAGCAATGAATGCCTTTCTGTGCGGCCCGGGCTTTGCCGGCCTGACGCAATCCTTCGGATGGCCATCCGTGAAAACATGGTCGGTATGGGACGCAAGGACCTCGGCAGAAATATCAAAGGCCCGTTTCGCCACGCGCGAGTCCATTCCGATCATGCCCTACTCGATGCTGGATGCATTGCGCGCGTCGGAGATCGAGCAGGCGGATATTCTGGCAAGGAAGGAACAGGCACTTGCCGTCGTGACCGGTTTCGAACCGACGACGTGGACGCAGGTACGATTCTGTTTGTGGGAGGAGCCGCCGGCGATGACGCCGACAACCGGGGCGCAATTATATGCAGTCGGACATCTGTCCAAGGGATGATGGAAAGATTGCGGGCGGGTTATGCTGTCAGGGACGATTGGAATTCGCATCCGCCCTATCGATACCTTCAAGGCCAAGTCATGGAACACAGACCCAACCCGCGGCCCTGGCAGCCCAAGCCGTTTTCGATTGCCGTTCTGGACAGCGACGAGTATCTGGCAGACACGCTTTGCGCACGCTTGCAAGGCAGCGGATTCAATGCAAGCGCGTTCTATGACATTGCTGCATTGATGGCGGCGCACCGGAACACAGTTTTCAACGCCTACGTACTGGATTACTTGGCTGATTGGCTGCCGCCGTCCACTAGCTTGGAAGCTCTGATCGCTTCCATCCGGGGCGGCAACAATCGCGACGTTCCCGTATTCATCCTGGGAAATCAGGTAGCGCCTGAACGCATCGAAGGTCTCGGCGACATCATCATGCGATACAAGGTCCGGTATGTGTTAAAGCCGGTTGAGATGAGTTATCTTGCAAAGCGGATTACTGAGGCCATTGCCCAAAGGGCGGGGCTGTGAACGGATTGCAGCGTTGGAATGAAACGCAGGAAGAGCAAGGAAAGGGCTTGGAATAGTCGGGAACTTGGCGGGGGTGTTGTTATCGAACCACTAAAGACGTACAAACTTTGCGTTTTTTCAAACTTTGATAGCGATTTCCATGATGACCGAATTCCAGCAAAGAACCAAGGCAGTGCATTTTGGCAGCATTGAAGACAAGATGATGGGCTTGGGCTGCGTCGCCGCCTCAGCCAGCATCAGCCTTGCAATCATGTTCTGGGCTGCCCGCCTGCTGCTCGAAAAGAGCATGCTGATGTAGAACCCGACGACTGCCTCCGATGACGTCCTTGACTGATGGTTAACCGGGACGTCATTTCGGATTAAAGCGCCCGCTCGACCAGGCAAGTCTCGAACATTGAAGTGTTGAGTCGAGGTGCCGAGCGGTTTAATCTAGGTTCCGGCGAAACTACGCCATGCGAAGCTTCTTCGCCAGCTCGGAAAGCCTGTATGGCTTGCTGATAAAGCCGAACTCTTCAATTGACTTGTCCTGCGCCTTGAGGGCCGGCAGCGGATACCCCGAAGCAAGTAGCACTTTCAGTTCAGGCCGGAAACTGCGCGCCTGTTTAGCCAGTTCGAGGCCGTTCATCCCGGGCATCATGATGTCGGAAAACAATACGGCAATATCCGTGTTCCTGTGAAGAATTTCCAGCGCCGATTCTGCATTGTTCGCCGTGTAAACTTCGTAGCCAATATTACGGAAAAGGGCCGCTGCCAAGTCCATGACGTCCTGCTCGTCATCCACGACCAGCACCTTGTCCGCATTCTCTTCGCAGTTACTGCCATCCTCGGCCTGTCCATCGGTCGCCGGAAGATACAGGCTGATTGTGGTGCCTTCGCCCACAGTCGACACGGCCTCGACGGCACCGCCTGACTGCTTCATGAAACCATACACCTGACTCAATCCCAAGCCGGTACCTTTACCGACTTCCTTGGTGGTAAAGAATGGTTCGAATGCGCGCATCATGACTTCCTGCGTCATGCCGGAGCCTGTATCGCTGACGGTGACCATCACATAACGTCCTGCCGCAAGGCCCGCCACCTGGCCGTCTGCCAGATCTGCATTCTTTGTAACGATCGAGATCGTGCCGCCGGCAGGCATCGCATCGCGCGCGTTCACGACGAGGTTAAGCAAGGCTGTTTCGAATCGGGGCGCATCCACCAGCACCGGGTTCAGATTCGGCGCCAGATCGGCCCTGAACGCGATGCTCGAATTACCGGCACGCCGCAGCACCGACTCGAACCCGTTGATCAGTGTATTCAGGTTGTACTTCTCCGGATTCAACGGCTGCTGGCGTGCAAAGGAAAGCAGTTGCTGCGTCAGGGTGGCACCGCGTTCGACAGCGCGGCGCATGCTTTCCATGATCTTGACGCTTAGCGCATTCTGGTTGTCGACCGGAAGGATTTCAAGGCCGTTGCTCAATACGGAAAGGAGGTTATTGAAGTCGTGTGCGATTCCGCCGGTCAACTGTCCGATGGCTTCCATCTTTTGGGCTTGAAACAAGGCGGCGTTGGCACGTTCAAGCGCTTCTGTGGCCTCTTTCTTTTCCGTGATGTCGCGGGTAATTTTGGCGAATCCGATGAGCGTGCCGTCATCGTCGCGGATTGCATCAATGATGACATGTGCCCAGAACCTGGTGCCGTCCTTGCGGATTCGCCATGCCTCACGCTCAAACCGGCCTTCCCTCATCGCCGTTTGCAAAGCAACAGCCGGAAGTCCGGCGGCACGATCCTCTGGCGTGTGGAAACGGGCAAATGAGGTACCGATCACTTCATCGGCGGTATAGCCCTTGATGCGTTCGGCGCCTGCATTCCAATTGGTGACATTGCCCTCGGGCGACAACATGTAGATGGCGTAATCGGTGACACCTTGCACGAGCATCCGGAAGCGCTGCTCGCTTTCGCGCAAGGCTTCCTGGGCACGCTTGCGCTCGGTAATATCCCGCGTTACCTTGGCAAAGCCGATGTGCTCGCCTTCGGTATCAAAGATAGGATCGATCACGACGCTGGTCCAGAACGTAGTGCCGTCCTTGCGTACCCGCCAGCCCTCAGCCTCGAACTTGCCGTGTTTCAATGCCGTGTCGAGTGCCTTTTGCGGCAAGCCGGCTTTTTGGTCTTCAGGCGTATAGAAGCGCGAGAAATGATGGCCAATGATCTCTTCTGCGCGGTAACCCTTGAACCGCTCCGCGCCAGCGTTCCAACTGGTAATCGTTCCCTGGGGATCAAGCATGTAAATAGCATAGTCGCTGATTCCGGAAACAAGCAATTCGAATCGGCGCTCGGCTGTCATTTTTTGGGACAGCGGGGCTGACAACTGATTCATCTGATGTGATTCCTTCTGATGCTGCGTTAATGCGAAGCTAAGGTATAGCCTTGTTGTAATGGTACACCGATCATCGATGGGTATGCCTCGTTCCGAACGGAAGGACGGACCTTATGCGTCTGGCAGACGCTTCGTCTGGATGCGATCCCAAGTTAGAAAACTCCAAGTGAAGAGGGACCGATGGCAGTGCACGATTGTCAAGGTGCCCCTCGGAAAAGATTCTAGAGGCTACGTTTCGCCGTCAGTTCATGAAATCCGCGAATAACCCTATTCTCGAAAAAAATTTGCACAGTAGCGAATGCTTTGCTATAGTTCGGCTCCCGTCGCGAAACGCAGCAAACAAAGCGCGAAGCGACAGGAAGCAACAAGGGCGGTAAAGGGCAGCAGATGTTTGACTGACTCTTGAAACCCGGCAGCCGCATCTTATATAAGCATGACGGCGACAGACACGACGCTCTGTCAGGCAAGGTTCTTTAACAACCAACAACCGATAAGTGTGGGCGCTCGATGAAGCGGGCCGGCAGCGCAAGCTGCGTGGCTCAAAGCATATGAAGTGCTCGCACAAGAAACAAATAGGTAAGTATCGCGAGATACGTATCTGTCAGTATTTTGAGTGAGCGACACCTCTTACGAGGTTGCCAGAAATGGCGCAACAGAGATTGAACTGAAGAGTTTGATCCTGGCTCAGATTGAACGCTGGCGGCATGCCTTACACATGCAAGTCGAACGGCAGCGCGGACT
>NZ_JACYXF010000007.1 GCF_015352985.1 Noviherbaspirillum malthae | reverse complement strand
GACTCTTACATCCGCTGGTATAACGAAAAGCGCATCAAGATATCCCTTGGCTCACTCAGTCCTCTCGAATACCGGGAGAGCCTAGGATTTACGGCATAACCCAGTCCAAGATTTACGCCGCACCCCCATATGCCTTTAATTCAATCGCGGAAACAAGGGCGCAAAGTGGATGTGTGGACGACTGCACACCTGCTTGCAAAACACGCATGCTGAAAAATGTTGGAGCGAAGACAGAGAGCGGAAAACAGCGGTCGGCTTTCCGGGTTAGCGTATTGTTCGCTTTTGTCGCATGCTTCTCGCTCTTCCTGAGCTTGGGCATGCCGGGAGTGGCGTGGATGATGGCGGTATCTGCTCTCCTGGTAAATAGCCTGCTTGTTCCATGGGCTGGCCGGGGCGGCCTCCTCGTAACGCTTGTCGTCAGCTCCGTTCACCTGTTCACGTTCGGCCCTCTTTCGCTGATCGGGCAGTCTGGAACAGGCCAACTCTCCGTCGATCAATTGATTGCCATGGTCCTTCTTCCGATGCCCATTCCGTTGATCGCGATTGTTGTTTCGGCCTCTTCGTTTGCCGTCAGAAACCGAGGCAAAAACGGATGAGGAAATAATCCTTCCTCTTGCGCTTGCCTCGCCATTCGATGCGCAGCGTTAATGCTTGATGGCCTTGCCTATACCGAGCGCGTAATGCCGCCATCCACGCGCAGGTTCTGCCCGGTGATATAGCCGGCGTCCGACGACAGCAGGAAGGCTACCGTCTTGGCGATCTCTTCCTTCGTTGCCTGGCGTCCCATCGGGATCTGCGCGATCGTTGCCTCGTTCTGAGGGATCGAATCCACGTAACCGGGCAGCACGTTGTTGATGCGGATGTTCGACTTCGCCACTTCGTCGGCATAGATCTTGGTGAAGCTGGCGAGCGCCGCGCGCAGCGTGGCCGAGATCGGAAATCGCGCCGACGGCTCGAAGGCGGCGAAGGTGGAGATGTTGACAATGGCGCCGCCGCCCTGCACCTGCATGATCGGCGTCACCAAGCGGGCCATGCGCACCACGTTGAGCAGCAGCAGGTCGAGGCCGGCATGCCAGTCGGCGTCGGTGAGTTCCAGCAGCGGTCCCTTCTTCGGATGGCCGGTGTTGTTGACCACCGCATCGATGCGGCCATGCCTGTCCATGGCCAGCGCCATCAGCTTCTCCAGGTCGTCGGCATTGTCGCTGGAGCCTTGCAGCGCGATGCCGTTCAGTTCGCCGGCCAGGACATGAATGTCTGCCGAGCGCGACATCAGCACCAGCCGGCAGCCGCGCGCCGCCAGTTCCCGCGCGCAAGCCGCACCCATGCCGCGTGACGCCGCCGTCACGATGGCTACCTTGTCCTTCATGTCACTCATCTGCTTTTCCTTTCACAATGACTGGCAATGTTTTGCGGCGGCTGGGCGTGATTGCGGCCCCGTCTGTGCACTGTTTTACAATACGTGCATGGACATCACTCTCCCCGAACTGGAACAGGCGATCAACTACTGGCGCGCCATGCGCCCTTCGACCGGCGAAGAACGCGCGCTGTCGCCGGAAGTCGACCTGCTTGCCACCGTCTACGCGATCATGATCTTCAACCGCTCGCGTTCCATCCCCCTCGACAGCCTCGACGCGCCGACGCGTCAGGTGCTGGAAAACTGGCGCGCGCAGCAGCGGGCCTGATCACGCCGTCTCATCCTCATGCCGCGAGATGCCGCGCCTGCCGCTGCGGCGCCGCATCCGCCTTTGCCGCCTTCTCCGTTTTTTCCGATCTCGGCCTGGCCTTGTGCGCCTGTCCCGCATAGTCGCTGTCGACCAGCGCATCTGCCTCTTTCCTGTCCATGCCCCGGCTGTTCAGCCAGCGCGCCACCAGCGCGGCCAGCTTGTCGAGCGCGATGCGGTGCGTCGCATCGGTATTCGCATACAGCCAGTCCGACAGCGCCATGAAATTGACGAACGGCGCATCGCCGAGAATGGCCGGCAGCGTATGGGCGAAGCGGCCCGAATTCGCGACCAGGTCCCAGTAGCGCGCAAAGCGCATCAGCCGCTGCATGGCGGCGAAGTCGATGCGGTCGGTGGCGAGGATGCTGTAGGGCGGATACGGATCGAACACCAACCCGAAAGCTTCGGTATGCCGGATGATGGGCGTGCCGCGCAGGCGCTTCAAGATGCCGAACTGAATCTCGTGCGGCGCCAGCGCCACCAGCCGGTCGAAGCCCTGCGCAAAGCTGGCGATGTCCTCGCCCGGCAGGCCGGCGATCAGGTCGACGTGGAGATGCGCATGGGAATGCTCGCGCAGCCAGCGGATGTTGTCGGCCGACTTGTCGTTGTTCTGCTTGCGGCTGATGGTGGCCTGCACCTCCGGATTGAAGCTCTGGATGCCGATCTCGAACTGCAGCGTTCCGGGAGGGAATTTCCGGATGGCTTCCTTCAGCGCATCCGGCAGGTGGTCGGGCACCACTTCGAAATGCGCGAACACCGGGTCCTCGGGATGGGCCGCCAGCTTGTCGAGGAAGAACTGCATGATCCTCAGGCTGGACTTGATGTTGAGATTGAAGGTGCGGTCGACGAACTTGAACAGCCGCGCGCCGCGCGCATGCAGGCTTTCCAGCTCGCCGAGAAACTTGTCGAGATCAAAGGGCCAAGCGGTCTTGTCGAGCGAGGACAGGCAGAACTCGCACTTGAACGGACAGCCGCGCGAGGCCTCGACATACAGCGTGCGGTGGGCGATGTCCTGCTCGGTGTAGAGGCCGTAGGGCAAGGCGATGTCATCAAGCGGCGGCTGCACGCCGGCATGAATCTTCATCAGCGGCTTGGGGCCGTTGAGGATCTGGCGGCACAGCTGCGGGAAGGTAATGTCGCCCCAGCCGGTGACGAGGTAATCGGCCAGCTGCACGATCTGCTGTTCCTGCGGCTCGTAGGACACTTCCGGCCCGCCGAGCACGATGGTCACCTGCGGCGCGACATGCTTGAGCAGCGCGACGACCCGCGTGGTTTCCTCGACATTCCAGATGTAGACGCCGAAGCCGATGATGCGTGGACTATGTGTGAGCAGGCGCTCGACCACGTCGGCGGTCTTGGCGCCGATCACGAATTCCTGCAAGCGGGTGACGCCCTGCAGCTCTCCCATGTTGGCAAGCAGGTAACGCAATCCCAGCGAGGCATGGGTGTAGCGGGCGTTGAGGGTGGACAGCAGGATGGTCATTTGGGAAACAGCGGGCGGGAGGAGCCGCTATTTTACGACGGGCGGGGCGAGGGGATGGGGAAGAGAGAGACTGGAAGTGGTACTGGATTGGAGTTGCTTCGATTCGGCAAATACAAGCTTCCCACTATGAAAAGCTTGTGTTAAGAAATTTAAATTGTCTTCATGACATTGCAAGACCTCTGTACTCCTTCCCCTTCAAGGGGAAGGTTGGGATGGGGATGGGGTGTAGCAGCGCGTTTGAACCCGTCCCCACCCTAGCCCTCCCCTTGAAGGGGAGGGAATTACGAGGTCTTGGCGAATGGCAGACAACGATTGGCTTGAGCAGATTGATTATCATCGCCTCCGATCAAAGCCGACACTCAAACCTTCGCCGCCTCCTGCGCCGCCATCTCCTTCTCCTGCAGGCTGCGCCACATCACCTTCCCGGTGGCCGACTTCGGCAGCGCATCGACGAACTCCACGATCTTCGGCACCTTGTAGGCAGCCATCTTCTCCTGCGCCCACTTCGTAATGTCCTCGGCGCTCGCGTCGACGCCGGGCCGCTTCACGATCACCGCCTTCACCGTTTCGCCGCGATACGGATCGCGCGCCGCGATGATGCAGCACTCCTGCACCGCCGGATGCTGGTACATCATCGATTCCACTTCCGCCGGCCACACCTTGAAGCCGCTGGCATTGATCATGCGCTTGAGGCGGTCGGTGAAGAAGAAGAAACCCTCCTCGTCCATGTAGCCGAGATCGCCGGAACGGAAGAAGCGCTTGCCATCGAGTTCGGCGAAGGCTTCGGCGGTCTTCTTCGGATCGTTCCAGTAACCTTGGAACACCTGCGGACCATGGATCCAGATCTCGCCGTTCTCGCCCTGCGGCACTTCCTTGAGCGTGACCGGATCGACGATGCGGGCATCGACGTTCAGGTAGGGTACGCCGAGGCATTGCTGCTTCATGCGGTTGGGTGGATTGACGTGCGAGGCCGCCATGGTCTCGGACAGGCCGTAGCCTTCCATGTAGGTCTGGCCGGTCAGCTGCAGGAGCTTCTGCGCAATCGCCGCCGGCATCGCCGCGCCGCCGCCCGAGACGCGCTGCAGCTTGGAGATGTCGTATTCGCCCAGGCGCGGATTGGACAGGAAGTCGATCATCATGGTCGGGATCAGCGTCCAGGTGGTGACCTTGTAGCGGGTGATCAGCTGGCCGGCCGCATCGCGGTCCCAGCGCGGCAGCACCACGATGGCGCCGCCGGTGTAAATCATCGCGTTCATCACCGACTGCATGCCGGTCACGTGGAAGAACGGCAGCACCGCCAGCGTTACATGGTCGGGCGCCATCGGGCCGGACCAGGTCGGGCTGGCGACGGCGTTGAACATGACCGAGCGATGGGTATGCACGCAGCCCTTGGGCTTGCCGGTGGTGCCCGAGGTATAGGGCATGCAGGCGCGGTCGTCGGGGCCGGCCTCGTGCGGGCCGGGCGCATGGCCTGCGGCCAGCGCTTGCTTCCAGGGCGTCACGCCCTCCATCGTCGGCACCGCATAGGGCGCGCGAACGAAATCGGGCACGTTGAGCTCGGTCGGTGCGATCAGGTAATCGGAATACGCGGCGGCAACCACATGCGTGAGGCAAGTCTTGCCGATCAGCGGCGCGATGCGCGAAAAGATTTCCTGCGACGCCAGCGCCACCTTCGCGCCGCTGTCCTCGATGTAATGCTCGAGCTCGTCGGTCATCAGCATCGGGTTGACCGGCACCACCATCGCATCGGCGCGCATGATCGCGTAATAGCTGATGATGAACTGCGGGCTGTTTTGCATGTCCAGCAATACGCGGTCGCCGCGCTGCACGCCGCAGACCTTTTGCAGATAGCCGGCCAGCGCCAGCACCTGTTCATGGATCTGCGCATAGGTCAGCACGGTATCGTAGAAGATGATGCCCGGCTTGTTCGCATAGCGCAGGGCCGATACCTGCAGATTGGCGTAGACGCTGGTGTCGGGCGTGGTGATGGCGCGCGGCATGCCTGCAGGCCAATGGGCATAGTGAAGCGTATTCATTGTCTCCGTCCGGTTTTTATGGGGGCAATCGATTATAAGGGCATGTTTATTGCGGCGTGCAACAGCAGGATTCTGCACTCTGAATCCCGGTCCGGAATGTCAACCGCTTCACAATTTGACGTCGATTAAGCTCGTGATTCCGGCATGGGCAACCGAAAGAGCAATACAAGGAGGTCTTAGATGAAACTTTATTTTGCGCCTGGCGCCTGTTCGCTGTCGCCGCATATCGTGCTGCATGAACTCGGCATCGGCTTTGACCGCGAAAAGGTCAATCTTGCGGACAAGAAAACCGAGAGCGGCACGGACTACCGTACCGTCAACCCCAAAGGCTATGTGCCGGCATTGCAGCTCGACAATGGCGACGTGCTGACTGAAGCGGCAGTCGTCGTGCAATACCTGGCCGACCAGCATCCCGACAAGCGGCTTGCTCCGCCGGCCGGCACGATCGAACGCTACCACCTGATGGAATGGCTGAACTTCATCTCGACCGAGTTGCACAAGGGCTTTTCTCCGCTGTTCAAGCCGGGCACGCCTGAGGAAACGAAAAAGGCGGCGCTCGACAATATTTCCGCGCGGCTGGAATTCATCAACCAGAAGCTGCAGGGGAAGGATTACCTGACCGGCAACCAGTTCGGCGTGGCCGACGCCTACCTGTTCACCATACTGCGCTGGGCCACCTCAATGAAGATCGACCTCGGCCGCTGGCCGCAGGTACAGTCCTATTTCGAGCGGATCGGCGCGCGGCCGGCGGTCCATGCGGCCCTGCAGGCTGAAGGACTGATGAAGCCGCCCGCGCAGTAGCAAGGAGCTACCGCTATACTGCAGTGCAGCAAGCTTGCAAAGGGAGGACAACCATGACAGCAACGGTCAAGGCGATCGCCGCCAGGCCGCGCACGGCGCTGGTGCTGCAGGGCGGCGGCGCCCTCGGCGCCTACCAGGCCGGCGTGTTCGAAGCCATGGATGAACACGGGCTGACGCCCGACTGGGTGATCGGCACCTCGATCGGCGCCATCAATGCGGCGCTGATCGCCGGCAACCGCCCCGGCATGCGCGTGGCGCGGCTCAAGCAGTTCTGGAATGAGGTGGCGCAGAACGACCTGCTCGACATGCGCCGCGTGCCCGATTCGGTGCGCCACTTCAACACCATGGTCAATACCATGAGCGCCCTCACCGCCGGCGTGCAGGGCTTCTATTCGCCGCGCTGGTTCAATCCGTTTGCCGCCGGCTGGCCGGTGGCGCCGGAAGCGGCCAGCTTCTACGACACCGCGCCGCTCGAACGCACCCTGGAAAAGCTGGTGGATATCGACTGCCTCAACGGCGGAAGCGGCATACGCCTGTCGGTCAGCGCAATCCGCGTCGACTGCGGCCAGCTCGACAATTTCGACAGCGCATCGCGCAGCATGACGCTCAAGCACATCCTGGCCAGCGGCGCGCTGCCGCCCGGCTTTGCTCCGGTGCGCATCGACGGGCGCCTGTACTGGGACGGCGGCCTGTATTCGAATACGCCGCTGGAAATCCTGCTGGCCGACGAGCCGCGCATCGACACCACCTGCTTCATGGTCGACCTGTGGAGCGCGGACGGCCCGGAGCCGCAGACGCTCGAGCAAGTGCAGACGCGGCAGAAGGATGTGATGTTCGCGTCCCGGTCGCAGCGGCACATCGATGCCTACCTGCGCGGCCACAAGCTGCGCCGCATGGTGCGCATGCTGCGCGACAAGCTGCCGCCGGAGGCGCTGAGCGACGAGGAACGGCGCCAGGTCGAGGCGGTCGGCGCCGACTCCACCGTGCACATCGTGCGCCTGGCCTATGCCGGACGCGACTGGCAGATGGCGTCCAAGGACATCAACTTCTCTCGCGGCTCGATCGAGTGGCGCTGGGAACTGGGCTACCGCGACGCGCTGCGCGCCATCGAGGAAGGTGCCTGGCGGAAGCAGACGCCGGAAGGCGCCGGCATCCTGGTGCACGACATCCCTCCGGCGGACACGCACGCGCCGCACTCGGTCGCCAGCGCCGCTGCGGGTTGAGTGTCAAGAACCGCGGCCTGAACTCAACAGACGGCGCCGCGTCTAAATTTGCATTGTTTGCAACGCCGGCGGCCTTGCCTGCCGGCGCTGCAGCCTGCGCCACGGTTGCTCCGGCCTTGATCCTTGCCTTTTGACATTCCGACCATGAACCCGCAACGCACAAAGTCCTTCCGCCCTCACTCCGGTCGCCTGCCGGCGGCACCGGCTGCGAGGGCATGCGCATGACCGGGCCGACCGGCACGTCGGACTCCGGTTACATCCTTCTGGTGGCAGGCGACGACCTGCCTGATCTTCCCGCACTTCGCCAGTCGCTTGAAAGCCGGGGGCATTGCGTGGCGCTGGCGCCGGATGGCGAACAGGCGCTGCGGCAGGCCGGTCTTTCCGCTCCCGGCCTGATCCTGCTTGATGCTGCACTGCAGGAGCCCGACGGATTTGCCGTCTGCCGTTCGTTCAAGCAGGACGAGCGGCTGCGCGACATCCCGGTACTGCTGATGACCGCCAAGCCCGGCGACAACGGCCAGCGCTGCCTTGAGGCCGGCGCCGCCGATCATCTCGCCAGGCCGCTGGAACCCATTCAAGCCCTGGCGCGCATCGATACCCATCTTTCGCTGCATGCCGCCCGCCGGCGGCTGAACGAACTGCAAGCCCTGCTGCAGCACGAGAAGGCCTTGCGCCTGCAGATCGAAGCCTACCTGCAGCATGCCTATGAAATGCTGGAAGAGCGCGTCGCACAGCGCACCGAACAGCTGGCCCATGCCAATACCCTGCTGACCGCCGAAATCGGCGAACGCGCCCGCGCCGAGGAAAGCCTGCGGCGCAGCGAGGTGCGCATGCGCCGCCTGGTGGAGGCCAACATCATCGGCATCTATTTCTGGGCCGCCGACGGCCGCGTGGTCGAGGCGAACGATGCCTTCCTGCGCCTGCTCGGCTATACCCAGCAGGACCTGAAGCAGGGACGCGTGCGCTGGGACACGCTCACGCCGCCGGAGTACGGAGACATCAGCGAGCGCGCATGGGAGGAGCTACGCGTGAGCGGCAGCTTCGCGCCCTACGAGAAGGAATACGTCGGCAAGGACGGCAGGCGCATTCCCATTCTCGTGGGCGGCACCGTCATCAGCAAGCGCCAGCAGACCGGCGTGGCCTTCGTGCTCGACCTCACCGAACGCAAGCAGGCCGAGGAGCGCATCCGCTACATGGCCGACCATGACGCGTTGACCGGCCTGCCCAACCGGGTGCTGCTGCAGGACAGGCTGCAGCAGGCGCTGGCACATGCGGCACGCACGCAGACTTTGGTCGCGCTGATGTTCATTGACCTGGATTATTTCAAGCACATCAACGATTCGCTCGGCCACCAGGTGGGCGACAGCCTGCTGCGCGATGTCGCCAGGCGGCTGCTGCACTGCGTGCGCGAGGGCGACAGCGTGGCGCGCCTGGGGGGAGATGAATTCGTGCTGGCCCTGCCGCTGATAAGCGGCAGCCATGACGCTGCGCGCGTTGCCCAGAAGGTGCTGGACGCGCTCGATTCTCCGTTTCAATGCGGCGACCATGAACTGCATGTCTCGGGCAGCATCGGCGTCAGCATGTATCCCGAGGACGGCCGTGATGTCGCCACCCTGATGCGCACCGCGGATACCGCGATGTACTACGCGAAGGAAAAGGGCCGCGGCAACTACCAGTTCTTCACCCAGAGCCTCAACCGCGCCGCGCAGCGCAGGCTGCAGCTGACGAACGCCTTGCGCCATGCGCTCAACCGCAATGAATTCGTGCTGTACTACCAGCCGCAGGTCGATCTCGACAGCGGCGCCATCTTCGCGGCCGAGGCGCTGCTGCGCTGGAAGCGCGACGGCGAGCCGCCGGTGGGCTGCAACGAGTTCATCGCCATCGCCGAGGAGACCGGCCTGATCCTGCCGATCGGCGAATGGGTACTGCGCGAGGCGTGCAAGCAGCTGCGGCAATGGCATGAAAGCGGCTTCGGCGGGCTGACCATGGCGGTCAACCTGTCGCCGCGCCAGTTCTTCCAGCCCAACTTCGAACAGATGGTGCGCGACGCGCTCGACGGCGCCGGCGTGCCGCCCAACCGGCTTGACCTCGAGATCACCGAAGGCATCCTGATGCAGCGCACCGAGGACAACGTGGCAACGCTGAAGGTCTTGTCGGACATGGGGATCAAACTGTCGATCGATGACTTCGGTACCGGTTATTCCTCGCTGGCTTACCTGCAGCGCTTTCCGGTGGATGCGCTGAAGATCGACCGCTCCTTCATCAGCGGCATCGGGCAGGATTCGAATGACACGGCGCTGGTGGCGGCGATCATTTCAATGGCCAACAGTTTGAGGCTGAAGGTGCTGGCGGAGGGGGTGGAGACCGATGAGCAGAAGTGCTTTCTGCAGAGTCATGGGTGTCCTTCGGGGCAGGGGTATTACTATAGCAAGCCGGTGTCGGCGGAGGAGTTTACGGAGATGCTGGTGAGGCAGAGTCGGTGGATGATTGATGCTTGAGGTTTGAGGTTTGAGGTTTGAGGTTCGAGGTTCGAGGTTCGAGGTTCGAGGTTCGAGGTTCGAGGTTCGAGGTTCGAGGTTCGAGGTTTTTAAGTAGTACGACTTCTGTCGCTCGCACATCCATTCCCTCCCCTTCAAGGGGAGGGTTAGGGTGGGGATGGGTTTTCAACAGGCGATACAGCTTAAAGAGAAGTTGTTTGCAGAGCTCTTGTGAGCGGTTGCTGAAACCTTGTTTTCTCCGTGGGAGCTAGCCGGGGGTGGCCCGGCGGCCACTCACTTTTCTTGCTTCGCCAAGAAAAGTAAGCAAAAGAAGGGGGCCGCCGAGGTGCGACACCCCTACCGTCGCCCCTGCGGGGTTCCCAAAAGAGCGGACGGCAAAGCGGGAAGCGCAGAAACTCGCCTGCGGCTCAGACAGTCTGCGCTTCTTTATCCGCTTTTCCGTCCGCTCTTTTGGCGTCGTTAGAGGGGGCTCTAACAGCCTCTATGCCTTAACATGGTCAGCATAAGCTCCCTTCTCCCGCAAGTGGGGCGCAGGCAGGGTTCCGCAAACCATCGGTTCGCACTGCCGTAGCCGATTCGGCTTGCAAGCCGAATCGTGGGACGCGGAGCGAGGGTTGGGAATGAGGGGCTCGCCAAGACCTTCTGCGCAAATAGAACTCCCCCTCAAATCCTCTGATCCATCTCCACCGAAGGACAACTATCATCGTGATGCCTGCGCACCACCCTCGCCGGCACGCCGGCAACTGTCGTGTGCGGCGGCACGGGATGCAGCACCACGCTGCCCGCAGCGATCTTGCTCATCGTGCCGACCTCGATGTTGCCGAGGATCTTCGCGCCGGCGCCGATCATCACGCCGCTGCGGATCTTGGGATGGCGGTCGCCGTGTTCCTTGCCGGTGCCGCCCAGCGTCACGTTCTGCAGCAGCGAGACATTGTCTTCGATCACCGTGGTCTCGCCGATCACGATGCCGGTGCCGTGGTCGAACATGACGCCGGTGCCGATGCGGGCCGCCGGATGAATGTCGACCGCGAACACGATCGATGCCTGGTTCGACAAGGCATGCGCCAACTCGGTCCGGCCTTCCTGCCACAAGGCATGGGCGATGCGGTAGGTTTGCAGGGCCTGGAAGCCCTTGAAGTTGAGCAGTACATGCAGCTCGTCGCCGCCGGCCGGATCTCGTTCCCTGACGGCGCGCAGGTCGGCGGCGACTTTTTCGGCGAAGTCTTCGTCGGCCAGCTGCAGGAACAAGTCCCTCAGCGGCGCTTCTTCCAGGTCCGCGCCGCCCAGCCGGCGCGCCAGCACCGCGGCAACGCCCGCGCCGAGATTGTCATGGGCAAGGATGAGCGATTGCAGCCTCGGCTTCAGCAGGGGCTCGCGCTGCGCCAGCCCCTCGGCCGCCGCCGCGATATCGGTCCAGACCGGCGTGCGCCGGTCCGGCTTGAGCGGAATGCCGGCGCCTATCCTGATCGGGCGCGCGGCAAGGCGGAGTCCCTGCGACATGCGCTGCGCTGGCTGCCCTGACGGCTTGTTCATGACGAAAGTCCTTTCGGCTTTTTCGGGCGGCATGCACCGCGAAAAGCAAAATGGCCGCAGGTCTTTCAACACTGCGGCCATGGGAAACTGGAAAAACGGCGTCAGCTGACGCACCCGTTCATTGCCATCCGCGGCCGCCCTCGGCGACAACATGAAAGCATCGGATAATCAGCGGAAACGAGTTGCGGGCTCATGCGTCAAACTGAAAAGGAATATCGATATGCGACTTCTGCATTGGTTAGCGCATTAGAGCACAATTCCATTTTTTACGTGCAGGCCGCCCCGGCCTGTTTCATGCATCTGCTTCTTATTTGCCTTCACGATGATTCATATGGAGAAACACCGCATCGGACTGATCTCCGATACCCACGGATTGCTGAGGCCGGAAGCGCGCTTTGCGCTGTCCGGCGTGATTTGCATTATTCATGCCGGCGACATCTGCAATGCCGGCGTACTGGAGCAGCTGGAAGAAATCGCCCCGGTTATTGCCGTACGCGGCAACAACGACCGCGGCGACTGGGCGCAGCGCCTGCAGGAAAAGGAAGTGCTGGAGGTGGGAGGCGTGAAGGTCATGGTGGTGCACGACCTGCAGGATCTCGACATCGATCCGGCGGTGGAAGGCATCAAGGTGGTTGTTTCCGGGCATTCACACCGGCCTGTCGTGAAGAAGGAGCGAGGGGTGCTGTTCGTCAATTCTGGAAGCGCCGGCCCGCGCCGGTTCCGGTTGCCGAT
This sequence comes from Noviherbaspirillum malthae, assembly GCF_015352985.1. Lineage (GTDB taxonomy): Bacteria > Pseudomonadota > Gammaproteobacteria > Burkholderiales > Burkholderiaceae_D > Noviherbaspirillum > Noviherbaspirillum malthae. The sequence continues at coordinate 200,948 of NZ_JACYXF010000007.1, read as the reverse complement.
TTCGGTGGGGTTTCTGGAAATCAGCGATGGCGTGCCGAAGGCGGAGTTGGAGATGTTGGAGGTGGATTAGGTTCTTTGAACTGATGCGTGAAGTCTTGGCGAGCCCCCTCACCCCCGCCCTCGCTCCGCGTCCCACGATTCGGCTTGCAAGCCGAATCGGCTACGGCAGTGCAAACCGATGGTTTGCGAAATCCTGCTTGCGCCCCGCCTGCGGGAGAGGGGAGGCTATTCAAGCCGGCCGAGTCAATGCATAGAGGCTGTTGAATTCTCCCCTCTAACGACGCCAAAAGAGCGCGGCGCCAAGCGGATAAAGAAGCGCGGACTGTCTGAGCCGCAGGCGAGTTTCCGCGCTTCCCGCTTGGTGCCGCGCTCTTTTGGGAACCCCGCAGGGGCGGCGGTAGGGGTGTCGCACCTCGGCGGCCCCTTTCTTTTGCTTACTTTTCTTGGCGAGACAAGAAAATTAGTGGCCGCCGGGCCACCCCCGGCAAGCCTGCACGGAGAAACCAACGTATCAGCACCCTCTAAAAGAATTCTACAAACAACCGCTTCCTAAGCTGTGCCGTAGCCTGAAACCCATCCCCATCCCAACCTTCCCCTTGAAGGGGAAGGAGCGTTCTTTAAGCGTTAAACTGCGGTCCACCTCGCCGGCCGCCCTTGAAAGGAGGGAATCAAAAAGAACCAACCGATGCTGCTGGAGCGTAAGGACCCTCAATACAACATATCCCCCGCCATCCCCCCACCCTTCACATCCGTCCTCCCCACCATGCTGAGCGCCACCGCCTCAGCCACCTTGATCCCATCCACCGCCGCAGAAAGAATCCCCCCCGCATACCCCGCCCCTTCCCCCGCAGGGAACAGCCCCTCGGTATTCAGGCTCTGGAAATTATCCTTGCGCTTGATCCGCACCGGCGATGAGGTTCGGGTTTCAACCCCGGTCAGCACCGCATCCCGCATCGCATACCCCTTGATCTGCCGGTCGAACGCCGGCAAGGCTTCGCGGATCGCCTCGATCGCATAATCCGGCAGCGACGGCCCAAGGTCGGTCAGGTGCACGCCCGGCTTGTACGACGGCACGACCGAACCGAATTCCGTTGACGCCCGCCCGGCGATGAAATCGCCCACCAGCTGGCCCGGCGCGTCATAGTTGCGCCCGCCCAGCACATAGGCGCGCGACTCCAGCTCGCGCTGCAGGTCGATGCCGGCCAGTGGATGGCCCGCGCCGCGATCGGTCGGGTAGTCGTCCGGCGTGATGCCGACCACGATGCCGCTGTTGGCATTGCGCTCGTTGCGCGAATACTGGCTCATGCCGTTGGTTACTACGCGCTCCGGCTCGGAAGTGGCGGCCACCACGGTGCCGCCGGGGCACATGCAGAAGCTGTAGACCGAGCGTCCATTCTTCGCATGATGAACGAGCTTGTAATCGGCCGCGCCGAGCAGCGGATGGCCGGCAAACTTGCCGAAGCGCGCACGGTCGATCAGCGACTGCGGATGTTCGGCGCGGAAACCGACCGAGAACGGCTTGGCTTCCACATAAACGCCGCGTTCGTACAGCATCTGGAAGGTGTCGCGCGCGCTGTGGCCGACCGCCAGCACCACATGGTCGGAGGCGAGGCGCTCGCCGTTTTCCAGGATCACCGCGCGCAGCTTGCCGTTGTCGATCTCGAGATCGGTCACCTTGGACTGGAAGCGGAATTCGCCGCCGAGCGACTCGATGGTCTCGCGCATCGCCTCGATCATCTTGACCAGGCGGAAGGTGCCGATATGCGGCTTGCTGACGTACAGGATTTCTTCCGGCGCAAAGGCCTTGACGAATTCGTTGAGCACCTTGCGGCCGTAATGCTTCGGGTCCTTGATCTGGCTGTGCAGCTTGCCGTCGGAAAAGGTGCCGGCGCCGCCTTCGCCGAACTGCACATTCGACTCGGGCTGGAGCTCGCGCTTGCGCCACAGGCCCCAGGTGTCCTTGGTGCGTTCCCGCACCACCTTGCCGCGCTCCAGGATGATGGGGCGAAAGCCCATCTGGGCCAGGATCAGCGCGGCGAACAGGCCGCAGGGGCCGAAGCCGATGATGACCGGACGCGTCGGCAGACCGGCCGGCGCCTGCGCCACGAACTTGTAGCTCGTGTCGGGGCTGGGCCCGACGTTCGGCGTGCCCTGCAGGCGGGCCAGCACCTCGGCCTCTCCCGCGACATCCACGTCCAGCGTATAGACCAGCGTGATGGCGCTGCGGCGGCGCGCATCGTAGCCGCGGCGGAAGATGGTGTAGCCGTTGAGATCGGTATCGGCGATCTGCAGGCGGTCGAGAATGGCCGCCCTCAGGTCGGCTTCGGGATGGTCGAGCGGAAGAATAACGTTGGTCAGTCGCAGCATGCGGGCAATCCGGAAAAATGGGGTCGGGCTGTCGCGATGCGAGCAATGCATGCAAGGCCTGCAGGGTTTGCAGCGGCCGATGCGTTGTCAGGCTGACAGCAATCCGCTGCCGGAGAGGATGGGAGGGGTGTCGCCGGCAGGCCGGTATTTTACTCCATGGGCCTACGCGCAAAGCGCAGCATCATGGAAAAGCGGGCAAGCCAGCCATGCCGGCTCGCCCGCCGTTAGCGTTTTACGCCTGCTGCCGCATCACGCCGTCAGGCGCTGCGGTACTGGTCGCGCAGGCTCTTGACCTGGTCATGGTTCTGCAGCACGCCCTGGTACTGGCGTTCGACCACGGTACGCACGTCGGCCGGCAGGCCCTTTTCCAGCGCGCGCCGGTAGCTCGATACCGCCACGTCCTCGCCTCGTTCGCATTCCTTCAGCACGGCCTTGTCATCCTTGCCGGTCACCAGCGACTTGATGTCGACCCAGCGGCGGTGCAGTGCGCCGCCCAGGCCGCTGGTGGTTTCCGGATCGCCGCCGTAGGAGCGCACCAGGCTCTGCAGTTCGAGGGCCGCCGCGGCGCAGCTCTGCGCGCGGTTGGAGAAAAAGGTCCTCAGTGTCGGATCTCTCGCGTCGTCGGCACAGGTGCGAAAGCCCTCCTCGCCATCCTTGCTGGTTTCGATCAGGTCGTTGAGCGTGGAAATTATGTCGTCGTTATTCATGCATCACTCCTGTAAGGTGAATCCGGCAAGCGTGCCGGGAAGCAGGTGCGCGCACGCAGCCCCGCAGGGGGCTGCGGAAGGCTGCATGCGTTGCCGCTGGCTCGTGCCCGGCTTATTTCGATCCGGAGCTGCTGGAACCCGAAGCGGAATTCGAGCTGGTCTTGCCCGAGCTGCCGGAGCTGCTGCCTTTCTTGCCGGTCTGGTCCTGCGCCATGCTGAGGTGGCCATCGACAGTCGGTGTCAGCTTGGCGGCCAGCGCCTTCAGGTCGGGATCCTTGGCATCCTTCTGTGCCTTGGTGAGCAGGCGATGAGTGTTCTTGTGATCCATCACGCCGACCTGGTTCATGTACATCTTGTCGAACTTCTCGCCTTCGAGCGCGCTCAGCGCCTTGGCGGCGGCCTTGTGCTTCATGTCGGTTTCGGTGGGGAGCGTCACGCCCTTCTGCTGGGCCAGCTGCTCAAGCTCTTTCTGCGCCTGGGTATGATCGTCGATCATCTTTTGCGCAAACGTCTTGACCTGGTCGCTCTGCGACTTCTGCAGTGCCAGCTTGCCGGTGTCGATTTCCGCGAAGTTGGCTTCGGCCAGATTCTTCATCATCCGCTGATCGCCCTTGCTGACGCTGCCGTTCGATCCCTTGCTGGCGCCAGCCGAGGAATTGGCCGAGGTGCCGGAGCTCGACTGCGCGGCGGTCGTGCCGCTGCCTGTTGCCGATGTGGTGCCGGTCGATTGCGCATGGACGGAGCTGCCGCTGAACAGCATTGCCAGCGCGGCAATCCCGAGCATGCGATTGAGTTGTTTGCGTTGTTGCATCTGGAATTCTCCTTGGGATGTGATGGCAATAGCCAACAGATACATCGTCTGATGTGGAAAATCTGCTAACGCAAACCGCATGCCAATCATGCATGGCATCGATTCCCATCTTATTGCATCAATAGAAATGCATCAGCGCAACAAAGAGGTGGAAGAGAGTACAGAGCAATGGAAAAAATTACAGATACAAAAGAAAGACTGCTAGTGAAGCGCTTCATCCATGATCTTCTCCGCCGCGAGCGCATAAAAAAATGCCAAGGCTTGCACCTTGGCATCAAGTCCTGCCGGATTGCTCCGGCAAGCGCCCATGAAAAGAGCGGCGGCCGCCTGCACCGCGATGCGGGTTCACAACGCAATGCCTTCATCCCGGAATCCGCCGCAGCGCGATGCGCTCCCCTTTCTTGCGGCGTTCCCGGAACCTGAATCAGCTACCGCGTTGCCTCTTTTCGCATTTGCATTCCATCGTTTCCAGCACCTTGCCTTCGGGATCGACGGTTTCCAGAATCACGTCGAAGCCCCACAGCCGCGCCACATGCTTCAGGACTTCGCCGGTCTGGTTGTTGAGCGGCCGGCGCAGGTACTGGTTGTGGCGCAGGGTCAACGCACGGTGGCCGTGGGTGTCGACCGACCACACCTGAATGTTGGGTTCGCGGTTGCCGAGGTTGTACTGCCCGGCAAGCTGCTCGCGCAGATAGCGGTAGCCGGCTTCATCGTGAATCGCGGAAATCGCCAGCTTGTCTTTCTTGTCGTCATCCAGCACTGCGAAGAAATGGAAATCGCGAATCACCTTCGGCGACAGGTACTGTGAAATGAAGCTTTCATCCTTGAAGTTGCGCATCGCGAAGTCGAGCGTCTTCTTCCAGTCGCTGCCGGCGATGTCCGGGAACCAGTGGCGGTCTTCGTCGGTGGGGTTTTCGCAGATGCGGCGAATGTCCTGCATCATCGCAAAGCCCAGCGCGTAGGGATTGATGCCGTTGAAGTAGCGGCTGGTCACCGGCGGCTGGTAGACGACGTTGGTATGGCTCTGCAGAAATTCCATCATGAAGCCGTTGCCGACCACGCCTTCGTCGTAGAGCTGGTTCAGGATGGTGTAATGCCAGAACGTCGCCCAGCCTTCGTTCATCACCTGCGTCTGGCGCTGCGGATAGAAGTACTGGGAAATTTTCCGCACGATGCGCACGATCTCGCGCTGCCAGGGTTCGAGCAGCGGCGCCGACTTCTCGATGAAGTACAGCAGGTTTTCCTGCGGCTCGGCCGGATAGCGGGCCGGGCCGGTTTCCTGCACCACTTCCTGCCTGCGCGGCACGGTGCGCCACAGGTCGTTCACCTGCGACTGCAGGTAGCGCTCGCGCTCTTCCTGGCGTTCGCGCTCCTCCGCCATCGACAGCCTGGCGGGACGCTTGTAGCGATCGACGCCGTAGTTCTGCAGCGCATGGCAGGAATCGAGCAGCAGTTCCACCGCTTCGATGCCGTAGCGCTGCTCGCAGTCGGCGATATAGTTCTTCGCGAACACCATGTAATCGATGATGGCTTCGGCATCGGTCCAGGTGCGGAACAGGTAGTTGTTCTTGAAGAAGGAATTGTGGCCGTAGGAGGCGTGCGCGATCACCAGCGCCTGCATCATCAGGCTGTTCTCTTCCATCAGGTAGGCGATGCAGGGATTGGAGTTGATGACGATTTCATACGCCAGTCCCATGTGGCCGCGCTTGTAGCTCTTCTCGGTCGACAGGAACTGCTTGCCGAACGACCAGTGGGCATACGACACCGGCATGCCGACCGATGCATAGGCATCCATCATCTGCTCGGCGGTGATGATCTCCAGCTGGTTCGGATAGGTCTCGAGGCCGAAGCCTTCGGCCACGCGGCGGATCTCGGCATGGATCTGCTCGATCAGCTCGAAGGTCCATTCGGATTGCTCCGGCAGGCGGAAGGGCTTGGCCGCCTTCTTGCGCGAGCCCTTGGCTGCTGGCTTGCGCGTGGGCTTCTTGGCCGCGGGTTCAGTCGCAATGATGTCGGTAGTCATTTCGGTTGCTTCTTGAACAGTTCACGGAACACCGGATAGATGTCGGCCGGCGACTCGATTTTCTGCATGGCGAAGTGCGGACAGAGATCGGGAATCTGCGTGTACTCGTGCCACAGGTTCTGCGGCTCGCCGTCAGTGATTTCCACGTAGGCGTAGTACTGCACCAGCGGCATGATCTTGTTGATCAGCAGCTCGCGGCAGGTGACCGAATCATTGTCCCAGTTGTCGCCGTCGGAGGCTTGCGCGACATACACGTTCCAGTCGCTGCTGGCATAGCGCTCACGGATCACCTTGTCGAGCAGCACCAGCGCGGACGACACCACGGTGCCGCCGGATTCGCGCGAGTTGAAGAACTCGTCCTCGGTCACTTCGGTCGCCTGGGTGTGATGGCGGATGAACACGACTTCGATCTTTTCATACGCACGCTCCAGGAACATGTAGAGCAGGATGAAGAAGCGCTTGGCCGCATCCTTCTTGGCCTGGTCCATCGAACCGGAGACGTCCATCACGCAGAACATCACCGCGCTGCTCGACGGCTTCGGCACCTTGATGCGGTTGCTGTAGCGCAGGTCGATCGGATCGAGGAAGGGAATCGCATGCAGCCGGGTGCGCAGGTGATGGATTTCCTTGCGCAGCGCGAGAATGCGGTGATCGTCCTCGAACGCCGTCTTCATCAGCGCGTCCAGTTCCTCTTCCGCTTCCTTGAGCCGCTTGCGCGACTTCGCGCCGACGGCGATGCGGCGTCCGAGCGCGCCGCGCAGCGAGCGCAGCACATGGATGTTGGACGGCGTGCCCGATACGGTGTAGCCGGCGCGCTGCTGCTTGAACTCGGTGATGGACTTGAGCTGGGTCTTGACCAGGTTGGGCAGCTCGAGGTCTTCGAAGAAATAGTTCATGAACTCTTCGCGCGTCAGTTCGAACGCGAAATCGTCCTCGGTCACTTCCTCGCTGTTGCCCGCCTTGCCCTTGCCGGCGCCCCCGCCTCCGCTCTTGGGACGCTGGATCTGGTCGCCCTTCTGGTATTCCTTGTTGCCGGGACGGACCACTTCCCAGACGCCGCCATGCGAATGGCCGAACGCCGGTTCGTTGATGTCCTTGACGGGGATGGATACTTTTTCGCCTTTCTCGATGTCTTTGATCGAGCGGCCTTTGATGGCGCGTGCTACCGCGTCCTTGATCTGGCCCTTGTAACGCCGAAGGAAGCGTTCGCGATTGCCAGCGGACTTGTTCTTGCCTTGCAGACGCCGGTCGATGAGGTGAGCCAAAATGCCTCCTGATACTGGTATGGGCGTTTGTTTCTTGTGTCCGTCCTCCTGAAAATCAGTTGAGCCCTGCAATTAGCCAAGACCTTGGAGCTCCCCTCCCCTTCAAGGGGAGGGTTAGGGTGGGGATGGGTTGAAAACGACCGCTTGATACGACAGCGTAGAAACCCATCCCCATCCCAACCTTCCCCTTAGGGGAAGGAGCCACGGAGGTCTTGCAGCCAGGAACAGCTGATCCGGAAGAGGAGTACAACCTACAACAATTACGACGACTTGCGCACGCGCAGGTACCACTCGCACAGCAGGCGCACCTGCTTCGCGGTGTAGCCCTTGGCCACCATGCGCGCAACGAACTCCTGGTGCTTGTTGGCGTCGTCGGCGCTGGCCTTGGCGTTGAACGAGATCACCGGCAGCAGTTCCTCGGTGTTCGAGAACATCTTCTTCTCGATCACGGTGCGCAGCTTTTCATAGCTGGTCCATGCCGGGTTCTTGCCGTTGTTCTGCGCGCGGGCACGCAATACGAAATTGACGATCTCGTTGCGGAAGTCCTTCGGATTGGAAATGCCCGCGGGTTTCTCGATCTTCTCCAGCTCGTTGTTGAGCGCATCGCGGTCGAAGCTCTCGCCGGTATCCGGATCGCGGAATTCCTGATCCTGGATCCAGAAGTCGGCGAAGGTCACGTAGCGGTCGAAGATGTTCTGGCCGTACTCGGAATAGCTTTCGAGGTAGGCGGTCTGGATCTCCTTGCCGATGAACTCGACGTAACGCTGCGCCAGGTATTCCTTGATGTAGGACATGTAGCGCTGCTCGACCTCGGGCGCGAACTGCTCGCGCTCGATCTGCTGTTCCAGCACATACAGCAGGTGCACCGGATTGGCCGCGACTTCGGTGTTGTCGAAGTTGAAGACCTTGGACAGGATCTTGTACGCGAAGCGGGTGGACAGGCCGTTCATGCCTTCGTCGACGCCGGCGTAGTCGGTGTACTCCTGGCGCGATTTCGCCTTCGGATCGGTGTCCTTCAGGTTTTCGCCGTCATAGACCTGCATCTTGCTGAAGACGCTGGAGTTTTCCGGATCCTTGATGCGCGACAGCACCGCGAACTGCGCCATCATCTTCAGCGTGCCGGGAGCGCAAGGCGCCTTCGACAGCGAGGAGCTCTGGATCAGCTTGTCGTAAATCTTGATCTCTTCCGATACGCGCAGGCAGTACGGCACCTTCACGATGTAGATACGGTCGAGGAACGCTTCGTTGTTCTTGTTGTTGCGGAAGGCCTTCCACTCGGATTCGTTCGAGTGCGCGAGCACCACGCCGTCGAAGGGAATCGCGCCGAAGCCTTCGGTACCCTTGTAGTTGCCTTCCTGGGTGGCGGTCAAGAGCGGATGCAGCACCTTGATCGGCGCCTTGAACATCTCGACGAACTCCATCAGGCCCTGGTTCGACAGGCAGAGACCGCCGGAGTAGCTGTAGGCATCCGGATCGTCCTGCGAATAATCCTCGAGCTTGCGGATGTCGACCTTGCCGACCAGCGAGGAGATGTCCTGGTTGTTTTCATCGCCCGGCTCGGTCTTGGAAATCGCGACCTGCTTCAGGATCGACGGATAGCGCTTGACCACGCGGAACTGGTTGATGTCGCCGTTGAATTCATGCAGGCGCTTCACTGCCCACGGGCTGGGGATGGTCTTGAGATAGCGGCGCGGAATGCCGTAGTCTTCCTCGAGGATGTCGCCGTCCTCGAGTTCATTGAACAGGCCAAGCGGCGATTCATTGACGGGCGAGCCCTTGATTGCATAGAAGGGCACCTGCTCCATCAGCGCCTTGAGCTTTTCCGCAATGGAGGATTTGCCGCCGCCGACGGGGCCGAGCAGATAGAGCACCTGCTTGCGTTCTTCGAGGCCCTGGGCCGCATGACGGAAATAGGACACCACCTGCTCGATCACCTCTTCCATGCCGTAGAACTCACGGAAGGCGGGATAGATCTTGATAACCTTGTTGGCGAAGATACGTGACAGGCGCGAGTCGTGGCGCGTGTCGATCATTTCCGGCTCGCCGATGGCTTCGAGCATGCGCTCGGCAGCGGTGGCATAAGCGAGGCGATCTTGCTTGCACAGTTCCAGATATTCCTGCAGGGAGTATTCCTCTTCCCGAGTCCGCTCATACCGTGCTGCGTAGTTGTCAAAGATTTTCATGGGGTTTCCTTTGATATAAATGCCGGTCACTTCGGGGTCGGATTCAAGACTGAATTTCCACTCCGCAATTTCATACTACGCCCGATTTTCACTGGTCGCTAGGAAATTTTCGGCTTTTTTTTGTAAGCGCAAACTCTTAAAAAAATGAATTTTCAAATGATCTTTTCAAAGGATTATTTATCGCGTATTTTTTTGATTTTCCGATTTGATTGTGTAAAACTTTTTTGCGCGGGCGTGGTCAGGCGGCGAGTTTTTTTTATTTAATTTTTAAGGCTTGTGTGAAGGGCTGCGCTGCGTAAATGCGACAGGGATGTGCGTGGTTTGAAGAGGGGTTGCGGATGCCGTAAGGGCAATTGGTGGAATTGAGAGTTAAAGGCGGAGCAGTTCAGGGTTTGTGTTTGATGCAGGAAGCGCATCATTGAGACTTGGATGCGCGACGGCCGTTGATGAAGCTCTTCTTCCTTATTTGTTATCTTTATCGTTACTGCATTTCGTTACGCAGTAAGAGTGGCAATGAGATAAGGTCAAGCGAATAAACCAAGCTGCCCCAACATTTTGCCAATGCAGGTTGGCTCCCTTCTCCCGCAGGCGGGAGAAGGGTTGGGGATGAGGGGGATGGCCAAGACCTCCTAGGGTTTTGCTACCGCCCTCACCCCTGCCCCCGCTCCGCGCCCCACGGTTCGGCTTGCAAGCCGAACCGGCTACGGCAGCGCAAACCGATGGTTTGCGAAACCCTGCCTGCGCCCCGCTTACGGGAGAGGGGTTCTGCTCTCCGAATTTAATACCAAGTCGCTCCGCCTACCCCCGCCGATAAACCTTCAACGCAAACCGCGCAGGATCAAGCACATCAAGCAAGCTGCGCTCGATCGGCAACGGCTCCCCTTCCAGCATTGAAGCCAGCAGCTCCGCAGCGAAGGGCGCCCAGATCAGTCCGCGCGATCCATATCCCATCAACCCATACAAACCCGGATGGCGTGGTACATCCCGCAGGCGGCTGCTGGTGATGGCGCGATCCGCATCCGGCAATGCACCAACGAGAGGCATGCGGTCCGGCGTCACGCAGCGAAAGCCGACCCGCCCCCTCAATGCCATATCCGAAACCGCAGGCTGCGCCGCAGGAAGCAGCTGCGCCAGCCGCTGCAGATTTTCATGCTGGCTGTCGCCGCGCAGAGCCGTTTCATGATCGGCATCATAAGTGGCGCCGACGGTGCAGATGCCCCGCACTTCCGGCGTCACATAGCCGTCGCCGCAGATCACGACCGGCGGCGCTGTCATCGCATCGGCGGCGAGATGCGTGACTTGCCCGCGCACCGCATCGAGCGGCAGACCTTGCGTTTGCGGCAAGCGATGCGCATCGATGCCGCCGGCGACGATCACAACCGGAGCGCTTGCAATTTCTGCGCCTGCCTCGTCGCGCACCATCCAGATGCCGCCATCGCGTTCCAGCCCGGCGACCGGCCGCCCGAACAGGCGCACAAGCTTCGTTCCGCAGGCATCCAGCATCGCTTCGCACAGGCTGGCCGGCGTGACCCAGCCGCCCCGCGGAAAGAACCAGCCGCCATGGGATGCGGCATTGCCCGTCAGCGCCGCCGCCTCGCCCGGCGCCGCCCAGCGCGCGAAATCCTGTGGCAATCCAAGGTCATGCAGTGTTGCCCGCTGCATGTCGGCCTGCTGCGCATCGCCCGCCAGCTGCAGCACGCCGCACTGACTGCCGGCGAACGCCTTGCCGATGCCGCCCAGCTGCCGCCATTGGGCGACGGCATACAGATAGGCGGCGCGTGCCAGCCGCGATGCCTGGTTGCCATCGCGCGACATCATCGGCATGACGATGCCCGCGATGTTGCCCGAGGCTTCCTGCGCCGGCCGCGCATGCCGCTCGATCAGGGTCACCTGCCAGCCTCGCGCGGCCAGGCGTTCACAGGCTGCGCTGCCGGCAATGCCGGCGCCGATCACGACGGCGCGGCGGTCCTTCAGCGACATGCGCGGCGGCTGCTGCCAGCGTGGTGCAAAGCGGCCGACCAGCATCTGCCGCTTGCGGCCGAATCCTGGCGGCCGGTCGCAGACGAAGCCGGCCTGGATCAGCGCCCGCCGCACCGTGCCGGTCACGGTGTAGGTGGCCAGCTTCGCCTCCGGGGCGGCCAGCCGGTTGAGACGGGCGAGCAGCTGCACCGACCACATCTCGGGATTCCTGCTCGGCGCGAAGCCGTCGAGATAGAAGGCATCGGCCGCGGCCTGGATCTCCGGCAGGCAGTCGGCGATGTCGCCGAACACCAGCGTCAGCACGACGCGGCCCTCATCGAGCGTCAGCCGATGGAAACCTGCCACCAGCGGCGGCCAGGCATCGCAGAGCTGCGCCGACAGCGGCTGCAGCTGCGGCCACAGCGCATGCAGCGTCTGCAGGTCGGGTGCGGCGAAAGGATGCTTTTCGACGGCCACGTAATGCAGCTGCGCGCTGCGCCGGGAATCGTCGCGCCAGGCTTGCCAGGTCGCGAGGAAATTGAGGCCGAGCCCGAAGCCGGTCTCGAGGATGGTGAAGCTGCGGCGATGGCGCCAGCGCTCCGGCAGGCCGTTCCCGGCAAGGAATACGTGGCGGGCCTGCTCCAGGCCGCCGTCGGCGGAGTGATAGACGTCGCCGTAGGCATCGGCATAGGGAATGCCGTCTTGCAGCTTCAGGGTTGCGGGAATGAGGCGTTGGGCGGGCATGATGGGATGTGAAGAAGGACGATTCATTGTAGCGGCATGCGACCGCCCGCTCAAAAATGCGAACGGACGCATGCATGATGCGGCACGATTGTTTACACTCGCTGTTTGTCCGGGAATGCACAGGCCGGCGCCTTGCGCTCACCGCTTAAAGCAAACCCGGGCCAACGACGATTCAAACCACCTTCGGCCTGCCCGCCCTCATGAAAACAACCAGCACCACTGACAACGCCTCCTCCGCCACACCCTATTATGTCGTGCGCCATTCGAAGATCCATGGCAACGGCGTGTTCGCCGCCCGCAAGATCCCTGAAGACACCTGCATCATCGAATACCAGGGCAAGCGCATCAGCGGCAAGGAAGCGGAGCGCCGCGAAAACCTGAAGCCGGCCGACAGCTTCCATACCTTTTTCTTCAGCCTGGAAAGCGGCAAGATCATCGACGGCGGCGACGAAGGCAACGACGCGCGCTGGATCAACCATTCCTGCGAGCCGAACTGCGAGGCGCGCGAGGAAGACGGCAAGATATTCATCTATGCGCTGCGCGACATCAAGCGCGGCGAAGAGCTGTATTACGACTATGGATTGATCATGGAGCAGCGGCATACGCCGGCGCTGAAGAAGGCTTACCAGTGCCTGTGCGGCACGCCGTCCTGCCGCGGCACGCTGCTGGCGCCCAAGCGCAGGAAGAAGCAGGCCGCGTAGAGCCTGTTATGCACTCTGTAAGGGCGACTGGGGACGTCAGAACGGGCTGGATGCAAGGCGCGACGACGCGGCAGTAACGAGTTACGGCAAGGAGTCGCAACGCAGCAGACGGCCCGTTATGGCGTCATCCAGACCCCTTAAGGAGTGCATGACAGGCTCTAGGCGGCCGGTTTTTCATTCGAAGAACTTCAGTCCGGCAACGCCGCACAGGATGAGTCCGAGGCAGAGCAGCTTGGCAACGGAGGCCGATTCGCCCAGCAGAATGATGCCCAGTATCGCCGTGCCGGCGGTGCCGATGCCGGTCCATACCGCATAGGACGTGCCGGCCGGCAGAGTCTTCATCGCCATGCCGAGCAGTACCACGCTGAGCAGCATCGACACGATGGTGCCGACGGACGGCCAGAGCTTCGTGAAGCCTTCGGTATATTTCAGGCCGATGGCCCAGCCGGTCTCGAGCAGGCCGGCAATCAGTAAGAGTATCCAGGACATCGCTTTTTCTTTCCGGGGTCCGTGGCTGTCCACGGGATGACTGAGAAAACAGGGAAAGAGGGAAAGACGCGGGCGTCCCCGCCCTCATGAGGCAGATGCGGATGCGGGTGAGGCCTGCATCAAAACAGCATTGAATTACGGTTGATGCAGCCCCGGAGGCCGCCGCGCCGCAAGGAAGTGTAGCCGAATCGCCGGCGCCTTTCAGGGCCCGGGCCTCAGGCGGCAATCCTGTAGCAGTTGCGTCCGGCGCGCTTGGCATCGAACAGGGCCGTATCGGCGCGGTTGATGGTCTCGGACACATTCTCACCCTCGCGCCGCTCGGCGATGCCGAAACTGGCCGACAGCGACAGGCGCGCATCGCCGGCCCTGATATCGAGCGCCATGACGGCATGGCGAACGCGCTCGACCACGATGGCCGCTTCCTCGGCGCCGATCTCGGGCATGATCACCATGAATTCCTCGCCGCCCCAGCGGCCGCACAGATCGTAGTGCCGCACGCTCGTCACGATGGCGTGCGCGATCTCGACCAGCGCCTTGTCGCCGACCTCGTGGCCGTGGGCATCGTTGACCGACTTGAAGCGGTCGACATCGAGCAGGGCGATCGTCAGCGGCCGGTCCAGCCTTTCGGCACGCGCCGATTCGGTCTTGATTCTTTCCATCAGCATGCGGCGGTTGCCGATGCCGGTGAGCGCGTCGCGGGTCGATGCTTCCTTCAGCGCCTCGTTCAGATCGCGCATCATCGACTGGTAGCGGTCGGAAATGCGGGCGATCTTTTCCAGCTGGCGCAGCTGCTTCTGGTAGCGCTCGGTCAGCGACATCTTTTCCTCCCGGCTGACATGCTGGTAGCGGTCGGAGATGCGGGTGACGCGGTCGATCTGGTGCAGCAGCCCGCGGAATTCGGCATACAGTTCGTCGAGGGCCGGCCGCAGCGGATTGTCCTCATGGGCAGGATCGGACAGCAGCGCCTCGACCTTCTGCTCGATCTGTTTTTCGCCGCGCATGCTCAACCCGCCAGGCTGGTGATCACGAAGGGAAAACTGCAGTCCTCCTTGAATTCTTCCGCGAGCTCGGCCACGCGTTCGTTCTGTTCGTCGTAATACCAGTTGACCTCCACCGCGCGCTTGGCGCGGTGCGCCTCTTCGAGCATGTCGAAGATATCCATCATGGCCTTGACGCTGCTGGTGTTGAGGTAGAGCAGGTGCAGGTCGAGGACGAGCTTGCAGTCGCCGCCAGCCAGGTAATCGTCGATCCACTGCATGACCGGCGAAAACAGTTCGTAGGAATTCTCGGGATAGGAGTCGCCGCGCATCTCGATGATGCCGGTATGCGCATCGGCCATGATCGACGGCGTCGACTGGGTGCTGTCTATGTGCAGATTGTTCATTGGATTTCCTTACGGCTGGATTACATCACCACGCGGACGCTGAAGAAGGCGCGGCCGTCCTCCAGCGTCTGCAGCGAGCAGGCGAGCGGTTCGCTGGCCTTGCGCGCCAGGTCGATCAGGCCGAGTCCGGCGCCGCTGGTGCTGCCTTCTTCGCGGGGCTTGCGCAGCTGTTCCTTGTAGCGCGCCTTGAGTTCGCTCTTGTCGAGCGCGGCGAGCTGCTGCACGCATTCGGTCAGGCCGGCGCCGTCGGCGCTGTCGACGATGTTGCCGGCCATGACCACGTAGCGTCCTTCCGCGTCACGCGCGATGACGACGGTGGCCGATGCCTCGTTGTCGGCCCAGCCCTTGCGCGCCGCATAGTGGCGGATATTCTGCGTCATTTCGATATAGGCGCCGAAGACGTCCATCGCCGAGGACGGCGTGGCGTTCTCGGTCTTCATGTAATTGCGCAGCGCATTGCCGATCTCTTCGATCAGGCTCTTGGTCAGCGGACCGTTGAAACAGAGCATGATGCGCTGCTGGTTATAGGTCTGCTGCAATGAAAACAAGTCAATCAGCATGGAATATCCGTCTCTTCAATATCAGGTGAATCGAAAGCAAACTACCGTGATGTCGTCGCGCTGCGCATGGCCGCCCTGGTAAGCGGCCAGTGTAGAGGCAAACGCTTCGCTCTGCTCTGCCAGCGGCCGGCTCGCATGCTGTCTCAACATGTCGATGAAACGCGCATTGCCGAAGCCGAAGCCCTTGTCGCCGCCGGCCTGGTCGAGGAAACCGTCGGTGGTGAGATAGAAAGTGCGCGACGGCAGCAGATCGACCGTCTGGTTCGCATACTCGCCCTGCTGCCGGTCGCCGAGCGAGCGGCGGCCGCCCTTGGCGCTTTCGACGTCTTCGCCTTCGCCGCCTTCGCTCCAGTAGAGCGAAATTTTGGCGCCGGCAAAGACGGCGCGGCGGCTTGCAAAATCGACATGCACCAGTCCGGCGTCCATGATGGTGGCGATGTCGCGCTGGCTGCCGCCGCTGTTGAGCATGGAACGCACGATCCGGTCGGTACGGGCAAGGATGGCGGCCGGGTCATGGGCACCGACTTCGTCGACCGCCTTGTCGACGGCGGCGCGCGCCAGCATGGTCATGAAGGCGCCCGGCACGCCGTGGCCCGCGCAGTCGACGATGCCGATCAGGCAGCCGCCCTCGACCTGGCGGTAGACGTAAAAGTCGCCGCCGACCACATCCCTCGGACGCCACAGGACGAAATGATCGTCGCCCAGTGCGGCGTCGAGCTCGCGGTCGGGCAGGATGGCGCGCTGGATCAGGCTGGCGTAGGAGATGGAGTCGCTGATCTTCTTGTGGGCCACGCTCATGTCGCGATTGGCCAGCACCAGTTCCTGCGTTCTTTCGCGCACCGTGTCTTCCAGTTCCTCGGTATGGCGCCGCACCTTGCCGGCCATGGCCGCGAAGGCGGCGGTCAGTTCGCCGATCTCGTCGTTGCGGGCCGGCGGCAGCGCCAGCGCGTAATTGCCGGCCGCCATTTCGCGCGCCGATTGTTTCAACTTGAGCAGCGGCGCGATCACCATCCGGTTCATCGCATACACGAAGCCGCTCATCGCCACCAGCAGCAGCAGGAACACGGCCAGCGCAACCCAGCCCAGCAGGCTGCTGTCGATCACTTCGGCGGCATCGAGATCGACCGCGGTCAGCACATGCCATTTGAGTTCGGGAATGTAAGAGGCGGCCAGCAGCTGCTTCTTGCCGTTCAGCGTGGCGAAGAACGGCTCGGTGGTGCCGGGATTCTTGACGGCGGCGTCCAGCGCGGCGCGGGCGCGTTCCGTATCGCCCTTGTGCTCGAGCAGGTCGAACAGCAGTTTGCCGCGTCCCTGCACGCCGGCGCCGGAATTGAAAGCGATGTGCCGGTTATCGGGATGCGCCTGGATGGCGCCGTTGACGTCGACGATCATCGGCGTGACGCCGCGCTCGGACGCCGAAATGAAGTCGCTCAGGAACTTGGAGAGATCGAGGCCGGTGCCGCACAAGCCCAGCCTGCGCGCGCCGTCGCGCACCTGCACGTTGAACCAGACCTTTGTCAGGCCGAGCTTGGGATCGGGGTCGACATTGATGTTGAAGGCCTCTTCGCTTTTCAGGGAATTGAAAAACCAGATGTCGTGCGGATCGTCAGGCTTGATGGTGTAGCGCGGCTCGCCGTTGGTCGGCGTCTTCGCATCCGAAAAATAGTAGTGATAGGACAGGGCCGAGGCGAGAAAGAAGGACTTGTCGTTGAAATCGTTGCGGAAGCTTTCGGCTTCCTGCAGCGCCATCGCCTTCTTTTCCGGATTGTCCTCGTCCTTGAGCCACTGCTGGATCGACTGCGAGCGTGCCAGCCGCAGCGACAGCGCAAGCTCGCGCGCGACCGGCGCCAGGATGCGCTCGCGGTTGAGCAGCGTGAAGTTGCGCGTGAAAGCCGTACCCAGGTGGGAGCGGATGGATTCCACCGCCTGCCAGCCGGCCACGCCCGCCAGCAGCAGCACCAGCATGCAAGTGCCGAACAACGCGAGAACCGATTTGCCGCGAAGTCCAAGAGCGCCTGTCATGTGATCTCCGGTAGAAAATGATGATTACCGGAAATTCTGACAGCCATTGCGCTGCGCTGCAATGTCAAACCGGCATATCCGACCAAGCCGGTGCGGTATTGTCAGTTTGCCAGCACGCCGAACTGCCAGCCGAAGAACACCAGCAATGCAAGGCCAATGGTCAGCAGCTGCCGGCGTGTGGCGGCGCAGACGAGAATGGCGACGATGGCAGCGACAAGCTGGGGATTGCGCCAGGTCAGTTCCATCCCCTCGCCGTGCGGCGCCAGGATCATCGGCACGATGATGGCGGTAAGCACGGTGACCGGCACGAAACCGAGCGCCTGCTGCAGCCACGGCGGAAAGGAGACGCGTCCGCCGAGCACGAAAATGGTGGCCTTGATGGCGACCGTGACCGCCGCCATGCCGAGAATCATCAGGGTGTAATTCATGCCGTTTCCTCCTTGGCTGACGGCGCAAGGCGCGAGCGGCGCCGCGACATCAGCATGCCGACCGCAACGCCGATCAGCACCGCCGACATCAGGCCGAGCTTGTATGGCAGGTCGCGCAGCAGGAAGGCGAAGGCGCCGGCAGCCAGTGCGGCCGCCAGATGCGGCATCCGGCCCAGCTGCGGCACGACGATGGCGATGAAGGTGGCCACCATCGCGAAGTCCAGCCCGAGCGTCTGCAGCTGCGGAAATACCGCGCCGAAGGACAGTCCGACCAGCGTCCAGGCCTGCCAGTTGCAATACATGGCGAGGCAGGAGCCAAGGAAATACCAGTGCCCGAGCGGCGCGCGCGGATGCCGGCTGTAATAGCCGTTCATCACGGCGAAGGTTTCGTCGGTCAGGAAGAAACCGAGTGCCCAGCGCCAGTACGCGGGCAGGTGGGCCACATGCGGCAGCAGCGTGGCCGCATAGAGCATGTGGCGCAGGTTGACGATGAAGGTGGTCAGCCAGATCACCAGCATGCCGGCATGGCCGGCGACGAGACCGGTGGCGATGAACTGGCTGGAACCGGCGTAGACGCTCAGCGACATCAGCTGTCCCTGCCAGGCGGCCAGCGGCCCGGCGGTGACCAGGGTGCCGAAAATGATGCCGAAGGGCGCGGCGCCCACCAGCATGGGCAGCGTATCGCGCGCGCCGGCGGCAAAACTGGAAAAACGGGTGGAATGCGGCATGGGAAATCCTTTCAGCCGCACATGGTAATCCGGGTGGCCGGCGGCTGCTTGTATGAACTTGCGGCGATGCGCTTGATGCCGCTATTTCGTGCCGCTATTCAATGCCGAGCGTTCTCCTGTCGCGGCGCTCGAATGCTGCGGCTTCCTTGAGCAGCCATTGCTCGAACGCTTGCAGGTGCGACGACTTCGCCACCTGGCTGGCGGTGGCGAGGTAATAGGAAAACGGCGCCTGCGCAATCACGCCGCAGACCGGCACCAGCCGCCCGGCCGCCACGTCTGCGGAGACCAGCGCGCTGCGGCCGATGGCGATGCCCTGGCCGGCGATGGCCGCGCTGAGCATTAGGTTGCTGTCGCTGTAGTTGGCGCCGTGCAGGAATTCCTCCATGTCGATGCCTGCCTCCTTGCTCCAGGCATTCCATTCGGTCATGCAATCGTCGCTCAGGATGCGGTAGCGCTTGAGCATCTTGGGCGATGACGGCAGGCGCCCCTTGTTGAAGTCGGGGCTGCACACCGGGAACAGCCATTCGTCCATCAGCTTGACGGCATCGCAGCCTTTCCAGTCGCCTAGCCCGTAGCGGATGGCAATGTCGGCTTCCCTGCGCTCGAGATCCTTCAGGTCCGGCGATGCCTGGATATGCACCGCAACGTCGGGCTGCAGCTTCTGGAATTTGCCGAGGCGAGGCAGCAGCCATCGGCTGGCGACCGACTGCAGCGTGGTGACGGTGATCGACGGCGCGCGCTTGTGTTCCTCGATCTCCGTCAGCGCGCGGCCGAGCTGGCGCAGCGCCGGCTGGATGCGCTTGAACAGCAGCGCGCCTTCCCTGGTCAGCAGCATCTGCCGGCCTTCGCGCGCGAACAGCGGCACGCCGAGCGTGCCTTCCAATGCGCGGATCTGCTGGCTGATGGCGCTGTGGGTCACATGCAGTTCATCCGCCGCGCGGGTATAGCTGCCGTGGCGCGCAGCGGATTCGAAGACATGCAGGGCGAGAAGGGGCGGTTTCATTGTCGAAGCACCGGATTGTGAAGCAGTCGTTGTGGTCTGCCTGAGATGTTAGTTTTTCTAACATCCGATGTGAATAAATGTCGTTCGCGAAGCTGCGGCGGTGCACCTACAATCAGGCGCATGGCAATGCCATGCAGCTCGACTCCGTTGCTGCGGATCTTATACGAAAACCGGAGGACGACAATACTGCCAAAACGATCATGTCTACTGCCAACCTGCTGCGGCTTCTGCTGCTCGGCGCCATCTGGGGCACGAGCTTCATGCTCATGCGCATTGCTTCTCCCGCGCTCGGGCCGATGCTGACCACCTTCTTCCGCGCCCTGCTCGCGGCGGCCGCGCTTTACCTGTTCGCCCGTGCGCGCGGCATCCGCTTCGGCTGGCGCGAGAATGCCAGGACCTATCTCGTGATCGGCCTGTTCAACACGGCGGTTCCGTTCGCCCTGTTCGCCTGGTCTGCGCTGCATATTCCCTCGTCCTACATGGCGACCATGAACTCCCTCGCGCCCATCTTCACCGGCCTGTTCGGTTTCCTGCTGCTGTCGGAGAAGCTGAGCGCATCGCGCATGATGGCCTGCGTGCTGGGCATGACGGGCGTGGCGGTGCTGGTGGGTGTCGGACCGAGCGCGGTCACGCTCGACACCGTGCTCGGTGTGCTCGCCAGCATCGGCGCCGCAGTCTGCTACGGCTATGCGGCGACCTATACCCGGATGAGGGCCTCGGCCCTGCCCTCGCTGGCGACTGCGACCGGCAGCCAGCTGGCGGCGGCGGTCGTGCTGCTGCCGCTGACGCTGCCGTCGATGCCGCTGGGCCTGGCGACGATGAACTGGAACGTGGCGCTGTCCGCGCTTTTCCTGGGCGTGGTCTGCACCGGCGTCGCCTATGCGATCTTCTTCCACCTGATCGCAGAGGAAGGCGCGAGCAAGGCGGTCACCGTGACCTTCCTGGTGCCGGCAACCGCATCGATCTGGGCCTGGCTGTTCCTGGGCGAGCCGATCACGCCCGGCACCGTGGCCGGCATCGCCGTCGTGCTGTGCGCGACCGCGCTGGCGCTCGGCCTGTTCGGCAAATGGAGGGCGGTGCTTCGAACTTGACGGCTTGAAATGACGGTATCTGGAGCGGCGGCTGCATTGCAGCTGCCGTTTTGCATTTTCCGGGCGGAAGATAAAAAATGGAGTGGAGACAAGATGTCTCCACTCCAAACCTCAGGAGACACTGAGGAGAGACTGTCGCCGCACCGCCACGAATCGGCGCGGCAAACTACTTACCAATGGTTGTCCATACAACCACGGGCAGCAATGTATCAGTCCTCAGGCCGGAGAAAATCTTGAAAGTCGCGCCATCCTGCTAAGAAGATTCAGCGCGCCGGCGCAGGCGCGCTCTCACCCTTGACGGGTTCTGCCGGCGGCGCAGCGGCTTCGTTCTGCCTGCGCTGCGCCTCGGCGGCCATCGCGAACACCGAGGAACAGGCCGCCTTCAGTTCCTGCTCGAACATCGGCGCGAACATGGTTTTTTTCTTCGACTTGGCCAGCCTCGCCGACGGCGGAAGCAGGTAGTCGCCCTTCGGGTTTTCCAGGCGGGTCCATTGCAGCGAATTGCCGGCCTTCTTGAGTTCGCCCGGCACCCGCAGCGGCGAGCGGCCGCTGACGATGGTGATGCGGGCGCCGGCATCGGTTACGTCGCCGGTCAGCGAAGGCGCGGCGCCTTCATCGATGCGCTCGGCGCCGGCAGTGGAAAACAGATGGGCGCCGCACAGCTTGCTCCCTTGCTGGTGGAGTTCCAGTACGAAACTGGAGCATTTGCCGCTGTCGCGCTGCACGTCCGGAGGACACAGCGAAGCCGTCCACACGCCGCTGAGGTCTTCTTCGGCAGCGTGAGCGCCGGGTTGCAGCGCAAGCAGGGCAAGCGATAGGAAAAGACGCTTCATCTGGATCTCCGGGAATGGATCTGTCGCATCCTACAGATGTACCAGAGCGCGGCGGTTCGCCCTTGAGAGGCCGCAATGACCGAAGGCAAGTACGCTGATGCGGCTCAGGACAGCACCAGATTGTCCTTCAGGAAATCGAACAGCAGCTTCACCCGCTGCAGATGGCGGATGTCGGGATGCGCCAGCATCCACAAGTCGGTTTCCATTTCCGGCACCGGACCTTCCAGCATGCGCACTCCCGGCTTGTCCTTGAGCAGGAACAGCGGCGCCACGCCGACGCCCATGCCCCAGACCACGCTGCCGGCGATCGACAGCACGCTGTTGCAGCGGTAGCGCGGCACGACCCTGGGCAGGCGCTGCCTGCGCCACTTGACCGAGGGATGTTCGGCCAGGGTTTCGTCGAGCGCGATCCAGTCCATCCTTTCCAGCGGCGGCAATTCATCGAAACGCTGCAGATAGCTTTCGGAAGCGAAGATGGCCGACTGCATGGTGCCGAGGCGGCTGCCGACGAGATGCTCGGGCGGCTTGCGCGTGGCGCGGATGGCGACATCCGCATCGCGCTGGCTCAGGTTGGCCAGCGTATTGGTCGCGATCAGTTCGAGGTCGATGCCGGGATAGTCGGCAGTGAAGCGCGACAGCAGCGGCAGCAGCAAGCCGTTGAGTACGGTGTCGGTGGTCGTGATGCGCAGTACGCCCGACGGCGCACCGCCGCTCTTGGACGCCGCATCGCGCGCTTCGTTGAGCTGCGACTCGATGCGTTCGGCATAGGCGGCGAGTTCGCGCGCGAGTTCTGTGGGCAGGTAGCCGTTGCGGCTGCGGTCGAAGAGCAGCTCGCCCAGATCCTTTTCCAGCCGCTTGATCGAGCGGAACACCGTCGAGGTATCCACCTTCAGCCGCTCGGCCGCGCCGCCGAGCGAGCGCCCGCGCACGAGGGCCAGCAGCAGCTCGAGGTCGGCATGGCTGAGCGGGGTTTGCATTTTTGCATAGATCGGTTTCATGAATGCCTATTTTCGTTGTAGCGGTGCACACGTACATTAACACCACCGCAACCCAACCTGAAAGGAAATTCATCATGATCGACCAACGCTACGCTCCCTATGCCGCCACCCTGCTGCGCCTCTCGCTCGGCACCATGTGGATCACCCACGCGCTGCTCAAGCTCCTGGTTTTTACCATCGCTGGCTTCGAAGGCTTTCTTTCCAGCCACGGCATGCCGGCCTTCATCGCCTGGCCGGTGGTGACCCTTGAGCTCGCCGGCGGTGCGCTGATCCTGCTCGGCTGGCACGGCCGCATCGCCTCGCTCCTGCTGCTGCCCGTCATGGCCGGTGCGATGGCCGCCCACATCGGCAACGGCTGGGTCTTCAGCAATGCCAACGGCGGCTGGGAATATCCGCTCTTCCTGATCGCGATGTCGGTCGTGCACGGCCTGCTGGGCGACGGCGCGTTCGCGATGCGTTCGGCCGCCACTGAGACGCTGCCGGCGCGCTTGAAGACCGCCTGAATCCAAGACCTGAATCCTAGCCCCTCCCAACACCAACGTCACTCCCTCGAAGGACATGCCATGAAGCTCTATTACAAGCCCGGCGTCTGCTCGCTTGCTCCGCACATCGTCCTGCGCGAAGCCGGTCTCGCCTTCAGTCTCGAAAAGGTCGATCCCGCCGCCGGCCGCACGGCAAGCGGCCAGGATTTCCTGGCGATCAATCCGAACGGCTATGTGCCGGCATTCGAAGTCGAGCCCGGCTTCGTGCTGACCGAAGGCCCGGCCATCATGCAGTACATCGCCGACCAGGCGCCCGAAGCGAAACTGGCGCCGGCCAACGGCACGGCGGAACGCTACAGGCTGCAGTCCTGGCTCAATTTCATTACCTCGGAAATCCACAAGGGCTTTTCACCGCTGCTCAAGCCGGGCACGCCGGCTGAAGCCAAGACCCAGTTCAAGGAACTGCTGGCCAGGCGCTTCGACTATGTCGCCCAGCATCTGGCCAGGCAGGATTACCTGCTCGACGGCGGCTTCTCGGTGGCCGATGCCTATCTCTTCGTCACCACGGGCTGGTCCGGCTTCGTCGGCATCGAACTCGAAAGATGGTCGGCCCTGGTCGCCTTCCGCGAGCGCATCCAGACGCGCCCGGCGGTGCAGGCCGCGATGCGGGCCGAAGGCCTGATCAAGTAATTCCACTCCGCGGGGCGGCACATGCATGTTCCGCTCCCTCTTTGACTGCAGGAGAACATGCCATGCCCTCTACCCCTACCCTCACCCTCATCAGCCACAAGCTTTGCCCCTACGTGCAGCGCGCCGTGATCGCGCTCAAGGAAAAGCAGGTCGACTACCGGCGCATCGACATCGATCTCGCCGCCAAGCCGAAATGGTTTCTCGCGCTGTCACCGCTGGGCAAGACGCCGGTGCTGCGCGTCGATCATGACGTCGTCTTCGAATCAGCGGTCATCTGCGAGTACCTGGAAGACACTGTCGGCCCCGCGCTGCACCCGGCCGATGCGCTGCAGCGCGCGAAGCATCGCGCCTGGATCGAATTCGCATCAGCCACCTTGAATGCGATCTGGAGTTTCTACACCGCCAGGGATGAATCCGCCTATGCGGCTGCGGCCGCCGTGCTGGCGGACCGTTTCCATCAACTGGAGAAGGCGCTCGGCGACGGCTCCTATTTTTCCGGCGACAGCTTCAGCCTGGTGGATGCGGCCTTCGCGCCGGTGTTCCGCTACTTCGACGTGTTCGACCCGGTCAGCGGCATCGACTTCCTTGCCGATGCGCCGAAGCTGCGCGCATGGCGGACGGCGCTGGCGCAGCGGCCTTCGGTACAGTCTGCGGTATCGGACGATTACCCGGCGCTGCTGACGGAATTCGTGATCCGCCAGAATGGCGTGCTCGGCGGCCGCCTGCTGGCGGCATCGCCGGTTCTGCCTCGCTATTCTGCCGCAGCGTGAGGATGCAGGAAGCAGCCGGCCGCATGGTCGTTGACCATGCCGGTCGCCTGCATGTAGGCATAGATGATGGTGGAGCCGACGAACTTGAAGCCGCGCTTCGACAAGTCTTTCGAGATGCGGTCCGACAGCAGCGTCTTGGCCGGGGTGTCGCCCTTGCCGGTCCACGCGTTCAGGATGGGCTTGCCGTCGACATAGGCCCAGAGATAGGGCGCGAGTCCGCCGGTTTCGTCGCGCAGCCGCAGGTAGGCGCCGGCATTGGTGATGGCGGCCGCGATCTTCAGGCGGTTGCGGATGATGCCGGGGTTGGCCATCAGCTCGGCCACCTTGGCCTCGTCATAGCGGACGATCTTTTCCGGATCCCAGCCGTCGAAGGCGATGCGGTAGTTGTCGCGCTTGTTGAGCACGGTTTCCCAGCTCAGGCCGGCCTGCGCGCCTTCCAGGTTGAGCATCTCGAACAGGCGGCGCTCGTCATGGCAGGGTACGCCCCATTCCTCGTCGTGATAGGCGAGGTAGCGGGAATTGGCCGGATTGGCCCAGAAGCAGCGTTGAATGGCTTTGGTGTCTTGAGCAGGCATGGGCGGCAGGCAGAATGGCGGAAAAGCCGATTCTACTGCGGCCTTAATGCATGCATCAACGCCGGAATTTCGTCGAGGATCTCGCGCGCCAGATAGCCGAGCGGGCCAAGGCGCTGGCACAGCCTCTCGCCGGCGCGGGCATGCAGGGCCACGCCCCAGGCGCAGGCCTGTTCCAGCGGCGCGCCTCGCGCCATCAGGCCGGTGATGATGCCGGCCAGCGTGTCGCCGGAACCGGAGGTGGCCAGCCCGACATTGCCGCCTTCATGCCGCCAGAGCCGGCCGTCGGGCGCGGCGATGTGAGTGACCGCACCCTTGAGCGCCACCACCGCATTCCAGCGCCGCGCCGCCTGCATCGCGGCATTCACCGGGTCATCCAGCACTTCCTGTTTGTCGGCACCGGTCAGGTGCGCCATCTCGCCGGCATGCGGCGTCAGCAGCACCGGCGAATCGAAGCGGCTGACTCGGGCCGGACGTTCACCGTCACCCTGCCCGCGCACCACACTCATTGCGCTTGCATCGAGCAGCATCGGCCTGCCGTCCATGTGCGGCATCAGTTCGGCGACGAAATCGCAGATCGCCTCTTCATTCTGCATGCCGGGGCCGATCAGCAATGCGCCGTAGCGGCCGATGATGCTGCCGATCCTGTCCGCCGCTGCCGCACCGGCCAGGTCGCCGTCTTCGGTTTCGGGCAGGCCGATCACGCGCGCCTCGGGCATGGCCTGCGCCAGCAGCGGCGCCACGCTTTCCGCCGTGGCGATCGCCAGCTTGCCGGCGCCGGCGCGCAGCACGCCCATGCCCGACAGGATGGCCGCGCCCGCGATCTCGCGCGAGCCGGCAATCACCAGCACCTTGCCGCGCTCTTCCTTGTCGCCTTCGGCGGCCGGCATGGGCAGCGGCCATTGCCGCAGCAGCGCATCGTCCACCAGCACGGGTTCTGCCCGCGTTGCATCTTTCATCTTGGCTCCGTCAGGATTTCGGGGCCGCCGGCACGTCCGGCTCGGCGGTGACCGGGGCGCCGGCTTCGCGCAGCGGCGCCACGAAGTTCACCAGGCTCGGCACCAGCTTGCCGTTCTTGCCGCGCGTGGGATCGAACTCATACGAGGTGACCGAGCAGTTCGGCACGTCGGCGACGCGGTCGATTTCCAGTATCTGGCTCTCGTCCATCCGCTCGAACAGATAGCGGAAGCAGTTGACGATGACCTGGTGGCCGACGATGAGGACCCGCTCGCGCCGGTATTCGCGGCTGATGGTGTCGAGCACGCTGCGCAGCCGCAGGATGACGTCGCACCAGCTTTCGCCGCCGGGCGGGCGGAAATAGAACTTGCCGACATGGGTGCGCTGCTCGTGCAGCTCCGGATACTTCTGCACGATGCCGAACTTGGTCAGGCGGTCGAGGATGCCGAATTCCTTTTCGCGCAGGCGTTCATCGGCATTGAAGGTGATGTCGTCAAGATCGATGCCCGCCGCCTGCATCGCGATCTCGGCGGTGCGGCGCGCCCGCACATAGGAAGAACACAATACGACGTTGGGCTGCTGGTCCGGCGGCAGCTGGCCGAACCAGTGGCCGAGGGCATCGGCCTGCTGTTCGCCCAGCGCCGACAGCGGCGTGTCGATGTCGCGGGTGGCGATGTCGATCAGCGGCAGGCCCGCCGCTTCGGCTTCATCGCGCGCGACGTTGCCGGCGCTTTGCCCGTGCCGCACGATCCAGATTGTCTGAGGCCATTTCTGTTCCGGCATCTTGCATTCCTTTCATTGAAGGGAATGACAACCGCCCCGGCATGAAGTTTCGCGCCGCCGCCGGCAAGAGGCGCGGC
Source organism: Noviherbaspirillum malthae (assembly GCF_015352985.1). GTDB lineage: Bacteria > Pseudomonadota > Gammaproteobacteria > Burkholderiales > Burkholderiaceae_D > Noviherbaspirillum > Noviherbaspirillum malthae. Next base: position 174,321 of record NZ_JACYXF010000007.1, on the reverse strand, counting down.
GCTGGCGCTGCATCAAGACAAGGTCAGCCGAATTTTCTGACGGCATCCAGCGCAAGCCCGGCGCCGATGCTGCCGAACAGGTCGCCTTCGACGCGCGCGGCGTTGGGCAGCAGCGCGGAAATATTCTGCCGCAGCAATTGCACGCCGCTGGAGCCGCCGGTAAAGAACACCGTGTCGATGCGGTCTGCATCAATGCCGGCATCGCGCAGCAATCCGCCGAGCGTGTTGCCGACGCTGTCGACCAGATGCGCAATCGATGCATCGAAACCGGCCCGCTGTACGACGAGATGAAGATCGGAAGCGAGGCGGTCCAGATGCAGCGAGGCGCGCTCCGCACCCGACAGGGCGATTTTTCCCTCTTCCATTTTCAGCGCCAGCCAGTGGCCGTCGCGCTGCTCGATCAGCTTCAGCAGGCGCGCCAGCTTGTCGCGCTCGCTCGCATCACGATACACCTCCTGCAGCTCGCGCCAGACTTTTTGCGTATAGGCAAAGTTGATGGTGTGCCAGGTGGCGAGGTTGAAGTAATAGCTCGACGGCACTTCGTTGCCGCTGTTCATGCGCGTGCCGAGGCCGAGCAGCGGCATCGCGGACGACAGGTTCAGGTACTTGTCGAAGTCCGTGCCGCCGACATGCACACCGGCGGTGGCGAGAATGTCATCGCGCCTGTCGCTGCTGCTGGCGCGCTGCGGCGACAGCCGTACCAGCGAAAAGTCGGAGGTGCCGCCGCCGATGTCGACGATCAGGACCAGCTCTTCCCGCGAAAGGCCGGACTCGTAATCGAAGGCGGCGGCGATCGGCTCATACTGAAAGGCAATGTCGCGGAAACCAACGCTGTGCCCGATCTCGCGCAGGGTGTCTTCCGCCAGCTGGTCGGCCTTGGCATCGTCGTCGATGAAATGCACCGGCCGGCCGAAGACGGCTTGCGTGAAATCGCGGCCGGCTGCCTGCTCGGCGCGCGATTTCAGTTCGCGCAGGAACTGCCCGAGCAGTTCGCGGAATGACAGGGCGCGGCCATGGACTTCGGTCTGGCTGTCGATCAGGCTGGTGCCGAGCAGGCTCTTGAGCGAGCGCATCAGGCGGCCTTCGTAGCCGGACAGGTAATCGGCCAGCGCGGCGCGGCCGAAGCTGACCGCATTGTCTTCCGCGTTGAAGAAAACGACAGAGGGGAGTGTGGGCTTGCCGTCTTCCAGCGCCAGCAGCGCAGGCTGGCCGGGGCGATGGAAACCGACGGTGGAGTTGGAAGTGCCGAAGTCGACACCGCAGGCATTGGTCATGGTCGGCTCCTCAAAAAAGCCGACCATCATACGCCACAATCACGGACCGGTGATGGCCGATGTCGTCACCGGCGCCGGTGCGGCAACCGTTGCCGTGGAAGCACCGATACCCTGGTCGTCGGTCCATACGACATGGTCGTCGACCGCATACAGCCGGCACGGCTGGCTGCTGTTTTTCTGGCAATCCGCCAGCGCCTGCGCCACCGGATCATCGCCGTCCTCGGCCCAGCTCCAGGCGCCGGTCGGCGACACGGCGAAGGCGCGGGGCATCGACTTGCTCAGGAAAGTCCTGTACTGCTCCCGCGCGCTGCCGCGCAGGTAGGGAATCGCATCCACATTGTCGATTGATGCATACTCGGTTTTCGGAATCCGGTATTCATCATTGATGGCATACACGGTATCGGCCGGCATGCCGACTTCGCGCAGGAACCTTTCGGTTTCCGGCCACCATATCTTCACGCCATCGCGGCTGCCGCTCATGCCGTGCGCATCGCGCTTGAACGGACCGTAGGCGACGAGTTTCGCGCGGCCGCCGGCTTGCACATAGGCATCGCGCAGGCGCGACGCCAGCGCCGGGCCGAAGTGGTTGTCGTTCTCGCCATAGAACCACAGGCTGGGCAGCGTGGTCTTCGCGCCGTAGCTGGCGAAGGCCTGCACCAGCGACTGTTCCCAGCGGCAGTCGCCGCCGTGCATCTTCAGTCCGCCGGCGAAATTGATCAGCCCCTTCACTCCCGGCGCCGCATGCGTGCCGAAGGCCAGCGTGGTCAGGCCGCCGTAGGACTGGCCTGCCACCACGATGCGTTCATTGTCGGCCCAGGCCTGCGTGCGCAGGTAGGCGAGCGTGCTGTCGAGGTCTTCCGCCTGCAGCTGGCCGTGCGCGGTCATGTTGCAGCCGGGATCGGCATAGTCGCCGCTGGACTTGGAAAAGCCCTTGCGCATCGGGATCACGACGGCATAGCCGCGCTTGACGAATTCGCGGCTGATGACCAGGAAGCGGTCGCGGTTCTGGTTGCGCGGATTGCCGAGGGCCTTGCCGTGATTCATGATCAGCAAGGGAAAGGGACCGTCGCCGACGGGCTTGAAGATGGTGGTTTCGAGTTCCACGGTCCTGCCGCTGGAAACGGCGGGCACCATGACGACTTGTTCGTTGAGGCTAGTTTCGAGAACGACTGCCTGGGCTGCGGCGGGAATGGCCACGAGGCTGGCAGCGAGAGTAAGTGCGGCGAAAACCGTGGAGCGGAATGCGGAGAAAATGCGGGTCTTCTTCGCGGCGCGCTTCTCTAATAGTAGGTCAGGCATAAATCCATACACTTCGAAGGGCAAACACACCGGCTCGTCATGCGAACCGCCGAATCCGCTGCACCTCATTGATGAGACGCAACGTTGCCCATTCTAAATACGGACTTTCCAGCCTTCAATATTCGTTTATGCAACTCCGAAACATTTTTTTACGCAAATTTTTCAAAACGATAACGATGTCCTTAGTTTGCTTATGATTGAGGCATCTCAAAAAGACAATACCGCGAGCCACAAGACTGAAAGCGATGCCGGCACAAAAACTGGCAGACGGTTCCTGCGGCGTCGCGCAACCTTTTGCGATGTCATCAGGTCAATAGCAGACACCCGTTTTTAAAAGGATGTCACCATGAAAGTTGATGTGTATAAACGCCCTGAAAAGGAAGGCAAGTTTTCTTACCTCGCCGTACCCGAAGGACGACCCATACCGGAGGAGGCCACCAACATTGATTGGGAAAGCGCCGAGACCAACGTGGATCTCGACGATGCCGGCAATGAGCCGCTGCACGGCATTTCCGCAGAAGACGCCCATCAGCAGATCAGCGCAAAGGGCTATGCCATTTCGAGTGTCAACAGGATAAGGATTGGTCCCAACGTCTAGGCCGGTTGCGCAACCGAACCTTTCCTCGCACCACGATCATCACGAATCATCAGAGCAGTCGACGTTTCATGATGGCATCATGATGCGATGTCTCTCATTGCCTGTTCTCCCTGCCTGCCATCTGCCAAGGCATCCGGGCAGGCAATAGCAGAACCGCATGCCGGCTGCGTATCGCCGGCATGCGGCATCAGCAGCAGATCCCTGCGTTTTTCTTCGGTATTTCGATATCTTCGTGATCGTCACGCGATGCCGTCATGCATTGCTCCGGCGGTCCATCCCTCCACCGGATCAAGCTGCAGCGGCAGGCCGAAATTGGGCCGCTGCGCGGCCCATGAGGCTGCAACTGCGCACAGCACCGCATCGAGCCAGTCGGCCGTGCCGTCTTCGATCAGTTCGCGCCGCAACGCCTTCTTCAACTGGATCCGTATGCCCAGCGCATGCGTGCCGTCTTCCAGCGACTGGACGATGCGTTCGCGCGCCGCGCGCCGTTCCGGCGTCTGCTTGGCGCGCTCGTCGCTCTTGTAGGAAGCGCGCGTGACCGCGCGGGCAACCAGCCCGGGATAGGCTTCCAGCGCAATGCGCTGCGGGTCGCCGGCGTGCAGGCCGAATACCGTCACGCCGGCCTCGAGCAGCCGGCGCGTGCCTTCGTGAAACATGTAGGCCACCGGCGGATTCACCCATTTCATCGAAGGGCTGGAACCGGCTGGACCGTCGGTGACGCGATGCGCGAACTTGTTGCCCACCGGGCGCGCATCGCAGAAGGCCTTGAAGGTCTCGCGCAGCTGCGCGCGTTCCAGCGTGGCGCAATGCATCACCAGCTCGGCCCAGGTCTGCGGCCAGCCGAGATGCTCGACCAGTTCGCGCGACAGTCCAAAGGGAAAGTCAAAGCCGCCGATCCACGGGCCGGGCTGCCCCAGCCACGCTTCATACGAAGCCCAGCCGGCATGGGCATCGATGCGTTCGATGCGCAGCAGATTGCCTTCCGCCTCGCCGACGGCGATCGTGATCGGTTTGGCGCGCCGCGGCACCGAGGTGAAATCCACTCCAACGATTTGCATGCCGGCCAGTTTAACGAAAAACAAGAGCGGTGAGGGTTGCATGAATTATCGGGCGGCAAAGTGACTCCAAGTCATTACCGGATACCGATGCATTGCCTTCCGGCCCAAGATCAATAACGAAGAAAGAAGCGTTGGATGCGCACACCGAGTGCATCGCCATTGTCTGCTGTCGACCGGCTGAGGAATGCCGCGGCGCTGCTTTGCATGCTTGTCCTTGCCGGCTGCGCCAGCCTTCCCGATGTCCGCTACCTGAGCAACCGCCATCTCGTCGACAAGGCCGAGCCGACCATCGTCAGCGCCAACGGCGAACTCGATGGCAAGCGCAAGCAGGCGCTGCTCGACGGCCTGGCGGCGAAGGCGGGCGACACCGATGTGCTGTCCAAGCATGTGGCGGCCGAGGAAGAGATCAGCGGACAGCCGCTGGTCGCGGGCAACAAGGTGACGCTGCTCGACGACGGACCGGAAACCATGCGTGCGATGATGAGCGCGATCCGCGCCGCGCGCGACCACGTCAATCTCGAAACCTACATCTTCGAAGCCGACGAAATCGGCCGCCAGCTCGCCGACCTGCTGATTGCCAAGCAGGCGGCCGGCGTGCGTGTCAACCTGATTTACGACAGCGTGGGCAGTCTTGATACGCCGCGCGAATTCTTCGACCGCATGCGTGCCGCCGGCATCGGTGTGCTCGAGTTCAATCCGGTCAACCCGCTCGAGGCCAAGGGCGACTGGGACATCAACCAGCGCGACCATCGCAAGCTGCTGGTGGTCGACGGCCGTATCGCCTTCACCGGGGGCGTCAACATCAGCAAGGTCTACGGCAAAAGCTCCTTCCTCCAGAGCCGGCGCAACGATCCGCCGCCCAAGGATGCGGCGGATGCCGCCTGGCGCGACACGCACATGCAGATCGAAGGCCCGGTAGTGGCCGATTTCCAGAAAATGTTTCTCGACACCTGGCAGCGCAAGACCGGACGCGCGCCGCAGGACGCGAAATATTTCCCGCCGCTCAAGACCGAGGGCAAGTCGCTGGTGCGCGCCATCGCCAGCACGCCCGACCACGCCGACTTCGCGGTGTACAAGACGTATATCTCCGCGATCGCCCATGCGGACAAGTATGTGCATCTGACCACCGCCTACTTCGTGCCGGACCGCCAGATCGTCGACGCCATGATCGATGCCGCCAGGCGCGGCGTCGATGTGCGCATCATTTTTCCGAGCTTTACCGACGTCGGCCTCCTGCTGTATGCGGGCCGCTCCTACTATGACGAACTGCTCAAGGCGGGCATCCGGGTCTACGAACGCAAGGCGGCGATGCTGCATGCGAAGACGGCTGTCATCGACGGCGTATGGTCGACCATAGGCTCGACCAATCTCGACATGCGCAGCTTCCTGCACAACGATGAAATCAATGCGGTGGTGCTGAGCGCTGAATTTGCCGACCGCATGGAAGCGCTGTTCCAGCGCGACTTGCAGGAATCCAATGAAATCACGCTGGACAACTGGCGCCAGCGCGGCCTGCGCGAACGCATGCGCGAGTTCGGCACACGCCTGCTGGAATACTGGCTTTAAGCCTGGTCCGCCTCCCTGCTTTTCATCTCACCCTCTTTTCCCGCGGTGCATTGTTTTCCGTTAATTCCGGGCCTATGCCACTTGCCGCGATGTAGCGAGTTTGAACCAAATTATTGAATCGAAATCCATCGAGCAGTTGAATCATTAAAGAAAGTGCAATATGAAAATCCCGATGGAAACTCCGGCGCGCCGTGCCTGTACGCGCGCGCTGGGAATCGTGCTGGGCGCGGCACTGCTGGGCAGCTGCGGCGGAGGCGGCGGCGAAGGAGCGACCGCGCAGTCCCTGACGCCGAATGCGGCACCTCCTGCATCTCCTGCGCCTGGCGCAGCGCTGCAGACCGCTCCGGCTTCGGTGGCCGTGCCGCTGGAAGTCCCCGCCGCCCTTGCCCAGGAACCTTTTGCCGCCGGCAAGAGCCTGGTCGTGCCGCCCGGCTTCGGCATCCGCGTCTGGGCCAGGGTGAACAAGGCCCGCTTCATGGCGCTGGCGCCGAATGGCGATGTACTGGTCTCGGTGCCGAGCGAAGGCAAGATCGTGCTGCTGCGCGAGCAGGCGAACGGCACGCCGCAGGCCTTCGACTATGCGACCGGCTTGCGCAATCCGCATGACATGGTGTTCCATACCATCGGCAACACGACTTACCTGTACGTGGCCGAGTCCAACCGCATCACCCGCTCGGTCTACCAGGCCGGGGAAACGGCGACCGGCGCGCGCGACACCGTGGTCGCCGACCTGCCCGACAGTTCGCTGGCTGAACTGGGCGGCACCTACGGTCATGAACTGAAGAACATTGCCCTGTCGCCGGATCACAAGCTCTACGTGTCGGTGGCATCGGCCTGCAATGCCTGCGCCGAAGACACGGCCAGCGATCCGGTCCGCGGCGCGATCTACCAGTATTCGGCGGACGGCGGCGAGCGTGTGCTGTATGCACGCGGCTTGCGCAATGCCGAGGGGCTCGATTTCATTCCCGGCACCAATACCCTCTGGCTCACGGTCAACAACCGCGATGAAATCAAGGTGCCGCTGGACGCCGATCTCGACGGCGACGGCAGCAGCGATCTGGGCAAGATCCTGCCCTCGTTCGTGGATGATTTTCCGCCGGAACTGTTCACGCCGGTGCGCAACGGCGGCAACTACGGCTGGCCGTTCTGCAACTCGGTGCCGAACGCCACGATGAGCAATCTCGATCTGCTGCCCGACTTCGACCTCAACCGCGACGGCGCCGCGCTCAACTGCGCGACCGTGGACCGCTCGGTAAAAGGCATACGCGCCCACTCCGCGCCGCTGGGCTTCAGCTTCCTGCAGGCGAGTGCGGTGCCTGCCGCCTATCGTTCCGGCGCCGCGGTGGCGCAGCATGGCTGCTGGAACTGCACCACCCTGCGCGCAGGCTACAAGGTGTCGTACTTCCCCTTCGACGGGGCGGGCAATGCCGGCGCCGAATTTGATCTCGTCACCGGCTTCGTAACCGATCCGGTGGCGCGCAGCGTGTGGGGCCGTCCGGTGGACGTGATTCCCGACGCGAGAGGCAACCTGCTGATCTCGGACGATTACGCCAACGCGATCTATCAGCTGTATCCGCGCTAGCAATACCGGCGAGGCGCCTTGCCGTTCTCAGGAGCGGCAAGGTGCTGTCGCGGAGCCTCGTGGAGTCAACAGGCGTCAGCAGGCTTCAGCAAGCTTCAGAAGCCGACCGTAAAGCCCACGCCGCCGAAGCGCCAGCCGTCTTCCTCATCCTCGATATCGCGCAGCTGCCGCAGCTGTTCCTCGACCAGCGGCGACTGCTGCCTGACCCGGGCCAGCGTGTCGACCTGCTCAAACGAGGGGAAGAAGTCCAGCAGCTGGCCGCGGATTTCGCCGGCCGGCGCGGCGGCGCTGTGCACATCGATGTAGAAATCGCCGTTCCACAGCGCGTCCATCTGCGCCTGGGTGAGCGCAATGTTCAGCGTCCACAGTGCCGTGCCCGGCACATTGCCGAAGCCGAACGCCGGCGGAACGACAGTGCCGACGCGGCCGATGTGCAGGTGCACGTCGGTGGCCGCCACGCCGGACACGACCACCGTGGCCAGCAGCGTCATGCTGTTCGTGTCGACCGTCGCCACCGCATCGGCGAAGCCGTTGCTGGCCACCGCGGGCACCACCTCGCGCCCGGTCAGCACGCTGCTGAATGCGACATACGGACTGTCATGACCTCCCCCGCAGGCGGCAAGCAGCAGGGAGAGGAAGCCGATGTAAAAAATGCGCAAGGACCAGTTTTTCACAGCCGTCTCCTGACAGGTTGATCATCGTTTTCGCTTTCTCCCTGCTCGGCAGAGCCGGCTCCATGCCCGCTGCTGCTGACGTCATTGTTGTGATCCATTGCCATGCACGGACCATGCCTGCATGCGGCGTCTCCTGCATCAAGCGGGCGGCTGCTGCGACCGCGCCGCCTTCCAGTCCGCCACCACCTCCTGCGCGATGCGGAAGGCATCCACCGCCAGCGGCGCGCCGCAGTAGACGGCGGCATGCAGCAGCACCTCGCGCAGCTCGTCGGGCGTGGCGCCGTTGTTCAAGGCGCCGCGCAGGTGTCCTTTCAATTCATGCGCGCGGCCGAGCGCGGTGAGCATCGATACCGTGACCAGGCTGCGGGTCTTCATGTCGAGTCCGTCACGGCACCAGACCGTGCCCCAGGCGTTGCGTGTGATGAAGTCCTGCAGCGGCATGGTGAATTCGTCGGCATTGGCGAAAGCGCGTTCGACATAGTCTTCGCCCATCGTCTGCTTGCGCTTCTGCAAGCCGTCCTCGTATTGCCGGTCGTGCTGCTTGCCATGCTGCTTGTCGTGCTGTTCCATGCCGTGTCTCCGTGCGGTTGAAAGCGCAGATTATAAGAGGCAGCATTTCCTCTCCCTGCGTCATTCGGTATTGTCCGGCGCGGCCGTTTCATGCCGGGTCTGATAGGCATGGGCGCGCTGTCGCCTTGCCCATTCCTGGTCGGCTTCGCTGGGCATGACGACCGGCACCTGCAGGCAGACGCTCTGTGTCGGCAGCACCTGGCACCAGTCGTGGATCAGCTTGGCATAGGCCACGCCCACCGGGCGGATGTTGCGGTCGAGGTCGTACAGGCCGAGCGCATTCGGATTCCCGTTGTTCTCGCGCAGCGCAGTGTCCCAGTCGACCTGGTCGGTCAGCGAATACCAGGTGAAGCCGACGATGGGCACGCCGTCGTTGCGCACCCGCAAGACGTTCGCCCACTGCTTGCGCAGCCAGAAGACTGCTTCGTCACCCCTCGGTCCCTGCACCAGGTTGGTCTCGGTATGCATGACCGGCAGCCGGTAGCGGTCGTAATACTGGTTGGTGATCACCGAATAGCCGAATATCTCGCCCGACGCCTGCATGCTGCCGTCTTCCGACACCAGGTGCTCATTGGTCATGTAATAGTCATTGCCCATGATGCAGTGGTGCTTGAGATTGTTGCGCATGAAGAAGCGGTACTCTTCGCGCGTCAGGCCGTTGTCCATCAGGTATTCGTACATCTCGGAATCGACGCGGCGGCCGTAGTTGAGGTCCAGCGACAGGAAGCGGCGCGCATTGGCCAGTTCCGCCGGCCGGATCGCGCGCGGATTCTCCGCATGGAAGTATTCCGAGGATTCGCTCTGCACGAACAGCGCGTCGGGCCTGACCTTGAGGATGGCATTCATCGCCAGCACATTGGCCTTGACCAGATGCTTGAGCGCGGTGACGAACGCGCGGTCGCTGGTATGCTGTTCGTTCCACCAGCCGTACAGTGCGGAAAACACCGCGCAGATGAACATTTCGTTGACCGGCGTGTACAGCTGCACCCAGGGAAAGCGCTGGGCGAAGGCCTGCGCATAGGCGGCGAAGATGTCCGGGAAGTCGGGATTCTGGAAATTGCCTATCCAGTCCGGCACGCCGAAGTGGCACAGGTCGACGATGGGAATGAGATCGCGCTCCTTGAGATCGCGGAAAGTTTCATCGGCGAACGACCAGTCGTAGCGGCCGGCACCCAGCAGCGAGGAATGCAGCGGCGGGCCGTAGCGCAGGAAATGGATGCCGAGCTCCTGCACCAGTCCGAAATCGGTACGCCAATGATGGTAATGGCCGCACTTGTCCATTTCATCCATGCGCGTGCGCCCGCCGTTGATCGTGGGCGCGCTGTTTTCGATTCCCGTGGCGAAGATGAATCCGGGTGACATCATGCCTCCTTCCCAATGGCAGGTAGACCCCGCCCGGCGCTTCGAAGTTTCGGAAGGGAATGCGCGCCGGCTTAGCGGACGGCGCCGGCACGCGCCGCGGACAGGAAGCAGGCCAGCGACAGGACCGAGACCGCCAGCAGGATGCCGAGCAGCCATTCCGGCGCCGGATCATAGGCCACCAGGGAGGCCGCCGCCAGCGGCCCGGCCGCCTTGGAGATGAGGGAAGGCCCGGCCAGCGCGCCCGAGATGGCGCCGTAGTTTTCCTTGCCGAACAGGGCCAGCGGCACGATGCCGCGCACGATGGTCAGCACGCCGTTGCTCATGCCGTACAGCATGCAGAAGACGGCGACGGCCACAGGATGCGCACCCAGCAGCAGCAGCGCCAGCAAGGCGGGCGGCAGCACCGCGAAGGTGACGATGCCGACGGTCTGCGGGCGCACCTTGCCGGCGAAAGCCATTTCGGCGATGCGGCCCGCCACCTGCATCGGGCCGATCAATGCCGCCACCATCACGGTGGTGCCGGCGGAATGGCCGAAGCGCTGCAGCAGCGGAATCAGGTGGATCGACAGCGCGGAAAAGATGAAGAGGTTGGCCGAGAAGGCCAGCGCCAGTTTCCAGAACACCGGTTCGCGCAAGGCTTCCGCGAGCGTGAAGCTGGGCGAATGCGGCTCGTTTTCCTGCCCGTGCTCCGGGCGCATTGCATCCAGGTGAACAGTCTCTCTTTTCCCTTTTCTGGCTTGCGCGAGCAAGGCATGCATGGGCATGCACAGCAGCAGGTGGATTGCCGCATAGAACAGCAGCGTGTCGCGCCAGCCGAATGCGGTATTGAGCTTGAGCGTCAGCGGCCAGAATACCGTGCTCGCCAGGCCGCCGAACAGGGTCAGCACCGAGATGCCCTTGCGCGCGCCGCGCAGGAATTCGCGGTTGATGGTGGCGAAGGCGGCTTCGTAGAGGGTCATCGCCATGGCGATGCCGGTGACGGTCCAGGCGCCGACATACATTGCCGCAGAATTGCTGCAGGCGATGCCTGCCATGCCGATGCCCGCCAGCACCGATCCGACGGCCATCACGGCGCGGCCGCCGTAACGGTCGATCAGCATGCCTGCCGGCGTGGCGGCCAGGCCCGCGACCAGCAGGCTCCAGGAAAAGGCGCCGAACAGGACGGAGGTGGGCAGGCCGAGATCGCGCTCGATGTCATGGGCGATGACCGCGAATGCGTAGTACAGCGACCCCCAGGACACGATCTGGGTAAAGGCGAGCAGGTAGACGATCTTCCAGGGATCGCTGCTGTGCAGGTCGACGGTCGATTTCGGCATTACCGCAGTGTAATCCTTCGGCGCCGGCCTTGCTCGGGCAGCCGCCGGCATCCGCAAATTACCGCAGTACCCTGCCCGCAGCCTTCAGCAGCGCCTCCGACAGAAGCTCCATGCGCGGCGACTGCACCTTCCAGGTATGCCAGAACAGGCGCACGTCGGTCGGCCGGTGCGGCGCGATGTCGACCAGCGTCCCTTGCCGCTGCAGCGCCGCCATCTGCACTTCGGGCAGCATGCCCCAGCCCAGCCCCAGTTCTATCGCCCGCATGAAGGCTTCGGAAGCCGGCACGAAATGGCTGGCATAACTTCCCGGCATGAGACCGTAATGCCGCTGCAGGAAGTCGGCCTGCAGCTTGTCCTTGCGGTTGAATTCCACCACCGGCGCCTGCTGCACCGCGGCCCGCGTCATGCCCTTGGCGAACCACCTGTCGCGAAACGCCGGCGCCGCCATGCAGCGGTAGCGCATGCTGCCCAAGGGCTGCGCCTGGCAGCCGCGCATCGGCTTGGCTTCGGTGGAGACGCACCCCAGCGCCAGCCCGGCCTCCAGCAGCGCATAGGTATGGTCCTGATCGTCCACCGTCAGGTCGAGCAGGATGCGCTCTTCGATAATGAAACCGGCAAGCGCCGGCAGCAGCCAGCTGGCCAGCGTGTCGGCATTGACGGCAATGGTGACGGCCAGCGGATCGGAGCCGCCGGCGAAATCGGCGCGCAGGTCTTCCTCCAGCGATTTCACCCGGCGCAGGTATTGCAGCAGCCGCTGTCCGGCAGGCGTGGTGCGGCATGGCCGGGTGCGCACCACCAGCGGCGTTCCGAGCGCTGTTTCCAGCGCACGCACGCGCTGCGATACGGCCGAGGCTGTCAGATGCAGCTCGGTGGCCGCCCGTTCAAAACTTCCTGTGTCGATGACGGCAAGCAGGGCCTGGGTCTGGCGGGGATCGAGCTGCATGGCAGATGAAGCGAAATTTAGGAAAGCTTAATTGTATTAAGTTTTGTTCAGCTTTCGGCTTTCCCGGGCAACAATTGCGGCCATCGCATTTCGCAAACCAAATGGCAAGGAAAGAACCGGCATGCTCGCTTACTACCTGAAGGGACTCGGCCTCGGCGCCGGACTGATCGTTGCGATCGGATCGCAGAATGCGCATGTGCTGCGCATGGGGCTGCAGCGCCAACATGTCGGCCTGACGGTACTGGTGTGCATCGTCTGCGAGACGCTGCTGATCAGCGCCGGCATCGCGGGCATCGGCACGCTGATCGAGCGCTCGCCGCTGCTGCTGAATGCGGCGCGCTGGGGCGGCGCCCTCTTTCTCGCCTGGTATGGACTGCGCGCCTGGAAGGCTGCCTTCGGCGCGGGCAGCCTGCAGGCATCGTCAGGCGCGCGCCTCACCGTGCGCCAGGCCCTGCTGACGGTGCTGGCGGTGACATGGCTCAATCCGCATGTCTATCTCGATACGGTGGTGCTGCTGGGCGCAGTGGGCGGCCAGCAGGGACCGGACGGCAAATGGTGGTTCGCGCTCGGCGCGGTCAGCGCGGCCTGCGCCTGGTTCAGCCTGATCGGCTTCGGCGCGCGCCTGCTGTCGCCGTGGTTCGCGCGGCCGGCCGCATGGCAGCTGCTCGACGGCATGATCGGCACGGTCATGCTGGTATTGGCGCTGACCCTGGCGGTGCAGGCGGCTTGAGCAAACCATGCCGGGGCTTTCGCCCGTTGCGGCTCAATGCTTGATGAAAAGGCCGCCGTGCACGGCCGTCAGGATCGCGTCGACCGCCGGATGCTGGATCTTGCGCTCGTTCGAAATCGCATAGAACTGTTCCCTCAGCTGCGTCAGCTCGCCGACCGGCACCGCGCCCAGTTCCTCGCGCACGTCGTCGGCCAGCGCGGACGGCGCCGGAAACAATCCATGGCCGTGGCGGGCGAAGGTGTTCAGCAAGGCGTTGTCATCGAATTCCGCAACGATGTCGGGACGCACGTCATGCGATTCGAACCAGTGATCGAAGCGGCCGCGGATCGCATGATTGCGCGTGGGCAGCAGCATCGGCGCGCCATGCAGGCTCTTGGGAAAGTCGGCGCGATATTTATCGGCCACATCGGGCAGGCCGAACAGCATCAGTTCGCTCTCGCCGATCAGATGGCTGAACACCCGCAGCGTGGTGCCCGAAGGCACCGGCCGGTCGGTCAGGATCACGTCGAGCTTGTGCACCGACAGGTCGCCGAGCAGCGATTCGAAATCGTCCTCGTGGCAGACCAGCTTCACCTTCTGCGGCAGCTTCAGCGCCGCTTCCAGCAGCCGCGAGGCAATCAGTTTCGGCAGGGAATCGGAAAGCCCGACAGTCAGGCGCATGGTCTGGCCGATGTCGGATTCGGTCAGCACTTCCTGCATTTCCTCCCCGAGCATGAAGATCTGGTCCGCGTAGCGCAAGGCTACCCGGCCGGCTTCGGTCAGCACCAGCCGCCGTCCCTGCGGCGCCAGCAGTGCCTTGCCGATCGACTGTTCCAGCAGCGCAAGCTGGGCGCTGATGGTCTGGATGGCAACATCGAGCCGTTCCGCGGCGCGCGTCACGCTGCCTTCCTTGGCGACCACCCAGAAGTAATAGAGGTGACGAAAATTGATCCCAGTATTTTTCATATTCCGTTTTCCCGAAGCGACGTTTCTTTTATCTTCGCTTTTTATCACAGATGGGAGCTTTTAACATCTCCTTTGTCTTCGGCAGGGATCGGCCGTGCCTGATTGACAATGACTTCCCGTCTTGTCTGTCAGGTCTGCGCCGCTCCCCGCCGCCTCCGAGTCTGTTTGAACTGTCCTGAAAGGATTGCATCATGAATGACCGCTTCAACTCGCTGCGCCGTCCGGCGCCTGCTGCCTATGCCGCAACCAGCGTGATGGATGTGGCATCCCACAAAGTCTTGCGCAACACCTACATGCTGCTGGCCATGACGCTGGCCTTCAGCGCGCTGGCCGCCGGCATCTCTGTTGCCCTGCGCCTGCCGCATCCGGGCATTCTCATCACGATGGTCGGTTATTTCGGCCTGCTGTTCCTGGTCAACAAGTACCGCGACCGCGGCCTCGGCGTGGCGCTGGTGTTCGCGCTGACCGGCTTCATGGGTTATACGCTCGGCCCCGTGCTGACGCACTACCTGAACATGCCCAACGGTACGCAGACCGTCATGCTGGCCATGGGCGGCACTGCGGCGGCTTTCGTCGGTTTGTCCGCCTATGCGCTCGTGACCAAGCGCGACCTGTCCTTCATGGGCGGCTTCCTGATGGTGGGCATCATCGTGGCCTTCCTCGCCAGCCTGGCTGCGGTTTTCCTGCAGATCCCGGCACTGTCGCTGACGGTGTCGGCGGTGGTCGTGCTGCTGATGTCGGGCATGATCCTGTACGAAACCAACCAGATCGTGCGCGGCGGTGAAACCAACTATGTGATGGCGACGCTGAGCCTTTTCGTTTCCATCTTCAACCTGTTCACCAGCCTGCTGCACCTGCTGGGCTTCAGCAGCAACGATTAAGCAGCGATTGAGGCATGACAGGGAACGGGTCCACCTTGCCGTGGATCGAACGAGGGCGCGTCCTTCCCGTACAGGCACAGGGCGCGCCTTCCGTTATTGCCGATAAGAATAATCACCAACCAAGGAAATTACATGATTGAACTACTCTCCGACCCGGCAATATGGATGGCCTTTCTGACGCTGACGGCGCTGGAACTGGTGCTGGGCATCGACAACATCATCTTCATCTCCATTCTGGTCGACAAGCTTCCCAAGGAAAAGCAGGAATTCACCCGCCGCCTCGGGCTTTTCCTTGCGATGTTCATGCGTATCGGCCTGCTGCTGACACTGTCGTGGATCGTCGGCATGACGGAGCCGCTGTTCTCGATCTTCGGCTACGGCTTCTCGGGACGCGACCTGGTGCTCTTGGCCGGCGGCCTGTTCCTGCTGTACAAGAGCGTGGGCGAAATCCATGAATCCCTGGAAGGCGCAGAAAGCGGCGGCGCAGGCGGCGTGGTGAAGAGCACCTTTGCCGGCATCGTGCTGCAGATCATGGTGATCGACCTGGTGTTCTCGCTGGACTCCATCATCACCGCCGTCGGCATGGTGGACGAGATTGCCGTGATGGTAGCCGCGGTCGTCGTGTCGGTCGGCCTGATGATGTTCTTCGCCGGTCCGATCGGCCGCTTCGTGTCCGCACATCCGACGATCAAGATGCTGGCGCTGTCCTTCCTGGTCGTGGTCGCCGTGGTGCTGATCGCCGAAGGCTTCGGTCATCATGTGCCGAAGGGTTACATCTACAGCGCGATGGCCTTCTCGCTGGTAGTGGAAATGCTCAACATCCGCCTGCGCCGCCACTCCACGCGGGCTGAACTGGACGCGACCCGCTATGTGCCCGACGAGGCAAGCAAGTCTCACTAACCAACCCGCTCGTCAACCTGGGTAAGCAGCCGGCAACGGCTGCAGTGTTGGCCGGCAGAGGAACTTCGGTTCCCTGCCGGCTTTTTTTCGCTTTTTTCATCCCGCCGCCCATTACCTCGCACGTAATCGACCCGATGCCGTACGCCTTGCAGAATGCCGTTCATGAAGGAATGGCGGCTGGCGGGTACACTGCCGGCACATCGGCGCAAAGAAAAAGGAGGCAGGATGAGCGCAACAGTCCAGGCAAGCACCGCGACGCACAGGCCGGCGGCCGCGTCGTCCTCGCATGAGCGCTATTTCCACGACTTCGCTTCGGCGCTGCGCTACTGGCGCGAGAAGCGCGGCCTGACGCAGCTCAAGCTGTCGACCGAGAGCGGCATTTCGCAGCGGCACATCAGCTTCCTCGAAAGCGGCCGCTCCCAGCCGAGCAGGGAAATGATCCTCAAGCTCGGCATGGCGCTCGACGTGCCGCTGCGCCAGCGCAACGTGATGCTGCTCGCCGCCGGCTTCGCGCCTGCCTATCAGGAGCGCAGCCTGTCCGACCCCGAACTGCGTTCGGTCAAGCAGGCGCTGGACTTCATGCTGCGGCAGCAGGCGCCCTATCCGGCGCTGGTGGTGGACAGGCTGTGGAATCTTGTGATGCCCAACGAGCCTGCGGCGCGCATGATGAAATGGCTGCTCGGCATGCCCGAGCAGGCGCCGATTCCGCGCGACGGGCAGATCAATGTCGCCCGCCTGATGCTCGATCCGGCGGGACTGCGGCCGTTCATTCCGAACTGGCAGGATGTGTGCGGCGACATGCTGCACTGGATACAGCGCGAGGCCATGAGCGACGGCCCCGGCAGCGAAGCGACGCGCCTGCTCGACGAGCTCGCCGCCTTCGACGGCATCGCCGGCGCCATGCGCGCGCCCAATCTCGATTCCCGCAGCCTGCCCTTCCTGCCAGTCATCCTGAAGAAGGATAACGTGTCGCTCAATCTGTTCACAACCATCGCCACGCTCGGCACGCCGCATGACGTCACCGTGCATGAACTACGGGTGGAATCCTTTTTCCCGGCCGATGAAGCCACCGCGAACTGGTTCAAGGCCATGGCGGAGCAGGGCCGTCCGCCGGGGACCTGAGCCTCCGGGATGATGGAAAACGCAAGAGCTTGCCGCGCTTGAAAAGCCGGTAATATCTTGCACCATGGACAACCTCAGCCACTCCGTCGCCAGCCTCGCGGCCGGCGCACTGCTGCACCGCAGCCTTCCTTCCGAAAGCGACAAGCCGGACCAGCACATCCGCCATCGGCTGATGCTGGTCACCTGCTGGCTGGCCGGCAACTTTCCCGATCTCGACCTGGTGCTCACGCCCCTGCTGCCGGAACCGCTCGGCTACCTGCTGCACCACCGGGGCCATACCCATACCGTCCTGTATGCGCTGCCTCAGGCGCTGCTGCTGGCCCTGGTGCTGATGCTGCTCTGGCCTGCGGCACGGCGGCTTGTCATGCGGAGCGCGACCGCGCGCCTCGGCTTCCTGCTCAGCATGGGCACCGGCTTCGCCTTGCACCTGCTGATGGACTATTTGAATTCCTACGGCATCCATCCCTTCTACCCGTTCGATCCGCGCTGGCTCTACGGCGACATGGTGTTCATCCTCGAACCGGTTTTCTGGATCGCCTTCGGCATGCCGCTGGCCCTGATGGTGCCCCTGAGGGCGTTGAAGATCCTGCTGGCGGCCCTGCTGATCGGCGTGCCGCTGTTCTTCACCACGCGTGGTTTCCTGTCCTGGCCGTCGTTTGCGGCATTGCTGGGCATGGGCATCGTGCTTGCGCTGGTGCAGCAGCGTTGCGGCGAACGCGGCAGAAGCGGCCTGCTGCTGTCCTTCGCTTTCGCACTGGCTTTCGTCGGCGTGCAGCACCAGGCGTCGCAGCGCAGCAAGGACATGCTTGCCGCGCAACTGCGCGCCGCAGATCCCGCGACGCGCGTGCTCGACATGTCGATGTCGGCCTTTCCCGCCAATCCGCTGTGTTGGGCCTTCGCCTCGGTGGAGAGCAACGAAGCCGCCGGCACCTACGGTCTCAAGCGCGGCATTGTCAGCATTGCACCGGATCTCGTTCCGGCTGCCGCCTGTCCTGCCGCGCTGGCGGACGCAGACGCGCAGCAGCCCGCCGCGCCGGGCATTGCATTGTTTTCGCAGGAACAGGGCGATTTGCATGCGCTGCGCCGCCTGCGCAACGAGAATTGCCATTTCGATGCCTGGATGCGCTTTGCGCGCGTTCCTTCGGTGAATGCCGAACAGGCCACCGACATCCGCTTCGCCACCACGCCGCGCGGCAATTTCTCGACGCTGCGTTTTGCTGATTTTGCAAACCGGTCCTGCCTGTCGAATGTGCCCGCCTGGGCCTATCCGCGTCACGACCTGCTGACGCCTCGATAACACTTCGACCACTCCTTTCCGCCGATTTCCGCAAGGACATTTCCTTGCGGAACCTCTTTCCTGCAGGCTAGTCCTACACGGCCCGGCGCATGGCACATGGCCTTCGCGCTTTCCATCACATCAACAAGCGAAAACAAGAATGTCCTTATCAACATCCCAACGCGCGATGTTGCCTTTCATCGCCCTGCAAGGTTCCATCGGCACCATGATCGGTTTCATCGGCTATTTCGTCATGGCCGCGCACGACGTGCATGCCATGTTCGGCTTCACCGCCGCCATGCTCACCTCCGCCATGAGCGCCACCGCCCTCGCCTATGTTTTCGGTCCGCGTCTGGGCTTGAGCGCCGCGCAGGTCATGCGCCTGGCCTTCTTTGTGCCGGGCCTCTTGCTGCTGCTGGGCGACCATACCAGGTGGAACCTGGCGATGGCCTACGGCGCCTTCCTCGGCCTCTCATGGGGCGCCCGCCACTGGCTGGAAATGTCGCTGCTCAAGGATGGCGAACGCGACGCCTATGCCGCTCGCGCCGGCACCGCGATGGTGTTCTTCAGCGTCGGCACTACCCTGACCATGACCAGCCTGCTGGCCGTCTTTTCCGAGCGCAGCGATCTGGTCTACCAGGTCTACGGCGCAATCGCCCTGCTGGGCTCGGTCCTGTTCGGCCGCGGCCTGCCGCATGCGCCGATGGCGCCGCTGCAGCAACCGGCAGCCGTGCTGCGTCAGCCGCAATTCATTGCCTGCCTGCCGCTGTTCTTCCTCGAATCCGGCCTGTTCGGCATCAGCCAGGCGCTGGCTTCGGCGGGCGCTGCGGAAGCCCTCGGCTCGGCCAGCCGCTTCGGCTGGGTCGCAACGCTGGCCGGCCTGGCGGGCGGCATCGCCCTCTACATCACGCGCCGCAACCGCGATGTCGGCAACCGCGCCAGCTGGCTCGGGGCGTCCTGCCTGGTGGTCGGCACTGCCTTCCTGCTGCTCGGCGCAAGCCTCTGGATACCGGCGCTGTACATCGTCTATTCCGTGCTCAAGGCGGTCGGCAGCCCCTTTCTGATCGCCAGCGAACAGGTGCTGAACCAGCAGACGCTCGATATCGAAGGCGCGCTGTCGGACCGCATCTTCGCGCGCGAACTGGTGCTGTGGATGCTGCGCATGGTATCGCTGGGCATGTTCTGGATGCTGGCCGAAACGCTGGCGCCGCGCCAGGTGCTGATCGCCGGCTCGCTGGTGCTGGCGGTGGCCACCAGCCTCGAATACCTGATCGGCCGCGCCCGCTTCGCCGCTGCCGCACAGCATCAGCCGGCCTGAGCTGATACTTAACGCAGCGGGACCTCGAACACCGCATCTTCCGCCGCGACGAACAGCCGCTCTCCTTCCTTCGGCATCACGAGATAACCGCCCGTGAACGCGCCGAAGGAAGGCAATACTGCATATCCATCCCCGAACAAAAAGCACGGCAGCCGCAGGCTGTCGCCGCCGGCCGCCAGCCGGTAGACCGGATGCACATGGCCGGCCAGCACATAGCCTTCCGCCCGCGGTTCGGGATGATGGCAGCATGCAAACGGCCCGATGCAAAAAGGCTCATCCACGATGTCCATCTCCAGTGCCGCCGGCGGATCGCCGGCATGCGCATCATGATTGCCGCGCACCAGCGTCAGCTTGAGGTCGGCGTGCGTCTCGCGCCATTGCTGCAGGGTGTGCAGGCTGGCTGAGTTCTGCACCGCACGCGAATGCAGGAAGTCGCCGAGGAAGACGATGTGCTCCACCGCATGCGCCTGCAGCAGCGTATCGATCAGCGCGAGGTTCTGCGCGGTGGTCCCGTGCGGCACCGGCACTCCACGCGCGCGAAAGGCGGCCGCCTTGCCGAAATGGATGTCGGCGATCATCAGAGTACGCCGGGCCGGCCAGTAGAGCGCGCGCTGCGGCAGCAGCTGCAGCGTTTCACCCGCGATGACGATATCGACGCTCATTTCTCCGCCGCCTTCTGCAGTTCGCGCAGCATGCGGGCCACGCGGTCCGACAATTTCTCATTGCTGAGTTTTTCGCGCAGCCGCTCCACCATCAGCGGAAAGGCGAACGGGGTCGGCTTGCGCGTGACGTAGAAGTGAAGCTTGCGCTGCCGCATGTCGATGAGCGCCGCGCGCAGGCGCGACAGTTCCAGTTCCTGCTCCAGCACTTCGCGCTGCGCCTGCGTCAGCAGCAGGTTGCCGGCATCATGCTTGCGGAAGACTTCGAAGAACAGGCTCGACGATGCCTGCAGTTGCCGCGTGCTTTTCGGCTGCCCGGGAAAGCCCTGGAAGATCAGGCCGGCGATGCGCGCAATTTCACGAAAGCGGCGCTGTGCCAGCTCGGTGGCATTCAGGCTGGCCAGCACGTCTTCCAGCAGATGGTCGGCCGACAGCAGCCGGTCATTGAGCAGGCTGCGCCATTCCACCGGCCGCAGCGACAATAGTTCAAAGCCGTAGTCGTTGACCGCCATCGAGAAGGTCGCCGGTTCTTGTTTCGCGACGCGCCATGCCAACAGCGAAGCCAGGCCGATATGCGCCGAGCGGCCGGCAAACGGATACACGAACAGGTGATGCCCTTCCCGGCTCTCGGTCTGCTCCGCCAGCAGCACTTGCACAGTGGGCAGGCCCGACCAGCGCTGCTGCACTTCCAGCAGCGGCGCAATGGCCCGCATCTCGGGGCTGTCATA
This sequence comes from Noviherbaspirillum malthae, assembly GCF_015352985.1. Classification (GTDB taxonomy): domain Bacteria; phylum Pseudomonadota; class Gammaproteobacteria; order Burkholderiales; family Burkholderiaceae_D; genus Noviherbaspirillum; species Noviherbaspirillum malthae. The sequence continues at coordinate 153,520 of NZ_JACYXF010000007.1, read as the reverse complement.
GCGATGCTGAGCGGCTTCCTGCAGGCAGTCCAGCGCTGCCCGCGCCAGCTCGGAGGACAGCGGCAGCTTGCCGCCCTGCCAGCGCGGCACCGCCGCCTTGCTGCCGCTGCCGCGCCTGACATAGGCGCTCATTTCATGTACCCGCACGAATTCCAGCAGGCGTCCGCCGAACAGGAAATGGTCGCCCTTGCGCAGCCGCGAAATGAAGGATTCCTCGACCGTGCCAAGCTTGGTCCCGGACAGGAATTTCACCTGCACCGATGCATCGGAGACGATGGTGCCGATGCTCATCCGGTGGCGCCGGGCCAGCGTTGCATCCGGCACGCGATAGACGCCCTGCTCGTCGGGCAGCACGCGCCGGTATTCCGGGTAGACCGTGAGGCTTCTTCCGCCGCTGGCGACGAAGTCCAGCGCCCACTGCCATTCTTCACTGCTCAGGTTGCGGTAGGCATAGGCGGTTTTCACTTCATCGAACAGGGCGTCGGAAGTGAAGCCGCCGCCGAGGGCGATGGTGACCATGTGCTGCACCAGCACGTCGAGCGGCTTGTCGGGCACCGGGCGCGATTCGATGCGGCGCTCTGCCACCGCGCGTTTGGCCGCCGCGGCTTCCAGCAGCTCCAGGCTGTGCGTCGGCACCAGCGTCACGCGCGACACTCGGCCGGGCGCATGGCCGCTGCGGCCGGCGCGCTGGATCAAGCGGGCCACGCCTTTCGGGCTGCCGATCTGCAGCACCCGCTCCACCGGAAGAAAGTCGACGCCCAAATCGAGGCTGGAGGTGCAGACCACCGCCTTGAGTTCGCCCTGCTTCACCGACAGCTCCACCCAGTCGCGCACCGCCTTGTCGAGCGAGCCGTGATGCAGTGCGATCAGGCCGGCCCAGTCGGGTCTCGCCTCGATCAGTTGCTGGTACCAGAGCTCGGCCTGCGAGCGCGTGTTGGTGAACACCAGCGTGGCCGCATGCGCTTCGATTTCCTCGATGACCGGCTTGAGCATCTGCAGGCCGAGATGGCCGGCCCAGGGAAAGATGGCGGGATTGGGCGGGATCAGGGTATCGACCACGATCTCCTTGTCGAGACGCCCCTCGACCAGTTCACCCTTGCCTTCGCCGAGCAGGGCATCCTGCGCCATGCGCAGATTGCCGAGCGTGGCCGACAGCCCCCATACCACCAGGTCCGGCCGCCACAGCCGCAGGCGCGCCAGCGCAAGCTGCGTCTGCGCGCCGCGCTTGCTGCCCATCAGTTCATGCCACTCGTCGACGATCACCATGTCGAGCTTGCCCATCTGCGCCTCGCCGTCGGCACGGCTCAGCATCAGCGACAGGCTTTCCGGCGTGGTGATCAGCGCCTGGGGCAAGGCTTTGGCCTGGCGGCTGCGTTCCGAGGACGAGGTATCGCCGGTGCGCAGGCCGACCCGCCATGCGGGCAGCAGTTCTTCCAGCGGCGCCTGCAATGCGCGCGCAGTATCGGCGGCCAGCGCGCGCATCGGCGTGATCCACAGCACGCGCAGGCCGGACTTGGCCTGCGGCTGGCGCATGGCGCGCAGCAGGGCGGCGAACCACACCGCATAGGTCTTGCCGGAACCGGTGGTCGCATGCAGCAGGCCGGATTTGCCTTCGCTCGCGGCCTGCCAGACGGCGCGCTGGAAAGGAAAGACCTGCCAGCCGCGCTGTTCGAACCAGCGATCGACGTCGTCTTCGGCGGCGTGCGGCAGCGCGTCCTTCGGCAAGGGCGCTCGCCTCGCGCGGCGCGCGGGCAAGGCATCGACCGGCGCCGTGCTCACGCCAGCATTCCCTTCAGCGTATCGAGCGTATCGGCTTCCTCGATCGGCTTGTCATCGCGCATGCGCAGAATGCGCGGAAAGCGCACTGCGATGCCGGCCTTGTGGCGCGGCGACGCGGCGATGCCCTCGAAGCCGATCTCGAACACCATGGTCGGCTGCACGCTGCGCACCGGGCCGAAGCGTTCTATCGTGGTGCGCCGGATCGCCGCATCGACTCTTGCGATCTCGGCATCGGTCAGGCCGGAATAGGCCTTGGCGAAGGGCACCAGCCTGCGCGTGCCGTCGGGCTCGCTGTCCCAGACCGCGAAGGTGTAATCGGTATAGAGCGAGGCGCGCCGGCCGTTGCCGGTCTGGGCATAGATCAGCACCGCATCGACCGCATAGGGATCAATCTTCCATTTCCACCAGGTGCCGCTGTCCTTGGTGCGGCCGACGCCGTAGCGCGATCCGGCCGCCTTGAGCATCAGGCCCTCGACGGCGCGCGAGCGCGAGGTTTCGCGCAGCTGCGCCAGCTCTTCCCACGAGGCGGCGCGCACCAGCGGCGACAGCTTGAGCGCCGGATGATCAATGGCCGCAACCGCCTGTTCGAGCAGGGCGCGCCGCTCGGCCTGGGTGCGGTCGCGGATGTCGTTACCCTCGAGTTCGAGCAGATCGTAGGCGATCAGCACCGCCGGCAGTTCGGCGCGCATCTTCGCCGACAGCGTCTTGCGGCCGATGCGCTGCTGCAGCGAAGAGAAAGGCGCTGGCGCATCCTCCTTCCAGATGACGATCTCGCCGTCGATCACCATGCCCTCGGGCAGTGCAACGCCGCTGATTTCCGGAAATCGTTCGGTGATCAGGTCTTCGCCGCGCGACCACAGCCAGGTCTCGCCCTCGCGCCGGATCAATTGCGCGCGGATGCCGTCGTACTTCCACTCCGCCATCCAGTCGCCGGCCGCTCCCAGCGTGGCCGGATCGGTTTGCAGCGCATGGGCGAGAAAGAACGGGTACGGCTGCCCACCGAGCGACTGCTGTTCCTCGTCATGATGGCCGGCGACCAGCCGCTGATATTGTTCGGCGGTGGGCTGCACCTTGCCGTCGGTCCAGCCCATGAGGCGCTGGGCGATGCGCTTGCCGTCGACGCCGGCCACTTCCGCGATGGCGCGCGTGACCAGCAGGCGCGAGACGCCCACCCGGAAGCTGCCGCCGATGAGCTTCTGCAGCACGAATCTCTCCTGCGCGTCGAGCTGGTCCCAGAAGGAAAACATGGCGCTGCGAATGGCTTCCGGCGCGGCGCCCCGCAGGGGCGCGATGCGCTCGGTCATCCATTCGGCAAGGCCGACATCGGACGCATCCTTCGGAGGCGGCAGCAGGTGGGCGATGGTCTCGGCGAAGTCGCCGACTGCGTGATAGCACTCGTCGAACAGCCAGTCATCGATGCCAGCATGCTCGATCGCGAATTGCCGCAGCAGCTTGGTCGGCACGATCTGACGCGGCTTGCCGCCGGAAAGGAAATAGACGGCCCAGGCCGCATTGGCCGGCGCCGCATGGCTGAAGTACTGCTTGAGCGCCGCCAGCTTGCGGCTGGTGGCGGTGGTGCTGTCGAGCTCCGCATACAGGCGGGCGAACTCACGCATCGGCAGTCCTTTCGCCTGAGGGCGCAATCGCGGATTCCTTCTCCGTACTGCTATCGTCTTCCTCGTCGCCGTATTCGGTCACGAAGGCGCCTGCATCGAGTCCGTTCTGCCGCAGCCAGCGCACCATCACCGGCACCTGTCCGTGGGTGACGATCACCCGCTCTGCCCCGGTGGCGCCGATGGCCTGCATCAGGCCGGGCCAGTCGGCATGGTCGGACAGGATGAAGCCGCGGTCGACCGCGCGCCGCCGGCGCGCGCCGCGCAGCAGCATCCAGCCGCTGGCGAAGGCGTCGCTGTATTCGCCGAAGCGTTTCATCCACGGCGAACTGCCGGCTGAAGGCGGTGCAATCACCAGCGCGCGCCGCAGCTCGGCCTTGTCGGCAATGTCGGTGACCATGCGCGTCTCCGGCAGGCGCACGCCCGAAGCGCGGTAGGCGCGGTTGAGCGGTTCGACCGCGCCGTGGCAGATGATGGGGCCGATGCCGGCGTCGATGCCCGCGAGAATGCGCTGCGCCTTGCCGAAGGCATAGCAGAACAGCACGCTGGCGCGGCCTTCCTGCGCATTGGCGCGCCACCAGTCGTTGATGTCGTTGAAGATGGTCTGCTGCGGCTGCCAGCGGTAGATCGGCAGGCCGAAGGTGGATTCGGTGATGAAGGTGTCGCAGCGCACCGGCTCGAACGCGGCGCAGGTGGCATCGGATTCCACCTTGTAGTCGCCGGAAGCGACCCACACTTCGCCGCGGCATTCCATGCGCACCTGGGACGAGCCGAGCACATGGCCGGCAGGATGCAGCGATACGTTCACGCCGTTATGCACCACGGATTCGCCGTAGGGCAGCGTGTCGAGGCGGATGTCGCCGAGGCGGGCGCGCAGCACGCCCTCGCCTTCCGCCGACGCCAAATAGCGGCCATGGCCGATGCGCGCATGGTCGGCGTGCGCATGGGTGATCACCGCCCTTTCCACCGGAAGCCAGGGGTCGATGTAGAAATCCCCGGGTACGCAATAGAGGCCTTCCTTGCGTGCAACCACCATGTCTGTCATGCGGGATTCCTCAATACTTGATCATCGATAGCCGGCCTCTTTCCTTCAGCTATGACAATGGAAAGCACCGGTTGGTGCGCCCGGTGCATTGTTCTCCATCATTGCTTCATCGTTCCGCGGTCTTGACGTCGCTGTCCGCCGCCGCGCCCGGCTTGACCGAACCGTCGGGCTGCGGCACCTCGATCGGCGTCACCACTACCGGGACCACGCCCTTCTCGTCCATGTCGAGCTTTTTCGCGGTCTTGGGCGTGAGGTCGACGATGCGTCCGTCGACATACGGGCCGCGGTCGCGGATCTCTACGACTTCGGTCTTGCCATTGTCGAGGTTCTTGACCTCCGCCTTGGTGCCGATCGGCAAGGTGCGGCTGGCGGCGATATTGGAATCGGGGTCCATCCGCGTGCCGTCAGCCATCTTGCGGCCGGCGAATTTATCGGCGTAGAAAGAGGCCTTGCCATGTCGCGGCTGGCCGGAATGGTCGAGCTTGGGCTTGCCCGGCTTCTGTGCTTTTTGCGCGGAAGCGGTCTTGCTCTGCGGCGGTTTTTCCGAAGCGGAAGACTTGGAGGAGGTGTCAGCAATCGCCGCGCCGGCGGCCAAGCTGGAAGCGATCAACAACGTACTGAAACGCAAAGCGAACGGCATCGTAACCATGTCGGTACTCCTTGCAACAATAACGGATAGGAAGGCGCGCGCTGGTGGCTTGCCGCCGGGGATGCGCGCGTGGAGCCTGCATTAAAACGATTCAGGCTCCGGAGTCCGCGGCTTGCCGCAAGGGGACATGCGCGGCAATGAATGCATGCGTGGACTCTATCGGGTTTCAAGTTCGATAGCCTGCGCTGCTTAAAGTTTCGACATGATGACAACCGCCTTTATCTGCAGGGAACAGCCTTTGATCATGCGCACAAAAACACGCAGAACTTCCACTTTCGTCGCGGAACATTAAAGGCGCGGCACGCATCTTATGTGTTGTCGTCCGCTGCCGGGACGACGCCATCCGCATCAATCCGTAGAGCATCAGGCATGGCCTTTTAACTTTTCACGGACCGAACGTCATACCATGCCCAGCGCATTCAACATCCTCGTCATCGGCGCCCTGTTCTGCGTCGTCATGCTGCTCGTCCTGATGTCCCTGTTGCGCAGCGGCATACCTGGCGTACGGGAATGGTCGGTGGCCAACGGCATCGGCTTCTGCGCGCTGGTGCTCTATGCGTTCGGAAGAGAGCTGCCCGAACTTGCTGCCTACGAATTGGCCAACGGCACGTATGCCGCGGCCAGTGCGGCGATACTTGTCGGCTTTCGCCGTTTCTTCGGCCGCAAGGTCTACCTCAGGCCGCTGATGCTCAGCGTGGTCGCCGTGACTGCTCTGATTGCGGCGTTTCACTACGCCATCGATTCCTTCGCCTTGCGCACCGCCACGGTAGCGCTGTATCAGGGCGGCATCTGTTTCCTGATCGCCCTAACGATCTGGCGCGCCCGCCAGGCATGGCGTTCACGCTATCCGTATGTGTTTACCGTGGGCATGGCCGGCCTCATCACGCTCGGACATGCGGCACGCGCCGTCATCTATTTCGCCAATCCGGTAGAACTGACATCGCTGCTGCAGCCTTCGCCCTGGAACCTGTTCTTCCTGTCGGCGGGCACCTTCGTGCTGCCGGTCCTGACCATCGGCGCGGTCATGATGGTGCATGACACCATGATGGCCAAGGCCGAACATGCGGCCAACCGCGACTTCCTCACCGGCGCCTGGTCGCGCCGCGCGCTGTTCGAACTGGCCGAGCGCGAGCTGTCGCTGGCGCGGCGCACCAACCGGCCGATGGCGCTGCTCATGCTCGACATCGACAACTTCAAGTCGATCAACGATACCTGGGGCCATACCACCGGCGACAGGGTGCTGATGGATGCGGTGCTGCGGGCGGAAACGGCGATCCGCAGCATCGATTATTTCTCGCGCGTCGGCGGCGAGGAATTCGCGGTGCTGCTGCCGGAAACCGGCCGCACCGCCGGCGTCAAGGTCGCCGAGCGCATCCGGGTAACGATGGAAGGCAGCGCCAATGCCTTCCACCTGGAAGGCCAGCCGGACACGCCCGCCTATACCGTCAGCATCGGCCTGGCGATGCTGCGCGAATCCGACTCGTTCCAGGAGCTGATGCGCCGCGCCGATGCCGCCCTGTATGCCGCCAAGGCATCCGGGCGCAACCGGGTCGCCTGCGATTAGAAAAAAGCCCGCCAATGAGCGCCGGCAAAGCCTGGAACTATAAAACTCTGCACCTTCCTAATCATCATGAATGGGATTCTCGCGTGCGGCACGCCGCTTGCCGCGCAGCGAATCATCGAGGAGGGCCATGAGCATGATGCATTCCGCCGATCTGCCGTCGGCCATGCATGCGGCAAGCGAAGGATTGCTGCTGCTGTCGCCGGACCTGCGCGTGGTCGATGCCAACGATGCCTTCCTGCAGCAGCTGGGCCTGAGCAAGGCCGACATCGTCGGACGGCCGCTCCACGAATTGCTTCCCCTTCAGCAGCCCGTCCCGCCTGCGGCCGAAGCCCAAGCCCAGGCCAACACAGATGAAACAGCTGCCACCGCAATGCGCAGCGACATGCAGGCCGGCGAAGCGCGCCTGCGCCTTGCGCTCGAAGCCGCGGGCGACGGCGTCTGGGAATGGGATATCTCCAGCGACCACTTCACGCTGTCCTGGCGCGGCCGCCAGATGCTTGGCTACGACGAGTCGGAAGTCGGCTCACGCCTGCAGGATTGGGCCGCCATTACCCATCCCAAGGACAGGGAGCGCGTGTACGAGGAAATGATGACCTGCCTGAAAGGCCAGAGCCGCTTTCTCGCCTGCGAATACCGGGTACGCTGCAAGGACGGCACATGGAAATGGGTCATGGCGCGCGGCGCCGTGATTGCGCGCAACGACAGCGGCCTGGCCACGCGCATGGTGGGTACCACGGTCGATATTTCCTCCGAACAGGAAACCCTGCGCCGCGCCAACTTCGACGCGCTCACCGGCCTGCCCAACCGCTCGCTGTTTCGCGACCGGCTGGAATACGAAGTGCTCAATTCCCGCCGCAGCGGCAAGCTGCTGGCGCTGATGTTCATCGACCTGGACCGCTTCAAGGAGGTGAACGACCTGCTCGGCCATGATGCCGGCGATGACCTGCTCAAGCAGACTGCGGCGCGCATCCGCTCCTGCGTGCGCGAATCGGATACGGTCGCGCGGCTCGGCGGGGACGAGTTCACCGTCATCCTGACCGATCTGGACGGCCGCTCGCATGTGGAACACATTGCCGAAAAAATCCTTGCGGCGCTCGGCCGCCCCTACCTGCTCGGCCAGGAAGAGATCCATGTGTCGGGCAGCATCGGCATCACCCTGCATCCGGGCGATGCGCACGAGCCGGAACGCCTGGTGCGCAATGCCGATCAGGCCATGTACGTGGCCAAGAATGCAGGGCGCAACCAGTTCAGCTTCTTTACCCGGTCGATGCAGGAGCAGGCCTGGCAGCGCCTCAAGCTGATCGGCGAATTGCGCAATGCGCTGCCGCAGCGCCAGCTGTCCCTGTATTTTCAGCCGGTGGTCGAACTGCGCACCGGCAAGGTGGCCAAGGCCGAGGCGCTGCTGCGCTGGATTCATCCTTCGCGCGGCCTGGTCTGCCCGAACCAGTTCATCTATCTCGCCGAAGAGACCGGCCTCATCAACGAGATCGGCAACTGGGTCTTCATGCAGGCCGCCGTCTGGGCCAAGCGCTGGAGCAAGATGCGCAACGGTGTATTCCAGGTGAGCATCAACAAGTCGCCGGTGCAGTTCCTCGCCAATGCCAAGACGCTGGACTGGGGCGCGTACCTGAGTTCACTCGACCTCGGCTGGAACAGCATGTCGGTGGAAATCACCGAAGGGCTGCTGCTCAACGCCAGCGAAGCGACCGCCGAAAAACTGTTCAGCCTGCGCGACGCCGGCGTGCAGGTCGCCATCGATGATTTCGGCACCGGTTATTCGTCGATGGCCTACCTGAAGAAATTCGATGTCGATTACCTGAAGGTCGACCAGTCCTTCATCCGCGACACCACGCGCGAAAGCACCAGCCGCACCATTGCCGAGACCATCATCGTGATGGCCCACAAGCTCGGACTGCAGGTGATCGCCGAAGGGGTGGAAACCGAGGAGCAGCGCCAATGGCTGCTGGAGGCGGGATGCGATTATGCGCAGGGCTTCCTGTTCTCCCAGCCTTTGCCGCCGGAGCAATTCGAGCTCCTGCTGTAGCCATCCTGTCATTTCGGCATGCCGGCCGACTTTCGATATCAGCCTGCTGCTGCAAGGCTGATATCGAAATCAACACAATGTTGTTTTAATGGATTTACGTTTTGTAATTGGTAAACAGCGCGGTGTAAAAACAGGTAAAAACGCATTGAACTGCGGAAACCAAATCCGGTCTAGGTCAGGTACCTGCAATCCTGGAAGGATCAAATGTCACTTCGCACGACCCCGGAGCGTATTGCCATTGTTGTACTCGTGCTGGCTGCAGCCTTGGCTGCATGCGAAAGACAATCCAATTCATCACCTGCAGAAACTGCTGCCAATCCTGCCAAACCGCCCCAGCGAAACTGGAATGCCGTCCCGGCGCTCGGTATCCGGGGTTGATGCCCGAGGGGAAGCCGAAGTGGAGTCGTTCAGACTACAATAATGCGCTTTATCTGGAACACCACCCTCTGCGGCACGACCTGACCATCATGGATACTCTGGAAGACAACAAGCCCGCAGAACCGGGCGAGCGCCCCTGGATCGTGCTGACCACGACTTACGATGTCGAAGCCTGGATCGACAACTACAACCGCGAGCTGCAGCTCCACGTCGACGCCAAAAAGCAGCCGAACGGCCATGGTATCTGCTTCGGCTTGGAGCATGGCGGGGAAATCTACCTGCATACCACCCAGGACGGCGACATCCTGCTCGACGTCACGCCGGATGCCGAATGGGTGGCGCCGCTGATCACCGCCGCCACCCAGGTCGCGCCGCCGCCTGCGCAGATCTGGTCGCTTCCCGGCGACAGGATGACGCAGCTGATCCTCGGCCTGAGCCCGCTGATCGCCACCACCCGCATCGTCATCAGCCACGATTACCGCATCCGCAAGGGCTGGCGCTGATCACGCCTTCTCCGCCTCGCAATTCCTGAAAACTAACCGCCCGCGGCAAGCCGGCCTGGCTGCCGGGCATTGCCGCGAGCATTCCTGCCTCAGGGCACGTCGGTGCTGCCGGCTTCATTCTGCTTGCCGGCGACCACCGTCACGGCGCCTGCCTGCGTGACGCGGCTGATTGCGTGGCTGGGCGTATCGGCGACATAGAGATTGCCTTCCGCATCGATGGTGATGCCTTCGAGCGACTGGTAACCGATGATCGGCCCGGCCACGGTGCTCACCGCACCGGCGGCGCTGATGCGCTGTACCCGGTTGAACGCCGACACATAGGCATTGCCCGCATTGTCGGCGGTGATGGCGAAGGTATCGCGGAACTGCGCCGGCCCGGTTTCGCCGCCGAAGTTGCCGGCCATCGTGCTCACGACGCCGTCGCTGCCGATCCTCCGGATGAAGGTACTGGTTTCACTGGTCATCGGCGCCGGCGGTCCGAACCAGTCGGTCACGTACAGGTTGCCCGAAGCGTCGCGCGCGATACCCTTGGGTCCGAGGAAGGTGGCGCTGGCGGTGCTGCCGTTTACGGTGCCGCGGCTGCCGGGCGTGCCGGCATAGGTGCTCACGGTGCCGTCGGTGGCCACGCGGCGGATTACATAGTTTTCGGTGTCGGCGACATAGGCGACGCCGGAAGGATCGACCGCGATGCCCCAAGGCTGGGAGAAGCGCGCGGCGGCGCCGGTGCCGTTGACGCTGCCGGCGGTATTCACCACGCCGGCCAGCGTCGTCACCGCGCCGGTGGGCGAGATGCGGCGCACCGCATTGCCGTCCACGACATAGATGTTGCCGGCGCCGTCGACGCTCAATCCCTTGAGGAAACTGAAGCGCGCCGCGCTGCCGGTGCCGTCGGCGCTGCCGCTGCTGCCCGCGCTGCCGGCCAGCGTGCTGACATTGCCGGCGGGGCTGATCTTGCGGATCGTGTAATTGCCGGAATCGGCCACATACATGTTGCCCGCCGCATCGCGCGCAAGGCCGATCGGCCGGTTGAAGCGGGCATCGGTAGCGTTTGCGGTGCTGCCGGTATTGCCTGTATCACCGGTGCCGCCCGTGCCGTCCGTTCCGCCTGAAGGCGGCGAGCTCTGCGGCGTCGAACCTGTGCCTGTGCCCTGGCCCGGCGTTGCACCGTTGCCTGTCGTTCCGGTCGTTCCCGTTCCTGCGCCGCCGCTTCCGTCCGTGCCCGTCGTGCCGCTGCCCGACGTCGGACTCACTGCGTTATCAGGGCTACCGCCACCGCCGCCGCATGCTGTCAGTGCAATGCAAATGAGACCTGCCGTCAGCCGGCTGACCATAGTTACTGTAGCCATATTTCACCTCAACAATCTTTCGTAACTCCCTGATTACATATTTGTTTTCAAATATCATCACCGAGAGGAAACATGCGTCTTTTGACAACCCTCAACGGTGGAAGAAAGTGTGGAAATGATGTTGTATCCATGTGTTTCTGCTTATTTTTTAGGCATTTAATTGCAAGTTAAAAACATTTTTCCCGCCAAACTACTTGACCCTTACGCTGCGTCAGCCTTTATCGTGTTGGCATGGAGAGGAGGCGAACATGCTGCTGAAAGTCGGCGAACTGGCAAAACGCACCGGGCTGACGGTGCGCACCCTGCATCACTACGATGCCATCGGCCTGCTGCGGCCCTCGGCAAGATCGGAGGCCGGCTACCGCCTGTACGACCGCGGCGATGTCGAGCGCCTCTATCGCATCCAGGCGCTGCGCCGCCTCGATCTGCCCTTGTCGGAAGTCGCGGTGCTGCTGGAAGGCGATGCGCGCGACCTGCAGAGCGTGATCGATGAACAGGTGACGGCGCTGGAGCGGCAGATCGAGCGCGCCGCCGCGTTGCGCAACCGCCTGAACGACCTGCGCACGCTGCTGCGCGGACAGGAGCAGCCCGCACTGAACGAATGGCTGACGACGCTCGAGATGATGGCCATCTATGACCGCTATTTCACGCCCGAGGAATACGCGCGCATGCAAAAGGGTTCCAGGGAAATGAGGGAGCTCAATGCCATCGTGGCGGCAGTGCGCGACCTGATGGAACGCGGCGTCGCGCCCGATGCGCCCGAGGCCGTGGTGCTGGCCGAACCCTGGCTGCGACTTTCGCTGGAACACATGGGCGGCGATCCGCGCATGATGCTCAAGCTCGATGCCCTGCACCGCAACGAGCCCGGTGCGCAGGCACTGACCGGCGTGGATACCGCCATGCTCGAATACGTAACGCAGGTGAGCGCGGAGTACCGGCTGGGCGTGTATGCCCGCTACCTCGGGGCCGACAAAATCGCCGGCATGCGCGCTGCCTACCTTGCCCATTACCGGCGCTGGCCGGTGATGTTTGCGGAAGCGCAGGAACTGCTGGAGCGCGGCGCGGCGCCGGACAGCCCGGAAATGCAGGACTTCTGCTCGCGCTGGATCGCACTCTTCCAGGCTGTCTGGGGCAAGGATCCGGCCGTGCGTGCACGCATCCGCGACATCCATGCCCGGGAACCGGACCTGATGGCCGGCAGCGGCTTGCAGGGCGAATTGATGACTCTCCTGGGTCAGGGTCTGGCATACCTCGAAAACAATCAAAACTAGAAGGCACTTCATGGCAACCTCACCTGCCGCTCCCGCGCGCGGCCAACTCATGCGCGACCGCAATTTCCGCTGGCTGATCGCCGGCTCGCTGATCTCGATGATGGGCGACCAGTTCAGCCTCATCGCCCTGCCTTGGCTGGTGCTGCAGATGACCGGCGATACGCTGGTGCTGGGCACGGTCCTGGCCCTGATGAGCGTGCCGCGCGCACTGTTCATCCTGCTCGGCGGCGCGCTGGCGGACAGGCATTCGCCCAAGCGCGTGCTGATGCTGACCAAGCATGCCAACACGCTGCTGCTGGCGCTGCTGGCGGCGCTGGTCTTCAGCGGCCAGCTGACTCTCTGGATGGTCTATGCGCTGGCGCTGGCAATCGGCCTGGCGACGGCATTCAGCATCCCCGCCGCCACCTCGATCATGCCGCACGTGGTTGCGCGCGAACTGCTGCCGGCGGCCAACGGCATAACGATGGGCCTGCGCCAGCTGTCGATGTTCGCCGGCCCGCTGCTGGCGGGCCTGCTGATCGCGCTGTTCGGTGATGGCGGCGGCAAGGGCGTGCAAGACGCACACGGCATCGCTGTCGCATTCGTGCTGGACGCATTGAGCTTCGCGCTGTCGGCCTGGACGCTGTCCAGGGTGCAGACCGGCGTCTCTTCGCCGCGCCAGACCGTGCCCGGCCAGCCCGCGCAATCCGTCTGGGCAGCCGTCGGCGATGGCCTGCGTTACTGTTGGAACGACGCCAGCCTGCGCACCTGCTTCACCTACTGGGCGGCGGTGGCCCTGTTCATCAGCGGCCCGGTCCAGGTGGCGGTGCCGGTGCTGGCCGGCGAACTGGGGCAGGGCGCGGCCGCCTTCGGCGCGCTGGCCGGCGCGCACGGGGCCGGCACCCTGATCGGCGTCATCGCCACCGGCATGCGGCCGCGCATGCGCATCGGCAGCTTCGGCAAGACCATCCTGCTGCTCGACGGCGTGATCGGCCTGCTGTTCATTCCGCTCGGCCTGATCGGCGCCGCCTGGCAGGGCATGCTGCTGCTGTTCGTCATCGGCGTCCTGGGCGGCTTCGTGCAGGTGACGGTCTTTACCTGGCTGCAGCGGCATGTCGCGCCCGCCATGATGGGCCGCGCCATGGCGATGTTCATGTTCATCTTCATGGGGATCGCGCCGATGTCGTCGGCGCTGACCGGATGGCTGCTGCGCAGCGCGACGCTGGTCCAGCTGTTCGCGTTCAGCGGCGGCGCTCTGGTGGCCATCGTGCTGGTCGCACTGGGGACGTCGCGCATGGGCAAGATAACGGACGCGCCGTCGGCGGCTTCCCTGCCTTCCTGACGCCGTCTCGTCCAAAGGAGAGATAACCCGGTGTTTTCAGCACCGCGCGCCCGATTTCGGCAATAATCGATGTTTCACCAGAAAAACAATTATCGCCAGCAATGCGCGCGAAGACTGGGAATTCATGCTCGATGCCGATCTGACAACACCGCCGACGGGCGAGGCGGAGGAAGACCTGTTTCACCAGCTGTTCCGCAGGCACAGCTCGATCATGCTGCTCATCGATGCCGAAGCAGGCATCATCGCCGGCGCCAATCCGGCGGCCGCGGCGTTCTACGGCTATTCGCAGAATGCCCTGCGCGGCATGCAGATCGGCCGGATCAGCAGCCAGCCCGGGCACGAGGTTCTCCATGAATTGCAGCGGGCGCAGGAAGAGCGGCGCAATTTCTGCGTCTTCCGCCATCGGCTCGCCGGCGGAGAACTGCGCACCGTGGAAGTGCACCCCTCCGCCATCGACATCGGCAGCCGGCCGCTGCTGTTCTGCATCGTGTTCGACATCACCGAACGCCAGCGTGCGCTTGATTCGCTGCGGCTGGCTTCGCTGGTCTACCAGAAGAGCAGCGAGGCCATGTCGGTCATCGACGGCAACGGCACCATCGTCAATATCAACCCGGCCTTCACCGAGATCACAGGTTATACCGAGGCGCAGGCCATCGGCCGCAACATCAGGATGCTGCATTCCCAGCGCGAGAGCCCGCAGACGTATGCCCGCATGTGGAAAACGATGGCGCGCGACGGACGCTGGCAGGGCGAGCTGTGGGGCCGGCGCAGGAGCGGCCAGGATTTCCTGCTGTCGCTCACGCTCAATTCCATCTACCAGCCGGACGGCTCGATCCAGTGCAATGTCGGCCTGTTTTCCGACATCACGAAAAAGCGGGAAACCGATGAACTGATCTGGCGCCAGGCCAATTTCGACACGCTGACCGGCCTGCCCAACCGCAGCATGTTCCATGACCGGCTGCAGCAGGCCATGCTCAAGGCCAACCGCGGCGGTCAGCAGGTGGCGCTGCTGTTCCTGGATCTCGACTTCTTCAAGGAAGTCAACGACACGCTCGGCCACAGCGTGGGAGACCGCCTGCTGCAGGAAGCGGCGCGCCGAGTGCGCGCCTGCGTGCGCGAGACCGATACGGTGGCGCGGCTGGGCGGCGACGAATTCACCGTCATTCTTGAGGAGCTGAACGACACCCGCAGCGTCGAGCGCGCCGTCGGCAACATCCTGCGCGAGCTGGCCGAGCCTTTCCATCTCGGCACCGAACAGGTGTACATCTCGGCCAGCATCGGCATCACCTTCTATCCGGCCGACGGCCGGGAAACCGATACCCTGCTCAAGAATGCCGACCAGGCGATGTATGCCTCCAAGGCCCAGGGACGCAACCGCTACAGCTACTTCACCACTTCCATGCAGGAAGCCGCGCAGCTGCGCAAGCGGCTGGTCACGGACCTGCGCACCGCGCTGCACGAGAAGCAGTTCCGGGTGTACTACCAGCCCATCATCGATCTCGGCAGCGGCCGCATCTGCAAGGCCGAGGCGCTGATCCGCTGGCAGCATCCGGTGCGCGGCCTGATCAGCCCGGCGGAATTCATTCCGGTGGCCGAGGAAACCGGGATGATCGTCGAGCTCGGCGAATGGATTTTCCGGCAGGCCGCACGCCAGGCCGGCGCCTGGCGCGTGCGCCATGATCCGGCGTTCCAGATCAGCGTCAACGTCTCGCCGGTGCAGCTGCAGAGAGAAGGCATCAACCATGAAAGCTGGCTCGGCTGCCTGGAATCGATGCAGCTGCCGGGACAGGGCATGGTCATGGAAATCACCGAAGGCATGCTGATGGACAGTTCGCGCGGCGTGTCGAGCCAGCTGCTGCGCTTTCGCGACAACGGCGTGCAGGCGGCGCTCGATGACTTCGGCACCGGCTATTCGTCGCTGTCCTATCTGAAGAAATTCGACATCGATTACATCAAGATCGACAAGTCCTTCGTGCAGAACCTGGCGCCCGGGTCCGACGACATGGCCTTGTGCGACGCCATCATCGTGATGGCGCACAAGCTGGGCATCAAGGTGGTGGCCGAGGGCGTCGAAACCGAAGGCCAGCGCCGCCTGCTGGCGGCGAGCAAGTGCGATTACGCGCAGGGCTACCTGTTCTCGCGGCCCGTGCCGGCGGAAGAGTTCGAGCAGCTGTTCTAGCGCGCCGTCTTCTTATCCCGCTATCCCGATGGCATGCCTTGATGACGCGGGAGGTAATCGACCGCATGCCAGGTCGGGCGCAAGATGCGTTCAACGATGCAGCACGCAGATGCCGGCATCGGAACCTTCCCCTGATCCGACTCGAGGAGCTTGCCATGTTGAACGTTCAATCGCCACTTTTCCTTCGCCGCGTCCTGCTCGCCGATGCCGCCGCCGGTGCCGCGGCCGGCCTGCTGATGCTGATCGGCGCCGGCATGCTGGAAAGCCTGCTGAACCTGCCGGCCGCCTTGCTGAGAACCGCGGGCGCCAGCCTGCTGCCGTTCGCAGCCTTCCTCGCCTGGCTGGGCACGCGCAAGGCGCCGCCGCGGGCTGCCGTCTGGGCCGTGATCGCGGTGAATGCGGTGTGGGTGGTGGACAGCTTCTACCTGCTGCTGTCGGGATGGGTGGCGCCGAATGCCGCGGGGCAGGCATTCATTGTGGCGCAGGCGCTCGCGGTGGCGGTGCTGGCCGAACTGGAGTACTTCGGCTTGCGCCGCTCGGCACGGATTGCGGCCTGCTGAACGCCAGGATGCCGCAGCTGACAGCGCAAAGCGAAAAAGGCAATGCCACCGCAGACGACAAGCTGTTCTGCGGTGGCATTCGATGAGACCGGATGCCGGACCCGGTCCGGAAGCGAATCCGGACCCTCAGGCACATTTCCTAGTAGCGGCTGCGGCGCACGGTACGCGCCCCGTAGCTGCGGGTCAGCATCCTGGATTGAAGCTTGCGCCACAGGAATCCTGCGACGGCGAGGAAAATCATCTTGCGCATGAAGACCTCCGTCAGTGAGTCAGTCGATGATGATCTGACGCAGCCCGACCCGCTTGGTTCCTGCGCTTGACGCACACAGGCGCTCAGATGCGCGCTCGATCGGTCAGTTTCTCGCGGTTGGTGAGCGAAGGAAACAGCTTCATCCAGAGCGCCACGATGGCGAGCGTGCCGAAGCCGCCGATCAGCACCGACGGTATGGCGCCGAACCAGCCGGCGGTCACGCCCGATTCGAACTCTCCCAGCTGGTTCGATGCCCCGATGAAAATGGAATTGACCGCGCTGACCCTTCCCCGCATTTCATTCGGCGTATCGAGCTGCACCAGCGATTGCCGCACCACCACGCTGACCATGTCGAAGGCGCCGGTCAGCGCCAGTGCTGCCAGCGACAGGCCGAATGATGTCGACAAGGCAAAGACCAGGGTTGCCACGCCGTACAGCGCGACCGAGCCGAACATGACCTTGCCGACCTTGCGCTGGATCGGGTGGCGCGCCAGATACAGAGACACCAGCAGCGCGCCGATGGCCGGCGCCGAGCGCAGCAGGCCCAATCCCCACGGCCCTACATGCAGGATGTCGCGCGCGAAGATGGGCAGCAGCGCGGTGGCCCCGCCCAGCAGCACGGCGAAGAGGTCGAGCGAGATTGCGCCGAGAACCTCCTTGCGATTCCAGATGAAGACGATGCCGGCGAACAAAGTCTGCAGGGTAACCGGCTCGCGCGCCGGCGGCGCGTGATCGATGCGGATCATCAGCGTCAGGACGGCGGCGGCCACGCAGAGCAGCGCGCAGGTCGTATAGACGGCGACCGCGCCGGCCACATACAGGAAGCCGCCGATGGCCGGCCCGAGGATGATGGCGATCTGCGTGCCGGCGGAATTGATCGCCAGCGCGCGCGGCAGCACTTCCGGCGGCACGAGCAGCGGCCCCAGCGCCTGCTGGGTCGGCATCTGGAACGCCTTTGCCGCGCCCAGCGCCAGCGATGCCAGCAGGATGGTTTCGCGGTTGAGCCAATGCCCCAGGGTGCCGGCGATCAGCAGCAGCGCGACGCCGAGCTGTCCGGCCAGGCACCAGGCCAGGATGCGGCGGCGGTCATAGCGGTCGGCGATCTGGCCGACCAGCAGGGACAAGGCAAGCGCGGGCATGAACTGCGCCAGCCCCACCATGCCGAGGTCGTAGGCACTCTGCGTGATGTCGTACATCTGCCAGGCCACGACCACCATCAGCATCTGGTTCGACGCGGTGGTGGCAATGCGGCTGAGAAAGAAGTTGCGGAACGAGGGGTAGGCTGCGAGTGGATTGCTCATTCTTGTTTTAACAATGCGGAGATGCCGAACCGGGAGCTTACCGCGTCCAGCCATGCTGCGCAGAAGAATGATTGCCGCCATGCGCAGATGCCGTGCTGATGCAAGGTGGTTGCAGGTTCTCAAGGACGCCACCGCCCGATGCGCGATGATACCGTTGGGTTCAACAGACATAGACGGCGGAGGACGGCGACAGCATGCCGTCGCAATACGGCATGAGACAAAAAGCGCAACGCAGGCTGCGTATCCTGCATTTATTCAAGGCAAGGGAAATGGTCACGCTCGCCGTGCTGGCCGTGTCCCTGCTCGTGACTTACCGTATCTGGGAAGGTGCCGAACGCTCCGCGCAGCAAAATCTCAGCACGGCCTTCGACTTCCGTGTCAGGGAATCGAACATCCGCATCGAACAGCGCCTGGCCATCTACGAACAGATCCTGCGCGCCACCGTCGGCCTGTTCGCCTCGGCCGATACAGTGACCCGCAGCGAATTCCGCGCCTTCGTCAGCAGCCTTTCCCTGCCGGAAATGTTTCCCGGCATCGAAGGCGTGGGCCTGTCGCTCATCGTGCTGCCCGAACAAAGGGATGCGCATGTCGCCGCCGTTCGTGCCGAAGGTTTCCCGGAATACGATATCCGGCCGCCGGGCAAGCGCGATTTCCTGACATCCATCGTCTATCTCGAACCCTTCTTCGGCCGCAACCTGCGGGCCTTCGGCTATGACATGTTTTCCGAGCCGAACCGGCGCGCGGCGATGGAAGAGGCGCGCGACGGCGGAACGGCCGCCATTTCCTCCAAGGTGGTTCTGATCCAGGAGTCCGGCAGCGAAGTCCAGGACGGGTTCCTGATGTACCTGCCGGTGTACCGCAACAATGAACCGCGCTCCAGCGTCGAGCAAAGGCGCACCAGCATCATGGGCTGGGTCTATGCGCCGTTCCGCATGGATGATTTCATGCGCGGGGTCAACGGCTCGCTGGCCGACGACCTGGATGTGGAAATCTATGACGGCGAGCTGGTCACGCCCGCGGCGCGGATGTATGACAGTCACGAGGACAGGGACGCCACCTCGCCCGAAAGCAGGCACAAGCGGGTCGGCTATATCCAGGCGGGCAGCAGGACATGGACGGTGGTCACGTCCGCGCTGCCGGAATTCGACATCCGCATGCAGTCGGACCGGCCCAAGCTGATCCTGCAATCGGGCATCAGCATCAGCCTGCTGGTTGCCCTGCTGATCTGGCTGTTTCTGGACGATAGGGCGCGCGCCCTGCAGGCCGCCGACCAGGCGATGCAGCTTGCGCTGTACGATGCCCTGACCGGGCTGCCGAACCGCAAGCTGCTCGAGGAGCGGCTCGGCGTCGAACTGGCCAAGGCGCGGCGCGACCGCAGTCAGGTCGCCTTATTGTTCATCGACCTCGACAAGTTCAAGCCGGTCAACGACAACTTCGGCCATGCCTACGGCGACCTGCTGCTCAAGGAAGTGGCCAAGCGTCTGCAGAGCTGCATGCGCGAATCCGATACGGCCTCGCGGCTGGGCGGAGACGAATTCGTCGCCCTGCTGTCTGGCGTCGAGGATGACGAGGCCATGCTGCGCGTGGCCGACAAGATACTGCGCGCACTGACCGAACCTTACGACATCGCCGGACATACCTTCCATATCTCCGCCAGCATCGGCGCGGCGGTCTATCCGCATGACGGCAGCGACGCCAAGTCGCTCATCAGGAGCGCCGACATGGCGATGTACGCCGCCAAGAACGCGGGACGCGCCAACGTGAAGCGGGCCGAACGCCCGGCATAAAAAAGGCCCGCGCTCGGCGGGCCGAATCCATATTGGCAATATGGAGAGGCATGCGTCAACTACGAGGAGATGACACGGAAACTGCTCAGCCTCCGTTGCGCACGGCGACGGCACGGCCGGCCTTGGCTTGCTGGAGGGCCTCTTCGCGCACTTCGTCGCGCGTCCTGGTGGAGGCTACCCGGGTGAATTCGACAAATTCCGACTGCTGGCCGACCAGGCCCTGCGCGTAAGCGGCATCGAGTTCGGCGCGCACCTCGGCGCGGGTCTTGCCGCCGGCAACCTGGGTGACCTCGACGAATTCCGGCGACTGCGCCGGGCTGCGCGCGAACGGCTGGTCGAGTTCCGCCCGCACTTCCGCGCGCGTCCTGGCCGAGGGGACATTGGTGTAATCGACGAAATCGTCAGCCGCGAAAGCTGCGCTGGAGGTGGCGATGATGGCGAGTGCAACTGTGGTCATTTTGATGTTCATTTTGGGACTCCACGGAATCGATGAATAGCCGGCAGCATCTGCTGCCGATGCAGGCACATGCGTTGGGTGCCTATAGTTACCTAGTTTCCATGTTACTTGCATTTTGCAAGCGACGAGTTCATCTTAGCCTAGTGACTTTTATTTTGCAAGGGTCTAAAATCAAAAACATGGAAAAGACACTCAAATGCGCAGCCCCCATCTCCTGCCCGATCGTGCGCTCGGCCTTGCTTCTGGGAGACGAATGGATCCTGCTGGCCTTGCGAGCGCTGTTCCGAGGGCCGCTGCGTTTCGACGACCTGCAGAAGCAGACCGGGGCGGCGACCAATATCCTCACCACGCGCCTGAACCGCATGATCGAAGGCGGACTGGTGGAGAAAGTGCCTTATCAGGAGCGGCCGCCGCGATTCAACTACCAGCTCACCAGGGCCGGCAAGGGCCTGTTTCCGGTAGTGCTGGAACTGATGCGCTTCGGCGACGAATACCTGCAGTGCGAAGACGCCAAGCCGGTACGCCTGCGGCATGCCGACTGCGGCAAGCTTTCGAGGCCAGGACAGACCTGTTCGGAATGCGGCGGGCCGATACGGCTCGGCAACGTGACGCTGGAAGAGTCCTGAGCGGGACTGTGCTGTCTTCCCCGGCAACAACAATCAATCGATAACGGAAAATGACAACACATTCAGGAGGCCTTACCGTGGAAACGCATGAAAAGCTCAAGCAGTGGCAGGACGAGGAAGCCGCCATCCGTCCGGTGCTCTCCGCACCCGGCGTGGCGACGCGGGAACAGCTGCGCGAGCGCTCAGGACTGGAATTCCTGAACGATATCTTTCAGGGCAAGTTGCCGGTCGCTCCGATCGGCGCCCTGATGGACTTCATTCCGGTGCGCGCGGATGCGGGAGTGATGATATTCCAGGGCACGCCCGGACCGCAGCATTACAACCCGATCGGCATGGTGCACGGCGGATATGCGGCCACCCTGCTCGATTCCTGCGTCGGCTGCGCGATCCATACCATGCTTCCGGCCGGCAAGGGATACAGCACCCTGGAATTGAAGGTGAATTACATTCGCGCGCTGACCGACAAGACCGGTCCGATCCGCGCGGAAGGACGGGTCATCAGCGTAGGCAGCCAGGTTGCCGTAGCTGAAGGACGCATCACGGACGTCAACGGCAAGCTGTACGCGCATGCGACTACAACCTGCCTGGTGTTTCCAATCTAAGTAACTAACGAAGCGCAGGCCGGCTGCGCTGCACGCCGCCGGCAAGGCTTCAATGATGATGATGCGTCCAGAGGCCGTCCGGCGAGGCGAGGTAGGATTCCACGGCATCCTTCTGGCCGGTTGCATGGCGCATGACTTCACCGCAGCTGCAAATCCCTTGATAAGGCTGAATATGGGAGCAGGCGGAGACTTTCTGCAGGAAAACCTTGACGGGCTTCGCGCATGTCTTGCATTTGAACTGCAGGGTACGGGCGGGTTTGTTGCTCATTTTCCAGGCAAAGACAAATAAGGGTTGAGGCGGTTTTCGCGGGCGCCCATTATTTCATGGTTTTGTTTTTGCGTTTTCGATTGCGCCATGCCGGCATCCCCTGTACAATTCGCAGCCTCAGACGCGGGGTGGAGCAGTCTGGCAGCTCGTCGGGCTCATAACCCGAAGGTCACAGGTTCAAATCCTGTCCCCGCAACCAAATACCGGAAAGGCCGCGAATTTCGCGGCCTTTTTCATTTCGGCGGCAGTTCCGCCGCAGCGTTTCAATTCCCATCGACCACCGCGCCTTGATTCGCACGGCCCGCCGGCAGCGGGACTGCCGGCGGGTGTGCCGATCAGGCGTGGCGTAGGGCGGCGATACGGTCTTCCAGCGGCGGATGGCTGGAGAACAGGGACATCAGTCCGCCGCCTGCAATTCCCGATGCCGCCATGTTCTTGGGCAACTCGCCGTGGGACAGGCCGCCCAGACGCTGCAGCGCGGCGATCATCGGGCGCGGCGAACCCAGCAGCTTGGCAGCACCGCGGTCGGCACGGAATTCTCGCTGGCGCGAGAAATACATGACGATGATGCTGGCGAGAATGCCGAACAGGATGTCGCAGATCACGACGGTCACGGTATAGCCGATGCCGGGGCCGCTGTTTTCCTGGTCGCCCCTGCGCAGCATCTGGTCCACCAGATAACCCACGACGCGCGCGAGGAAGGTAACGAAGGTGTTCACCACGCCCTGGATCAGCGTCAGGGTCACCATGTCGCCATTGGCGATGTGCGCCACCTCGTGCGCGAGCACCGCTTCCACCTCCTCCCTGGTCATGGATTCCAGTAGACCTGTGGAGACGGCGACGAGCGAGCTGTTCTTGGTCGCGCCGGTGGCAAAGGCGTTGGGTTCGCCGTCATAGATCGCGACTTCCGGCATGGCAATGCCCGAGCGCTGGGCCTGGCTGGCCACAGTATCCATGAGCCACATTTCCGTGGAGGTGCTCGGCTGTTCGATCACGCGCGCGCCGGTCGACCACTTGGCGATCGGTTTCGACAGGAACAGGGAAATGAATGCACCACCGAAGCCCATCAGCGCCGAGAACATCAACAGCGTGCCGAGATTGAGACCGTTTGCGGTCAGGTATTTGTTGACGCCAAGCAGGCTGGCGCTGATGCCGAGCACCAGCATGATGGCAAGGTTGGTTCCGACGAACAGGATCACTCGTTTCATGATTATTCCGTTATGTGAATGAATGGAAATCTAGGCAGCCGTGTTCAGGCAAGTTCGGGCGCCTCGATGCGCGCATGGCGGATGCGGCGCGAACGCTCGAGATGCCGGGCAATCGCCTGCGCGGCGCGATGGGCGGTGACATCGACCGCTTCGAGAATGCTGGCAGCCTTGCCGTTGACCACGACAGGCGGCAGCCCCGGAATCCGAAGCTGGATCCGGCATTGCTTGTCGATGCCGCCCTTGGGACCGTTCTGGTCGGTAATGCGGACCACGACGGCATTGATGGATTGATGGGTCCGGTCGAGTGCAAACCGCAGGCGCCGCACAACATGGTCGCGCATGACCCGGGGCAGCTTGACGCCATTGGCAACGATAGTCGGTTTCATGAAAGGCTCCATTAAGAGGTTAAGGAGCCCACATCGTAGAGGAATGCGGCGCTATAAAAAAGCGAAGTTGGTGGAAGATTTTATTCCAAAAAAACTGATGCTTCAGTGTGAGCATGCAGGCATCACGCGCCTGTTTCCACCCGATTTCGCCCCAGTCTTTTGGCCTGCAGCAGCGCGCCGTCCGCCACTTCGGTCAGTCCGGCGGCGGTATCCACCTCGGGCAGGGAGGCAATGCCTGCGCTGAAGGTGGCATGCAGCGCACCGCCCGGATGGGCGTGAGGCAAGCCGGAAAAATCCCGGCGGATGCGATCGATCACCGACAGGGCCTTGTCCCTGGTCACGCCCGGCAGGGCAACCAGGAACTCCTCGCCGCCGTAGCGTCCGATCAGGTCCACCGAGCGCAGCCGGCCCTTGAGCAGCCAGGCCAGGCCGCGGATCACCTGGTCGCCAACGGGATGGCCGAAGGTATCGTTGATCGACTTGAAGTGGTCGATGTCGATCATTGCCACGGTCAGCCCGTTGTCGGCGCTGGCCTCGTCCACCATTGCCTTGAGCCGGGACTTGGCCGCCGTATGGTTGAGCAGGCCGGTCAGCCCGTCGAGCCGGGTGGAGCGGCGCACTTCGCGGAAGCGCTCGATCCTGGTCTTGACCACCGCCGCCAGCAGCACGGGGTTGAAAGGCTTCATCAGGAACTGGTCGCCGCCGAGGCGCAGCGCTTCCACCTGCATGCCGACTGCGGATTCGCCGGAGAGATACACGACCGGCAGCGAATTGTAAGCGGCCATCTGGCGCAGTACCCGCGTGGCTTCAACGCCGTTGAAGCGGGGCATGTACATGTCCATCAGCACCAGGTCTGGCTTGTAGAATTCGAGCGCGTCCAGCAACCTGCCGGGATCGTGAATGGCGTGGGTATGGATGCCATGCTGTGACAGCGTGCGCCGGATCAGTGCGACGGCAACCCGCGAGTCTTCGACTATCAGCACGCGGTACTGCTCCTGTTCGCTGGTCTGGACCAGATCGAGAATGCAATTGAGTACCATGGCAGGCTGGTCCTCGGCGGCGATGGTGATATCGATGCCGGCCCGCATCAGTGCAACGATGGGTTCGATCTGCGATTCCACGCCGAGGTAGATCAGCTGGCTTGCCGGGCAGGCCGCGCGGACGGCGGCAATCCTTGCGCTCTCGCCCGCCGTCGCCATGTCGCCCGCAGGAATGAAAAGAACGGCAAGCGGCTTTTCCGCTTCCGCCGCACCTTGCCCTTCTTCCCAACCGTGCTTGTCGACCTTGAATCCGAAAAACTGCAGCTGCTCCGTGAGCGCATGCGCCATGCCCTGTTTTTCCGGCGCTGCGATCATCCACACCGATCTCGGCTTGATCCAGTCAATGTCGGCCGGCGCCGTCGCGGCCTCGGGGATGCGTCGCGCGGAAGCCGCATTGCGCGATGTGGCCACGGCGCCGGCGAGCGCGTCGACCTGCCGCTGCAGCATGGCGATGTCCTGGCGCGGCACCGGATGCGTATCCTCCTGCCCCAGCCGCTCCAGCGCGGCATTCTCCAGTCCTTCGCAGAGGCGCACCAGGCCGGGCAGGCGAAGGCGATTGAAGTATTCCGCAAGGCTGTTGACGGCGATGGCGAATTCGATGAACTGCTCGAAGCGGCCTTCCTCGGCATAGCGCGACCAGCGTTTCTGCAGGACGGACAGGCGATCATCGATGGAGTTGGGGGAAGAGTGTGGCATGGCCGGACCGACGAAAACGATTCGGCATTATCGGGGAAGCGGAGGGACGCAGGCAATGAAGAATGTAACCGGAAGTTGCTACAACTCTACAATGGCCGCATCCGCCTTCGACAGCCATTTGCGCGTGATGTAATAGACCTCCCGGTCGAATCGCCCACGGCCTTTCCGTAGCAATTCAACCGCCTCTTCGTTGTTCATTACAGAACCAAGATACGACCAAGAGTCAATGACATGCAGTACATCGTTTTCGCGGATGGCGATGGCGTTGGCATACGGCCATGGCTGCAGGCGCATGCCTTTCAGCGCGGTCCGCAGACGCTGGTTGTGCATGTCCGGGCTTTCCTCGCCGGAGCAAACGGCGCATGTTCCTGCCGCGGCAGAACAGGCTTCGCGCTTGCGCGTTTTTTCGAGCCCCAGGAGGCGGGGACACAACTGGTAGACATTGACAACGGCGCGAAGCGCATCGCATGCCTTGCGCCTGTTGACGAATAATCCGTACAGGTCCGGGTCCACGCCGAAGAACAGATCATCGGTCGTGATCAGCTCCGGCTGCAGCACGCCCTTGCGCATGACCAGGCGCCATGCGCACACTTCCGCATCGCGCGCGAAATGGTTGAATGCCGGCTGCAGCTGCTTGACCATGCGCGCTTCCAGCAGCAGCGATCCGAGTTCGCCCGACGTCGGCATCCACTCGACGCGCCGCACCTGCGACATCATCTGCTGCTCCCGCGGCGGCATGCGGCCCGCACTGAAATGCGCCTGCACGCGGCGGTAGAGGTGATCGGCCTTGCCGACATACAGCGGCGCATCATGCTCGCCGTAGAAGAGATAGATGCCCGGCGTATCGGGCATGTCCTCGATATGCAGGGCTTCGATATGCGGCAGCGCCACGGGACGGTTGAGCAGCTTTTCGATGGTCTCGTCGACGGCATCGGCCGCATGCGCCTCATGCAGCTTTTGCCAGAACTGCCAGATCAGCTGCGCATCTCCCAGGGCCCGGTGGCGCTCGGTCACATGCAAACCGTGGCGCGCCACCAGCGCATCGAGATTGTGTCGTTCGAACTGCGGATAGAGCTTGCGCGACAGGCGCACGGTGCACAGCACCGGGGGATGGAAGTCGCGGCCGATGCGGCGAAACTCGCTGCGCAGAAAGCCGTAGTCGAAACGCGCGTTGTGCGCAATGAAGACGCGGTCTGCAAGACGGGCATCGATCTCGTCGGCCAAGTCTTCAAAGCGCGGTGCATGCTGCACCATCGCATCCGAAATGCCGGTCAGCGACTGGATGAATTCCGGGATCGGCATGTCGGGATTGACGAGGCTGCTCCACTCGCGCACGCCCTGCTCGTCGACTTCCACGATCCCGACTTCGGTAATGCGGTCCGAGCCCGCCGTGCCGCCGGTGGTTTCAAGATCGACAAAGGCGAGACGGGGATAGCGCCGGTCTTTCATGTCGGTTCGACGGCCTCGCCCGCGGCCAGCCGCTGCGCGGTCTGCAGGGCGCGCACCATGTCGGCGAAGGCGGCCGCCCTGAGCTGCTCGTCCGGCACGCGCAGCACGTACGACGGATGATAGGTCGTCACGATCCAGCGGCCCTCGTGCTGCAGCGGCTTGCCGAGCATGCTGGTCAATGTCACCTTGCTCGTGTGCATCAGCGACTTGAGCGCGGTGGCGCCGAGCGCGACGACAACACGCGGCCCGATGCCGGCGATTTCCTGTTCCAGCCAGTAATTGCAGGCATTGATATGCCGCTGGTCGGGCGTCTTGTGCAGCCGCCGCTTGCCGCGCGGCTCCCACCGGAAATGCTTGACCGCGTTGGTGAGATAGACCGTATCGCGCTGCAGGCCGGCCTGCGCGAACACGTCGTCGAGCAGCTTGCCGGCGGGGCCGATGAATGCCTGGCCGGCCAGATCTTCCTGGTCGCCCGGCTGTTCGCCGACCAGCATGATGGGCGCGTCCTCGGGCCCGCTGCCCGGCACCCCTTGCGTTGCCCGCTCCCACAGTTCGCAGCGCCGGCATTGATCGAGCGAAGTCGGCTCATCGCGTTTGGGCTGCGCATCGGCGGCTTCGATGGCGATGACGGCGCCGTCGCGGCGGCCGACCTCGCGCGCCTGCGCAACGCGCTGCGCGCCGGCGCCGGCCTTGCTGACGAGATCGGGAATCAGGCGGCTTTCCGGCAGGTTCTTCCAGTAACGTACGGGCATATGCATCTCCATGGCATCGGTGTTGAGGCGCGCAGGATTGAAGGTGCTGCGGTAATACGCCAGCCACAAGGCTTCGCCGATATCGTCGGGCTCCGCCCGCGCGTTTCCCGGCGGTCCGTAATGCAGCTGCGCGCCGTCCCAGGAGGCATTGCCCTGCGGCGTGGCGATCAGCCATGTCGCCCTGCCCATGCGCTTTGAGAAATGCTCCGCCGCATCCTGCAGCACATCATGCTCTGGCTCGTACCAGGCGACGAAGCGTGGATCGCCGGCGTCGACAGGACGTTCGCGGAACCGCAGGAATGCATGCATGCGGTGCGCCTCGCGGTGCACCGCTTTGGCCATCATCTGCAGGCGCATGCCGTCCTCGTCCGCGTGGGACAGCACGATCCGGTCGCCATGGCTCCAGCGCCACAGCACCCGGTAGAGAAAGGCCCAGCGGTCGGCGGCGCGGAAGCTGGCAGCCTGCTGCAGCAGGCCGAACAGTTCGCGCGATACCTGCAAGACTCCCGGCTGCGCGTGCTGATCCTGCACGCCCTCATCGCCTGCGAACAGCCCGGGTTCCTGCCCTTCTTCGCTCCAGTCGATTTCATGCGGCGCCATGCCGGCGGCGATGAAGCTTCTTGCCGCGTCACGCCACTCCTCGAAGGAAGCGACTTGCGCACGTGCATTCATGCCGCTTCCTGCAGCGAAGGCCACAGGCCCAGCTGCTGCGGCGCATCGGCCAGCGCGCGGCGCAGCGCCTCGGAGGGTGCCGTGTCGTTCTGCGGCCGGTAATCGGCGGTGATGATGAACGGCTTGATCTTTTCCATGCTGCATCTCATGCGTGCCAGATCTCCATAACGGATGCGTCTGGCGCGCCGAAGTTCCACCAGGCGCTTGGCGTTGCGCAGGCCTATCCCCGGCACGCGCATGATCATGCCGAGATCGGCGCTGTTGAGATCGAGCGGAAAATGCTCGCGGTGCGCCAGCGCCCAGGCCAGCTTGGGATCGATGTCGAGTGCAAGATTGCCGGCCGAAGGCAGCAGCTCGCCGGCATGGAAGCCGTAGCCGCGCACCAGGAAGTCGGCCTGGTAGAGGCGATGTTCGCGCATCAGCGGCGGCGGCTTGAGCGGCAGTCCGTTCGGGCTCTCGGGAATCGGGCTGAATGCGGAATAGTAGACGCGCTTGAGCTTGTAGGAGCCGTACAGGGTTTCTGCGGTGGACAGAATGGTGCTGTCGTCGGTCTGGTCGGCTCCGACGATCATCTGGGTGCTCTGCCCGGCCGGCGCATAGCGCGGCGCCTTCGGCTCGGCTTCCTTTTCATCGAGCTTGCGGCGGATCGATCCCATCGCCAGCTTGATGGTATGCACGTTCTTTTCCGGCGCCAGGCGCTCGATGCCTTCGGCGGTCGGCAATTCGATGTTGACGCTCAGGCGGTCAGCATACAGGCCGGCTTCGGCGATGAGTTCGGGCGCGGCATCGGGAATGGTCTTGAGATGAATGTAGCCGCGGAACTGATGCTCGTTGCGCAGCTTTTTCGCGATCAGCACCAGCTGCTCCATCGTGTAGTCGGCGGAGCGGATGATGCCGGAGCTCAGAAAAAGTCCGTCGATATAGTTGCGCAGATAGAAATCGGTGGTGAGCCTGACCACTTCGTCGACGGAAAATCGTGCCCGGGGCACGTTGCTGCTGCGCCGGTTGACGCAGTACTGGCAATCGTAGATGCAGAAATTGGTCAGCAGGATCTTGAGCAGGGAGACGCATCGGCCGTCCGGCGTGTAGCTGTGGCAGATTCCCATGCCGGTGGTGGCGCCGAGGCCGTCCTTGCCTTCGGACGAACGTTTCGGCGCGCCGCTGCTGGCGCATGAGGCATCGTATTTCGCCGCGTCAGCAAGGATTTCGAGCTTGTCGGTCAATTCCATCGCAATTCGCACTGTCTCACTGTTTATACATACAGTATTTTACGCGAGACGGTGAGGGCTTGCTTCGGGTTTTCTGATGGCTACCGTGCGTGTCCGCAACAGATTTCCTATAGCACATTGTTGCGGAAATGCACCTAAATGCCGTCTTTTGTATCGGATTTGAACTGATTTGCTGTGCGTCAAAAGTGCCGGCGGACGGGGTCTTACACTGCGCCTAGATTCAATTCATGAAGGCAACCGGAGACCATGATGACCCGCCCCGACAACCTGTTTGAACAAGCCAGCTATGACCTGAACAAGTTCAGGGAAAGGCGGATCGCTGACCGCCGCGCCGTGCCGCGCGATACCGCGGACCGCAGGGCAAGCCGAAACGGCAGCTTGGATAGTGCAAACGGGGAAAAGCTTCCGGGAGAGATGACGCAGGATGAGAAGGACGGCGACAGCTAGGAAAGGCAGATCGCGCGGCTGATGCCGCGCCGGCAGCGCAAGGAACGCGCTGCCGGTAATTCGGTATTACATGGCGCCGATGCTCGCCGAATGCGGCATGTCGCGGTGCATCGTGTCGCGGAACGAAGGCAATTTGGGCGAGCGCCGGCTCTTCACCTGCGGATCCATGCCGCCGAGCCAGTATTTGGATTGCGTATCTCCCATCATGTCGCGCAGATCGCGGATGCTGATTTCGGTCAGTTCATGGGCGGTCAGCAGCATGTCGGAATTGACCGCCACCTGCTTGTGCCTCACCTTGCTGATGGTCGAGGGCGGAACGTCCAGTGCACGTGCCAATGCGGCGTCGCTCTTGGCACCCAGTACTTCCATCAAGGTGTCGAGCAAATGGTTGGGCGTATAACCTTCCTGGCCTACCAGCGGCGATTTTTTTCTCATGCTTACCTCCTCGATAACGATGAGCAATTTTGCCTTGGCGAAACATGAATGGGTGGGAAACCCTGCCACTTCTTGATCTTGCGCAAGCCTCGCAGCACACCTCGATTTGATCTGTTACGAATGGTTTGATTGATAACAATTGCTTACACTGTCGGGGTCAACTGACCTGCGGAGGCAGTCGTTTTTGGACCTGTATCACCCCTTCGATACTTCTTACACCGAAAGCGAGACACGATATGAAATCCCTGATTGCCACCCTGATCGCAGGCCTGTTCGCCGCTTCCGCATTTGCCCAAACCGCAACCGCGCCTGCCGGCACTGCAACCACTACCACCACGACAGCATCTGAAGCCAAGGCAGCCAAAGCCGATGCCAAGGCCGATGCAAAGAGCGCGAAGGCAGACGCCAAGGCGCAGGAGAAGGTAGCGAAGGCCAACGCCGATGCCGACAAGAAGAAGGCAAAGGCTGACAAGAAAGCGAAGAAGGAAGTTGCCGAGGCGAAGAAGGACGCCGCCGAGGACAAGGCCGACGCAGCGAAGAAATAAGACGCTGAATTGCATTTGCTGCATCGACGGCCTCTGTAGACAAGCCGCATGCGCGTTGAAAAAGGCAGGCCCTCGCGGGTCTGCCTTTTTTGTTTTCCATCGCTTGTATTCGGGTGCCCCAGAACTCAATCCAAAGCGCCTGCAAGCTCATACGCCCTTCGGTACCAGGCGTTGTTGGCAATGCGCGCCAGTTCCTCTCCGGTTGGAAGCACCTCGCGGTCGAGGTAGGACAGCGTGAACCGGTGCGGCCGCCCTGCGCAGATATCCAGCGCCATTCGATGCGCATTCGGGCGGTAATGGCCGCGGTGGAGCATTTGCGCATCGAAGATCAGCACATCGCCGGGCTCCAGCGAAACCAGCTGCATGCCCGGCAGGTCGTCGCTGTGCCGATGTCCTTCGCGTTCGAACCTGACCGCCGCTTCCAGCGCGGTATCCCAGCGCCGGTGCGTGCCGGGAACGAGTGCCAGTCCCGTCTCGGCGACCAGCGGCATGCGCACATGCAGGTTCAGCAGCCTGCCCTGCTCCGCAGCCTGCTCGGCATCCGCGATCGGGCTGTACTGCAGGTCTCGGTGCCAGTAGGGCGGCTGATCGGGACTGCAGGGATTGAAGAAGAGCTGCGTGTTGTGAAAGTAGATGTCTTGGCCGAACATGGCTTCCAGCAGCGCGGTCGCCCTCGTGTCGGCGATCTGCTCGAAGAAGCGGATGCGCGCCTCGCTGCCGGCATGGTAGCGTGCGTGCGTCAGCGAATGCATGTTCACCAGGCCGCGTTCGGCATAGTCGTTCCGATGCGCATCCAGCCATTGCCGGAAAATCGCATCGACGCTCGCGCCGAGCGCCGCGACGCGGGCACCGTCCATAAGCCGCCGGGCGACGACGAATCCGTGCTCCTGAAACTGAAGCCGGCAGCGCGCCGCATCCGGCGTGACGCGGGCGGCATGATCAGGCAATGGCCGTCACCTCCACCGCAACGCCGCTCAGGACGGCATTGCCCGACAGGGGATCCCGGCGTTTCTCGTCGAGCACCGCATTGAGATTGCTGCCGGGCCGTTCCGCCGCCACCGTCATCCGTGTGCCCGGCATATCGTGTCCCCAGCCGTGCGGCAGGCTGATCACGCCCGGCATCATCTCCTCGCTGAACTCCACCGTGGCGTCGATGATGCGGCCTTCGCTGCCGATGCGCGCCAGGCCGCCGTCCCGCAGGCCAAGCCTTTGTGCGTCCTGCGGATGGATGAGCGCGGTGCAGCGGTACGGCCCTTTCGCCAGTATCGGCAGGTTGTGCATCCAGCTGTTGCAGGACCGCACCTGGCGCCGGCCGATGATGACCATCGGCGGCACCGGCTGTGCAAGTGCGCCGCGCACGCGGCTCAGATCCTCGATCAGCATCTCCGGCGCCAGCTCCACCTTGCCGGAGAGCGTGCGCAGCATTTCCGGAATGCGCGGCTGCAGGGGGCCGAGATCGATGCCTTGCGGCGCGGCCTTGAGCTTCCGCAGGTTCAGGCCGCCGGGATTGCGCCCGAACTGGTCGCCGTAGGGCCCCGTGCGCAGGGCGAGGTCGATCTGCCGCTCCGGTCCGCTCAGGTGTGCCAGAGCGGCGATGATCGCATCGGCATGTTCGCCGGCCATGCGCCGCACGTCTTCCGCGAACAGGGCGTCGTCCAGTGCAATCACGTCGGCGCCTGCTCCCTTTCCCTGCGCAATCGCGGCCAGGCGCAGCAGGATCTGCCATTCCGGCGGCTGTTGCGGGTCGCGCGGCAAGACCGGCTCGCTGTAGCGCGCGTAGTTGCGGTAGCTGAACTGCGGGAAGGCCATGTCGTAATGCAGGTCTTCCAGCGGCGACAAACCCGGAAGGATGACGTCGGCATGGCGCGTCGTTTCATTGAGGTAGATGTCGACGCTGACCATGAACTCCAGGGAATCGAGTGCCGCGGCGAGCCGTTCGCCATTCGGCGCCGACAGCACCGGATTGCCGGCGATGGTGATCAGGGCCCTGACCTGCCCGTCTCCCGGCGTTTCGATTTCCTCGGCAAGGCAGACGATGGGAAATTCGCCCATGACTTCCGGCGCACCGGAAACGCGGCTCCTGCGGCGGCCGGTGCTCACGCCCTTGCCGATGCCCGGCTTGCCCATGGTATTGGCGGCGAAGGCCGGAGCTTTCGCGAACATCGCGCCGCCTTCCTGGTCGAGGTGGCCGGTGAGCGCATTGAGCACATCGATCAGCCAGCTGCAGAGCGTGCCGTATTCCTGGGTACAGGTACCCATGCGGCCATAGACCGCGGCGCGCTCTGCGTTTGCCAGGCGGCGCGCCAGCGCGCGGATGGTTTCGGCTTCGATGCCGCAGCGCGGCGCCATCGATTCCGGCGTGAAGTCCTGCACCGCGGCCCGGACGGCTTCCACGCCGTTGAGGTGGGCCTCGATGCGGCCCAGGCGCACAAGTCCCTCGTCGAACAGCGCATGCACCATGCCCAGCAGCAGGAAGACATCGGTGCCGGGGCGAATGAAATGATGTTCGTCGGCCGCCGCGGCGGTTTCCGTGCGGCGCGGGTCGATCACCATGATGCGGCCGCCCCGCGCGCGCATCGCCTTGGCCTTGCCGCGATAGTCGGGCACCGTCCACAGGCTGCCGTTGGACACGATGGGATTGGCGCCGATGATCAGCAGGAAATCGGTACGTTCGATATCCGGCACCGGAAACGACAGCCAGTTGCCGAACATCAGGCCGCAGGACAGCTGCTTGGGCATCTGGTCGAGGGTGGACGCGGAAAAGAAATTGCGCGTGCCGAGCGCCCTGCTCAGGCGCGAAAAATACATCAGCAGGCCGATCTTGTGTGCGGACGGATTGCCGATCAGGTTGGCGACGGCATCGTTGCCGTGGGCCTGCATGATGGGCGGAAGGCGGCGCTCGATTTCCTCGAAGGCTTCTTCCCAGGATGCTTCCACGAAACGGCCGTCACGCTTGATCAGCGGCGAGCGCAGGCGGTCCGGGTCTTCATGCAGGTCTTTCAGCGACGCCCCCTTCGGACAGATGTAGCCGCGGCTGAAGACATCCTCGGCATGGCCGCGGATGCCGATCACCTTGTTGTCCCTGACCCGCAGTTCCAGGCCGCAGCACGCTTCGCAGAGCGGGCAGATGCGATGGGCAACGGTTTCGCTTGTTGCGCTTGTTGCGCTTGTTGCGCTTGTTGCAATGTTCTGGCTGGACATGCTTGTCTCCTGGCTGGATAGGCTGGCTGTCTTTTATTGTCGAACCATTATGCGGCAGACGCGATTACCTTGCAGGTCATCGAAGGCAGCGGAAAAGCGCGCGCCGAGTCTGCGTCGCACTCAAGAACTTTCGATGGCGGCCTTCACTCTACGTTGACGCAACGTCAATTGACTTAATCGCATTGAATCACGCCAATGGCACCAACAGCACCTATGGCACCTATGGCACCTATGGCACCTATGGCACCTATGGCACCTATGGCACCTATGGCACCTATGGCACCTATGGCACCCATGGCACCCATGGCATCAACGCATTCAAGAAGGAAAGAGCATTCCGATGAATATTCTGATGGTACTCACTTCGCACGACCAGCTGGGCAATACCGGCAAGAAAACCGGTTTCTGGCTGGAAGAGTTCGCCGCGCCGTATTACGTGTTCAAGGATGCGGGCGCAAGGATTACGCTGGCTTCGCCCAAGGGCGGACAGCCGCCGCTCGATCCGAAGAGCGACGAGCCGGATGCGCAGACGGCCGCAACCGAACGTTTCAGGAAAGACAGCGAAGCGCAGCAGGCATTGGCCAATACGGTGCTGCTCTCCAGCGTTTCGCATGAGGAATTCGATGCCGTGTTCTATCCCGGTGGCCACGGCCCCTTGTGGGACCTGTCGGAAGACCAAGATTCGCTGACCATGATCCAGAGCATGCATGCGGCCGGCAAGCCGGTGGCCGCGGTCTGCCATGCGCCGGGCGTGTTCCGCCATGCCAAGCTGCACAACGGGCGGCCGCTGGTGGAAGGCAAGAAGGTGACAGGCTTCACCAACTCCGAGGAAGAGGCGGTGCAGCTGACCAAGGTCGTGCCTTTCCTGGTGGAAGACTCACTGAAAAAAAGCGGCGGCGATTTTTCGCGCGGTCCGGACTGGGCGTCCTATGTGCTGGTCGACGGCACGCTCGTCACCGGCCAGAATCCAGCATCCTCGGAGGCGGCCGCGCATGAGGTGATCAAGCTGCTGAAGAAAGGCACTTGAATGCCGCTGCGCCCGCAGTGAGCGGGCGCAGACGTGCAGGAGAAGAAGTGTCGTCAGGCCGCCAGCTTGTGCCTGGCGAGGATCTTGTCCACTTTTTCCTTGAGCGTCGCCGCATTGAAAGGCTTGACGATATAGCCGTCGGCGCCGGCCTGCGCGGCGGCGATGATGTTTTCCTTCTTTGCCTCCGCCGTCACCATCAGCACCGGCAGATGCCTGAATTCCGGTGTATCGCGGATGCGCTGCAGCAGGGTCAGGCCATCCATGACAGGCATGTTCCAGTCCGTCACCACGAAATCGACAGGCACGCCGGACGAGCGCAGGCAGTGCAAGGCCTTTTCGCCGTCTTCGGCTTCGGAAATCTTGGCAAAGCCGATTTCGCGCAGCAGATTGGAAACGATGCGGCGCATCGTGGAAAAATCGTCAACAACGAGAACGTGAATGTGAGAAGACATGCAATAGAGTTGGTTGTCGTGCAAGGATAAAGCGCATGCGCAGGCATTCGGGTTTGCCTGAGCGCGATGAAAGCACTATGAAGATTTCAGCGGAAAAAAGTTCCGGATGGATACATCGCAGCTATCCCGCAGCATGGCGGCCGTGCGGCACGCCCGCGGAAAATCCCTCGGGCCAAGTTTGCTATCATGGCGGCCTGCGCCGCGGCCACTCGAAGTCTTCGGCTCATGCGCGCAAACCCGCATAACAATATCGACTCGAATCCATCCACCACTATGAAATCTCTGTTCCGGTTCACCCTTGCCATCGGCGCGCTGCTGCTTGCCGCCGGCGCCCAGGCCCAGCAGGTGCTGCGCGTCTCCGCCATCCCCGACGAAGCGCCCACCGAGCTCCAGCGCAAGTTCAAGCCGCTCGGCAGCTATCTGGAACAGAAGACCGGCATGAAGGTGGAGTTCGTTCCGGTGACCGACTATGCGGCATCGGTCGAAGGGCTGATCAACAACAAGCTCGACATGGTGTGGTTCGGCGGCTTCACCTTCGTCCAGGCCAAGGTGCGCAGCGGCGGCAAGGTGATTCCGCTGGTGCAGCGCGAAGAAGATGAAAAATTCAAGTCGGTCTTCATCACCACCGACAAGTCGGTCAGCAAGCTCGAAGACCTCAAGGGCAAGACCTTCGCGTTCGGCTCCGAGTCCTCGACTTCCGGCCACCTGATGCCGCGCTACTATCTGCTCGCAGCCAACATCAATCCTGATGTGGACATGAAGCGCGTCGCCTTCTCCGGCGCGCACGACGCCACCGTGGCCGCAGTGGCCGGCGGCAAGGTCGATGCCGGTGCGCTCAACATCTCGGTCTGGGAAAAGCTGGTGGCGCAGAACAAGGTCGACGGCAGCAAGCTGCGCGTGTTCTACACCACGCCCGGCTATTTCGATTACAACTGGACCGTGCGCTCGGACATGAATCCCGAGCTGCGCAGGAAGATCACCGATGCTTTCCTCGCGCTGAACGCCAATAATGCCCAAGGCAAGGAAATCCTCGAACTGCAGCGCGCCACGCGCTTCATTCCGACCAGGACGGAAAACTATGCGTCGATCGAAAAGGCGGCGCAGCAGGCAGGATTGCTGAAGTAATGAGCTTTGAACTGCGCGGCGTCTCGGTGCGCTATTCGCCGGCGCTGCCCCGGCTCGCGCTGTCGGACGTGACATTGTCGATCGCGCAGAGCGAACAGGTGGCGCTGATCGGCCCCTCCGGCGCCGGCAAGACGACGCTGCTGCATACGCTCGCCTTTGCGCGCAGCATCGACAGCGGCAGCCTGCGCGCGCTCGATGCCGAGCCTTGGGGCCTGAGTTCGAGCGGACGACATGCGCTGCGCACGCGCATCTTCCTGGCGCCGCAGACGCCGCCGCTGCCGCCGCGCCAGCGCGTGATCACCGCGGTGCTGGCAGGTCGGCTGCCGCAATGGAGCCTGTTCAAGGCTGTCGCCTCTCTCTTCAAGCCGGCCGATCCGCAAGCCGCCTACGATGCGCTCGCCAGGTTCGATCTGCAGGACAAGCTGTATGCACGAGTCGACCGCCTGTCCGGCGGCGAGCGCCAGCGCTGCAGCCTGGCGCGCCTGCTCGTCTCCAATGCGCAGGCGCTGCTGGTGGACGAACCGCTGTCGGCGCTCGATCCGGCACTGGCGCAGCAGACGCTCGACGTGCTGCAGCAGGAAGCCTCGGCGCGCAAGGCAACCCTTGTCTGCAGCCTGCACCAGGTCGAGCTGGCCCGCGCGCATTTTCCCCGCATCGTCGGCCTGCGCGGCGGCCGCGTGGTATTCGATGCGCCGCGCGAAGCCGTCAGCGACCAGATGATCGCCGCGCTGTACCAGCAGGCCGGCCGGGAGCCGCAGGTCGCCGTCGGCGAAGAACCCGGCATCGGCGCCGGCCGCAGCTTCGCCTCCGGCTGCTTCTGAGCCGTCTGCCGCAGCCATGACTACCAGCGCGACTCCCGTCATTCCTTCCGATCCGGCTTGGCGCGGGCGCGTCACCGCGATCGTGCTGATGCTCATCGTACTTTGGCCGCTGCTGACCTGGAGCGAATTCAAGCCCTGGATTCTGCTCGATGCGCAAAGCCTGCAAGCGACCGGGATGTTTCTCGCGTCCTTCCTGCCGCCCGCGCATGCTCCCGATTTCCTGCTGCTGGTCGCCGAGGCGACCTGGCAGACCATTGCGATTGCAACCGCCGGCATGACGCTGGCGCTGATCGGCGCCGTTCCGCTCACCATTCTCATCAATGAACGCCTGTCGGTATCGCGGCTCGGCACCGGCCGCACCGGTGCATTGGGGCGCATCGTCAGGCAGCTGATGCGCTGGCTGCTGGTTCTCCTGCGCAGCGTGCCGGAACTGGTGTGGGCGCTGCTGCTGGTGCGCATCGTCGGTCTCGGACCGACCGCCGGCGTGCTCGCCATCGCCCTCACCTACTGCGGCATGCTCGGCAAGGTGTATGCGGAGATCCTGGAATCGTCCGATCCGCATGCCAGCGACGCGCTGCTCAACAACGGCAGCGGAAGACTGGCTGCGCTGCTGTACGGTGCCCTGCCGGAATCGGCGTCGGAGCTGGTGTCGTACACGGTGTATCGCTGGGAGTGCGCAATCCGCGGTTCGGTGGTGATGGGCTTCGTCGGCGCAGGCGGGCTAGGCCAGCGCATGGATGAGTCGATGAAGATGCTGGCCGGCGGCGAAGTCGCGACCATGCTGATCATCTTCGTGCTGCTGGTGGCGAGCGCCGATCTCGTGAGCAAGCTGCTGCGGCGGAGGCTGGCATGACGCCGAATACACCCGGCATCGCGCCGTCGCCTCCGCCCGGCATCCGCATTTCCACGCTGCTGCTCCTGCTCGGCCTCCTGGCGCTGGTGATTGCCAGCTTCGCCACGCTGCCCCTGCAATGGAAGGCATTCTTCACGTTCGATGCGCTGCGCACCGCGCGCGATTTCCTCGGCGGTTTTGCGCCTCCGGAAAGCGCGCCCAACTTTCTGCGCAAGACGGCGCTGGCGGCGGCCGAAACGATCGCCATGTCGGCGCTGGGCACTGCGTTCGCCGCCGCAGCGGGCATCCTGCTCGCCGTGCCGGCCAGCGGCCGTTTCGGCGCAAGCGCCAAGGCGTTCACGCGCATGCTGCTCAACGTATCGCGCTCGGTGCCCGAGTTGGTATGGGCGTCGATCCTTCTCGTCGCGGCCGGACTGGGCCCGTTCGCCGGCACGCTGGCTCTTGCCTTCCATACCAGCGGTGTGCTGGGCAGGCTGTTCGCCGATGCGCTGGAGAATACTTCACCGCTGCCGGAATCGTCGCTGCGGCTGAACGGCGCGCAGGCGATGCCGGCGTTCCTGTATGCGACATTGCCGCAGGCTTTGCCGCAGATGCTGTCGTACACCCTGTATCGCTGGGAAAACAATATCCGCGCTGCAGCCATCCTCGGCGTGGTCGGTGCGGGCGGTCTCGGGCAAATGCTCAAGTATCACCTCTCGCTTTTCCAGATGCATCAGGCCGCCACCGTGATCATTGCGATGCTGCTGCTTGTCGCCTTCGTCGATGCGGGAAGCTTCGCACTGCGACGCCTATTGATGCGTTGATGTGTTGATGCATGAACCTTTTCCTGCTTCAATCAAACGGATTGATACTGCAGACATCGGCTCTGCGCCGCAAGGAATTTTCAATCGCGGTGATAGTCTCAGCAAATGAGCCGCGTCATGTCTACACACGGCTCCTCACTCTTCATTGCCACCTTGATCGATGATGAGATCATCGGCATGCGTCATCTGCGCATGCACTTTGTACGTTGCGCCGGTAAATCTTGCGCAGTGATCTTCTCTTTCCCTGTCTTTCCTTCACCGCGACGCACCGCAGCAATCGCTTGAATAACAAGCGCATATCGATCCCATCCTAAAGATCGCAGCTATCTATTACGCAGCCGGCCTGCGTGGTACATGTCTTGCATTCTCGTCGCGTCCACCTATCAACGCGACCTGGCCCAGCATCATTGCCAGGCAACTTACGAGAGGAATTCCATGTTTGCTCATAACAAACGTCTTCAGTACACGGTACGCGTCACAGAAAGCAATCCAGGATTGGCCAATCTTCTGCTGGAACAATTCGGCGGACCGCAGGGCGAACTCGCCGCAGCCTGCCGCTATTTCACGCAGGCGCTGAGCGAGGACGATCCGGGCCGCAAGGACATGCTGATGGATATCGCTACCGAAGAGCTCAGCCATCTTGAAGTGATTGGCAATCTAGTCGCCATGCTGAACAAGGGCGCGAAGGGTCCGCTGGCAGAAGGCATCGACAGCGAAGCGGAAATGTATCGCAAGATCAACGGCGCGGGCAACGACAGCCATACGACACAGGTGCTGTACGGCGCAGGTACGCCGCTCGTCAATTCCGCCGGCGTGCCCTGGACCGCGGCCTATATCGACACCATCGGCGAGCCGACCGCAGACCTGCGTTCCAACATCGCGGCCGAGGCGCGCGCCAAGATCGTGTATGAGCGCCTGATCAACTGTACCGACGATCCCGGCGTCAAGGAAGCGCTGGGCTTCCTGATGACGCGCGAGATTGCGCACCAGAAGTCGTTCGAGAAGGCGCTGTATTCCATCGAGCCCAATTTCCCTCCGGGCAAACTGCCTGGCGACTCGCGCTTCGCCAGCGTCTACTTCAACATGTCGCAGGGCGAAGGCGACATGCGCGGCTCCTGGAACCAGGGCGACCAGTGGATGTTCGTATCCGACCGCAACGAGCAGATGGCGGTGGATGGCGGCGACGGCCTTGCCAGCGTGCAGCTCAAGCCCGAGGAAATGACCGCGCTCGACGTCATGGCCAAGCGCACCCAATCCAACCCGACCCTTGATCCGCCGACCGGTGCCGAACTCGGCGCCGCACCCGGCACCGACCAGGGAAAATCGCTCAAGGGCAAAACGATCAAGCCGTGATCACTGATTCATCAACTCATCATTCATGATGATTGAATCTTGAATCGATGAGCCGGTGAATCGCAGCGTCATTGCTGCGTGCAGCAATGACCACCTGTCCAGTCCAGGCAGGCGGCGCCTCGCACCGCCGCCTGCCGGAGGAAAAAGATAACAAGGATGCGCCTTCATGCCACCGCCCACCCTCGCGGACGCACCAGCCTGGAATTCACCGAACACTGCAGACGGAAACGGCATGCTTCGCAGCGTTTCCGTTAACGAAAGCGGCCACTGGATAAGACGCCTGCTCGGCTTCATGGGACCGGGCTACCTGGTCGCGGTCGGCTACATGGACCCCGGCAACTGGGCGACCGATCTCGCCGGCGGCTCTTCCTTCGGCTATTCGCTGCTATGGATCATCATGCTGTCGAACCTGATGGCAATCCTGCTGCAGATACTCGCCGCGCGCCTCGGCATTGCCACCGGCATGGACCTGGCGCAAGCCTGCCGCGCGCATTACTCGCGCCGATCGGCGCTGGCGCAGTGGGTGATCTGCGAAATCGCCATCTGCGCCACCGACCTGGCCGAAGTGATCGGCACCGCGATCGCGCTCAACCTGCTGTTCAACATACCGCTGGCCTGGGGCGTGACGCTGACCGTGCTCGATGTGCTGGTGGTACTGTGGCTGCAGCAGCGCGGCTTCCGCTATTTCGAGGCGCTGATCATCGGCCTGCTCAGCGTGATCTTCGTCTGCATCGTCTTCAACCTGATCCTCGCGCAGCCGCAGTGGCGCGAAGTCGCCGCCGGCATCATCCCCAACAGCCAGACCATCACCGATCCGGCGATGCTGTATGTGGCCATCGGCATCATCGGCGCGACCGTCATGCCGCACAACCTCTACCTGCATTCGTCCACGGTGCAGACGCGGCGCTATGCGCTCGATGAAGAGGGGCGCCGCAGCGCGATGAAGTGGGCATCGATCGATGTGGTGATCGCACTGCTGCTGGCGCTGGTCGTCAATGCCTCCATCCTCATCACCGCCGCCGCCGTGTTCCATGCCAGCGGACACCGCGAGGTAGCGGAGATCCAGGATGCCTACCATCTGCTGACGCCGCTGCTCGGCACCGGCCTGGCGAGCATCCTGTTCGGCCTGGCGCTGCTGGCGTCCGGACAGAGCTCGACGCTGACCGCAACACTGGCGGGACAGATCGTGATGGAAGGTTATGTGCAGCTGAAGATGCGGCCCTGGCTGCGCCGCCTGCTGACGCGTTCGATCGCCATCGTGCCGGCGCTGATCGCGACCATCTACTACGGCGAAAGCGGCACCGCGAAGCTGCTGGTCTTCAGCCAGGTGGTGCTGAGCCTGCAATTGCCGTTCGCGGTGATTCCGCTGGTGCGCTTCACCAGCGACAGCAAGCGCATGGGCAGTTTCGTCAATCCGCGCTGGTTGAGTCTGCTTGCATGGCTGGTCGCAGGCATCATCGTCTCGCTGAACGGCGCGATGCTTTACGGGCTGCTGATGAACTGATTCGATAGAGCGGCATCGATCAGCCGCCCAGCGTTCGGTCCTGGCGCGAGTACCATTCCAGGGCCTGGTCGAGATGCTCGGGCATGAAGTCGGGCCAGTAATCGTCAACCACATAGATATCGGCATACACCGACTGCACCGGCAGAAAGCCGCTCAGCCGCCGCCCCCCTCCCCAGCGCACCACCATGTCGAGGCGGGAGACGTCGCTTGAGCGGATGTCCCCCTGCTTCATGCCGGCCAGATCCCATTTCCAGCCGTAGTTGACGAGGAAATTCACCTTGATGCCGCTGCTGTGCCGCTTGCGGAAATGCCGCAGTTCGGCGGGAAACTGCTCCGAGTCTTCATCGCCCACCACCAGCAGCGCGCAGCCGCGCCGCGTCACTTCCTCGGCGAAGTGCACGCAGGCCTGGCTGAACGCATGCTTCTGTTCCGACGGCCGCTTCACGTTGTCCTGCGTGAAGCCGTACACCGACACTTCCTCGATACCGAGCGCCTTGCATTGCTCGTACAGCTGCAGCCCGGGTTCGATCCCGAACGCATAGCCATCCTGCTTGCCCATGCCGCGGTTGACCGCCCAGCGGCGGTTGCCGTCGGGAATGAAGCCGATGTGTTTTGGAAGCGCCATGGGTTATCGCTGTGC
The DNA here is from genome assembly GCF_015352985.1 of Noviherbaspirillum malthae. Classification (GTDB taxonomy): domain Bacteria; phylum Pseudomonadota; class Gammaproteobacteria; order Burkholderiales; family Burkholderiaceae_D; genus Noviherbaspirillum; species Noviherbaspirillum malthae. The sequence continues at coordinate 111,339 of NZ_JACYXF010000007.1, read as the reverse complement.
AAGTTGGGTGGGAACCGCCTGACTATAAAAGTTTTGCTCAGGACTCGGATTGCTGCTTCTCCAATGCCGTGCGGATTGCCTGTGCATCCGGGTCGCCCTTGTCTATTGCTTCGTAGTAGGACTTGGCCTGGGCGCGGGTCATGTGCGGCGGCAGGGGCGGCACGTTGGCATCGGCCACGAATTCCAGCAGGCAGGGCCGGTCAGCTGCCAGCGCCTGGTCCCAGGCCGCGCCGACCTGGTCCGCGCTCTCGACCCGGATGCCGTGCAGGCCGAGCATGCGGGCAAAGTCGGCATAGGCAAAATCCGGGAGATCCTGCGAAGGTGCATATTTCGGATTGCTCTCCTGCCCGCGCTGCTCCCAGCTGACGAAGTTCAGGTCGCGGTTGTTGAGTACCATCACCACCAGGTTCGGCCTGCTCCAGGCGCGCCAGTTCTTCGCAATCGTGATCAGGCCGTTGATGCCGTTCATCTGCATCGCGCCGTCGCCGGCCAGGGCGATCACCGGCCGCTCCGGATGCGCATACTTGGCCGCAATCGCATAGGGCACTGCGCAGCCCATCGTGGCCAGTCCACCCGACAGCGAGGCCTGCATACCCTGCCGCATCTGCAGGTGCAATGCATACCAGCTCGTGGTCGAACCCGAATCGCAGGTCAGGATGCAGTCGTCGGGCAAGCGTTTGGACAGTTCATGAAAGGGCAGCTGGGGATTGATCGGCTTGGCCGCATCCATCGCGCGGCGCGCCATGGTCTGCCACCAGCGCGTCACATTGCCTTCGATCTCGTTGCGCCAGCCGCGGTCGCTCTTGCGGTCCAGCAGCGGCAGCAAAGCTTTCAGGGTTTCGCGCGCATCGCCGATCAGGTTGCATTCCATCGGATAGCGCAGGCTGCTCATCCTGGCGTCGATGTCGATCTGCACGCCGCGCGCCTGTCCTTCGGGCGGCAGAAATTCCGCATAGGGGAAGCTCGATCCGACCATCAGCAGCGTGTCGCAGCCGTTCATCATTTCGAAACTCGGCCGCGTGCCGATGATGCCGATGCTGCCGGTAACGAAAGGCAGGTCGTCGGGCACCGCGGCCTTGCCCAGCAGCGCCTTGGCGATGCCGGCGCCGAGCACCTCCGCTGCTTCGATCAGCTCATCGGTGGCGCCTAATGCACCGGCGCCGGCAAGAATCGCCACCTTCTTGCCGCGGTTGAGTATGTCGGCCGCCTGCTGCAGGCTATGGGCCGACGGCACCAGATTGCGACCCACCGTGCCGATGCCGGAATGCACGGTGCCATGCTCGCGCGGCGGCGTTTCCACCGCATCGAGTTCCTGCAGGTCGTTGGGGATGATGATGCAGGTCACCGTGCGCTGCTCCTGCGCGATGCGGAAGGCGCGGTCGATCAGGTGGCGCACCTGCTCCGGCGTCATCGCGGTCTGCACGTATTCATGCGCGACATCCTTGAACAGGGCCTGCAGATCCACTTCCTGCTGGTAATCGCCGCCGAGCGCGGCCCGTTTCTGCTGGCCGACGATGGCAACCACCGGCTGGTGGTCCAGCTTGGCGTCGTACAGGCCATTGAGCAGATGAATCGCGCCGGGGCCGGAGGTCGCCAGGCAGACACCGGTTTCACCGGTAAATTTTGCATGGGCGCAGGCCATGAAGGCAGCCATTTCCTCATGCCGGGTCTGCACGAATTCGATCGCATCCTGGCGGTCGAAGGCGCCCATGATGCCGTTGATGCCGTCGCCGGGATACCCGTAGATGCGCCGGATGTTCCACTGCTGCAGCCGCTGCAGGATGAAGTCGCCTACAGTGCCCGCAGTGCCGACTGTGCCGACAGTACCGACATTGGCCATGATGCTTTCCTCCATGATTGAAGTGATCGAAAGCGCATGGCCAAGCAAGTTGCATTCCGCTTGCCAACCAGCAGCATGAAGCGCTGCGTCCGCAAACAGGAATCAAGACGAAAAAAAGCGACGCCGAAGCGTCGCTTTTTTCCTTGATGGTGCATGATGCAATCCCGCAACGGGATCGCTGCAGCATCAGTAGCTGGTCAGGGGAACCGGCTGCTGGTTCTTGAAGGTGAAGATCGTTACCGGCGATTCCTTCATGTTGCCCTTCTCGTCGAAGGCGTAGGTGCCTGCAACGCCCTTGTACGAGTTCTGGCGGACGGCCGCATTGACCTTGGCCGGATCGACCGAGTCGGCTTTCTTCATTGCATCGGCGTACAGCATCACGCCGTCATAGAAGGAAGCGGCATAGACCGACGGGTCCTGGTTGAACTGCTTCTTGTACTTGCTCTTGAACTCGGGGCCGGAAGCTGCCTTGTCGAGGATGGCGCCGCCCTGCGCGCAGAGCACGTTTTCACCGACGGCCTCGCCGCCGAGCTTGCCCATTTCCGCTGCGCAGATGGTGTCGCCGCCGAGCAGCTTGGCATTCAGGCCGAGCTGCTTCATCTGGCGCGCCATCGGGCCGCCCTGGGGTGCATAGCCGCCGAAGAAGATGGCTTCGGCCTTCTTCGACTTCAGGCTGGTCAGGATGGCGGTGAAGTCCGATGCCTTGTCGTTGGTGAACTCATGGCCCACGACGTTCAGGCCGGAAGCGCGTGCCTGCTTCTTGAACTCTTCGGCAACGCCCTGTCCGAATGCGGTGCGGTCATCAATGACGGCAACGTTCTTCAGCTTGAGTTCCTTGGCGGCGTACAGCGCCATCTTGGAGCCGAGCTGGGTGTCGCTGGCGTTGATGCGGTACAGGCTCTTGTAGCCCTGTTCGGTGATCTTCGGATTGGAGCCGACGGTGGCAACCAGTGCGCCTGCGTCGTTGTAGACGCGGGATGCGGGAATCGCAACGCCGGAATTGTACGGGCCGACGACGTACTTGACGCCGCTGTCCATCAGCTTCTGCGCGACGTTGACGCCGGCTTTCGGATCGCCCTGGTCGTCTTCGCTGACCAGTTCGAACTTGACCTTCTTGCCGCCGACGGTGATCGGCTTGGCATTCAGTTCGTCGATGGCCAGGCGCGCGCCGTTTTCATTGTCCTTGCCGGCGAAGGATTGTGCACCGGACAGAGGGCCGCTGTGGCCGATCTTGACAACGGTTTCCTGTGCGGTGGCCATGCCTGCCAGACCGGCCAGAGCCAGGGCAGCGATAATCTTGTTCTGGTACATGTGGTTTCCTCGTTTAAGTATCTTCTCCATGGCACGGCGATTAGAGCACCTTCGGCTTTCGGCCAGCGCCAGCGCTGTGAACTGGTTGAGTCACGGCTGAGGATTATGGACAAGGTCGTGCAAAATTATCTTGCGTTCTTTTTACGTAAACCGAGGTTTTGTATCAATTTGTTTTCCTTCGCGGGCCAAAGGTGAATTAAATTCGGCTTTTTGCAGGAAATGGAACTTAGACAACAAACCCGACGACATGGAATCAAGCAATCTGTTCACCGGCATTCCGGCCGATCTGCCGCAGGAATTGATGGAAACCCTGGCCGGCGCCGGCCGCGTGCGCATCGAGCGCATCGTCTCGCGCGGCCATGCCTCGCCGCCAGGCTTCTGGTACGACCAGGACGAGCATGAATGGGTGGCGCTGCTCAGGGGAAGCGCCGCGCTGCGCTTCGAGAACGGCGACCGCCTGCTGGAGTTGGCCGAGGGCGACTTCGTCAATATTCCGGCGCATGAACGGCACCGGGTGGAATGGACTGCCGCCGATATGGAGACGGTCTGGCTGGCCGTGTTCTATTGAACGAATCTGCAGTCAGCCCACTCAGTCATGCTCGTAATGCGGCAGGCGCGAGCCGCAGCTCTGGCAGAAGTTGGCATCGGCGTCCAGCCCGCTGGCCAGGCATTCCGGGCAGGTGCGGGTGGTCGGCTTGGGCTGCACCTTCTGCAGCGTCATTTCGGAAGTGATGATGCCGGTCGGCACCGCGAGGATCGACCAGCCGATCAGCATCGACAGCGAAGTGATCGCGCGGCCGAGATCGGTCCTGGGCGTGATGTCGCCGAAGCCGACCGTGGTGACCGCGGTGATCGCGAAATAGACGGCGGTCGGGATGCTGCTGAAGGCGGTGCCCGGTCCGCCCTCGATCACGTACATCAGTGTGCCGTTGAGCACCACCAGGATCGCCACCACCGACAGGAAGATGAATATCTTGCGGCGGCTGGCAATCAGCGCATTGCCCAGCATCGAATATTCCTCGATGTAGGAGGTCAGCTTGAGCAGCCGGAACATGCGCAGCAAGCGCAGCAGGCGGAAGTCGATCAGCGCATGCAGTTCCGGCATCAGCAGCGCCGCAAAGGATGGAACGATGGCCAGCAGGTCGATGATGCCGAAGAAGCTGGTCGCATAGCGCATCGGATGCCGCACGCAGCACAGGCGGCCGATGTATTCCAGCGTGAACAGGATCGTGAAGAACCACTCCAGCCCGCCGAACAGGCGGCCGTGGCGGAAGTTGATGCCCTCGATGCTGTCGAGCATGACAACCACCACGCTCAGCAGGATGGCCGCGATCAGGCTGAAGTCGAATATCCGGCCCGGCAGCGTGTCGGCCTCGAAGATGATGGTGAACAGGCGGGCGCGCCAGCCCGGCGCCGGGCGGCCGAAATAAACTGCGGGGTCGGCAGGCTTGTGTGCGCGCGGCGATGCACTGGCAGAAGAATGGGTACGCTGGGTCATGATGGCTGGCAGTCGTGCGAAATCCGGACAGGCGCGATTCTACAGGACCGGTATTGCCGCTTTGGCAGCTTGCGCACCGGCACCCTTCTTGCACCAGCGGCAAAAGCTTTCCCTTTCCTTGGGCAAACGCACCATTTCCTTGCAGGATGCTGCAACAATCAGACTGTATTCATCACCATAGAGGAAGATAGCCGCATGGATCTCGTCATACGCAACGCCACCCTGCCCGACCATACCCGCGCCGACATCGCGATCAGCGGAGACAAGATCGCCGCCATCGGCACCGACCTTGCCATGAAAGGCAGGCAGGAGATCGATGCCAACGGCGACCTCGTGGCGCCGCCTTTCGTCGATGCCCACTTCCACATGGATTCGACGCTCAGCCACGGCCAGCCGCGCGTGAATCAGTCGGGCACGCTGCTCGAAGGCATTGCGCTGTGGGGCGAGCTCAAGCCGCTGCTGGCGCAGGAAGCGCTGATCGAGCGGGCGATGCAGTATTGCGACTGGGCGGCGGCGCGCGGACTGCTGGCCATTCGCAGCCATGTCGACGTCTGCGACGACCGCCTGCTGGCGGTGGAGGCGCTGCTCGAAGTCAAGCGCCGCGTGGCGCCCTATCTCGACCTGCAGCTGGTGGCCTTCCCGCAGGACGGCCTGCTGCGCAGCCCGACCGCATTCGACAATCTCAAGCGGGCCATCGCGATGGGCGTGGACGTGGTGGGCGGCATCCCGCATTTCGAGCGCACCATGGCCGAAGGCGCGGAATCGGTGCGGCTGCTGTGCGAATTCGCTGCCGACAAGGGTTTGCGCGTGGACATGCATTGCGACGAATCCGACGACCCGATGTCGCGCCACATCGAAACGCTCGCCTATCATGCGAACCGGCTCGGCCTGCACGGCCGCGTCGCCGGCTCGCACCTGACCTCGATGCATTCGATGGACAACTATTACGTCAGCAAGCTGCTGCCGCTGATCGCCGAATCCGGCGTCGCGGCGATTGCCAACCCGCTGATCAACATCACGCTGCAGGGCCGCCACGACACCTATCCGAAACGCCGCGGCATGACCCGCGTGCCGGAACTGATGGCCGCCGGCGTCGACGTCGCCTTCGGCCACGACTGCGTGATGGACCCGTGGTACGGCATGGGCTCGGGCGACATGCTCGAAGTCGCCCACATGGGCCTGCACGTGGCGCAGATGACCAGCCAGGAAGCGATGCGCGCCTGCTTCGACGCGGTGACCGAAACGCCAGCGCGCATTCTCGGCCTGGAAGGCTATGGCTTGCAGGCGGGCTGCTATGCGGATCTGGTGATTCTCGATGCGGGCAGTGCGATCGAGGCGATTCGCCTGCGTGCGCCGCGCCGCTATGTGCTGCGGCGAGGGCGGGTGATCAGCCGGTCGCCGGCGGCGCGTGCGGAGCTTAATTTGCCGGGGCGGCCGGAGCAGGTGGATTTCAGGTTGGGGCAGTAACTAGACCGAAGGGTATTTCAGTATGCCAATGGTAAGCGGGTTTTTGCTATTGAGTGCCATAGCGGTGATTGAATCGCTGACTCGTCATCATCTGTGAGTCACGCAATCAGTAGCTGGTTCGCTCGGTGCCCCTGCAGATTCCCCAAGTCTGCTGACCGGTGAGCCGCTGATCAACTACCTACTGTCTTTACTGCAGCAACAGCATCACAATGCGCACCGCAATGATCCAGCAGATGAGCAGCCCGGCCAGAAAACTCAGCGCCCTCCACGGCTGCAAGCCGCGCAGGTAGATGACGGTGTGCGCATAGCGCGCGGCGACGTAGAGCGCGAACAGCAGCTGCGCCGATTCCTTCGATGCGCCCAGCAGCACATAGGTCAGCGCCAGCGCAAGAAACAGCGGCAGGTTCTCGACATCATTTCGCCAGATGCTGGCACAGCGCTGCACCAGCGGCGCTTCCGCTTCCTTCGGACGCACACCGACCATCGCCGCGTCTTCCGGCACGGTGAAGCTGCGGCTGCGGAAGCGGGTGGCGATCTGCAGAAAGCTGGTCAGCGTAGTCTTGAGGAACAGCGCCGCCAGCGCCATAGCGAAGACGGGCAAGGCCGGATAGGCGTTCATTGCTGCGCTCCCGGTACTGCCTTGCGCATCGCTTCTCTCGCCTCGACATGGCGCGCGACGGCTTCCTCGGTCGGCCACAATTCGCCGATCCGCCAGCAGGACGCCTCGCGTTCGTCGATATTGATCCATACCATCTTGCGGAATTCGGGATCGCCTCCGCCCTCAACCTCCACCAGCAGGTCGGAAAACTTTTCCATCAGATAGCGTTTCTGTTCCGGGGACAGCAAACCCTTGACGGTATGCAGTTCGAGAAAAGGCATGTGCGGCTCCATGTGCTGTTGATCGTGCCGCCATTATCGAAGCGAGCCGTCATGGCGGCCATTGTCGGAAACGACATATTTATGGTTAAATCCGACACATGTCCGAATCTCCCAAAACCATTCGCATCGGCGTGCTGATCTATCCCGGCTGCCTGCGCAGCGGCGCGGTGCTGCCACTCGACGTGTTCCGCATCGCCACCGCGCTGTCCGGCTACCGGCCGGCGGCACAGCGCGTGCATTTCGAAGCGCAATGGTTCGGCGCGCGCGGCGAAGGGAATGTGCAGGTCGGTGGCCTCGGCTTCACCATCGGCCCTGCCGATCTGGATGCATTCGATGCGCTCATGCTGCCCGGCATCGACCATACCGATCCGCACGAGCTGACGCCGCAGCTGGAACAGCTCGGCCCGGAAGCGGATCTGCTGCGGCGCTATGCGCAGCTGGACAGACCCATCATCTCCAGCTGCTCCAGCACCTGCCTGGTGGCGCAGGCCGGCCTGCTCGACGGGCGGCGCGCCACCACTAGCTGGTGGCTCGGCAATTTCTTCCGCAAGCGCTATCCGGATGTGGCGCTGGATGCGGAACAGCTGGTGGTCGAGGACGGCCAGTTCATTTCTTCCGGCGGCATCACTTCTTATCTGGATCTGTCGCTGTGGCTGGTCGGCCGCTTCGGCGGCGACGCCCTGCGCCAGAGCGTCGCCAAGGTGCTGGTCATGGACGGCAACCGCAGCAGCCAGGCGCCCTATATCGCCACGGCGCTGATGCAGGACCAAGGACATGCGGTGATCGACCGGGCGCGGCGCTGGCTGAACAAGCACATGGACCAGTCCTGGACCATGACAGCGTTGGCCGAGCACTGCAACACCACGCCGCGCACCCTTCTGCGCCGCTTCCGCCAGGCGCTCGGCATGAGCCCGATCCAGTATGCGCAGCAGCTCGCGGTGGAGCGCGCCAAGGCGCTGCTGGAATCGACACGGCTGTCGCTGGAAGACATCACCGGCCGCTGCGGCTACGAGGATGTCTCGACCTTCAGCAAGGTGTTCAAGCGCAGCACGCGGCTGACGCCGCGTGAATACCGGGCGCGCTTCGGCTTGCGCCAATAACGGCTCTCCAAGGCATGCCATGAAGTCATGAAGAGCGGCAGGAATTAACATCCTGTCGAATGGAACCGGCTGGCGGGAAAGTGCCACTTAATCGCTCTTCTCCGGACGCGGCATAACTAAGCCATTAAGCGATCAAGCGATCCTCCGGAAGAAGGCTTTTACGGCGAGAAAGCCGGTGCTGTGTCTCATACCGCCGTCTACGGTCGCGGCGCACTGCAAACCCGGCACACTTCTCATAACACTTTCACCAGGAAAATCACTGAAATGCATTTAAAGAATCTGCACTTTTCATCCAGTTGCAATTCACCTTCAAACCCGGCATTTGATCAGGCAGCGGCAACCACAGCCGCGGCAAACCCTTCTGCCGGGACGGCTGATCCACCCTCGGTGCAGCAATCACGGCAGCCGACTCCGACGTTTATAGGACGAAGTTTGGCGCAAAGTTTGATAAAAAAGTTGAGGCCTGCTCGTCACCCGGGCGATGGCGCTACCGCACTGCCCGCCCGCCCATCTGAACCAACACCATCTCCAGTTCCGAGTATGGCTGATTCCGTCGGTACTCCGCCATCGCCACCTCTGGCCGGCGAAACCGCAAGCTTGAATTCTCCACAAGTAGCGTTGTCAGTGGCAAACCCTGCTGATATTCCTCCAGTTCCGAGTATGGCTGATTCCGTCGGTACTCCGCCATCGCCATCTCTGGCCGGCGACACCGCAAGCTCGAATTCTTCACAAGTAGCGTTGTCAGCGGCAAACCCTGCTGATATTCCGCTACCGCCATCTCCGAACGACGAGACCGCAAGCGCAGGTTCTTCACAAACAGCGCTTTTCTCTACCAGGCCAGCTGATGCCCCAGCTCAAACTGGTACCCCGCCCAGTCCGGCTGCAGCCGAACGCCAATTCACGGATGTCGGAACCCAATTTCCCGAAAAGCATGACATTAACAAGACAAGGAATCTATCCGACCTGCCGCCGGAGATTCAACTTCAGATCCTTTCCATGTTGCCGCTTGCAGATAGAAAGCGGTATCGCCTGATAGCAAAGTTTGCAGACGCAATTGGAAAACTGACGTTTCCTAATATTAATGTGTCTTCAACAGAAGATCTCAAAGCAGCTTTGTGTACCCACGGAGAAGATCAGATTCGGTCCCTTGTTTTCACTAAAGGAAACTTTGATAGCCTACATTTCAAGAATGGCGAATTACGCGATCTGATGCGTCGGCAATTGGGACGCCTTGAGTCGCTCAATGTTTTGAACTGCGACAATTTATCCATGGATGGAGTAGAAAACTTGCTGAACAACCGCATACCCAAGCCAGAGCAACTCAAGCAACTCACTGTATCCGGAAACAAGGTCTTGCATACATTAAACGAAAGAAATCTTCTTGAAATACCAAAAAAATTAAGCGGACTTACGCATTTGAATATGCGCCTGTCCAATCCTAATCATTCAATTGGATACCTCGACGTTCGCGGAGCGCTTTATCATCTTTCAAATCTCACACATTTGAATGTGTCCGAATATGGGGATCACAATCTGGCAAATAATCCCAACTGCCTCAACGATGGCACGCTTGCAGGTGCACTGGAAAAAAAGCTAAACCTTACCTATCTCAATCTAAGCGGATGCGGCACTTTAACGCTTCAAGGGATAGCAAATGCATTGACTGGAGCGCCGAATCTCACGCATCTGGTCCTAGCGGACTTGAACATCGATAGTGGCACCGCCCACATGCTTTCCGATGTGCTGCTGAGGGCAAGAGGACTCACGCATCTGGATCTTTCCAACATGGAAGGACTGACAGGCCAGAATTTTGATGATGCATCTGCGCATGTACCAAATCTCGAACAGCTCAATGTGGCCGGATGCAGCGACCTGATAAACAGAAATTTCAATAGTTTCCTAAATGCATTAGAAAGGGCAAATGAACTCACAGGGCTTAACATCTCCAACGTAGGACATCGCCTTCGTGATGAAACGCTTAATCAAATATTGGAAAAATGCGGGAGCAGGCTTACAAGCCTTGAAATGTCATCCTCTGCTATTTCATTCTCAATGGTAAGCGAAGATGGTCTAAATGATGCATTGAAAAAGACGCCCAATCTTGAACGCCTCGATGTGTCTTCATCTTTTATCATCACGAATTTAGTATTACCACCTCTTGCATCGCTCAAGAGCCTGAATGCATCCAGTATGGATGTTCTTAAATCCGTAGACCTGGGCCAGCTTCCCGCCCTGGAAAATCTCAGTCTAAGCAGCTCAGATCCTACTTTCGATATGGCAACGCTCCAGCATGCACTGGCCTCCGTGAAGGATAACCTTACCCATCTGAGCCTGTCGTCCTTTGCAGGGCTTGGCGACGATCACCTGACGGATCTGAGCAGCTTTGACAAACTGCGGTATCTTGATTTGTCCGACAATGATGACATCACCGACGCGGCACTCACTCCGGGCAGGCTGCCCCCTTGGCTTGAATATCTGTCCGTGAAGGGATGCGCCAAGTTGACTGATGCCGCATTGAAGAACTTGCCCGAAACTATTCAGGTTGTTCAGTACTGACGCGCGATGCTGTTTCACAGGCTTTCATGACGCTTGAGGGGAAGCGCTCAAACGCAGTGCAAGAGCGCTTTCGCATTGATGGCTATCCTCCTTGCGGCAATCTGGTTTCATCAGTTTTCATCAATTGAAAAACTAGGGCGTGTCATCAATTGGTTTGGGAGATGCGTTCTTGCCAAAACGCGTACGGGTGGCGCGTGGCGACGCCAAGGCTGGCCGCCTTGGCTAGCCATGCAACGCCCGTAGCACGCGTTTTGGCAAGAACCCTTCGGGAACGGGCCATAGGCGCCGCATGCCGGTGTTGCAGCTCCTTGCCCTAGCCCCGGCTACGACGCGTCGCCGCGCCTAGGCCTGCAACGCCTATGGCCCGTTCGCACTCACAAACCAATTGATGACACGCCCTAGTCCGCCACCTTGCTTGGTATGATTCCGTTTCCCGTCTTTCCACCCTGCCCGCCATGAAATGCGCCATCGTCCCCGTCACCCCCTACCAGCAGAACTGCAGCATCCTCATCTGTGAAAACACCAAACGCGCCGCGCTGGTCGATCCCGGTGGCGAGGTGCCGCGCCTGCGCGCCGCGCTGGAAAAGCTGGGCGTAACGCTGGAAAAAGTGTTCCTGACCCATGGCCACACCGATCATTGCGGCGCGGCCGGCATCGTGCGCGAGGAATTCGGCGTCCCCATCGAAGGGCCACAGCGGGAAGACAAGTTCTGGATCGACCGGCTGCCGGAATCGACCCGGCGCCCCGGTTTTACGCCGGCCGACGCCTTCGAACCGGACCGCTGGCTGGAAGACGGCGACACGGTGAGCTTCGGCGAACAGACGCTGCAGGTGCTGCACTGCCCCGGCCATACGCCGGGCCATGTGGTGTTCTTTCATGAAGGCCTGCGGCTGGCCTTTGTCGGCGACGTGCTGTTCCAGGGCTCGATCGGACGCACCGACTTCCCTCGCGGCGATTACGACACGCTGATCGACTCCATCCGCAGCAAGCTGTGGCCGCTCGGCGACGACGTGACCTTCATTCCCGGCCATGGACCGGCCTCGACCTTCGGCCATGAACGGCAGCACAATTCCTTTGTCGGCGATGTGCGCTTCCGCTGAGGATCGACAAGGGTTGCCGGAGAGCGCCGAGCGCCCTTGAAGCTTTTAACAATACAGGCTTGCTTTTTCCGGCAAGCTGCTATACTTCAGTAAATATTTCCGCAGGGCAAACCAATTGAAAGATTGGGACGCAAAGCTTCCGGCCTAAAAGCGGTGTCTTTTTGACACGCTCACGGCAGCGGGGCCGCCTTCCGAAGCGAAGCCACGCTTCTCGCCTTGGCATGCCTTGCATTTTTGTGAGCCGACATGCCGAAGTTCCTGACGATATTCCTGCTGACCGCCGCCATGCTTGCCCTTGCGCCCGCCGCGCGGGCCGAATGCGGCTTTTCCCATGACAGCGACACGCTGACCATCGTGGTCGGCAAAGGATCGCAGTCCTGCTTTTCCTCCGACGAATTCCGTACCGCCTTCAAGGCTCAGGTTACCGCCGCGCTGGAAGGCGGCGGTACCGCGTCGGGCACGACGAGGCAGAAAAGGGCTTTCGATGATCGTAACGGCAGCGGACGCAAGCTCTAGGGCCTCGCCGAGCGTCAACACCAGATGAACAGGATGAGCAGCTATTTCGGCCAGCGCTGAGTGCGGCCCGGAAGCTGTTTGCAAAGCGGCATGACATCTTGAAAAGAAATTCGCCACGAAGTGGCGTTGAATTGACAACAAAGCCAAAGGAAACGGAAAAGAAGCTGCTTAACCCGCTTCACCGGTATTTAGAACCGGCGCGTAATTGCCGATAATCAAGGAACTATTGCTTATGTAAAAGTTTCGCCTCATGACGAGCGGTTTTGGAAGGAACGGGAAAGACATGCGCTTCAACAGACAATCCGGCATCACCCTGATCGAACTGATGGTGGCGGTCGCCATCGTGGGCATCCTCGGCGCGATTGCGCTTCCGGCCTATCGCGATTACGTCACGCGCGGACGGATTCCGCAGGCCACCAACAACCTGTCCACCCTGCGAGTGCAGCTCGAGCAGTATTTTCAGGACAACCGCACGTATGTCGGCGCCTGCGCCAACAATACCGTCGCGCCGCTGCCGGCCAGCGATGATTTCGTCTATACCTGCCCGACTCTGACAGCCACCACCTTTATCGCACAGGCAGCCGGACGCGGCACGATGAGCGACTTCACCTATCGCATCAACGAATCCAATGCGCGCAGCACCACTGCCGCCCCGTCAGGCTGGGGGACGACGCCTGCGGATTGCTGGATTACGAAGAAGGGCGGCTGCTGATGCCATCAACGATGCGCAGCGCCCAGGCCGGCGTGACACTGATCGAGCTGATGGTCAGCATGACCATCCTGATGCTCGCGCTCGCCTGGGGGCTGCCATCGTTCAGCCTGTGGCTGCAAAGCGCACAGGTGCGCACAGCGGCCGAATCCATACAGAACGGCATGCACCTGGCGCGCACGGAAGCGGTCAAGCGCAATGCGGTTGTGCGCTTCAGCTTGACCGACAACACCGGACGGGTGGCATGGACGGTCGGCTGCGTCACCGCTACTGCTGACTGCCCGGCCGAGATACAAACTCGGCTTGCTGCCGAAGGCACGCCGAACGCCCGCGTCGGCGCCAGCGTTGCCGCGGTGGCTTCGCCGGCGCCGGCCAACGCCTACAGTGCCGCGCTGACCGCCGGCGCCGCGCTGCCGGCAGGCGTGAGCTTCGACGGCATGGGCCGCGTGCCGGCCGCCAATGTCGGCACCGACATCACCCGAGTCGACGTGATCAATGCGGCCAATACCGCGGCACGTCGGCTGGTGGTGACGATCAATGCCTTCGGCCTGATCCGCATGTGCGATCCGGCCGTCGCGCTGTCGGCCAACCCGGTCGGCTGCAGCTAGGAGGAGATGCGATGAACATACGCACACGGCATATTGGGCAGACCAGGCAGAATGGCATCGCGGTGGTCGAAAACCTGGTGGCCATCCTGATTTTTTCCTTCGGCATTCTCGGCATCGTCGGGCTGCTGGCGTCATCAATGAAGAGCTCCGCGTCCGCCAAGTACCGCAACGACGCCAGCATGCTGGCCAATCAGATCGTCGGCGAGATGTGGGTCGCCGACAAGAGCAATACCGCACTCAAGGCCGGCTTCGAAAGCCCGGGCGGCGCTTCGTTCGCCGCCTGGAAAACCAGGGTCGGCACCACTCTCCCCGGCATCACCGACACCGTCAACCTGCCCACAGTGACCATCGATGCCAACAACGTGGCGACGGTGACGGTGCGCTGGCAGGCGCCCGGCGAAAAGGCCGCCCACAACTACGTGCTCACTGCGCGGATCAACGGTTGAGAAATAGCCATCATGCCATCCTGCCGTCATCATTCCCGCACCCCTGACCGCTGCCGCATCCGCGGCTTCAGCCTCGTCGAAGTCATGGTGGGCATCGTCATCGCGATGCTTGCATCGCTGGTGATGCTGCAGGTATTCGCCACCTTCGAAGAGAGGAAGCGCACCACCAACAGCGGCTCGGACGCGCAGACGGAAGGCGCCTTCGCCAGCTATACCATCGAACGCGACACGCGCATGGCGGGCTACGGACTCAACATGCCGGAGCTGCTCGGCTGCAGGGTCAACAGCAGCTTCAACGGCACCGCCAGCAGCTTCACGCTGGCGCCGGTCATGATCACCAACGGCGCCAGCGGGCGGCCGGATGCGATCCGGGTGGTGGCGAGCTCCAAGAAGAAGTGGAGCGTTCCTGCCCGCATCACCACCGACCATCCGCCCCAGGCCACCAACATGTTCCTCAATACCACCCAGGGCATCGAGCCGGGCGACCTGATCGTGGCGGCCCAGGCCGGCAAGGATTGCACGCTGATGCAGGTGACCAATATCCCGAACGGCAACGTGCAGATCCATCATCACAGCACGAGTCCCTGGAATCCGCCGGGCGGACAGAACATCTTCCCCAAGCCCGACGGCTATACCGCCGGTGCGATGCTGTTCAATTTCGGCGGCTTCACCGACCACACCTACTCGGTCGATGCCCGCGGCAATCTGCAGCTGTCGGATTTCCGCTCCTCGACCAACACTTCCACGATACAGCCGCTGGTGTCCGGCATCGTCAACCTGCAGGCGCAATACGGCTTCGATACCCGCCCGGGCGCACCGACCGACGGTCGCGTGAGCGAATGGAGCGACACCATGATCGATGCCGACGGCAGCGGCACCGTCGGCGATGCCGGCGACATCCGCCGCATCTATGCGCTGCGCTTTGCCATCGTCGCGCGCAGCGTCCAGATGGAAAAGCCGAAGCCGGACGGCACCTGCGCCATCACCACGGCCACCTCCGCCAACAAGCCGACCTGGGCCGGCGGCGATATCGATGTCAGCAAGAATCCCGACGGCTCCGCCAACGCGAGCTGGACCTGCTACCGCTACAAGGTAACGGAAACCGTGGTCCCGCTGCGCAACCTGCTGTGGAGGGAATGATGGTCACAAGAATCCCGCGCAATGCACTTGCGGTCTTTCCTCGGTCCCAGCAAGGCGTGGTGCTGCTGGTGGCGCTCATCGTGCTGGTGGCAATGACGCTGGCCGCGCTGTCGCTGGTGCGTTCGATCGATACCGGCAACCAGGTGGCCGGCAACCTGGCCTTCAAGCAGGGCGCGACCGCCGCTGCCGACGGCGGCGTCGAGGCCGCCATCGACTGGCTCGTGACCAAGGTGGGCACGCCGGCGCTGCATGCCGACGTCCCGGCACAGGGTTATTACGCAACCAGCCAGGATACGCTGGACATTACCGGCACCAGCGGCAACGACGATTACGCGGCGGTGGACTGGGACAACAACAACTGCAACGGCATCAGCGCGGCAGCCTGCATCAAGCCCTCTGCCGCCATCGACGCGGGCAACGGCAATTCGATCACCTACATCATCCACCGGCTGTGCGTGTCCAGCGGCGACCCGAATTCCTCCGGCAATTCCTGCGCCAACTTCAAGTCAGCCTCCTCGACCAGCCCCAAGCGCGGCGAAATCAAGTACGGCGACGACAAGCGCTTCGAACCGCTGCCGGCCGTGTATTACCGCATCACGTCGCGGGTCAAGGGTCCGAAGAACACCGTCAGCTTCGTGGAAACCATCGTCCACTTCTAGCGGACGAGATACCAGCCGCGCCCGCAGCACAGGGAGAACCAGTATGAAAAACCGGCATCGCCGCATGAAGCGCAGCACCCTGGCAGGACTGGGTGTGCTGCTTTGCCCCGCCATCGCCGCGCAGGCCGCGGTCACCGATATCGCCAATGCGCCGATGGCCTCGTCGTCGGTCAGTTCGGTCAAGCCCAACATCATGTTCATCCTGGATGATTCGGGCAGCATGGCGTGGGACTACCTGCCGGACGCCGGCAACTTCGGCAGCGACAGGTACGGCAACTTCAGCAATCATTGCAACGGGCTCTACTACAACCCGGCCACGACTTACGCGCCGCCGGTGGATGCGTCGGGCAACAGCTTTCCGAACGCCAGCTTCACCTCCGCGAAGAACAACGGCTTCTCCAGCTCGTCAAACAGCACCAACCTGACCGGCCGCTATTACTACACCTATTCCGGGACACAGGCCGACCTGGGGTTCACCTACAATACCAACGGTACCGTCAAGAACAACACCACGTTCTACAACGAGTGCAACAGCGAAGAAACCAAGTCACCGGGCAAAAACGTTTTCACCAAGGTGACGGTCAACTCCACGTCGGGCCCCGGCGGCACCGATGAAAGGACCAATTTCGCCAACTGGTTCACCTATTACCGCACCCGCATGCAGACCATGAAGAGCGCCGCGGGACGGGCATTCAAGAACATCGGCAGCAACTATCGGGTCGGGCTGACCACCATCAATTACACCGGCACCAGCAATTCGAACAGCGAGTTCCTCAACATCTCGGATTTCGATGCAACGCAGAAAGCCAGCTGGTACAGCAAGTTCTACGACGTCGATCCGGTGGACGGCACGCCGCTGCGTGCGGCGCTGTCGAAGGTGGGCCGCATCTATGCCGGCAAGGCCGGCACGGACCCGGTGCAGTATTCCTGCCAGCAGAACTTCGCGATCCTGTCCACCGACGGCTACTGGAACGGCGATGCCGGCTATCAGCTCAACGGCAGCACCGCCATCGGCAACCAGGACGGCGGCACGACGCCGCGCCCCATGTACGACGGCAACAGCAGCAGCAATACGCTGTCCGACGTCGCGATGTACTACTACAAGACCGACTTGCGCGATGAGTCGCTCAATAACTGCACCGGCGCACTCGGCACCAATGTCTGCGAAAACAACGTTCCCGGCGCCGGCGCCGACATCAATACCCAGCAGCACATGACCACCTTCACGCTGGGCCTCGGCGTCAACGGCACGCTGGCCTATGCGGAAGACTATCTGACCGGCGGCTCGGCCGACTTCACCGCGATCTCGCAGAGCACCAAGAACTGGCCGGCCCCGGCTGCCGATTCACCAACCGCCATCGATGATCTCTGGCATGCGGCGGTCAATGGCCGCGGCACCTATTTCAGCGCACAGAATCCGGATTCCCTCGTCAGCGGCATCAGCAAGGCCCTGAGCGGCGTGACCGCCCGCACCGGTTCGGCTGCCGCCGCCGCCACCTCCAACCTGGAGCCGGTGGCCGGCGACAACTATGTGTACATCGCGCTGTACCGCACCGTGAAATGGGATGGCGATCTCCAGGCCAAGACCATCGACCCCAACTCCGGCGTGATTTCCGCAACGCCGGTGTGGTCGGCGCAGCCGCTGCTCGACAACAAGATTTCCGCGACCAGCGATACCCGCACCATCTACACCTTTGACGGCACCGCAGGCAACCGCCTCAAGCCGTTCACCTGGAACAGCCTGAGCACCGGCGAGAAGGCCTATTTCAACAACATGTGCTCGGGCACCGACAAGCTGTCGCAATGCTCCGCGCTGACCACGGACCAGAAGACGGCGGCATCGGGCGAGAACCTGGTGAACTTCCTGCGCGGCCAGAACGGCTTCGAGGATGAAGCCGGCAACACCGACCGCCTCTACCGCGACCGCGAACACGTGCTGGGCGACATGATCAGCTCCCAGCCGGTGTATGTGAAAAAGCCGCCGTTCGCCTATGTCGACGAGAACTACAGCGACTTCCGCGACAGAAAGTGGCCGGACCGCCAGGCAATGGTCTATGTCGCGGTCAACGACGGCATGCTGCATGCATTCAACGGCGATACCGGCGTGGAAATGTGGGCCTACGTGCCGCCCATGGTCATGCCCAACATGTACAAGCTGGCCGACAAGAACTATGCGGCCAACCACCAGTACTATGTCGACGGCTCGCCGACCATCGGCGACATCTGCCCGAATGCGCCTTCCTCCACCTGCACCAGGGACCAGTGGAAGACGGTGCTGGTCGGCGGGCTCAACGCCGGCGGGCGCGGCTACTATGCGCTCGACGTCACCGATCCTTCCAATCCCAAGGCCCTGTGGAATTTCACTTCCACCGACGACAGCGACCTTGGCTACACCTTCGGCAACCCGGTGGTCACCAAGCGCAAGGACGGCACCTGGGTCGTGGTGTTCAGCTCGGGCTACAACAATGTCTCCCCCGGCACCGGCAAGGGCTTCCTGTACGTGCTCAACGCCAACACCGGCGCCGTGCTGGAAAAAATCGCCACCAACGAAGGTAGCGCCGGTACGCCGAGCGGGCTCGGCAAGATCAGTGCCTGGGTCAACAGCACCACCAGCAATACGGCCGAGCGCTTCTACGGCGGTGACCTGCTGGGCAATGTCTGGCGCTTCGACATCGACAACGTGGTGCCGCCGAGCGGCAAGGAAGCGACCCTGATCGCCGAACTCGGCAAGGTCAACGGCGCCGGCACGCAGCCGATCACCACCAAGCCGGAACTGACCGAGATCACCGCCGGCGGCAGCACCCATGCGGTCGTGCATGTGGCAACCGGCCGCTATCTCGGCCTGACCGACCTCGGCGACACCAGCCAGCAATCGGTCTATTCCTTCAAGGACAACCTGACGGGAACCGGTCTCGGGCAGGTGCGCGGCGCCGGCGTGCTGGTCAAGCAGACCCTGACCACGCTCACCGGCGCCAGCGGCGAGAAGATCCGCACCTCGTCGACCAACGATGTGGACTGGTCGACCAAGTCGGGCTGGTATGTCGACCTGAATCCGAACAGCGAGTCGCCCGGCGAGCGCGTCAACGTCGACATGCAGCAGCAGCTCGGCCTGCTGACGGTGGCGGCCAACGTTCCCGATGTCAATGCCTGCAACGTGGGCGGCTATGCCTGGCTGTACTCCTTCGACTACAAGACCGGCCAATACGTGAAGAGCGCGGCATCCGGCATGGTAGGCCGCCGCCTGAGCGCCAATGCGCTGGTCGCCGGCATCAAGACCATCAAGCTCACCACCGGAAAGACGGTCACCGTGGTCACCGATACCGGCGGCACCATCGGCAGCGTCGACGATCCCAGCTCGAATCCGAACGGCGACGGCGACGCCAAGCGCGTCTCCTGGCGCGAACTGCTGGACTAAGGCAAGGATGGCCGCAGCAGCAACGGCGGGCAAGCGGGAGCGGCTGTACCGGCCGCTCCCGCTTTGCCTTTCCGTTGCGGCACACCTGGCGGCGCTTCTGCTGCTGGCCCAGCACATGGGCTCGCACGGCGCCTCTGCCAGCACGCAGAAGCAAGCGCCGCGCGTGCTGCAGGTCAGCCTGGCACAGCCTCTCCCGCCGCCTGCGGCTGCTTCACCGATGCCGCCGCCCCGGCTGCAGCAGCGGCAGGTTCCAACGGTTGCGCCGGTGCCGGCTGCGCGTGCGGTGAGGACGCTGAGGACGATCTCGCACCGGCCGCCGGTTCCGGTTGCCGCGCCGGCCGCCGTTCCCGAAAGCATGCCCGATGCGCCGCAGCCGTCCCGGCTTGCCGAGACGGCCGCCGGCAGCTTGCCGGAGCCGCGCTATTACCTGCTGCGCGAACTGAGCGTCCGCCCCGCGGTGCTTGAAGACGCCACCCCGGGCCTCGCCTTCGAAGGCGTTCCCGCCCAGACCGTGATCCTGCGGCTGTTCATCAACGAGGACGGCGGCATCGATCGCGTCGCCGCCGAACAGTCGGTGCTGCCCGAGGCGCATGCGCAGCGGCTGATCGAAGCATTCGCCCGCGCCCGCTTCCTGCCCGGCCAGCTCGACGGCAAGCCGGTGAAAAGCCAGATGCGCATCGAAGTCAGGCTGGAAAGCGCGCTGCAGCGCGACGTCTCGCTGCAATGATCCGCGGTTGATCCGGCTCGGCCGGATTCGGCATTTCGCCGGCGCATGCCTGAATGGCTCCGCTTTGCACACTTCCCGGCGATTTGCGCTAACGTTGAGTCTTTGACGATATCTGCATCGCTCAGCACCCAAGGAGGACAACGAGATGCCGCTCTCCGCAGCGCAAGTCGAACAATTCAACCGGGATGGTTATCTCGTATTCAAGGGACTGGCTTCGCCGGAAGCCCGCGCGGCGATGCAGGCCGTCACGCTGGCGCATCTGCGGGATCAGGTAGCGCCGGTGGAGTATGAAGCCGAGGTCGGCTATGCCGGCGCGCCCGCTTCCCTCGATGCGCCGGGCGGCAGGACGGTGCGGCGGCTGCGCGCGGCTTACCAGCGCGATCCGGTATTCCGCGGCTGGGCCGAGGATGCGCGCATTGCCGAATGGCTGCGGCAGCTGATCGGCGAACCGGTCAATCTGACCTTGGCTCACCACAACTGCGTGATGACCAAGCATCCCAACTTCGGCACGGCGACCGGCTGGCACCGCGACATCCGCTACTGGTCGTTCATGCGCAACGAACTGATCTCGGTCTGGCTGGCGCTGGGCAGCGAAGTCGAATCCAACGGCGCGCTCAGGGTGATTCCCGGCTCGCACCGGCTCGACATCCGCCGCGAACAGCTCGACGACCTCGATTTCCTGCGGCCGGACGTGGAAGAGAACCAGGCGATCTTCGCGCGCGGCATCACGGTCGAGCTGCAGCCGGGCGACGTGCTGTTCTTCCACAGCGGCCTGTTCCACGCGGCCGGCCGCAACAACGGCGAGTCGGTGAAGACGTCAGTGGTGTTCGCCTATCGCGGCCGCAGCAACCTGCCGCTGCCGGGCAGCCGTTCGGCTGCAGCGGGGGATGTGGCACTCGGCGGCTGATCCATTGATTCAAGCTTCCACGCCGAAGGCTTCCTTCAATCCCTGCCTGCCGCGCGGCGTGAGCTGCAAGACCCGCGCCTCTCGCCCCCGCAGCAGCCATTTCCTCTCCACCAGCGACTGCAGCAGCGCCGCACCCAGCGCGCCGCCGAGATGGAAGCGGCGCTCGCTCCAGTCGAGGCAGCCGCAGGCGAGCTGGCGCCGCGCGCCGCGCAGGGCATCCATGTCGATGCCGAAACGGCGAAATACCTTCTCGCCCTCGACGGACAATGCCATCTGCTTTTCGCTGCTCGACAGCAAGCCGGTTTCCTCGAAGTGCGCCAGCATCTGTACCGCCAGTTCGCCGGCCAGATGGTCGTAGCAGCTGCGGGCAAAGCGCATGGCCGGTGGCGTCACCCTTGACTCGGGCAGCGCGCGCGGCACCGGCTGCGGCGCAATTGCTGCCAGCGATTCCAGCGCGATGCCGACGGTATGGCTGGCCAGGCAATAGTAGCGGTGCCGTCCCTGCGTCTCGACGCGCAGCAGCTCGGCCTCCACCAGCTTGGCCAGGTGGCCGCTGGCCGACTGCGCCGACACGTTGGCGGCAAACGCCAGCTCGCCCGCAGGCCGCGCCCGGCCGTCGATCAGCAGCCAGAGCATGGCCGCGCGCGCCGGATCGCCCAGGAGAGCGGCCATTCTTGCAATCTGGAGTGCGGATTCCATGCTTCACCTCGTGATGAAATATCGGCGGAAAAAAGATCCTAACATCGGAACCTCTTTCATGGAGGTGTTTCATGTTCGCCGTCGTCTTCGAAGTCCTGCCCTCGCCTTCCGGCTATCAACGCTATCTCGATACCGCCGCGGCACTGCGTCCGCATCTCGACGAGATCGAGGGCTTTGTTTCCATCGAGCGTTTCCGCTGCCTCACCGATCCCGGCTGGATACTGTCGCTGTCATTCTGGGAGCACGAAGCCGCGCTGGTCCGGTGGCGCGGCCACGGCGACCATCATGCGGCCCAGCAAGCCGGGCGCGGCGGCGTGTTCGACGATTACCGGCTGCGGGTGGTGCGCATGCATGACGGCATCCCGGCCGCATCGGCGTTGCCGCTGATCGTGCTCCAGAACAATCCGCCGGTGCCTGCCGCCGGCAGGCGTTTCCAGAGCCTGGTGAACGAGAGCAGGCATATCGGACTTGCCGATGCCGCCGACGAGCGTCGGGACGGCCTGCGCTACGGCGAAGTGCTGCGCGACTACGGGCTGTTCGACCGGGTGCAGGCGCCGCAGCATTTTCCCGCGGTTGCGCGCGGTTAGGGAGGAGGCACATGGAGAACCTGCTGTTTTCGCAATCGGATGTTGCCGATCCTTTCACGATGTACCGGCGCCATCTGCTCGACCAGCCGGTCGCATGGGACGAGGCGAACCGCATCTGGGCCGTGTACCGGCATGCCGACTGCAAGCGGCTGCTGCAAAGCGAAGCCGCGCATATTCCGGCGCTCAATCCCGACAGCGAACGGCAACTGGGCGCCACTGCCCGGCTGGTTGCCGGCAGGCTGGCACGCCTGGCCAATCCGCCTTCGCATGCGGGGTTCCGCCAGGTGTTGATGCGCCTGTTCGAGCAGCTGCGGCCTCCCGCCGTGGCCGGCTTGCTCAATGAGCTGCTCGGCGATGCAGCCCGAGTCGATTGGGTGGATGCAGTCTGCACTCGGCTTCCGCTGCTGGCGGTGCTGAAGGGCTTCGGCTTTGCCGGCGGCGACATCGAACGGCTGCTGCCTCTCGGCGCCCGCCTGACGCAGGTCATGCTGCCGAACAAGTCGCCGCAGCAGCTTGCCGATGTCGATGAGGTGATCGATGCCGTGTATCCGGTTGTCGATAGACACTTGCGCAGCTGCTCCGGCCTGCTTGTGCCGGAAGATGATGAAGAAACC
Organism: Noviherbaspirillum malthae; assembly: GCF_015352985.1. Classification (GTDB taxonomy): domain Bacteria; phylum Pseudomonadota; class Gammaproteobacteria; order Burkholderiales; family Burkholderiaceae_D; genus Noviherbaspirillum; species Noviherbaspirillum malthae. The sequence goes on along the minus strand of NZ_JACYXF010000007.1, from coordinate 88,561 downwards.
CGCGCGGTCCTGAACGCCAATCTGATCGGCATGCTGATCCAGAGCGTGGATGCCGGACGCGGGCTGCTTGCGAATGTGCTACTGCAGGCAATGCGGCAAGCCGAGGCTCCGGCACGGCTGGATGCTGCGCAGTGGCGGGCATGGGTGACGGAGACCCTGCGCTTCGATCCGCCCATCCACAATACGCGGCGGGTGCTGACGGAAGATATGCAGATTGGCGGCAGCCTGCTGCGCAGAGGCGATACGGTGCTGCTGGTGCTCGCGGCGGCCAATCGCGATCCGGCCATGTTTGAACGGCCGGATGAGTTTGATCCGCGGCGTGCGGGCAATGAGACGCATCTTGCCTTCGGCGACGGCATGCATCGGTGCGCGGCGCGGCATTTTGCGGAGGCGCTGGCTGCGGAAGCGATGGCCGCCTTGTTTGCGGGTTATCGGGTGCGGTTGGAGGAGCGGGAGATTGCGTATGCGCCGCTGGTTAATGCGAGGTTGGTGCAAAAGATAATGGTGGAAGTAGAACGGATTCAGGATGATGCGAGAGAGTATTGCACCGTTACGGTCCCCTTGAAAAGTTAAGGGCTTGTCCAGTCCGTCAAGACATAAGTATTCCCTCCCCTTCAAGGGGAGGGTTAGGGTGGGGATGGGGTGCAGCTGCGCCATTTAACCCCATCCCCCTCCTAGCCTCCCCCTTGAAGGGGGAGGAACATTCTTTACTGCGCCACCTTCCACCTCGCCGCTTGCAGGCGGCTCCGACTCCGCAGGCGCAACGCTTGCGTTGCGAAACCCCTGCTACGGTCCACCTCGCCGCTTGCAGGCGGCTCCGACTCCGCAGGCGCAACGCTTGCGTTGCGAAACCCCTGCTACGTCCACTCACGCCAAATCCCCGATAATCAAATTCCCGATCGCCTCATGCAGCGCCTCGTCAACCGTCTCCAGCCACACGAAGCGCAGCTGCTGCCGGGCAGCTTCCGGAATATCATCGATATCCTTCCGATTGCGCGCCGGCAGCATCACCACCCGGATGCCCGCCTGCAAGGCAGCCAGCACCTTTTCCTTGATGCCGCCCACCGGCAGCACCATGCCGCGCAGGCTGATCTCGCCGGTCATCGCGCAATCGCTGCAGACCGGGCGGTCGCGCACCAGCGAGGTCAGCGCAACATAGATCGCCACGCCGGCGCTCGGGCCGTCCTTGGGCATTGCGCCGGCCGGCACGTGCACGTGGATATCCTGCTTCTCGAACAGCTCGGCATCGATCTGCAGTTCCGCGCAATGCGCCTTGACCAAAGTGAGCGCCGCCTGGGCGCTTTCCTTCATCACGTCGCCGAGCTGCCCAGTGAGGATGAGCTTGCCGGTGCCCGGCGTGCGGCTGGCTTCGATGAACAGGATCTCGCCGCCGGCCGCGGTCCAGGCCAGGCCGGTGGCCACGCCCGGCAGGCTGGTGCGCATGGCAAGTTCGCTTTCGTATTTTCTCGGGCCGAGGATTTCAGCCAGGTCGCTTTCCTTGATGCGTACGGTCTGTGTATTCCCCTCTGCGATGCGCATCGCCACATGGCGGAACACGTTGCCGATCTCGCGTTCCAGGTTGCGCACGCCGGCCTCGCGGGTGTAGTCGCGGATCAGCGCATCGAGCGCGCCGTCGCCAAGTTCACATTGCTGCGCGGTGATGCTGTCGGCTTCGAGCTGGCGCGGAATCACGTAGCGGCGCGCAATCTGCGCCTTTTCCTCGGCGGTATAGCCGGGCAGGTGCAGCACTTCCATGCGGTCGAGCAGCGGTCCGGGAATGGTGTCGAGCATGTTGGCGGTGCCGATGAACATCACCTTCGACAGATCGAAAGGCTGGGCCAGGTAGTTGTCGCGGAACGACGTGTTCTGCTCGGGATCGAGCACTTCCAGCAGGGCGGCGGAAGGATCGCCGTGCATGCCGCCGCTGCCCAGCTTGTCCATCTCGTCGAGCATCATCACGCAGTTGTGGGTGCCGGCCTTGCGCAGCGCCTGGATGATGTTGCCCGGCAGCGCGCCGACATAGGTGCGCCGGTGTCCGCGCACTTCGGCCTCGTCATGCACGCCGCCCAGGCTCACCCGCACGAACTTGCGGCCGGTGGCGCGGGCGATGCTTTGTCCGAGCGAGGTCTTGCCGACGCCCGGCGGACCGACGAAGCACAGGATGGGGCTCCTGCCCTCGGGATTGAGCTTGCGCACGGCGAGATGTTCGAGGATGCGCCGCTTGACCTTGTCGAGCCCGAAATGGTCTTCGTCGAGAATGCGGCGCGCCTCGGCGATGTCGATGCGGTCTTCGCTGCGTATCGCCCACGGCAGCTCGGTCATCCACTCCAGGTAGGTGCACAGCATCGAATACTCGGCGGCCGCTTCCGGCATGCGGCGCAGCCGCTGCAGTTCCTTGCGCACATGCGTTTCCACCTCGTGCGGCATGCCGGCCTTGTCGATGGCTTCGGCCAGTTTCTCGACTTCGGCATCCCCCGCTTCGGCCTCGCCCAGTTCATGCTGTATGGTCTTGAGCTGTTCGCGCAGCAGGAATTCGCGCTGCCGGTCTTCCATGCGCTCCTTGGTCTGCGCGTTGATTTCCTCGGACAGGCGCAGCACTTCGATGCGCTCGGCGAGATGGCCGATCACGTGATCGAGGCGCGGCAGCAACTCCCGCGTCTCGAGTATCTGCTGCTTCTGGACCAGCGGCAGATCCACCAGGCCGCAGACGAAATCGGCCAGTTCCGCAGCCGAACTCATGTTCTGCGCGGCGGCGGCCAGTTCCGGCGGCGCCTGCGGCAGCAGGTCGATGATTTCGGTGGACAACTGCTTGAGCTGGTGCAGGCGCGCCGCGATATCGGGCCCCTGCTCCGTGGCACCGGTCAGGTGTTCGACGCGGGCGACATAGAAAGGATAGCCGTCGAGGAACTCGATGATGCGAAAGCGCTGTTGCCCCTGGCACACGATGTAATGGCCGCCCTCTTCCGAGGTGAGATAGCGCAGGATGCTGGCGGCGGTGCCTACCTGATAGAGCTGGTCGGCGCGCGGCGACTCGAGTTCCGAATCATGCTGCAGCAGCAGGCCGATGTCATGTCCGCCGCGTACGGCTTCCTGCGCGGCGGCGATCGAGCTTTCGCGGCCGACGCTGATAGGCACGATCATGCCCGGAAACAGCACGAGATAGCGCACCGGAATGATGATCATCGCATCCGGCGGCAGCGGGGGCAGCTTGCTGGGCTCCGCCTTGATCTGCGCCATCGCCGAGCTGCCTTCCTGCCCGCCGAGGCTTGCCTCAAGGAGATGCACCTGCTCCAGTTTGATCATGTCGCCCCTCTTGCTCTTGTCTTGATGTCCAAAAATATGTCATCGGTTTGACAAGGGCATGCCGGGGCTGTTCCGGTGAAAAGCCTGATGCGGGATAAGCCTCGGGGCCGTGATGAAGGGATTTCTGCTAGACCAGTCCTTCGAACAGAAGCACGTCGACCATGTCGCCGGCTTCGACCCTGTCCTGGTCATGATGCAGCACCACGATGCAGTTGGCTTCGGACATCGAGCGCAGGATGCCCGAGCCTTGCGCGCCGGTGATGCGCACCCGCTGCACGCCGTCCTCGCCGACGGCCACGATGCCGCGCTGGTATTCGGTGCGTCCGGGCTTCTTGCGGATGGCCGACTGCGAGGCCACGCGCATGAGCGGAAGCCTGGCTTCCTGCGCGCCCATCATGCGCAGCAGCGCATCGCGCGCGAAGAAATAGAAGGTCACCATCACCGCGACCGGGTTGCCCGGCAGGCCGAACAGGCAGGCGCTTCTTCCATTGGAGGAAATCTTTCCGAAAGCCATGGGTCGGCCGGGCCGCATGCCGATGGTCCAGAAGGTCACGTCGCCCAGCTTGGCCATCATCTGCTTGGTGTAATCGGCCTCGCCCACCGAGACGCCGCCAGAAGTGATGACCGCGTCGGCGCTTTCACAGGCGATGCGGAACGCCTCTTCCAGTGAAGCAGGATCGTCCTTGACCACGCCCATGTCGACGATTTCGCAGCCGAGCCGGCTCAGCATGCCGTACAGGGTGTAGCGGTTACTGTCATAGACGCAGCCGGCGTCGAGCGGTTCACCGATGGAGCGCAATTCGTCGCCGGTCGAAAAGAAAGCCACGCGCAGCCGGCGCCGCACCGGCACCTCGGCGATGCCGAGCGAAGCCAGCAGGCCGAGGTCGGCCGGGCGCAATATTTTTCCCGCCGACAGCGCCGGCTTGCCGGCTTCCAGGTCTTCGCCCCGCAGGCGCCGGTTGTCGCCGGTCTTGACCACGCCGGCGGGAATCACGACCCGGCCTTCGCCCCCGGCCTGCGTGAATTCCTGCGGCACCACGGTATCGCAGCCCTTGGGCATCGGCGCGCCGGTCATGATGCGTACGCACTCGCCGGCTCCCACCTCGCCGTCGAAGCTGCCGCCGGCATGGATGGTGGCAATGATCTGCAGCGTGGCGGCATCCGCGCCGAGGTCCGCGCCGCGCACCGCATAGCCGTCCATCGCGGAATTGTCATGCTGCGGAACATTGATCGGCGAAATGATGTCGTGCGCCAGCACGCGGTCGAGCGCGCTGCGCAGCGCCACCTTTTCCACGGCTTCCACCGGCGAGACGACATCGCGGATGATGCGCTGGGCCTGGGCGACCGGCAAGGCATTGGGATCGTAATCGGACAGGCAGCTGATGACTTCGGACAGGCTTGGCATGGCGGCGTAGGATTCGGAAGACGTTGGAAAGGAAAAACCGGGAAGGCCTGGATAGCTGAAGAGCCTAGACGGGTTCGAAGCGGCGCAGTTCTTCGAGCGTATTGATGTTGCGGAAGGCCGCGTCGTCGGGGAAATGCACTTCCACGAATCTCAAGCCGCGATACCACTTGTCGATCTTGCGTTCGCCGGCCTGCAGGAAAGCCGTCAGGCTGGGCAGCACCGAGGTCTTCATCAGGCAGAACACCGGATGGGCCTGCCGGCGGCCGTCCTCTTCGGTGACCGCCACCGCCAGTTCCGCATCCTGCGCCTCGAGTTCGGCGGCAAGCCGCGCCACCAGGTCCTGCGGCAGGAAAGGCGAGTCGCAGGGCGAGGTCACCAGGTAATCGGTCTCGCAATGCAAGAGGCCGGTCTGCAGGCCGGCGAGCGGACCTTCGAAGCCGCCGAGCTGGTCGGGCCAGACCGGCAGGCCGAAGCCTTCATAGGGGCCGATGTTCTGGTTGGCATTGATCATCAGCGGGCCGACCTGCGGCGACAGGCGCATGATGGCATGCAACACCATCGGCGCGCCGCGGAAGGTCTGCAGGCCCTTGTCGACATGGCCCATGCGGGAGCCGCGTCCGCCGGCAAGGATGAGTCCGGTAATCTGTTCAGGTGCGATCGTCATTATCAGTCTCTGGAAGTCCGGGATAAGTCAGCAGGGTGGCGGACATTGTAATTCCTGCATCCTTGCTCTGTCGATTGATGCGGCCCCAGGCGGGCGAACCGATGAAGCCGGCACGCAAATGCGAGCGCGCCGGCGGCAATCTGGTTTAGACTTCAGCCATCTATTCAGGAGAAGCAATGAGCATTTCGATTGAAGCAGTCAAGGCCGCCTTGTCCCAGGTCATCGACCCCAATACCGGCAAGGACCTCGTGTCGGGCAAGTCGGCAAAGAACATCCGCCTCGACGGCGCCGACGTCATGCTCGACGTCGAACTCGGCTACCCGGCCAAGAGCCAGCTGGACGCCATCCGCAAGTCGGTCATCACCGCGGTGCGCGCGTTGGAGGGCGCGGGCAACGTCAGCGTCAACGTCTATTCGAAGATCATCGCCCACACCGTGCAGCGCGGCGTCAAGCTGATGCCCAACGTCAAGAACATCATCGCCGTCGCCTCGGGCAAGGGCGGCGTCGGCAAGTCCACCACCGCGGTCAACCTGGCGCTGGCGCTGGCGGCCGAGGGCGCGCAGGTGGGCATCCTTGATGCCGACATCTACGGCCCGTCGCAGCCGATGATGATGGGCATCAACGCCCGTCCCGAATCGGTCGACGGCAAGACCATGGAGCCGCTGGAGAACCACGGCCTGCAGGTGTCGTCGATCGGCTTCATGATCGATCCCGACGAACCCATGGTCTGGCGCGGCCCCATCGTCACGCAGGCGCTGCAGCAGCTGCTGGAGCAGACCAACTGGCGCGACCTCGACTACCTGATCGTCGACATGCCGCCGGGTACCGGCGACGTGCAGCTGACGCTGTCGCAGAAGGTGCCGGTGACCGGCGCGGTGATCGTTACAACGCCGCAGGACATCGCCCTGCTAGATGCGCGCAAGGGCCTGAAGATGTTCGAGAAGGTCGGCATTCCCATCCTCGGCATCGTGGAAAACATGAGCGTGCACATCTGCACCAACTGCGGCCATGCGGAACCGATCTTCGGCCAGGGCGGCGGCGAAAAGATGTGCGCCGACTACGGCGTGGATTTCCTCGGCGCGCTGCCGCTGACCATGTCGATCCGCGAGCAGGCCGATTCCGGCCGTCCGACCGTGGTGGCCGACCCGGATGGCCAGGTCGCCGACATCTACAAGGCCATCGCGCGCAAGGTGGCGGTCAAGGTTGCGGAAAAGGCAAAGGACATGAGCAGCAAGTTCCCGAGCATCGTGATCAAGAACGACTGAAACCCTCCCTTCCCCGGCATGAGCACCGCGAGGCGCTCATGCCGGCTCCCTTTCCTGCAGCTTTCCCTTTCAACATCCTTACAAACCGGCAACAGGAAAAATTTTCATCTGGCCGGTGCGGGATTGCAAAAACCACCTGCAATTTTCTTTTTTTTGGCGCACTATTACGTCAGCATAATTCGCCACACGCTTTAACGCATTAAGGGCCGCCACGAGCCCTGAGGACAAGATGGAGACAGAAGCCCTGACGGTCGCCGTGGTCATGCAGCGCACCGCGCTCGCCAACCGCTGGCAACCCTATCAATGGAAGCCCATCGAGCTTTCCATCGGCATGCCCCTGCCGGACCAGCAGTCCATGCGCTGCCTGCGCAGCGACGAAGCCGATACCCGCTGGCTGTTCGGCGGTTTCGAAGTCCGCCTGTACACCGACGAGGCGGAAGGCTATTTTCTCAACATCGACTCGCCCGTTCCCTGCTGGTTCATCATGTGGCGCATGGAAGAGATCGACGGTGCCGAAGTCGCGGTGCCTCGGCAGGTGACGCTGTCGTACAACGAAGCCGCGCGGCTGATGGATGGCGGCGAACGCGTCGATACCCTGCCCGCGCCGGCCGAAATCGTCGATCACCTGCGCCTGTTCGTGGAACGGCATTACCGTCCGGAGCCGAAGAAGAAGCGGCGCAAGCCTTCCTTCGAAGGCGGCGCGGGCGTGGCGCAGATGGCAAGCGAGGAAGGAAAGGTTCATGGAAGCTGAAAGCTTTTTCGCGCGTTGGTCCAAGCGCAATGCGGAAGCGGCCGAGGAAAGACAGCAGGCCGCCGCCGAAGCACCGACCGTGCAGCCCGCTCCCGCTGAAGACACGCCCCGTCCGCCGCCCACGCTCGAAGAGGTCGCCGCGCTGACGCCCGACTCCGACTTCAAGCCGTTTGTTGCGCGCGGCGTGGACGAGAACGTGCGCCGCTCGGCGATGAAGAAGCTGTTCGCCGATCCGCACTTCAATGTGATGGACGGGCTGGACGTCTACATCGACGACTACAGCAAGTTCCAGCCGATGACGCCGCAGATCCTGTCGGCCCTGAATCATGCGCAGGCGCTGCTCGATCCGCTGTCGCAGATCGAGAACCCGCTGATGCGCCTGCTGCAGCAGGCAGTGGAAGCACCCGATACCGCCCACCCCGCAGAGTCGGCCGAACCCGCCGAGCCATCCGACTCCGCAGCGCCTGCCGCATCGGCGGCTGCCGGCGCCAATCCCGAGGCCGGCGAGGAACAGGCTCAGGACATCAACAGAACTCGGAACCAGGCTTCACATGACGACCCAATATAAAGTCTGCAGCTGCAACCACACCATGCCGCTCAATGCGGCGGCCGGTGCGGCACTGGGCGAGGTGCTCGGCACCCCGCCGCTGGCACCCGCAAGCCAGCTCTGCCGGCGCGAAGTCGGCGGCTATCTCGAAGCGCTGGACGGCGTCGACCGCGTCGTGGTCGGCTGCACCCAGGAGCAGGCCCTGTTCAGCGAACTCGCCGAACAGAAGCAGGCGGTCGCGCCGATCCGCTTCGTCAACCTGCGCGAGTCCGGCGGCTGGGGCAAGGAGGCGAAGCAGTCGCTGCCGAAGATGGCAGCGCTGCTGGCGGCCGCCGCGCTGCCCGATCCCGAGCCGGTGCCTACGGTGGACTACGATTCCGGCGGCCAGGCGCTGCTGATCGGCCCGGCGGCGCGGGTGCTGCCCTGGGCCAGGCGCCTGTCTTCCCAATTGCAGGTGAGCGTGCTGCTGACCTCCGGCGATGCCGGGCATCCGCTGCTCGAACGCAGCATGCCGGTGTTCTCAGGCACCAGGGTCAGCGTCGACGGCTGGCTCGGCGCCTTCAAGGTGAGCTGGCAGCAGGCCAATCCCATCGATCTCGAACTCTGCACCCGCTGCAACGCCTGCGTGTCGGCCTGCCCCGAGAACGCGATCGACCTGAACTACCAGATCAATCTCGATGCCTGCACCTCGCACCGCGACTGCATGAAAGCCTGCGGCGCCATCGGTGCCATCGATTTCCAGCGTGAAGAGACGCAGCGCGGCGGCGACTTCGACCTGGTCTTCGATCTGTCCGACCAGCCGCTGATCACCCTGCACCAGCCGCCGCAGGGCTATTTCGCACCCGGCGCCGATCCCTTCGCCCAGGCCGAGCAGGCCGTGCAGATGACGCAGCTGGTCGGCCAGTTCAGCAAGCCGAAGTTCTTCGTCTACAAGGAAAAGATCTGCGCGCACAGCCGCAACCAGGCGATCGGCTGCAATGCCTGCGTCGAGGTCTGCTCGGCACAGGCGATCGGCCATGCCGGCAACCATATCAAGGTCAATCCCAACCTCTGCGTCGGCTGCGGCGCCTGCACCACGGTGTGCCCGTCGGGCGCGCTCAGCTATGCCTATCCGCGCGCAACCGACCTCGGCCGCCGCATCAAGACCATGCTCGCGGCCTATGCGGGAGCAGGCGGACATCAGCCGGCGCTGCTGCTGCACAGCCAGGAACGCGGCGCCGAGATGCTGCTCGAACTCGGCCGCCTGGCCGGCACCGGCGCGCTGCGCGGCCTGCCCGCGCGGCTGATGCCGGTGGAGCTGCATCATGTGGCATCGGTCGGCATCGACGGCTGGCTGGGCGCGATCGCCCACGGCGCCGCCAATGTGCTGGTGCTTGCCAGCGGCGAGGAAGCGCCGCAGTACCTGGAAGCGCTGGAAAAGCAGATCGAGGTGGCGCAGGCCATCCTCAACGGGCTCGGCTACGAGGGCCGGCATATCGAGCTGCTGCGCGCATCGAACGCTCGCGAACTCGACAGGAAATTGCAGGAGTTCCAGTTGCGCCCGCCTGTTGCCGTGCCCGCGCAGCGGGCCGTCTTCAACATCGCCTCGGAAAAGCGCACCACGCTGGAATTCGTGTTCGAGCATCTGTTGAAATATGCGCCCGCTCCCCGCACCGAGGTCGCGCTGCCCGCCGGCGCGCCCTTCGGCAGCGTCAGCGTCAATGCGTCGGCCTGCACGCTGTGCATGTCCTGCGTCGGCGCCTGCCCGGAATCGGCGCTGCTCGACAATCCCAACCTGCCGCAGCTGCGCTTCATCGAAAAGAACTGCGTGCAGTGCGGCCTGTGCGAGACGACCTGCCCGGAAAACGCGATCAGCCTGACCCCGCGCCTGCTGCTGGGCGACGCGGCGAAGCAGCCGGCGGTGCTCAATGAAGCGCAGCCCTACCACTGCATCCGCTGCAGCAAGCCCTTCGGCACGCTGCAGATGATCGAGAACATGCTGTCCAAGCTGTCGCTGCACGGCGCCTTCGCCGGCAACATCGAGCGGCTGAAGATGTGTTCCGACTGCCGCGTGATCGACATGATGGAAAACAAGAAGGAAGCCTCGATTCTGGAAGTGAAGCGATGAGCGCTTCGCTTCCGGGCCAACCGTACCGATACCCGACCAGCCCATGACCACTGCCCAAGCGCTCAAATTCGAAGCTCCCGACCAGGGCGAGGAAACCGCCCGCGCCGACCTCTACGGCTTGCTGGCCGCCCTGTTCTATGCACCGCCGCCGGCCGAACTGCTGGCGGCGATCGCGTCTTCGCCCAACGAAGGCGACGGCATCCTGCAGCAGGCCTGGCGCGAGCTTGCCGCCGCCAGCAGGCGGTCCGATGCCGAGTCGCTGCGCGAGCTGTACGAGTCGCTGTTCATCGGCGTGGGCAAGCCCGAGCTGATGCTCTACGGCTCCTTCTATCTGTCTGGCTTCCTGATGGAGAAGCCACTGGCCGCATTGCGCGAGGACCTCGCCCGGCTCGGCCTGCAGCGCGACGAGCAGGTGCCGGAAAGCGAGGACCATATCGCCGCGCTGTGTGAAGTGATGCGCTACCTGATCGCTTCCGATGACGCGCTGCACGCGAACCTGGCGGCGCAGAAGCAGTTCTTCGCAGACCACATGCAGCCCTGGGTCGTGCAGATGTGCGATGCCATTCTCGCTTACCCGCAGGCAGGCTTTTATGCTGCCGTCGCACAGCTGGCGAAGAGCTTTTTTGAGGTGGAGATGCAGGCATTCGACATGGCTTGATGCTGCGCTCGGGCACGTTTCAAGTTTTATGAAGTGCCCAGATGGAACTATTTGAAACTTGCAACCACTCAACTGCGCATTGCCGGCGTGACAGGCAATTCCGCCGGTGCGCAGTGCAGTTGCATGTTTTCATCTATCTTCCAGAGGCTTTCCTATGTTCAATACAACCGGCCTGGGCAGGCTGCGCGGGCCTGCTCAACCCGCCAATGTGCCTTCTTCCATTCAGTCTCGGAATGCTCATGCCACTATGGAAGCAGTTGCAGGGCACCCTGCCATTCCGACCAAATATCCGCAAGTCGCGAATCCGTCCAAAGGCTGGTTTCCCATGCTTGCCACAATGGGTTGCGCACAGCCGGAATTCGCCCCGTCGCATCACGCCAGATTGCAAATATATACAGGGCTGCCGCCGCTCGTGATCGTTCCCGATAACCTGAGGCTAAAGGATTCCTTCAAACTTTTTCCGGACAAGGCAAGTGAGCACGACACGATTCATCTGGAATTCCAGGGCAAGACGCTGACCATCCGCAACGCAATGGAAACGGTCAAAAACGCTGAGTTGAACGGCGCTTTCACACTCGATCAGGGAGTCATCGACGCCATTGCTCAATACAGAGGCGACATTGCCGCAGGAAAGCATCCACCTTTCATGATGCTGATAGGTATTCCGGCCTGCCTGCCGCAGGTCTATGCGCCTTTGAGCCTGAATATCGCCGGAAAGGACGTCGATCCGGAGGGCCAGCGACTTCACGTTGTGAAGGGAAAGGACACTCCACCTCGCCAGTCGCGTGCCGCCGCTCCAAGGGAAGGAAGCAATCGCCTGATGTTGCGTCCGGCTACAGCCAGTGGCCACTCCCCGAGGCAACCCCGAGTGATAACAGTCTCAGCATCGTCCGATGCAGATTGGAGCTTGCCGCAGACGGTTAGAGGATGGACGAAGCGCGAACTATTGTCATCCGCCTGGTATGAAGCGGCTCCTCCCTTCCCGAGAGAATCTGTGAACTGGACTGCCGTACATGACCGCATGTATATGAAACGAGGGGCGCTTTCCGATGCCGGCACGTCTGCCAGACGCGCCGCGGGAATTTCGATTGTCCCGGCCGATTCCCAACTGCCTGAACGGGCTCAATATCCCTTGTTCGCCGAATCGACGCGTGAAGATATGGTCCTTGCAGCGAGAGGAGTATTGATTCTCCTGGATCGGGAGCAACAAGAGGAGCTGGTAAAGCATCTACAACAGGTTCGACGCGATCTGAGCCGGTTGGATCATGCCATGCGGACAGGAGAACAGCCCAGCATCGAATCGTGCCAAAGCAGACTGGAGCAATCCGTTTCACTCTTTCTTGGGATGCATGCCTCTCACGATTTATTGGGTTTGACCCGGTGCAAGGTCCCCGATCCCGATCCATGTGAATTCGCCCGATCGGAACGCTTCCGGACCTTTGTCGACTGCATCATTAAATTACATAAAGCTCTTTGCACTGCCCGAATCACTTCGGACACGCAATTCGCACCACCCGAATTCGGCGATACGCAATATCAGATAAAGATGGAAACCGGAGCGGCAAACAACGCTGCAGACAAGCTTTTGCACCTTGCCTCAGCGCAGGCTGGAAAATAGATACAGGATACAAGTCATGGTCGGCGGTGCGCGGCCGTCGACCGGGATAAACCAAACGGCTCTGCCTCGCGTCGTTCATGCTGCCGTGCCCGTAGCACACCTTGCTGCAAGAGTTTGTACAGTAGCGGAGGGCATGGAGACCATTGCAGCATTGATGCATAGATGAAAGTTTTTCATGTGCAATTAATTTGCATGGACAAATGTTCTAATCAGTGCATTTCCCGAAAAATTGTGCTACTTTGAAATGCACAATAAGCGTGCATTAAAACGATTCCAATATATATAGCAAGCAGAGCGAATGACGCTCCAGGAGACAGACATCATGGCAGAGCAAAACAAGGTTGCCCGCAGGACCTTCTTTGCGGGACTGGGCCTGGCCGCCGCGGCCGGCATTGCCGCAAAACTTACTTCCAAGCCGCCCATGCCCGAAGCGGCCGATAAACCGGCCGAGCCTCAGGGCGACGGCTACCGGCTGACGGAACACGTCAAGAAGTACTACCGGACCACCACCATTTAACCCTACGTTCAACCCTTACGGGAGACGACCATGCTGTTGACTCGCAAAGGCCAGTCGGGCCAGCGCTCGCCCAACCGATTCACGTCCAGCCTGTCCGAAAGCCTGTCGCGCGCGCTGCCGACGATGGACCGGCGTACCTTCCTCAAGCGCTCCGGCATCGGCATCGGTGCCGGCATCGCCGCTTCCCAGCTCAACCTGATCCAGAAAGCCCGGGCGGCCGACGGCGCCAAGCCCGCGGGCAACGGCAAGGTCGAGGTGCGGCGCACCGTCTGCACCCACTGCTCGGTCGGCTGCGCGGTGGATGCGGTGGTGGAAAACGGGGTCTGGGTGCGGCAGGAACCGGTGTTCGATTCGCCGATCAACCTCGGCGCGCACTGCGCGAAAGGCGCGGCGCTGCGCGAGCACGGCCACGGCGAATACCGGCTGAAATATCCGATGAAGCTGGTCAACGGCAAGTACCAGCGCATCAGCTGGGACCAGGCGCTCAATGAAATCTCGGCCAAGCTGCTCGACGTCAGGAAGACCAGCGGCCCGGATGCGGTGTTCTTCGTCGGCTCTTCCAAGCACAACAACGAGCAGTCGGCGCTGCTGCGCAAGTTCGTGTCCTTCTTCGGCACCAACAATACCGACCACCAAGCCCGCATCTGCCACTCGACCACGGTCGCCGGCGTCGCCAATACCTGGGGCTACGGCGCGATGACCAACAGCTACAACGATATGCAGAACGCCAAGGCGGTGATGTATATCGGCTCCAACGCGGCCGAGGCGCATCCGGTATCGATGCTGCACATGCTGCATGCGAAGGAAACCGGCACCAAGATGATCGTGGTCGATCCGCGCTTCACCCGCACCGCGGCCAAGGCCGACCAGTACATCCGCATCCGCTCCGGTTCGGACATTCCCTACCTGTACGGCATGCTGTACCACATCTTCAAGAACGGCTGGGAAGACAAGAAGTACATCAACGACCGCGTCTACGGCATGGACAAGATCCGCGAGGAAGTGATGTCCTGGACGCCGGACCGCGTCGAGGAAGCCTGCGGCGTGCCGGAAGCCGAGGTCTACAAGGCAGCCGAAACCATGGCCAAGAACCGTCCGTCCTCGCTGGTCTGGTGCATGGGGCAGACCCAGCATTCGATCGGCAACGCGATGGTGCGCGCCTCCTGCCTGGTGCAGCTGGCGCTGGGCAACATCGGCGTCTCCGGCGGCGGCGCCAACATTTTCCGCGGCCACGACAACGTGCAGGGCGCCACCGACGTCGGCCCCAATCCCGATTCCCTGCCCGGCTACTACGGCCTGGCCACCGGCTCCTGGAAGCACTGGGCGGCGGTGTGGGGCGTGGATTATGAATGGATCAAGAAGCAGTTCGCCTCGCAGGCGATGATGGAAAAATCCGGCACCACCGTCTCGCGCTGGGTCGATGCGGTGCTGGAAAAGAACGAGCTGATCGACCAGGACAACAACGTCAAGGCGATGGTGTTCTGGGGCCATGCGCCGAACTCGCAGACGCGCGGCCTGGACATGAAGAAGGCGCTCGACAAGCTCGACATGCTGGTGGTGATCGACCCCTATCCGTCGGCCACCGCGGCGATGGCGGCGATGAAGGTCGACGGCCAGGAACTCAATCCCAACCGTGCGGTGTACCTGCTGCCGGCGGCAACGCAGTTCGAGACCTCGGGTTCGGTGACCGCATCGAACCGCTCGCTCCAGTGGCGCGAAAAAGTGATCGAGCCGCTGTTCGAGTCGCGCACCGACCACATGATCATGTATCAGCTGGCCGAGAAACTCGGCTTCGGCAAGGAGCTGGTGGCCAAGATCAAGCTGGTGCCGGGCAAGGGCGGCATGATGGAGCCCGAACCGGAAGACATGCTGCGCGAGATCAATCGCGGCACCTGGACCATCGGCTACACCGGCCAGTCGCCGGAGCGCCTGAAGGCGCACATGAAGAACATGCATCTGTTCGACGTGAAGACGCTGCGCTGCAAGGGCGGCAAGGATGCGGCCACCGGCTACGACATGACCGGCGACTACTTCGGCCTGCCCTGGCCCTGCTACGGCACGCCGGAAATGAAACATCCGGGAACGCACATCCTGTACAACACCAACCAGCATGTGATGGACGGCGGCGGCTGCTTCCGCGCCAACTTCGGCGTCGAGCGCGACGGCGTCAACCTGCTGGCCGAGGACGGCTCGCATTCGGCGGGCTCGGACATCACCACCGGCTATCCGGAATTCGACCATGTGCTGCTGAAGAAGCTGGGCTGGTGGGACGACCTGACCGACGCCGAGAAGAAAGCGGCCGAGGGCAAGAACTGGAAGACCGACCTGTCCGGCGGCATCCAGCGCGTCTGCATGAAGGTGCATGGTGTGCACCCGTTCGGCAATGCCAAGGCGCGCGCGGTGGTGTGGAACTTCCCCGACCCGGTGCCGAAGCATCGCGAACCGCTCTACGGCACCCGTCCGGATCTGGTGGCCAAGTATCCGACGCATGACGACAAGACGGCCTTCTGGCGCCTGCCGACGCTGTACAAGTCGGTGCAGCAGAAGAATGTGGAAGCCAAGCTCTACGAGAAATTCCCGATCATCCTCACCTCGGGACGTCTGGTCGAGTACGAGGGTGGCGGCGAGGAAACCCGCTCCAACCCGTGGCTGGCCGAACTGCAGCAGGACAACTTCGTCGAGATCAATCCGAAGGCGGCGGCCGACCGCGGCATCCGCGACGGCGAATACGTAATCGTGTCGACGCCGACCGGCGCCCGCCTGAAGGTGAAAGCCCTGGTCACGCAGCGCGTCGGACCGGATACCGCCTTCATCCCCTTCCACTTCTCCGGCTGGTGGCAGGGCAAGGACATGCTCGAGTACTACCCGCAGGGTGCGGCCCCGGTGGTGCGCGGCGAGGCGGTCAATACCGCGACCACCTACGGCTACGACTCGGTGACCATGATGCAGGAAACCAAGACCACGATCTGCAACATCGAACGCTTTACTGCCTGACGGAGAGACGACATGGCAAGAATGAAATTCATCTGCGACTCGGAGCGCTGCATCGAGTGCAACAGCTGCGTCACCGCGTGCAAGAACGAGCATGAGGTGCCGTGGGGCGTGAACCGCCGCCGCGTGGTGACCGTCAACGACGGCCTGGTCGGCCAGGAGAAATCGATCTCGGTGGCCTGCATGCACTGCTCGGACGCGCCCTGCATGGCGGTCTGCCCGGTCGACTGCTTCTACCGCACGGACGAAGGCGTGGTGCTGCACAACAAGGATACCTGCATCGGCTGCGGCTACTGCTCGTACGCTTGCCCGTTCGGCGCGCCGCAGTTCCCTTCCTCCGGCACCTTCGGCCTGCGCGGCAAGATGGACAAGTGCACCTTCTGCGCCGGCGGTCCCGAGGAAAACGGCTCCAAGGCCGAGTTCGACAAGTACGGCCGCAACCGCCTGTCCGAAGGCAAGCTGCCGGCCTGCGCGGAAATGTGCTCGACCAAGGCGCTGCTCGGCGGCGACGGCGACATGGTGGCCGACATCTTCCGCAACCGCGTCCTGCGGCGCGGCAAGGGAAGCGAAGTCTGGGGCTGGGGCACCGCCTACGGCAAGGCGCCCAACGGTGATGCAACGGCGCCGAAAGGAACCAAGTCATGATGCGCATCCTGACCTCCGCCGCCTGCGCGGCGCTGCTGGCCGGGCTCGCCGGCTGCGGCGAACTCGACCAGAGCAAGACGGCCGACAACACCAACCGCGGCGACGCCGCGCCCTGGCAGGGCGCGAAGAACAGCTATGTGGCCCAGGGCTGGAAGGCCGGCGACAAGGCCAGCTGGGAAAAGCAGCTGCAGACGCGCGGACAGTCACAGAATGAATACCTGAAGTCCAACTAGCGTGCCGCTGCCGGCGGTGCGACGGCATCGCCCAGGTCCGCAGAAGGGAACACTCATGAAAACATGGATTACCGGTCTGGCCTTGTCGCTGGCGCTCGGCGCCGGCGCGGCCCATGCGCAGGAGACCAAGCCGCCGGCCGCTGCAGCTGCACCGGCCGCCACGACTGCAACGACTGCAGCACCGGCGGCACCTGTCGTGCAGGTGCAAGCCCAGGCACCCAATGTCGAATCGGTCGACATCCTCAAGCAGAACCAGGCCGAGCGTACCCTCGTCCAGCCCGGCAACAATGCGCCGACCTGGCGCATCGTCAAGGAAGGTACGAAGAACTACACCAGCCTGCCGGGCGCGGAAATGGGTGTGCTGATCCAGCCGAAGGCGCAGTTCCCCGGACAGGACCGCGCCACCACCGCCGGCGAGGCATGGCGCCAGTACCGCAACGGCCCGCTGACGCAGATCGGCGGCTGGCTGCTGATCCTGGCGGTGGTTGCGCTGGCCGCGGTGTATTTCATCAAGGGACCGATCAGGCTGAAGGGTGCCCGCACCGGCCGCCTGATCGAGCGCTTCACTTCGCTCGAGCGCATCACCCACTGGACGGTGGCGATCACCTTCCTGACGCTGGCGATTTCCGGCGTGATCATGCTGTTCGGCAAATACGTGCTGATGCCGGTCTTTGGCCATACGCTGTTCGGCTGGCTGGCTTATGCCTGCAAGAACATCCACAACTTCGTCGGCCCGCTGTTCTCGCTGTCGCTGATCGTGATGTTCGTCATCTTCGTCAAGGACAACCTGCCCAACGGTTCGGACGGCGTGTGGATCAGGCGCCTCGGCGGCGCCATCGGCGACGGCCATGTGAAATCCGGCCGCTTCAATGCCGGCGAGAAGCTGTGGTTCTGGGGCGGCGTCACGCTGCTCGGCCTGATCGTCACCGCTTCGGGCTTCGTGCTCGACATGCTGGTGCCGGGCCTGCTCTACACCCGCGGCACGATGCAGATCGCCAACGTGATCCACCTGGTCGCGGCGGTGCTGGTGTTTGCGATGTCGCTCGGCCACATCTACATGGGCACGGTCGGCACCGAAGGCGCCTATGAAGCGATGCGCAACGGCTATGTCGACGACACCTGGGCTAAGGAACACCATGAACTCTGGTATGACCAGGTGCAGCGCGGCGAAGTGCCGCGCGTACGGTCGAATCCGCCGGCAAGCGGCAGTGCTCCGGTCAAGGCAGTGTAAAGGGAGAATGCAATGAAGAAAGCTCTATCGTTGATGGCAATGCTTGCCCTGACGGCAGGCGCGGTACACGCCAAGCTGCCCGCCCCGTCACCCGAGGCCAAGGCCGCCGCCGATGCCGCCAAGGACAAGGCGGCCTGGGGCGACAAGGTCGCCGCCTACAAGCTGTGCCTGGCACAGGACAAGACCGCCGCCTATTACCAGAAGAACAAGGAAGGCGCGAAGAAGCCGAGCGTGGAAACGCCGGCCTGCGCCGATCCCGGCCCGTACACGCCGCCGGTGGCTGCGGCGGCACCGGCGGCATCTCCGGCACCTGCGCCCGGCGCCGCGCCGGCAGCGGGCACGGCTCCGGCAGCTGCGCCGGCCGCCCCGGCTGCACCCGCAGCGCAGGCACCCCAGGCGGCGCCAGCACCGCAGGCAGCATCGGCAACACCGGCGGCACCTGCCAAGAAGTAATTCGCAGTTCACTGATACACTGGTTGCCGTCCCAAGCAGAAAAGCCTCCCGCATGCCACGCCGTCCCTACCTCACCAATGCCGCCGCCAATCTGACGCAGGAAGTCGAGGTGATGGACGAGCGCGGCAGGATTTCCACGATCTCCATTCCCGCCGAACGGCCGCTGACCGTCTATGTCGACAAGCGCGAGCTGGTCACGCTGATGACGCTGGGCGGCGCGCCGGAGGCGCTGACGCTGGGCTACCTGCGCAACCAGCGGCTGGTGCGCTCGGTGGAAGACATCGAATCGATTACCGTCGACTGGGAAGTCAGTGCGGTCGCCGTCAAGACCCATACCGGCATCGCCGACATCGAGGAACGCACCTCGAAGAAGGTGGTGACCACCGGCTGCGGCCAGGGCTCGGTGTTCGGCGGCCTGATGGACGAGGTCGACCAGATCAGCCTGCCGCCGGAAGCGCGGCTTAAGCAGTCGATGCTGTACAAGATCGTCGACACCATCCGCACCCAGCAGTCGATCTACAAGCAGGCCGGCTCGGTACACGGCTGCGCGCTGTTTTCCGCCGAAGGCGAGCTGCTGTATTTCGTCGAGGACGTGGGCCGCCACAATGCGGTCGACTCCATTGCCGGCCGCATGTGGCTCGACGATGTCGGCGGCAACGACAAGGTGTTCTACACCACCGGCCGGCTCACCTCGGAAATGGTGATCAAGGGCGCGCAGATGGGCATCCCTTTCCTGCTGTCGCGCTCGGGCACCACGCAGATGGGCCACATGGTGGCTGACAAGCTGGGCATGTCGCTGCTGGCGCGCTGCACCGGCAAGCATTTTCTTGCGCTGACCGGGCGCGAGCGGCTGATCATGGAGCCGCACCTGGCCGAGGTATTGCGCATCGCGTAATGACCTGATGGCGCAAGCGCCGCCGCTCTGGCACACTTGCCCTGTTACTTTCCGGTCAAACACCGCTGTCTCACATGCATTTGCTCGACGCCATCCGCGACGCCTTTCTCCTGCTGCTCTCCGGCGATGCCGAGCTGTGGGGCATCATCTGGCTTTCCATCAAGACCACCCTGCTCGCGCTGCTGCTCGCCGCGCCGCTGGCGGTGCTGCTCGGCTACCTGGTCGCCGCGCGCTCCTTCGCCGGGCGCCGCATTGTGATCTGGCTGGTGCAGGCATCGATGTCGCTGCCCACCGTGCTGATCGGTCTGCTGCTCTACCTGACCCTGTCGCGCCAGGGGCCGCTTGGCGATTTCCGCTGGCTGTTTTCGCAGTCCGCGATCGTGGCCGGACAGGTGCTCATTTCGCTGCCGGTGCTGACCGCCTTCACGCTGGCCGCCGTGCAGGCGGCCGACCTGCGGGTGGCGGAAACCGCCGTCACGCTCGGCGCCTCGCCGTGGCGGGTGATGCGGACCGTGCTGCACGAGGTGCGCTACGGCGTGATGGCGGCGGTGATCAGCGGCTTCGGCCGCGTCATTTCCGAAGTCGGCTGCGCGATCATGGTCGGCGGCAACATTGCCGGAGAAACCCGCACCATCACCACCGCCATCGCGCTGCAGACCAGCAAGGGCGAATTCGCGCAAGGCATCGCGCTCGGCATCGTGCTGGTGACGATCGCGCTGGTGATCAATGCGGTCATGGTGACCCTGCAGGGCGACGCCCGCGCCGCGCGGGGTGCGGCATGACGGCGCTGCTCAGCCTCGAGGGATTGCGCAAGCGCTTCGGCGAGCGCGAGCTGTTCAACATCGACCGGCTGCAGATCCAGCAGGCCGCCGCCTATGTGCTGACCGGGCTCAACGGTGCCGGCAAGAGCACGCTGCTGCGGGTGCTGGCCGGGCTGGAGCAGGCCGAAGCGCAGCGCGTGTGCTTCCTCGGCCAGGAGGTGCGGCTGTCGCCCTATTCCCGCATGATGCGTGAATCGGTGGTCTACGTGCATCAGCATCCGGTGATGTTTTCCACCAGCGTTGCGCACAACATCGGTTACGGACTGGAGGCGCGCGGCCTGCCGAAGGCCGAGATTGCGCGCCTGGTGGAAGATGCGATGGACTGGGCCGGCGTCGAACACCTGCGCGGCAGCAAGCCGCTGAATCTGTCCGGCGGGGAAAAGCAGCGCATCGCGCTGGCACGGGCCAAGGTGCTGTCGCCGAAGCTGCTGCTGCTCGACGAACCCACCTCCAACCTCGACGGCGCGGCGCGGGAACAGGTGATCGCGCTGATTCCCTCGCTGGTGCGCAGCGGCAGCAGCGTGATCATGGCTTGCCATGACCGCGATCTGATTGCATTGCCCGGCGTGCAGCGGCTGAAGCTGCGCGAGGGGCGGCTGCAGATGCGGCGCCAGCAGCGGGTGCAGGCGGCTTGAGTGTAGGGGTTAGGTTGGTGGAGGAAGCGAGGGTTTCGCAACGTACTACGGTGCGCTCGCGGACTCGGAGCGCCTTGCAAGGCGCAAGGTGGAGGAGTTTGAAGCTTTCACCCCCGCTTGACGTTTCGTCCTTTCAAGTCCGGCCAGCGAGGTGGACGGCAAAACCATAAAGGACGTTCCTCCCCTTTCAAGGGGGAGGCTAGGAGGGGGATGGGTTTTAACTACCTATGTTGCAACCCATCCCCACCCCAACCCTCCCCTTGAAGGGGAGGGAGCAGGGGTTTCGCAACGTCCTCCGTTGCGCCCTCCACCTCACAATCAGAGATAAACAGCCTTTCCAACCAAGCAGCCCAGCCCCCCCTACTGCTTCTTCTCCCCCGTCGTCTCCGGCACCGAATGATTATTCACCTGCCCCGAATGCGGCAGCGTGGTCTTTTCCTGTTCCTTCGTGAGCGGAGCCGGATTGGCCTGGGTCGGAGTGTTGGCGCTGCCGCTGGTGCCCGGCGTTGCTGCGGCCTGCGGGGCAATGGCTGCATCCGAAGGCGGCACCTGGTTGGGCGGCAGTGCGACCGACTGGCTGGCGCTCGAAGATGCGGATGGAGTGATCGACGGCGCGCCGCCGGCGTCCGAGGTTTTCGGTTCGGGGGTTTTCTGGCAGCCCGCGATCAGCGCAAACGCCGCGCATGCGAGCAGGACACTGCTGGGTTTGTTCATGATGGCCTCGCTGGAAACGATCGATAGTGGATCTGCGGCTTGCCAGACGGGATGCCTGTCCATGCGCCAAGCCGTTTTCGTTTCGACATCATTTCTCGCAACCTGTTCTTTTGAACGGCAGGGAGTCAGAGGAACATCAAGTTTTGCCGCCATCATTTGCCGTCCTGCAATCCAGCCGGCCGCAGCTTGCGTCAGGATGCCGGCGCCGCCTGCCGTTTCGTTGCGAAGAACACCGCGCCGAGAATGATCACGCCCCCGGCCGCCATGGCTGGCGTCGGTATCTCTCCCAGCAGCAGCGCCGCCAGAGCAATGCCGTAGACCGGCTCGAGATAGGTGAACAGGCTGGCGGTCTGCGCGCTGACGCAGCGCATGCCGGCGATGAACAGCGTATGCGCCAGCGCCGTGCAGGCCAGCCCGAGGAAGACCAGCTGCGCGACGGCGGACGCCGTGCCGGGCAGCATGGCCGCATCGAGCAAAGGCAGCAGCGCGAGCGAGGCAACGCCGTTCTGGTAGATCGAGATCTTGACCGGGTCTTCGTTCTGCACCAGCGCATGATTGAGCAGCTGGATCACCGCAAACGACAAGCCGGACGCGATGCCCCACAACGGCCCGGCGAGATCGGCCGCATCATCGAGCGAGCCCGGCACGACCAGCCTGAGACCGACCATCAGCACCGCCACCAGCGCGAAGTCGCCGACGCGTATGCGCCCGCTGCCGAACAGCGGGCCGAGCAGGATGACGAAGATCGGAAAGCAGGAAAAGGTCAGCAAGCCGACTGCCACGCTCGACAGACGAATCGACAGGAAAAAGCTGGTCCAGTGGAAGGCCAGCAGGACCCCGATCAGCAGGTAGCGCCATTGCTGCGCGCGGCTGGTGCGCAGGCTGATGCCCTTGAAGCGCGCCCAGGCAAGCAGGCCGAGTGCGGCAAGCCCCGCCCGGCTCGCCACGACAAGATAGACGTCAAGCGTGTTGAGCTGGCCGATGACCCCCGAAAGGCCGAATAGAAAGGTCGCAATGTGAAGCTGGAGGACGGCGTAATTCATGAAGCGCGGGCAATGATGACGGAAAACAAGATGCGTAGCTTATCTCAAGCCGCTCATCCGCCGGTATCGGATTTCGAGGCAGCGCAAGTCCTATAAAAGATAACCCTGCGCAACGGCAAAGCCTACTTGAGCGGCCCGAACTTTTGCCGGCTCAGTCACTCCACCTGATTTTCAGCTTCAGGAGTCAATCATGGATCCAGCATTGAACGGCATGAATATCGCCATTCTCGTCACCGACGGTTTCGAACAGTCGGAGCTGACGGAGCCGAAGAAAGCGCTGGAAGCCGCAGGCGCGCTGACACGAATCGTGTCCGACAAGTTCGACAAGGTACAGGGTATGAACCATGACCAGCCAGGCGACAAGTTCACCGTGGACCTGCTGCTGCGCGAAGCCGACGCCAAGTCCTTCGACGCGGTGCTGCTGCCCGGCGGCAAGGTCAACGCGGCGGCATTGCGCGAGATGGGAGAAGCCCAGCGCTTCGTGCAGAACATGGACGAAGACAACAAGCCGATCGCGGTGATCTGCCACGGCGGCTGGCTGCTGGTGTCGGCCGGTCTGGTCGAGGGCCGCACGATGACCAGCTTCCCCGCGCTGGAACAGGACATCCGCAGCGCCGGCGGCAACTGGGTGGACCAGGAAGTGGTGGTCGACGGCAACCTCGTCAGCAGCCGCACGCCGGAAGACATTCCGGCATTCAACGAGAAGATGGTGGACGTGATCGCCCATCGCCTGCAGTCGCATCTGCGCGGCACCGGCGACGATCATGCGGTGGGTATTGCCGGCAGCTGATACCCGGTGCTGCAGCCGCGGCGGTGTCCCGCTCAAGGAGTTGACTGCCGCGGCCATTCCTGCAGCATGCCGCGCGCGCCTTCAGTTGCGCGCATAGGACAGATGAAATCCCTCCAGGCCCTCGATGGCCGACATGTCCTGCGCCAGTTCGCTGATCGGCGCGCCGCTGTCGCGGTTGAACGCCACCGCGACGAAATGCCATTCGGTCTTGCCGTTCTGCACCGCGATCGAGATCGAACCTCGCGCGATTTCATAGCCGCGCCTGAGCGCGGCTTCCTGCAGCTTCAGTTCGCTCGGCGCCGCGCCTTCCTTGAACCGCATCACGATGGCGATCGCATGCCGTGACGGCAGCCGGCTGGCCAGCTTGGGCACGCCGGCCATGCAGAAGGCCGACATGAGCGCCAGCAGAATCGCCGACAGGTAAAACCCCACGCCGACCAGCACGCCGATCACCGAGGTCGCCCAGATCGATGCGGCTGTGGTCAGGCCGCTGATGTTGAAACCTTCCTTCATGATCACGCCGGCGCCGAGGAAGCCGATGCCGGTCACGATGCCCTGGATGACACGGGTCGGGTCGGCGCCCAGCCCCATCATTTCCTGCCCGCCGTACCAGGCGCTGGGGTAGCCTGCGATCACCGTCAGCGCCGCCGAGCCCATGCACACCAGGCCATAGGTGCGCATGCCGGCGGCGCGGCCGCGATACGAGCGTTCATATCCGACCAGCAGGCCGAGCAGCAGTGCGCCGAACAGGCTGAAGAAGACGAGCAGATTGGTCGCGACCATCGGGCCGGACCAGAAAGCGGCCAGCGACTCCGCGGAAGGCAGATCGGAAGAAAGATTGTTCATGTGGAAGGCAAAAGGTGCTGCAGGACGCTCAGGCCTGGAAGCGGCGCAGGCCGTCGATATCGAGGATATGAATGCCGCCGTAATCGACGCGCAGCAAGCCTTCCTTCTCAAGCACCTGCAGCGACTGGTTGACGCGCTGGCGCGATGCGCCGGACAGATAGCCGATTTCTTCCTGCGAAATCTGCAGCAGCGGATTGGCGCCGGGATAGAGATGGGTGTTGAACATGGCGGCGAGACAGCGGGCCACGCGCGAGTCGACATCGAGCAGGCGGTCGAACTCCACCATGCCGATGAACTGGCCGAGGCGCTCGTTGAGCTGCATCAACAGGAAATGCGTGAACGGCAGGCTGGTGTCGAGCAGCCACTGGAAAGTCGACGCCGGCATGCGGGCGATGCGGCTGTCGCGCAGCGTCGTCACGTCATACTTGCGAGGCTCCTTCTTCAGGAGCGATCCTTCGCCGAACCATGCGCCGGCCTGCATGCCGGTGAAGGTGATCGACTTGCCCTCGGGTGAGAGATTGGTCATCTTGGCCAGTCCCTCGACGATGCCCAGCCAGGCATCGACCGGCTCGCCCTTGCGGCAGACGTAGCCGCCCTTGGGCACGAAGGTTTCCACCGTTTCCGCCTCGACGCGCGCCATCTGCTCGGGCGTCAATCCCCTGGCCCAGATCGACTGGCGCAGCACGTCCCGAAGCTGGGGCTGCGACTGGGGCTTGGGCGGAATCATGGTGCGTTGCATCAACGATAGTCTTTTGATCGAATGAAGATTGTCGGTCAGATGACAGCGCACAGACTTTCATCTGTCTAGTATGCTGACAACAAAAGAATACAAACAACGGAGACATTGTAAGCCGACTTGCGCTGCGCATGTACAGTGCGGCAAGCCGGCCTGCATCGCCCTGAGCAATCCTTGGCACTCCGGATTCCAATGCTTCATGACGGTTACACCTGTTATCAGAGAGCGAGTGGGACATGGTAGAGATGATCAAGACGGGCGGAAGCACCTTCCCCCGCATGCTGCTGCAACATGGCCAGCGCCGCGCCGACCGGCCGGCCTTCCGGGAAAAGGACCTCGGCATCTGGCAGAGCTGGAACTGGTCGCAGGTGGTCGATGAAGTGCGCTCCTTCGCCTGCGGCCTGGCCGCGATGGGTTTCAAGCGGGGAATGAATCTGGCCATCGTCGGCGACAACCGTCCCCGCCTCTACTGGTCGATGATTGCCGCGCAATGCCTGGGCGGCGTCGCGGTGCCGCTGTACCAGGATGCGCGCGCGGTCGACATGGCCTTCGTGCTGCAGGATGCGGAAGTCGCATTCGCCGTGGCCGAGGACCAGGAGCAGGTCGACAAGCTGTTCGAGATCAAGGAAGACCTGCCCGCCGGCAGCATGCTGCTGCAGCACATCATCTACGACGATGACCGCGGCATGCGCCACTACAACCAGCCGGAACTCTCCTTCTTCGAAAAAGTGCAGCAGCTCGGCCGCGAGTTCGAGCGCAGCCATCCGGATTTCTTCCTCAATGAAATCAATGCCGGCAGCGAAGACGATGTCGCGGTGATGCTCTATACCTCGGGCACCACCGGCAAGCCGAAAGGCGTATGCCAGACGCACGGCTCCTTCATCACCGCGGCGAAAGGCAGCATCGAATTCGATGCGCTGACGCCGGATGAAGACATTCTTTCCTACCTGCCGATGGCCTGGGTGGGCGATCACCTGTTTTCCTTCGCCCAGGCGATCGTGGCGGGCTACACCGTCAACTGCCCCGAATCGGCCGACACGGTATTGAACGATCTGCGCGAGATCGGCCCGACCTATTATTTCGCGCCGCCGCGCATCTTCGAAAACATGCTGACTACCGTGATGATCCGCATGGAAGACGCCGGCGCCGTCAAGCGCAAGATCTTTCATCACTACATGGACGTCGCCCGCCGCGTGGGGTCCGATATCCTCGACGGCAAGCCGGTGAGTGCGATGGACCGCTTCCAGTACAGGATGGGCGAACTGCTGGTTTATGGTCCGCTGAAGAACGTGCTCGGGCTGTCGCGGGTGCGCGTGGCCTATACCGCGGGCGCTGCAATCGGCCCCGACCTGTTCCGCTTCTACCGCTCCATCGGCATCAATCTCAAGCAGCTGTACGGCTCGACCGAGACTTGCGCCTATGTCTGCCTGCAGCCGAACGGCAACATCAAGTTCGACAGCGTCGGCCTGCCGGCGCCCGGCGTCGAAGTCAAGCTCGCGCCCAACGGCGAAGTGCTGGTGAAATCCGCCGCGCTGCTCAAGGAATACTACAAGCGGCCGGATGCGACCGCGGAAGTGATCGACAGCGAAGGCTATTTCCATACCGGCGATGCCGGCCTCTTCGACGAAGAAGGCCACCTGAAGATCATCGACCGCGCCGCCGATGTCGGCCGCATGAACAGCGGTGCGATGTTCGCGCCGAACTATATCGAGAACAAGCTGAAGTTCTTCCCCTTCATCAAGGAAGCGGTCGCCTTCGGCAACCAGCGCGACATGGTGTGCGCCTTCATCAACATCGATCTCGATGCGGTGGGCAACTGGGCCGAGCGGCGCGGCATCGCCTACTCGGGCTATACCGACCTTGCAGGCAAGCACGAGACCTACGACCTGATCGCCGAATGCGTGGAAAAGGTGAATGCCGACCTCGCATCGGAACCGATGATGGCCGACACCCAGATCCACCGCTTCCTGGTGCTGCACAAGGAGCTCGATGCCGACGACGACGAACTGACCCGCACGCGCAAGGTGCGCCGCCGCTTCGTCGCCGAGAAGTACAAGGTGCTGATCGATGCGCTCTACGGCGGCAGGACTTCGCAGTACATCGAGACGCAGGTGAAGTTCGAGGATGGCCGCGAAGGCATGGTGGCGGCCGACCTGCGCATCGTCGACGTGAAGACGTTTTCCACCCTGAAGAAGGCGGCCTGACATGAACGGCACACGCAAGATCGGCGACGTCATTCTCGACCTGAAGAACATCTCGCTATCCTTCGGCGGCGTGAAGGCGCTGACCGACATTTCCTTCGATGTGCGCGAGCACGAGATCCGCTCCATCATCGGCCCCAACGGCGCCGGCAAGAGCTCGATGCTGAACGTGATCAACGGCGTCTATCGTCCGCAGCAGGGCGTGATCACCTACCGCGGCCAGCAGCGCAAGGATATGAACACCTATGCCGCGGCCAAGAGCGGCATTGCCCGCACCTTCCAGAACATCGCGCTGTTCAAGGGCATGTCGGTGCTCGACAACATCATGACCGGCCGCAACCTGAAGATGCAGACCAACTTCCTGCTGCAGGCGCTGTACTGGGGGCCGGCGCAGAAGGAAGAGATCGAGCACCGCAGAAAGGTCGAGGAAATCATCGACTTCCTGGAAATCCAGCACATCCGCAAGACGCCGGTCAGCCGCCTGCCCTACGGCCTGCAGAAGCGCGTGGAACTCGGCCGCGCGCTGGCGGCGGAACCATCGATCCTGCTGCTCGACGAGCCGATGGCCGGCATGAACGTGGAGGAAAAGCAGGACATGTGCCGCTTCATCCTCGACGTCAACGACCAGTTCGGCACCACCATCGTGCTCATCGAGCATGACATGGGCGTCGTGATGGATATCTCCGACCGCGTGGTGGTGCTCGATTACGGCAAGAAGATCGGCGACGGCACGCCGGACGAAGTGCGCAGGAATGAAGACGTGATCAATGCCTATCTGGGCGCGGCGCACTGATTGCATCGATCGCACTGATTGCCCGGCACGCACCGGCAAGAGACATACAAGTACAAGACGAGGGGCATCATGGGTTTTTTCATCGAAACGTTGTTCGGCGGGCTGATGGCCGGCATGCTCTACGCGCTGGTGGCGCTGGGCTTCGTGCTGATATTCAAGGCTTCCGGCGTGTTCAACTTTGCGCAGGGCGCGATGGTGCTGTTTGCGGCGCTGGCGATGGCGCGCTTTTCCGAATGGATCCCGAAATGGCTGGGCTTCAGTAACGCCTTTCTCGCCAATGCGCTGGCGCTGATCGTCTCGATCGCGATCATGGTCGTGGTGGCGTGGCTGATCGAGCGCTTCGCGCTGCGCAAGCTGGTCAACCAGGAGCCGATCGCCCTGCTGATGGCCACGCTCGGCATCGGCTACTTCATGGACGGCGCCGGCCAGCTGCTGTTCGGCAGCGCGACCTACAAGATCGACGTCGGCATGCCGAAGGATCCGATGATGATGTTCGAGAACACCTTCGAAGGCGGCCTGCTGATCAGCAAGGAAGACTTGTATGCGGCGATGATTGCCGCAGCGCTGGTGGCCGCGCTGTCGATCTTCTTCCAGAAAACCGCGACCGGCCGCGCGCTGCGCGCGGTGGCGGATGATCACCAGGCGGCGCAGTCGATCGGCATTCCGCTGTCGCGCATCTGGGTGATTGTCTGGTCGGTGGGCGGCATCGTCGCGCTGGTGGCGGGGATCATCTGGGGCTCGAAGCTGGGCGTGCAGTTCTCGATTTCGCAGGTGGCGCTGAAGGCGCTGCCGGTGGTGATTCTCGGAGGATTGACCTCGGTGCCGGGCGCGATCATCGGCGGGCTGATCATCGGGGCGGGCGAGAAATTGTCGGAGGTGTATCTCGGGCCGTTCTTCGGGGGCGGGATCGAGAACTGGTTTGCGTATGTGCTGGCGCTGGGGTTCCTGCTGGTGAGGCCGCAGGGGCTGTTCGGGGACAAGATTATTGATCGGGTTTGAGTGCTCCCCGCTGCCGCAGGTGGGAAAAGGGAGCAAGGCAGCGCAATCGTGGATATCGAGAATAGAACCCCTCTTCCGCAAGCGGGAGAGGGGCAGGGGTGAGGGGGATAGCCAAGACCGCAGGAGGTCTCGCCAGCCCCCTCATCCCCAACCCTTCTCCCGCTTGCGGGAGAAGGGAGCCAAGCGACGGAAGCTTGAGTACGGAAAGTAGAACCCCTCTCCCGCAAGCGGGAGAGGGGCAGGGGTGAGGGGAGTTGCCAAGACCGCAGGAGGTCTCGCCAGCCCCCTCATCCCCAACCCTTCTCCCGCCTGCGGGAGAAGGGAGCCAACCGGCGGAAGCTTGAGTACGGAGAATAGAACCCCTCTTCCGCAAGCGGGAGAGGGGCAGGGGTGAGGGGAGTTGCCAAGACCGCAGGAGGTCTCGCCAGCCCCCTCATCCCCAACCCTTCTCCCGCTTGCGGGAGAAGGGAGCAGACACGCAGCAGGAATAAAAATCATCGCCGGAATCCACTCGGCACATTGGAGACAGCATCATGTTTTACCGCGAAAACGGTCAGTTCAAAACCAGCTATCTCACCGACCAGCAGATTTTCCCGGTCTCGCAGGACCGCATTGCGATGTGGCTGCTGCTCATCGTCGGCTTCGTCGTGCTGCCGGCCTTCGCCAGCGACTATTTTTTCCGCGCGGTGCTGATCCCCTTCCTGGTGCTGTCGCTGGCGGCGATCGGCCTGAACATCCTGGTCGGCTACTGCGGGCAGATCTCGCTCGGCACCGGCGCCTTCATGGCCATCGGCGCCTACGCGGCCTTCAACCTGCATGCGCGCTTCCCCGGCATGCCGCTGCTGGTATCGCTGATCGGCGGCGGGCTGTGCGCAACGGTGTTCGGCGTCTTCTTCGGCATTCCCAGCCTGCGCATCCGCGGCCTCTATCTCGCGGTGGCGACGCTGGCCGCGCAGTTCTTCACCGACTGGTTCACCAACCGCGTCGCTTGGGTCACCAACAACTCGTCCTCCGGTTCCGTCAGCGTCGGCACGCTGAACTTCCTCGGCATCACGCTCGACACGCCGATGGAAAAATATGTCTTCTGCCTGAGCGTGGTGGTGGTGTTCGCCCTGCTGGCCAAGAACCTGGTGCGCAGCGCGATCGGCCGCGAATGGATGGCGATCCGCGACATGGACGTGGCGGCGGCGGTGATCGGCATCCGCCCGGTGTTTGCCAAGCTGTCGGCCTTCGCGGTGAGTTCCTTCATCATCGGCGTGGCCGGCGCGCTGTGGGGCTTCATCCACCTCGGCGCCTGGGAGCCGGCGGCGTTTTCCATCGACAAGTCCTTCCAGCTGCTGTTCATGGTGATCATCGGCGGCCTGGGTTCGATCGTCGGCAGCTTCTTCGGCGCAGCCTTCATGGTGCTGCTGCCGCTGCTGCTCAATTACGTGCCGCACTGGTTCGGCCTGCCGCTGTCGACCGCCACGGCGTCGCATTTGGAACACATGATCTTCGGCGCGCTGATCGTGTTTTTCCTGATCGTCGAGCCGCATGGTTTGGCAAGGCTGTGGCAGACCGCGCGGCAAAAGCTGCGGGTTTGGCCGTTCCCGCATTGAGCAAGTTTAAGGAGCGCTCCTTCCTCTTTAAGGCAATGAAGCAGATTCCAAGCCGCGAGGTAGAAGGAGCATAAAGAATGCCCCTTCCCCTTCAAGGGGAAGGTTGGGATGGGGATGGGTTCAGTGGGACATTCAAACCCATCCCCACCCCAGCCCTCCCCTTGAAGGGGAGGGAGTTAAAACAAGCTTCATCCGTACCCAGAAA
Source organism: Noviherbaspirillum malthae (assembly GCF_015352985.1). Classification (GTDB taxonomy): domain Bacteria; phylum Pseudomonadota; class Gammaproteobacteria; order Burkholderiales; family Burkholderiaceae_D; genus Noviherbaspirillum; species Noviherbaspirillum malthae. The sequence goes on along the minus strand of NZ_JACYXF010000007.1, from coordinate 57,897 downwards.
GTACGCCAACAACAAGGAGACCAACATGAAGTTGAAAAACATCGCTGCCACCGTTGCCATTGCAGTTGCCGGCTTCTCGGCGCTGACCACCGCGTCGCTGTCGTACGCGCAGACGGCCGAGCAGTTCGTGCCGCTGCTGGTGTACCGTACCGGACAATTCGCGCCGCTGGGCATTCCCTGGGCCAACGGCAAGCAGGACTACCTGAAACTGATCAATGCGCGCGACGGCGGCGTCAACGGCGTGAAGCTGACGTACGAGGAGTGCGAAACCGCCTATGACGCAGCCAAAGGCGTCGAATGCTACGAGCGCCTGAAGGGGCGCGGCACCGGCGCGGCCGGCTTCGACCCGCAGTCGACCGGCATCACCTTCGCCGTGACCGACAAGGCCTATGCCGACAAGATGCCGATCGAGACGCTGGGCTACGGCCTGTCGCAGTCGGTCGACGGCACCGTGTTCGAATGGAACTTCCCGCTTTTGGGCACCTACTGGACCGCGGCCGACGTGATGATCCAGGATATCCTGAAGAAGGAAAAGGGCAACCTGAAGGGCAAGAAGATCGCGCTGGTCTATCACGATTCGCCTTACGGCAAGGAACCGATCCCACTGCTGCAGAAGCGCGCCGCCAAGGACGGCTTCACGCTGAGCCTGCTGCCGGTCACGCCGCCGGGCGTGGAGCAGAAGTCGACCTGGCTGCAGATCCGCCAGCAGCGCCCCGACTATGTATTGTTCTGGAGCGCGGGCGTGATGACGCCGGCGGCGATCCGCGAGGCGCAGGCTACCGGTTTTCCCCGCGACAAGATGTATGCGATCTGGTGGGCCGGTTCCGACCATGACGTGAAGGATATCGGCGACGGCGCCAAGGGCTACAACGCCATCACCATCCACAACAGCGCCGCGCGCGACAAGGTGCATGACGACCTGAAGAAGATGGTCTACGACAAGGGCCAGGGCACCGCATCCGACGGCAACGAGATCGGCACGCTGGCGCATACCCGCGGCATGATGATCTCGATGATGCAGGTCGAGGCGATCCGCACCGCGCAGGAAAAATTCGGCAAGGGCAAGGCGCTGACGCCGGAACAGGTGCGCTGGGGCTTCGAGAACCTGAACCTCACTGCCGATCGCCTGAAGGCGCTGGGCTTCGGCGAGATCATGCGGCCGGTGCAGACTTCCTGCGCCAACCACATGGGCGCCGACTGGGCGCGCATCGTGCAGTGGGACGGCAAGAAGTGGAACATCACTTCCGACTGGTACCAGGCCGACAAGTCGCTGATCGATCCGCTGGTCAAGGAGTATGCGGAGAAGTATGCGAAGGAGAAGAACGTCAAGCCGCGCAGCTGCTGATCGATTGCTGATGCGTAGCTGATGTACCCAGCGGCGGCGATTCGGAGCGATCCGCCGCCGCGGGATTCTTACCGGTTCAACGAACAAGCAACAAGGAAATCCTATGCCTTCCGCCGTGCTGTCTGCCGCCCCTGCCCATTCGGCTCATTCTGCCCAGGCTGCGCCGCTTGCCAACCTGCTCGAAGTCAATGGCATCGAAGTCATCTACAACCATGTGATCCTGGTGCTCAAGGGCGTGTCGCTGAGCGTGCCCGAAGGCCGCATCGTCGCTCTCCTCGGCGGCAACGGCGCCGGCAAGACCACGACCCTGCGCGCGGTGTCGAACCTGCTGCGCGGCGAACGCGGCGAAGTCACCAAGGGCATGATCCAGCTGCGCGGCGAACGCATCGAGAACCTGTCGCCCGCCGACCTGGTGCAGCGCGGCGTGGTGCAGGTGATGGAAGGCCGGCACTGCTTCGCCCACCTGACCATCGAGGAAAACCTGCTCACCGGCGCCTATACGCTGAAGAACAAGGGCGACATCTCGGCCAACCTGGACAAGGTGTACAGCTATTTCCCGCGCCTCAAGACGCGCCGCACCTCGCAGGCCGCCTACACCTCCGGCGGCGAGCAGCAGATGTGCGCGATCGGCCGCGCGCTGATGACCAATCCGCGCATGGTGCTGCTGGATGAGCCGTCGATGGGCCTGGCGCCGCGCATCGTCGAGGAAGTGTTCGACATCGTGCAGGACCTGAACAAGAAGGAAAAGGTGACCTTCCTGCTGGCGGAGCAGAACACCAACATGGCGCTGAAATATGCCGACTACGGCTACATCATGGAAAGCGGCCGCATCGTGATGGACGGCAGCGCGAAGGACCTCGCCAGCAACGAGGACGTCAAGGAGTTCTACCTCGGCGTCGGCGGCGAGGAACGCAAGAGCTTCAGGGACGTGAAGAGCTACAAGCGGCGCAAGCGCTGGCTGGCATGAGCCGTTCGAGCACTTGAGCGCGGCAGCGCTCTTCATCACACATCAATCATTGCAACCGCAGGCACTTCATGTCCGATTATTTCGATTCCCTGGAAACCCGCGATCCGCAGGAGCGCGAGCGCAGCCTGATGCAGGCGCTGCCGCAGCTGATCGCCCGCGCGCAGGCCGCGCAGGGCTGGGCGCGCATCCTGTCCGGCGTGGATGCGCAGAGCATCGCGTCGCGCGCGGCGCTGGCGCAGCTGCCGGTGACCCGCAAGTCCGATCTGAAAGACCTGCAGCAGGCCGACGCGCCCTTCGGCGGCCTGACCACGACACCGACTGCGCAATTGCGCAGGCTGTTCATGTCGCCCGGCCCGATCTTCGATCCCGAGGGCCAGGGGCAGGACTGGTGGCGCTTCGCCCGCCCCTTCACCGCGCTCGGCCTGCGTGCCGGGCATGTGCTGCAGAACTGCTTTTCCTATCATTTCACGCCGGCGGCCTTCATGGCCGAGGGCGGCGCGGCCAGGCTCGGCTGCCCGGTGATCCCGACCGGGATCGGCCAGACCGAGATGCAGGTGCAGGTGATGTCCACGCTCAAGCCCGATGCCTATGTCGGCACGCCCTCCTTCCTGAAGATCATCATCGAGAAGGCGCGCGAGATGGGTGCCGACATCGGCAGCGTGCAGCGCGCGCTGGTGGGCGCGGAAGCCTTGCCGCCGTCATTGCGAAAATGGCTGCAGGACAACGGCGTGCCGCACGTGCTGCAGATGTACGGCTCGGCTGACATCGGCAATATCGCTTACGAAACGGAGACCGACGGCCAGGTCAATCCCGGCATGGTGCTCGACGAAGACCTGCTGCTGGAAATCGTGCGGCCCGGCACCGGCGATCCGGTGGCCGAGGGCGAGGTCGGCGAGGTGGTGATCACGTCTTTCAATTCCGACTATCCGCTGATCCGCTTCGGCACCGGCGACATGTCGGCGGTGCTGCCGGGCGTCTCGCCCTGCGGACGGACCAATACCCGCATCAGGGGATGGATGGGACGCGCCGACCAGACCACCAAGGTGCGCGCGATGTTCGTGCACCCGTCGCAGGTGGCGGAAGTGGTGAAGCGCCATCCGCAGATCGTGAAGGCGCGCCTGGTGGTGAGCGGCGAGATGGCCAATGACGTGATGACGCTGCACTGCGAAGTCGATCGGCCGGACGATGCGGCGGCCGATGCCATCGTGGAATCGATTCGCGAAGTCACCAAGCTGCGCGGCGAGGTGTGCTTCGTTGCACGCGGTGCACTGCCGAATGACGGCAAGGTGATCGAGGATGCGCGCAAGTATGAGTAGGCGCGGATAGAAGGAATACCGGAATGGAAAGCGCCGCTGCCGGCGAGATTGCCGGCAGCGGCGCTTCGTTTTACTGCGCCCGAAAAATCAGAAATCCTTTTTGACCATCTTGTCCGGCGACTTGCCCGGCCGGTCGTTGACGACTTCATCGACGCCGCCGGTTTCGCGCAGGTCGGTATCGACCTGTCCATTCTGCAAGTCCTTGTAGGCTTGCTTCATGTCATCACGCACATTGTCGTCGTATTCGTCGTTCGACTCGTCGCGCTCGTGCGGCATGCGCGGCGTCGAGCCTTCCTTGTACGGTCGCTGGGTGGAAATCTGGTGCTGCTTGAGTGTTCTGTCCATCGCTCCCTCGCTTGATGAAGAAATAACTATCGGGAAAACTGTTCGAGGGCAGCGATGGCGAAAGATTCCATGCAAATGCCAATCAGGCAACAAGAATCAATCAGGCTTCTTCCGGACCTTCGACGATATACAGCCTGCCGACGGAGTTGGCCTGGCGGATCGGCAGCGCCTTCTGGTATTCCGGCGAGTTGTACCAGCGCTGCGCGGCTTCCAGTGAGGGGAATTCCTGAACCACGGTGCGCCAGCCGGCATTGTGCAGATCGTCCTCGCCTTCAAGCTGGATGCGCTGGCCGCCGCGCACCAGGAACTTGCCGCCGTACTGCGCCGCTGCGGCGGTCGACTGGGTGCGGTAAGCTTCATAGTCCTGAGGATTGGTCACTTGTATTTCTGCGACGACATAAGCTTTCTTCATTGACAACCTCCTTTGTTTCAACAAGGTCATCATCTTGCCACATTGCTTCGTGCGGCATATGATGGCCGCCCGCGGCGCTTGGCAGATGAGCAGCGCCGGCAATTTTCATCTTGTACCGAGGTCCGGCGCCATGCCTTATATCGATTCCGAATTCCACCGTGACAAAGCCCGTTCGCTGCTCAAGGATGCCGAACTGATTTTCGACGAAGCCGCCGTGCAGCGCGCGGTCGACGATATCGCGGTCAAGCTCAACCAGCGTTTCGATTCAGATGAAGGCGCGCCGTTTCCGCTGGTGCTCGGCGTCATGGGCGGCGCGGTCGTGTTCTGCGGCCAGCTGCTGACCCGCCTGACATTCCCGCTCGAGTTCGACTACATGCACGTGACCCGCTACGGCAGCAAGGATCAGGGCGGCAAGATCGAATGGAAGGTGATTCCTCGCTCGAATGTCGAGGGGCGCACCGTGATCGTGCTGGACGATATTCTCGACGAGGGCGAGACGCTCGCGCATGTGAAGGAGCGGCTGCTGGAGATGGGGGCGGCCGAGGTGATTCTTGCGGTGTTTGCGGACAAGAATATCGGGAAGGCCAAGCCGGTGACGGCGGATTATATCGGGTTGACACTGCCGAACAAGTTTGTGGTGGGGTATGGGATGGATGCTTATGGTTACTGGCGGAATTTGCCGGGGATTTGGGCGATTCAGACGGAAAGTGCGAATCCCGCCTAAGCTGGAATTGCAAGACTACGGCTGCTTCCGCCGCTTGTTCCCTCCCCTTCAAGGGGAGGGTTAGGGTGGGGATGGGTTTAACGGACGCAAAAGCAATAAAGAGCCGTTAAACGTTACTGACACGTTGGTCTCTTCGTAGAACCTTGCCGGGGGTGGCCCGGCGGCCACTCACTTTTCTTGTCTCGCCAAGAAAAGTAAGCAAAAGAAAGCGACACCCCTGTTGCCGCCCCTGCGGGATTCCCAAAAGTGTTCGGCGTAAAGCGGGAAGCGCAGAAACTCGCCTGCGGCTCAGACAGTCTGCGCTTCTTTGTCCGCTTTACGCCGAACACTTTTGGCGTCGCCAGAGGGGGATACCTAACAGCCTCTATGCGCGAGCTTGGTCACTCCTCCCCTCTCCCGCAGGCGGGAGAGGGGCCGGGGGTGAGGGCAGCCGCAAAACCGCTGCAGCCTCACCCCCCAATCCGCAGCTTCGCAGCCGCGTACTCCGCCTTCAGCTTCTCCATCACCTCCGGCACGCTCAGCACCGCATCCATCAGCCCCACACCCTGCCCTGCACCCCAGATATCGCGCCAGGCCTTGGCCTTGCTGCCGCCACCCGAACCGAAGTTCATCACCGTCTTGTCAGCCTGCGGCAGATTCTCCGGATCGAGACCTGCTGCCACGATCGACTTCTTCAGATAGTTGCCATGCACGCCGGTGAAGAGGTTGGTGTACACCACGTCGGCCGCGGTCGATTCCAGGATGGCCTGGCGGTACGCCTCATCCACATTCGATTCCTTCGTCGCCAGCCATCGAGAGCCGATGTAGGCGAAGTCCGCGCCCATGGCCTGTGCGGCGAGGACGGCGTCGCCGGTGGCGATCGAGCCCGACAGGGCGATCGGTCCCTTGAAGAACTTGCGCACCTCGCCCACCAGCGCAAACGGCGACAGCGCGCCCGCATGTCCGCCGGCGCCGGCCGCGACCAGGATCAGGCCGTCGACGCCGGCTTCCAGCGCCTTCTTCGCATGACGGATCGAGATCACATCGTGCAGCACGATCCCTCCGTAGCTGTGGATCGCGTCCAGCATTTCCTTCGGCGGCGCGCGCAGGCTGGAGATGATGATCGGAATCTGGTGCTTGACGCACACCTCGACGTCATGCGCGAGGCGGTCGTTGGACTGGTGCACGATCTGGTTGACGGCGATCGGCCCGACCTTGGCGCCGGGATTGGCCTTGCGGAATTCTTCGAGGTCGGCCTGGATTTCAGTCAGCCAGGTATCGAGCAGTTCGGCCGGGCGGGCATTGAGCGCGGGAAAGGAACCGACGATGCCGGCCTTGCACTGCGCCTTGACCAGCGCCGGTCCGCTGGCGATGAACATCGGGGAAGCGATGACCGGCAGGCTGAGGTTTTGCAAGACGGCCGGCAAATGACTGTTGCTCATGGATTCTCCTTGGCGAATCCTGCCTGCAGAACAGGCAGATGGAATGATGAGAGGCGCTTGTCGCGGGCATCCGATGTTCCCGCGATTGCGTTTTCTGGAATTCTGTTTATGATGTTATCAGAAAAAACAATGTTATTTACACGTCTCGTTCGAGCATGAAATCTAAAAAAACACCGGTAGTCGATTTTCGCCAGGCGCAGGAGGATCTGCGCGGCACCTTGCGCCAGGGCATGCTGGACGCGGCCACGCGGCTGCTGACCGAGGAGGGTCCGGCGGCATTGACGGTGCGTCGCGTGGCGGAAGCCGTCAACTGCTCGACCACGCTGCTGTATTCGCTGTTCGGCGGCAAGGACGGTTTGGCCAACGAGCTATACCTGGAAGGTTTTGCGCGGCTCAAGGCGGCATTCGCCGATGCCGCGGTGCAGGCGGCGAAGAAGAAGTCGGCTCAGCAAGGTCTTGAACCGCTGCTGCTGCATGCGAAGGTGTATCACGAGTATGCGAAGCGCAACCCGAGCTATTACATGGTGATGTTCGGCGATGCGATCGCCGGCTTCGTGCCGCCGGTGGAATCGCGCAATCAGGCGTGGGAATCATTGGCGGCGCTGATCGAGACTTTCGAGCAGGTGATGGAGAGCGGCGCGTTGCCGAAGTCTGATCCGACGGCTGCGGCGAGGCTGCTGTGGGCGGCGATGCATGGGGCCGTGAGCCTGGAGTTGAAAGGGTATTACCTGAAGACGGAGCGGGCGGATGAGTTGTTCAATGCGGCGGTGAATGCGGTGTTGAGGTCGTTGCGGGTGGGGGGGTGAGGAGTAAATGAAGACGGTAGTCGCTCTTGCTAACGCCCTCACCCCCGGCCCCTCTCCCGCCTGCGGGAGAGGGGAGTAACTCTGCTCGCGCATAGAGGCTGTTGAATCCCCTTTGCCGATGCCAAAAGTGAAGGCTGCAGAGCGGATCAAGAAGCGCAGTTGTCTGAGCCGGAGGCGAGTTTCTGCGCTTCCCGCTTTGCAGCCTTCACTTTTGGGAACCCCGCAGGGGCATCGGCAACGGGGTCGCCTTTCTTTGCTTACTTTCTTTGGCGAAGCAAAGAAAGTAAGTGGCCCGCCGGGGCCAGACCCGGCAAGCATCCACGAAGAACATAACGTGCCGCATCACCGAAGAGAGACATAGAAAAAGGAGACAAGCCATGACCTACCAAACAATCACCCTCACCATCACCAACAAAATCGCCCACCTCACCCTAAACCGCCCTGCCACCCTCAACACCATGCACCCCGTGCTGTGGCGCGAACTCACCCACGCCCTCACCACCCTGCAAAGAGAAGCCCCCGCCCGCGCGCTGGTCATCTCCTCGACAGGCAAGCACTTCACCGCCGGCATGGCGCTCGACGTCTTCGGCGCCGACAGCGGCATCTCCCTCAACGACACCACCGCCGCCGGCCGCGCCAGCATCGTGCCGCAGCTTGCCGACATGCAGCAGGCATTCAACCTGATCGAGCAGCTGCGCATGCCGGTGATCGCCGCGATCCAGGGCGGCTGCATCGGCGGCGGCGTCGACATGATCTCGGCCTGCGACATCCGCCTCGCCACGAACGACGCCTTCTTCTGCATCCAGGAAATCAACATCGGCATGACCGCCGACCTCGGCACGCTGCAGCGCCTGCCGAAGCTGATCCCGGAAGGCATCGTGCATGAACTCGCCTACACCGGCCGCCGCCTGCCGGCGCAGCGCGCACTTGCGGTCGGTCTGGTCAACGAGGTATTCGAGTCGCAGGAGAAGATGCTCGAGGCGGCGATGCAGATGGCGCGCGAGATCGCGGAAAAGCCGCCGGTGGCGATCTGGGGCAGCAAGCAGGCAATCCACTATGCACGCGACCATTCCACCCACGATGCCCTGCAGCAGATGGGCTGGCTGCAGTCGGGCATCTGGCAGACCGGCAACCTGGTGGAAGCCTTCAACGCGAAGCAGCAGGGCCGCGCGCCGCAGTTCGACGACCTGGCGCCGCTGCATTCCTTCGAAGACGGCAAGTATGAATTGAAGTAGGCATCAAGCAGGCAGCCCGGCTTCCCATCCCCGAACCACGACACACATGCACAGGAGACCATCATGTTCCAACCCAAACTGATGCAGGGCAAACGTATTCTCGTCACCGGCGGCGGCACCGGCCTTGGCCGCGCGATGGCGGAAAAATATCTGTCGCTTGGCGCCGACATCTATATCTGCGGACGCCGCAAGCAGGTCTGCGACGAGACCGCGAAGGAGTTGATGGCGGCCCACGGCGGCTCGGTAAAGACCTTCGGCATCGACATCCGCGATGCGGCGGCGGTCGATGACATGGTCGAGCAGATCTTCGCCGAAGGACCGCTGACCGGACTGGTCAACAATGCGGCCGGCAATTTCATCTCGCCGACCTCGGCCCTGTCGCCGCGCGGCTTCGACGCGATCGCCAACATCGTCATGCACGGCACCTTCTACATCACGCATGCGGTGGGCCGGCGCTGGGTAGAGATGGCGGCCAAGGGACAGTGGAAGCCGGAAGACGGCTACCGCAGCGTGATCTCCATCATCGTCACCTGGGTGCTCAACGGCGGCCCCTTCGTCGTGCCGTCGTCGATGAGCAAGGCGGCCATTCATGCGATGACCATGTCGCTGGCAACCGAATGGGCGCAGTACGGCATCCGCCTCAATGCGATCGGCCCGGGCGAGATTCCCACCGAGGGCATGAGCAAGCGATTGAATCCGGGCGAAGAGCCGGGCGCACGTTCGGCCGCCACCAATCCGATGGGACGCGCCGGCAAGATGGAGGAATTGCAGAACCTCGCCACCTTCCTGATGAGCGACGGCTGCGACTGGCTGACAGGCCAGGCGATCATGATGGACGGCGGCAATCACCTCGCCACCGGCGGCAACTTCTACGGCCTGCGCAGCTGGAGCGAACAGCAGTGGAAGGATGCGCGCGACCGCATCGAGGCGCAGAACAAGAAGGACCGGGAGCAGCGCACCGCGTAGCCACGGTGCGGCCGCGCCCGACTTGAGGACGGGATCAGTCCTGGTTGACCAGGCGTCCGTCCTCGATGCGCGCGGCTTGCGCGCGGATCAGTTGCGCCGTTGCCCACTGTGCCAGTTCCGCCGCAGGTTTCTGCAGGTAGCGCGCATTCGCCTCGCGCACCAGCAGCATGTCGGCCATCAGCGTTTCCACATCGGCCATGGGGATGCCCTGCTTGTCCAGCAGCAGGAACTTGAGCAGCACCTTGATGGCATTCTGCGCATTGCGCGCCGGATCGGCGACGAAATAGTCGAGGCGGGAAAAGGCGGTGGCGAGCGCCTTGCCGACGTCCGTGAACGGCGCGCCGTGCCCCGGAATGACCAGCTTTACATCGAGCGACGCGATCAGCTCCAGCGTCGCCCGCACTTCCGCAAATCCCGACTCGCCTTCGAGTTCCGGGAACACCACGCCGAAGCCGTTTTCCCACAGCGCATCGGCGGAAATCAGGATGCCTTCATCGGGGCAGAAGAAGATCAGCGAATGCGGATCGTGGCCGGGTGCGGCCAGCGCCTGCCAGGTCATGTCGCCCAGCGTCAGCGTGTCACCGGGCCGGATGGTCTCGGTGAAATCGAAGCGTTCGCACACCTGGCCGGTGGACTTGTAGGTGAGCGCGTCGGCACTCCATTCGCGCACCTTGTCCGCTTCGGCGGCGGGAATCGCGGTGCGGCAGGAAAAGGCGCGCTGCAGCGCCGCGTTGCCGCCGCAATGGTCAGAATGCAGGTGGGTGTTGACCAGCAGGTCGAGCGTGCGGCCTCCCAGCGCATGCCGCACCAGCGCCACTGTCTGTTCGGCATGCGTGGCGTAGCCGCTGTCGACGAGCGCGGTCTCGCCGCGGCCGGTGAAAAGAATGTTGTTCGACGACAGCCAGCCGCGTTCGAACACCTGCATTGAGGTGGGCAGTTTCATTTTTTCATCTGGTAGGCGAGCGAGATTTTCGCGAACTCCAGCAGCACCGCCTGCGAGCCGCCGTTGAAGGTCACGAAGGTGTTGCCGCTGCGGACCACGAGCCTCGGCGGGAAGATCGCGCTCAGGTAGGGAATGCCGATCATCTTGGCGCTGCGGATGTCGCGCCATTCGACATGGCGGTTGTACATCCAGCGCTGGGTGATGCCGGTGTCGTCGATGGTGACCGTGGAGCGCAGGAACCAGTAGTAGCTGATGACCAGCATCAGCGCCGCGCCCATCAGCAGCGCCTTGACGCCGAAGCCGTATTCGAGCAGCGGAAAGCGCACGGTGATGCTGCCGGCATAAACGGCGAGCACGATGGTGACGACGGTGGCCAGGAGCTTGAACCACGTGTTGTAGGCGGGGCCGGTGACGGGCTGCTCCGGCTTGTAGAAATTGAATTGCATGGTTGCCATGGCGTTGTGTCCTAAGGTGCTCAGCTGCGCCGCTGCACGCCCACCGGGCGATCGGCGGCCTGCAGCCAGGACGGCGATTGAAAAAAGGGATCGCCGCCGAGATAGGCCAGCAGCATGTCGGTGGAATCGAATCCCCAGAAACGGCGATTATCCACTACCGCGGTCGGCACGCCAAACACGCCGGCGGCGATTGCCTGTTCGGCATTGGCGCGCAGCTGCTGCTTGACGTCGGCGGCGTCGAGCTGGTCGGGAGTGACATGCAATTCCTGCAACAGTGCTTCGAAGCTTGCTGTATTTGCGGGCGTATTGCCTTCGCGCCAGACCCAGTGAAACAGGCGGCGTATCGCGTCCGGCGTGCTGCCCAACGCCAGGCACAGGCGCAGCAGCGGCAGGGGGTTGAAGGGGTGTTCGCTTGGCATCGTCATCGGTATGCCGTGTTTATGGGCCAGCCAGAGGCAGTGTTCGTAGGTCCATTGCCGCTTGGGGGCGAGTTCGGCGGGGCCTGTGGTGCCCCAGTGGTTTAGGAGGGCGGCGAAGAGGATGGGTTTGGGGGTGATGTGGGTGTTGCGTGGTAGTTGGGAGAGTTGTTCGTGTTGGAGGTAGGAGAAGGGGGAGATGAAGTCGAAGTACCAGGTGATATTTTTTTGGGTGGTCATGTTTGTCTCCTTTCGGTGATGTTTCCGATTTCTCTTCGGTGATGCAAAGCGTCATGTTCTTCGTGGAGGCTTGCCGGGGGTGGCCCGGCGGCCACTCACTTTTCTTGTCTCGCCAAGAAAAGTAAGCAAAAGAAGGGGGCCGCCGAGGTGCGACCCCTCTACCGCCGCCCCTGCGGGTTCCCAAAAGAGCGGCCGGCAAAGCGGGAAGCGCAGAAACTCGCCTGCGGCTCAGACAGTCTGCGCTTCTTTATCCGCTTTGCCGGCCGCTCTTTTGGCGTCGTTAGAAGGGATTTTTAACAGCCTCTGTGCGCGAGCTTGGTTTGGTGGGTTTGCCTGTTCGGGACTGGTTTTTTGATATTGGAAACTGTCTCTCCCTTGCGACCGCCCTCACCCCCGGCCCCTCTCCCGCTTGCGGGAGAGGGGAGTGACCAAGGCAGCGCATAGAGCCTGTTTAAGTTTCCCCTCTAACGACGCCAAAAGTAGTCGACGTGAAGCGGATAAGAAGCGCAGATGTCTGAGCCGAAGGCGAGTTTCTGCGCTTCCCGCTTTGCGTCGACTACTTTTGGGAACCCCGCAGGGGCGGCGGTAGGGGTGTCGCCTTTTTTGCCTACTTTTTTGGCGAAGCAAAAAAGTAGGTGGCCCGCCGGGGCCAGACCCGGCTAGCCTCCACGGAGAGCATGACGCTTTGCATCACCGAAGAGAATCCCCTGCCTAAAACAGCCCCTCTTCCCGCCTCCGAATCTCCATCCAAACCGCCCTCTTAACCTCCTCGCTAGCCGTCCCCCACTGCACAATCTCCTCAATCGTCCGCAAACACCCCTCACACAACCCCGTCTGCGCATTCATCTTGCAAACACTGATGCAAGGCGAAGGCACCCTGCCCTGATCATTCACCGGATCGAACTGAATCATCGCAGCGCCACATCCACCACCGGCGCGCCGGTCATCGCCTGCAGCTGCTGCGGCGTCAGGTTGAACACCGCATGCGGATGCCCCGCCGCGGCCCAGACGCTGGGCAGTTTCATCAAGTCTTCATCGATCAGCATCACCGTCTTTTCCACATGCCCGATCGGACAGACGCCGCCGATCGCATAGCCGATGCGGGTCTTGACGAACTTCGCATCGGCGCGCCCCAGCGGCCCGACCTGCGCCGCAACCTTGTGTTCGTCGACGCGGTTGGCGCCGCTGGCCACCACCATCACCGCCGCGTCGTCGGCGAGACGGCGGAAGACGATGGACTTGGCGATTTCGGCCACGCTGCAGCCGAGACCGGCGGCGGCTTCGGCGGAGGTCTTGCCGGTTTCCGGCAGCATCACGACCGGCTTGTCATGGCCGAGCTCGGCCAGCAGGTTGGCGACGCGCTGCGCGCTGTCGGGCAGTTTTGTGTCGGTGTTGCTCATGTCAGTCATTCATCAAAAGTCCAATGCGCCGCTGCAGTTCCGGCACGACCTCCCGCTCGAACCAGGGGTTGGCCTTGAACCAGGCGATATTGCGCGGGCTCGGATGCGGCAGCGGCAGGTATTTGGGCAGATAGTCGCGCCAGGCGGCAACCGTCTCGGTCAGCGTGCGCCTGCCATTGTCCCGCAAATAATATTCCTGCGCATGGCGGCCGATCAGCAGCGTCAGCTGCACCTCCGGCATGAGCTGCAGCAGCGGCGCATGCCAGGCAGGCGCGCACTCGGGACGCGGCGGCAGGTCGCCGCTCCTGCCCTTGCCCGGATAGCAGAAGCCGGTCGGCACGATGGCCACCTTGCCTTCGTCGTAGAACACCTCGCGCGGCATCTGCAGCCAGCGGCGCAGACGGTCGCCCGACGGATCGTTCCAGGGAATGCCGGTGTCGTGCACCCGCCGCCCCGGCGCTTGGCCGACGATCAGCAGGCGCGCCGTCGGACTGGCCTGCACCACCGGCCGTGGACCATGGGGCAGGTGCGCGCTGCACTGCTCGCAGGCACGGATGGCCGCGAGCAGTTCCGACAGCGGGCGCAGCGGCGCTTCCTTCAATGCCTTGTCCCCTTACCCCGCCCGCTTGGCCGCGATCGCGTTGCCGGTGCGGCTGGCCGCCTTGCGGTTGAGGTGCTGCGAGATGAACTGGCCGGCGTCGACCACCTTGTCGAGATCGATACCGGTCTCGATGCCGAGCCCGTTCATCAGGAACAGCACATCCTCCGTCGAGACATTGCCGGTTGCGCCCTTTGCATACGGGCAGCCGCCTAGGCCGGCCACCGACGAGTGGAAGATCGAGATGCCGACTTCCAGGCTGGCGTAGATGTTCGCGGTCGCCTGGCCGTAGGTGTCGTGGAAATGGCCGGACAGGCGCTCGATCGGGAATTCCTTCACCACGCGGTCGAACACCGCCTGCACCTTCTTCGGCGTACCCACGCCGATGGTGTCGGCGATGTCGATCTCGTCGCAGCCGAGTTCGCGCAGCCGGCGCACCACGTCGGCCACGCTCTCGGCCGGCACTTCGCCCTGGTAGGGGCAGCCGAACGCGCAGCTGATGCTGCCGCGCAGGCGGATGTTGTTTTGCTTGGCGGCCTGCGCGACATCGCGGAAGCGCTCGATCGATTCGGCGATCGAGCAGTTGATGTTGCGCTGGGAAAAGGCTTCCGAGGCGGCGCCGAAGATCACCACTTCATCGGCCTTGGCCGCGAGCGCGGCTTCGAAGCCTTTCATGTTGGGCGTCAGCGCGGAATAGATGACGCCGGGCTTGCGGCGGATCTTGTCCATCACTTCGGCGGAGGTCGCCATCTGCGGCACCCACTTCGGCGAGACGAAGGAGGCGGCTTCGATGTTCACGAAGCCTGCGTCGGTCAGGCGGTCGACGAGTTCGATCTTGACCTCGGCGGGGATGGTTTCCTTTTCGTTCTGCAAGCCGTCGCGCGGACCGACTTCGACGATTTTGACTTTGCTTGGGAGGCTCATAGTGTGCCTTTCGGTGAATTGCCCCTTCTCTCTAAGACTAATTATTACCAATAAGTCCGCAAGCCCTTGGACGCCCCTTCCCCTTCAAGGGGAAGGCTGGGATGGGGATGGGTTTCTTTACGTACTTCAAACCCATCCCCACCCTAGCCCTCCCCTTGAAGGGGAGGGGACTTCAAGGTCTTGGCAGACTTGGCAAGATCTCTGCCTTGAAGGAAAGGAATTGTCAAAAAATCTGCTACTACGCCGCCTTGAACGCCAGCAGCTGCGCGCCTTCCGCCACCTGGTCGCCGACCGCATACAGCAGATCCTCGACCGTGCCGTTGGCCGGCGCGGCAATCGTGTGCTCCATCTTCATCGCTTCCATGATCAAGAGCGGCGCGCCCTTCTCCACCGTCTTGCCTTTCTCCACCAGTAGCGCCACGATCTTGCCCGGCATCGGCGCCGTCAGGCGGCCGCCTTCGGCCTCGCTCTCGCCGGCATGGGCCAGCGGATCGTTGTAGTTGAGCACGTAATGCGCGCCGCCGGTGAACACATGGAACACGTCGGCCGCACGTACCACAGTGCCGCGCACCGCGGTGCCGTCGACCTTGATCACCAGATGCTGGCCCTGGCGCTCGACCAGCGTCATCACCGACGAGGCGCCATTCAGGCCCAGCGTCCAGCCGTTCTCGCGATAGGACACCGATACCGGATAGGTGGAGCCTTCCTCGCCGAATTCCAGGGTGCGCAGCAGGGCGCCGTTCATCCTCCAGCCGCTGGTATTGGCCCAGGGATCATTGGCCGCGGCGCCGGCAGTCTGCTCGGACGACAACAGTGACGCCGCCGCCAGGCCGAGGATCTGCAGCGAGGCCGGCTGCGGTGTCGGGAACAGTTCATCATGATTGCGCTCGATCAGGCCGGTGTCGAGGTCGGCCTGCGAGAACGGCCGGCTTTCCACTAGGCGCTTGAGGAAGGCGACATTGGTGGCCAGGCCCACCACCTGGTACTCCGCCAGCGCCTGCGACATGTGCGCCAGCGCTTCCTCGCGGTCATTGCCCCAGACGATCAGCTTGGCGATCATCGGATCGTAGAACGGCGAGATCGCATCACCTTCGCGCACGCCGGAATCGATGCGGATCGCCGCCGGATTGCCGGCCACGCTGCCTTGGCCGAGCTCGAAGTTCACCGCAGGCGGCGTATGCAGATGGCGCAGCGTGCCGATCGAAGGCAGGAAGCCCTTCTCCGGGTTCTCCGCATAGATGCGCGCTTCCAGCGCATGGCCGTGGATCGTCAGTTCTTCCTGTTTCTTCGGCAAGGGTTCGCCGAAGGCCACGCGCAACTGCCATTCCACCAGGTCCAGCCCGGTGATCATCTCGGTCACCGGATGCTCGACCTGCAGCCGCGTGTTCATTTCCATGAAGTAGAAGCTGCCATCCTGGTTGGCAATGAATTCCACCGTGCCGGCGCCGACATAACCGACCGCCTTCGCAGCAGCCACTGCGGCTTCGCCCATCGCACGGCGGCGCTCTTCGGTCATGCCCGGCGCGGGCGCTTCTTCCAGCACCTTCTGGTGGCGGCGCTGCACCGAGCAGTCGCGCTCGAACAGGTAGACGCAGTTGCCCTGCGTGTCGGCAAACACCTGGATCTCGATATGGCGCGGGCGGGTCAGGTATTTCTCGACCAGCACCTTGTCGTCGCCGAAGCTGTTGATCGCTTCGCGCTTGCAGGATTCGAGCGCGGCCTTGAAATCCTCGCTTTTCTCGACGATGCGCATACCCTTGCCGCCGCCGCCGGCGGACGCCTTCAGCAGCACCGGATAGCCGATCTTGTCGGCCTGCTCGCGCAGGAAGTCGGCATCCTGGTTGTCGCCGTGATAACCCGGCACCAGCGGCACGTTGGCCTTTTCCATCAGCGCTTTCGCGGCCGACTTGGAACCCATCGCACGGATGGCGGAAGCCGGCGGGCCGATAAAGGCGATGCCCGCTTTGGCGCAGGCTTCGGCGAAGTCCTCATTTTCCGACAGAAAGCCGTAGCCGGGATGGATGGCTTGCGCGCCGGTGGCCTTGGCGACTTCGATGATCTTGTCGGCGCGCAGGTAGCTTTCCTTGGCCGGCGCGGGGCCGATGGCAACGGATTCGTCGCACACGGCGACATGCTTGGCATTGGCATCGGCCTCGGAATACACCGCGACGCTTTTGACGCCGAGGCGATGGGCCGTGGAAGCAACGCGGCAGGCGATTTCGCCGCGGTTGGCAATCAGGATCTTGGTGAACACGCTATCTCCTTATGGGGTGCGGTGGATGTCTCTTGTTGTGCGTTGAACTGCATGTCCTGCGCGGCGGTTTCCCTCGCAGGAAGCCGCCATTACTGCATTTATCCGTTGGCGACCATCTTGGCGTCGACCTGAGTGTGCTTGATCCGCATGCCGAGCTTCTGCAGCAGCGCCATGTCGGCATCGGCATCCGGGTTGCCGGTGGTCAGCAGCTTGTCGCCGTAGAAGATCGAGTTGGCGCCGGCCGCAAAGCACATCGCCTGCACCGCTTCGCCCAGCTCCCGGCGGCCGGCCGACAGCCGCACGCGCGCCTTCGGCATGGTGATGCGCGCCACCGCGATGGTGCGTACGAACTCCAGCGGATCGAGCGGGTCCTGGCCGTAGAGCGGCGTGCCGGGCACCTGCACCAGGTGGTTGATCGGCACCGATTCGGGATACGGGTCGAGGTTGGCCACCTGCGCGATCAGGCCGGCGCGCTGCTTGCGCGACTCGCCCATGCCGACGATGCCGCCGCAGCAGACCTTGATGCCGGCATTGCGCACGCGATCCAGCGTATTGAGGCGGTCGTCGTACTGGCGCGTGGAGATGATGTCGTTGTAGAACTCGGGCGCGGTGTCGAGGTTGTGATTGTAGTAATCGAGGCCGGCGGCGGCGAGGCGTTCGGCCTGTCCTTCTTCCAGCATGCCCAGCGTGGCGCAGGCTTCGAGGCCGAGCGCCTTCACGCCGCGCACCATCGCTTCCACATGGTCGAGATCGCGGTCCTTCGGGCTGCGCCAGGCGGCGCCCATGCAGAAGCGGGTGGCGCCGTGGGCCTTGGCGGCGCGGGCGGCTTCGAGCACGGTTTCCAGTTCCAGCAGCTTCTGCGCGGTGACGCCGGTGTCGTAGCGCGCCGCCTGCGGGCAGTATCCGCAGTCTTCCGGGCAGCCGCCGGTCTTGATCGACAGCAGGGTGGCCAGTTCGACTTCCTGCGGATCGAAGTTCTCACGATGCACCTGCTGGGCGCGGAACATCAGTTCGTTGAACGGCAGCTCGAACAGTTCCTGCACCTTCTCCACCGGCCAGGCTTGCGCGGCAGCGGCGCGTGCGGCGGCGGGAGTGCGGAGTTCGTGAAAGGTAATGGCTTGCGATGACATCAGACTTCCTTTGCTTCTGGTGAAAACGTATGAGTGGGTTTGGCCGCGCCGGCAGCGGGCCAGTTCGGCAGGCCGGAACAATCGAGGTGGCTTGCGGCGGCCGCTGCCGATGCTGCCGGCAGGCGCGGAATCACGCCGAGCAGCGGCGCCGGCAGGCGGGCGCGCAGCGTATCGATGTTCTCCGACTGAAAGCGCATCTGCGGATCGACCACATTGGCGACCCAGCCGGCGAGGCGCAGGCCGCGCGCGGCGATCGCTTCGGCAGTCAGCAGCGCATGGCTGATGCAGCCCAGCCGCAGGCCGACCACCAGGATGACCGGCAGCGCGAGCTTCTGCGCGAGATCGGCGGTGTCGAATTCCTCGGTCAGCGGCACGCAGAAGCCGCCGACGCCTTCGACCACCACCGCGTCGGCTGCAGCCGCAACCTGCCGGTAGCAATCGAGAATATGGCCGATGTCGAAGCTGACGCCTTCCAGCGCGGCCGCGATATGCGGCGCGGCCGGTTCGCGCAGCAGATAGGGCGTGGTCAGCGGCAGCGGCAATGCCAGATTCGCGGCACCGGCGATCGCATCCACATCCTCGTTGCGCAGCACGCCGTCGCGCAGTTCCGCGCCGGCGGCGAGCGGCTTCATGCCGGCGGCGCGCACGCCGGTCTGCGCCAGCGCATGCAGCAAGGCGCTCGTGGTGAGCGTCTTGCCGATCTCGGTATCGGTGCCGGTGACGAAGTAGGCTGTCCTTGCGGTCATGGCCTGGCCTCGCTTTCGATCCTGTTGAACGCCTGCGCCAGCTGCGCGACATCGGCACCGGTATGCGCGGCCGACAGCGTGATGCGCAGGCGCGCGGTATCGGCCGGCACCGTCGGCGGGCGGATCGCCGGCACCCAGATGCCCTGCTCGTGCAGCAGCGCGGCGGCGCGCAGCGCTTCGTCGTTGGGGCCGATGATGACCGGCTGGATCGCAGTCTGCGACGGCAGCAGTTGCCAGCGTTTCAGGCGCAGGCCATCCTGCAGCCGTGCAACGAGCTGCTGCAGATGCGCGCGCCGGGCGGCGCCTTCCTCGCCGGTGATCAGGTCGATGCTGGCCAGCAGCGCATGCGACAGCGCCGGCGGCGCGGCAGTGGTGTAGATGTAGGGCCGCGCCCGCTGCACCAGCCAATCGATCACGGTCGCATGCGCGGCGACGAAGGCGCCGCCGACGCCGGCCGCCTTGCCGAGCGTACCCATGTAGATCAGGTTGGGCGAGCGCAGCCGGAAGTGTTCCAGCGCGCCGTGGCCATTGTCGCCGAGCACGCCGAAGCCGTGCGCATCGTCGACCACCAGCCAGGCGTCATGCCGTTCGCACAGGGCAAGCAACGCGCGCAGCGGCGCGAGATCGCCATCCATGCTGAACACGCTGTCGGTCACCACGATCTTCGTCTTCGCAGTGCTGGCTGCGAGCAAACCTTCCAGCGCTTCGACATCGCCATGCGCATAGATCTTCACGTTGGCGCGCGACAGGCGGGCGCCGTCGATCAGCGAGGCATGATTCAGCGATTCCGAGAACAGATCGGTGTCGCGGCCCGACACGGCAGCCAGTGCGGTCAGCACCGCGAGGTTGGCCATGTAACCGGTGCAGAAGGTGAGCGCACGGGCCTGTTCGATATACGGCGACATCAGTTCGGCGAAGCGCTCTTCCAGGAGATCGTGCGCGCGGGAATGACCGCTGATCAGGTGCGAGGCGCCGCTGCCGGCGCCGTATTTCGCGGCGCCTTCCTGCAAGGCCGCGATCAGGCGCGGATGATTGGCCAGGCCGAGATAGTCGTTGCTGCAGAAGGCCAGCATGGCGCGGCCGTCGACGGTCACATGCGGCGCGCAGGGCGTGTCGGCGACGCGGCGGCGGCGCAGCAGTTTCTGCTGGTCCAGACCATGCAGCTGCTGTTCGAGTTGGGAGAGCAGTTGCATGGTCAGCCTCGCATCACTTCGTCGAACACGCCCTGCGTGCGGGCGGCGAGGCCGTCGATTTCCTCGTCGTCGAGGATGTAGGGCGGCATCAGGTAGACTGTCTTGCTGATCGGGCGCAGCAGCAGTTCATGCTGCAGAGCGTTGGCGAAGAACTTGCGCGAGAATGCCGGATCGTCGGTGACGGCGTCGAAGGCCCAGATCATGCCGCGCTGGCGGAAATGGGTTATCCGCTCATCTTCGGCCAGCGGCATCAATGCGGTGGTCAGGCGCGCGGCGCGTTCGCGGTTGCGTTCGAGCACATTGTCCTGCTCGAAGATGTCGAGCGTGGCCAGCGCC
The DNA here is from genome assembly GCF_015352985.1 of Noviherbaspirillum malthae. GTDB lineage: Bacteria > Pseudomonadota > Gammaproteobacteria > Burkholderiales > Burkholderiaceae_D > Noviherbaspirillum > Noviherbaspirillum malthae. The sequence continues at coordinate 37,725 of NZ_JACYXF010000007.1, read as the reverse complement.
GCGCGGCAGGCCAGCGGATTGCCTGTGTAGGAATGCGAATGCAAAAAGCCGCGCTTCACATCGGCATCGTAGAAGCCCTGGTAGATCTCGTCGCGCGTCATCACCAGCGACAGCGGCAGATAGCCGCCGCTGATGCCCTTGGACAGGCAGACGAAATCGGGCCAGATGTTGGCCTGCTCGCAGGCAAAGAAGCTGCCAGTGCGGCCGCAGCCGACCGCAATCTCGTCGGCGATCAGATGAATGTTGTAGCGATCGCACAGCGCGCGCACCTCGACCAGGTAAGCCGGGTCGTACATCGCCATGCCGGCGGCGCACTGCACCAGCGGCTCGACGATGACGGCGGCGATGCTGCCTGCGCGCTCGGCCAGCAATTTTTCCAGCTGCCTGGCCGCGCGCCGCGCCACATCGGCGGCGCTTTCGCCGGCTTCTGCGGCGCGCGCATCGGGCGACGCCACCACATGGGCGCGCTGCAGCAGCGGGCCGTAGGCATCGCGGAAGAGCTGCACATCGGTGACGGCCAGCGCGCCGACGGTTTCGCCGTGGTAGCTGCCCTGCAGGCAGACGAATTCGCGCTTGTCGGTCTTGCCGCTGTTGCGCCAGAAATGAAAGCTCATTTTCAGCGCGATTTCCACCGCCGATGCGCCGTCGGACGCATAGAAGCAATGGCCGAGCGCATGGCCGGTGAGCGCGGACAGGCGCTCCGACAATTGAATGACCGGCTCATGGGTGAAGCCGGCGAGCATCGCATGCTCGAGCAGGTCGAGCTGATCCTTCAATGCGGTGTTGATGCGGGGGTTGGCATGGCCGAACAGGTTGACCCACCAGGAACTGATGGCATCGAGATAGCGCTTGCCGTCGGCGTCGAACAGCCAGGCGCCGCGGCCATGGCTGACCGGCACCAATGGCAGCGCCGGCACCGCGTCATGGTGCTGCATCTGCGTGCACGGATGCCAGACGCTGGCCAGGCTGCGCGCAACCCAATCATTGGGCTGCGTGCCTGTGTGTTCGCTTGATTGACTTGTGTTCAAAAGCGGCTCCAAAACTTCGTTGCACCCTTGCGGGTTTGTTGCATGGCAGGGTGCACGGAGTTCATCTCGCTGACTCCATTACTCCAGCCACCCCGGCTTGCGTTTTTCCAGGAAGGAGCGCACGCCCTCGCGTCCCTCGCCGGAACTGCGGATATCGGCGATGCGCACTGCCGTGTCGGCAATCAGTTCGGCCGTCAGCGGCGCGCCGGCCACATCCTGGACCAGGCGCTTGGCCTCTTTGACTGCATGGGGACTGTTCGATACCAGCGCCTTGACGATGTCGGCAACCGTCGCATCGAGTGCCTCGGCGGTGCTCACCGCATGCACGAAACCGATGCGGTGCGCCTCCTGCGCGGAAAAACGTTCTGCCGTCAAAAAATACCGGCGCGCGGCGTTCTCGCCCATGGCCTTGATGACGTAGGGCGAGATTGTCGCAGGAATCAGGCCGAGTTTGACCTCGGACAGGCAAAAATTGACTGTCTCTGCAGCAACACTGATGTCGCAGGCCGCCGCCAGCCCCATGCCGCCGGCATAGCAGTCGCCCTGTATCTTCGCCACCACCGGTTTCGGGCACGCATAGATGGTACGCAGCATTTCCGCGAGCTGGGCCGCGTCGGCGCGGTTTTCCTCGTGGGTATAGCCGGCCATCTTCTTCATCCAGTTGAGGTCGGCACCGGCGCAGAAGGCCGGGCCGTTCGCGGCCAGCACGATGGCGCGCAGGTTCTCATTCGCGCCGAGTTCACCGAAGACCTGCGTGATTTCGGCGATCGTCGTTTCATTGAAGGCATTGCGCACGTCCGGGCGGTTGAGGGTGACGGTGGCCACCCTGCCCTCGATCTTCACATCCAGTGTCTGCCAGTTCATGATCGTCCTTTACTTTTCGTTGACAGCCGCTTACATCCGGAACACGCCGAACTTGGTCTCGGGAATAGTTGCATTCAGCGACGCACTCAAGCCGAGGCCGAGCACCATGCGGGTATCGGCCGGATCGATCACGCCGTCATCCCACAGGCGCGCGGTCGCATAGTACGGATGGCCTTGGTGCTCGTACTGTTCGCGGATCGGCTGCTTGAAGGCTTCTTCCTCTTCCTTGCTCCAGCTGCCGCCACGGCCTTCGATGCCGTCGCGCTTGACGGTCGCCAGCACGCTGGCCGCCTGCTCGCCGCCCATCACCGAGATGCGTGCATTCGGCCACATCCACAGGAAGCGCGGCGAGTAGGCGCGGCCGCACATGCCGTAGTTGCCGGCGCCAAAGCTGCCGCCGATGATGACCGTGAACTTCGGCACCGATGCGGTGGAGACGGCTGTCACCATCTTCGCGCCGTTGCGGGCGATGCCTTCGTTCTCGTACTTGCGGCCGACCATGAAGCCGGTGATGTTCTGCAGGAACACCAGCGGAATCTTGCGCTGGCAGCACAGCTCGATGAAGTGCGCGCCCTTCAATGCCGACTCGGAAAACAGGATGCCGTTGTTGGCGATGATGCCGACCGGCATGCCGAAGATATGCGCGAAGCCGGTGACGAGCGTGGTGCCGTAGCGGGCCTTGAACTCGTCGAACTCGCTGCCGTCGACGATGCGGGCGATGACTTCGCGCACGTCGAAGGGCTTGCGGGTATCGGTGGGAATCACGCCGTACAGTTCATGTGCATCGTATTTCGGCGCCACCGGCTCGCGCAGCACCAGCTGCTGCGGCTTTGTCCGGTTGAGATTGCCGACAATCTTGCGTGCCAGCGCCAGCGCATGCAGATCGTTCTGCGCGAGATGGTCGACCACGCCCGACAAACGGGTATGCACGTCGCCGCCGCCAAGGTCTTCGGCGCTCACCACTTCGCCTGTTGCCGCCTTCACCAGCGGAGGACCGCCGAGGAAGATGGTGCCCTGTTCCTTGACGATGATGGATTCATCGCTCATCGCCGGCACGTAGGCGCCGCCGGCGGTGCAGGAGCCCATCACCACCGCGATCTGCGGAATGCCCTTGGCCGACATGTTGGCCTGGTTGAAGAAGATGCGGCCGAAGTGCTCGCGGTCGGGGAAGACGTCGTCCTGGTTGGGCAGGTTGGCGCCGCCGGAGTCCACCAGGTAGATGCAGGGCAGGTTGTTCTGGTCGGCGATCTCCTGCGCGCGCAAATGCTTCTTGACCGTCATCGGGTAATAGGTGCCGCCCTTCACGGTGGCGTCGTTGCAGACGATCATGCATTCCTGGCCGGCGACGCGGCCGATGCCGGCGATCACGCCAGCGGCCGGCGCGGCATTGTCGTACATCTCGTAGGCGGCCATCTGCGACAGTTCGAGGAAGGGCGTGCCGGGATCGAGCAGCTGCTGCACGCGGTCGCGCGGCAGCAGCTTGCCGCGTGCGGTGTGCTTCTTGCGCGCTTCCTCGCCGCCACCCAGCGCCAGCTTTTCCACCTTGGCTTTCAAGTCATCGACGATGGCCTGCATTGCTGCGGCATTGGCCTTGAAGTCTTCGCTGCGCGGCGACAGTTTGCTTTCTATTTGCGGCATGTTGTTGTCATCCTTTTGTTTGGCTGTTCTGCGTTTTCTGCGTGCTCTGCGTGTCTTGCGGTCAGGCAGTCTTGTCTTCGTCCACCTTGAGCTCGTCCTTCATGAGCTCGCGCATCTTGAACTTCTGCACCTTGCCGGTCACCGTCATCGGGAAGCTGTCGACGAAGCGGATATGGCGCGGAATCTTGTAGTGCGCAATCTGCCCCTGGCAGAAGGCGCGTATGTCGTCTTCGGTGGCATCGGCGCCGGGGCGGCGGATGATCCAGGCGCACAGCTCCTCGCCGTACTTGCGGTCCGGCACGCCGACCACCTGCACGTCCTGCACCGCCGGATGGCGGTACAGGAACTCCTCGATCTCGCGCGGATAGATGTTCTCGCCGCCGCGAATCACCATGTCCTTGATGCGGCCGGCGATATTGACGTAGCCCTCGGCATCCATCACCGCGAGGTCGCCGGTATGCATCCAGCCTTCGCCGTCGATGGCCTCGGCGGTTTTTTCCGGATCACCCCAGTAGCCGTGCATGACCGAATAGCCGCGGGTGCAGAGTTCGCCGACGCTGCCCACCGGCAGCGGCTTGCCGCTGTCGGGATCGGCGATCTTGACTTCGAGGTGGGGCTGCACCTTGCCGACGGTGGACACGCGCTTTTCCAGCGGCGTGTCGGTGGTGCTCTGGCAGCTCACCGGGCTGGTCTCGGTCATGCCGTAGGCGATGGTGACTTCGCTCATATGCATGTCGCTGACCACGCGCTTCATCACTTCGATCGGGCACGGCGAACCGGCCATGATGCCGGTGCGCAGCGTCGACAGATCGAATTCGGCAAAGCGCGGATGGTCGAGTTCGGCGATGAACATGGTCGGCACGCCGTGCAGGCCGGTGCAGCGTTCTTCCTGCACGGTCTCAAGCACCGACAGCGGTTCGAAACCGTCGTTCGGATAGACGATGGTCGCGCCGTGGGTGAGGCAGGCGAGATTGCCGAGCACCATGCCGAAGCAGTGGTAGAGCGGTACCGGTATGCAGAGCCGGTCGTCGGCGCTCAGTCGCATCGCCTCGCCGATGAAGAAGCCGTTGTTGAGCACGTTGCGGTGGGTGAGCGTCGCGCCCTTCGGAAAACCGGTGGTGCCGCTGGTGAACTGAATGTTGATCGGATCGGTGTTCTTCAGCGACGGGGCAATGCGTGCAAGCGCCGCGTCATCCGGATCGCCCCTCGACATCAGGTCGGCAAAGCGCAGCATGCCGGGCACGTCTTCGTCGCCGAGATGCACTACCGTCCTGAGCGAAGGCAGCTTCGCCGCCTGCAGGCTGCCGGGCGTGCTGGCGGCAATTTCCGGCGCCAAGCTGCGCACCATGTCCAGGTAGTCGCTGGTCTTGAACGCGGTCATCGTGATCAGCGCCTTGCAGCCGACCTTGTTGAGCGCGTATTCGAGTTCGGCCACGCGGTAGGCGGGATTGATGTTGACCAGCACGATGCCGGCCTTGGCGGTGGCGATCTGCGTCAGCAGCCACTGCGCATTGTTGTGCGACCAGATGCCGACGCGGTCGCCGGGCGCGATGCCAGAGGCCAGCAGCGCGCTGGCGAGGCGGTTGGCTTCGCGCTGCAGCTCGCGGTAGGTGTAGCGCAGCTGCTGGTGGCGGGACACCAGCGCTTCGTTGTCCGGCACCCGCTCCACCATCGCGTCGAAGAAATCGCCGATGGTCTGCTCGATCAGCGGCGCATCGGTGCTGCCGCGGTCGGCACTCGTCTCCAATGGGGTCATGTCCATCCTCCTTTCATGCTTGCCTGCGCCGCAGCGTCCCGCTCTCTTGAAGCAGGCCGTGCAAACAGGTTATGACGGCTCGGTCTCGCCGGGAAAGCTGCCGTCCACGTAAAACCACTTGCCGTCTTCGCGCACGAAGCGGCTGATTTCATGCAGCCGGTGCGCGCGTCCGCCGACCTTGTAGCGGGCGACGAATTCCACCGTCGCGCGTTCGCCCTCGGGTACATGCCTGCGCACCTCCAGCCCCAGCCACTTCATGTCCTTATCCTGCGCCACCGGTTCGGCGGGCCGCGTGCTCGCATGCCAGGTGGCCTTCAGATAATCTTCATTGCGCAGCACATAGGCGGTATAGCGCGAGCGCATCAGCAGGTCGGCCGCCGGCGCGGCCTGCCCGCCTTCGATGAAACGGCCGCAGCAGCTTGCGTAGTCCTTGCCGCCGCAGGGGCAGGCGGCCTGCTGCGCCTTCTTCATGCCAGCACCAGCTGCGGCAGCTGCGCCATGTCGTCGAACACCTTGTCGGCGCCGGCGGCCAGCAGCAGTTCGGGGTCGGAGCGCTCGGCGTAGCCGTACACCGTCATGCCTGCCGCGCGTCCGGCGGCGATGCCGGTCGGCGTGTCTTCGATCACCACGCAGCGCGACGGATCCATGCCCATCGTCTTCGCGGCGAGCAGATAAACGTCGGGCGCGGGCTTGGTGCGCGCCACTTCCATCCCGGAAAACATGTTCTTCTCGAACCACGGCAGCAGGCCGGTCTGGCCCAGCGTCAGCCGCATCTTCGCGCGGTCGGCGCCGGAGGCGACGCAGAACGGCATCTCGCGTTTCACCAATTGCGCAATGGCTGCCTTGATGCCGCGCACCGGATGCACGCCGGCTTCCAGCGCGCGGTTGCGGCGCTCGACGAACTGCAGGTAGAAGTCGGCAGGCATGGGCTTGCTGATGTTGGCCTCGATCATCGCCGCCTCGTCGCGCACCAGGCGGCCGACGAAGATGCGCATGGTCTCTTCCAGCGAGAGCGGCCAACCAAGCTCGTTGAGCATCTCGGCCAGTACGCCGCAGGTGATCAGTTCGCTGTCGACCAGCACGCCGTCGCAGTCGAATGCGACCATGTCAAACTTTGCCATCAGGCTGTCTTCGCTTTCTCTGTCTTTTCCGCTTTGTCGGCGGTTGGTCCGCCGGCCTTCTTCCATGCGCCGAAGCCGCCTTCGATATGCGCGACCTTTTCCATGCCCATGTCCTGCAGGGTCTTGGTGGCCAATGCGCTGCGCAGGCCGCCGGCGCAGAAGAAGATGTATTCCTTGTCTTCGCCGAACACCGGCTTGTAGTACGGCGACTCCGGGTCGACCCAGAATTCCAGCATGCCGCGCGGCGCGGAGTACGCGCCGGGAATGACGCCTTCGCGCTCGAGTTCGCGCGGGTCGCGGATGTCGACGAACTGCACGTCGGGGTCGTCGTATCTGGAGCGTGCCTGTTCGACCGTGTAGGTCTTGATTTCGGCCATCGCTTCATCGACGAGGGCCTTGTAGCCTTTTTTCATCGCGTCTCTCCTCGGGTTGTCCTTGGTCTTGCTTGCCTTGCTTTGTGCAGGCATGGAGGCCTGCACTACCTGAATGACCGCCGCTCTTCGTTCAGACCGGTAGTGCAGGCCTCCGCGCCTGCACGTGCTCACACAACCTACTCCCAAACAGGCTTCACCCATTGGTAAGTTTTCAATTCCGGCCACCGCTTGAGCGGATTGTTCATGATGTATTGAATTTTCTCCAGCCACTCCGCTTCATCACGAACGATGCGGTCAAACGATTCCTGCTGCCAGACCGCACCAACACGTCCATGCTCGCGCTGCAGCCGGTTCGCCGTGAAAGACTTCCAGCTATGCACGATCTACATCAGGTCCTGTCCATCGAACGGCTGCACCACCGCATGCACATGGTCATCCATCACCACATAGGCACTCAACTCATAGCGCCTGCCGTCGAAATGCTGCAATGCCTGCATCACTTTGGTACGCTCCTCGAAGCCCAATACCGGACGCCCGGGATACAAACGCCACGTGACGAAATAGCTGGCTCCTGCCAATCGCCAGTGCGGCAGATTTCGGCGATAGATATACAGGTCGCTGCTGTTCATCTCTTTGGTCACACTTGGTTTGTGCAGGCACGGAGGCCTGCACTACTGCAGCCCCCTGGCAATCAAGATCTTCTGAATATCGCTCGTACCCTCATAAATCTGGCACACCCGCACATCGCGATAAATCCGCTCCACCGGAAAATCGCTCACATAGCCATACCCGCCGTGAATCTGTATCGCATCCGAGCAGACCCGCTCGGCCATTTCGCTGGCAAACAATTTGGCCATCGCCGCTTCCTTCAGGCAGGGCTTGCCTGCATCCTTCATGCTGGCCGCATGCAGGATCAGCTGCCGCGCCGCCTCGATCTGCGTCGCCATCTCCGACAGCTTGAACTGCACCGCCTGGTGCTCGAAGAGCGTCTTGCCGAAGCTGGTGCGCTCCTTCGCATATGCCAGCGCCGCCTCGAAGGCTGCGCGCGCCATGCCGACCGATTGCGAGGCGATGCCGATGCGGCCGCCTTCCAGACCGGACAAGGCGATCTTGTAGCCTTGCCCCTCTTCACCAATCAGGTTGGCCGCCGGGATGCGGCAGTTCTCGAACAGGATCTGCGCCGTGTCCGATGAATGCTGGCCGAGCTTTTCCTCCAGGCGCGCCACGATGTAACCGGGTGTATTGGTCGGCACCCAGAAGGCGCTGATGCCTCTCTTGCCGGCGGCCTTGTCGGTCACGGCCATCACAATGGCCACGTCCGCATATTTGCCGCTGGTGATGAACTGCTTGACGCCGTTAATCACGTAATGATCGCCGTCGCGCGTGGCCGTCGTGCGCAGGGCCGAGGCGTCGCTGCCCACGTGCGGCTCCGTCAGGCAGAAGGCGCCGAGCATGTCGCCTCGCGCCAGCGGCTTGAGGAAGCGTTCCTTCTGCTCTTCGTTCGCAACCATCATGGCGATGCTGCAGACCGGGCAGTTGTTGACCGAAATGACGGTGGAAGTGCCGCCGTCGCCAGCCGCGATTTCTTCCAGCACCAGCGCCAGCGACACATAGTCGAGGCCGGCGCCGCCGAGCTCTTCCGGCACCGCGACGCCGAAGGCGCCGAGCGCGGCCAGGCCCTTCAGTTCGTCTGCCGGAAAATGGTGTTCCTTGTCCCAGCGCGCGGCGTTGGGCGCCAGGCGCTCCTGCGAAAAGCTGCGCAGCGCGTCGCGGATCATTTCATGCTGTTCGGATAGAACCATCTGCTGTCCCCTTGCTTTGCCGGTTGTGCCGGCGGCATTGTCTTGATGTTGTGTTTGATTACCAGGCGAAGCTGCGGCCGTCGTAGCTCCGGAACGATCCGCTGTGTTCCGGGCCGAGGCTTTCGATCACCTTGAGCATGCCGGCCACGCTATCCTCTACCGAGGTCGGCGCGTCCGGCCCGCCCATGTCGGTCTTCACCCAGCCGGGGTTCATCGCCACCAGCGTGGCCTTCGGATAATCGAAGGACGCGCTCTTGACCGCCATGTTGAGCGCCGCCTTGGAGGCGCGGTAGACCCAGCCGTGGCTGGATTCGGCTTCGCCGATACTGCCCATGCCGCTGCTGATGAACACGAACCTGCCCTGCCGCGCTTCGACCAGCGGCGCCACCAGCGGAATGGCCTGCATCGCGCCGAGCACGTTGGTGCGCATCACCTGGTCGAAATCCTCGGCCGTCGGCGGCGACGTCGCCTGGCCGCCGCTGCCGTAGAAGCCGGAGACGTAGACCGCGAGGTCGAGCTTTTCATCGTCGAGCTGCCAGCCGAGCCCGGCCAGCGATTCCGGCTTGAGCACATCGAGCTTGAGCGCTTCGGCGCCTTCGTCCTTCAGTGTCTGCAGCGCGTCGTCGCTGCGCGCGGTGGCGATGACCTTCCAGCCGGCGGCGCGCAGCTGGCGTACGAATTCATGGCCGATGCCGCGCGAGGCGCCGATGATGAGTGCGGTGGGCATGATCAATCTCCTTGCTGGGAGCGGGTTGCGGGCGTTCCCATCGTCTCGGGCAGGAACGCCCCTTACTACTTCAAAAACGAGCCGGTTACACCAGCTCGATCGCCATCGCGGTGCCTTCGCCGCCGCCGATGCACAGCGCCGCCACGCCCAGCTTGCCGCCGGTCTTCTGCAGTGCGCCGATCAGGGTGACGATGATGCGCGCGCCGGAAGCGCCGATCGGGTGGCCAAGCGCGCAGGCGCCGCCGTGGATGTTGACCTTGCTGTGCGGGATGTCGTGCTCTTTCATCGCAGCCATCGGCACTGCGGCGAAGGCTTCGTTGATCTCGAACAGGTCGACGTCCTTGGTGGTCAGGTTGAGCTTCTTGTACAGCTTCTCGATCGCGCCGATCGGTGCGGTGGTGAACCAGTTCGGTTCCTGCGCGTGGGTGGAATGGCCGAGCACGCGGGCGATCGGCTTGCAGCCGAGCTTCTTGGCGGTCGATTCGCGCATCAGCACGAGTGCGGCGGCGCCGTCGTTGATCGAGGACGACGATGCGGCGGTGATGGTGCCGTCCTTCTTGAACGCCGGCTTGAGCGACGGGATCTTGTCGAGCTTGGCTTTCAGCGGGCCTTCATCCTTGTCGATGACGACGTCGCCGGCCTTGGCCGCCACCGTCACCGGAGCGATTTCCCACTTGAAGGAACCGTCGTTGGTCGCGGCCTGGGCACGCTTGACCGATTCGATCGCATAGGCATCCTGCTCTTCGCGGGTGAACTGGTACTTGGCCACGCAGTCCTCGGCGAAGGTGCCCATGGAGCGGCCTTTCTCGTAGGCGTCTTCCAGGCCGTCGAGCATCATGTGGTCGTACATCATGCCGTGGCCGATGCGGTAGCCGCCGCGCGCCTTCGGGATCAGGTAGGGGGCATTGGTCATCGATTCCATGCCGCCGGCAACGACGACGTCGTTGCTGCCTGCGAGCAGCGAGTCGTAGCCGATCATCGCGGCCTTCATCGCCGAGCCGCACATCTTCGACAGCGTGACGGCGCCGGCGGAGGTCGGAATGCCGGCCTTGATCGCGGCTTGGCGCGCGGGCGCCTGGCCCTGGCCTGCCATCAGGCAGTTGCCGAACAGGACTTCGTTGACATGGCTGGGCTCGAGGTTGGCGCGCTCGACGGCGGCGCGGATCGCCGCCGCGCCGAGGTCGGATGCGGACAGGCCGGAAAAGTCGCCCTGGAAGGCGCCCATCGGGGTGCGGGCTGCGCCGACGATAACAATAGGATCGTTGTTCATGTGTAGTCTCCGAGGTCAAGCGGCTTGCGCCGCGGGGGTGAGAGGTTTGTAGCTGAAGCGCAGTTCCTGCGGGTACGGGAATACGTCTTCGATATGGCCGTCCAGGATGCGCTGTTTGGCCTGTTGCCAGTACTGCGGGGTGAGCAGGTCGGCATGGTGCTTCAGGAAATATTTCCGGACTTCCGGATTGCCGAGCAGGAAGGTGCCGAACTGTTCGGGAAAGACGTCGTTCTTCGCCACCGGATACCAGGGCTCGCTTGCCATTTCATCTTCCTCGTTGCGCGGCGCGGGAATCGCGCGGAAGTTGCAGTCGGTGATGTACTCGATCTCGTCATAGTCGTAGAACACCACGCGGCCATGCTTGGTGACGCCGAAATTCTTGTACAGCATGTCGCCGGGGAAGATGTTGACGCCGACGAGGTCCTTGATCGCATTGCCGTATTCGACGATCGCATGCTCGATCGCCGCATGGTCGCCGCGCCTGTCGGCTTCGGTGAGCCAGATGTTGAGCGGAATCATGCGGCGCTCGATGTAGAGGTGCCTGATGACGATCTCGTCGCCCTCTTCCTCGATGATGGACGGCGCGACCTTCTTCAGATCGGCCAGCAGTTCCTCGGAAAAGCGCGCACGCGGAAAGGCGACGCTGGAGTATTCGAGCGTGTCGGCCATGCGGCCGACGCGGTCGTGGTTCTTCACCAGCAGATATTTCTCCTTGACCAGTTCGCGCGTGGTTTCCTTGGGCGCCGGAAAATAGTCCTTGATCACCTTGAACACGTAGGGAAAAGACGGCAGCGCGAACACCACCATCACCAGGCCGCGGATGCCGGGCGCCGATTCGAAGCAGTCCGATGAATACTTGAGGTGATGCAGGAAGTCGCGGTAGAACGCCGCCTTGCCCAGCTTCTGCAGGCCGAGGATGGTGTATATCTCGCTGCTCGGCTTGTACGGCATCAGCGTGCGCAGGAAATGCACATAGGCCGACGGCACTTCCATGTCGACCATGAAGTAGGCGCGGGTGAAGGAAAACAGCACCGTGATCAGGGTCGGATCGAACAGCACCGTGTCGAGCACCAGTTCGCGCTTGCGGTTGTACAGGATGGGCACGACAAACGGATAGATGCGGTTGCCGTTGATGCCCTTGCCGACGATGTAGGCGCCCTTGTTGCGGTAGAACAGCGAGGACAGCACCTGGATCTGGTGATTCGGCTCAAGCAGGTCGGAACCGAACATCGCCCGCATGCGCGCTTCGACCAGGCTGACGTCGCGGTCGAGGTCGGCGAAGGGCGAAGCCAGCTGGAAATTGGTGATGATGCGCTTCAAGGTGTAATGCAGCCCGTCCTTGGCCGGATAGTAGACGCGGTAAGTCGGCTGCGTGCCGTCCGGCTCAATGTATTCGGTCGAGACCGCGCGCCGCACGAAGATGAAGTCGTTGTGGAAGTAGGTGCGATGCAGGATGGTGCAGCAGACCGAGTTGAAGAAGGTCTCGGCCAGCTCCGGCTGCTTGTGGTTGATCAGCAGGCCGATGTAATGCAGCTTCACCTCGCGCCAGACTTCGCCGCCGATTTCCTCCGGCTCGTATTCGTCTTCCAGCGCCTGCACGCATTCCTGCACACGCTTGTCGTAGAACGCGATTCTTTCCCGCGCCTTGGTCTGCGCCGTTTTCCAGTCGCTGGTTTCGAAATAGCGCTTGGCATCCTGGCTGGCGGCACGAAACAGGCGGTAATGCTTGTCGAAGCCGTCGAGGATGGTGCGCGCGATGTCGAACGCGATCTGGGAACGGAGCAGCTTGGGGAATGAGGGCTGGGCGGTGTGTGCCATGGCTAGCGCTCGAATTGGGTTTTCCAGGCTTCCAGTTTAGCCAAGTCCACGCCGATGCCGCCGCACACGACCACCAGCGGTTTTTCGAAGGCGGCCAGCGCCGGCGCGCTGTGATAGACCACCGACAGCGCGGCGCCGCAGGCCGGCTCGACCAGGGTGCGCATGTCGTCGGCAAAGCGGCGGCAGGCGCTCACCGTCTGCGCATCGGACACCACCACGCTGCGCACGTCATGCCTGCGCGTCCATTCGAACGCCTGGGGCGCGACGCGCCGGGCGGCGAGCGATGTTGCGATGGTTTTGACTTCAGGCAAGGTCACCAGCTCGCCCGCCTGCATCGCCGCATGCAGCGATGCGGCGCCTTCGGTTTCCGCGGCGATGACCGGAATGTGCGCCAGGCCGTTGCGGTGCAGGCCGGCGATGACGCCGCACATCAGCCCGCCGCCGCCGACGGCGCAGATCACCGCGTCGAAATCGGCGCCCTGGGCCACCGCTTCGTCGATCAGCGTGGCATTGCCGTCCCAGATGTCGTGGTGGTCGAAGGGCGGCACATAGACCGTGCCCGGCTGTTCGCACAGCTGCAATGCATGCTGGTGGCTTTCATCCCAGACCTTGCCGTGCACGACGACGTCGGCGCCGATGCTGCGGATGCGGTGGCGCACCGATTCATGCGTGGTTTCGGGCACGACGATGGTGGTGTGCATGCCGAGCGAAACACCGGCGACCGCCGCGGCGAAGCCGGCATTGCCGCCGGACGGGCAGACGAAGTGACGGACGCCGCGTTCGGCGGCGCGCTGGCAGAACAGGCCGATGCCGCGCATCTTGAAGGAGCCCGACGGCTGCAGGTTCTCCATCTTGAGCAGGATCTGCTTGCCGATGGCGGCAGACAGGCTGTCGTGGCGGAGGAGCGGCGTATTGAGATGCAGTGAAGCCATGATGCGATGTTAATCCGTTCTTTCTTTTTTCCACACTCGTAAAAATACGAGCGTTCGGTTTTCAGATGTTCAGATCGCGGCCACCTCACTGCTGCGTGCCACGACCGCCATGGTCCCGCTGAATTTGCTGATGAACACTTTCCTGTCGCCGCTGACGGCATGCACTTCCGATTCGACCACATGGAAGGCCTTGCCCGGCTTGAGCACCTGGGCGCGGCACCAGAGCGAATCGCCCAGGCCGGGACGCAGCAGATGCATCTTGAACTCGACGGTCAGGATGAAGCCGTCGGCCGGCGTCACGGTCATCGCGGCACCGCCCGCGGTGTGGTCCGCAATCGTCGTCTGCACACCGGCGTGGATGACGCCGGTGTGCTGCAGATGACGCGGCGCGATGCGAAGGGTCGATTCGCACCAGCCGGGACCGCAATCGACAAGGGTGATGCCGATTTCGTTCAGGAAAGCCGCGTTGCCGAAACCCTGTTCGACGACGCGGCGGTAATTCGGATCGGGGGAATGCATTGTATGCGCTCCGTCGTTGCTCCGCTTGCACGGCGCCCCGCCTTGGGCAGGGCGCCTCCTTGGCTTACTTTGTTTCGGCAAACAGTTCGCGGCCGATCAGCATGCGGCGGATCTCGCTGGTGCCCGCGCCGATCTCGTACAGCTTGGCGTCGCGCCACAGGCGGCCGACCGGGTATTCATTGATGTAGCCGTTGCCGCCCAGCGTCTGGATCGCTTCGCCTGCCATCCAGGTCGCCTTTTCGGCGGAGTACAGGATGGCGCCGGCCGCGTCCTTGCGCAGCGCGCGCACCGCCTCCGGATTCTTCGCCCTGTCGCAGGCCTGGCCGACCGCGTACACATAGGCCTTGCAGGCCATCATGGTGGAATACATGTCGGCGACCTTGCCCTGCATCAGCTGGAATTCGCCGATCGGCTGGCCGAACTGCTTGCGCTCGTGGATGTACGGCACCACCGCATCCATGCAGGCGGCCATGATGCCCAGCGGGCCGCCGGAAAGCACGGTGCGCTCGAAGTCGAGGCCGGACATCAGCACGTTGACGCCCTTGCCCAAGCCGCCGAGCACGTTTTCCGCCGGCACTTCGCAATCCTGGAACACCAGTTCGCCGGTGTGCGAGCCGCGCATGCCGAGCTTGTCGAGCTTTTGCGCGATCGAGAAACCCTTGAAGCCTTTTTCGATCAGGAAAGCGGTCATGCCGCGCGGGCCGGCTTCGATGTCGTTCTTCGCATAGACGACCAGCGTGTCGGCGTCGGGGCCGTTGGTGATCCACATCTTGGTGCCGTTCAAGACCCAGCGGTCACCTTTCCATTCGGCGCGCAGCTTCATGCTGACCACGTCGGAGCCGGCATTCGGTTCGGACATCGCCAGCGCGCCGACGTGCTCGCCGGAAATCAGCTTGGGCAGATATTTCTGCTTTTGTTCTTCCGTGCCGTTGCGCTTGATCTGGTTGACGCAGAGATTGGAATGCGCGCCGTAGGACAGGCCGACCGAGGCCGAGGCGCGGGAGATTTCTTCCATCGCGACGATGTGGGCGAGATAGCCCATGTCGGTGCCGCCGTATTCCTCGCCGACGGTGATGCCGAGCAGGCCGAGGTCGCCCATCTTTTTCCACAGGTCCATCGGGAACTGGTCGGTGCGGTCGATTTCGGCGGCGCGCGGCGCGATTTCCGCCTGCGCGAATTGCTGCACGGTTTCGCGCAGCGCGGCGATGTCTTCGCCATGGTCAAAGGTCAAGCCGGGCAAGTGGATCATGTCGTCCTCGTCTTATAGGATGAATCGGAATGCTTACCAAAAATGGTGATCGAAACTTCTGGCGCGATGCAGCGCATCATACCGCCAAAATGACGTTTACGTAAACGTAAAGCAGCTACCGTAGAACTACGATTTTGAGGACGCTCAGGCGGCGTCCTTGAGCTTGCGGGATGCGGTCTTCTTTTCCGCAGTTTTCAGCGGCTTCTCGCCAGCCAGCAGGCGATTGCATTCCTCTTCATGCGCGGCGATTTCCGCCAGGGTGACCTCGATGTCCTCGCGCTGCCGCTCCAGGGTTTCCCGGTGCTGGGCCAGCACCGTCAGGAAGCGCTTGAGCTGCGGCGCGGTGTCCTTCGGCGATTCGTACATGTCCACCAGCGCCTTGATTTCCGACAGGCTCAGGCCGAGGCGCTTGCCGCGCAGGGTGAGCTTGAGCCGGGTACGCTCGCCCGCGCTGTAGACCCGGGTGCGGCCGCCGGCGCCTTCGCGCTTGGGGCTCAAGAGGCCTTGGTCTTCGTAGAAACGGATGGCGCGGGGCGTGATGTCGAATTCGCGGGCAAGCTCGGTAATGGTGTAGGTTGGCATGAGGGAATTCCGGGTCGTCAGCAGCGAAAAACGAATGTGTTTAGAATCACTGGAAAGCAACTGCAGTTTACGTTAACGTAAAGTCACATGAAGGCGTATTGTAGGCGCGTCCGCCGCAAATGTGAACCGGCGTAAACCGCAGTGTGGCGGCAATGCGCCGCCTCTCCCATCCAACCTGCATTCAACTGTTTTCCCTGGAGCCGCCGCCATGAATCCCCTGGAATCCCAACTCGAGTATCCGTTCGGCGACCAGCTGCCGCCCAACGGCACGGTCATGGAAGTCGCACCCGGCCTGTTCTGGCTGCGCGTCGGCCTGCCCTTCGCGCTCGACCACATCAATCTCTGGCTGCTGCGCGACGGCCCGGACCGGGAGGGCGAAGGCGGCTGGACCATCATTGACTGCGGCATCAGCAGCGACGCCACCCGCGAAGCCTGGGAATCGGTATTCGCCAATGCGCTCGGCGGCCTGCCGGTGCGGCGCGTCATCGTCACCCACTGCCATCCCGACCATGTCGGCCTGGCGGACTGGCTGTGCAAGCGCTGGAACGCGCGGCTGTGGATGACGGCCGGCGACTACGGCTTCGCCCGCATGATGTCGGCGTCGCTGCCGGGCGTCGACGGCGTCGCTGCGCTCCCCCACTTCGTGCGCCACGGATTGAGCGAGGCGTCGATGCGCGAAAAGGTCGAAGGCCGCAAGAGCTACTACCCGACCATGGTGCCGTCGATGCCGGAAGCCTATCACCGCATCGTTGACGATCAGGTCTTCCGCATCGGCAGCCATGACTGGCAGGTGATCACCGGCTTCGGACATTCGCCGGAACATGCATCACTTTGGTGCGCGGATTTGAACGTGCTGATCTCGGGTGACATGGTGCTGCCTCGGATTTCCACCAACGTCTCGGTGTTCGCCGTCGAACCGGAATCCAATGCGGTGCAGATGTACCTGGATTCGCTGAAGAAGTTCGGCCACCTGCCGGCCGACACGCTGGTGCTGCCCTCGCACGGCAAACCCTTCCGCGGCCTGCATACCCGCATCGGCCAGCTCAACGATCATCACCGCGACCGCCTGGCCGAAGTCGTCGTCGCCTGCGCCAGTCCGCAGACGGCGGCCGACATCGTGCCCATCATGTTCCGCCGTCCGCTCGACACGCACCAGATGAGCTTCGCACTTGGCGAAGCGCTGGCTCATCTGAACAAGCTCTGGCATGACGGCGTGCTGGTGAGGGAAACCGACGGAGCCGGCGTGATCCGCTTTCGCACCGCCTGACCGACAAAACCGGTTACAGAAATCGAAGGCCGGCCGATGCGCCGGCCTTTTTCTTTTGCGCTTGTTCTGCGCACCATCGATTTTTTCTGAATTTTTCTGCTCTTTTCCGATGCCTGCGGATTTTTTCGATCAACTATTGAGCTATCCGGCCTCTTTCCGGCATGCCGAATTTATATTATTCATTGGGCCAGTTTACTTGATAAAGAATGTGTTACCTTCTCTTTACACGTTTGGTCACAAGAAGTTCATGTCGCCTGTAGACTGACTGTCAAGCCTCGACATGGAATAGTTCGCGGTCATGAATCCAACAATAGAACGAGAAGGCTTTAGCGAGCGGCTTCAGAAAGCGCTGCGCAACGCAGAGTACTCCAACGACAGCCCGACACAGCTGGCGCGGGAGTTCAATGTCCGTTTCGAAGGCCGTCCGATTACGGTTCATGCCGCCCGCAAATGGCTGGTCGGCGAAGCCATCCCCACACAGGAAAAACTGCGCACCCTGGCGCAATGGCTGGGCGTCTCCACCGAATGGCTGCGCTTCGGCGGCGAAGACCAGGTCGCTACCGAATCCGGCGCCTCTGCCTCGCGCTTCGAATCTACCGACGTCAAGCTGCTGACCGACCTGCAGCGGCTCGACAAGCATCACCAGGCGCTCGCCCGTGAATTCATCCGCATGCTGGTCAGGATGCACCGGGAAAAATAAGCTGCATTCCCTTCGCCTTCCGGCGGCGACCGCTAGTGATTCGTAATCCGTGATCAGCCTTGGGCAAGCGAACGCAGATAACGCAATCCGGCGACGGCGCGGCTGCCGTACCATGACATCATCTCGCCGTCGACCAGCTGCACCGGCTTGCCGATCTGCCGCTCCAGCGCATCGACATGCGCCTCGGTGAAGCGGTAAGGCTCGCTCGACAGCAGCACCAAATCAATTTCCGCCGCCAGCGCATCCGACCAGTCGAAGCGCGGATAGCGCACGCCGGCATCACCCGCGCCATCGGGCGCCCACTGCCGCCAGCCGATCTCCTGAAGCATGCGGGCGATATAGGTATCGCGCGACACGGTCATCCAGGGATCCTTCCAGATGCAGTACAGCACCGTCTGCGGCGGCCCATGCGGTGCGGTCTGCAGCGCCGCATATTCATGCTCGAAATTGGTGCATAGCCGTTCGGCCTGCGCCTGCGCGCCGAAGATGCCTCCCAGCAGCCGGTACAGCGCGAGGTTGTCGCGCGGCGCGAGCGGATGCGTGACGATCACATGGGGAATGAACTGCGCGAGCGCATCGACGGTGGGCTTTTCGTTTTCGTCGATATTGACCACCAGGTGGGTGGGCGCAAGGCGGCGGATCTTTTCGAGATTCACATCCTTGGTGCCGCCCACCTTGGGAATGGCGCCCACCGTGTCCGCCGGATGAATGCAGAAACCCGTGCGGCCCGCCAGCATGGGGGCAAGACCAAGCTCGCACAGCAGTTCGGTGACCGACGGCACCAGCGAAACGATGCGCGCCGTCTGGCCGGCGGCGAGCGGAAGATGCTCCTGCCCGATGGCATCGATGTAGGTCATGGCTTGCGCGCCTTGTGCGGCGCCCTGGCAAAAGCTGCATCGTACAGCCAGTTCGGCAGCAGGCGCAGCAGCTTCGCCACCACGCCCATCTGCCAGGGAATGACGCGGAAGCTGGCGCCGGCTTCAATTGCGCGTGCGGCCCGCTCCGCGAAGTCTGCGGCCGGCATCAGGAACGGCATCGGATAGCGGTTGACCTTGGTCATCGGCGTATCGATGTAACCAGGGGCGATGGTCACCACTCTGACGCCGCTGCCGCGCAGTTCGACACGCAGCGATTCGCAATAACTGATCACCGCCGACTTCGACGCGCTGTAGGCGCCGGCGCCCGGCAGGCCGCGGATGCCCGCCACGCTGGCGATGCCGACCAGCCGGCAGACGCGGCTCCCGGCCGCCGCCTGATGCTTCATCGCGGTGATGAAAGGCGCGAAGGTAGCAACGGTGGCCGTCACATTGGTGGCGAAGATGCGTTCGAAGACTTCCAGATCTTCCGCATATTCCGTCAGCGTGCCCTGCGAAATGCCGGCATTGGCGATGACGATGTCGGCGCCGCCGCGGTCGGCGATGAAACTGCGGGCCGCAGCCTGCAGCGCCGCATGGTCGTTGACATCCAGCGCATAGACGAGATGGCGCTCCGGATGTGGCAGCCCGGCGACCAGCTGCTGCAGCAGGTCGCCGCGCCGGGCCACCAGCCCGAGCGTCGCGCCCTGTTCGGCGTAGCGCCTTGCCAGTGCGGCGCCCAAGCCGCTGGAGGCGCCGGTGATGAATACGCGTTTCATGTCGGCATGCATGTCTTTGTTATTGGAATCGGATTGCCAAGAAAAAAGTCCGTCCTCTTGCGAGTGACGGACTTTTGCGGTTCGGGAAACGCTAGCCTGAACGGTTTATTTGCCTTGCTTGCTCTTGTTCACCAGCCAGTCCGCGACCTGCAGCGTGGCGGCATGCAGCACCGGTTCCGGCTTGTTGCCGATGCCGGCGGCGACGATCGAAGGCGACGTCAGGTAGCGGCCGTCGATGGCCAAGAGCGGCACGCCGTCGATCTGGTAGGCCTGGGCCAGCTGGGCGGCGCGCTTGACCTTGCTCTGGATGCCGAAGGAGTTGTACACCTCGAGGAATTTCGCCTTGTCGATGCCGTTCTTGACGACAAAGTCGGTGATTTCCGCATCGGTGTCGGTGCGTTTCTTCTGCACATGGATGGTGTTGAACACTTTGGCATGCAGTTCCTCGAGCTTGCCCATCGCTTCCAGCGTGTAATACAGCTTCTGCTGCGGCACCATGGAATCGCGGAAAGCCACCGGCACGCGCTTGAAGTTGATGTTGTCGCCCTGCTTCTTCACCCAGGCGACCAGATCGGGTTCCAGCGCATTGCAGTGCGGGCAGGAGTACCAGAAGAATTCGGTGACTTCGACTTTCTTGCCGGAGTCGGTCTGCTGCGCCTTGTCAAGCGTGCGGTAATCGACTCCGTTCTGCGGATTGTCGGGCGCGGCCTGCGCTCCCGCAGCCATCAGGGAAATGCTCAATGCAGCCAGGACATGTTTCAGAAAACGCATAAGATTCCTTTTGCTTTGATCAGCTTTTGATTATTGGTTTTTTGATTACTTTGCGATGCGCACGACCGCCGCATCCACCCCGTTGTCAGACAGCTTGCCGCGGACCTTGTTCATGGAATCCATCTGGTTGAACGGACCCACGCGCACCCGGTACAGCACGCCGGTGTCGGCCTGGCGTTCCGAGATCCTGGCCTCGACGCCCAAGAGGGCCAGCTTGGCGCGGATGTTCTCCGCATCGTTCTGCTCGCGGAAAGCGCCCGCCTGCAGATAATAACTCCACTTCTCGTCCTGGGCGTCGGGCTTGGATTCCGCCTTCACGTCGGCGCGGGTATCGCTCTCGGCCTTCTTCGGCTTCTCCGCCACGCCAAGCTTGGCCGAGTGGTCGACGATGGGGGCCTTGCCCTCTTTTGCTTCCTGCGGCGCCTTGGCCGCCGGTGCGGCATCGAGCTTGGGATCGACCTTGACTTCCTGCTTCTTCTCGGCCGGCTGCGGCGCGGCGGTGTTCGTCGGCGCCGGGTCCTTGGCCGCCTCTTCCGCCGGCTTCTTCGCCTGCTTGCCGTACATCGGCCTGTTCGGGTCGCTCACCTGGGCGTTCTGGTCAGGCTGCTTCGGCCGGCCCATCTTGTCGGTGAAAGGCATCGGGGTCTTGGTGATCATCATGGCCACCCCGAGCGCAATGCCGAGGCCGATGATCAGGCCGATGATGATGCCCAGTACTGTCCCGCCCTGCTGCCTGTTGTAGTTATGCATACTTACTCAATCCACTTCCGATACTGTCTGCCCGATGTTCTTGCGCGCCACCCTACGTCCGCGGGAATGGGCGCGCAAGCACTTGAACAGATTCTTACATCCTCGAAGGCGCCGATACACCGATCAGCGCCAGGCCATTGCGCAGGACCTGGCGGGTGGCGCGCATCAGGGTCAGGCGGGCCGTCCGGGTGGCGGCATCGTCGACCAGCACGCGTTCGGCGTTGTAGTAGCTGTGCAGCTCGCCGGCCAGGTCGCGCAGATAGAACGCTACCTGATGCGGGCCGAGTTCGTCGAGGGCTTTTTGCAGCATCTCCGGATATTCGGCCAGCTTGGTCAGGAGCGCGGCTTCGCGCGGCGAAGTCAGTGGCGAAAGATCCACATTGGTCAGCGTGTTTTCGTCGCCGCCCCACTGCGCCAGCACCGAGCAGATGCGCGCATGCGCGTACTGCACGTAGTACACCGGGTTCTCGTCCGACTGCGACAGCGCGAGGTCGACGTCGAAGGTGAATTCGGTGTCGGCCTTGCGCGAGATGAGGAAGAAGCGCACCGCGTCGCGGCCGCGGGTGAGGTCGCGCTCGCCGTTCTCGCCGCTCTCACTGAGCGCATCGCCGGCCGACCATTCGATCAGGTCGCGTACCGTGACGTAGGAGCCGGCGCGCTTGGAAATTTTCACTTCCTCGCCGTTCTTCATCACCGTGACCATCTTGTGCAGCACGTAATCCGGATAACCTTCAGGAATGCCGAGGCCGACCGCCTGCAGGCCGGCGCGCACGCGGGCGATGGTGCCGTGGTGGTCGCTGCCCTGCACGTTGATGACCTTGCCGAAACCGCGCTGCCACTTGGTGATGTGATAGGCAACATCGGGCACGAAGTAGGTGTAGGTGCCGTCGGACTTCTTCATCACGCGGTCCTTGTCGTCGCCGTACTCGGTGGTGCGCAGCCACAGCGCGCCGTCCTGTTCGTAGGTCTTGCCGGCCTTCACCAGCGCCTCGACGGCAGCGGCCACCTTGCCTTCGGTGTACAGCGAGGATTCCAGGTAATAGTTGTCGAACTTCACGCCGAAGGCCTGCAGGTCGAGATCCTGCTCGTGGCGCAGGTAGGTGACGGCGAATTTGCGGATGGATTCGATGTCCTCGACGTCGCCGCTGGCGGTCACCGGTTCGCCGTCGCTGGCGGACACGGTTTTTTTCTGCAGGAAGTCGGCGGCGATGTCGGCGATGTAGTCGCCGTTGTAGGCGGCTTCGGGCCAGCCTTCCTCGCCCGGCTTCAGGCCCCTGGCGCGCGCCTGCACCGACAGCGCGAGGTTGCCGATCTGGACGCCGGCATCGTTGTAGTAGAACTCGCGGCTGACTTCATAACCCTGCGCCTCCAGCAGCGAGGACAGCGCATCGCCGAGCGCGCCCTGGCGGCCGTGGCCGACGTGCAGCGGACCGGTCGGGTTGGCGGACACGAATTCCACCATCACCTTCCTGCCGGCGCCGGCCTTCGTCTTGCCGAATTGTTCGGCCTGGTCCAGCACTTCCTGCACCACCGCCTGCTTGGCGGCGGCGGCCACGCGCAGGTTGATGAAGCCGGGACCGGCGATGTCGGCGCTTTCGATCAGCGCGCCCTTGTCGGCCAGCACCGCGGCGACGATGGCCTGCGCCAGCTCGCGCGGATTCTTCTTCAGCGGCTTGGCCAGCTGCATCGCGATGTTACAGGCGATGTCGCCGTGCGCCGGGTCGCGCGGACGCTCGAGCACGACGTTCGGTTTCAGTTCGGTTCCGGCGACGATGGGCGCGAGCGCGGCCTGGAACAAGTCAATGATCTGTTGTTTTTGCGAAGCGAGCATGGGAAAAATGGCAACGGCGCGGGGCCGGGCGTGCGAATTGGGGGAAAGCCGGCATTATACCGGCTCGTTTCCACCGGTTCGCGCCTCGGCGTACTTCTCCTGCCTATTCGCCCAGCCGCTCGCGGCAATAGGTGCCGAGGAAGCGCTGCATCTGGAACTTCTCCGGTAGCCATGGCGATTCCGACAACTTCTGCGGCAGCAGGTAGATGTAGGTATGGGCGTCTTCCAGCGCGCCGGAATCCAGCCTGACCCGCACCCGGTCGCGCCGGTATTCGCTGCCTTCGAAGGCGTCGAGGGCGGCGACATCGGTGTCCGAGACGTCGAAGTAGACGATGCCGGCAACGCTGGCGCCGGTTCTGACGATGGTGCCGGGATAGGTTTCGCCGGCCAGCGCGAAGCGGGCATGGCCGTCCAGCACCGCCGGTGCGCTCCGGTAGTCGCCGCGCACCACCCGCTGCCAGACTTCGGGAAACATCAGCGAACCATAGGTGAAGACATGTGCGGACATGGGAAACCCTGAACTCAGTGTTGATCGGTGGACGGCAATGATAGCGCCGATGCCGCCGGTGCCGCTGCAACGGCCACGCGGTTGCGCCCCTGCTCCTTGGCGCGGTAGAGGGCGGCATCGGCCGCGGCCACCAGGTCCGGCGGCTGGCCCGCGTCGGATGGCGTGAGAGAGGCAACGCCGAGGCTGACGGTAACGCCCGCAGCCACCCGCGAGGCGGCATGCGGAATCTGCAGGTCGGCCACCTGGCGGCGCATGCGTTCGGCCAAGGCCGCCGCATCGGCAGTATCGGTTCCCGGCAGCAGGGCGACGAATTCCTCGCCGCCGAAGCGCGCCACCAGATCGCCGGAGCGCCGCGCAGCCGACTGCAATGCATCGGCCACCTTCTGCAGGCAGGCATCGCCGGCGGGGTGTCCGTAATGGTCGTTGTAATTCTTGAAGCAGTCGACGTCGATCAGCACCAGGCCGAGCGCATGGCCGTCGCGCCGCGCGCGGTTCCATTCGATGCCGAGCCGGCGGTCGAATTCGCGCCGGTTGGCGAGCCGGGTCAGCGCATCCTCGGCCGACAGCCTGCCGAGCAATTCCACCGCATGGCTCAATTCCTCGTTGCGCTGCTGCTCGCGCAGGCGGGCGAGATAGGCGCGGCGCTGGTCCTGGTCCATG
Source organism: Noviherbaspirillum malthae (assembly GCF_015352985.1). Taxonomy (GTDB): domain Bacteria; phylum Pseudomonadota; class Gammaproteobacteria; order Burkholderiales; family Burkholderiaceae_D; genus Noviherbaspirillum; species Noviherbaspirillum malthae. The sequence goes on along the minus strand of NZ_JACYXF010000007.1, from coordinate 13,925 downwards.
CGGAAATTGGCGATCAGGCTGATGGCGACCGCCGCGAGGCAGAACAGCCAGTTGTTGAAACGGACTTCGCCTGCCATGCCGGCGACCTGCGTCAGGCTCAGGCCGTACAGGGCGACCAATCCGACGGACGTGGCCAGCGCGCTGCGGAAGCGCTGATTGAGCACGATATTGCCGAACAGGACGATCAGCGTGACGCCTGTGTGGTAATGCACGGCATTGGGATGGCGGCTGAGCGCGGCGATCCAGGTCAGGCTGGCGCCGGCGGCCATCAGCGTGACCGACAGCAGGACTTCGCGCAGCAGCAGGTTCTTCAACCGTCCGAACATGACCGTGCACAGCAGCATCAGCGGAATCACGCCGAAGAAACGGATGGCCCAGGCCTGCTGATAGACGTCGGGCACCATGCTGCAGTCGCTGATGGCGAAGGCGGCATACAGGAGCGCGCCTGCGAGACCGGTGCGGGCCATGCGGGCTTCGCGCAGCCTGTCCATTTCGGACTGGTAGGCGGCTTCGATTTCCTCGGGAAATCTGTCGCTGCGTCCCCAGAACGAGCCGGAGGTGGTCGATTGCGGCGCAGTCAGTTCTTGCGGCGAGGCCTCTCGCGACATGGGCTCATGCGTATTGGAAATGTGACGTCCCGAGCTTAGCGCCGTCGCCAGCCGGCGTCCAGCGGAAAAGCGGTTGCGCCGGGTGTCAATGGAAACGAATCAGAAGCGGCTCGCGTAACGCAGCGCCAGCAGCTTGTCGAGCGCCGCGTCGGCGATGTTGTTGGGAGCGCGGCGCACCAGCAGACTCATGCCGAGCGAGGACAGAGGACCCAGCGGCGCCTGGTAATTCAGTTCTCCGCGCACTTCCCTGCCCGTCGGCACCATCGAGAACACCAGCCTGTCGCGCGCCTGTTCGTTCGACAGCACATCCATGGTCAGGCGGCCGGCATAGGTGCGCATCGGCTGCGACACGGCGAAACTGAGCCGGTCGCCCCGGCTGAAGCGGTCGGCGGCCACCAGCGCCAGCGAAAAGGCATTGGTGCGCAGGTCGGTCACGCCGGCAACAAGGCTGTCGCCGGCATGCCCCGGCGTGATGCCATAGGAAGCCTGCCCGGCCAGTGCGAGCTGCGGCATGAGCAGCAGGGCGCCTGCGAGCTGCACTGACTGAGTGGCCGCGCGGTTGGCGATCGACAGCGGACCGCTCGAATAGGAACCGAGATAGGCATTGCTTTCCCGCGTCTGCAGCAGCGACACCGACATCGACGCACCGTCGAAGGAGCGCGACACCTCGAGCACGCCCGCCCTTGCCCGCGGCATCGGCGACGAGGACGGCAGGTAGATGTCGGTGGAGGCCAGCGGATCGCGCGTTCCCGAGGCGACCAGCCCCGCCTTGAACCGGAAACCGGCCGCTTCGCGCGCCACGGCGACATGGCCGTTCGCGGGCAGCAGCGAGAGATAGGGATTGGCCAGCCCGCCCACCTGCGACAGCGGCAGGTCCGGCGCCAGCTTCAGTCCTTGCGCGCCGAACTCCTGGCCGGCGAAAGCGCCCAGCGCAAGGGAAGCCTGCATGCCGCCCCGGCCGTGCGCCTGCAGCGAGGCAGCGGCGAGGCGGGAATGCGGGGCATCGTGCTGCAAGACGTTCCGGCCGGTCCATGATTCGCGGGCGAATCTCATTTCCGTGTCGTCATCGAAGACATGCTCGGCCACCTCGATGCGCCGCCCCATGCCGCGGATCATCTGGTCGAGAGACATGGCGGTGGTGCGGGCGACGGTCCTGCCCAGGTCGATGCCGAAGTCACGCTGGAAGTCATCCCTGCCGACCGCCCGCAGCTGGCCCGATGCGGCCAGGCTCCAGACGGCGCTGGTGGCGGCCGACGGCTGCATGGTTCCGGACAGCACGCGGATGGTCTTGCCGTTGTAGGTGGTGGTGGTCAGCGCGCCGACCGGCTGCAGGGCCTTCTCGATATTGAGCAGGCCGCGGCCGTAGATCGGATCGATGCCGGGCGCGCCGAGATCGGTGGCGGTAACCAGCAGGATGGTCGCCACCTGGTCGGCGCGCAGCCTGGGCCACATCTGCATCAGCAGCGCCGCCGCACCGCTGACCATGGGCGCGGCCATTGAGGTGCCGCTCATGACGGCATACTGGTCGTTGCGGTAGGCCGAGGTCACGCCGACGCCGGGCGCGACCAGGAACCAGGCGGCGACGTCGCCGGCACGGTTGGAAAACGAGGCGATCCGGTTCGATGCATCCACCGCGCCGACGGCAATGATCTGGTTGTTGGCCCAGGCTTCCCTGGCGAAACGCGCCGGCCAGTTGCTGGTCGGCGCGCCGTCGTTGCCCGCCGCGGCGACGATCAGCAGGCCGCTGCTGACCGCCTGCTGCATGGCGCGCGGATCGAACGAGCCCGATGCGCCGATGCTGAGATTGACAATGGCCGCCTTGCCGATCGCGTGGCGCAGGCCGGCATCGAGCGCCAGCGTGCTGCCGCTGCCGCTGTCCGGGAAAATCTTGACCGGCAGCAGCGCCGCGCCATAAGCCACGCCCGCATTGCCGCGGCCGTCGCGCGCGCCGGCGATGATGCCGGCCACATGCGAGCCGTGCCCGCTGCGGTCGGTGACGTCGGTACCGCCGGTGACGGCATTGAAGCCCGGAAGCAGCTTGCCGGCCTGCATGAACTCCCTGTGCGTGCCGCTGATGCCGGTGTCCAGCGTGGCGATCGTCACGCCGGCGCCGCTCAGTCCGCGCGCGTAGGCGGCGTCGGCACGGATGCGGCCGAGGTAGAAGGAGGTGCTGCGCTCGATGTCGACGGCGCTCGCAGCGGTGCTCAGCGAAGGCGGCAGGTCGGCGCCGGTTTCGGAACGGGCGGCTCCCGCCCACGTCATGCAGGCCGAGCAGACGGCGATCGAAATCAGGCTCGCAGGAGTAGCAGGCAGAGGAAACATTTCCGTTAAGATGCAGAAAGCGTCTTTCCATTGTGCATGGGAAGATGAGCGCTGCCTACGCATCGCGCTGCACGAAATGAAGACAAGTCGCCTGCCAGCAACAGCATGTCAAAAGCGATAAACATAATGGCATCGCTTGATGCAACTCGGCGCGGCAATGCATTGCGCGAACGCAGGCATGCCGGATGCTGTCTTGAATGCTGTCATGCGCTGTGCGAGCTGTCGTGATCAACCTGACTCAAGGCCTCCAGGTATGGAAAAACACTATCTGTCACCGCTTTTCACGCCGGGCGCCATTGTGGTCTTTGCCGGCGACGACGGCACCCCGGGCAGCCAGACGCCGCACGGCAGGCTGATCCGGGCGCAGCTGCAGGCCGCCGCGTTCGCCGGCCGCGTCAGCTACCTCGATGTCGGCATGAGCGGCACCCTGGGCGATCTTGCGCAGTCGCAATCGGACCTGGCGATCATCGCGCTGCCGAACGAGCAGCTCGCCGCGGCCCTGGAAGTCGCCGCCCGTATCCGCAGCAAGACCGCGCTGATCGTGTCGAGCGGCGTGGATGCGGCGCTGTCCCAGCGGCTTCAGGCGATCGCGAAGCAGCACGGCATTCATCTGCTCGGCCCCAACTCCATGGGTTTCCAGCGGCCCCAGCTCAATCTCAATGCGAGCGCGCTCGGGCCGCTGGCGCGCACCGGCTCACTGGCGCTGGTGTCGCAGTCGGGCGCGCTCGGCTCGTCGATCCTCGACTGGGCGGTGAAGAACGGCGTCGGCTTTTCCACGGTGGTCTCGCTCGGCGCCCATACCTCGCTCGATGTCGCCGAAGTGCTGGACTTCCTCGCGCAGGACCGCCGCACGCAGAGCATCGTCGTGTATCTGGAGGGCATCTGCAATGCGCGCCGCTTCATGAGCGCGCTGCGCGCGGCGGCCAACGTGAAGCCGGTGTTCGTGCTCAAGGCGGGCCGCAAGCCGGCCGGTTCCAGCGCCGCGCTCACCCACTCGGGCGCCATCGTCGGCAGCGACGATGTCTTCGACGCCGCGCTGCAGCGCGCGGGCGCGGTGCGGGTGCGCAGCTTCGTGCAGCTGTTCACCGCGGCCAAGGGCCTGTCGGCGCGCAACCTGCCGGTCGGCAAGCGGCTGGCGGTGATCAGCAACGGCGGCGGTCCGGGCGTGCTCGCGGCCGACTGGACCAATGAACTCGGGCTGGAGCTGGGCGTGCTGTCCGGGGCCGAAGCGTCGGCGCTGGCGCCGCAATTGTCGCCGCTGGCCAACCTGCAGAGCGTGATCGACCTCGGCGAGGAAGCCGCCGCCCAGCACTATCATGCCGCCGTCAGCGCCTGCGCCGGCGGCAAGGGAATCGACGGCATCCTCGTCATCCTTTCGCCCAAGCCGGACCTCGACACCACCGCGGTGGCGCAGGCGCTGGCCGATCTCTATCCTTCGCTGGTCAAGCCGCTGGTGACCTGCTGGATGGGGGACGAGCGCGCCGCCGAAGCCCGCACCATCCTGAGCCGCGCGGCGATCCCGACCTACCGCACGCCGGAAGCGGCGGTCGACGCCTTCAGCAACATCGCCTCCTTCCATCAGAACCAGCAGCTGCTGCAGCAGACGCCGCCGCCGCTGTCGCCGCTGGCCAAGCCCGACCTGGAAGGCGCTCGCATCCTGGTCGAAAGCGTGCTCGCAGAACGGCGCAAGGTGCTCACCGAAATGGAATCGAAAGCCTTGCTGGCGGCCTTTCATATTCCGGTCACCAAGACCATCCTGGCGCGCTCGGCGAGCGAAGCCATCCTGATCGCCAACCAGCTCGGCTATCCGGTGGCATTGAAGATCGACTCGCCCGACATCTCGCACAAGTCGGATGTGCAGGGCGTCGCGCTCAACCTGCAGAACGCGGCGGCGGTGCGCGACACCTGGAACGACATGATGGACACCGTCAAGCGGCTGCGGCCGGATGCGCGCATCAACGGCGTGACGATCCAGAACATGTCGGGCAAGCCGCGCGGGCGGGAGCTGTACATCGGCGTCAATACCGACGAACCCTTCGGCCCGGTGATTTCCTTCGGCGCCGGCGGCACGATGATCGAACTCATCGCCGACCGCGCCATCGAGCTGCCGCCGCTCAACCAGTTCCTCGCACAGCGGCTGATCGACCGCGCCCGCTCGGCCGAAACCCTGGGCAGCTGGCGCGGCGCGCCGCCGGCCGACCGCGAGTCGCTGGAACGCATGCTGCTGCGCGTGTCCGAGATGGTGTGCGCGCTGCCGCAGTTGAAGGCAATGGACATCAACCCGGTGATCGTCGACGCCGCCGGCGCGCTGGCGGTCGATGCCCGGGTGGTGGTCGACCATGCGCCGCGCGGCGGCGGCGACTATCCGCACCTGGCGATCCTGCCCTATCCGTCCGACCGCGAGGAAGAATGGCCGCTGCGCGGCGGCGGCCATTACATCATGCGGCCGGTGCACCCGAACGATGCCGAGATGCTGCAGGATTTCGTGCGCCGCCTGTCACCGGAAAGCCGCTACATGCGCTTCGTCTCCACCATGCGCGAACTGTCGCTGCGCATGCTGGCGCGCTTTACGCTGATCGACTACGACCGCGAGATGGCGCTGGTGGCGGTTCACCGCGAGCGCACGCCCGACGAGCAGGGCGGATTCCGCGATACCGACCGCATCATCGCGGTGTCGCGCTACGTCACCAACCCGGATCTCGCCAGCTGCGAATTTTCGCTGGCGGTGTCCGATGAATTCAGCGGCCAGGGCATAGGCTCGCGCATGATGCATTCCATCATGGACGTGGCGCGCAGCAAGGGCCTGGAACAGATCGAAGGGCTGGTGCTGTCGAACAATGTGCCGATGCTCAAGCTGATGCGCAGCCTCGGCTTCGAGGTGCGGCGCTATGAAGAGGACATGGATTTCCGGCTCTGCGTGCGGGCGCTGTAAGCCGGATCGGGAGATCGGAAAATCAGGAAGCGGGCGCCCTCGGCAGGACGATGCGGAAGACCGTGCCCTCGGCATCGGTGGAGGTTACCGTGATTTCGCCGCCGTGGGCCGCCACGATTTCTCGCGCGATGAACAGTCCAAGGCCCAGGTTTGCGGGCGGCATGGATTCATTGCCGTCGTCCGCTCCCACGTGGACCAGCGGGTTGAAGATGACCCGCAGGACATCCTCGGCAATCGCGGGGCCGCGGTTGCGCACCTCGATGACGATGCAATCGCCGCGGTCGCTTTCGCCCTGCGCGGCAACGACGATCGGTGCTTCCCTTCCGCCGTGGCGGGCTGCATTGCTCAGCAGGTTCGCCACCACCTGGCGCAGGCGTTCGCCGTCCACCACCGCGCTCAGTTCGCCCGATGTGTCGCAGATCATTTCGTGCCGGGGGTAGGCAATGCGCGCCTCGTCCAGCGCAGACTGGCATATCTTGCCGATGTCGGCGTACGCCGGCGATACCGGCACGCCGCCGCCGAGGCGGCTGCGCGTGAATTCGAGCAGGTCCTTGATCATGGCGCTCATCGCCGCGGCGCTGCGTCCGAGCCGCACGACGGCATCATCCTGCTTCTGCTTCGGAATGCCCGGCGTGGCCAGATACTGGCTGGTCATGATGATGGCGCCCAGCGGCGTGCGCAGGTCGTGCCCGAGTATCGCGAGGAACATGTCGCGCGAACGCTCCACTTCCTTCGCATAGCGGGCCAGGGCTTCCGACAGGGCGCGGTCGATGGCGTCGTTGAAATGCAGGATCTGTTCAAACGCCAGCGCATCGAGTTCGGGGCCGGAATCCATCCACAGGCGGATGACACTGGCGCGCAGCGCGAGGAATTCGGCGCTCAGCTGGTCCAGATGAAAGCCGGCGTGGTGGCGCAGCGCGCCATAGGTGGCGGCGGCCGTCTCGTGACCGTCGAGCAGGACGGCGCGCCCTTCGGCTTGCCCCCCAAGCTGGCGCGGCCGCGGCTTTTCGATGTCGGCAATGATGGCATGCAGGATGTCGCGCGCGTGCTCGCGCAGGCCGACGCCCTGCTTTTCCGCATCGGGCGCCAGTGAGCCGGCGAATGCCTCCCACTCTGCGACAATGCGTTCCATATTGTCATTGATGAACGTCGATAATTTCACCGCGCCTCCAACGCAGGGCCGTTGACTTCGGGAACGAACAAGCGTTCCAGGGCGGACATTTTACCTGCTGTGTGCAGATTGCTGCATGGAAACGCGAAATCGCTGCATGACCCGGCGCATTCTTCCCGTCAGGCTGCACCAAGCCGCCACAGGGAAGTGACTTCCGCAGCCCTTGCCTTGTGTAGGGGATCATCGGCATCCATGGTCTTGGGATGCCGTGGCCGAACATCCATTCTGGCGAGAACCTTCAGCCCGGCACCATTCACCCATTCCAGCAGCTGCGCGCGCGTGCGCAGGCCGAGATGCTCGGCGAAGTCGGACAGGATCAGCCAGCCCTCCCCGCCCGGCGCCAGGTGAGCGGCGAGGCCACCGAGAAATCCGCGCAGCATGCGGCTCTCGGGGTCGTACACCGCATACTCGATGGGAGAACTCGGACGCGCCGGCACCCATGGCGGATTGCACACGACCAGCGCCGCGCGGCCCGGCGGAAACAGATCGGCCTCCAGCAGTTCGACGCGGCCGGCCAGGCCGAGGCGCTCGAGGTTGTCGCGCGCGCAGGCCAGCGCACGCGGGTCCTGGTCGGTCGCCACGACTTTCGAGACGCCGCGCCCGGCCAGCACGGCCGCCAGCACGCCGGTGCCGGTGCCGATATCGAAGGCCTGCGCATTCGCTCCGGCAGGCAGCGGCGCCTGCGCAACCAGGTCGACATACTCGCCGCGCACCGGGGAAAACACGCCGTAGCAGGGATGGATGCGCCCGCCCAGCGCGGGAATCTCCACGCCCTTCTTGTGCCATTCATGGGCACCGATCAAGCCGAGCAATTCCCGCAGCGATGCCACGTAGGCCTCCTGCGCCGGGCCGTAGGCTTCTTCGCAGGCTTGCCTGACATCGGGGGCGCGCCGCAGCGGAACGACATGCCCGGCCTCGAACGGCAGCAGCAGCATGCCGAGTATGCGGGCGCGCTGCGCCTGCGCCTGCCGGTGCTGGTGAAACGCTTCCGTGGTCGAAGCCGCAGGCGGGCGCGGCTTTTTCGGCTTGCGGTCGATGCGCCGCGCCAGCGCCTGCAGCAGTTGCCGGGCATTCTGGAAGTCGCCGCGCCACAGCAGGGCCGTGCCTTCGCAGGCAAGCTTGTACGCCGCATCGGCATTCATCCTGTCATCGGCCACGACGGTGCGCTTCGGCGGCGGCACGCCTGCCTCGGAGCGCCAGCGGGCGGCATGGTCGCCATCGGCTTCGCGCCATTGAATAACGGGGTAGCCGCTCATGGGCGGACTTTCACGCCGGGAAGGAAGGCGCGGGCAAAAGGCTGGCGGCAAGGCATACGGCGGTCCGTTCAGGAATGGAAAGCGAAAAGACCGCCATTCTACGCCTGGCCGGCGATCGTCCCGGACCGCCGGCCTCTCCGCCGGCCTTTACCGGTGCGAAGGCGCCTGGTGCGCATGGTCATGCAGCGGGAAGCGATGCGGATAGCGATGCGCCTTGTCGTGTTCGAGCAGGGTGATGACTGCCTTGACGATCGCATACATCACCGCCCTGTCGGGCGACGGATGGTCGCTGTAATGCGCGATGACCGGGCCGGCGATCACCGTGTCGGGCATGGCGTCGCCGCCCTGGCTGCCGTAGCTGATCGGGATATTGTAGAGGGCGATCAGCGGCCCGCAGGCGGCCCAGTCACGCGTCCATTGCGGCATGGCGTTGGTGCCCTCCCAGAGCACGCCGGCGCTTTCGTAGAATTCCTCGACCTCGTGTCCCAGCAGCTGGGCAAGGTGGCGCTCCTTGGCCACGCAGCTGCGGAAATACTCCTCGTCGCTCATACGCATTGCGGTCTCCCCATGTTGTCTGGCACATGAAGTTAGATGGCTTTGGCGCGGCGGGTTCACCGACGCGGCGGTGCGGATGCGGGAACGGGAAGGCTTCAGGCAAAAAAAAGCCCGCAGACCTTTCGGTAGCGGGCCAATCCAATTCTAGGAGAGTTGGAGGAGACAGGTGCCAATATACCGGCCGCTCCGGATCGTGTCCGCTTTATTGTCGTGATATCCGGTATAGCCGGCGTTTATATCTTGGCAGCATGCTCCGTACGGCAAGCCCGGCGCTGCGGGCGGGGGCATTCTCGGCTCGGCGGGACCGCAGACTTTCAGACGCGCCTTCCGCAGGCCAAATAGAAAAGCCCGCACGGATATCCGTGCGGGCTTTTGTGTCTCCCAACCTTCCTGAGGTGGATTTTTGTAACGCGATATTACACTGACATTGCCATTTACCCAAGCTTATCTGCACATGCCGGATTGGCAGCAAGCAGCCATGCGGGCCGGCGTCCGGATGAACGCTGCGCCAAATCAACGGTCTTTGAATGAGTTCACTACAAGGTCGGCAATTCAGTTACAACAGCATGACTGCCCCGGCTGCTCATCCCGCGACCCCGGGCATCCGGAGCCATCCTCCGGCCTTGCTGTTCCGAATGGAGAAATCATGTCGACCGTGATTCATCACCGAGGTATCAAGATCGTGACGCTCGCCAACGATGAGCGCATCGTCGACCATTGCAGAAAAGGCGATATTGCCATCGTCCGGGAAGAGGCCGGCTGGTGGACCTACTTCGTTGGCGCCGACGGCAAGACGGACGGCTATGATGCGCCGTTCGACAGTTACGACAAGGCCTTGTGGACGGCCAAGGCGGCGGCGGAGTTCTCGGCGGAATAAGCCGCAGCAAAACAGCCCGCACCCGGGACAGCTCCTGCGGGCACGGGCGAGGGGCAAGAACTGCCCTCGATCAAAAACTGGCGGGTCAGCCTTTCTTCAGGCACTCGCTCATGAATTTCTTGCGCTCGTCGCCGGTTTTTCCCTTGGCGTCAGCATTGCAGGTCTTCATCTTGTCCTGCTGCGCCTTTTGCGCCTCGCTGACTTTCGGCTTGCTGCTCAGACAGTCCTTCATGAAGGCCTTGCGCTCATCGCCTTTCTTGTCCGCGGCTTCCTTGTTGCACGTCGCCATCTTGTTCTGCTGCTCGGTGGCGGCGAATGCGGAATGGAAAAGCATGGGTAAGGCGAGCACCAGTGCGCCAGCAATTGTCTTCATCTTGTTCTCCAGGGGCTGTTTTAATAGGTGACTACATGAGTCAAATTTATTACAGCACATTTCTCCGGCCATTCCTATATTGGCTCGCAGAGATTTGACCTGGATTCAATCAAAGGCGGCGAAAGGAGCCGCGCTCGACATACGATAGCGCAGGGATTACGCGCCGAGCAGTCCCTGCGGACGGGCATTGCGCACCACCGTCACCACATCCGTCATCGGATCGATCTTCCACGACTTCAGGAAGCCCTGCTCCACCAAAAGCTCCAGCGCCTTCTTCAAGCCATTGCGGAAGTGGTACAGCTGCTGCGCCGACGACCCGCACAAGCCTTTCAGCGTCTCGACTTTGTACCCGAACGGCTCCCGGTGCGTGTAATAGAAACCGTGCAGCCACTTCGCCAGCGGCGAACGCAGCTTCAGCCGCTGCCGCCAGTCCAGCTGCGTATAGGCATCGGTCCCGAACAAGGTGATCAGCTTCGGGTTCAGCCTCACCTTCCACTGCCGGTCGCTCTCGTCCTTGAACGTGAACTCCTGCACCAGCGTGCCGCCGTAGCCGCGCTTGCCCGAACCGGCATCGAAGCGGATCTCCACCGCGTTCGCAGTCAGCCGCAGAATGCACAGCCGCAGCCGCTCGTACGACGGCGCCGAGGTCGGCCAGCCCATGGATTTCAACATCGAGTAGGCGGTGAACGACACTTCATGGCCCAGCGGCTGGCTGCGCGCCAGGTGCACCAGGTTCAGGAACACGTCTTCGTCGTCCTGGCGCAGCTCTTCGCCGGTGTAGAAGATTTCGACACCCTTGACCGACGTGATCGGCCGCTCCTTCAAGTGCTGGCGCGGCTCGTTCTGGCGGGCCACGCTGAACAGCGCCGAGCGCGCCAGCGGATTGGGCAGGCCGCGCACCTGGTTTTCCCACAAGGGCAGCTGGGCGATGTTGAGGGCCTGCTCGACATCGCGCCGCACCGCTTCGTCATCGGCGTCCAGGCTCAGCTGGGTCATCGGCATGGCGCGTGCGGGGTGCTTGCGCTTGGCGGCAAGCGTTTCCTCAATGCGCTGGAGCGCGTCGCTGAGCGGTTTGTGCTTGATGGCGGTGGCCGGCATGCTGGTCGATCCCTTGTTGTTGTAGGCGAGAAGTTACCATGGGCCTTATCGTTTGCTGAGCGTGGCGGCACGTCGTTGCAGCGTTGAAACACGTATTTCGAGCGAGGGTAGGGGAACCATTTCTGTGGACAAGTGGCGGTTTTATCGTTGGTCGAGCGTGGGTGAGCGGGCTTGGCATGGCTGGGAAGGTCGTGTCGTTGGTCGAGCGAGGGGTGCAAAGCGGTGTCTGACGGGGGGAGATGGTGCGAACCACGCTTGAACAACGTGTGCCGGCACAGTAAGTCCCTGCTTTTGGAGCAAAGGTGACGTTTGCCGAGCGTGGCGGCGGGCAGGAAGAGGTCCGAGAACTGGTGCCACGTATTTCGAGCGTGGCGGAACGGCCCAGGATGCCTGCGGCACGTCGCTCGAGCGTGGGCAAACGCGGCTTTATTGCATTTTAGGCCCGGCGCTACGGCGTCAAGCGGTGCCGAATATCGTTGTTCGAGCGTGGAGAGGTCATGCTGGAGAGCTGAACCGCCGTGTTGGAAGGGAAAAATGTTGCGGAACCGGCGCAAACACACGTAGCTCGAGCGATGAGGGCTGGCGTAGGCCGAGCGATGAAACGCGTAGCTGAGGCGAGCGGACGACGTATGCCGAGCGAGGCAGAGTCGTAGGTGGAGCGAGTCAAGAACGTTTTCCGAGCGAGCCCACCTTTCAAAAAGTGTTTTCAAATCAGTGGCTTGCAGAGAAATTTTGGATGCTTAATCGGTTTTTAATCTTTGTAATCCGGCGCCCCCAACGCTTGAGAAACGAATCCCGCTTGGCAGGGCTGCAGTGTAGGCGGCATTGATGAGCCATTCGACGGGACGGACCGGTCACCCAATAGAGCCTGCAAACGAAACGTGGCGCGCGATAGTCTGGAGCCGGCATGCCGGACATTGATCGCCAACGAGTCATCCAAGGGTTTTCGGAAAGCGCCAGCCGGCTTTCAAGCTTCCAACCGGCCGGATCGGCAAAGCGTCTACGCCGCCCGCCAAGATGGCTGCAAACGCCCTCTAAGGCGAGCAGAAGACGCGAGGAATCAAGTGGCCGGCAAACTGTTTGCCCGGGTTGTCGGGAGAAAGGCTGCCGGCGCGTTGTCCGGGCTTGGCTTCGGCCGGCAGCAATGTCAATGTCTTGCGCCCGCCACCCATGCGCGGAGCACTCGCAGTGTCATTGCCCAAAGCCGGGACCTTGCAGCTGTTCGTTTGGTGCGGGAATGGGAAAGCGCTTCAAGCGGAAGCTTGAAGATTTGAGAATTGGAACGTCATTCGGGCAAGTCGAGCCTGCCGGGCGCGTTTGCGCAGGCAAACGCCAACAAGGCACCGTGCCGACGAGCGCGGTACCTTCTTCGGTTTGTTTCGGCAAAATGATCGCTCGATGCGACCGAGAAGCTTATGCCCCGAGCAGCCCCTGCGGACGGGCATTGCGCACCACCGTCACCACATCGGTCATCGGATCGATCTTCCACGACTTCAGGAAGCCCTGCTCCACCAAAAGCTCCAGCGCCTTCTTCAAGCCATTGCGGAAGTGGTACAGCTGCTGTGCCGACGACCCGCACAAGCCCTTCAGCGTCTCGACTTTGTACCCGAACGGCTCCCGGTGCGTGTAGTAGAAACCGTGCAGCCACTTCGCCAGCGGCGAGCGCAGCTTCAGCCGCTGCCGCCAGTCCAGCTGCGTATAGGCATCGGTCCCGAACAAGGTGATCAGCTTCGGGTTCAGCCTCACCTTCCACTGCCGGTCGCTCTCGTCCTTGAACGTGAACTCCTGCACCAGCGTGCCGCCGTAGCCGCGCTTGCCCGAACCGGCATCGAAGCGGATCTCCACCGCGTTCGCAGTCAGCCGCAGAATGCACAGCCGCAGCCGCTCGTACGACGGCGCCGAGGTCGGCCAGCCCATGGATTTCAACATCGAGTAGGCGGTGAACGACACTTCATGGCCCAGCGGCTGGCTGCGCGCCAGGTGCACCAGGTTCAGGAACACGTCTTCGTCGTCCTGGCGCAGCTCTTCGCCGGTGTAGAAGATTTCGACACCCTTGACCGACGTGATCGGCCGCTCCTTCAAGTGCTGGCGCGGCTCGTTCTGGCGGGCCACGCTGAACAGCGCCGAGCGCGCCAGCGGATTGGGCAGGCCGCGCACCTGGTTTTCCCACAAGGGCAGCTGGGCGATGTTGAGGGCCTGCTCGACATCGCGCCGCACCGCTTCGTCATCGGCGTCCAGGCTCAGCTGGGTCATCGGCATGGCGCGTGCGGGGTGCTTGCGCTTGGCGGCAAGCGTTTCCTCAATGCGCTGGAGCGCGTCGCTGAGCGGTTTGTGCTTGATGGCGGTGGCCGGCATGCTGGTCGATCCCTTGTTGTTGTAGGCGAGAAGTTACCATGGGCCTTATCGTTTGCTGAGCGTGGCGGCACGTCGTTGCAGCGTTGAAACACGTATTTCGAGCGAGGGTAGGGGAACCATTTCTGTGGACAAGTGGCGGTTTTATCGTTGGTCGAGCGTGGGTGAGCGGGCTTGGCATGGCTGGGAAGGTCGTGTCGTTGGTCGAGCGAGGGGTGCAAAGCGGTGTCTGACGGGGGGAGATGGTGCGAACCACGCTTGAACAACGTGTGCCGGCACAGTAAGTCCCTGCTTTTGGAGCAAAGGTGACGTTTGCCGAGCGTGGCGGCGGGCAGGAAGAGGTCCGAGAACTGGTGCCACGTATTTCGAGCGTGGCGGAAC
>NZ_JACYXF010000083.1 GCF_015352985.1 Noviherbaspirillum malthae | reverse complement strand
AAAAGACTGGAAGATGCCGCAGCGGACGTGGAAGCAGGCGGCCAATCAGTTCGCCATCATGTTTGGCGAGCGCTTCACCAACGCCATCAACTAACCCGGCCCCGCACACAGAAATTCGGACAGGCCCCCCTTGCTGAATACAACTGGATCATGCGTATTCCGCGCTTTGCGAAGTGCACGGTCGAACCACCCATGACGCGACCGGAAACCCTGGTTGTAGAGGGATTTTGCCTCCGTCGTCGCCGAGCCTGTCGACTCCTACGGCCTAAATGCGAAGTCTAGATGGCTTCGCAACTCTCGCAACACGACCGTGGCTACCAAGTTGGGTTGTCACCTTCGACTGAAAAATCGGAGCTGGAACTAGGGCGTGTCATCAATTGAACTCGAGGCAGCTTGTCCGGTCATTTGCACGGTGTGTGCAATGATCGCGGCGTGGAGCGCGCCGAACAGTGATGACAAGACGTTATGGATTACGGGACGACCAGTGGGAGCGGATCAAGGATTGGCTGCCCGGTCGAGACAGACATGTTGGCAGAACGGCCAAAGACAACCGCCTGTTTGTCGAAGCGGTGCTGTACCGCTACCGGGCAGGCATTGCCTGGCGCGATTTGCCGGAGCGTTTCGGGGATTTCCGTGTGATACATACGCGGCATACACGCTGGAGCAAGAGCGGCGTCTGGCAGCGCATTTTCGAGACGCTAGCGGCCGATGCCGACAATGAATACGCTATGATCGACTCGACCATCGTGCGTGCGCATCAACATAGCGCAGGTGCGAAAAAAGGGGCTCTGCCGCCCAAGCGATTGGACGCAGTCGCGGCGGGCTGAGCACGAAGATCCATGCCACGGTCGATGCGCTGGGCAATCCGACCGGCTTTCACCTGACGCCAGGACAAGCACATGATCTGGAAGGTGCTGATGCCTTGTTGCCCGACACGCCAGCGGCCACCGTCATCGCCGACAAGGCTTATGATGCCCAGGAACGGGTCATCGATGCCTTGCAGAATGCGGGCAAAGGCGTCGTGATTCCTCCCAAGGCCTGCCGCAAGCAACCCCGTGAATACGACAAGCATCTATACCGGGCGCGTCACCTGATTGAGCAATTCTTCAACAAGCTCAAGCAATATCGCAGCATTGCCACCCGCTACGACAAGACTGCCCGCAACTTCCTCGGTGCCATTCATCTCGCTGCCGCTGTCATCTGGCTCAATTGATGACAGGCCCTAATACGTACTGCGAAGTTTAAGGAGCTCATCACGGAAAGGTTTGGCAATGCAGCCCGAGTGACATGCCATCCAAATACAGCGGGGACGCCTTCACGTCCCCGTTTTGTCCTGCCGTTTCAGTATTCCACGTTAAATGCGCCGTCCGATGCTGCAGACGTGGCTAGCGCGTGCGGCAGTCGGACTGGGTGGTTACAAGGCAACTACGCCGAGCTGGCGTTGCGGCAGGCAGCCTTCCGCGACGCTCAGCAGGTGCGCATGATGAGTAAACAAAATCACCTGGTGGCCCTTGGCAAATTCCGACAACGCACACAGGACGTGGCGGGCACGGGCATCGTCAGAGGTAATCAGTACATCGTCCAGCACTACCGGCAGGGCAAATCCGGCCTTGCGGCGGAGATCCAGTGCCGCCATGCGAAGCGCTAGATAGAGCTGGTCGAGGGTGCCCTCGCTCATGCCTTCCACGCCGACCAGCGCGCCGCTGCCACGCTGCGCAAGCAGGGTGGGACGGCCATCAGCGTTGTCCTCGCTGACCAGACGCAGGAACTGGCCATCGGTCATGGACTGGAAATAGCGGCTCGCCGCCACCAGCATCGGCCCCTGCGCTTTTTCCCGGAAGCGGCGCAGCGCCTCGTCGAGCAGGCTGTGGGCCAGACGTGCGCGCACCCACGAGGGCAGCGCCGACGCGATCGCAGCCGATGCCTGCTCCATTTTCTGACGCTCTGCAATGACGACTTCGGACGCATCTACCGCTTCCAGTTCGCGCCGGGCCGTTTCCTCGGCACTGCGGGCCGCGCGAACCTGCACTTCCAGTTGCGCGAGTTCGTGCTGGTAGGATTGTTCGTCGACGTCCAGGCAATCGACATCACAGTCTGTCAGCATGTCCCTAAGAGCCTGCTCGGTGCGTGATGACGCCAGCGCAAGGTTGGCCCGCGCCCGGTCGATCATGTCTTGCGCATCGCGCTTGCGCCGGGATAATTCCTCGGCCTGCGGCAGTGCGTCGGCATGCTCGACTCCAGCGGCCGCGCAGAAGGCGAGCAGCTTGCGCTGGTGGGCCGCCATCGATTCCTCATGTTCGCGCTGCGCGGCCATGTTTTGTTCAATCGCCTGTGCGACCACCTTGCGTGCGGTCTCGGCGGCGCGGGCACCGTCGAGCCGCGTGCGCAGTTGTTCGGCGTACAACCGCAAGTCGGCAGGCGCCGGGTCGCCAATGGCCTGCGCAAGCGCATTGGCCTGCTGTTGAAGTGCAGCGATAGCATGGGCGGCACGATCGAGCTTGAGCTGCGCCGCATCCCGTCGGGTGACTGCGGCGCTCAATGCATCGAAGTCGTCCAGACGGGCAAACGCTTCCGTTACGCTGGCATCGGCTGACAGAAGCAGCTGCGCGCAGGCAGCAGCGACTTCCGCACGGGTGCGCTCCAGCGCCTCAATCAACTGCTTTTCGCTCAGCGCAAATTGTTCGCGCTGTTGTTGCCGCTCGGCGCGCTTGCCCGCGGCCGTGGCAGCGGCTTTGTCGAGTCGGGCGAATTCCCTTTCCATCGCGTCGGCGAGATTGACCAGTTCATCCAGGCCGCCGTCGGCGTCGACGTCGCCATCCACGTCGCTTAACGCGCTGCGCAGGCCATCAGCGAGCGCCTTTTCCGTTTCAGTCACTTGCTGCTGCTCGTCGTCGAGCGCATCGAGCGTTTCCTTTTCGGCGCGTGCCTGCTCGAGCAGGTTTTGCCATTCACGCAACGCCGCCGGCGCCAATGGGGGCAACTGGCGCTGCGACAGCAAGCTCTCCCAAGCTTGTTGCTCCTGCTGCTGGCGCGCCTCGATCGCCTGACGCTCCGCGACCAGCGTATTGCGGTCCTGCTCCCGTTCTGCAATCTTGCGCAGGCAGCCTTGCAGCTGCGTGGCCCGTTTCATGTCGCGCGCCAGCGCGTCGACCAACGCGTCGGCATGGCGGATCTCGTCCACCAGCGTTTGCCAAGGAGCGCCGTCGGGCAAGTCGGTGCCCATCGCACCACCGTTGTTGCCGGCGCCAGGGAGCTGCAACTGCCTGACCGTCTGGTCGCGCCGCGCGCGGGCGGCCGCGACTTCATCAGCCGTCGGGACGGAACCGTCTGCCAGCAGCTGCTGGCGCAAATCGCGGTCGTCACGCAGCGCCTCTTCAATCTGCGCAATGCGCTTATCCAAATCCGCCTGGCGGGTCATCGCGTGATCGATGGCCGTCTTGGCGGCGTCGATTTCGCCGTCGAACAGGGGGCGAATGGAAGCCAAATCGTCGCTCCGGGCGATGCCCAGCTGTTTCAATGTCGCTTCCATGGTGCGCCGGGCGGACTTGATCTTGCCTGGCAGTTCAGTCAAGCGCTTGAGAACGCTTGCCTGACGGACAACGGCTTCTCGGGCCAATTGCAACGCGCTCCGCACGCGGGCGTCGGGCTGGGCGCTACGCTCCTGCGGCTGATCGTCGTCCTGGTGGTTGGCGGAGGAGATCCGGTGCTGTTCTAGACGTTGCTGGGCCAGCTCCATCGAACGCAGCACCTTGGTGATCTCGGTGCGGGCGCCGGCTTTCGGCGCCCGCTGCTGCAACCGTTCAACGGTTTCCGCTGGCGCCATCACCTTGACCAGCGCGGCCAGCGCGGCCTGCTCGTGCTGCAGGTCGATATTGGCGTCGTCTCGTTCCTTGCGATGTTGCTCCAGGCTCTCCGCCGAAGCGGACAGGCGGTCGATGCCGGCAGCCACCGCTAGCACCGGCAACTCCGGCTGCAAGGTGGCCAGTTTCAGGCGTGCCTGTTCCATCGCGGCTGCGGCTGTGCCAGCGCTATGCTCGGCAGCGGCCAGTCCCGCCTGTGCGCCAGCGCGCTCGGCCGCCGCATTTTCGTCAAGCAGCGGATCAGCACGCAATTCGTCCAAGGTCGCCTGCGCGGTGTCAATCGTGCGCAGCAGTGGTGCCACGGCACGCAATTCGGTGACACGGCGCAAGTTCGCGTGCCATTGTTGCTGTTGCGATTCCAGCGCGGCGACTTTCTCCTGGGCGTGCTGCTGGCGCATGAACAGCTCTCCCCATGCGGCCGGCTTCACCTGGGCGCTGACGTAGGCACTGCGGTGCTGGCCGTAATCGCGAATGGCTTCGTTGAGCTTGGCGACGCGCCCCTTGGGAATGTAGAATTGACGCGCGGTCAGATCCAGGCGCTCCAGCACCGCGGCGATGCTGCGCACACCTGCGCTTGCTTCGAAAAGCGCGGCGCCGATATCGCCTTCGCCAGCCAGCAACGCCTCACCGCCGGCGCGCAGGCGCTGGTGGTTCATGCCGAACATGCCCTCATATTCCTCCTTGGACAGCCCGCAGGTGATGCGCGCCTCGACGTCCGGCGGGACCGGATCGCCGTTGGCGAAGGTCAGGGTGGCCTTGTTGCCCTTGCGGCGCACGACGGTATGGGCGACATCGGCATGATCGAACAGGACCGCCCCGATCCGCATGTCGCGGTGCTGGTGGACGAAGTTGTCCTTGCTCTGCGGGTGGATACCGTAGCGCAAATCCGTGATGGCGCGCAGCGTGGTCGATTTGCCGGCCTCGTTGCGTCCGTGGATGAATACGAGCTCCTGCTCGCTCTTGCCGAAGTCGAGAACGCGTTCGGTAAACGGGCCAAAAGCGGTCAGGTGCAGTTCTCCGATTCTCATGCTGGTTCTCCATTGATCTCGACGGCGCCCAGATGGGCCAGAACGGTGGATTCAGCGTCGGTTAGCATGGCCCGCAGGGCTGCTGCATCGACCGCTGTCGGATCAAGGTCCTGCAAGGTCGGTGGCAATGACAGGCCGCTCAGCTCGCGCGCAATCCAGTCGGCCAGCCGATCTTCGTCGTCCATCAATTCATTGACCAGCGACACGACTTCCCCGACCGCATCGGTACGCAATGCCGCCTGTTCCCGGTCGAGCGGGGTGCGCAACGCGGTCTTGACGCGTTCGAGCCAGATTTCAAGGCCCTCCATGTCCTGCAGCGCCGCGATGACAGCGGCCTCAATTGAGCCGGGCTGCTCGGCCTCGATCCTGTTGAGCGGCGACTCCCCGTGGACGATCAGGCGGATGGCATGCATCCGGTCGGTGGCGCCGTCGGTCAATTGCGCGACGGCGTGGTGAAACGCTCGCACCAGGCCGTCGAGCGTCTCGATGCCGGTCACATTCAGTTCGAGGCGGTGCCAGCGCACGACATCCAGCGGCACAAAGTCAGCACTGACAATCCGGGCGTCGAGCACCGTGACCAGCTCGCAGCCCTTGGGCCCGGTTTCATTGGACTTGCGACCCTGCAGATTGCCCGGGAAAACGATGCGCGGATTGGCGTCGCGCACCACCTCGCGGGCATGGACGTGTCCAAGGGCGAAATAGTCGTAGCCGCGGGTCACCATCATCTCAACCGACGTCGGCGCATAGTCGTCGTGGCCATCGCGCCCGGTCAGGCTCGTATGGAGAACACCGATATTGAACATGCCCGGGACGGCGCGCGGAAAATCCGGCACCACGTCATGGGTTACGGCCCGCTGCGGAAAACTGTAACCGTGCAGCGCGACACCGAGATCTTCTCGAACCACCGTCTCCGGAGCCTCGGTGGAGAACACGTGTACTCCTTCCACCGCGGGCAGCTGTTTCGTGATCTGGCTCTCCGCGTCATGATTGCCGCGGGCAATGACGACGGCAATGCCGTGGTGACGCAGACGCACGAGTTGTTCGCGAAAAAACAGGCCGGTATGGAAGTCCGGCCAGTTACCGTCGAATATGTCGCCGGCGAGAATCACGAAATCGACCTTCTGCGAAATGGCCAAGTCAATCAGGGCGACGAACGCCCGACGGGTTGCACTGCGCAACCGGTCCACCGGCGCACCATCGTGCGCGTCAAGGCCGCGTAGCGGGCTGTCGATATGCAGATCAGCAGCATGGATGAACTTCAAGGTCGTCTCCCGGTTTCAGTATTCGGTTGCGAGTCCATGGCACGCAGCCATTGCGCAAGCGTCACGTCGTTAATTTGGTATTGGCCCACGCCCGCCGTGCCGCCAGTGTTGCAGTTTGCATGTGTACTAAGCGTAGTTTGCTTGTGTCCATTCGCGCGCCAGGCGCTCTCTGCTCGCGGTCCGCAGTTCAAGCAGGCGAATCGCTTTTGCCATAGTTTGTTGTCCAGAGTCTGCGCTGGTGTCGAAGGCCATGACCGGAGGGAGCAGCAAGCGATATTAGTTCCGCAAACGACATTCCAACCACGGCTCGCATGTTTCCCGAAGCGGGGCGCCTGAATGGTGTGCGCTGACTCGGCAACATCGTTTTCAATGTCTGGGAACCGGGTATAGGAAGTTTCGTTCTGTTTCTGTTTGCGTTGCCGGGCTATCAAGATAATGTCTTTCGACGTGTCAGGTCGTGGTTTCTCGCTTCGAGCGCCATGATGCCAACGTCCTGATGGCTCCAAAGCGTATCATTGAAGCAATAATCGTTATTCGAATGTACTTTACCATGTTTGCGATAGGGAAATAGACCGCTATGGTAATTGCCGGGCATTGGTACTGGTATTCGCCCGATTCACATTGACTTATTGGTGACGGAATTGAGTTACCACTACGCATGCCCAGCGCAAACCAGGTATGCCGTACCCAGCCGTCGCTGCCGCTGCACGTTCGAAGCTGAGCTTATTTCTGCTTGCCAAGCCATATCCTGATTCCGCGCAAAAAAAGCCCGTTGCGTGGGATTCCTTTGACAGCATATGCTGTCTATGGAATACTCGCGTTCCATGACATGGGAAGTTGAATACATAGATGAGTTCGAAGCGTGGTGGGACGGCCTGAAGGAAGATGAACAGGTTTCCATTGCGGCATCTGTGCAACTGCTGGAAGCGGAGGGGCCGCACTTGGGTCACCCGCACACCACAGGCATCACGACGTCCAAGCATGGGCACATGCGTGAGCTGCGTGTGCAGCATGAGGGGCGACCATACCGCATCTTGTATGCCTTTGATCCGCGCCGCGCCGCCATCCTGCTTTTGGGGGGCGACAAGACCGGAAACGACCGTTGGTACGATGAAAACGTCCCGGTTGCCGATGTTCTGTACGACGAGCACTTGGAAACGTTGAAGAAGGAACAACAGAGGAATCGCCATGGCTAAAAAATTCGCAGAATTGCGCGCGAAGCTGTCGCCGCAGGCCCAGCAGCGGGTTCAAGACAAATTCGAGCAGCTCAGGGAGGAGATGCCGCTCCATGAGCTGCGCCGAGCGCGCGGCCTGTCGCAGAAGGCCTTGGCTGAGGTGCTGCATGTCGAGCAGCCGGCCATCGCCAAGATGGAAAAACGCGCCGACATGTACATTTCGACCTTGCGCAGTCACATTGAGGCGATGGGTGGTGAGCTGGAGATCGTAGCGAAGTTTCCAGACGGAGCGGTCCGCATCAAAAATTTTGTCACTCTCGATCAGGCATAAAACGGTGCCCCGCCGTTCTACGGCAGGACAGGAGCGCAGGGGCACCCCGGGGCACGCGGCCGTCAAGCGCCTCTGAAACACGCCTCCTATATCTCCGTCCAAAGCCTCTCCATTGGTCATGCTAGTCCATGACAACGCAGACCTGGCCCACATAAGTGCGTGATTGTTTAAACTCTGAAGCGGCCGCGTTGTTCTAGCTGAGGATCCTGACACCGCCCTTCCGCTGTCAGAAACAGGAAACTCGTACGCCCAGTCACTGATCACCGAGGTGGCGCAAAACGCGGCTGCTATTGCTAACACGTCGGGTGGAATTCCCGGCAGCAACAATAACCAGTCGTCGCGTACGGAGCATCAGGCCGAGTCACTCGAAGAGACGACCGCATCCATGGAGGAGCTGACCTCGACCACGCGGGCCAGCACGGAGAACGCGCAGCGGGCTAACCAGAGGGCATCGCCAGCGACCAAAGTTACGGTCCTTGGCGGCGAAGTCGCCTACATACTGAGCTCCATCATTGAATCGTCGAGGAAGATTACCGCCATCATCAGCGTCATTGACGGTATCGCCTTTCGGACCGATATCGCCTGCTCCTCGATAGGCATAGGAGTGAAAAGAACTTGCGAAGGCGGAGCGGATGGGGAAAGGATGGATGTATTATTTTGCGCACTCTTGGCTGCATCCAGTATTTCTCCTAGTCCGGCGGCGAAATGGCTCTGTCGACCGATCAAATCTATTGCCATAACGAAATATCGGGCCTAGAATTAGTTGGTTGATTTGCATGTCATCACAAAACGATCAATGGTGACAGTACCCATCTTCATATACCGTCTGGAGAATAAATTGAATAAAAGTGAAATCGTTGACAAAGTCGCCGGAGACCACGAGTTGACCAAAGTGAAGGCGAAAGAAATCGTCGAGCAGGTATTCGGCTTCGTCGGAACTGACCTGAAAAAAGAAGGCCGTTTCTCTTTCCCTGACTTGGGCACGTTCACCGTGGCGCAGCGCGCCGCGCGGACTGGCAGGAACCCTGCAACTGGCGAGACACTCAAGATCAAGGCTTCCAAAAACGTCCGTTTCAAAGCAGCACCGGCGCTCAAGGAGCTCGTAGCCAAGGTCAAAGTGAAGTAATTTAACATCAGGGCGACACTCGTCGCCCTTCTCTTCCAGCCGTTTCTCATGCGCGCTCCCATCCATGTTGACATGCCGCCAGGAACGCCATTCATCGAACCGATCCACTCGCCTTTTTACTTCGATTAGCTCGGCCGACAGCGCGATAACACGGCCCTCCTTTCCTTACGTCGGATAGGACAGTCGCGCAGCAAGCTCGCCTTCGTCGAGGCTTGGATCCATCCACCATGGCCATTTCCGAGTCGCGTCGATTCCGCTCAGATAGCAGGCAATCACCCATTCTGGCTGCAGGTCGACCGTGATGAAGTCGGACTCGCTTGGAAGGCCGGTGATCGGTTGGGTGGATTTGACACGGTTGCAGCAGGTCGATATGAACTCAAAGCTGATTTCATCCAGCAAGCCGATCGCCTGGGGAACATTCAGAATGAACAGTATGCGGGCCCAGGCTCGCACTTCGCGGTTGGCAAACAGTGCTTGGTCGGCATCGAAACCATCGAACACCAGCTGCAATTTCGTCTTGCTGCCGCCCTGCAGAATGTTTGGCATCTCAACTTCGACTAGCAGCTGCAACTGGCTGATGATGAGCGCGGACGCTTTGGCCGCCGCCTGTGGGTCAGGCTGCCGACAGATCGGCAATAGAAGGGTCTGCGAGTCTTGGGGTGGCACCTCGCCGGCGCACGGCAAGTCAACCGGATCACCGATGAGCTGTACGCGACTGCCGGTCAGCTCCTCGAGCAGGTCGCGTGCCTGTCGCATGTTGTGCAAAGTTTTCTGATCCAGCATGACGACTTGTTTCTGATCGCGACTCCGCCGGTTGGAAGGGGGCAGGGATGCCCCGCTGTGATGCTGCCTGCTTTTCATGTGAATCTCTCCCTTAATCAATGCGCTCTGCAAACGCGTGCACTGCAAATAAAGCCCGTGCGACCCAGCGTGGCATTCCATGTCTGTGCCGTTCATGCCTGCGGTTGGCCCAAATGCATCGGCTAGCTGCCTTCTGAACCATTTCCACCTGCAACGGATGCCGATGCACGCGTGCCCGCCGCCGGAACCGTCTGGCGGTATCGGCTCGCTATTCACGGCTCTTGAATACAGCGTAATCAATATCCGCTGCTCCGTGGCTCGGTTGCGCGAGCAAAATCCGAGAATAGTTTGGATATTTTCGGATTTCTGTTCTGAGGATCCTGGCGTGCTGTCACTAGTCGAGCGCAGGCGTGGCTAGCCGATCCCGTGCGCCGGTCTGTCCTGTCCGACGCAATGGATGGCGGCTGCCAGCCAGGGTCAGGTGCGGCAGCGGCATCACGTGACTTCGTCAGGCACCGCATCATCCTGAGCTGCTTGGGGCTTCGAACCCGAGCCAACCGCATAGCTCTTGTGTACATGCCCATTCGTACTCGTGCCGACCATGGTGTTATTGACCCAAACCCGCCTTCCGGGCCCCAGCATCCTCCAGTGCCCGCGCCGCAGGTGCATGCGCGGCGACAGCCGGCTAACGGCACCAGACGAATTGTCGTCAAGCGGTGCCCGCTTTCCATTGGCTTGCATTGGGACAACGTGTAGTTCCCGATAGATGTCAAACGGCGTCTTTCCCTGGTCTCGCCGCTTGCGATTTAGCTTGGAAGAGCACGTCCTTTCCGTGGCTACCACCGCTTCGACGTTCGTGCACGAGAGAGCAAGTAAGAACTGCAGCGTCGCCCGTACATCATCTGCGACATCGCGGACAAACCCTTCATATGCAGTTTGCCCAAATGCGCATAGCTGCATCTCGGCGGCAGACGGAAGTAACAACCCCGTCGCAACATGCAGATCACCGACTATCAGCACCGGTCCAGGGAACTGGTCGCGATACATCTGGCACCGCGGAATCATTGCGAACGACGTTCCAACAATCCATTCGAGATCGTTGATCCGCTTGCCCAGCGCATTTCGCAGATGGTCAAGCTGATGATCGGACGACCATACCGGCACCACAATCAATCCGCCCTGCTCGTAAAACCCGGGCACTGCAGCGACCCAGGATTCGAGAACCGAAGCGTTGCCGGCGCCAGGTGGTATGTCAAGAACCAGTGTCACGCGACGTCCGGAGCGCGCGGACCCGGCATCCTGCAAGCGTTGTTTGTCGTACGCGTACGTGTATTCCAGGACCGTGGCCGGATACGGCAATCGCAGTATGCCGAGGTCATCGGCTGCAAACTGCAGTTGTGTGCTGCCCAAGCCCAGCAAGTCACCCGCGTCAGGCAAGCGGAATTTGACACCCCCGAGCAGTTGTTTGATTACGTACTCTACGTTTTGTGTTTCGTACGTCAGACCGTTTGCAGCAAGGCCTTCAACGCTGCGTTTCAGGCAGTCGACTGCATGCGCGGTGTAATAGGTGGCCGCGCCACCAGAAAACGGCGTTGCCTGTTCTAACGGAGTGGCGCCCCGCGACTTGCCGGGAGCACTGCCGTGTTTCTGCTTTCGCTTCATACTTTCCTCGTTAATGAACGTGTTGCTGATGCGCTTGCCTACGCTGGCATAGCGGATCGACAGAAGCAGAACCATTGATCAGATAAACACAACACTGTCGTCGAATTGCCCTGAGAACGACATCCCATGCGTGACATGACAGATGAGCGGCCAGTGCGGTGCACCTTCCATCGGCATCACAAGAAACGTATCGCGCGGCGAATGCCCACCGTTACGCATCCGGTCTTGCCGCGATGCGAGCAATGAGGTACCCTTAGGCGCGAGTGTCCTCCCAGGCCTTGTTCAGCAAGGCCAGCATTGACGAATCCATTATCGAGACGTAGACTCCGGCGTGTGCTTTCCCCTGAGTCCCGTCATCCATGACGGACCCGACGTCAAAACAGCGTCAGTCATCCAAAAATCGGCGTTGCCTGTCGACGGCAATCTGATCTTCAGTCGTTGGTGGCTACTGGTTTCGCATAGGCAATTCTCCCTTTAGTTTCATGCCCCGGGCTGAGCGCAGCCCGCGGCAATACAGCCGTACCGATGCCGCCGTGTGCCGCTATGCATCCGTACTTCAGAAATATTCTGGCACAGTCGATTCGCAAGCCAACACTATTTCAGGCCAGTACGTCAGGTGGCTATGCGTTATCGGCATTACCTGACCTATTCCAAAAGCATTGTGGCATACCGCACTTCTCTGACTGCAGCAAATCGGCGCCCGTGGTACGAGCCAGATACGGTCCGGGTAACTGTGCAGTTCCTCGGCGACTCTAAAATCCCTCGCGGTAAAGCGCACCCACGGCAAGGCCAGCGGATGCTTTTGCAACGTCATACGCGTACTGTGGTCGCCAGCCACTATCTTCTCGCCTTCCGTCGGCGCCGGCAGTTCGAGCGACTCCTCGTGGGCGCGTCCGGCAACAGCGTGGGCATGGCCCGCATGTCTGCGACTTCCCCGAGCCGCCTGGCGTAGGGTGCCCAGCCAGCTTGATCACGTGGGTAACGCGAATGCACCCAGGAGTGCCGCTGCGCGTCGACAGGTAGGCTCGTGTGTTTTTGACTTGACGTATTGAGGTTCGTGAATAAACTGCAGAGCGCCTAGTGACATCTGTTCGGCCTCTCGGCAGGACCGATTCAACATGCCCTGCATCTTCGATTAATCAACTGTGAGGATTGTATGCATCGTCCGCAGTCGCGCCCTCTTCCCAATTCCCTGGACCTGCCCTTTAATGCCGACGAAGTCGACGACGACATTCCGTTTGATTGGGAGCCCGGGGCGGAATCGGACAGCGGCGATAGTGGCGTCGAAGAACCAATTGAATCGACTACTTCCCATGCCAACACCTCGAACGGAAAGGACAAAATGCATCACGCGTTCTTACAAGAGAGAGAAGGTTCGTCGCTGTGGGAACCGTTACACGCTGACGCGCCGCAGGTCGAGTTGTATCGCCTGGACGACCTGCGAGCGTTGTGCACGGCCCGCGAAACAATGAAGGACCGCGACGACCAGGATTGCATGCATCGTCTGGTCAAGCAATTGACGTCGCGCGGCCCGCGACGTGACCTTGTGACCCTGCCGACGGACTGGGAAAGCCGACTCGATGACTTGGAGCGGACGATGCCCAACTTCGGTGAAGTCATTGAGGTCCTACGCAGCGCTTTGATCATGCGGGCATTCGGCAATCACACCGTACACTTCGATCCATTGCTGATCGCAGGCCAGCCGGGCGTCGGCAAAACAATGTTCTGCGAAAGGCTGGCCCAGTTGCTAGGGCTGCCGTTGAGCGTCGTTCGTCTCGCCGATGCGCAATCAAATGCCTCCCTTTCGGGTTCGGAACAACACTGGTCGAACGCTAAGCCCGGAGTGCTGTTTGATGCTTTAGTCTACGGCAAGCATGGCAATCCATTGTTCTTTATCGACGAATTAGACAAGGCGGATAACGCTTCGCGTGGCTGTGATCCAACGAGCGCCCTGCTTTCGCTGCTTGAGCCTGGGACGGCCAGATCCTTTACTGACCTTTGCTTCCCAAAACTGCGAATCGACGCCAGCCACGTTTGTTTCTTGGCTGCCGCAAATGATCTGACCCGCATTTCGGAGCCGATCCAGAGCCGCTTCCGGATCGTGGAAGTGCCGCTACCGACGCCAGAGCAAGCGTTGCAGATTGCGGCGATGCTGGTATCGACGTTAGTGCGCGAGTGTTTGAAAGGACAAATGACGATGCACTTTACCGAAGCTGCGTTGACTCCATTGTGCGTCGAGCCGCCGCGACGCATACGCATCCTTGGCAAGGAAGCGATTGGCCGGGCACTGCGTGCCAGGCGCAACGTCGTATATGCAGAAGACATTCGCACTGAACCCACCGCGGCCCGCTCGATTGGCTTCGTCTGAATCGTCAGCCCCCAAAGGCCACCATCCGCTGACATTCAATACCTGTATCCTCACCTTGTCTTACTAGAGCTGGCGCAAATTCCGGTACTGCGGATCGGCCATCTACCGGGTGTTGGACACACCCGACAAAGTGGTGACTATGCTGTGCGTTTCACTGGTCGCCAAGCTTGAATGTAACCAGAGGGACCTGGAACATTTCTCTGCTACGCGCGCTTGCGGTCCACTTGCGTGTGGAGCGTGCCGGATCCAATGAGGTAAGTCGAGGCTATCCACCATGCTATCCGTCGGTTGGTGTGTTCACAGCAGATGGCTAACGCATGACAGCACTGCAGATGAAGTGCGCCGTCAATGCATGGTGTCTGACGGCTGACAATACGCTACATCAGCGACTTCCCCATGATCCTGCTATGCCGCCCAATAACTGGCTGAACGAGCGGCACAAAGGGACTGCATTAACCGCGTGGTGCAGTCCCTTTTCTATGGCTGGAGACGAGCAAACAGATGCGGCCCGGGATTCTCAGTGTCAAAATGGAGTGTATCGTGAGGAAACTTCGAAGGAAGAAAAACGCAATGATTTACCTGATAGATGCGATACCCCAATTCTGTCTCCAGTGCGCTGGCGAACCGCTAGAGACAACATCCCGCTATGCGTTTTATGCCGGCATTGTTCAAGAATGTCAGTGCGGCGTGAAGTTCGAATACGACCCCTCCCCCAGATCATTCAAGTCGCAAGTTTGTCTGCCAAGGGCCGGCAAAAGCGGTAAAGATGCTATGGCTGTTTTCGCGTAGTCAGATTTGCTGGCACCGCGGCTGGTCTGGATTGCGGCCTGCGTACGGCAGTTGCGTTTTGAAGCATCTGGGCCGTTACGCGGGTCCTGGCGGCATCAGCAATGCCGTAGCGAGCAGGAAAATCCGTTACCCCCTTTGAGGTCTTGGTGTGTGTCATTGATATTCGCCTTTCCAATACTGTGTGCGCAGTCGATCGGTATACGCCTTCACCCGCATTGCACCTGCAAGTTCATCTTCGCCTGTTTCAATCTGGTAACGTTTGTCAAGCATCAGCAGTTGACCAATAAGTCGCATAGCAATCAGGTGCAAAGCGGCGGCACCGTCCTGCGGTACGTATCCAGCATGCTTTTGCGGGCATTGTATCCAGACGGCCTGCATGCCACCCCCACCATCCATAAGGTGGTTCGGCTAAGTCGTTACCAAGCCATCGAAGTGGAAAACCGAAATAGCAAGAGACATTGCGCCGTGACAGTGTTTCAGTCGTGACTATAAAAAAGTAGAGTATAGCGATACCACTACTTAACCCCGTCACGAACCAAGGAGGTCAGATGCGCCATACCGAAAAGACATTGGACGATATCTGGCATAGCGACGATCTGCATAGTGATGAAGAAGCCGATGCGCTGATGTCAGCGGCTCGCATTCTCGCACGACACATCGCTCAGCTATTCGCGCAGCTCGAAGCTGGCAGTGCTCCAACCGCCTCGGTTCCGGAAGAACTAATACACCATGCTGCCGCATGTGCGACCGCTAAAACGGCAGCCACCTCGATTCAATCAGACAGCATCGAAACAAAACTGAGAAAATACTGGGAGCTCCTGTTTTTTGCCGTGCAACGCGATCGCATCGACAGCTGGCAGGCTCGCCAAATGTATCTGCGATTGGATTCCGTCGATCCTACATCTAAGACTGGCATGACAGGAACGCCAGACAGATGTGTGGCAGTCCTGCCGGGTATTAACCTGTTCAACCGGGCGACGCTCGATGATCTGATCAGGCGAGCGATTGCGCGCCGCTGGACTGCTGCGGACATGGCGCGCGCTCTAGACGAGCTCTATGACGCTAGTGGAGTGCATGCCCAAGCCCAGCTGCGGCATCCACCAGGGGGAGCCCATTTCGATTCCCTTCTTGCCGCTTTTTACGATTGGCTAAAAAGCGAACCTTACGCTCCCGAAGCGTTCGCTGACCACTGGCTGCTTGGTTATTCGATGGCACGTGGCCACACGCCCAAATACTATTATCGATTCATGCATGACCAGAACCGTCTCTGCGACCGTAAACGATTGGATGCCTCGGCCCTGCTTTCAACACCTGGTTGCATTTGGCAGCTGCGCGGGGAACAATGGCGAAAGGAGCATAGTGCTACGCCGTTGTAGCAGCGGTGCTCTCCTTATACCAAGCTCGAGGCATAACATACCGCCGATGATAAGTCGTCGGCCACGACACCTCCCCTGCCGTCGGTGTCCAGTCAACTCGACCAGCGCATTTTCCTTCGCCAACGCTTGAAGATCGTGTGCGGAGAGGTTCGCTCGTTTGGCCATGTCTTCCACGCTGGTAAACGGGCGCATCGCACGTGCGATGGTGGCGTATCGGCCCCTCCGATTGACAATCCTTTCACCAAGCGCAGGCCCAGCCGCACAATTGGCTGTCTACTGCCATCGCCAGAATACCCCTGTCGTTCTTCGAGCGTGGCGTCCCACCCGCTGACCGTGACATCGACCGGGGGCACTTTCGCACTAAAGCGCTTCGCATCTCAGATCAGTCGGCTCGGTGTAAAAAAGAATCGACCAGGAATTAGAAACGCGGCAGAGATGACCGACCCTAATTCGCTTCAAGTACAAAATGTCATGCTTTATATGGCCCAGGCCACACCCACCCAGTCCTTTTTCTATGTCAAATCTAACCAGCATGCTCGCCGCAAGATTTGAAGGAGGAGCAACTCGGCATTGTCTCTTACTCATACATGCCGGTTAGTCTCCTCCAAACACTGTTACTTCGCCAGTTTCAAGCAAGTGCGTACCATGCGTGCAACCACCTCCGCCTGGCTGTTCAGGCCATAGAGGGCCTTGAGCTTGTGCAAGCCCGTCCGCGTGGCTTTCGTTACGCCGACATTGATATGCCCATCCAGCGTCCCCACCGGCATGGATTGCCGCCCCGTGCCCGAGCGGACACGCGTTATCTGCTCAGCGCCGGACTTGGGTTTGCGTTTCGGATCCGACATGTCTTGTTCAGTTGAAGACAGGGTTTTGACGCGTTTCATTGCTGCCTTTTGCGCGATTTTTTTCGGCGCGGCTTTGGGCTGTGGCTTGCTTACCGGTGTTCGTGCCATTTTTAGCTTTTCCTTCTCAAGTTAATCAAACAATTGCCTTACGTGCGGACGCTAGTGCCAACATGATTGACCGCACCACAATCATGTTATGTTGTTCCATCTGCGGCACATTCCCATTGATCCACATCTTTGATCATGCCTCACCTCATGGCGGCCATGGCAAGTCAAAGGCCGTCACGCCTGCGAGTTTGCATCCGAGTGTTCGATCAGAGTGCCTCTTGCAGATCAACGCCAACAGTCACACAAATTGTACGCGCACGCTGATGGCGGCTTGCAGTATTTTCCCGCAGTGCGAAAACTAGGGCATTGCCGCTCTTTCTTCGCATACCTTTACGGCGACCTGTGCCATTCATCGCGTCCTACGGCGATATCGTCGATGCCCAAATTCTATGCTCTACATGAATTTGCACAAGGTGACAAACGTCATCTATTTATCTTTCTCCTTTTAATCTGTGTTGATTTAATTCACGTGTGTAAAATCGCGGGCGACTGTTAGGTCGGCGAATCCTGCCCATAGAAATGCGTACATAATCAGGCGAATACCCCAATGGTGGTCGTAAAAAATCCACAGGTAGCGCGCATTGTTTTTACCAGTTATAGTGGGTTCTCGGCTGCAAAAGCCGTTTCAAGAAGCGCGCTACCAGTATGGTAGATTAAAGTAGTATCTACGGCTGCATAAGCCGCTCAAAGGCCCGCGTAAGCGGGCTTTCTCAATACTGCGTCAGGCCTTGGTGACCAGCCATAGCCGGCGCTGTCAAACTGCTGCCGCATCTGAAATGATTTACTCATTCCGGCCAAGCCGTAGCTGTTTGAATATGCCAGGTGTGCGATCCTATCCTTCAGTTGTACTTACGAATGCGAGACGTCATGGGCAGCGGTTTCCCGTCAGGCTATGTAATCATCAGCGCCAATGGCATAATTGTTCATCGAGTCGGCATGACCCGCGATCCCGCCTCGCCAGCATTACAACCGTGGCCGACGTATGAATCGGCGCAGGCTGAATTTGATGCCTAGCATAACGCGCACAAGGCTCTAGGATGGCCGTTCGCCTACATGATCATACCTTATGCTGACGTCCTTCCAAGGCGATATGGGGCGGTGTAGCCAGTGGCCCGCCGGTTCGTCGAGCGAATGCTAGCGGGTCTTGTTTTGACAACCGCGGTTTGGTTGGTAGAAGGCTAAAACCTGCTCGTAGCCAGTTCTCATTTCCCGCAACAATTTCGTTGTCTCTTGTATTGTGGCTTCATATTTTTGCACAAGGTGACAACCGTCATCTATCTTTTTCGACATTGAGTCCGGTAACTTCCTGCACGCTCTGCGCCAGCTTGGCGGCCTGGTCACGATCCTGTGCGTTGGCAGGCGTCACGTAAATGGAGCTTCCTTTGCACGGGCTTTTGTTTTTCTTGACACGATTGCGCCGAATTCTACGTCGAGCTGCTCACTATCTCTATACGTGCGCTGCGAGCCATGCCCGAATTAAAGTCGCCTCCGCCTCGACGGTCGGCATTTTTGGCTGAGGTAGATCGGACAACATCTGGGCCATAAACTCGATTTTTGCGAAGCTGATGTGCGGCTTCTGCAGCACCACCACGCCGGCTCCGGCAAAACCCAACCTCCGAACAGTATTGGCGGCCTGTGCCAAGCGCATCTTCAAGTCCGCTGGAACCGTGGATTGCTCCGCCAGCTTTTCGCCAGCGTCCGCCCATCGACGCAGAATACTGCCAATTTCATCAGGAATCTCTAGCATCACATGCATGACGAACCTCGTAGTAGAGAAGGTGATGCTTTAAGTCTAACGCTAGAAATCCTCATTCGGTGCTCGATCACAAGCTTTTTACGCCGGTTAATTTAGCCAAACGGTATCCAAAATGCCGTGAGCAATCTTACTGTTGTCCTGACTGTTGCTCTAATCAGCAATGCGATTTAATGCGAACAAGTCGGACGTTTCTCCCTACCCCATCAAACGCCTACCTTTTCCTCCTCGCCCCGGAAAAGCTCGCCATTGATAATGACGCAGCCATCCCGACGCTGGAGGAGTATCGCGAGCAACATAATCCGCACGAGTTTTACACCGAAGACGAACTGATCGCCCTTTTTACCGACGAGTACGGACGTACCACGGGAAAGCAGACACGGCGCCTCGAACGCAACCGGCGCCTGCGAACCAAACAGCTGCATGCTCTCGTTCAGCTTGAAGCGTTGGTCGGTGCAGATCCAAAACCGACCGACGGCGTCGACGGCTGGCACATCCCGGTTCTGGCGCAGCGCCTGCGCGACGCCGGCATCCGCACGTTGTCCGAACTGGTTGCCACGATCAATGCGGAAGGCTATCGCTGGTACTCCAAAGTGCCCCGCATCAGCGAAAAGGCCGCAGCCCAGATCACAAAGTGGCTGACCGAACCATCAGTGAGCGGACCGCTTGGCATCTCGCTGCACCCGTACGGCGTGGTCAAACGGCGCGATCTTCCAGGCAGCATCGCTGCATCCCGCCTGCCGGAGACGGATATCGTCCCGCTTGAACATTTTGTCCTGCCGGCCGAACTCAATGGCGCCCCAGACACGAACCGGGGCGAGCGCCCTCTACTGTCGGCGCGCAATGACCTGGATGCGATCAATGCCTGGCTCGCCACCTGTAAGCCAGCCAGCTACACGCCGCGCTCGTACCGCAAGGAGTGCGAGCGTTTTCTGCTGTGGGCCATTCTCAAAAAAGGAAAGCCGGTCAGCTAGTTGACGGTCGAGAACTGTATCGCGTACCGCGATTTCCTATGGCATATTGGCCGCGTGGAGCCTGATGAATGGGCACAGCATTTCACGATCCCGCAAGCGCGGTGGATCGGGTCGCGCGGCGCCGAGCGCTGGTCTGCTTCCTGGCGCCCATTCGAGAGACCGCTGTCGGCCGGATTACAGGAAACGGCGCTGGTAATCGTGCAGGCAATGCTCCAGTGGCTGACCGAACAGGACTACTTGCACGGCAATCCGATGAAGGCGGTGCACAGGCTGGCATTTCATCCCTTGCTGACAGACGCCTTACTGGGTTCGCTTGCGGCGCAAGAGCGCAACCGCAGCATTTTCCTCAAACTTGCCGGCCTCCTCGATATAGCCCTGCACCGTGCCGTCGTGGCGCCAGCCGCCTTGCCGCTTGATATCTCGCGGACTCGCGCCGGCGCGATACGCACTGGTCGCCATGCCGCGGCGAAGACTGTGAGCCGACAGCATTGGCACGTAGTCCAGTCCGGCAAGCTTGGCTCCGCGCTCGAGAATGCTATTCACGCTTGCCGGGTGCAATGCAAGAACACCGACGACGCCTGCTCGGTTGATTGGACGGAACAGTGGGCCCGATTCGATGCCCGCCGCCTGCAGCCACCTCTTGAGCGCCGTCACAGGACAGAGCGCCTCATCGCCATATGGGATCGCCTTGACGATCCCCCGTCCTTCCTGATCCGTCTTCGATCTCGGCAACGTTACGACGAGGCCCTCGCGTTCCCACTGCAAATTTTCCACCGCGATTTGCACCAGTTCACTGCGACGGTAGCCCCCAAAGAAGCCAACCTGCAGCAGCGCACTATCGCGCGCCGCAGTCAGCGTTGGCTGATCGGCCAGGGCCGCCACAATTCGCTCGAGATCCTCGACCGGCAGTGCCTTCGCCTTTTTTGCGGGCTTGCCGTGCGTGCGCAGGATGCCAGACAGGGTTTTACGGACGGTCGGCGTGGCGGCCGAGTTAGGAAAACCCTGCTGGATATGCCATTGCGACAGCGCCGTCAGCCGCACTGCCAGGGTGCGCGGGTTCAGCGATTTGGCGTACGTGAGCAAATAGGCAATGACCGTGGACTCGTCACACGGCAGCCGTCGGCCCGAGGCGAGGAAGTGATCGATGCTGGAACGGTAAGTGCGGCGAGTGTTGTCGGAAGTCGCTGCAGCAAGCAGCTGGCGATGCGCGG
The DNA here is from genome assembly GCF_015352985.1 of Noviherbaspirillum malthae. Lineage (GTDB taxonomy): Bacteria > Pseudomonadota > Gammaproteobacteria > Burkholderiales > Burkholderiaceae_D > Noviherbaspirillum > Noviherbaspirillum malthae. The sequence goes on along the minus strand of NZ_JACYXF010000083.1, from coordinate 1,461 downwards.
CGGCCAGATCGGGATCAAGCACTGTACCGGCGTTACGCGGAACTGGCACATTGCTCAGCTCTCCCGTTACGTCACCTTCGGCGTCTATTTTGGAGGCCATCACGTTTTAGGGTAGTAAATTACGGTTTGTACCGGGAATTACGCAGCATAACATGCCTTTCGGAGGAGTTACATGCGATAAACCCATTTATCACACCCTAATTTGAACGGAATCGACGAATCGGCGCGGCGTAATTTCATGTACTATTACGTTGAACGTAATACACTACACTATTTAGGGTGTTTGTCATGGCACGAACCGGCATTCAATATTCCGATGTCGCCCGCGCGGCGGCCCACCTCATTGCCGCCGGCAAAAGCCCGACCGTCGACAGCGTCCGCGAAGCCCTGGGCGGCACCGGCAGCAAGAGCACCCTTGCGCCATTTCTGAAACGCTGGCGAGCCGAGCAGGAAGACACGGCTGTCGCCGAGGTCACTTTGCCTGCGCCCTTGCTCAGTGCCGTACGGGGCTTGCATGAGCATATGCAGGCAGAGTTCTCGCAGCAGCGTGAATCCCTCGAGCAGAAGCACAGTGAGGCCATACAGGCATTGCAAGTTCAAACCAAGCAGCTGCAGGCTGACAAAGACAAGGCGCTGGCAGAGAACCTCGTCGTGCAAGAAGAGCTGGTGAGTACCAGACAGGCACTGGCGGAATTGCAGGAGCGATTTCACGCGCAGAACGTCGCCATGGCCGCCTTGCAGGCGGCGCAAGCCGGTTTGCAGCAACGACTAACGGACCGGGCGACTGAGATTGCGACGCTCAATAATCAGTTGTCTGAAACACGCGAACAGTTCGCGCACTACCAGGAGGCGACGGCCGCGCAGCGTGAGGCCGAAAGAAGGAATTACGAGCAGCGCATTGCGCGGCACGAACATGATCTAATAGTAGCCAACAGAGAGGTTGCTGGATTGCAGGCTACGTTGGCGCAACGAGACTCTGCTCTCTCCTCTCTGACCATTGAACATGACAGCTTGCGCAACGAGTTGGGCATCCTTCGTGAACAGACTCAAACGATGCGGTTCGCCCGCGATCGCCTGGCGGAGCAGCTGCAGGAGACAACACGCGCGCGAGACGATGCCAATTCCCAGATAAAGCAATTGGAGCAGTCGGTCCTGGAATATCGTTTGGTTGAATCGTCACATGAACGCGAAAGCAAAATCAGGGCAGATCAGCTTCACATCGCGCTCTTGCAGATTGACGTGCTCGCCCAGGAAAAGCTTGCCTGGACTCAGGAGCGGACAATACTGGAACAGCAGCTAGAGACCACAAAGCAAGCTTTGTCGCACCCCGCAGCCGGCGTTTGTCAACGTAGTTGGTAAGATTTCTGGTTAAGCGGCCAACCGGTCCTCGGTCCATTGAGGAGGAAGGTCGCGGTCAGGATTCAGGTGCACGGTGTCAATCCATTCCCAGTTTCGTGTAGC
>NZ_JACYXF010000082.1 GCF_015352985.1 Noviherbaspirillum malthae | reverse complement strand
TCAAGCTGGCTATCTGCGCCGAGCAATCGTTCCGGCGTTTGAAGGGATTCACCTGGCTGGCAGAGGTGATTCGAGGAGTGAAGTTTGTCGATGGAGTTCGTGAGCATCAGCAGCTGGCCGCCGCCTGATCACTGACCCGTCAATACACAACATTTGACGATACCTCTCCTACGTAGTCATGACTGGATGAAGACCTTGAAGGTACTGCTAATTGGCTATTGCCTAGCCGTGGATCCATTTGAAAAGATGGAATGCACTGATTCTCAGGAGTCATCCGGTATGCTTTATCACACCGGATGAAATCCAAACCCTGATTTACTTTTTAACCATGGGGCAACGCGAGTCCTTGAGAGGCTGGAACGCTTCATCAGCAGAAATCGTCGCTTTGATTGTGAAATAGTCCCAAGGATACTTAGATTCGGACGGCTTCTTTACTTGCACAAGATACATCTCATGGACCATCCGCCCATCTTCGCGAATCTTACCGTCTTTAGCGAAGAAATCATTCACGGGCATCTTCTTCATCTGCTCAACAACTTTTTTCGCGTCATCTGTACCAGCAGTTTTAACAGCCTTCAGATAGTGTTGAATCGAAGAGTACTGGCCAGCATGAATCATCGTTGGCATCTTCTTTTGGTCGGCGAAGAAACGCTTTGACCATGCGCGGGTTTCCTCATTGCGATCCCAATAGAATCCGGTCGTAAGGTACATACCCTGAGTGTTCTTCAGACCGAGCGAGTGGACGTCTGTAATAAACATCAAAAGCCCTGCTAGTGATTGCTTCGGCGTTATTCCAAACTCAGCTGCTTGCTTGATCGCATTTGCCGTGTCTGCACCAGCGTTGGCTAAACCAATCACTTGGGCTCCGGACGTCTGAGCTTTTACGAGATAGGAAGAAAGGTCACTTGAAGGGAAAGGATGGCGTACGCTGCCAACGACTTTACCACCACTGGCTGTAACAACGGCGGATGTATCCTTTTCTAACGCGTGCCCAAATGCATAATCGGCGGTCAGGAAGTACCAGCTTTTGCCGCCTTGGTTCGTCAAAGCTTTAGCGGTGCCATTTGCTAGCGCATAGGTATCATACGCATAGTGGATCGTGACATCATTACAATTTTCGTTAGTAATAGAACTAGATGCGGACGCTGTTGGCAGGACAACCCTTTCCTTCTCCTTTCCAACTCTCATAACTGCAAGTGCCACCGAAGTCGTTACAAGATCCGACACGACATCGACACCATCACGGTCGAACCATTCCCTAGCTTTGCCTGCAGCAACGTCGGTCTTGTTCTGGTGATCTGCAGTAACCATCTCGATTTTGAAAGTTGGCTTTTCTTTCGCGATGAAATCCTCGATCGCCATCTTAGTGGCTGCCACCGAGCCTTGACCTGCCAGGTCGGAATATGAGCCGGACAAGTCAGACATAACGCCGATCTTGACCACATTGCCGGATATCTGCGCGTGTGCTGTGCATGAAAATGCAAGCACCATCGATCCGACGGTAGAAATTTTCTGGACTTTTTTCATGATGTGTCTCCTGTTTCAAAGATAAACTCGGATCCCTATCCGAGCTGTTACGGCAACCACTCTGGTTGAACTGGGTTATCGCCTTCTTGTTGTTCTTATCTAGGTGCCTTCGGTTGAAGACTGCCTTGGCGGAATGCCAATTACTTCAATAAAAAAGATCTGCCTTGTCGCCGAGTCCATATAACGTCCGCTTCTAAACAGACGCAACACTTCCTCTAGGTGCGTCATCAGCGATGTGCACCTTGCTTGGGGGCGTAGATTCATAGGTCAGATCAAAACTTATATAAACATCCACGCATCTTGATCCAACCGAGTACTCGATCGCACCTCTAATCAAATGCTCTTTAGTTGACGCTTCTGCTGGTGGTTACATCCTTGCATTACCCTAGTTGAAGCAAATTGGTCCTACATCATGAAAACGAGATTAATCCGCTCTTACTACTTTGTACGTGAGGTGTAACGATGCGTCATCCGATAATACGCACGACGGTGCGTCCCTTCACTTGACCTACTGTAAATTCTTGAAAGCAAGACGGTAAGGTGGCGAGGTCTATGACTCTAGTCGAACTTAACAGATGACGAGGTTTTAGGTCACCAGCAAGACGTTTCCACACTCCTTCCCGCACCCTAAAGGACAGGTTGCCGGAGTCAATTCCCAGAAGACTCACACCACGCAGAATGAAGGGGAAAACCGTACTGTCGAGTTTAGGGCTTGCAGCGTTCCCGATACTGGCGACGATTCCGGACTGCTTCATTGACGCGATCAGCCAACTTAGAACTGGTCCACCAAGGTTGTCGATCGCCCCAGCCCATTGCGCTGTTTCTAACGGACGAATATTTGCAAGATCAACCGTTGTCGATAGTTTGACAGCACTCGCGCCGATACTCTTTAGGTAATCCGATTCCGATTCCTTCCTAGTCAATGCGACAACTTCGTAGCCTTTGTTAGCAAGCATGTCGATTGCAAGACTGCCAACGCCCCCCGTAGCGCCCGTGACAATGACGGGTCCGCTTGCAGGCATAAGCCCGGCTCTCTCCATCCTGTCAAAAGCAAGCCCGGCGGTAAATCCTGCAGTTCCCAGCGCCATGGATTCCAGCAGATCTAACCCAGGTGGTAGTGGAACAATCCAGTCGGCAGGTATTCGCGCAATTTCAGCATAGCCACCGTGGTGTGATACTCCAATATCGAAACCAAGCGCAATAACCTTATCGCCGGGCTTATACCGCGCGTCCGCACTTGTGATGACTTCTCCGGCAAGGTCGATGCCACCCACGCAAGGAAATCGCCTGATAATCTTACCTAACCCGGTCGCTGCCAAGGCGTCCTTGTAATTAACACTTGAATAGTGCACCCGAATCGTTACATCGCCTGCATCAAGTTGATCGCACGTCAGAAACTTCAATTGGCCAGAGACTGCCCCGTCCTCTGCCTTATCGACAACATATCCTCTGAATGTATCCATGGCTGCGTTCCTAATTAAGGCCAATCTGATCTAGGTTACACATCTTATTCACCGACGTCTCTCTCCCGATACTGTCACTCAACCCCTGTATAACCAAAGGGTTTTAACAGCCTAGTTCAAGGGAATTAAGTGCTGACGTCCCGACTGTATTCAGTCGCCAACGAACACTGGCTTGCGTTTTTCCAAAAAGGCCTTAACACCTTCCGCTGCATCAACGGTTTGCGTGGACGACGCAAACAGCGCTGCTTCGGCTTCAAAGCCTTCATGCAATGATAAGTCGAGTGCTTTTGCGACTGCTTGGCGCACCATCTGCAGTGATGCCGGCGGGGGATTGCCGAGTAGAGCGGCAAAAGCAGTGCCAAGCGCTACAGGGTCGTCACCATCCTCTATCATATTTACCAAACCGATGCGCTCTGCTTCGTCGGCATTGACAGTACGGCCAGTCGACATGATTTCCAGCGCACGCGATGCGCCGACAAGCCGAGGAAGCCGCTGAGTGCCGCCATAGCCTGGGATCAGCCCAAGCTTGATCTCAGGCAGGGCGAAACGAGCCCTTGTGGTCGCGACCCTGAATGTGCAAGCCAACGCCAGTTCAAGGCCGCCGCCAAAGGCAACGCCATGAACTACTGCGATTGATGGAATCGACAAGGTATCCAGCTTGGCAAACGTTTGCTGTCCGCGCCGGGCGAACGCCTGCTGCGTATCGAGGTCTCCGCCGAGTATTTCCTTTACGTCGGCGCCGGCGCAGAATGCCTTCTCTCCACCTCCTACAATGATAAGGACGTTTGCTTTTGATTGCTGTACTTCGTCAATCAGATTGCCAATACGCTCTACCATTTCGCGATTCAAAGCATTCAGGACTTCTGGCCGGTTCAACGTGATGATTGCTGCGCTGGCCTGAAATGTCAGGGTAGCAGTCATCACTTTTCCTCTTTCATTTTAGCGGCCGATTGGTTGGCAACGTCTCGGAAGCGAGGCTTGCGCTTTTCCATGAATGCTGCAACACCTTCCTGCGATTCCGGTGTGCCGTAGTATAGACTCAGTGCCTGCATGCCCAGGCCGCCAATGCCACGGATCGAATCGGTGTCTGCGTTGAAGGAGCGTTTTGCAATTGCAAGTGCAGTCGGGCTCATTGCCAGGATTTCCTGACACCAGCGGTCAACTTCTGCGTCGAGTTCCGCTGCTGGAACGACAGCATTGACCAAGCCCATCGCCAATGCCTGTTGAGCAGTGTAGCGCCGGCACAGGTACCAGATTTCCCGGGCTTTCTTCTCGCCGACCACTCGCGCCAGCAATGCTGTGCCAAATCCGGGATCGACGGAACCGACCTTCGGCCCAACTTGACCAAACTGAGCAGTTTCCGAAGCGATCGCGAGATCGCAGCATGTAACTAGAACGTTGCCGCCGCCAATGGCATAACCATTCACGCGGGCGATAACCGGTTTCGGCACTTCCCTGATCAGTCCCTGCAGCTCTTCTACTGGCAAGCCGATTAGCCCACGTCCATCGTAGCCACCGTCATGGGCAGACTGATCGCCACCGGTGCAGAACGCTTTGTCGCCGATGCCAGTCAGAACGACCACGCCGATCGAACGGTCCCAGGCTGCCTTGTGAAGTGCGTCGATGAGTTCGTCACAGGTCCTACCTCGGAATGCGTTGTATTTTTCCGGACGATTAATGGTAATGCGGGCGACACCGGCGTTAGCTTCAAAGAGAATATCGGTATAGTTGCTCATTTTTGATCATCCATGCATTGTCAGACCGCCGGATACACTGACCACCTGCCCAGTAATGAAATTGGCGTCATCGCTAGACAGAAATGCGACAATTCCTGGGATATCGTCCGGCTGTCCAACACGCTTGAGCGGAATTGCGCGGACCAACCCGTCGTAGATTTTTTTTCCAAACTCGCCTTCACCAGTGAATGAGCGCAGAATGGCTGTATCAGTAGGGCCAGGGCAGACCACATTTACACGCACGTTACTACGTGCGCATTCCCGTGCGATTGTCTTACTGAAGGCAATGATCCCGCCTTTGCAAGCCGAGTAGACGGATTCACCGGACGAGCCGACGCGGCCAGCGTCCGACGAGATGTTAACGATTTTCCCGCCTCCATTAGCGATCATGATCGGCAGTACTGCATGGTGCAGGTTCAACGCCCCCATCAAATTGATGCTAATGACTTTGTTCCAGAAGTCAGGGGTGGTTTCGACGAACTGCTTTGCGAGGTCCCAACCGGCGTTGTTGACGAGCACGTCGATCCGACCTAGTCGGTCTTTAATTTCGCCAACCTTACCTGCCACTCCTGCGTGGTCCGTAATGTCCATCACCATGGGGGTGATGTTGCCTTCGAACTCCTTCAGGCTTACCACAAGTTCTTTCAGCCCGTTGTCGTTGATGTCAACCGCGACGACATGAGCGCCTTCTTCGCAGAAACGTCTAACTAAGGCTCCTCCGATGCCGCCTGCAGCGCCGGTGATGATTGCAACTTTTTGTTGAAGGCCACGCATTATACTGACTCCTTTATCTGCGCCTTGCGCGCTGTGATGACTTCTGCCGCGTGGGCACGAAGCTTAAATTTTTGCAGCTTCCCTGTCGCCGTCCTGGTAAGTGGCTCGAAGACGATATGCCGAGGCACTTTGAATCCAGCCAATTTTGTGCGGCAGAACTGGGTAACCTCGGTTTCAGTGACTTGCCCTTGATATTCCGGTTTAAGTTCAATCAAGGCACACGGTACTTCGCCCCACTTCTCATCAGGGACGGCAACAACGGCCACACCCATCACGGCAGGGTGTGTGTAAAGCACATCCTCCAGCTCAAGCGATGAGACGTTCTCGCCACCAGAAATAATGATGTCCTTGGAGCGGTCCTTGATTTCGATATAACCGTTCTCATGTACAACCGCAAGATCACCTGTGTGATACCAACCGTCTGCAAAAGCTTCTTGTGTTGCAGCGGCGTTCTTCAGATAGCCCTTCATTCCGAGATTTCCTCGGAACATCACTTCACCCAGCGTCTTACCGTCGTTTGGAACCGGATCATAGGTCTGGGGCGTGCAAACCACCATCTCGTCAGTGACAACAGTACGTACACCTTGCCGTCCCAAGTGAACCATACGGTCAGCGAAATTCAGATCGTTCCAGCTCTCCTGTACCTGACACAGCGTAGTGATGCCATGCATTTCCGTCATACCGTACACATGGAGGACCGAGAAGCCCATCTCCACTATCTGCTGGAGAATTGCGACCGGCGGTGAAGCACCTGCACATACGACTTTGATCGGCTGATCTGGCGTTTGCCAACTCGCGGGCTTCCCGTTAATCAAAAAGCTCAAAACGGTGGGCGCGCAGCAGAAGTGAGTAACTTCGTGTTTCTCGATCGCAGTGTAAATGTCCTCGGCCGCCACCTTACGCAAGCAAACATGGGTGCCACCCACTGCTGCAAGTGACCATGCATAGCACCAGCCGTTACAGTGGAAAAGCGGCAGAGTCCACAAGTAGACTGGAACGCGACCGGTCAGCTCTGCACTGATAATCTGTCCAAGCGCGTTCAGGTAAGCCCCCCTGTGGTGATAGACCACGCCCTTCGGGTTTCCTGTCGTTCCGGAGGTGTAATTCAACGCAATCGCGTCCCATTCATCTTCAGGATATCGCAGGTCTACCTCGTCATTTGCTCCAGCGACAAATGCTTCGTATTCGATCTCTCCGATCAGTTCGGAACAACCTGCGTCAGGGTCAGCGATATCGATGACCTTGATTTGCATACCGGTCATTGCGATGGCTTCCCGCGCAACCTTAGCGAACTGCTGATCTACCAGCATTACTTTGGTCTCGGAATGTTCGAGAATGAAAGCAATCGCTGCAGCATCCAGCCGGATGTTGATGCAGTTGAGTACGCCGCCGGATAAGGGCACGCCGAACTGCGCCTCCACCATCGCTGGAACATTCGGTGCGATGATTGCAACAGTATCGCCCCGCTCCACACCCGCAGAGATCAGCGCCTTGCCTAGCTTATAGCAACGGCTTGCGTACTCTGCCCAAGTAAACCGACGCTCCTTATAAATGACGGCTGTCCGATTCGGGAAGACCTCTGCGGAGCGGTTCAAGAATCGGATCGGCGTAAGCGCCTGAAAATTTGCTGCGCACCGGTCGAGATTGGTATTGTACTTATGCATTGTCTGACTCCTCAGGTAACCTAGTTCCCACTTTTAAAGTGCAACGGCAAGCCGTGTAGCTTGATCAATAGCCCTCAGCGCATCGAGTTCGCTTGCCACATCGGCCCCGCCAATCACGTGGAATTTGATCCCCGCCTGGTCAAGTTGCACATAGAGATCCCGATTCGACACCTGACCAGCGCACAGAATGACATTGTCGACCTGAAGGACATGAGCCTTGCCATCGACCGTGTAGTGCAGGCCATCGTCATCAATAGCGTCGTAAGAGGCGCCGGCAGTCATTGATACCTTGGCCTTACGAAGCTTTGCCTTAAGAATCCACCCAGTGGATTTGCCAAGATTCTTTCCGAGCGATTCCGATTTGCGCTGGAACATGTGCACTTTTCGGCTAACAGGGTGCTCGACAGCCGGCGCGAGACCTCCTGGTGTCGAGTTGTCACCATCAACGCCCCATGCTTTGAAGAACGCTTCTGTCTCCAAAGTTTCCGCGTGGTCGCCAAGCAAAAACTCGGCCGTATCGAATCCGATTCCGCCGGCTCCGATGATGGCAACGGTGTTACCTACCTCGACCCGTTTGGTCAAGACGTCAATGTAGCTAACTACCTTAGGATGGTTGATTCCCGGAATTTCCGGAGTCCTCGGAATTACTCCCGTTGCAATAACGACTTCGTCGAATTTCCCGCCACCCAGATCGGCCACCGTTACCTTTTTACCTAAGTGAACCTTGACTCCGTTCTTCTCGAGCATTACGCGGAAGTACCGCAGCATCTGATAAAACTCGTTCTTACCAGGCACGACTTTCGCCATATTGAGCTGCCCACCCAGTTCGGCAGCGGCCTCGAACAATGTGACCTGATGACCTCGTTCCGCGGCATTAATGGCAAACGACATACCCGCCGGCCCACCTCCGATGACTGCGATGCTCTTCGGTTGTTCAGCCTTCTCGGTCGTAAATTCGATCTCCCTCCCAGCCCTCGGGTTTACCAAGCAGGTCGCTGTTTGATCGGTGAAGATCTTGTCCAGGCATGCCTGGTTGCAGGCGATACAGGTATTGATTTCTTGCGGCACGCCCAAGCGGGTTTTCTTCGCAAATTCTGGATCCGCGAGCAGAGGGCGCGCCATAGAAACCAGATCGGCCGCGCCAGAGGCAATGACCTCTTCCGCTGTTTCCGGGGCGTTAATTCGGTTTGACGCCATCACTGGGATGGAAACGGCGGTTTTGACGTTCCTCACTGCTGACGACCATGCAGCCCGGGGTACGGTCGCAGCGATAGTCGGTACCGCTGATTCATGCCAGCCAACGCCCGTGTTAATCATATCGGCACCCGTTGCTTCAACTCGGCGAGCAAATTCAGCGATTTCCGCACCAGTCATCCCGCCATCCATCAGATCGATCGAAGAAATGCGGTATATGATCATGAACTCAGCGCCGACACGGGCACGGACTGCCTTGATAATTTCCAAAGGGAATCGAATGCGGTTATCGAAATTTCCACCAAATTCATCGTCGCGATGATTGGTAATCGCAGCGGTAAATTCATTGATCAAGTAGCCCTCGGAGCCCATGATTTCAATGCCTTCGTAGCCTGCCTCCTTCGCTAATGAGGCGGTATTGGCAAAGCTGTCAATTAGATCCCATATCTCTTGCAGACCGAGTTCCCGTGGGGGGTAGACATTGATACGTGCTTTACCGGGAGAAGGTGCGACACACGTGGGCACTTTTGCATAGCGTCCAGCATGCAGGATCTGGAGGACGATACGTCCGCCGGCTTTATGGACTTCAGAAGTAATAAGGCGATGCTCGTGGAGCTGATCACGGCTATTCAGCAACGGACCGCCCTCATCCATGACTCCCTCCGGAGTGGGCGAGTAACCACCGGTGAGGATAAGGCCAATCTCCCCTGCAGCGCGTGTTGCGTAGAAAGCGGCCAGACGTTCGTGCGGACGATCGAGGGTTTCAAGCCGCGTGTGCATTGCCCCCATAACCATGCGGTTTGGAAGAACAACATTACCGACTTTAATTTCCGACAGGACGTGGGGAAAGGTCATTGCAGGTCTCCGTTATAGTGATTTCCCGATTTGGAAATCTTCGATCTTCTCTGCGTTTATGTCAATACCTTGATGTATATTTTTTTTGTTGGTACAGTGGATCAGGTTATGTGCCCTGTAAATTGCTTCTTTATCATCAACACCTCTACATATGTAATTGCCCTAGCAAAAGGGAGTTGCTCGTTGCTTTATATAAAACAACCTAACGAAGGACTTTTATGCCGGAATATGTTGCTCCATTGAATGACATGCGTTTTCTGCTTCATGATCTGGAATACCTGGATAAGCTTGTCGGCTTACCCCCATACCGAGACATTTCGTCCGATGTAGTGCATGCCATCCTTGAGGCGGCAGGAAGTTTTGCCTCTGGCGTCCTGTCACCGCTTAACCAAAGCGGCGATATAGAAGGTGCAAAGTTGGGGAAGGATGGGGTAGTGATGCCTCGTGGTTGGCACAAGGCGTATCAAGACTTCATTGAAGGCGGCTGGACGTCCCTTTCCTCGTCTGAAGACTATGGCGGTCAAAATCTCCCTCAGTTGGTTTCAACGTTCGTCGAGGAGATCTGGAACGGGGCCAACTTGGCCTTTACCTTATCTCCGATGCTTACGCGTGGCGCACAACAAGTGATTGCAAGCCGGGGCTCCGACGCAGTCAGAAGAATGTTTTTACCTGCAATGGTACGGGGAGCATGGACAGGGACCATGGTGCTTACGGAACCGCATGCAGGTTCGGACCTTGCCGCTATTCGTACACGTGCAGTTCGTCATACCGATGGAACTTATCGTCTACATGGACAAAAAATCTTTATTACGTACGGTGACCATGACATGGCACCTAACGTCGTTCATCTGGTCCTCGCCCGGGTAGAAGGGGCGCCTCACGGCAGCAAGGGGATCTCGTTGTTTGTCGTACCAAAGATTCTCGTCAACCAAGACGGCACACTGGGAGAGCGAAACGATGTGCGTTGCGTATCGCTCGAGCACAAAATGGGGATCCATGCGAGTCCGACCTGCGTTATGGCATTCGGAGACAATGCCGGTGCCACTGGATATCTTGTTGGCGAGGAAAATCGAGGTTTGGACAACATGTTCGTCATGATGAACGCCGCGCGTTTCGCTGTGGGTTTGGAAGGCTTAGGAATCAGTGAACGCGCCTATCAACACGCACTCGCCTACGCAAAGGAACGCGTCCAGGGTACGGACATCAGCGGCGACAATAGCGACAGGGTAAAAATCATTCGCCATCCGGACATTCGACGCATGCTGCTCTCAATGAAGTCGCGAATCGAAGCAATGCGCGCCCTCTCCTGCTCTGTCGCTGTGGCTATGGACCTTGCAGCCCACCACCCAGAGGGCTCAACGCGATCTCAGAATCAGGCGTATGTTGATCTCATATTGCCTGTGACGAAGGGATGGTTCACGGAAAACGGTGTTGAGATCGCTTCGTTAGGTATCCAGATCCACGGCGGCATAGGATTTATCGAAGAGACTGGCGCTGCACAGTACCTAAGAGATGCGCGGATTACATCAATCTATGAAGGTACCACTGGTATCCAAGCACTGGACCTGATTGGTCGTAAAGTGGCGCGAGACAAGGGCCAAGCGATTCATGCTCTCATCGACGAGATGTGCCAGGTTGGAGCCAACCTTGAGCGGGAGGAAGATGCTGATTTGACTCATATTGGTAAGGCGCTTCATGCCAGTCTGGTTGCACTTGGCGATAGCGTGCAATTCATCATTGACACCTACCCAACTGACCCACATCGCGCCGCCGCGGGGGCCGTCCCCTTCCTAGAGCTTTTCGGTATCGTTTGTGGTGGCTGGCAACTCGGATTGGCTGCGCTCGTTGCAAAACGCAAGCTAACGGAGTCATCCAACAACTCCTCTTTCTACGTAAACAAAATTCAGACTAGTCGTTTCTATGCTGACCATTTCCTTTGCAGCGCAGGGGGGCTAGCTCAGAAAATCATTCAGGGCGCAAACGCCGTTCTCGCATTGGACGAGATGCATTTTTAGAGCTACTTGACCGATCGGGTGATTGAAAATTCGCTTCATCTGGAACAAAACATATATATTCGACGAAAGGATTTACCATGAATTTTTCAAATATAAAACTAGAATTCGAGAACAGCATTGCTCGACTCACCTTGAACAGACCAGAGAAGCTCAACAGCCTAGATGACCAAACAAATGGTGAACTGTTGGCCGCGTTGAACTTGGTGCAGAATCACGCGGCAGCACGCGTTCTCGTGCTCACTGGCTCGGGTCGCGCTTTCTGCGCCGGTCAAGACCTTGCGGATCCGACAATGCAGGCCGATAACGGCAAGCTGCCTGATATTGGTAATGTCGTTGAAAAGAACTTCAAACCGTTTGTGATGGGACTCCAAAACCTGCGCGTGCCGACCATTGCGGCGGTTAACGGATTAGCTGCGGGTGGTGGCGTAGGGGTTGCTCTAGCATGCGACATAGCCGTTGCGGCACAGTCTGCATATTTTCTGCAAGCGTTCTCGCGAATCGGATTAAGTCCTGACACAGGTAGCACATGGTTTCTGACTCAGCGCCTCGGCATCGCTCGCGCAATGGGTTTAGCTATGCTTGCAGAAAAACTTCCTGCTCAAAAAGCGGCTGAATGGGGCCTAATCTGGCAGACAGTCGAAGATGCGGCATTCGTAGCAACCGTCGATAGGCTCGCGCATCAACTAGCATCAATGCCGACGAAAGCGCTTGTCCGCACTCGGCAGGCTATGCAAGCGGCTATTACCCATACGTTGGAGCAGCAACTTTCTACGGAAGCGACATTTGTTCGGGAGTTGGGCTGGAGTGCTGATTACCAGGAAGGCGTCAAGGCCTTTGCAGAAAAACGTACCCCACATTTTACAGGTAAGTAATCCACAAAATCCTTAGCGGAGAGGCGGTGCTCCAAGTTAGTGTCGTGGTTCTTGGAGCAGTTACTCGCTATGGCGCGAGCCAAGAATCAAATTCGGGCAACATTTTGATGTTCAAAAGGCCGTTGCAAGCCGATACGGCTCAAGGGTCCGTGAGGCTTGACCGCAATGGCGAGGCGATCTTGGAACGAGTTACCTGTTTCTTTGAAAGAAACAACACATTTCGTATGTGAAACTAGCCATAGTCACAGTAGAAATATGTTTCCATAAAGAAACAACATGACCAGCAATGTTGTCTATGTTCCTATAAATCGTTTCTGCAAAGGAGGCCTGCTATCGAGGTTGTTTGCGGCTGCTCAGTTGTCGAATTGAAGTAAAAATACAAGTAAGGTAAAGTACTTTGCGTATCGGAACAGAAGTCCGACGTCTTTTCTGCTACTCTATAGTGGCTATATCGAGTGGTTGCAGAACAGTGCAAATGAATATTTGTACATGAGTACATGAGAATCAGTTGCACAATAGAAAGTTCGTCGTGCGAGGGTTCGCATTCCTTGGACGCATATTCTTGTTTAACTAACCACTTTTTTGAAATATTTAGTATGCGCCCTGCCCACAAAATCATGGACGTCTCTTCCTTACCTGGGGATGATGCGATTGACTCTAGTTACGAGCAATCGGTCTCATCCATACACAATCGACTGTTTTTCCGGGTTTTCCAAGTTGGTAATACATTGGAACGGCAAGCAACGAAGGAACTGGGAATTACATCGGTTCAATGGTCCGTGTTAGGAGCACTCTCACGACCGAAGGTCAGTGAAGGCATGCCTTTCTCCGAACTAGCTGAGTACTTAGGTGTAAGCCGACAAAACCTTGATGGAGTGCTGAAACGCTTGGAGCGGGACGAACATGTGCGTCGGATAGCCGACCCTGTTGATCGGCGTGCAAAGCTAGTGATTCTCACTCCGATAGGACGTGACTTTTGGAATACAGTCCAACCTAAAATCTATGAGTTTTATCGCCAAGCGTTGGCGGACTTTCGATTTGACGACAAGGTTTCGTTTGTTCATTACCTAAACCGCCTCAACGAGGGCATGAAAACAGTAAGTCTAGGGAAGACTGCGTCTAAAAACGACGACACATAATTATGGTTATACGGGAGTCAACTACGTCGCGTGGCGGACCTAGTTAGATTTATTTCTTTTACTTACATCATTCGCAATCTCATCAGACACCATCAATTCACGTGCCGGCTTGAGATACTTTAGATAAGCAAAAGGCTCGGACTGACCCAGCACTTCATCCTACCGCGTTCAAAATTTTCCAATGTGGCGCGCTTCCTCCCCGGTTCCGAAATTTTCAAATAGAAATGTGGATGTCCAATTTTTGGTATCACATTTCCCATATGGCGTTGGTCCCGGGGAGAACCACCTTGGGTGAAGGCTTAAACAACGATTCGAGAATCGTGTCCTGCACAGTTCCTGCAGCGGTCAAGAATTAAGCACCGCAGCTGTGCCATAGATGCTTCCCTGCGCTCACACGTCACCACTGTCTGGACAGGACAAGTTCAATGACTTGGCTTTTCCCTCTTGCACATATCCTAGCGACTCTTGGTTAGGCAGACTTCGCTCGGCCTAGCCTTGCCTGCAATAACGACATGTTGAGAAGATACCCGCTTAACTTTCTATCCAGCCTGCTAACGCCAACATCCCGCTACGACGTATATGTACCGCCTTCCCGATTCCACACCAAATGCGCACCGCTAGATGGCCAAAATCGGCCACCTACGATATTTGTCCGACAGGCTCAGTACTCATATGCGGCGGCTTTCGGAGGCATGGGGCACGGAGCAAGGTGCTACATAGAACCAGTAAAAACCAGTTCGACTGCCAAGGCTACGCTAGCTTAGGAAATAGTGGAATCTAGCACAATCAGTTCTGTTACGTGCGGCATAATGTATTGCTTCAGTTCGATATGTGCCGGCATCTCCTGGTAACGGTCGTGTGCTGATTCATCGACGAAGCTCGTAATGAAACCATGCGTAAAACCGCCTGAACGGGATGCTTCGTTCCGTACGAACCGCAATTGCATTACCCCTTCGCATGCCGTGCGCAACTGTTCAGCGTACTCGCCAATACGGGTGAAGAATTCGTCGTCAGAGCGGTTAAACTTCAACAGTACCGTGTGTGAAAACATGACATGCATAGCTTGTTGTCTATCCACGTCCAGACATCAGTTCGCCAATCCTGCTGCAAAAACTAATGGCGCACCTGTCTTATTGCGCATTTCGTCCGCAGTCACCCCAGGAGCCAATTCCACCACTGTCAGGCCGCGGTCGGTAACGTCTAGTACACCAAGGTCGGTAATGATGCGATCAACTACACCTACTCCAGTCAGCGGAAGGCTGCATTGCCTCAGGATTTTCGGTGTGCCGTTTTTGGCTGTATGTTCCATCAATACGATCACCCGACGCACCCCAGCCACCAAGTCCATTGCGCCACCCATACCCTTGACCAACTTACCTGGAATCATCCAGTTCGCCAGATCGCCACTTTCACTGACCTCCATGGCTCCTAATATGGTCAGATCCATATGGCCTCCACGTATCATTGCGAACGAAGTGGATGACGAACAGATTGAGGCGCCAGGAGCGCAAGTAACGGTCTGTTTTGCGGCATCAATCAAATCCGCATCCACTTCATCCTCATATGGCAGCGGACCAATGCCGATCAGCCCATTTTCCGATTGCAGCCAGACGTCGAGTCCAGACGGAACATGCTCTGCAACTATGGTGGGCAGACCGATGCCGAGATTCACATAAAAACCGTCCTGCAATTCGCGGCCGGCACGGGCCGCCATTTCATCACGACTCCAAGCCATACAATTCTCCTGTTACTGACGTATGCGGGTGCGCACGCGTTCGATACGCTTTTCCGGGTTTGGGTTTAGAACTAGACGCTGCACGAACACGCCGGGCAGGTGCACATCATCTGGATCGATCTCACCGACCTCCAGCACCTCCTCAACCTCCACGATTGCCACCTTGCCCGCCGTAGCGACTTCCGGGTTGAAGTTGCGAGCAGTACGCTTAAAGATCAGGTTGCCAGACCTGTCCGCCTTCCACGCCTTCACCAAAGCGACGTCAGCGGTTAAGCTTTCTTCCATCACATAGGTTTCGCCTCGAAACGAACGTGTTTCTTTGCCTTCCGCAACCTGCGTGCCGACGCCAGTTTTAGTGTAAAAGGCCGGGATACCAGCTCCACCAGCACGCAAACGTTCAGCTAAGGTTCCCTGAGGGTTGAATTCAAGTTCCAGTTCGCCAGCCAGATACTGACGTTCAAATTCCTTGTTCTCGCCTACATAAGAGGCAATCATTTTCTTAATCTGGCGGGTCTGTAACAGCAGGCCAAGACCAAAATCGTCAACCCCGGCATTGTTGCTAATGCAGGTTAGGTTTTTCACACCCGAATCACGCAGTGCGGCGATCAGCACATCTGGAATACCGCATAGACCGAACCCGCCTACCGCAATTGTCTGACCGTCCGCTACTACATCCTGGAGCGCGGCTTGTGCGCTGGGATAAATTTTGTTGATCACTTTTCTATTTGCCCCGTATTACCTAGCTTACAACTTCTTATTTTTTAACCAGTTTGCACTGGGACTGAGACAGCGGCATGGTTGCCACATCCGCCGAAATTACCGACTTGATCTTATAGTAGTCCCACGGTTCCTTTGATTCCACAGGGGACTTCACCTCGACTAACAGCATATCGTGAGCGAATCGTCCGTCTTCACGTACCTTTCCTTTGAAGAGGCCATCGTCAACCGGTGTGCTCTTCATGTATTTCATTACCGTGGCTGTATCGGTGCTGCCCGTCGCCTTGATGGCTTTCAAATAATTTGTCACACCAGAGTAATCACCCGCCTGAGCGGACGTAGGCATCTTGCCGGTCTTCTGGAAGAATCGCTTAGACCAAGCACGAGTCTTCTCGTCCCGATTCCAGTAGAAAGCTTCAGTCATCATCAGCCCTTGGGTCGTTTTCAGACCCATCGAGTGCACGTCCGAAATGAACATCAGCAGCGGCAAGACGGTCTGTTTACTCGTAGTCATGCCAAACTCACCAGCCTGTTTGATGGTGTTGGCCAGATCGGAGCCAGCATTGGCCAGCGCAATCACGTCAGCCTTTGACGCCTGTGCGGACATCAGATAGGACGAAAAGTCGCTGGCTGGGAACGGATGGCGGACGGTACCCTTAACTTCGCCCCCGTTACCCTTCACCACCTTGGCGGCTTCCTGCTCAAGGGAGTGGCCAAGGACGTAATCAGCCGTGATGAAATACCAGTTTTTCTTGCCAGAATCGACAACAGTCTTGGCGGTTCCGGCGGTCAGCGCATAGGTGTCATACACCCAGTGCAACGTGGATGGCGTGCATTTGTCATTCGTTAGCGGCAAAGCGCCACCAGTCGTAACTAGGGCGATTTTGTTTTTTTGTTCCGCAATGGCAGTCACGGCCAGAGCTGCGCTGCTGGTGGCAAGGTCAACGATGATATCGACATCCTGTGTGTCGTACCATTCGCGCGCCTTGGAAGCAGCGATATCGGCCTTGTTCAGGTGGTCCGCATAGATCACCTCAATTTTCTTGCCGAGCACGGTGCGATCTTTGGCAAAATCGTCGACCGCCATTTCGACTGCGGTCAACGCGCCCTTTCCAGCTATATCAGCGTAAGTGCCAGAAAAATCAGTCAACACGCCGATTCTGATTACATCATCCTTACTGGCGTGCGCTGCGCCAGCACAGAGCAAGGACGACATGAGTAATGCCGTCAGCGATTTACTGTTCAAATTGTTCACGATAACTCCTCTTCTCAATATTGGATTCTTAGAAGCCTAAAAATGGTCCCACAATGCCGCTGCCTCTTGCATAAGCACTATCTCTATCGAAAACCGAACGTTTTAAATCCACTTTCGGCCATTTTCACGATAGGACAAAGCAAGCTCTAACTTCCTCTCTTTAACTATCTAAGTACACGCCTAGCTCCAGTACGCAGCTGATATACTAGCGACCGCGTTTATTGCCCTCTTCAAAATTGGACGCGGCCGCCCCTTATAACTGGCGCTTCCTAAGCGATAATTCCAGACGGCTGTCTATAACTATGGCGTTATTTATACTGGATAGGTAGTTAGTTACACCACTACCTAGCAGTGCACTTATCTAGCTTTAGGGAGTAATTCATAGACCAAGAACACCCACTCTGCAAAGGGGGCTCGGCCCCTAACGATGTACCTTAAAGGCTCATGCGCGTCTCGTAAGATTATTTTACTTTGGCATCAAAATCTCATCATTCATGACATGAGCTTGTTCAACCGATGTGTCGAAGATAACTGGTGACGCCAATAGTATTGCGGTGGCCTTGGAGCTGCAATAGCAGCGGGCGCAAGCTAGATGTGCGCATTTGCACAACGCCTGCCTGCACGCGTGCACGGCCCGGCTTTACACCGGCGAAGGATGAAAAAGAGCCAGCAATGAGGAGATAAAGACTTCACGCCGTTAGGACGCCAGTTTTCCTCAGTCTACTTTCGAAACAAATTGGGATGCTGATCGATCAAAGTTCGAATGTGATCCCAAACTAACCGATGACGCTTGATTTTCAAAAGATCTTCGGGCGCTGCAATCCATAGGCTACGCGTCATCAGCGGCTGATCGGGAAAAATACTAATTAGGTCAGTGCTTTGCAGCGCTACGTATGGTGTCAACAAGACCAGCCCCATGCCAGCAGCCGCAGCAGCGCGCTGGGCAAGAACGCTCGTGGCAGTGAAGCTACGCTTCGGATTGGGTGTCAGTTCTTCTAGCACGCGGTATCGATCAGTGACGGCCCCATTATGAATATAGTCCACAAATTCGTGCTGAATGACATCACTTAGCTGCCAAATGGGTGGGTGGGAGTCTCTATAACTAGGTGAACAGTAGAGAAAATAGTCCACTTCCGCAAGTCTAGCCACCTTGTAGCGCCCCATCTCAGGAGGATCGAGGGTCACAAGGATTTCGACTTCCCGCGTCACTAGGCTGGGGAACTGGGGTTGCGCCATCAATTCAATATGCAACCTAGGATGCTTCTGACGAAGTGGAACCAAGCTTGTAGCAAGGACATTAATACCAAAGGCTTCAGGCGTGCCGACGCGGACCGATCCTTCGATGGTTTCTGCTTTGCCCGAGCTTTCCTCAACTGCTGCAAGAAGAGCATTCTCCATGGCCTCAGCATGAGGGATCAGCACTCGTCCGGCATCAGTCAGCGAATAACCGCTACGGCGCCTATCGAACAACACAACCCCTAACTTAGCTTCTAGTCGGTCGATCCGGCGAGATACCGTGGAATGCTCCATCCCCAGTCGCTCACCAGCAAGCGAGATAGTGCCAAGGCGGGCTACGGCGAGAAAGACGCCAAGATCGTTCCATTCTGGAAGCTCATTCATCTGTCAATTGTGCACTAATGCACAACGAGGTTGCAACGGTTTTCTTTTATAAATGCATTGTCTGCCGCAAAATCGCGAACGCCATCTTGAGAGGGTCAACGGCAGGCACTAGCGCGTGCCAATTAGCGTACTCTTTCAAACTACTGGCCTACCTAGCGGAAAGTAAAAACGGAAACTGTTTGGAGACACCATGGTATTGCTTACGGTGCTAGCTGCACTGGGATTTCTCATGATTGCTGCCTATCGCGGCTATAGCATCATTTTGGCTGCGCCACTTGCAGCCATGGGCGCTGTCATATTGACCGATCCAGGAGCCGTGGCTCCAGTCTTTTCAGGCGTGTTCATGGAAAAACTCGTAGGGTTTTTGAAACTCTACTTTCCAGTTTTTATGTTGGGCGCCATATTCGGTAAAGTAATCGAGCTCTCGGGCTTCGCCGAATCAATTGTGGAGATGGCCATCCGCTACCTTGGCCGCTCACGCGCCAATCTCATCATCGTAACGGTGTGTGCTGTATTAACCTATGGCGGTGTATCGGTATTCGTCGTAGTGTTTGCTGTATATCCATTCGCTGCAGAACTATATCGGCAGGGCAATATACCTAAACGGCTGATGCCTGGGGCCATCGCACTAGGTGCCTTTTCCTTCACAATGGATGCGTTACCCGGGACGCCGCAAATCCAAAACATCATTCCGTCAACCTTCTTTAATACCACGTCTTGGGCAGCGCCCATGTTGGGGATCGTCGGTTCTGTATTCTTGCTCATATGCGGCTTGGCATATCTGGAGTGGCGTCAACATGTAGCAACGAAAAGCGGGGAGGGTTACGGTTCAAACCATGCAAATGAGCCACTACGTGTGGATAGAGCGACGCTTCCCTCACCGGCACTGGCTATCATTCCTTTGCTTGTTGTGGGACTGGCAAACTATTGGCTTACCCAGAAAATTCCGCAATGGTATGGGCAACTACACAGCGTAAGCCTGCCGGGGTTGGCTAAACCTGTGGAAACAAAGATTACGACATTGACAGCAGTCTGGGCAGTGGAAGGTGCCCTTGTCGTGGGGATTTTGGTCGTGGTTGTCGCGTCGTTTCAAGTAGTAAAACAACGTTTTGCCGACGGCAGCAAAGCGGCAGTAAGTGGTGCGATGCTAGCCTCCATGAACACCGCCTCGGAGTATGGCTTCGGTGCTGTCATCGCTGCGCTCCCCGGCTTTCTCCTTATTCGTGACTCTCTGCAGAGCATTCCCGATCCCTTGTTGAACGCTGCTGTGTCGGTCAGCACGTTATCTGGCATTACCGGTTCAGCCTCAGGGGGTATGAGTATTGCGCTAGCCGCGATGTCGGAGAATCTGATTGCCGCAGCTAATGCAGCGCACATTCCTCTGGAAGCACTACATCGGGTAGTGTCTATGGCCAGCGGTGGCATGGACACTCTTCCGCATAACGGAGCAGTCATTACCTTGCTGGCAGTCACAGGATTGACACATCGCCAAGCCTACAAAGATGTTTTTGCCATTACGCTTATCAAGACACTTGCGGCACTTTTTGTGATTGCCACTTTTTACGTGACTGGCCTCACCTAGCCAATCATTTGAAGGAAACGTTCTACAAGAGAAGCCCTTGGAGATCGTACAGAGGTTCGCATGCGGTACACCAAACGTATTGCGTTGGACTAAGTATGGCCTGAATAATTGGCTGCGCCAGGCCGCTCCTGTTTTCGACGCCTCTCTTGCACTCGAATTCATGGGGTTCGGAGAACATGAACTAGAGGAAGGGCTAAAGGCGTTTCTTTAACCTCTTCAGCCTTCTCACGATATCCCGATCTAACCGCCGCGAAGCCAATCTATTTGGTGTTTCGGCATCTGATAAAGCAACGGTTGAGACGCCTGGAATTATGTTTTTCACAACATCAGGCCGGATTTATAACGTACTGGGATACCTACTTAAGGAACAATCCTAGTAGTACTGGTCTGGTCGTGCATATGCCGCCGCCTCAGATCAACCGTCGCGTCCTGTAATGGAGATAACGCAATGACACTTAGACAAGTAAAGACAGTCGCCTTTATTGGCGTAGGAAACATGGGCGCACCTATGGCCCGTCGTGTTAAACAAGCGGAATTTGAATTGATTGTTTGTGACCGTAACCGAGCCGTGCTTGACGAGTTCGTGCGCTTGGGTGTTCGAACGACTACTGACGCTGTCGACTGCGTCGATGCGGATGCGGTAATCGTACTACTGGCCAACGACGCGCAAATCATGAATACAATGCTTGGTGATAAGGGCTTAATACGGGCGATCCCACCAGGGAAACACCCCATCATCTGCATGATGAGCACCACACTGCCTGATACACTCGCCGCGTTAAAGAGCCCGTTGGAGGCCGCCGGTGCGAGCTTGATTGACGCCCCAATCAGCGGCGGTATCGTCGGCGCGGAAAGAGGCACACTTACCATCATGCTCGGAGGCGAAGCCTCAGACATCGAGGCAGTCACACCATTGATGAACTCCATGGGCCAACACATTTTTCATTGCGGAGACCTGGGTTCCGCAGAAGTAGTGAAAGTAGTAAACAATATGCTCTGCCTTGCCAATATGTTTCTTACCGCAGAAGCTATAGATCTAGCGGAGAAATATGGTGTTAGTTTTGAAAAGCTCTCACCAATACTGGCTGTCAGTAGCGGCCTTAACTTTCTCACGGCCGATGCCACCACTGGACGCGCCCAATATCGCGCTTGGGCACGATCACCGGATGCCTACACCGCCATTCATAACGTAGCAAGCAAAGATCTGCATATGGCAAGGAAGCTTGCAAATTTGGCTCAGCTTGATCTCGGTCTGCTTGAACGCGTATCGCAGTATGTTGACTCGGATGACCCGGAAGCAATGAAACGATGGATGCGAAGCGGTAAGGTAATTTGATATCACGATCGTGGATGACCTGCGTTCTAAAGTCGGCCCCCTCACATCGACCGCTCCAATTATCGATCACAAACTATACTCATGCGCAGCTTATCCCTCCACACTGGGTTGAGCTCCGCCGCATGCTTGGGCAAGCACAATAGCCGGACACAGGCGTGCTACCAGAAGCGGTGTAGTATGGGCGCCGAAGCTCTTGTGGCTATGAAGTGCTATCGAGATTTGATCGCCACGATAATGACGTCGCGCCACGCGGAAAACCGCCTGGAAGTTTTGCGCCCGCTGCCGACGGTGGATCAGGAAAAGTCGACGTCCGCTCGCCAGATTAAGCAGCTAAATACCACGCGCCTGGCGCTGCCGTCGTCCAGCACGTTTTGCGCACGGATACCGCGAGGCAACAACATCACACGTTAGAGCAGGAACCGCAACGAGTCAGTTTTTTCCTCAATCAACACGACGCTACACTTCCACCGTCTGCACAGTACTTCTTGCATTCCGCCCCTTATTTCGCTGCGGATCTGGCACCAGCACTTAGCGCTGCCACTTACAGAAGTATCCCAAGCGATGCCGACAACGCCGAATAGTCATCTGGACACCCCACATTGCCAAGTTATGTCGCACGTAAACCTGCTATAACGGCGCCGTCAACTGGGTGCACGATTACCTAAACGCACCAGCGGGAGCATTCTCACAAGGCAAGCCTGCGGTCGTGCATCCAAACATCATCCGGCTGATGCAATATCTACGATATCAGTCAATACTCTGCCTTGCTCGATCATGAGGTATAACGGAATGTTGTGGATGAGGGGTAGTTGAAGAAGGCGGCGGATGCTGCTGAAATAAGGTTGTCTAGACCGAAACATTTCAGCAGAAAGGAATCCGCCACCATGGGTGACGATAGAGTTA
>NZ_JACYXF010000081.1 GCF_015352985.1 Noviherbaspirillum malthae | reverse complement strand
CTGGTTCGACACGGGCACCTTAACGTCATCTGGCAATGCCTTGCTTTCCATTTTTGAGTCCCCTTCTCAAAATGGGTGGGGAAAATTCGATTCCTATTTTGGGGATTATTGCGTTCCTACTGACACCTGCCCAATGGCGTGCATTTCGATCTGCACCATGCCAGCCTGGAGACCGTATCGGGCGTCGTGCACCTGCTCGGGAGACTACCGTGTTCCGGTTCGACGCAGAACTGACGGCCTATGTGCATCGCGATCCGGTCGACTTGCGTATCGGGATCAACGGCTTGGCGATCCTGGTCGAGCAAGCCATGGGGAAGAACCCGATGGCTCAGGCCTTATACGTGTTCAGCAATCGCCGGCGCGACCGCATCAAGATCCTGGGTTGGGACGGCAACGGCTTCTGGTTGCTGATGAAGCGTCTCGAGGCCAACGACCGTTTCATCTGGCCCGACAGTCAGACCGAAGTCCTGGCACTGACAGTGGAGCTGCTGCATTGGCTGCTCGATGGGATCAACATCGCCGCGCTCGCACGTCACCCGAAACGGCATTATGCGCGGGTAAGCTGAACAGGTTGGCAATCTGCTAGTCTAAGTGGTATGCCGACCACAGTGACCATCGATGCTGATGAACTTGCTGCGCTGCTGGCGCTGCGCGAAGCGCATGGCGCCCAGCAGGGCGAGCACGATGCCTTGCTCAACAAGCTGCGCTTTGTGAGCGCCGAGCGCGACCTGGCCGAGGAGCGGCTGCGAGCCTATCGGCGCGAACTGTTCGGCGCCAAGAGCGAAGCACGGTCTGCTGATCAGCTGGGCCTGTTCAACGAGGCCGAAGCATTGGCCGGCTCCGCTACACAGCCCGCACAGGAAGACACGCCCACCACCAAGGTGGCGGCGCATGAGCGCAACAAGCGCGGACGCAAGCCGCTCGACGCTAACCTGCCGCGTGACGTTGTGCGACACGAGCTGCCGGAATCGGAGCGCTTCTGTGCTAACGACGGCCACGCCTTGATAGAGATCGGCGTGGAGACCAGCGAACAGATCGATGTCATCCCGGAACAAGTGCGTGTGGTTCAGCACCAGCGGGTCAAGTATGCGTGCCCTTGCTGCGATCTGGGCATCAAGGTGGCGCCGGTGCCGGCGCGCATCATCCCGCGCGGACTGTTCACCGAATCGGCACTGGCCTGGATCGCCACCGGCAAGTACCAGTTCGGCATGCCGCTGTATCGCCAGGCGGTGCTGCTGCGCCGCTTCGGCGGCGACATCTCGTCAAACACGGTGGCCGCTGGCATGGTGCGCGTGGGCCTGGCTGTGCAACCTGTCATCAACCTCATGCGCGATGCCTTGCTGGAGAGCGAGCTGCTCTACTGTGACGAGACTACCTTCCAAGTGCTCAAGGAACCGGGCCGGCGAGCACAGACCAAGAGCTACTTGTGGGCACAGATGAACGGCGGTGCCGGTGTGCCGATCCGGCTGTTCACCTACACGCCGGGGCGCGGCGCACAGCATGCCCCCAACCTGTTTGCCGGCATCAAGCCCGGCACGGCACTCATGTCCGATGGCTACGCGCTGTATGACGGCATCGCACACGATCACCAGCTCATGCACCTGGGTTGCTGGAGCCATGCCAGAAGAGGCTTCATTAAGGCCGAAGATGCGCTGCCCAAGGCGGCCCGTTCGGGTGAGCAGCTGGCGACCCGCTTCGTGCAGCTGATTGCCAAACTGTATGCAGCCGAAGCGCGTAGCGCAGAATGGGAGGCGAAGCGGCGATGGCGTCTGCGCCAGCGCTACAGCAAACGGGTACTTGGGCGTATTGAACAGCTGCTGGTTGCGCACCGCGATACGGTGTTGCCGGGCAGTCTGCTGGGCAAGGCCTTGTACTATCTGAACGGGCAGTGGCCCAAGTTGATCCGCTACGTCGACAACGGCCAGTGGCCGATCTCGAACAATGCTTGCGAGAACGCGATCCGGCCCTTCGTCGTCGGCCGCCGCGGCTGGCTCTTTAGTGACACCGTTGGCGGCGCACACGCCAGCGCGAACTTGTACTCGCTGGTGGAGACCTGCAAGGCCCACCGCATCGATCCCTATCGCTACTTTGCCTGGCTGTTCCAAAAACTACCGCAGGCCAATAACGTCGACGACTACGACGCGCTCCTGCCCTGGAACATGCCAACGGATCTCCGGTGACCCTCAAGCGTCACCCCAGGATATGGAGGGGCGTGTTTATTGATCGCATACCTTGCTCCTGACCTGATCGCGCGCAATTCGATCGGATACGAATCCGCGTCTCAACTCTTATTGACGGTTGGCGACAACACCGTACGTCTTCAGTCAGAAGCCAGTTTCGCTGCGCTATGCGGCGTCAGCCCCGTGCCCGCTTCCTCAGGCAAAGTTGCCCGTCACCGTTTGAACCGTGGTGGCGACCGAGCCGCAAACTGCGCATTGCATATCATCGCCATTGGGAGATTGAGGACCGACCCGCGAACCAAGGCTTACGTTGCCAAACGGGTCAGTCAGGGACACTCCAAGCTCGAAGCCATCCGCTGTCTCAAGCGTTATATTGCCCGTGAAGTCTTCTATGTGATCCGCAAGAAAAATCGTGAGATAAACCAAACCAAAATCGTGGCTTGACCTTTAGAAGGGCATCCAAGGTAGCCAGTTCAGCAGTTATGACTGGCAGGACTTCCTGAAGGCTCATAACCTGCAGGCCAGCATGAGCCGGCGTGGGAATTGCCACGACAACGCGGTGGCGGAGAGTTTTTTCCAGCTGCTGAAACGGGAACGGATACGACGCCGTGTCTACAGCACAAGGGAAGAAGCAAGGCAGGACGTGTTCGACTACATAGAGATGTTCTACAACCCGAGGCGCCGTCATGGTTACAACAACCGGCTCTCACCGGTAGACTACGAGAAGCAGTATTTCGAGCGGCTCGCTAGTGTCTAGGATACTGGGGGCGATTCACACCCCCTTTCGGCAATCTACCAACTATCCTGACACTGGGGAGGGCCGCCGACTCTCTATGAGGACGAAGGCGACGCATCTCTTTCATCATGCCGAATCTGGTTGAGCCGTTGGCGAGGCGCGCCGGAACGCGTCCAGCTCGCCGCAGGCGGCGTCCACCCCGCGGATCAGGGGGTACGGCGCCAGGTCCACCTTGAAGCGGCGCGCGCTTTCCACCTGGGGCACCAAGTAGCAGTCGGCTAGGGTGGGCGTGTCACCAAAGCTGAAGCGGCCGCGTTTGACGTCCGCCCCCAGCATTGCCTCGTAGGCGTCAAAGCCTGCGGTGATCCAGGTGCCGCACCAGGCGTTGATGGCGTCTTCGTTGGCGCCAAACGTCTTGCGCAGATATTCCAAGATGCGGCGGTTGTTGATGGGGTGGATGTCGCACCCCACCAGGGCTGCCAGGGTGCGAACGCGGGCGCGGCCGTCCACGTCGGCGGGCAGCAACGCAGGCGTGGGGTACTGCTCCTCCAGCCATTCGATGATGGCTGGCGACTGGATCAGCACCTGAGAGCCCGTGTCCAGCGCGGGCACCAGCTGCTGCGGGTTCAGCGCCTTGAAGGCGTCCTTTAGGTGCTCTTCCTTGCCCAGGTGCACGGCCAGATACTCGTAGGGCACACCCTTGAGGTTGAGCGCGATGCGCAGCCGATGCGACGTCCCGCTGCGCCAAAAGTTGTACAGCTTCATGGACACGTTCACTCGGCCGGGCCGACGTTCAGCACGATCTCGGCAATGCCTTCCACGCGGCCTGTGATCTTGTCACCCGGCACCACGGCGCCCACGCCTTCGGGCGTGCCGGTGTAGATGATGTCGCCCGGCTGCAGGTGGTAGTAGGTGGAAAGGTCGGCGATGATCTCGCGGATGTTCCAGATCAGCTTGTCTACGCCGGACGACTGCCTGGTCTGGCCGTTGACTTCCAGCGCAATGGCGCCCTTGTCCACCACCACGCCCTCCATGGGCACGATCTCGGAGCACACCGAGCCCTGCTCGATGTCCTTGCCGGTGTCCCAGGGGCGGCCCTTGTCGCGCGCCACCAGTTGCAGGTCACGGCGCGTCATGTCCAGGCCAGCGGCGTAGCCGTAGACCAGTTCATGGGCATTGGCCTCGCTCACACGGAAGCCCGGCTTGCCGATGGCCAGTACCAGTTCCATCTCGTAGTGGTAGTTGTTGGTACGCGGCGCGTAGGGCACGGTGGCGCCGCTTTCCACCAGCGTCTGGGGCGACTTGGTGAAGTAGAAGGCCTGCTCCACGCTCTTGTCTACCGGGCGGCCCATCTCCACTGCGTGGGCGTGGTAGTTGCGGCCCACGCAGAAGATGCGGTTGATGGGGAAACGCTCGGTCTTGCCGCGCACGGGCAGGGACTGGACGGGAGGCGGATTCCAGAGGTAGTTGCTCACTTGCTTTCCTGTTGTGTGGTGCTTCGCGGCGGCTCAGCCGCGGTTTTCAAAAACGCCGAGCTTTCGGTGCAGGGGTGACTCGTCGGCCATGAAGATGAAGGACGGCTGGTCGGCCGAGAGGTTCTTCAGCGTCACCTCGGTGTAGCCGGGGGCGCAGCAGGTGTCGGCTTCGCTCAGGGCGAAGGTGGACTCGGCGATGCGCGCCTCGCTGCGGCCTTCGATCTGGTGGAACACCACGGCGGGCGAACGCACGGGCAGGCGCAGGGTCTGGCCGGGTTTGAGCATCAGGGCGTCGAAGCCCAGGATGTTCTCGGCGTCGTCACCCGTTTCGGGGTTGACGTAGGTGACCTGCACGCATTCCTGCTCAGGCTGGTCGGCCGCCAGCGACAGCAGCGCGGCGCGGGTGTCGGCCCAGGGGTAGCGCAGCATGGGGTAACGCTTGTCGCTGCGCTGGAACACGGTGGTGGGCACCACGCCCGCGCGGGTCCAGGCGCGGTCGCCCCGGCTGGGGTTGACCTGCTGGCGTTCGCCGTTGATGTGGTAGCTGGCCTCCATGTAGTACACCAGCGGCAGGTCCAGCACGTCCAGCCACACCACGGGCTCGTTGCCGTCGTGGCCGTGCTCGTGCCACAGGCCGGTGGGCGTGAGGATGAGGTCACCGCGGCTCATGGGGCACTTCTCGCCGTCCACGGTGGTGTAGGCGCCCTCGCCCTCAACGATCATGCGCACGGCGTTGGGAGTGTGACGGTGGCTGGGTGCCCACTCGCCGGGCAGCAGCAGCTGCATGCCCAGGTACATGGCGGCGCTGGCCTGCATCTTCTCCAGGCCATGACCGGGGTTGGCCAGCACCAGCACGCGGCGCTCGGCCTTTTCGATGGGAGTCAGCTCGCCCGCCTTGAGCAGCAGGGGCTTCAAGGTCTGGTAGGACCAGTAGGTGGGCTTCGTCTGGCGGGCGGGCACCTTGGGCGGCAGCACCGCGCGCAGGCTGGGCCACAGCGGCACCAGATTGAGCTTCTTGAGTTCGTCGCGGTAGTCCTGTGGCAGGTCTTCCAGGCGGCCAAGTTCGTGACTCATGGTGATACGCTCCTTTTCATCAAGCATGTAAATAGGGGAAGCCGATAGCCCTCACGCCTCGATCAGACCATAGCAAGCATCGGCAATTTCTGGATCCGACCGCAGTCGGAAAAAAGGGCTCGTAAGCTGTGTGCATTGAAATTTGATCGAGGCCGCTGTCCAAGGCGGCCCCGCGGCATGGCTGGCCGCTCATGGAGGCGAGCCATGCTTTATTTATTTCTCTAAAAAATCAGATCAAACCTTCAGCCGCCAACGTGGCCCGGACTGCTGGACGTTCAGCCACGCGTTGGAGGTAGTCTTGCAGACCGGGCCAAGGCGAAAGGTCCACATTCACGTAAGCCCCCCAACCAAGCACAGTAAACAGGTAGGCGTCTACCACGGAAAAATCCTCGCCCATGGCCCAAACCTTGTCACTGAGCATCCGCTCGGCATGCTCAAGCCGACTTTCCAATTGGGCCTTGATGACTGGCTTGGCATCCTGTGGAAATACCGGGCTGAACAGTGCTCCGAAGCTTTTATGCAATTCGGTGGAGATGAAATTCAGCCATTCCATCAGTCGGTAACGCTCCAGCGAGCCTGCTGTCGGTGCTAGGCATTTATCTGGCACACGGTCAGCGAGGTATTGAACGATGGCCGGCCCTTCGGTGAGCACCTGCCCATCGTCCATTTGCAAAGCGGGGACACTGCCCACGGGATTGACGGTCTTGTAATCAACACCAGTCTCAGTCACCTTGGTGCCGAGATCAACCTTTTCTAGCTGAAAGTCAAATCCACCTTCACGAAGGATGATGTGAGGCGACAATGAGCATGCGCCGGGACTGTAATAAAGCTTCATGAGAATTCTTAAAATCAAGGTGTGGTTGAAAAATCAGAAAGATCGATGCACGGATATTTTATGGTTGCGTTTCCTTTTGCAGCCTGCTCTCAAGCATGAAAAGGCGGTCATTGCCCCACCACATTTGATCATCCCAAAATACGGTGGGAACCCCAAAAACCTTTCGGTCAATGGCAGCCTGTGTCTCTTCGTCGTATGCCTTGGTGGCATTTCCGCTGCTCAAAAAATCTTCAAATTCAGCGCGATCCCAGTTCAGCTTGTCGCATACCTGAGCCAGCAAGCTATCAGCATCCAGGGCCCACCCTTTGCCCCAAGCCGAATCGAAAACAAGGCGAACATATTCATCGGCTCGCTCTCTGGCGGCTGGGTAATACAGTCCGGCGTTCATCCGGCAACTGTTGTAGTTAGGGGGAAAAACCAGCGGAATTCCGTAAAGATCGGCCCATCGCTGCAAATCAATCTTTAAATAGTCAAGTTTGGTCTTCAGGTCCCGATTGGATGGGCCGATGTTGCCAATGGCCATCTTTGCTCGCGCCAAATCAATGGCGTGATACTGGATGGAGAAACCATAACGCCCGGCGAGCACCGACAAACGATGGTTGGCCAGATACGAAAAAGGACTCAAAAAATCAAAATAAAAATCGATCATCACGATCGAGCGCCTCCAACAAAGAACGGGCAGAAAAAGTGTAGGAGCGCTTCAGCGCGATCGGTGCACCCTGCGCTTGTGGCACTCCCACTCTGTATTTGCATATTTTTTAAATCGCCGACTGCACTAACCCAGAAGACCTCCAGACCCGCAGGCTGTGCTGATCGGAGATGTCTGACTCAAGGTCTAGCCTTAATTCTTTGTTGAGCCGGCTTCCGTTTTGGCTTTTCTTAATTCCTTGGCATACTTGGTATGCAGTGCGGCCCAGGCCTTGCCTGATTTTCGGGCGCCTGCAAGGTATTCATCGGGAACTAGCGTATAGGGTGGCCGGCACGGCCCCGCCTTGAGCCAGCCGGCCTCGTCCATTCGTGCTTTTTCGAGACCAATGTTGTATTTGGAGAATTCCGCGAAATCACTGCGTGGAAATAGTGTCGCGTCGGCTGCGCGCATGTCGTCTGAAATGGTCTTGGCCTTGGTCCAGTCACCGGTCTTTTTGGCCTTGGCCACCTCATCACGCAGCATGAGGGCGGTCGCTGGACCGCACATGGAGCCACTGGACCAGAAAGCAGTCATGCGCTCCGGATTGATCCGGGCCGCTGCGTAGTAATCATCCTCATGCGGAAGGAAGCGAATACTTGGGGCCAATTTCAGATCCAAGTCCAGCATCCCGATGCCCAAGTACTTGGCTGTGACAACCTGCGGGATTTTGGACATTTCGGCCCAAAACGGGCGAGGAAAATCAAATTTGAAAGCCTCCGGGTTGGCGTAGACAGCGATGGCTGCATCTGGCACTGCTTCCGCCACATCGCGATAAAATTGCACGGCAGTAGGCAGATCCATCTTCACCCACATCGGCACGCCGAGCATTGTTCCTTGGGCGCCAATGTCGATCAATTCGCGGGTCTGGCGTATGACTTCACGGGTATTCAAGGCCGTTGTGCCGCAGAAGTAGGGCACTCGACCGCGCGCGGTTTCCACGACCGTTGAAACAAAATCCCGCTTCTCCTCCCACGTCAGCGTCGCGCATTCGCCAAAGGTGCCGTGGCTCAGAATGCCATTGACGCCGGCCGCAATCAACTCATCGACAATCCGGGCCGTCTCGTCGAGATCGACCGTGTGCTTGCTGCGCCAGTCCGAGGCATCCGGCGTGGACGGGGTCGGCATGATGACCCATGCGCCTTGAATATCCGCGGCAGTCAGGCGCACCGCTTTGTTCGTCTTTCTTGTCATTAAAATTTCCCTTGAAAATGGTGATGAAAACAGAATTTGGGAATCAATGTGGACCGCTCAGAATCTCCGGCCAATCGCAATCGAGGTTAGCAGCGGATTCAACGTTACGCGGGCTGTAGCAACTTGAGGCCCAAGAAACCCCGATGCATCTGTTTTCAGATAAAGTTTACGGATATCAAAGCTGACGAACCAGTCGCGGTTGATGTTCGCTTCTGCACCGATGTGGAGCACAGGTGCCCACGCATGATCTGCATCGAATGAGGTCAGATTGGCATCTTTGCTTTTCAGAATTCGGGTGTAGTTGATCCCCGCCCCCGCGTACGGGCGAATCAATCCCATCTGCGGCAGGTTGTAGGTCGCCGACAAAACCGCAGGAGCATATTGAACACGACCGAGCAAAATCGGAGGCAGCGTGCCTGCGCCTGTCACTTTTGTGGTGGGTGGAATGCCAAAAATTAATCGCGCGTTCCAGTTATCGTTAATGATGTAGCCGAAGTCAAATGTCAAAGCGTTGTTGTCACTAGCGTCAGCGCTTCCACCCGGAACCCTTGTTCCGTCAATCGAAACTTTGGCGCTCGCATCGAAGGCTACGTTGGTGGCGCCGATGCGATATGACCAACGGGAATCCTCAGCATATGCGGTGCTGAGCATCAGCATCCCAAGTCCTGCGAGGGAAATGGCTTCTTTGATCATCATTGTCTCCTTTTTTTTATATGGAACTGAATGGGAAAAACAGATGCGATCGATTTCGCATCTTTTGCATGGCTAGCTCAGTTTGACGTCCAATCCATAACCGGTGGCCTCGATGGCGTGACCGAAAATGTCGCCGACGTAATATTCCGATTCAGCAATGGCGGGGCCGCCTCGCCACCCAGGTTCGATCAGCCAGCCGGAAGGTGTTGCCCCGTAGAACGTCAGCGCCTTATCGTTGGAATGGATGCCCAATTGCAAGGCAATGTCAATCTTTTCCTTCGTGAAAAGCTGGTGTGTGTAACCCAAATCTTCGATATGAGTGTATTCAATCATCAGATGATTGAGGCGCTTGGCCGCAGGCATTGAACCGAAAGCGATGGAATGATCGCGAGCATTGCAATGCATGAACGTCAACTCAGCCGTCATGCCGTTGGGCAAAGGAAGGCGGTACTCGACATCTCCACGAAATCCCAGCAAGCTATAGAACTTACGCGCCGCTTCAACATCATTCTGACGCACGATGCAGTGGCCTAGGCCCTGATCGCCGGTTAGAAATTTTCCGTGCAAGGGACGACCGGGGTGGAAGGGATTGCTCAGGTCAATCCGAGGTCCCCAGAAAATCTCGGTCGGGTTGCCCCCCGGATCTTCTGTCTTCATTAGGCCCAGTACCATCCGTTCTTGTGCTTCGGCTTTGTCGCACACGCGGACTTTGTAGCCTGCTTCCACGAGCTTTTGACCCAATGCCTCGAATTCCGGTTGACCGGAGACACGCCAGCCTAAGTATTCAAGGTCATCTTGACCGTTGTGATGAACCACGATCCGGTGGTGCCAATTGTCCATTCGCAGATAGAAGCGATCCTTGTCACCCTCATCGAGGACTTGAAGTCCCAGCATGTTCGCGGCAAAGGATTTCCACGCTGCGGGATCCTTGACCGAAATGCCCATGTACCCCAATTCAATGACAGTTGCTGGCTTGTTCATGGTTTAACTCCTTTGTTGCTTCAGCTTAGAAGGGATACTGCTGCTCGAATGGTTCAATGGTCAGCCACTTGAGTTCCGTGAACTCGTCGATCACCGCGCGTCCGTCGAAGCGGCCATAACCGGTGGCCTTTGTGCCGCCATAGGGCGCCTGCGCCTCGTTCTGTACGGTGGACCCGTTGATATGGACCGAGCCATATTCGATCGCCATGCCCACGCGCAGGGCCCGGTTCACGTCCCGGCCAAACACGCCCGATGACAGACCATAGGCACTGTCGTTGGCAATACGGATGGCATCGGCTTCGCCCTTGCAACGAACAACCACAGTGATGGGACCAAAGGTTTCCTCATCGTAGATCTGCATGTCGGCTGTCACGTGGTCCAGGATCGTGGCGGGCATGACTGCACCCTCGGCCATGCCGCCGCACACGACCTTGGCACCCTTGTTGATGGCATCTTTGAACAGAGCATTGATCCGGTCCCCCGAGTTGGGCGACACCATCGGGCCGATGATGCAGTCCCCGGTGACACATGGATCGCCTGCGCTCAACTGCTTGGTTTTCGCGGCGAATTTCGCGACAAATTCGTCCGCGATCTTCTCGTCGACCACCAAGCGTTCGGTGGACATGCAGATCTGGCCTTGGAATAGGAAGCTGCCGAACACCGCGGCCTTGACCGCCGCATCGATGTCCGCGTCGTCGAGAACGATCAGCGGGGACTTGCCGCCCAACTCCAGCAAGCAACGCTTGAGATGCTGGGCCGCTTTCTGGGCGATGATGCGCCCCACGCGAGTGGAGCCAGTGAAGTTGATGCGACGAATCTCTTTGGACGAAATCAGCGCATCGGCGATATCGGGCGACCGGTCCGGGGAGGAGTTCAGATAACTGAGCACGCCAGCAGGCAGGCCGGCCTCCTGTAGGCACTTGGTGATCAAAGCGTGCGTGCCGGGGCTGAACTCGGAGCCTTTGAACACAACGGTATTGCCGCAGACCAGCGGATAAGCGATAGCCCGCGCCGCGAGCACGGCGGTGCCGTTCCAGGGAACGATGCTCAAGATGGGGCCGACCGGTTGACGCAGCGTCATCGACAAGGTGTCAGGCTTGTCCGTCGGAACGGTTTCGCCTTGAATTTGGGTGGCCAGTGAGGCGGCTTCCCGGAATACATTGGCCGACAGGTGCACGTTGAACCCCGCCCACAGCGCGGAGGCCCCGACTTCCGTGGCCATCACTTCGATGAACTCGGGCGTCTTGCTCTCCATGACGTCTGCCACCTTTAAAAGAAGGCGCCGCCGCTCCGAAGGCCCAACGGCCTTCCAAGATTTGAACGCCTCTTGAGCGGCTCGAGCCGCATTGACCGCATCGTCCACCGTGGCGTTCGCGCATTGGGTCACAACCTCACCACTGACAGGGTGCTTGCGATCGAATGACTTTTTGTCGCTCGAAGCAATCCAGGCGTTGTTGATAAACAATTTCGTCTTCATGGGTTGTCTCCTAGGAATGGGGTTGATGAATTTGGCGTGGTTGCAAATTCACTTGCGGCCGAGTACCATGCCGCCATCAATGCCGATTACGGTGCCAGTGATGAACTTCCCTTGTTCCCGGGAGGCCAGCAAAAGATACGGTGCCACCACGTCCTCGGGACTTGCTGCGAACCCCAGGGGGGTCAGGCCCTTGATCATGTCATCGATGCCGGGCATGTCTTTCATTTTGGTTTTGTCGAAACCGGCGCTCGCCGGCCCAGCCAAAGAAGTGACCGTACCACCTGGCGCAACGCCATTGACCCGGATGTGCGGGGCCAATTCGTAGGCCAACGCCTTGACCATACCCAGCACTGCATGCTTGCTGGCAATGTAGCAAGAGCCGCCGCCGCCGACCGCATAGGAAGAAACGGAAGCCGTCACTACGACCGATCCGTTCGTTTTTTTGAGTTCCGGCAAGGCCGCGCTGATGCCGCTGAAATAGCTTTTGACGTTGATATCAAATATCTCCTCGAAACTGCCTGAGAATTTCTCCCATGGCTCGTCGACGCCCAGCATGTAATCCCATATCCCGGCATTTCCGATGAAGCAGTCGAGGTGTCCGAACCTGGCGACCGCCTTGTTGACCAGCTTTTCATTGGTGGCGTGATCACGAACATCGCCCGCTACGATCTCAATGGCATCTTTGAATTCACTGCGAAGGCCCGCCTCTTGTTCCTCATTGCGAACAAGTGCGGACACGCAATAGCCAGCTGCTTTGAAGGATCGAACCAGTTCCAGTCCGATGCCTGAACCGGCGCCAGTAATGGCAATAACTTGCTGTATGTTCATGGCAATAAATTTCTGTTTAAAACAATCAAGGATGACCGCCATCAAGGCAGGCATCCCTAGGGTTCACAGGAAGGTCATCAGATTGTGGGTCTGGAGAATGCGCTCCGGGTAGTCCACAAGACGTTCCAGTAGTTGGATGCCACCACCTTCGATGCGTTTCCATTTGTCTTCCCGCGTTGCATAGAAGACGTCAACCTGGTTTCCTCGTCTGGCGCGGTGGAGAATGAGGTTGGAGCGCACATGCAGCAGATCCGGTACGATCTTGTCCTTGGCCGCTGTGACATTGGTGACGAAGCGGGTGAAACGGATCTTCGGGCTATTAGCCCAGTTCTGCGGGTCCATCTGATGCTCAACTCGAACTTTCAGCTGTTGATAGTTCTCGTTGTAGATGTTCACCGCATCATTCAGTTGGTATCGACGCTCGGAAGTGGAGCGAAGTTCTCGCGAGATCACTTGGTATTTGATCTCGGGGGCAACGCAGTGATCAAGCCAGGCGTTGTAGGCCTGAATGTCCAACAGATGTGCTTCTCGGGTCAGGAGCGTGGTGATTTCTTGCTGCAGATCGCTGTCGTGCCCGACGAAGAAACGATGAAATTCTTCGGCGTCGTGCGCGGAGACCAGTTTGTCCTCTTGGGTATTGATCATCATGATTGGCTCCTGGATTAGCGATCAGTCGTCTTGGTGAGTTCGGTGTGCCAATTTCGGGAGGTGTTTTCGAACTCGGCCCAATTGGAGCTGCTGATGTGAGCCTGGTAGGCACGGTAGAATCCGCGATAGCTGGTTTCGCCGATTGCCGATTTGCTAACGACGCCCGGATAGCATTCGTCGCCGTAGACGTCCTTGCCGAAACCCAAATTGGCAATCAGATCACTGTTGCTGGATTGGTATTTCTTGGCATTTTGCGACTCCGTCTCCATGTTGTCGTTGTCGTCGCTTTCCCAGAATCCTGCTGGTCCGAAAGTGCGCTGAACCGCGTCAGCCAAGCGACGCTTTAAGTCCTCAGGCATGTCTTTTTCCACGATGGCATACGTCCAAACCTCGGTCGTGTTTTCATCGATAGGGTTCCATACCTTGAAGACACCGGAGCAGGTCAAAATGCTGTTGTTCGGAAAAACCGTGCAGTTCAGATGGCTGCGGTAAATCCGCGCCCGGACATCGCCGATTTCTTTGGCGAGCTTTTCCTGTTTTGCGCCGCCGAATGCCATCATTTCGGGAACCAGATCAGCGCTGTGGACACCGGAGTAGGCGTCCCACAATACGCCCATTCCACTGCCATACTTGCTGGTCATTTGCAAGCCCGCGCCTTCGGGTGGAAGCATCGCGTTGCCCGCAAGAGGAGTAAATATCGACTGCCCTGAGCGCAAAGACGATGCGTGCGTCCAACCAACGTGGTAGGCGTCACCTACAAAGTTTTCCGCAGGAGCCTTCCAGTTGGCCTTAATCACCACTTTGCCGGGGGGGCCTACAAGTTCCAGGCCACCAGAGTGCTTGAAGATGGGTTCCAGGTACCAGGCTGCATCACCCAGATAATCGATGAGCGGGGGAGCTTCTGCATCAAAACAGCCGTAGACAAAACCATGAAAGCTTTCGATGCGGGGGACTTCTTTCAAGCCCAGGCATTTCTTTTTGATCGTATCGCCGTACAACTCTTTTTCAAAGGGAACGCTTTGCAGTTCGCCGTTGGAGCCAAAGCCCCAGCCGTGGTAACTGCACACAAAGCCTTTCGCATTTCCGGCTTCAGCGTGAACTAGTGTCTTGCCCCGGTGACGGCAAACATTCAAAAAGGCTCGCACCGAGCCATCGTTCTGGCGGGAGACGATGACTTCATCGACGCCCATTTTGGCAGTGACATAGTCGCCGGGGGAGGGGATCAGACTGTCATGGGTCAGAAAAAGCCAGTTCCGCGCGAAGATTGTCTTCATCTCGTGCTGGAAAAGTTCTTTGTCGCCATGAATCAAGTGCTTTTGTGTCAGCCCTGCTTCACTCACTAAGTTTTGGTAACTCATAATTGCTTGTCTCCTCTTGTTTGAAAACGGGTAGTGGTTGGGTTGGGCGGGTTATTTCCGGATTTGGCTTTCCTCCTGCAAAGAGTTTTAGTCCAGCTTGAGCATCACGCGCATGTTTTCGATTTTTACGGGGTAGGTTTTGATGTCTTGTGTCAGGGGTGTGCACAAGGCTTTACCCGTGCAAACATCGAATCGGCCTTGATGCAAAGGACATTCAATTTCCCGGCCTTCGAGAAAGCCATCGCTCATGCGGGCGGCACCGTGAGTGCAGGTGTTGTCGGTGGCGTAGATCTCGCCCGCCACCTCGTAGAGGGCAATCTCCTTGCCGACGATATTGATGCCGATCACGTCGCCCTCGGGCACCTCGTCGCGGGCGGCGGCGTCGATCCAGTTCTCGCTCATTGGATTCGTTCTCAGATAGGGTATATGATGGAATTGGGAATCATTTCGCTGTCGTACACGCACAGGCGCGACTTCAGCTTGAGGCCCTCGGGTGTTCGCACGATCACGTCTCGGTAATAGCCGGCGTTGAAAACCGTGGAATCGCCGTCGTACTTGGTGCGAATCACGGCATAGCTGGCTTCGGCGGTGATGCGCTCGCCATCCGCGTCACGCTCCACCGACAGCACGCGCGGCGTGCTTACGATGTGGCGCTGGTAGTAGGGATCGTGGTACATCGTTTCCTTGACACCGTACACTCGGTCACGGATCATGGCCTTGCTCTCCAGCGCCAGCAGACACAGCGGCAAGTCCTGCTCGAAGTTTTCGCGCGGTTGCAGGCGGTAGGTGCCGGTCTCAATGAAAAAATCAGGCCACTTCTCCCAATCGGCGGAGTCGCAGACCATGGCGTAGTCGCTGTACAGGTTCAGCAGTTCGAAGTACGTCTTGAAGTCGATCATGTTCACTCCCCCATCACTTTGCGCCAGTAGTCGTACATGCCGCGGATCAGCGTTTCGGTGACCATGTGGTCGGTGTCGCCGATCTCGTGGCCGCCCATCTCGATCACGGAGCGGTGCGACGGGTTCTGCTCGAAGCCTTCCTGCGACCACTCGATCACCTCGCCGTCGTCGGCCGAGACGAAGCCTGCTGGGCCGAACAGGTTGGCCTGGATCAGGCGGCGCTGGGTCCACTCCTCGTTGTCGTCCTCGAAGCCGAAGTGAGTCCAGACGAAGTCGAAGGAGCCGTGGCCGTTGGGCTGGATGTGGCGCGTCGATACGCTGTTGACCTGCTGCTGGATGATCACACTGGGGAAGATCGTGGTCATCACGGCGGTCGGGCCGCCCCACCAGGGCTCGGGCACGATATCCAGCAGACGCGGGTCGTTCACCTTCATCTGTTCCTTGAAGCTGTCCACGCCGCACACGACCTCCTCGTTCTTGCCGCCCTGACCGCGCGTGGAGATCATCGCGGCGTGGCGGAACTTGGCGTCCATCTTCAGTTCCGACTTGTTGTCGGCGCGCCAGAGCCCGAAGGTCGAGAACCAGGTGTGCAGCAGGCCCGGGTGATAGGGGTCCTTGATGTTCTCCTGCATCAGCTTCCAGTTGCCCGGGATGCGCTGGCGGCGGTAGCCCAGGATCTTGAGCTTGCGGCCGTTGAAGACGCGGTCGAAGTAGTGCAGGATGGTTGGGCCCAGGAAGTCCTCGAAAGGCTCGACATCGTGGTCGAAAGAGGCAAACACTGCACCGCCTCGGGCGGCCACCTTGAGCTTGGTCAGGCCGTGTTCTTCGAGTTTGAAGTCCTTGGGCATGCCTCCGTTGACCTTGCCGTCCTGCTTGACGCCACGGCGGAAGGGCACGCCCTGCAGGTCACCCTTGAGGCTGTAGTTCCACTGGTGGTAGGGGCAGAAGAAGTCCTTGGCGTTGCCGTGGCGCTCGCGGCAAAAGCGCATGCCACGGTGGGCGCAAACGTTCTCCACCACGTTGATGCCGCCGTCCGGATCACGCACCATGATGACCGAGCGTTCACCGATCACCGTTCGCTTGAAGTCGCCCGGATTCGGAATCTCGGCTTCCAGGCCTACATAGCACCAGTGGTTTGCATAGAACAGGCGCTCCAATTCGCGCTTGTACAGGTCTTCGCGGGTGTAGACCCAGAAGGGAACGCGGCTGCTGCCGTCGCCCGGCCACTCCGGATCTTGGGGAAAAACGGGTTGGGGTTCATTCATGGCATGGTTTCCTTGGAATTGGGCTCGCATGGCGCCTTCGCTCAGACACCGCAAGGATAGAACGCATCGGCATGGATATGCCCGGGTGCTATGCCTAGGCGAGCAACGAGCAGGTTTAGGGCCTCTACCATGGCCGGAGCGCCACACAGGTAGGCGCGCCATCCCGCCAAGTTGGGCAAGTCACGGCAGATCACATCGGTGACCAGTCCGGATCGACGACCGGGGCCGGCAGGGCCTGTCGCAACAACGACATTCACCTTGAGATTCGGAAACCTTGCAGCCAATTCGTGAAGGCGTTCCTCGTCATAGATGTCCTGCTCGCTCCGCACACCGAAGTACAGATGGATGGGGTTGGTCATCCCGCTTTCCAGTGCGCCTCGAACGATCGAAAGGACGGGCGCCAGCCCTGTCCCCCCCCCCACACAAAGCATCGGGCCCGTGTGCGTGCGCCGCAGATAGGCCGTTCCGAGGGGGCCGCTGATCCGCACCGAAGCGCCTACGGACAGTTCATTAAAAACGTAGTTGCTGACATGCCCGCCCGGAACCGCGCGAATCTGAAACTCCATTTCAGCATCGTCGGGCAGACCAGCCATCGAATAGGGGCGGACGCATTCGGGCGTGAACTGCACCGTTACGTACTGGCCTGGGCTGAACTCAAGCGGCTTGGCCAGTTTGATGCGCAGGCGCCGGATGTCATGGGTGGCTTTGTCTATCGCTGTGACCGTGCCCTTGATTATGCGTGCCGGGTGAACTACGATCTCGTCAGATTCATAAATCTCGATCGTGCAGTCTTCGACTAGAACCGCCTGACAGGCCAGGACATAGTCCCCCTTTCCTGCATGCAATTGCCTGGTGTCGGGGCCGTTATCGCGAACTTTGCCGGCAACCACACGGCAGCGGCAAGTGCCGCAGCGGCCCGACATGCAGCTATAAGAGATGGGGACCTCGTTGGACCTGAGCACGTCAAGCAGGGTGCTTCCGATCTCAGCATTCAAACGCAAATTGATGGGTTCTACTCCCAGTACCAGTTCCATGCAAGCTCTTTTTTCAGTTGTCTCCGAATGACTGCGATTCTCGTTCACCGAGCGGCATATCGCAATAGATCAAGTCTGATGTGTAAAATCACCAGTATGAATAATAGTGTGAGGCATCATGGATCTGCGCGACATTGACTTGAATCTGCTGGTGGTCTTCAACCAGCTACTGCTCGACCGGAGCGTATCGACGGCCGCCGAAAAACTGAAGGTGACTCAGCCGGCCGTCAGTAATTCACTTAAACGGCTGCGTGCAGCGCTGAACGACGATTTGTTCTTGCGCACCTCAGAAGGCATGGAGCCGACACCGTATGCACTGCATCTTGCGGAGCCGGTGGTATATGCGCTCAACACGCTGCAGACGGCGCTGACCACCCGCGACTCGTTCGACCCGCTTACCAGCACGCGCACCTTCAAGTTAGCAATGACCGACATCGGCGAGATGTACTTCATACCTCCATTGTTGGAAGCGCTTGCGCAACGATCTCCTCATATCCAGATCAGCACGCTGCGCCCGAATGCTGGCAGTCTGAAGCAGAATATGGAGTCGGGCGCGGCCGATCTTGCCGTGGGCCTTCTGCCAGAGCTACAGAGCGGATTCTTCCAGCGGCGCCTCTTTCGCCACCGCTACGTATGCATGTTCCGCAAGGACCATCCAAGCGCCAAATCCCCCATGAGCCTGAAACAGTTCAGTGAACTGGAGCATGTCAGCGTGGTCGCACTCAACACCGGACACGGTGA
The DNA here is from genome assembly GCF_015352985.1 of Noviherbaspirillum malthae. GTDB lineage: Bacteria > Pseudomonadota > Gammaproteobacteria > Burkholderiales > Burkholderiaceae_D > Noviherbaspirillum > Noviherbaspirillum malthae. The sequence continues at coordinate 5,203 of NZ_JACYXF010000081.1, read as the reverse complement.
GGTCGATGGCCTGCTTGAACGCGCAGGCATCAAAAGGCATATTCGGCTGTTGGTGCCGGATTTCATTGCGGTCGGCCCCATTCTGCGCAGCACCGACCTCATCGCGACCGTGCCGCAACGTTTTGCCGTTCGCTGCGAAGTGCCTTTTGGTCTAACGACATCCCCGCACCCGGCCAAGCTGCCCGATATCGCCATCAACATGTTTTGGCATGCCAAGTACAACCGGGATCCGGGCAATATGTGGCTACGTCAGTTGTTCGTCGAGCTTTTCTCTGGCTGACCTTGCCCCGATTTTGATGGAAGAAGCGGAACAGAGCTGGCGCAAGATTCGTGGCGCCGACAAGATCGGCGCGCTGCTGGTTGGCGTGCCATTCAAGGATGGATTGCCGGTACAGGACAATCAATCGGAACAGCAAAAACTCGCCGCCTGATTACCCTATGCTTCAGAATCGGCATACACCAAATTTGACATTAGCTCTACGTATCTGCTCACTGGACTGGAATTTGTCCTGCTGACCGTTGACGTAGGAGCGGTGCTGTTCTACATTGTCAAGCAGATACAAGGACATTTGAAGGCTCGGACGACGATGACCAAGACAAAGGACACAATAATGGGTACTAGCCTTGGGAATTACATGCGGGAAACCGTAAAGCAGGACGTACGGCTTTTCCTGGCTCCGCTGGTCGGCGCCGTTAAAGGCATCCGGCAAGAGGTGGATCGTGTGCAGAAACAGAACGCTTCTGCAAGGAAAAAGTTTGGCGCGTAAGCTGCCCCTATGCGACAAAACCCCCGCGCTCGAGCTACCCGTTCTAAAAAGGTGTCGGTGAAGCCTTGCGCATTTTGATTGAGAAGCCCCCAAACCCGATAGGTTTTGGGGGCTTTCTTGCCTCAATGGTCAAATAGCGAACAAGGACGCAGGGGCGCGATACCGGACGCTTCTGATAAAATATCGAGTCCAGTTATAACGTTGGTGACTTTGAAGATGAATGAGCAGCTTTGGGTAGAGCCGGTAGGCGAAATTGTTGTGGCACGCCTTCGTGGCCGATGCGATGTGGAAATGCTGAAGGAAGTTCAGAAGCGCGTTTTCGAGCTTGCGAAGGATACGCATCATGTCAAGGTGTTATATGACGCACTGGAGATGGAAGAACCGACCGTCGATATGGCCTTGCTGCAACAGAAAATGGACGCGGAAGCGTGGGAACAGCTCGGCCTCATTCCGCTGCAAAGAGCCATCTTGGTTCCCAATACTCGTATCGCTTATCTGGCTCGAATCGCTTTTGGGCAATTCGGCGAAGGAGCGTACCGAGTCTTCTATAATGACATGGCGCAGGCAATCTTGTGGCTAGAGGAAAAGATATAGGCATATCCCTTTTTTAATGAATCAATGTCTACTCCTTGCCAACAGGAGCCTGAGGCGCCCGGCAACTGCATCTCTCTGTTAAATTCGTCAGATACCTCGATGTCCTCCCGGCCGGCTGCCGTGGCGTACCGAGCCGCTGCCGCATCGAGCACCGTTTTTTTTCCCCTTGTATCGCTTCCTCGCAGCGGCAGCCGCTATGGAAGCGGCGTAGTCGCTTTTGAGCCAGAACCGGGCATTACGCCGGTATTCCTACGGCAGCAGGTCGTCATCGTCCAACCGGACATCCGCTTCGACCTCTTCCGGGTCGAAGTTGGGGGCGAAGTTCAGGTGTGCTCCAAAGACGTAGCCGGTGCGGTTATCGGCCGAGACAGCCGAATGCAGCGGGACATTGCGCTTTTCCTCTCGCCGGGTCCAGTTTGTGTAGTAGTCCTGCCGGTCCACGGAGATGGACAGGTGGTCCAAAGGCAAGCACGAGAACGCATACTTCGGCCGGACATGACGGATGACCTTGAAACGCGCGGGGACGTATTCGAGTTGTTCGGACACGTCTTCGCCAAGACGTAAACCGATCATTGACGCAGCAGTGCCAGGACAGCGCGCAGCATCTTCATGTCGGCTGAACTGCCAATGCGCACCGTGCAATCGTGGAAGGCAATCTCGATGCCGGCATCCGGCGCCGGACTGCAAGCGGGTGGCAGCGATTCTGCCGGGGTCCGTCCTGCTGGCTCCTGCATGATCGAGACCGGCAATAGAGCTGTCTGCGCCGCGGCTTCGTCCTTATTTGATGGGAACTACTTTGGCTTCGTAAGCCCTCGGTCGATCACGTATTGAATGTGTCGACGTGAAGTGGTACGGCGTGCGGTGGTGTTGCCGGCCAGGTCAGGCGGGTTGAGCGGGTGCGAGCGCGACGGAGACGTTCCAGGGCAGCAGGTCGTCGATCCGGTTAATTGGGTGGTCGGCGATGTGCGTGAGCACGTGCCGCAGGTAGAGCAACGGGTCCAGACCACTCATTTTGGCCGAACCAATGAGGCTGTACATCGCCGCAGCGCGTTCGCCACCGGCGTCCGATCCACAGTGCAGCCAATTTTTTCTTCCGACGGCCACCCCGCGCAGCGCCTGCTCGGCAATATTGTTGTCGATCTCCATGCGGCCGTCGTCGACGTAGCGTGTCAATGCCTGCCAGCGCTCGAGCATGTAGCGAATCGCCTTGGCGGTGTCCGCTTTCGCGGAGAACTTCGCCAATATGCTTTGCAGCCATCGCTGCATCGATTCGAGCAGCGGCCCGGCACGCGACTGCCTTGCCATACGTCGGATGTCCGGCGGCTGGCCACGCACTTCCCGTTCGATGACGTAGAGTGCAGCGATCCGTTCGAGCGCCTCGGGAGGTATCGTCAAATGTTGTGGATAGACGGTGATTGATCAGGCGGTGTCAATGCCGGCGGAACCTCCCCATTTTTTCCGGAGTAAATTTCCCCACCCTTTGTGGTGGGCGGTCAGCCCGGTATTGACGTCATTTCCTCCTTTTTCGGACGTCCAGGACGACGCTTTACCTGAGCCGTATTACCTGTTTCATTGAGAGGAGGACGGTTACGCAGGTGCTCCGGGATCAGCGCGGCATGCTCGCGCAAGCGGTAGGAATTGCCTTCAATCGGCACCACTATAGCGTGGTGTAAAAGACGGTCCAGTAAGGCTGTTGCCACGACAGGATCACCGAAGATGTCGCCCCATTCGCTAAAGCCGCGGTTACTAGTCAGGATCATTGCGCAGCGCTCATAGCATGCGTTGACCAGTTGGAAGAACAGATTGCCGCCATTAGAGCCCAGCGGAAGGTATCCAATTTCATCGACGATGAGCAAACTGTAGCGCGACAGGAACTTCACCCGCTCGCGCAGCTTGCCTTCTCGCTCGGCCTTGCGCATGGAGTCGACCAGTTCAGCCAGCGTGGCGAAGAACACGCTCTTGCCGGCTTTAACCGCTTCCACACCCAATGCGACGGCAAGGTGTGACTTGCCCGTGCCCGGCGGGCCCAGGAAGTGCACACACTGGCGCCGCTCAACGAATCCCAGCTCGGCAAGAGCCATGACTCGGCCGCGCTCGAGTGACGGCTGGAAGCTGAAGTCATAGCCAGCCAAGGTCTTGGTCACTGACAGCCTTGCCGTTTGCAATGCCATCTTTATCCTGCGGCTTTCACGCGTACTGTATTCCTCACCCAGCAATACCTCGATGGCTTCGAGCGCAGTCAACTGGCCTTGCTCAATCTGTGACTGAACCGTCTGCAAGGCTTCCAATGCGCGTGGCATTCTCAAACCAATCAGATGGCGGCGGATACGTTCTGCTACGGGAGAGTAGCTCATAGCTGGCCTCCCATTCTGCGGCCAATGAAGTCATAGACTGCCAATGGCCGCTGGGCTACCGCGTGACCAGGTGCAAGCACAATGTCCGGCGCGACTTCCGGCTGCATGATGCGCTGAAGTAACCGATGACCGGCCAACACGGAACGCGCACGCCGGCCCTCCAAACGAGCATGGGTAGCAATCAGTGTTCCGTCTTCAAAGATGCGAATCGTATCAGCCGTGGTTTCCACGTCCAGAACCCGCTTCCTGGTGCCGTCCGGCACACTGTAGTAATTGCCGCCAACGCTGACGCAGCCTTCGTGACTGACACGTCGCTCCATCCGCAGTACGGCATCGAAGCGTCCCGCCGGCAGAGGTTGCAAGTGCGGTTGCTCTTCCCGGAAGTGCTCGCCGACGATGCGGCCGGTCGTGCCATGACAGCGTATGTTCGCCACCGTGTCGAGCCATTGCCGAAGCTGCCGATTCATATCATCGATATCCTCGAAGCTGCGTGCCAGATAGAAGTCGGCACGGATATATCGATACGGGCGTTCAACTTTGCCTTTGGTCTTGGCTCGGTAGGCCTGGCAGGCACGCGGCATAAAGCCGTAATGCGCACCGCAAGCAAGCAGCTTGGCGTTATAGACGATGCCTTTGTCAGAATCGTCTTCACCCAATACGGCGGTCTTCATGCGGTCGTAGAGGATCTCCCGTGGTACGCCTCCAAAGTGAGCAAAGGCCTCCATATGGCAACGCAGGACGGTTGGCAGGTCTTGATGCAAGACGAATTGGGCCCATAGATAGCGGCTGTGTCCCAGTACCATGGCAAACAACCATACCTTGCGCACTAGCCCGCGGTTGCCGAAGTTGACCTTGAACTCGGCGAAGTCGACCTGTGCTTGGTGCCCTGCAGGGGTTTCGAACCGGACTTCGAACACCGGCGCCGGGGACGGGCGCACGTTCCGCACGAAGTCATAGAGCACGGTCTTACCGCCCTCATAGCCCTGTTCACGGACTTCCCGGAGTAAGCGGGCACTGCTCAAATCTGGCCAATCAGTGACACGCTGACGCAAATACGCTTCAAATGGCGCAATGGTGGTTGGTCTGGGCTGGCGAGGCTTGTACTTCGGTGCTGCCAGTTCTCCTCGGATGTATCGTCGTACCGTCTTGCGGTCACGGCCCGTGCGTTCGGCGATCGCCGACACTGACAAGCCTTGTCGATGCAACTCCAGAATCATCATCCACTCCTTCAACTTGACCACTTGCTCTCCCGTCGCTGATTTCCATCACCGCGACATCTTGGAGCAAGTGGAAAGCCGGTGCGGGAACATCCCGGCACCGGCTTTTACCGTTCAAACTGGGGAGATTTCAAACGGAAGATTGGGGGTGCGGCGTAAATCTTGGACTGGGTTATGCCGTAAATCCGAGGCTCTCCCGGTATTCGAGAGGACTGAGTGAGCCAAGGGATATCTTGATGCGCTTTTCGTTATACCAGCGGATGTAAGAGTC
>NZ_JACYXF010000080.1 GCF_015352985.1 Noviherbaspirillum malthae | reverse complement strand
ACTCGCCGCCAGACCGAAGTCCGCGCTGCCGTTCGACTTGCATGTGTAAGGCATGCCGCCAGCGTTCAATCTGAGCCAGGATCAAACTCTTCAGTTCAATCTCTGTTGCGCCCTCTCGGGCAACCTCTATAAGAGGTGTCGCTCACTCAAAATACTGACAGGTGGCATCTTGCGATGCCGACCTATTTGTTTCTTGTGCGAGCACTTCATATGCTTTGAGCCACGCAGCTTGCGCTGCCGGCCCGCTTCATCGAGCGCCCACACTTATCGGTTGTTGGTTGTTAAAGAACCGGACTGCCTGCAACAGAAGTCAGAAGACTGTCTCCGTCGCGTCGCTGTCGAAGCGTTTTGTTCGTCAGCAGCAGAGAAACGAGATTATGGAGAATCTCTCGATTTGCGTCAAGCTTTTTCCAGAATGTTTTCAGGGGTTTTCGTGTCCCGCCCCTTTCGGCCGGGACTGCCTGACCAGACCTTGCAACTTGTGCATTACTTTGTCGCGTTGGAGGCCGACGATACGGGTGCTTTCGGCAGCAGAACCCACATCGTTCCCTGCTGCTTCATCTTGCCGGCCTTCTCTCCCGCTTCCTTGCCAAGCCCCCAGAAGAAGTCGGCCCTGACCGCACCGCGGATGGCGCCGCCGGTATCCTGCGCCATCATCAGCCGCTGCATCGGCGTATTGGTCAGCGGCTGCGTCGTCGAGAGGAATACCGGAGCGCCGAGAGGAATATGCTGCGGATCGACCGCAATCGAACGCTCCGGCGTCAGGGCGACGCCAAGCGCACCCTTCGGTCCTTTTGCGCTGTCCAGGATTTTCTCTTCCTTGAAGAACACGTAGCTCGGATTTGCGTTCAGCAATTCGTTTTGCCGGGCCGGATTGGCGGCGTACCAGGCCTTGATGCTCTGGGCAGAAGCCTGGTCAAGCGTCAGCTCCCCCTTGTCGACCAGATATCGTCCGATCGACTTGTACGGATGTCCGTTCTGGTCGGCGTAGGCAACCCGCACCGTTTCCTTGGTTTCTGCAATCTTTACGCGGCCGGATCCCTGCACCTGCAGGAAGAAAGCCTCGATGGGATCGTCCACCCATACCAGTTCCTTGCCATTCAATACCCCCGACTGCAGCATCTCGGCACGCGTCAGGTAGGGAACGATGCGGTTGCCGACCACACGCCCCCGCAGCCGCATGTTTTTCAGCTCCGGATAAACCGAGGACAGGTCGACGGTCAGCATGTCGTCCGGTGCGCGATGCAGCGGCGTCTGGTACACCCCTCCGCGTTTGCGCGCCCCGTTCAATACAGGCTCGTAATATCCGGTCACCAGGCCGGTGGTGGAGCCGTCGGGATTGCTCACCAGGTTCGGCACGAAGAATGATTCAAAGAAAACGCGGATCTTCTTCTCGCTGGAGGCATCGACATCGCGCGCCACGGTGCAGGGTTCCTTCCAGTCCGGACGTTTTACCAGGGCTTCACAGGACGTCATAAACGCCGGCCATGCCTCGCGCAGCTTGTCCTTGTCCCAGCTGGGAATGGCGGAAAACGTGGTCGGTGTCAGCACCTGTTTCGGCAGCGCGTCCTTGGATGCGGACGGAGTTTCCGGTTTCTGCGCTGCAGACGGAGGAGGTGCTGGCTGCCTGGGTGCGGACCCGGAGGGAACCGTGGTGCATGCGGCGAGCGCGGCCAAGACCGCAACGGCGGATAAAGTTAAACTTGTGCGAATCAACGACATCGGGATAAGAATATGTGGCTGTTAGTGCTTGAAGCGGGCGTTGCCCTGTTCCTGCTGGTCTTTATTGTATGGTGGACGATGTTCCATGGGCGCAAGCCGGAACAGCCGCCGAACAAGTCCGTGCAGCAAAAGGACGATGCGCAACAGTAAATCAGTGCAGCGTGCGAGGCAATGACAAAATGAACTCGGATATCGGCGCCTCGAATTTTTCGCCGTCTTCCGCAACACAGAAGTACGAGCCCTTCATCGAACCATGCGGTGTCGCAAGCACGGCTCCGCTGGTGTATTCGAACTGCGCGCCGGGAGCGAGCAGAGGCTGGTGGCCGACGACGCCGAGTCCGCGCACTTCCTCGATACGGTTATTGCCGTCAACGATGATCCAGTGACGGGAAATCAGCTGGGCCGCGACCTGGCCGGTGTTCTTGATGGTGATCGTGTAGGCAAATGCATAATGGGAGCGCTCCGGCTCCGACTGCTCCGCGAGATACTGCGTGCGAACGGAGATCGTGAATTCATAGGCGGCCATGGGCTTTCCTTGTCTTTTTTGTAAACATGCAGCAAATACTGCATGCATGCGGCAACAGGTCCGCCGCAACGATGCGGCGCAAGCTGACGTGCGGGTAAAATAGCGCATCCTTTTCATTATTGCTTGTCATGGCTACCTACCGCATCGCTCCCAGCATTCTCTCCGCCGACTTCGCCCGCCTGGGCGAGGAAGTCCGCAACGTCGTTTCCGCCGGCGCAGACATCATCCATTTCGACGTGATGGACAATCATTATGTCCCGAATCTGACGATCGGCCCGCTGGTATGCGAAGCCATTCGCCCGCATGTGCAGGTTCCGATCGATGTGCACCTGATGGTCAAGCCGGTGGATCGCATCATTCCCGATTTTGCCAAGGCCGGCGCCAACATCATCACCTTCCATCCGGAAGCTTCCGAGCATATCGACCGTTCTCTTCAGCTGATCCGCGACAACGGCTGCAAGGCCGGTCTCGTATTCAATCCGGCCACGCCGCTGCACTATCTCGACCATGTGATGGACAAGATCGATATCGTTCTGATCATGTCCGTCAATCCCGGCTTCGGCGGCCAGTCCTTCATTCCCCAGGCATTGAAGAAGATTGCCGATGTCCGCCGCCGCATCGATGAATCCGGGCGCGACATCATGCTCGAGGTCGACGGCGGCATCAAGATCGAGAACATTGCAGAAGCGGCACGCGCCGGCGCCGACACTTTCGTCGCGGGATCGGCCATCTTCGGCAAGCCCGACTACAAGGCCGTCATCGACGCCATGCGCGCCCAGCTGGCACAGGCATGACAGGCATGAGCGCACTGGAAACGCTGACCCCGACCCTGACCGGCATTCGCGCCGCCATCATCGACCTCGACGGAACCATGGTGCATACCGCACCCGACTTCCTCGTGGCGATCAACCGCATGCGTGCCGATCTCGGATTGAAGGAACTCGATATCGAGACCATCACCCGCTTCGTCGGCAAGGGAACGGAAAACCTGATGCGCAAGGTGTTGAGCGTCGACTACTCGCCAGAGGACGTGGAAGCGCATTTTGCGAAGGCGCTTGCCTCGTATCATGCGCATTACATTGCGATCAACGGCCAGTACTCGACCCTGTATCCCGAGGTGCATGAAGGGCTGGCCGCGCTCCGGGAAAAGGGCTTGCGCCTGGCCTGCGTCACCAACAAGCCGATTGCCTTCGCGTTGCCGCTGCTGGAGAAAACCGGGCTGCACAAGTATTTCGATCTGGTCTACGGCGGCGACTCGCTGCCGAAGAAGAAACCCGATCCCCTGCCCTTGCTGACCGTCTGCCAGGATTTCCACCTGCGTCCGGAACAGGTTGTGGCGATCGGCGATTCCTCAAACGATGCGCAGGCCGCCCGCGCGGCCGGCTGCCGGGTGCTCAACGTACCCTACGGCTACAATCATGGCGAATCTATACACAACGTCGATTCCGATGGTATAGTTCCCACGCTGCTTGAAGCGGCGAATTGCATCTCCGTGTAAAAAACGCAATCAACTGCAATCACCCATCCATAATGTTTCTCGGCAAAAAACGTAACGACACCTCACCGGGCCTGTTTGAGGCCTGGCTGTGGCGACGCTGGCAATCCTGGTCCAACTGACCCGATCGCCGCTGACCGCTCGTCCCCAGAGCAAATGCTCTTGACCCGTCAGCAACGTTTTTGCACTTTCACCCCGCTATTGCGCTCCCGTTCTACAATAGCGCCCGGAGAGAAACATGACCGAACTCGAATTCAAATCGCTGGCCACGCAAGGCTATAACCGCATTCCGCTCATCGCCGAAGCTTTCGCCGATCTCGAAACGCCCCTCACGCTCTATCTGAAGCTGGCCCAGACGCAGAACGCCGGCAGGAATACCTTCCTGCTCGAATCCGTCGTCGGCGGCGAGCGTTTCGGCCGCTACTCCTTCATCGGCCTGCCGGCCTCGACGCTGATGCGCAGCTACGGCACCCGCACCGAAGTCGTGAAGAACGGCGAGGTGATCGAGACGCATGAAGGCAATCCGCTCGAATTCATCACCGAATTCCAGGCGCGCTACAAGGCGGCCGTTCGTCCCGGCATGCCGCGCTTCTGCGGCGGACTGGCCGGCTATTTCGGCTACGACACCGTACGCAACATCGAACATCGCCTCGCGCACACGGCACCGAAAGACGACCTGGGCCTGCCCGACATCCAGCTGCTGGTCACCGAAGAGCTGGCCGTCATCGACAACCTCTCGGGCAAGCTGTACCTCATCGTCTATGCCGACCCGACGCAGCCGGAAGCCTATTCGAAGGCGCGCCAGCGTCTCAAGGATCTGCGCGCGATGCTGCGCCGCGCGGTCGATGCGCCCGTCACCTCCGCTTCCGTGCGCACCGACACGGTTCGCGAATTCGCCAAGGCGGATTACCTGAAAGCGGTCGAGAAGGCCAAGGAATACATCATGGCCGGCGACCTGATGCAGGTGCAGATCGGCCAGCGCCTGAAAAAGTCCTACGTCGATTCGCCGCTGTCGCTGTACCGCGCGCTGCGCTCGCTGAATCCCTCGCCGTACATGTATTTCTACAACTTCGGCGACATGCACATCGTCGGCTCCTCGCCCGAGATCCTGGTGCGCAACGAGCAGACCAACGACAGCCGGCGCAAAGTCACCATCCGTCCGCTGGCGGGAACACGTCCGCGCGGCGCCACGCCGGAAAAGGATGAACAGCTGGCCACGGAACTGCTGTCCGACCCCAAGGAAATCGCCGAGCATGTGATGCTGATCGACCTGGCGCGCAACGACATCGGCCGCATCGCCGAAACCGGAAGCGTGCAGGTGACCGACAAGCTGGTCATCGAAAAATATTCGCATGTGCAGCACATCGTCTCCAATGTCGAAGGCACGCTCAAGCCCGAGCTGTCCAATCTCGATGTGCTGAAGGCCACCTTCCCCGCCGGTACCTTGTCGGGCGCGCCGAAAGTGCGCGCGATGGAAATTATCGACGAGCTGGAGCCGGTCAAGCGCGGCATCTACGGCGGCGCCTGCGGCTACCTCTCCTTCGGCGGAGAAATGGACCTGGCCATTGCCATCCGCACCGGCGTGATCAAGGACGGCACGCTGCATGTGCAGGCGGCGGCCGGCGTGGTTGCCGACTCGATACCGGAGATGGAGTGGCAGGAAACCGAAAACAAGGCGCGCGCCGTGCTGCGCGCGGCCGAGCAGGTGCAAGACGGACTGGACGGGGAGCTCTGACATGTTGCTGATGATCGATAACTACGACTCCTTCACCTACAACCTGGTGCAATACTTCGGCGAACTGGGTGAAGACGTGCGCACCTTCCGCAACGACGAAATCACGCTGGAACAGATCGCGGCCATGAAGCCGGACCGCATCTGCATTTCGCCCGGCCCCTGCACCCCGAACGAAGCCGGCGTCTCGGTGCCGGCGCTCAAGGAATTCGCCGGCAAGCTGCCCATCCTCGGCGTCTGCCTCGGTCACCAGGGCATCGGCGCTGCGTTCGGCGGCAAGGTGATCCGCGCCAAGCAGGTCATGCATGGAAAGACCTCGGTGATTCACCATACCGGAGTCGGCGTATTCAAGGATCTGCCCAATCCCTACACCGTGATCCGCTATCACTCGCTGGCGATCGAGCGCGAGTCGCTTCCGGATTGCCTGGAAGTGACGGCATGGACCGACGACGGCGAAATCATGGGCGTGCGGCACAAGGAATTCCAGATCGAGGGCGTGCAGTTTCATCCCGAATCGATTCTGTCCGAGCACGGCCACGCCCTGCTGAAGAACTTCCTGACCGTCTGACGAGGAGCGACCGCCATGGCCATTACCCCGCAAGAAGCGCTGCTGCGCTGCATCGAGCATCGCGAGATTTTCCACGATGAAATGCTGTCGCTGTTCCGCAGGATCATGTCGGGCGAGATGTCGCCGGTGATGATCGCCGCCCTGACCATGGGCCTGCGCGTGAAGAAGGAAACCATCGGCGAGATCGCCGCGGCGGCGCAGGTCATGCGCGAGTTCGCGACCAAGGTGCCGGCCAGGGACACCGACAATCTTCTCGATATTGTCGGCACCGGCGGCGACGGCGCGCATACCTTCAACATTTCCACCGCGTCGATGTTCGTCGCCGCGGCGGCCGGCGCGCGCGTGGCCAAGCATGGCGGACGCAGCGTCTCGTCCTCGTCCGGCAGCGCCGATGTGCTCGAAGCGCTGGGCGCCAATATCAATCTTCAGCCCGAACAGGTTGCCCAATCCATCGAAGAGACCGGCATCGGCTTCATGTTCGCGCCGAACCACCATGCGGCGATGAAGCATGCCGCGCCGGTGCGCAAGGAACTGGGCGTGCGCACCATCTTCAATATTCTCGGACCGCTGACCAACCCGGCAGGCGCCGCCAACATCCTGATGGGCGTGTTCCATCCGGACTTGGTCGGCATCCAGGTGCGCGTGCTGCAGCGCCTCGGCGCAAAGCATGCGATCGTGGTCTGGGGCCGCGACAACATGGATGAAGTCTCGCTCGGCGCGGGAACGATGGTCGGCGAGCTGATCAACGGCGAAGTCCGCGAATACGAAATCCATCCGGAAGACTTCGGCCTGCAGATGGTGGCCAGCCGCAACCTCAAAGTATCGGGTGCGGAAGAGTCCAAGGCAAAGGTGCTGGAAGCACTCGACAATACGCCCGGCCCGGTGCGCGACATCGTCGTGCTCAATGCCGGCACAGCGCTGTATGCGGCAGGTGTGGCTTCCTCGATCGCCGACGGTCTGGCCAAGGCGCGCGAGACGCTGGCGTCGGGTGCAGCCCGCAGCAAGCTGGAGCAATTCATCCAAGTGACGCAGCAGCTCGGCGCCGCGAAATCGCAATAAGCCTCAACCTGATTCTGCATTCAAGCCACCATGTCGGACATTCTCAACAAGATCCTCGACGTCAAGAAAGACGAAGTCGCCGCTGCGAAGAAGCAGCGCGACCTGGCCAGCCTGCGCCGCGACGTCGACAGCAATACCGAAGCGCGCCGCACACTGCGCGGGTTCGAAGACAGCCTGCGGGCAAAGATCGCTGCCGGCAAGGCGGGCGTGATTGCGGAAGTGAAAAAGGCCTCGCCGTCGAAAGGCGTGCTGCGCGCCGACTTCCGGCCGGCTGAAATTGCACAGAGCTATGCAGATCACGGCGCGGCCTGCCTGTCGGTGCTGACCGATGTGCAATTCTTCCAGGGCGCACCGGAATACCTGCAGCAGGCGCGTGCAGCCTGCGCCATTCCCGTGCTGCGCAAGGACTTCATGGTCGATCCCTACCAGGTGTATGAAGCGCGCTCGTGGGGTGCGGACTGCATCCTGCTGATCGTGGCGGCACTTGACCATGGCCTGATGGCGGAACTCGAAGCCTGCGCCCATGATCTGGGCATGGGCGTTCTGGTTGAAGTGCATGACGGCGATGAGCTCGATGCGGCACTGCGGCTGAAGACGCGCATGGTTGGCATCAACAACCGCAACCTGCGCACCTTCGAGACTTCGCTGCAGACAACGCTGGGCCTGCTGCCGCGCATTCCATCCGACAAGCTGGTCGTGACGGAGTCAGGCATTTTGACGGCGGACGACGTCAGGCAGATGCGCGACGCGAACGTGAATGCCTTCCTCGTTGGAGAGGCATTCATGCGGGCCGACAATCCGGGCGAGGAGCTGCAGCGCCTGTTCTTCTGATCAGGCGACATCAATCGCTTTGGCGGCAAGCTGAAGGCAGCGCGGAAAGTTAGGCTTTCCGCGCTGTTTTTTCTTTTGAAGTTCAAACAGCAGCGTCAGTAGTCCTGCTGCCACTGCTCTTCGTACTGGCGATCATATTGCCGTCCGTCATTGCGGCGAGCCATCAATGCGCGTGCTGCCAATCCCAATGCCAGCACGCCGTAAATCGCCGACAGCGACTTTCCGGAAACGCGCTTCTCGTAGCCCGGCGTGAAGCGTCTCGGCACCAGGTAATAATCCGTGACGTAAGCACCCGCAGTGACGACGGCTGCACCCATCAGCGGCTTCAGCGGGGAGGCATCGGCATCGTCTTCACTCGGCGCAAACCACTTCTCGTAGATCGATGCCCAGAAAATCGCCGAGGCATGCGTGAGAAGAAAGCCCGTGACCGTATATTTCATCGACGGCTCGTCGTGCATGGCCGCTTCGTCGCCCCAGACGATATGGCTTGTGGCGTTGAGCGGCGCGGCATAGGATTCGGCGTCGCGCTTGCCGGCAACCGATGCGGCGAGCGCAGTGGCCACGCCGGATACCGTTCCCGAAATCAGGGTGCGCTGCACCCAATTGTCGCTTTGCAGTCTCATGATTTTTCCTTGTTGTCGGTTCAATCTCAGCAATCAGTGGGACTTCTTCAAGGCATCGGCCTTGTGCGCCGCTTCCGCACCTGTCTTGTCGCTGCGGACCAGGTATTGCGGCTCGTCCGGCGAGGCGGCGACATGATGACCCTTGATGTCGGTCGGTTCGGTGAGTTTCTGCAGCACCGTTCCATGCACGGTGCCCTGCGATGAATGCCATTCGACCTTATCGCCTTTTCTGAAGCTCGTTGTCATTGCATTGCCCTTTCCTGTTCGACAAAGCCGTGCGCTGCGGAATCATCCGGCGTTGATGTGATGGCGTTTGCCAAGTCGTGTTGAGATAGAGCGATGCAAGCCTGGCAAGTTGCACTTGCCGGAGCGAATTGGAATGGAGGAAAGGAAGGCGGCGCGCAGCCAGACTCGCCGCAGCGCCGTATGAATGTCAGCGCAATACTCGCTGGAAATTGCGGAAAGACATTGCCGGCGGTTTAGCACACGGCAATGCCGAGGGAATCATGCCCCGCTCAAGCGGCTACCAGCCATGTTGCGCGCCTGCGGGCTTGCGGCGCAGGCTTGTCCTGCGGCTCAAGAGTGACTTGCGGCGTATCGCCCTGCACCAGCACCGCATTGAAGGCCATCAATTCATCACGCCGGAACGCATGCAGCAGCACCGTATCGCCGGCGCGGTAGCGGGCCAGCACCGTCTCCAGATTGGTTGCCGTCACCCGCAGTCCGTCTACCGCAATCAGGAGATCGCCGGCGGACAGACCTGCTGCGTGGGCCGGCCCGCCTTCATGGACATTCGCCAGCTTGCAGTCGTTGCCTTCGCGCGTCGTGCGCACGCCGAGGCTGGGCTTGGCGTTCTTGCGGTTGTCGTCGACATTGACGGCAAAGGGCGCAAGCAGCTTGTCGAACGGCAGATCGTCGGTGCCGTGGATGTAGCGTTCGAAGAACCGCTTCAGCTTGACGCCCGTGACTTCCTCGAACAGCTTCAGCGCCTCGGTCTCGCCAAGGCCTTGGCCGAGGCTGTCGAAGTCGCGTCCGTAGCGCTGCCACAGGGTCCGCATCACATCGTCCAGCGACTTCTTGCCATTGGTCTGCTCGCGTATCGTCAGGTCGAGGGCCAAGCCGACGAGAGATCCTTTTGCGTAATAGCTGACGATGGAGTTCGGCGCATTTTCATCCTGCCGGTAATACTTGACCCAGGCGTCGAAGCTCGACTCGGCCACGCTTTGCTTGGTGCGGCCGCTGCCGCGCAAAACGCCGTTGATGGTCTTGGACAGCGTCTTGAAATACTGCTTTTCATCCATCAGGCCGCTGCGCACCAGCATCAGGTCGTCGTAATAGCTGGTGAATCCCTCGAACAGCCAGAGGAGCGAGGTGTAGCCTTCGCTGCGCAAGTCGTAGGGCGCGAACACCGCCGGCTTGATGCGCTTGACGTTCCAGGTATGGAAGTATTCGTGGCTGCACAGTCCCAGATAGGTGCGGTAGCCGTCGGTCGCTTCCTTCTGCCCGATCACGGGCAAGTCGGCGCGAGAACAGATCAGCGCCGTCGATGCGCGATGTTCAAGGCCGCCGTAGCCGTCGCCCACCACCATGGTCATGAACACATAGCGGTCCATCGGCGCGCGCCGCGTCTTGGGTTCGAACAGTGCGATCTGCGCTTCGCAGACCTTTTTCAGGTCGTTGCAGAGGCGCGCCAGATCCAAGTTGGGAATGCGGCCGGTGAACACGATGTCGTGCGGCACGCCGTGCGCCTTGAAGGTGGCAACGGCGAAAGTGCCGAGCTCGACCGGATGATCGATGAGCTCGTCATAGTCCGCTGCGATATAGGTGCCGAAGCCGTAGCGCCTGGCTTTCAGTTCCGGCATCGCGGTGGCGACGCGCCACGCCTTGTATTCATCGCCTTCGGGGCGGCGGATATCGATCACGTGCGGCAAGTCTTCCTGACCGTGTACCGCGAGGAAGACGCTGGTGCCGTTGAAGAAGCCGTGGGTCTGGTCGAGATGCGCGGCACGCACCGACAGATCCCAGGCATAGACCTCATACGTCAGCACGAGGCGGCCGTTGCAGGGCGCCGCCTGCCAGGTATGCTTGTCGAGCTTTGCCAGCGCGACCTGGCCGTCCCGCGATTCGGCGGCAATGCGCACGATGTTGCGGGCGAACTCGCGAATCATGTAGCTGCCCGGAATCCATGCGGGCAGGGAGAAGGTCTGCCCTTCCGGCGCCGGCTTGTCGACGCTCAGCGTGACTTCGAACAGATGCGCCGCCGGGTCCTTGGGCGTGATGGTGTAGTTGATGGCGTTTCTCATGCGTGTACTTGTCCTTCTTATCCTTTGACGTTGGCTGCGATGACGGTGAGCATCAGCATGACCACGACGACGACGGTGAGTTTCAGGCGCAGCTGCAGGAACCACGGTTCGAACCGGTACCATGCGAACAGCCGCTTGTCGGCCTGATAGGCGGCGATGAAGCCCGCCATCAGCATGGCGAAACCGAATCCGCCCATCATGGTGGAGAACCATGCGATGAGCGCGGGCAGGACGCTCCAGACCAATGCCTTGCGGGTCTGCTCCATGGTCAACTCGCCCGACATCATGACGGCGCCCCAGTGTATGCCTCCCAGAAACGACAGGATGGCAATGCCGTAGGCAAGCTGCCCGCGGATGAAATAGGCCAGCCAGTCGCTGTGCACGGCCCATGCCCCGAGCGTCAGCAGCACGAAGGGAGCGAGGCCGGCATAACCGAGCAGATGCGCGAGGCGCTTGTTGACGAAATGGGTATTCATGCAGTCCGGAACGAGGATGGAAGCCGCATAGTGTAAGGCATGGACGGCGGCGCAGTCATTGGCGCTCGCCTGCGTCCGCGCCGCAGGCTGCGGGTAGATCGTCCGGCGTATCGATGTCGCGGCGGATGCCGGGATCGTTCACCGGCACCTCCACCACAGGACAAGACTTGAGCAGACTGCGCGCGCCCTCGTCTCCGCGCAGCTGCAGCAGCGCATCCAGATGAAGGCGGCCAAAGCCCACCGGATTGCCGCGCTTGCCGTTCCAGACCGGCGCCGCGATGTCGGCGCCGTCAGCGAGCGCATCGCGAAGTGCCGCGATGGTGCTTCCTGCCACATACGGCATGTCGGCCAGCGCAATGATCCATCCGGCCGCGTCCTTCGCCTGCAGCAGCCCGTGCACCAGCGAAGCCGCCATGCCCTGCCCCGAGTCATTGCAAGAACTGACCGTGCATCCAGCCTGCTGCAGTGCCAGCGCCAGTTCCTGATTATCGTGGCGCACGACGGCGATCACCGCCGGCAATACGGCCAGCATGTTCCTGGCGGCGGCCACGGCGACCGATTCTCCCTCGGGCAAGGCCTGCCGCAGCTTGTCGCGCCGGCCGCTCGGATCGAAACGCGTTCCCCGCCCTCCGGCCAGGAGAATGCCGGCGATAGCTGCGGCTCGATGAGGTTCAGCGGTTGACATCCACCACCAGCCTTCCGCGCACCTTGCCTTCGATGATGTCGCGGGCGCGGGGCAGGGCTTCCTCCAGGCTGATCTCCTGGATCATCTGTTCCAGCCTGTCGAGCGGAAGGTCGCTCGCCAGGCGCTGCCATGCAGCCTCCCGCTTTTGACGCGGCGCCATCACGCTGTCGATGCCGAGCAGCGAAATGCCGCGCAGGATGAAGGGTGCCACCGAACCCGGAAGATCAAGGCCCTGCGCCAGTCCGCAGGCTGCCACCGCGCCGCCGTAGCGGGTCTGCGCCAAGGCATTGACCAATGTGTGCGAACCGACCGAATCGACGACGCCGGCCCAGCGTTCCTTCTGCAAGGGTTTGCCGGGCGCGGACAATTCGGCGCGGTCGATGATGTCTGCAGCGCCGAGCGCCTTCAGGTAGGCAGCTTCGGACGCCTTGCCGGTGGAGGCAATGACGCGATAGCCCCATGCCGACAGGATCGCGATGGCCACGCTGCCGACGCCGCCCGAAGCGCCCGTCACCAGTATCTCGCCGCTGTCCTTGGCAATGCCCTTCTCCTGCAGCGCCATCGCGCACAGCATCGCGGTGTAGCCCGCCGTGCCGATAGCCATCGCATTGCGCGCCGAGATATTGTCGGGACGGCGGATCAGCCAGTCGCCCTTGAGCCTGGCGCGCTGCGCAAGGCAGCCCATGTGCACTTCGCCCACGCCCCAGCCATTGAGGACGACGGCATCGCCTGCCTTCCATTCCGGATGCGAGGAGGCGACGACTTCGCCGGCGCCGTCGATGCCGGGCACCATCGGCCACTTGCGCACGACCGGCGATTTGCCGGTAATGGCCAGGCCGTCCTTGTAGTTGATGGTGGAATAGTCGATGCGCACCGTCACATCGCCGTCGGCCGGCAATTGCGCATCGTCGAGCTGGGTCAGTTTTGCATCTGTCGAACCGTCATCATTCTTGCTGAGCAAAATGGCGTTGAACATGGCTGTCTCCGGAGTGGTTTCGAATGATTATAGTTCGATGGAATAAACGGCGTCCGGCCATGAAAAATGGCACGTTCCCGCAGGAATGCGTGCCATTGATGAGTTGCTGTACCTGGCCGTGTGAACTGCCGCCGGCTTGTCGCGTGAAGGTCCGGCTTACTTGATCGAGGCCAGCTTGGATTCCAGCGCCTTGGCATCCACTGCGCCGGGAATGCGCGTGCCGTCGGCGAAGAACACCGTCGGCGTGCCGGTGATCTTGAACTTCTGGCCGAGGGCAAAGATCTTCTCGTGCGGCGCGGTACAGTTGGCCGGCGCGGGCGGAGCGGCCTTGCCGTTCAACATCCAGTCGTCCCATGCCTTGACGCGGTCGGCCGTACACCAGATGTTGCGCGACTTGGTGACCGAGTCTTCCGACAGGATGTTGTACATGAAGGTGTAGACCGTCACGTTGTCCATGTCGTTGAGCGTCTGGCGGAAGCGCTTGCAGTAGCCGCAGTTCGGGTCCTCGAAGACTGCGATCACGCGCTTGCCGTTCCCCTTGACCATCTTGAGCGCGGAGTCGAACGGCAGCTCGGAGAACTTGATCTTGTTGATTTCATCGACGCGGGCCTTGGTCTGATCCTGCATCGTCTTCGTATCGATGACGCGGCCGACGAACAGGTAATCGCCCTTGGCATCGGTATAGAAAATGTCGCCGCCGATGCGCACTTCATACAAGCCGCCGTAAGGCGTCTTGGTGACCGAATCCACCTTGATGCCTTCGCCGAGGCGCGGCTCCAGCGATTTCTTGATGGCGGCTTCCGGCCCGGTCTGGGCAGATGCCGCGGTGGCGGTCAGGCACAGCAGCGCGGCGGCGGCCAGTCTGGTCAATGTGATCATGATGTTGTTTCTTCCTTCTGCAAATATCGGCCGCTTGTTACGTCCATTACGATCTCTTTCCCATCGCATGGGAAATCAGGGCTCGCTTTAAGACTGGCAGTTTGTTGACCAGGTTCAATCCAATGTTTCGCGCGATCCTCACCGGCTCCAGCGTGCTGGAGAAAAGACGCTCCAGGCCATCGGTCGCCGCCTGCATCAGCAGGATATCCTCCTTGCGCGAACGCGCATAGCGGCCGAGCACGCGCTCGTCGCCGCAGTCGCGGTGCGATTCACGCTGCGAGACTGCCCTGAGCAGGCCGACCACATCGGCAAAGCCGAGATTCATGCCATGGCCGGCGAGCGGATGCACGACGTGGGCGGCATCGCCGATGAGCGCAACGCGCGGCGCAATGATGGCATGCGGACGCATCAGGCGCAGCGGAAAGGCCTTGACGACTTCCGGCTGCACCGGCGTCAGTGCACCGAGCACATGGCCGCTGACGGCGCCCACGCGCTCGGCCAGCGCCGAGGCGGACCCGGCCATCAGGTTTTGCGCAAGCGCATCCGGCGCCGACCAGACCAGCGAAGTCCGGTTGCCGGGCAAGGGCAGCAGCGCCACGATACCCTGCTCGGAAGTGAACCACTGATAGGCTGCGCCCTGGTGCGGACGTTCGCATTCGAAGTTGGCGACGATCGCCTGCTGCCCGTAGCTTCGATAGTCGAGCCCGATATCGCACTGTCCGCGCACCCATGACTGCGCGCCGTCGGCGCCGACCACCAGCGAAGCGGTCAGGACGTCGCCGTTGTCGAGTTCGACGCCGGCTTCTTCGAGATCCAGGCGCAGGCGCGTCGCCCGGCCGTTGACGACGCGCGTGTTGGGCGCGAACTTCAATGCCGCATCCAGCGCATTGTTGAGATTGCTGTCTTCGACGATCCAGGCCAGCGCGCCGGTCCGCGCGCCGAAGGCATCGAAGTCGAGCCGACCGCCCTGCGCGCCGTCACCCTTGACGATCATCGCATCCACCGGCGCGATGCGCGACGCGTCCATTGCGCTCCATACCTTGAGCGAAGCCAGCAGCTCATTGGCGACATGGTTCAATGCATAGACGCGCACATCCCAGCCGCCCTCCTCCTTGCCCGCACCGACTGCTTCCGCTGGCGCAAGCAGGCTCACGCTCAGGCCGGCCTGGGCAAATCCGAGCGCGGCAGCCTTGCCGACCGCGCCGTTGCCGATCACACACACATCGCTTTGTATTTGCATAAAGCAGAATCCGTTCGAGACAAATGCAGGCACGCGCGCCGCGTGGCGCCGTGTCTTGACCCATTATAGCCGGTGGCTCGAAACAGTTTTTTCTCCAGGCACTTGTAAATTTCCAGATCCTTGCTATACTTGCGGACTTCTTGGCCTGGTAGCTCAGTCGGTAGAGCAGAGGATTGAAAATCCTTGTGTCGGTGGTTCGATTCCGCCCCGGGCCACCAAGATTCAGGGCTCAGCTTCGGCTGGGCCCTTTTTCTTTTCCGGTCTCGGATGCGATGGCTGAACATAAGCTGACAAGCCAAGCCGTCATCAGTTTTCTGCAAATGCTTGCCGCGCTGCACCGCATGAGGCAACTACGTAAAATGCAAAGTAGTCCGCCATCTCTTCCTCAAGCCCATGCGTGTTGCCTTTCATACCAACGACCAGGAACTGGCCGAAGCGATACGTGAAATCTTGTCCTCAAGCGGGCATGATTGTTTTCGCCTGGAGCGCAGCCGCATGCAGCAGAATGAGTTGCAGCTCTGCGTAATCGATTGGCAATCGGACAGCAGTCCGCAACTCATCGTGCAGCAACTGCGGCAACAGTCGCCCTCCTTGCCGGTGCTTGCACTCACCGAGCGCAACCGCATCGAAGACGCCATGGCGGCGCTTGCGGCCGGTGCATCGGACTATCTTGTCAAGCCGATACGCCGCAACGAACTGGCCCTGCGCTGCGAGGTGCTGCTGCGCAGGGCCTACCCGGCTCTGCATGCGCAGGACCATGCCGTGTTCGGTCCCTACTGTTTCGAACTTGGCAGCGGCCGCATCACGCGGGACGGCGCCACGCTCGATCTGACCCGCAAGGAATTCGACCTGGCGCTGCTGTTTTTCCGCCATCTGGGCCGACCGCTGTCGCGCGCCTTCATCAAGGATGCGGTCTGGTCGCGCGAACTCGACCTGCCTTCCCGCACCATGGATACCCATGTCTCGCGCGTGCGCAGCAAGCTGGGATTGAATCCGGAGAACGGATTCAGGCTGGCGCCAGTCTATAGCTACGGTTATCGGCTTGAACAGCTTTCGTAGCAAGCCTTGAACAGACTTTGCAGCGCTGCTGCCGCAGCCATCCAAGTAGCGCTGTGCTT
The DNA here is from genome assembly GCF_015352985.1 of Noviherbaspirillum malthae. Lineage (GTDB taxonomy): Bacteria > Pseudomonadota > Gammaproteobacteria > Burkholderiales > Burkholderiaceae_D > Noviherbaspirillum > Noviherbaspirillum malthae. Next base: position 7,439 of record NZ_JACYXF010000080.1, on the reverse strand, counting down.
TTGTCAACAGTCTGTGCAGGGGTGCAACAGGCTATAATAGCGAGTGCCACACAGGATTTCAGCTTTACGCTAATCATGCAGCTTCTCGCAGTCGGTCTCAATCACACCACCGCGCCGGTTTCCCTGCGCGAAAAGGTCGCCTTTCCCGCGGACCAGATCGGTCAGGCGGTGGCGTCGGCGCGCGCGTGGTTCGGACGCGAAACGGCCACGGGCACGAGCGATGAAGCTGCCATCCTGTCGACCTGCAACCGCACCGAGCTGTATGCCGCCAGCGACATTCCCGGCGGCGTGGAGGCCGCGATCGACGCTACTGCGCGCTTCCTGGCCGAATACCACAAGCTGTCCTATTCCGAACTCCGTCCCTTTCTGTACACGCTGCCGCAGGATAATGCCGTGCGTCATGCATTCCGCGTGGCATCCGGCCTCGATTCCATGGTGCTCGGCGAAGCCCAGATCTTGGGGCAGATGAAGGATGCGGTGCGCAAGGCCGATGAGGCCGGCGGGCTCGGCACCTACCTGCACCAGATGTTCCAGCGCACCTTCGCGGTCGCGAAGGAAGTCCGTACCACGACCGAGATCGGCGCGCACAGCGTGTCCATGGCCGCCGCCGCGGTGCGCCTGTCGCAGCGCATCTTCGATACCGTGTCCGAGCAAAATGTGCTGTTCATCGGCGCCGGCGAAATGATCGAGCTTTGCGCGACCCACTTCGCCGCCCAGAACCCGAAGACGCTGACCATCGCCAACCGTACGCTGGAGCGCGGCGAGTCGCTGGCCCACCGTTTCAACGGCCGCGCCATCCGCCTGGCCGAACTGCCGGATCAGCTGGCGCAGTTCGACATCGTGGTGTCCAGCACCGCCTCGTCCCTGCCGATCATCGGCCTGGGCATGGTGGAACGCGCGGTCAAGGCGCGGCGCCACAAACCGATCTTCATGGTGGATCTCGCAGTACCGCGCGACATCGAACCCGAAGTCGGCCGCCTCGACGACGTTTTCCTGTACACGGTCGACGATCTCGGCGCAGCCGTGCAGACCGGCATCGAAAACCGGCAGGCCGCCGTGGCGCAGGCCGAAGCCATCATCGAGAACCGCGTGCAGGCCTTCATGCACTGGATTGACACCCGCGCCGTCGTGCCGCTCATCCGCAACCTGCATGAAAGCAGCGAGGCCATGCGCCTGGCCGAGCTTGAGCGCGCCAGGAAGCTGCTCGCCAAGGGCGAGGATATCGATGCGGTGCTGGAAGCACTGTCGAAGGGGCTGACCGCGAAGTTCCTGCATGGCCCGCAGCAAGCCTTGAACAATGCGCAGGGCGATGAACGCGCCCGGCTCGCAGCACTCCTGCCCCAGCTTTTCCGCACCAAGCGCTAGCGGGGCCCTTCTGCGCCTTCCGCCGTTTTCGGCCGGTCGATCGCCATTCTCTCCTTCAAGCGGCAACGCGTCATCCCTTCAAGAATTCGACTAGAGCCACGCTTATGAAACCTTCAATGCTTGCAAAACTCGACCAGCTGACCGAGCGGCTCGAGGAAGTGAACAGCCTGCTGATGCAGGAAGGCGCCACCGCCGACATGGATCAGTACCGCAAGCTCACGCGCGAGCATGCCGAACTTGGTCCGCTGGTGGCCTTGTACAAGGATTACGTTCAGGCCGGCGAAGACATCACGACCGCCCAGGACATGCTGTCCGATCCCGACATGAAGGAACTGGCGCAGGAGGAAATCGCCGCGGCGAAGGCGCGCATCGAGCAGGCGGAAATCGATCTACAGAAGATGCTGCTGCCCAAGGACCCCAACGACGAACGCAACATCTATCTCGAAATCCGCGCCGGCACCGGCGGCGATGAAGCGGCCCTGTTCGCGGGCGATCTGCTGCGCATGTACACCCGCTATGCCGAGCGCAACCGCTGGCAGGTCGAGATGGTGTCCGAGTCGCCGTCGGAGATCGGCGGCTACAAGGAAGTGATCGTGCGCCTGATCGGACACGGCGCCTATTCGAAGCTGAAATTCGAGTCCGGCGGCCATCGCGTGCAGCGGGTGCCGGCCACCGAGACCCAAGGCCGCATCCATACTTCCGCCTGCACCGTGGCGGTGATGCCGGAAGCCGATGAAGTATCTGACGTCGACATCAATCCGGCCGATATCCGCATCGACACCTTCCGCGCTTCCGGTGCCGGCGGCCAGCACATCAACAAGACCGATTCGGCGATCCGCATCACCCACTTCCCGACCGGCATCGTGGTCGAGTGCCAGGACGACCGCAGCCAGCACAAGAACAAGGCGTCGGCGCTGAAGGTGCTGGCCGCGCGCATCAAGGATGTACAACTGCGCGAACAGCAGGCCAAGGAAGCCGCGACGCGGAAGTCGCTGATCGGCTCGGGCGACCGCAGCGAACGCATCCGCACCTACAATTTCCCGCAGGGAAGGATGACGGATCACCGCATCAACCTGACGCTGTACAAGCTCGACTTCATCATGGACGGCGACCTGGAAGAATTGACCAATGCGCTGATGGCCGAGCACCAGGCGGAACTGCTGGCTACGCTGGCCGAAGAAGTATGAGGCTTGCCGGCATCATGCTGCTGCCTGCGACGCGTTTCAAAGAGTTGTGCAATAGTTCAACATAGTTGCGCACCAGAACCATCAAACGCCATGTCAGTCACATGGCATTACCAACTTACAACATTGTCCAGATGAGAACATCCAAACCCGTACTGGTCGCCGCCGGCATCATTTGCTTCGCTTTGGTCGGTTATGCGCTGTATCTGCAGCACGTGAGGGAAATGCTGCCCTGCCCGCTTTGCGTGCTGCAGCGCTATGCATTCGTCGCGGTCGGCCTGCTGTGCTTCATCTTTGCCGCGATGCCGCGTGCCGCCACCAAGACAGGCGCATTGCTCGGCGCACTGGCGGCGCTGGTCGGCGGCGGCATCGCCGGCTGGCATCTCTGGGTGAAGGCGCATCCGTCCGTCTCCTGCGGCATCGATCCGCTGGAAACCTCGCTGAACAAGATTTTCACCGCCGAACTGATGCCCTTCCTGTTCAAGGCCGACGGCCTGTGCAGCGCGGAGTACGAGCCGATCATCGGCCTGTCCATCCCGCAGTGGTCGCTGATCTGGTTCGCCATTCTTGCCATTCTGCTGATCTGGGCCGCGCTGCGCCAGAGCCGCTGATCAACCGGTTTTCATCCATGCATACCGATTCCGGTTCGCCGCCTTCCGCATTCGTCATCGCGCCCGGCACGACGCTCGGTGCGCTGCTGAAGCGGCCGCCGATCGATGCGGTCGATGCAAGGATTCTTGTCTGCCACAGCCTCGGGCTGACGCGCGTGCAACTGATTACCCAGTCGGACCGTGCGCTCGGCCAGGAAGAGGCAGTCCGGCTGTCGCAACTGTTCAGGCGCCGCATCGCCGGCGAGCCGATTGCCTATATCACCGGCGAGCGCGAATTCTTCGGACTGGCCCTGCACACCACGCCGGACGTGCTGATACCGCGGCCGGAAACGGAACTGCTGGTTGAACTGGCGCTGGAGCGTCTTCCGCAGAATGGACGCGCGCTCGACCTCGGCACCGGCACCGGTGCGATTGCCATCGCGATTGCGCACAGCCGGCCGGATGCGACGGTGACCGCGGTGGACGTCAGCGCAGCCGCATTGGAAGTCGCCCGCCGCAATGCGCAGCGCCATGCCTGCACGGTGCGCCTGATCCAAAGCGACTGGTACGCCGCGCTGCAGGATGGCGTCCGCCACGACCTCATCGTGTCGAATCCGCCCTATATCGTTGCCCGGGATCCTCATCTGTCGCAGGGCGATCTCCGCTTCGAACCGGTGGATGCGCTGACCGACCATGCGGACGGTTTGAGCGCCTTGCGCGCCATCGTGCAGCATGCGCCTTCGCACCTGCTCGAAGGCGGCTGGCTGCTGATGGAACATGGTTACGACCAGGCGCAGGCAGTGCGCGGCCTGCTCGCCGAACGCGGCTTCGAGGCCGTGCAAAGCTGGCAAGACCTCGCCGGCATCGAGCGCGTGAGCGGCGGCCGGTATCCGGGATGAACACCCGCTTGGCATTTCTGCAATCCTCTCGCTTCAAATCACGCCGTGTCGCGCTCCTGCATTTTCGGCCTGTCAAGACTGGCGCTCCCGCGTAATTTGCGTATCATCATTCGCTTGTTTTTCTTCTTATCCGAATCTCATGCTGCCTTCGATTGAACAACGTCTCGCCCTAGAACTCGCCGCCAAACCGGCACAGGTTGCCGCCGCCATTGCCTTGCTCGATGAAGGCGCGACCGTGCCCTTTATCGCTCGCTACCGCAAGGAAGCGACCGGCGGCCTGGACGATACGCAGCTGCGCCTGCTGGAAGAGCGCCTGCGCTATCTGCGCGAACTCGAAGACCGCCGCGCAGCGATCATCGCCTCCATCGACGAGCAGGGGAAAATGACGCCCGAGCTGCTGGACGCGATCACCCATGCCGAAGACAAGACCCGGCTCGAAGACCTGTACCTGCCCTACAAGCCCAAGCGCCGCACCAAGGCGCAGATCGCCGCCGAAGCCGGCCTGACCGAGCTGGCCGATGCCCTGCTCGGCAATCCTGCGCTCAATCCCGAAGAGGAAGCGGCCAAGTACCTGAAGCCGGCCTTCAGCACCGACAACGGCGACAATCCCGGCGTGGCCGACACCAAGGCTGCGCTGGATGGCGCGCGCCAGATCCTGATGGAGCGCTTCGCCGAAGATGCGACGCTGCTGCAGACCCTGCGCGAATACCTGACCGAACACGGCGTGGTCGAGTCGAAAGTGGTCGAGGGCAAGGAAGACGCGGGCGCCAAGTTCGCGGATTACTTCGACTACTCCGAAACGCTGAACACCATTCCCTCCCATCGCGCGCTGGCCCTGTTCCGCGGACGCCGCGAGGAAATCCTGAATGTCTCGCTTCGCCTCGACAGCGAAGAGGAAAAGCCGAAATGGGATGCGCCGCACAATCCCTGCGAAGGCAGGATCGCTGTCCGCTTCGGCATCAGCAACCAGGGCCGCCCGGCGGACAAGTGGCTTGCCGACACCGTGCGCTGGACCTGGCGCGTGAAGACCTTCATGCATCTTGAAACCGAATTGATGACGGCCCTGCGCGAGCGAGCGGAAGTCGAAGCGATCAATGTGTTTGCCCGCAACCTGAAGGACCTGCTGCTGGCCGCGCCGGCGGGTCCGCGCGCGACCATGGGGCTGGACCCTGGACTGCGCACCGGCGTCAAGGTGGCGGTGGTCGATGCGACCGGCAAGGTGGTCGATACGGCAACGATCTATCCTCACCAGCCGCGCAACGACTGGCACGGCTCGCTGCATACGCTGGCCCTGCTTGCGCAGAAGCACCAGGTCGCATTGATCTCCATCGGCAACGGCACCGCTTCCCGGGAAACCGACAAGCTGGCGCAGGACCTGATCAAGCAGCACCCCGAACTCAAGCTGACCAAGATCGTGGTCTCGGAAGCAGGCGCGTCCGTGTATTCCGCCTCGGAATTCGCTTCCCGCGAATTGCCGGAGCTGGATGTGTCGCTGCGCGGCGCGGTATCGATCGCACGGCGCCTGCAGGATCCGCTGGCGGAACTCGTGAAAATCGACCCGAAGTCCATCGGCGTGGGGCAATACCAGCATGATGTCGGACAGACGCAGCTGGCCCGCTCGCTCGATGCCGTGGTCGAGGATTGCGTCAATGCGGTCGGCGTGGATGTGAACACCGCCTCCGCTCCACTGCTCGCGCGCGTGTCCGGACTCAACGCCAGCGTGGCGCAAAGCATCGTCAACTACCGCGACATGAAAGGCATGTTCACCTCGCGCGCCTCGCTGAAGGCAGTGCCTCGCCTCGGGGACAAGACCTTCGAGCAGGCCGCCGGCTTTTTGCGCATCATGAACGGCGACAATCCGCTGGATGCGTCCGCGGTGCACCCGGAATCCTATCCGGTGGTCGAGAAAATCCTGGCCGACATCAAGAAGGACGTGAAAGGCGTCATTGGCGACGGCAAGCTGCTCAAGAGCATCCAGCCGGCGAAGTATGCGGATGAGAAGTTCGGCGTCCCCACCATCACCGACATCCTCAAGGAACTGGAAAAGCCCGGCCGCGACCCGCGCCCCGAGTTCACCACCGCGACCTTCAAGGAGGGCGTCGAGGATATCAAGGACCTGCGTCCCGACATGATTCTCGAGGGCGTGGTGACGAACGTGGCGGCCTTCGGCGCCTTCGTCGACATCGGCGTCCATCAAGATGGACTGGTGCATATTTCGGCGCTGTCGAACACCTTCGTGCGCGATCCGCATACCGTGGTGAAGGCCGGACAGGTGGTGAAAGTCAAGGTGCTGGAAGTCGATGAGAAGCGCCGCCGCATCGCATTGACCATGCGCCTGAGCGATTCGCCCCAGCCGGCCGGCGCACGTCCGGAGCAGCGCGGCGACCGTACCGATGCCAAGCGCCTCGGCCAACACCAGCAGCGGTCGCAGCCCGCCGTCAACAATGCGATGGCTGCCGCGTTTGCAAAGCTGAAAGCTTGATACCAATCCCAAGCCACTCCATGCCATGAGATCGCTTCTTTTTTCGCCGGGCGGCGTTGCACTCGTCATCCATAGCCCCGCTATGGACTCCTGATCTGCAACCTTGGCCTAGCCAGTCGAGAAATCCATCGATCTCATTCGGCATGTCCCAACTCGGGAGTGATATAAGCCTTCAACCATGCGAGCGTTTCGGCCGGCTCGGCCGGGACCGGACGCTCCCGGCACGATGCACTGCCGCCGAATGCAATCCGTCGGCTGTCCGGGCAGATCCCAAGTGCCGGCAGTGCATTGTCTGCCGACCGCCTGCGTTTTCCATATAATGGAGCCATCTTCAATCTGCAGGAGTAAGACCATGAGCGACGTACAGAGCTGGATCAAAGAAACCGTAACGCAGCACCCGGTGGTGCTTTTCATGAAGGGCACGTCGCAGTTTCCGCAGTGCGGCTTCTCCGGCCGTGCCATTCAGATTCTGAAGGCATGCGGCGTCGACAATATCGTCACCGTCAATGTGCTGGAAGATGCGGATGTGCGCCAGGGCATCAAGGAATATTCCAACTGGCCGACCATTCCGCAGCTGTATGTGAAAGGCGAATTCGTCGGCGGTTCGGACATCATGACCGAGATGTACGAGTCCGGCGAGCTGCAAAGCCTGCTGAAGTCCTGAAGCATGCCGACGGCATCCCTGCCTTGAATCGCGGGATGCCATACGATGCGCATCCAAGCCCGGAAGTCTTGCAAAAGCTTCCGGGCTTTATTTCGGGATTCTCGTTGTGGGATTCGGAAAAGAAAAAATGTATCGACCCAGCAGAATCTGCTCAGATCATGCTGCTAAAGCGAATGCCTCAGCAGGCGTTTTCATGCCCAGTGCCTGATGCGGGCGCCGGGTGTTATAGAAGCCGATCCAGTCACCAATGGCCCG
>NZ_JACYXF010000079.1 GCF_015352985.1 Noviherbaspirillum malthae | reverse complement strand
GTAGGCTTGACCAAGATGCCATGCCATGACAGCCTCCCGCTTCACCGTGAGTGAGAGTTTGACTTCTTGGCCCCGCTGTAAATTCACCACCTTTAATGGTGCAGCTCAACACGAAAATGCTCTAGCGGAGCGATGTAACGCCGCCCGAACCCCAATGTCGCATTGACTCTCAGCAAGCCTTTCGGATTGCTGCGCGCGCTCGACAGGCGCATTTCCAGTTCCTCGATGTCGGCAAGAATGCGCCTCGCCTCGGCCAGATAGACCTCGCCCTCCACGGTGGGGCTGATGCGTCGTGTCGTACGGTTGAGAAGCCGGACGCCGATGCGTTCTTCCAGCGCCGCCAGCCGCTTGCTGACTGCAGCCGTGGTGATGTCCATCTCCCGCGCTGCGGCGGTCAGGCTGCCCATCTTGATAAGCGTCGCAAAGAAGGCGAATTCGGTCTGCTGGTTCATTGTCAACTTCAAGTTAAGGCCACGTTGAATTACCGGGGATTATATCTCGATATAAGCGGCGTAAAGTTCGCATCAAGACGCGCAGATTGCGCAATTGCAGCAGGCACGTTGCCACTCGTTCATATGGAGATCAAAGATGCGTACTCATAAAATCGCGGCAATCGGTGCCGACGGCATTGGTCCGGAAGTCATCAACGCTGGCCTGGAAGTGCTCAATACCCTGGCCAGGGTCGACGGCAATTTTGCCTTCGAAGTGGAGCATTTCCCGTGGAGCTCCGAGTACTACCTGAAGCATGGCCATTACATTCCCGAAGGCGGCCTGGAAAAGCTCAAGCAGTTCGATGCGATTTTCTTCGGCGCGGTCGGCAGCCAGGAAGTGCCCGACCATGTTTCGCTGTGGGGCTTGCGCCTGCCGATCGCCCAGGGATTCGACCAGTATGCGAACGTGCGCCCGGCGCGCGTGCTGCCCGGCGTCAAGAGTCCGCTGCGCAACGGCGAAGCGATCGACTGGGTCATCGTGCGTGAAAATTCCGAAGGCGAATACGCCGGCCATGGCGGACGCGCCCATCGCGGCCTGCCGATCGAGGTCGGCACCGAGACCGCGGTCTTCACCCGCGCCGGGGTCGAGCGCATTCACCGCTTTGCGTTCGAACTCGCCGCCAAGCGTCCCCGCAAGCACCTCACGCTCGTCACCAAGTCGAATGCGCAGCGCTTCGGCATGGTGATGTGGGATGAAATCTTTGCCGAAGTCGCGAAGGACTATCCGGAAGTCAAGACCGACCGCGAGCTGGTCGATGCCGTCACCACGCGCATGGTGCTCAAGCCGCAGACCCTCGACACCATCGTGGCGACCAATCTGCATGCGGATATTCTCTCGGACCTGGCGGCGGCGCTGTCGGGCAGCCTCGGCATCGGTCCCACGGCCAACCTGAATCCCGAGCGCCAGTTCCCCTCGATGTTCGAGCCCATCCACGGCTCGGCCTTCGACATCACCGGCAAGGGCATTGCCAACCCGACCGCGACCTTCTGGACGGCGGCAATGATGCTCGAACATCTCGGCGAGGCAGATGCGGCGAAAAAGCTCATGGCGGCCATCGAGGCGGTCACCGCTTCCGGCGTGCATACCCCCGACCTGGGCGGCAAGGCAACGACCGCGCAGGTCACGAAGGCTGTCTGCGACTACCTCGGCAAGTAAGCAGGCAAGCAAGCAATTCATCGTCATTCATCGTTCCGGTGCCGGACCCGGCTCCGGCGTTTCCGGAACGTCGCAAGAGGCAGCAAAAACAACAGTAAATTTGCCTCCCACCACGGCTCGTCCGTCACATCGCCTTGCGCCGATGTGACGGCGTCTGGAGACATCCATGTTCAAACGCTTTTTCGGAGCCCTGTATGTGCAGGTGCTCATCGCCGTCCTCATCGGCGTTCTGGTAGGCCACCTTTATCCCAAGTTCGGCGCCGACCTCAAGCCCCTCGGCGATGCCTTCATCAAGCTGATCAAGATGGTGTTCGCTCCCGTGATCTTTGCCACGGTGGTCCTTGGCATCGCGAAAATGGAGAGCATGAAGGATCTCGGCCGCGTAGGCGCGCGTGCGCTCATCTACTTCGAGGTGCTGTCGACGTTCGCGCTTGCCCTGGGGCTGATCGTCGTCAACGTGGTCCAGCCCGGCGCCGGCATGAATGTCGATCCCAAGACCCTGGATACCGCCAGCATTTCGACGTACACCCATGCGGCGAAGAACCAGTCGTTCATCGACTTCCTGCTGACCATTATTCCGAGCAGCATAATCGACGCATTTGCGAAGAACGAGATCCTGCCCATCATCCTGTTTTCGCTGCTGTTCGGCATCGCGCTGTCGCACATGGGCAAGCGTGCCGCCCCGGTCATTGATTTCCTCGAAGCCTTCTCGCACGGCATGTTCGTCATCGTCGGCATGATCATGCGTGTGGCGCCCGTTGCCGCATTCGGCGCGATCGCGTTCACCGTCGGCAAGTACGGCTTCGGCAGCATCGTCTCGCTGGGCAAGCTCATGGGTGCGATGTACCTTACCTGCATCCTGTTCGTGTTCCTGGTGCTCGGCGCGATTGCGCGCATGTCGGGCTTCAGCCTGTGGAAATTCCTCAAGTATCTGAAGGAGGAAATCTTCACCGTGCTGGGCACGAGCTCATCGGAATCGGTCGTTCCGCAAATGATGAAGAAGCTGGAATTCGCAGGCTGTTCCAAGCCGGTCGTCGGCCTGGTCGTTCCATCGGGACTGACCTTCAATCCCGACGGCCAGTGCATCTATTACACGATGGCGGCGATCTTCATCGCGCAAGCCACCAACACGCCGCTGACCCTCACCGACCAGCTGATCGTGCTCGGCGTGCTGATGCTGACCTCCAAGGGATCGGCGGGCGTGACCGGATCGGGATTCATCACCCTGGCTGCGACGCTTGCTTCGATGGGCAAGATTCCGGTCGAAGGCATGGTGCTCCTGCTGGGCGTCGACCGTTTCATGTCCGAGGCGCGCGCCATCACCAATACCATCGGCAATGCGGTCGGCACGATGGCAATCGCCCGCTGGGTCGGTGCGCTGGACCGGGACCGCGCGGACGCGGTATTGAACGGCGAGTACCATGCGGACGACTTGAAAGCCCTGTATGAGGGCGAGGCCGCCAGGGAGGAAGCACCGAGGGCGACCGCGGCCCTGATTCACGCCGACGGCGAGCAGCTTGCTCCGGCGGCCCAATACGGCGTACAAGCTCGGTGAGGGGCGAATGATGCCTTCAATGCAATCGGCCGCGATCCGCCGGCTTCTTACCGACATGTTCAATGCCGCCATCGATTCGGCTGCACCCGGCAAAACCATAGGCGCCTTTTTGCCCGCATATCCGGCAGGCCGCACGATCGTCGTCGGCGCGGGGAAGGCGGCGGCCAGCATGGCGCAGGCACTGGAAGCGCATTGGGAACGGCCCTTGAGCGGCCTGGTTGTCACCCGCTACGGCTATGCGGTGCCGACCAGGGCGATCAGGGTGGTGGAGGCGTCCCATCCGGTCCCGGATGCGGCCGGCCTGGCGGCATCGGAACAGATGCTCGAACTGGTGCGGGGATTGACGCCGGATGATCTCGTCATCTGCCTCATCTCCGGCGGCGGCTCGTCCCTGCTGCCGTTGCCGGCACGGGGACTGTCCCTGCCGGAGAAGCAGGCCATCAACAAGGAACTGCTGCGCTGCGGCGCCACCATTTCCGAAATGAACTGCGTCAGGCGGCACCTGTCGGCCATCAAGGGCGGCCGGCTGGCAGCCGCCTGCCATCCCGCAAAGGTAGTTACGCTGCTAATTTCCGACGTGCCAGGGGATGATCCGATCGATATCGCTTCCGGCCCCACGGTGGCCGATCCGACGACCTGCGAAGATGCGCTGGAAATCATTGCTCGCTACCGCATCGATCTGCCCGACGCGGCGATGGAGATTCTGCGCAGCGGCCCCGGGGAAACCGTGAAGCCTGGCGACCTCCGTCTCGCACGGATTGAGACCCACCTGATCGCCACTCCGGAAAAAGCGCTGGAGGCTGCCGCCAGAGTGGCCGAGCAGGCCGGCATAGCCACCTGCATCCTCGGCGACAACCTCGAGGGCGAGGCGCGTAGCGTCGGCACCGTCATGGCCGGCATCGCAAAGCGGGTCGCTACACGTCATCAGCCGTTCAAGCCGCCATGCATTCTGCTCTCGGGTGGAGAGACGACGGTCACCGTGCGGGGACATGGGCGCGGCGGGCGCAATGTCGAATTCCTGCTCGCGCTGGCCATCGCGCTCGACCGGCATCCGGGCATTCACGCCCTGGCGGGCGATACCGATGGCGTGGACGGGATCGAGGAAATCGCCGGCGCGATCGTGACGCCGGACTCGCTCACGCGGGCCTGGCAAAAGCGCATCAATGCCGCCGAGCTGCTTGCGAACAATGACGGACACAGCTTTTTCGAAGCGCTGGACGACTCGGTGATCACCGGACCCACGCTGACCAATGTCAATGATTTTCGTGCGATCTATATCGCCGGATAAAGGATGGATGCAATGAACATGCGACGCAGGCGCAACGCCAAGATCGTGGCCACGCTGGGCCCGGCATCGAGCGATCGGGCCACCATACAACAGCTGTTCGAAGCCGGGGCGGATGTCTTCCGTCTCAACTTCAGCCATGGCACGCATGAAGACCACAAGAAGCGCTACGACATCGTGCGCGACATCGAGCGCGAGACGGGCCGGCCGATCAGCGTGCTTGCCGATCTGCAGGGGCCGAAGCTGCGCATCGGCACCTTTGCCAATGGCCCTGTGCAGTTGCAGCAGGACGCGCCTTTTCAACTTCGCCTGAAGTCCGACCAGGCCGGCGATGAAGCCGGCGTCGCCTTGCCGCATCCGGAAATCTTCGCGGCGCTGCGGCAGGGCACCGATTTGCTGCTCGATGACGGCCGCATCCGGCTGCGCGTGGAAAAATGCGGCAAGGAAATTGCGGACACCCGCGTCATCACCGGCGGGCCGCTATCCGACCGCAAGGGCGTAAACGTGCCGGACGCTGTCTTGCCGCTCTCGGCACTGACCGAGAAAGACCGGCGCGACCTGGACTTCGCGCTCCAGCTTGGCGTGGACTGGGTGGCGCTTTCCTTCGTCCAGCGGCCTGAAGACATCCGGGAGATCAAGGAGATCGTGGACGGCCGCAGCCGCATCATCGCCAAGCTGGAGAAGCCGTCGGCCATCACCCATCTCGAAGCCATCGTGCGGGAAACCGATGCCGTCATGGTGGCGCGCGGAGACCTCGGCGTGGAGCTGCCGGCGGAGCAGGTGCCGGCGATTCAGAAGCGCATCGTGCGCACCTGCCGGCAGCAGGGCAGGCCGGTGATCGTCGCCACCCAGATGCTGGAATCCATGGTCAGCGCACCCGTGCCCACCAGGGCGGAAGCCTCGGATGTCGCGACCGCGATCTACGACGGCGCGGATGCCGTCATGCTGTCCGCGGAGTCGGCCTCCGGCAAGTATCCGATCGCCGCCGTCAGGATGATGGACAACATCATCGTGCAGACCGAAGCCGACCCTTTCCACCGGCAGGAGCTCGATGCGTCGCATACGCCGCCGCGGCCGGAAGTGGCGGATGCGATCGGCTTTGCGATGCGCGACGTTACGCGCATCCTGCGCGCCTCGGCGACCGTGGCCTACACGTCGTCCGGCAATTCGGCGCTGTGCATGGCGCGCGAACGGCCGGAAGCGCCCATCATCGGCATGACGCCCCGGCTTTCCACCGCGCGCCAGCTTGCCCTGGTCTGGGGCGTGCATGCGGTGCTGGTGCATGAAGTCGCGGGTGTCACGGAAATGACGGACTTTGCCACGGCGACCGCGCGCCGCGAAGGCTTTGCCGAAGCCGGGCAATCCATCGTCATATCGGCCGGCATGCCGTTCGGCAGGGCGGGCACCACCAATCTGCTTCGCGTAGCGAAGGTCTGAGCACCATCGGGCGCACGGTTGTGCGCCCGGTCATGCATTCGCTACCACATCGAGTGGCTTTTTCCGCGCCCGCTGTCGCGGTATGCGGAAAAGGACTCCAGCATGAAATCGACCAGCGCCCGCGTCTTCGCCGACAGGTTGTGCTTGGTGGGGTAGACGATATAGATGTCCGCGGGCGGCAATTCCCATTCCTCGAGAATTCTCCTCAACCTCCCTGACCGAAGGTAAGCCGACGCATCCCATTCGGAACGGACCACGATGCCGTGGCCGTCCAGCGCCCAGCCCAGGGCGCTTTCCCCGTCATTGGTATTCAGCTGGCCGCGCACCTTCACGGTTTCCTGCCTGCCCTTGCTGTGGAAGTGCCAGGTTCCGTAGGTTTCGTCGCTTTCGCGAAGGAATATGCATTCATGCTTCGGCAGTTCCCTCGGATGTGAAGGAACGCCTCGCTGGCTGAGATAGGACGGAGAAGCGCAGAGAAAGCGGCGGTTGTTCGCCAGCTTGCGCGCCGTCATGCGCGTGTCCGGCAGCTCGCCGAAGCGGATGCCGATGTCGAAGCCATGTTCCGCCAGGTTGACGGGTCGGTCGCTCAGGTGCATCTGCACTTCCACGTCCGGGTATTTGCGGGCGAATGCGGAAATGGCCGGCATGATGTGGCGGCGCCCGAAGCCGAGGGTGGCGCTCAGCTTCAGCAGGCCCTTGGGCGTATCGGCGCTGCCCGAGATTCTCTGTTCCAGCGCGTCCAGATCCGAGATGATCCGTTCTCCCTCCGTCAGGTACAGCTCGCCTTCCGGCGTCAGGCTGATGCGGCGGGTGGTCCGGTTCAGCAGGCGCACGCGCAGCCGGGTTTCCAGTCCGGCAAGACGCTTGCTGACGGAAGAAGGCGTAACACCCAGTTCCTGGGCCGCGGACGCCAGGCTTCCCGATCGAATCAGCAGTGAGAAAAAGCTCAGGTCAGTGATCCCGTCCATTCATTCCTCTGGCGACATAATGAATTTTTTATGGGGAAATTATACGGCGCTCATCCAAGAATAAACTAGCCGCACTTACTATTCATTCATTGGAGACGCCATGATCACCCGCCGGAAAACACTCATCGCGCTTGCATTGCTGTCGCTGTCAGCCACCGCCGCCCATGCGGACAAGTATCCCTCCCGTCCCATTCGGCTGGTTGTGCCGTATGCGCCCGGCGGAAGCGCCGACATCGTGGCGCGCCGCATCTCGGAAGAATGGTCGAAGCAGCTCGGCGGCTCCATCTATGTGGAAAACAAGGCGGGGGCGGGCGGCAACATCGGCGTCAACGACGTCGCCAAGTCGGCGGCCGACGGCTATTCCATCGGGCTGCAGACGGTGTCGCTGGCAATCAATCCGTCGATCTTCAAGAAGATGCCTTATGACACGCTCAAGGAGCTCACGCCCGTGGGCATGGTGGCGAGCTCCCAGCATGTGCTGATCGTCAACAACAACATCCCCGCCAAGACGACGGCGGAGCTCGTCAGTGCCGCCAAGGCCGCGCCCGGCAAGCTCAACTACGGCTCTGCGGGAAGCGGCAGCACCTTCCACATGTCCGCCGAGCTGTTCAAGACTGCCGCCGGCGTGGACATCACGCATATTCCCTACAAGGGAGGCGGTCCGGCGCTCATCGACACGATCGCAGGCCAGGTCGACATGAGCTTCCCGGTACTCTCGGCGGCGCAGCCGCACATCCAGGCAGGCAAGGTGCGCGCACTCGGCGTGACCGGCTCCAAGCGGTCGAGCCTGATGCCGGACGTGCCGACCCTGGCCGAGTCGGGCGTGCCGGGCTACAACTTCGAAACCTGGTTCATCGCCTTCGTTCCCGCAGGCACGCCCAAGGACATCGTCGAAAAACTGAATGCGACGCTCAACAAGACCCTGAACACGCCTGCGCTCAAGGATCGCATGGTGAAGGAAGGCTTCGATCCCACGCCGACCACGCCGCAGCAGGCCCAGGACAAGCTCAAGTCCGAGATGGACACATGGGCGAAGCTGGTGAAGGCGCGCGGCATCACAGCCGATTAAGAATCAGGAACACTCAGGAACAAACAGGAGTCATTCAACAATGGCAACAACGGGCAAGACCCTATACCGGAAGCTGGTGGATTCACACACCGTCGCACAGCTCGACGCGGACAACGTGCTGCTGTTCGCGGACCTGCACCTGATGAACGAATACACCAGCCCGCAGGCATTCGCAGGGCTGGATGAACGCGGCCTGATGACCTTGATGCCGGGGCAGAACGTCTCGACGGTCAGCCACATCATCCCGACCAGGCCCGAAGCCATCAGGATCATCGCCGACGGTCCGTCGGCATTGCAGGCGTCGAATCTCAAGCGCAACTGCGATCGCCACGGCATTCCGCTGTTCGATACCAATGATGCGCTGCAGGGCATCGAACATGTGATCGCGCCGGAACACGGCATGGTGCGCCCCGGCATGGTGATCATCTGCGGCGACAGCCATACGACCACCTACGGCGCCCTGGGTGCGCTGGGGTTCGGCATCGGCACGACGGAAGTCGAGCATGTGCTGGCGACGCAGACGCTGGTGTACCGCCTTGCCGGCAGCATGAGAATCTGGCTTGACGGAACCATACCGCCGGGTACGACCGCCAAGGACATCATCCTGATGATCATCAGCCGCATCAGCGCGCAGGGCGCACGCGGCTACGTGGTGGAGTATGCGGGTTCCGCCTTGAAGGGTTTGAGTACCGAAGCCAGGTTCACGCTGTGCAACATGACCGTCGAAGCCGGGGCGAGAGGCGCGCTGATCGCGCCCGATGAAGTCACCGAGCAGTACGTACTTTCCAAATGCCCCGACATTGCGGAAAACCCCGAATGGCTGGCAGGGGCGCGCGAACACTGGAGCACGCTCCATTCGGACGACGATGCGGCATTCGACGCGGAACACCGCTTCGACGTATCGGCGGTCGAGCCCTATGTCACGTGGGGCACCAGTCCGGATCAGGCCATCCCCATTTCCGGCCGCACGCCTGTCATTGAAGGCGCCGGCGAGCATGGCGATGCGCGCGCGCTGCGCTACACCATGCTTGCGCCCGGCGCCGCTATCGACGGCGTGAAGATCGACCATGTGTTCATCGGCTCCTGCACCAACGGCCGGATCGAGGACCTGAGGGCGGTCGTGGACGTGGTGGGCGACAGAAAGGTGGCCGAGGGTGTCCGGGCCATGGTGGTGCCCGGTTCCGGCGCCGTGCGGGAGCAGGCGGAGCGGGAAGGCATTGCGGACAGGCTGATTGCCGCCGGTTTCGAGTGGCGCAAGCCGGGCTGCTCGATGTGCCTGGCAATGAACGACGACGTGCTGGCGCCGGGCGTGCGCTGCGCATCGACAACCAACCGCAATTTCGAAGGCCGGCAGGGGCGGGGAGCGATCACGCATCTCATGAGCCCGGCCATGGCGGCTGCGGCCGCCGTCACCGGAAAAATCACCGATTTCAGAAAGCTGGAAAGCCACCATGAATAAGAACGCGATCATCGAAGGCCTTGCGGTACCTCTGCCGATTGCCAATCTCGACACCGACCAGATCATGCCGAAGCAATTCCTGCGCGGCATCGACAAGGCGGGGCTGGCCGAGGGCCTGCTGTATGACATGCGTTTCGACGGACAGGGCAAGCCGCGCCAGGACTTCGCATTCAACCAGCCGAAATACGAAAACGCCTCCATCATCCTCGGCGGCGCCAATTTCGGCTGCGGTTCGAGCCGCGAACATGCGGTATGGGGCCTGCAGCAGGCCGGCATACGGGCGGTTGTCGCGTCCAGTTTTGCGGAAATCTTCTATTCCAATGCAATGAACAACGGCCTGATGCTGGCCAGCGTATCCGAAGCGGACATGCAGCGCCTGTTCGCCGAGGAATCTGCTTCGGACGCAATGCGACTCCGGATCGATGTGGAGAACCTGCGGGTAATCAGTTCGACTGGCACCGCCGGCTTCACCCTGAGCCGCCGGCACCAGGACATGTTCCTCCATGGCCTGGACATGCTAGGCGCATCCCTGCTGCACAAGGCGGAAATCGTCAGCTTTGCGGAGAACTGGTATCGGGATCATCCCTGGCTGAAGAATGTCGCATCGGGCGCGCGCGACAGATTGGACCGGCAGTCCGGCTTGCGGTAGTCGCGTACTTTACGCGGAGCGGTGCTGCAGCTGCGATTGCTTGCCAAGCAAGCACGCAGAGAATTTCTGTCAAGACCGCGTGCCCTTCTGCCCCCTCTCCCGCAGGCGGGAGAGGGTTGGGGTGAGGGCGTTCGCGACGAAGAGCGGTCTTGACAATCCCCCTCATCCCCGGCCCTCGCTGCGCCCCCATGACCCGGCTTGCAAGCCAGGTCGGCTACGGCAGCGCAAACCAGTGGTTTGCATAACCCTGCCTGCGCCCCGCCTGCGGGAGAAGCGGGAAGATACGGCGTGCCAAACTTCTCAGTCCTGCCTAACTTCCCAGCACCCGCTCCGTAGACCGATCAATATGCAAGCGCATCGCCGCTTCCGCCGCATCGGCATTTCCTTCAGCGATCGCTTCCACCACGCGCCGGTGTTCCTCTTCCACCGCATCCATCCGCTGCGGCTGCTGCGGGCGCGAGAATTTGCGCGACAGATCCATGGTGAATAACGCCTGGCTGCGTATCGATTCCAGCACCGTCAGGAACAGCGGATTCTTCGAAGCCGCAGCGACGGCGGTATGAAAGGCAAAATCCGCATCGACCGGCATTTCATCCGCTTCCGAATAGCCGTGCAGACGCCGGAAAGCCCCCCAGATTGCCTCGAGATCGTCTTCGTCCCTGTTCAGCGCAGCATGCCTTGCCGCACCTGCTTCGATGTTGCGTCGGAATTCATAGCAGCGCTTGAAATCTTCAATGCATGAAATGTCGTCAAAGGCCAGTTCGGTCGTACGGGCGTCGGGATGCTCGTCGATTCGCGTGCGGTGCCCGCTGCGCGACAGGAAGGAACCGCGCGAGCGCAGTCTTGCCATCGCTTCGCGCACCGTCGGGCGCGACACCCCGTACATGACGCTTAGAGCCTGCTCGGTCGGCAGGTAGTCTCCTACCTTGAATTCGCCCCGGCGGATGGCCTCGATGATCGAGTTCTGCACCGTCTCGACCAGATTGGATCGGCGTACCAGAGGAGCAGGATGGCCGGGCGCCACGGATGGATGTGCTGGTTGCATATGGAGATCATCAAGCTGCGTTGAATGAAACATATAGACAAAACCCCTTGCATTCAATCCTTGCGACAAGTGAATGCATCAGGTTTTGGATTCATGAAATGATGATAGCGCTACCACAATCCGCTGTCTATTGTGAAGCACTTCAGGCCGGGTACTTTCAACATGCGAGCAGAAAGCCTGCAACCGGCAGAATAGCGGAACACTGAGGCACTTTCCGGTCCTCAATATCAAGGCCATTTTGTACGTGGAACGCGGCCCTTGGTCGAATACTGCATTCGACACTTCTGATTTCCGCATTTTTCTGGAATCAAGACTGTCTTCCTGTTCAGTGCAATCAGCAGCCCCACACATCATGCCTGGCGAGAGGCAGACGGAGCCCTGCGGGCAGGAAGACCGCTGGTACGTGGCTCCCCCGGCATCCTTTCCCGGCAACGGCAAACCGGAATGGAAAAGGCGTTGACACATTGGTTTGGTACCGCTACCATTCGCATGCCTGTGAATTGATAGCGGTACCATCGTATTTGTGAATTTGTTGCCAGCCCTCATGCCGGCACCCCTGAAGAAAGGTAAGTCATGCATCCTCAAGAACTGAAACGCGTCCTCGAAAGCGGCCTGCTGTCCTTCCCCCTCACCGATTTCGACGCCAACCTCCAGTTCAACCCCGGCCCCTACGCCGAGCGTCTCGAGTGGCTGATGCCCTACGGCGCCTCGGCTCTCTTCGCCGCCGGCGGCACCGGCGAGTTCTTCTCGCTGGAGCCGGCGGAGTACTCCGCTGTCGTCAAGACCGCCGTCGAGACCTGCCGCGGCCGCATGCCCATCATCGCCGGCGCCGGCGGCGGCACTTCGCTGGCCATCAAGTACGCCCAGGAAGCCGAGCGGCTCGGCGCGCAGGGCGTGCTGCTGCTGCCCCATTACCTCACCGAAGCCAGCCAGGAAGGCCTGGTGGCCCACGTCGAAGCGGTCTGCCGCAGCGTCAAGTTCGGCGTCATCGTCTACAACCGCGGCGCCTGCCGCCTCACGCCCGAATCGCTGCTGCAACTCGCCGAGCGCTGCCCCAACCTGATCGGCTTCAAGGACGGCATCGGCGACATCGAATCCATGGTTGCCATCCGCCTGCAGCTGGGCGACCGTTTCGCCTATCTGGGCGGCCTGCCGACGGCGGAAGTGTTTGCCGGCGCCTACAAGGCGATGGGCTGCCCGGTCTATTCCTCGGCGGTGTTCAACTTCATCCCGAAGACTGCGATCGAGTTCTACAACGCCCATGCCGCCGGCGACACGGCGACCACCGACCGCATCATCCGCGACTTCTTCCTGCCCTACATCGAGCTGCGCAACCGCGGCCAGGGCTATGCGGTAAGCATCGTCAAGGCCGGCGCCACCATCATCGGCCACAGCGCCGGTCCGGTGCGCCCGCCGCTGTCGGACCTGAAGCCGGCCGAAGTCGAGCAGCTGCGCGCCTTGATGGCCAAGCTCGGCCCGCAGTAAATACGTTTCTATCAGTCAGAAACCAAACCCTTGGAGACATCATGAAGAAACTGCTTTCTACCTTGTTGATCGGTCTTTGCTTCAGCACCGCGGCTTCGGCCGCCGGCTATCCGGACAAGCCGATCACCGCCGTCGTGCCGTTCCCGGCCGGCGGCTCCACCGATTCCGTTGCGCGTGCCATCGGCCCGAAGATGAATCAGATCCTCGGCCAGCCAATCATCGTCGAGAACAAGCCGGGCGCCACCGGTGCCATCGGCGCCGGTTACGTCAAGAATCAACCGGCGGACGGCTATACCTTCCTGGTGGCCTCCATCGGCGTGTATGCCGTCAATCCTTTCCTGCAAAAGAAGCTGGCTTATGATCCGGCGAAGGATTTTGATCTGCTGACCGTCGCCGTGCGCGCGCCGAACGTGCTGGTGGCAACGCCCAACTTCCCGGCCAACAACCTGCAGGAACTGATCGCCTATCTGAAGAAGAATCCGGAGAAGGTGACATTCGCCTCCTCCGGCTCGGGCTCTTCGGACCACCTGACCACGGCACTGTTCTGGCAGAAGACCGGCACTACCGGTCTGCACGTTCCCTACAAGGGCGGCGCGCCGGCAATCACCGATTTGATCGGAGGTCATGCCGATGTTTCTTTCCAGAACATCAATGTCGTGGTCAGCCACATCAAGGCCGGCAAGCTGAAGGCGCTGGCCATTACCAGCGACAAGCGCGCGCCGATGCTGCCGCAAGTGCCGACGCTGGAAGAAAGCGGCGTGAAGGGCGTTGATGTGTACTCCTGGCAGGCTGCGGCGGCACCGAAGGGGCTGCCCAAGGACGTGAAAGCCAAGCTGCAAGGCGCGATCGTCAGCGCGCTCAACGATCCGGAAGTCAAGCATCGCATGGTCGAGCAGGGCTTTGAAATCGTGGCCAACTCGCCGGAAGAGTTCGCCAAGTTCCAGCAGCAGGAACTCGCGCGCTGGAAGCAAGTCATCGAAGTCGGCAAGATCACGCTCGACTAAACACCTCAGATTGCCGGAGCGGGGCGTTCCGCACGCTCCGGCCTACTCCTTCATCTCTTCCCGGATAACACCATGTCTGCCTCAACCAACCTGCAAGCCGTGCACGGCACGCCGGTCGTCACCGAACTTCGCGTCATCCCGGTAGCCGGGCGCGACAGCATGCTGCTCAACCTGAGCGGCGCCCACGGCCCTTACTTCACCCGCAACCTCGTCATCCTCACCGACAGCGCCGGCAACACCGGCGTCGGTGAAGTGCCTGGCGGCGAACGCATCCGCCAGACCCTGGAAGACGCCGCCTCCCTGGTCGTCGGCCAATCCATCGGCCACTATCACGCCATCCTCAACAGCGTGCGCAAGACCTTCGCCGAGCGCGACGCCGGCGGCCGCGGCCTGCAGACCTTCGACCTGCGCATCACCATCCATGCCGTCACCGCCCTCGAAGCGGCGCTGCTCGACCTGCTCGGCAAGCACCTCGGCGTACCGGTCGCAGCCCTGCTGGGCGAGGGCCAGCAGCGCGAGCAGGTGGAAATGCTCGGCTACCTGTTCTACGTCGGCGACCGCAAGGCTACCGACCTCGACTACGACAGCGACGCCGATGCCGACAACGACTGGTTCCGCCTGCGCCATGAAAAGGCAATGACGCCCGAAGCGGTGGTGCGCCTGGCCGAAGCCGCGTACGAGCGCTACGGCTTCAACGACTTCAAGCTCAAGGGCGGCGTGCTGCGCGGTGAGGACGAGATCGAAGCGGTCACTGCGCTGGCCGAACGCTTTCCGAATGCCCGCATCACGCTCGACCCCAACGGCGGCTGGCTGCTGAAAGACGCGATCCGCCTGTGCCGCGACCAGCATGACGTGCTGGCCTATGCGGAAGACCCGTGCGGCGCCGAGAACGGTTTCTCGGGCCGCGAAGTGATGGCCGAGTTCCGCCGTGCCACCGGCCTGCCGACGGCGACCAACATGATCGCCACCGACTGGCGCGAGATGGGTCATGCGATCCAGCTGCAGTCGGTCGACATTCCGCTGGCCGATCCGCACTTCTGGACCATGCAGGGCTCGGTGCGGGTGGCGCAGATGTGCAACGAATGGGGCCTGACCTGGGGTTCGCATTCGAACAACCATTTCGACGTGTCGCTGGCAATGTTCACGCATGTGGCGGCCGCGGCGCCGGGCAAGATCACGGCGATCGACACGCACTGGATCTGGCAGGACGGCCAGAGGCTGACGAAGGCGCCGCTGCAGATCAAAGGCGGGATGGTGGAGGTGCCGAAGGCGCCGGGTCTGGGTACCGAACTCGACATGGAGCAGGTCGAGCGTGCGCATCGGCTGTACAAGGAAAAGGGGCTGGGCGCGCGCGACGATGCGATTGCGATGCAGTACCTGATTCCCGGCTGGAAGTTCGACAACAAAAAGCCCTGCATGGTGCGCTAAGAGAGCGAGACGCTATCGCGATCGCCCGCATTCAGCAGCATCAGACATTTTCATCTTCGTCCCGGCCCGACCGGGACGATTTTTTCATGAGCGACATCACCATGACTCAACATACTTCCCAGGCACTGCAGGAGTCCACGCCTGCGCAGATCGACGCGGCGGTACGTGCCGCCGTTGAAGCCAATGATCAATGGGCAAGCAGCGGTGCCGCTGCGCGCTGTGCGCTGCTGCGCGAACTGGCAACGGCGCTCGAAGCCGAGCGCGAGCGCCTGGTCGCCGTCGCCAACGAGGAAAGCTTTCTCGGTGCCGCGCGCCTGAACGGTGAACTGGACCGCACTGCATTCCAGCTGCGCGCCTTTGCCGACGCGGTAGAGGGCGGCGAGGCATTCGCCGTCATCGACGATGCAGCGGTTCCCGGCGCGCCGCCGGCCGGCCATCCCCGGCTGCTGCGGGTCAATGTGCCGCTTGGCCCGGTTGCCATGTTCTCGGCCAGCAATTTTCCGTTCGCCTTTTCCGTGCTCGGCGGCGATACCGCGTCGGCGCTCGCCGCCGGCTGCCCGGTGGTGGTCAAGGCTCACCCTGCTCATCCGCAGCTGTCCAATGCCGTGTTCGAACTGGCGCTGGCCGCGGCGAAACGCGCGGGCGCGCCCGATGGTGTCCTGACCATGGTCAGCGGCGCATCGCGCGAGGTCGGCGTGCACCTGGTCCGCCATCCGGATATCGCAGCGGTCGCCTTCACCGGCTCGTATGTCGGCGGCATGGCGCTGCAGAAGGAAATCAATGCGCGCCCGAGGCCGATCCCCTTCTTCGGCGAGCTCGGCTCCATCAATCCCATCATCGCCTTGCCGTCCGCACTGGAAGCGCAGGGCATTGAACTCGCCAAGACCCTGGCTGCTTCGATTGCGCAGGGCTGCGGCCAGTTCTGCACCAGTCCCGGCGTGTTGATCGCCTATGACAACGCCGGCACCGATGCCTTCATCGGCCAGCTCGCCGCAGCAATGGATTCCCAGAATACCCACGCCATGCTGTCGCCCGGTATCCGCAATGCCTTTGATGAAGGTGTGGCACGCTTGAACCGGCATCCCGCTGCAAAGCGCGTGACCACCGGAGAGCAGAGCGCCGACCGTCATCCGGTTCCGAATCTGGTCACGCTGGATACCGAAGCCTTCCTGCGCGATCACGCGCTGCGCGAAGAAATCTTCGGACCGTCCTGCGTCGTGGTACGCGTGAAGTCGAGCGGGCAGTTGCTGCAGGTGCTTGCCGCAATCGGCGGCAGCCTGACCGTCACCGTCTGGGGCGCGGACAGGAATGACGCCGAAACGCAACGCGTCGTGCGCGGCGCCGTCAAGATCGCAGGCCGCGTGCTGTTTGCCGGCGTGCCGACCGGTGTTGCCGTCACCCGTGCCCAGCATCACGGCGGACCGTTCCCGTCCTCCACCCAGCCGCAGACGACTTCGGTCGGCCTGATGGCCATGCATCGTTTCCTGCGCCCGGTCGCTCTGCAGGAACCGCCGGCATGGCTTGCGGAACGTAGCGGCACACCTCTGTAGTCAATGCTCCGCCATGCGCAATGCATGGCGCGTACCCGCGTGTGCGCTTCGAGCACGCAAGCGGAGCATTCGCCTGGCGAATGCTCCGACTCATCCTGGTCACATGCACGAACGGCCAATACCCGCGATCCATCCTGCGTATCATCGTCCTGGCAAACATTCACATTTGCCGTGATCATACCGCCGGCTGTTTCTTCCTCGTGACCTGCGCTTCAGTCATGCTCAGACGGCGACATTGAGCTTGCCGAACTGGCTGGGGCTGACATCGATCTTCGGTACGGCGAAGTTGGGGCCGATGGAACCGACGTTGTTGAGGGTGTTGACCTCGACGTTCTGCAGCTGGGTCAGGTTCTGGCTGACGCCGACATTGATGTTGGCGATCGGGCCGAGGCCGGCTAGCCAGGAATTGCCGCCGCGAACGGACTCCATCGATGCCTGGTCGAGGTCGGTGCTGCCGGCGATGTCGCTGATCTGAATGGACATGAAATACTCCTGATAAAAATTTCGGTGAATGGGTAGGTGACCGTACACGCGCAGGCGAAGACTGTACCTCCACCCGCGCATGCCATGACGGCGTTACTGCATTAGGACATGAAGTTGATGGTGTTCTTGCCGGTCTGGGTCGGGTTCACATCCGACTTGATGCCGTGCACGAAGGCCGCGTTGTTGCCGTTGTTGACCAGCGTGTTCTGCTCCTGGCCCAGCGACTGGGCGGCGTCGAAATTGAGCTCGCTCTTGGCGACGCTGACCAGCGGCCCCAGGTGGCCAACGTAGCGGCCGTGGTAGGTGCCGCCGGAGACGGCTGCCATGTCTTTCTGGTCGAGGTCCTTGGAAGCGGACAGGTCCTTGATGTTCAGTGCTTTCATGATGATGCTCCTATGCGTTGAGTGGCGAAGTGATGTGTTGATGGTGCCGATGCTTTGGCTGGTGCTGCTTACGACATGAAGTTGATCGTGTTCTTGCCGGTCTGGGTCGGGTTGACGGTCGACTTGATGCCGGAAGCGAAGGCGACGTTGTTGCCGTTGTTGACTTCCGTGTTCTGGCTCTGGCCCAGCGACTGGGACGCATCGAAATTGATCTCGCTCTTTGCGTAGCTGAACAGCGGGGCGTTGAAGAGGCCGGGCATGCGGTGGAAGCCGGTGCCGCCGGAAACGCCTGCCATGTCCTTGGCGTCGAGGTCTTTGGAAACGGACAGGTCCTTGATGGTCAGTGCTTTCATGGTGATTCTCCTTGAAGGGTGATGGTTGGTTTGCGATTGGTGAGCGTTTTTTTTGCACTCGAGGGCTATATAGCAGGGGGTGTGCCAGCGCTGCTCCAGAGTGGATTGATCGCTGCAAGTCTTTGATTTGAATAGAGGTTTTTCGATTGCAGTGAAACGAGCCGCGAGTAGCCGATGATGTGCCGCAGATAAAGTGATGGTTCGGGGCAGACACCGCGGTGTCGGATTCCATGCGGATGGTTGAGCAGGGGCGACAGTGCGAATGCCGGACTCGGAAAGGCCAGTTGGCCGCCGCGTATTGATTGCACGGCGGAAAAGACTGCGTCGGTCTGATGCAAGCGAATTGGCCCTGCCCAAGCTTGCGGTTAAGCAGCGCCAAATTCCCCGTTTGCGAAAGGCGAATTGCCATTCGTACCAACTTCCCACATCCTGTCGTCATCACCATTCATGAATGACATCTATGTTGGACTTGGCTCACTTGCAGCAATGGATCGGAAAGTCGGAAACGCGGACCGATACGGTCACGGAAGTGCCGTGCGCCGCGATGGCGGCGACGATGGATATGGAGTCCGGGCCGCAGCAGCCGGGCGACGCGATCGCGCCTTTGTGGCACTGGCTGTACTTCCTGCCGCTGCACCGTCAATCGGAACTCGGCGAGGACGGCCATGCGAAACGCGGCGGCTTTCTGCCGCCGGTGCCGCTGCCCCGGCGCATGTGGGCCGGGGGAAGACTGCAATTCCTTCAGGATATCCGCGTCGGTGACGCCATCACCCGCACGTCGCGCATCGTCAAGGTCGATGCCAAGGAAGGCAAGACCGGTCCTCTGGTATTCGTTCTCGTCAGACATGAGATCGCCGGACCGGCGGGCCTGGCGATTGTCGAGGAGCACGACATCGTCTATCGCGGCATGAGCGGCGAGTCGAACGCTGCGGTGCCAAAAGGCATTCCTGCGCCGCAGGAAGCCGCATGGACGCGGGAAATTAATGCGGACGCGGTGATGCTGTTCCGCTACTCGGCGCTGACCTTCAACGGCCACCGCATCCACTACGACAGGAGCTATACGACCGGCACGGAAGGCTATCCCGGCTTGATCGTGCATGGCCCGCTGATTGCGACCCTGCTGCTCGACCTGCTGCGCCGGCAAATGCCCGGTGCGCGCGTGGCGGGCTTCCGCTTCAAGGCGGTCAGTCCCCTGTTCGACACGGCGCCATTTCAAGTCTGCGGCATGCCATCGGCCGACGGCAAGACCGTTTCCCTGTGGGCCAAGGGCCCCGACGGCATGCTGGCCATGGAAGCCACGGCAACGCTGGATGCATCCGAACCCTGAACCTCCGAAAGCACACGACAACATGCAGAAAGACACAGACAAGTACGAAGAACTGCGTTCCGCGCTGCGCGACCTCTGCGCCGAATTTCCGGCGGAGTACTTCCGCAGGATCGACGAGGAGCGCGGCTATCCGGAAGCCTTCGTCGAAGCGCTGACCAAGGCCGGATGGCTCGCTGCGCTGATTCCCCAGGAATACGGCGGCTCCGGGCTGAGCCTGACCGAGGCTTCCGTCATCATGGAGGAGATCAACCGCTGCGGCGGCAACTCCGGCGTGTGCCATGGCCAGATGTACAACATGGGCACGCTGCTGCGCCACGGCTCGGAACGGCAGAAGCGTGAGTACCTGCCGAAGATCGCCAGCGGCGAACTGCGCCTGCAGTCGATGGCAGTGACCGAACCGACCACCGGCACCGACACGACAAAGATCAAGACGACTGCGGTACGCAAGGGCGACCGCTATGTGGTGAACGGACAGAAGGTATGGATTTCACGCATCCAGCATTCCGACCTGATGATTCTGCTTGCGCGGACCACGCCCCTGCAGGAAGTGAAGAAAAAATCGGAAGGCATGTCGATCTTCCTGGTCGACCTGCGCGAAGCCATCGGCAAGGGCATGACGGTGCAGCCCATCCTGAACATGGTCAATCATGAAACCAACGAACTGTTCTTCGACAACCTGGAGATCCCGGCGGAGAACCTGATCGGCGAGGAAGGCCAGGGCTTCAAGTACATCCTCGACGGACTGAATGCAGAGCGTACCCTGATTGCGGCCGAATGCATCGGCGATGGTTACTGGTTCATCGACAAGGTGGTCAAGTATGCGGGCGAGCGCATGGTGTTCGGCCGGCCGATCGGCCAGAACCAGGGCGTGCAGTTTCCGATTGCGAAAGCCTTCGTCAACATCGAGGCGGCCAGTCTGATGCGCTACCGGGCAGCCGAGCTGTTCGACAATCGCAAGCCCTGCGGCGCCGAGGCCAACATGGCCAAGATGCTTGCGGCGGATGCATCGTGGGAAGCCGCGAATGCTTGCCTGCAGTTCCACGGCGGCTTCGGCTTCGCCTGCGAATACGACGTCGAGCGCAAGTTCCGCGAGACGCGGCTGTACCAGGTGGCGCCGATCTCGACCAACATGATTCTGTCCTACGTGGCCGAGCATGTGCTCGGACTGCCGCGCTCGTATTGAACCTGCCGACAAGAAAGGAACACCCCGTATGCGCCCGCTTGACGGCATCACGGTACTGACCCTGGAGCACGCCGTAGCGGCTCCGTTCGCGACGCGGCAGCTGGCCGACCTCGGTGCGCGCGTCATCAAGATCGAGCGGCCCGGCGTCGGCGACTTCGCGCGCGCCTATGACAGCCGGGTGGACGGCATGGCTTCCTATTTCGTATGGATCAACCGCTCCAAGGAAAGCATCACGCTCGACCTGAAGCATCCCGAAGCCGCGAAGATACTCAGGCAGCTGGTCGGCCAGGCCGACGTGCTGGTGCAGAATCTCGGCCCGGGAGCGGCCGCGCGTCTCGGCCTGTCGGCGCAAGCGCTGCGTCCCGAGCATCCCGGCCTGATCGTCTGCGACATTTCCGGCTACGGCAAGGACGGACCTTATCGCGACAAGAAGGCCTACGACATTCTGATCCAGGCGGAAGCCGGCCTGCTTTCCGTGACGGGCTCGCCGGAAGCACCGTCACGCGCAGGCGTATCGGCGGCCGACATTGCCGCCGGCATGTATGCCTACACCAACATTCTCGCCGCGCTGATCCAGCGCGGCAGGACGGGGCGCGGCAGCCACATCGACATCTCCATGCTGGAAGCGCTCGGCGAGTGGATGTCCAACCCGATGTACTACGCGTACAAGGGCGCAACACCGCCGCCGCGCGCCGCTTCCAGCCATCCGACCATCTACCCCTATGGTCCGTTCGCCACCGGCGACGGCAAGACGGTTCTGCTGGGCGTGCAGAACGAACGCGAGTGGGCTGCGTTCTGCAAGGAGGTTCTGCAGCGGCCGGAAGTGGCCGTGGATGAACGCTTCGATTCCAATGTGAAGCGCAACGGCCACCGCGAAGCGCTGAAGGCGATCATCGAGGACATCTTCGGCGCCCTGGCGACCGAAGAAGTCATTCGCAGGCTGGACCATGCGGGCATCGGCAACGCCGGCATGAACGACATGCATGCATTCTGGAGTCACCCGCAGCTGCAGGCGCGCGACCGCTGGCGCAGCGTCGAGTCGCCGGTCGGCGAACTGCCGATGCTGCTGCCGCCCGGCGTCAACGACAGCTACGACTACCGCATCGATCCCATCCCGGCCCTCGGACAGCATACCGACGCGATCCTGCGGGAGCTGGGGTACGGCAACAATGACATTGAGCGCCTGCGTGAAGCGGGCGCCGTTTGAAGGCTTGAAGAAAGGGCATCATGAACCGAGACAACAACCCGAGCGCCATGCTGGCGCGTTTTGCCGCCGAGCTGAATTACGAGCAGATTCCCGAAGCAGTGCTGCGGCGTACCGAGGACCTGATGCTGGACTGGTTCGGATCGGCGCTGGCCGGCAAGGGCACGCGCGCCATCGAGACCATCGAGCGCTTTGCGCTGCAGATGGGCACGGCGGAAGGGCCGTCGGAAATCCTGCCTTCCCGCAAGCGCTCCACGCCGCTGTTCGCGGCCATGGTGAATGCGGCTTCCTCGCACATTGCAGAACAGGATGATGTGCATAACGGATCGGTGTTCCATCCGGCGACCGTCGTATTCCCGGTGGCGCTGGCCGTCGGCCAGTCGCTCGGCGTATCCGGGCGGGACCTCCTGACCGCGTCGGTAGCGGGTTACGAAGTCGGCATCCGGGTCGGCGAATTCCTCGGCCGTTCGCACTACAAGGTATTCCACACCACCGGCACCGCCGGCACCATCGCTGCCGCGGTGACTGCGGGACGCCTGTTGAAACTGGACGCGGAGCAGATGCTGAACGCCATCGGCTCTGCCGGCACCACCGCCGCGGGTCTCTGGGAATTCCTGCGGGACGCGGCCGATTCCAAGCAGCTGCACACCGCGCATGCGGCATCGGCAGGGCTGACGGCCGCCTATCTGGCCAAGGACGGCTTCACCGGAGCGAAGCGCATCCTGGAAGGCGCACAGGGCAT
Source organism: Noviherbaspirillum malthae (assembly GCF_015352985.1). Lineage (GTDB taxonomy): Bacteria > Pseudomonadota > Gammaproteobacteria > Burkholderiales > Burkholderiaceae_D > Noviherbaspirillum > Noviherbaspirillum malthae. The sequence continues at coordinate 3,488 of NZ_JACYXF010000079.1, read as the reverse complement.
GGCGGCCGGGATGTCCAGCGATGCCGATCCGGCGCGCCTGACCGACCGCCTCATGGAGCGCTGGGCCACGGTGGAAACCTCGTTCAAGTTTCACGCATCTTGCCGCCATACCCATCCCGCAGCCGATGCGCTGCTGCAGGTGATGCAAGCCAACGACCTTGCGCCGGAGCAGATCAGCAAGATCACAGCCCAGGTTCATCAAGGCGCGATCGACGTCCTGGGACCGGTCACCGATCCGGTCACCGTACACCAGGGAAAATTCTCGATGGGCACGGTGCTGGGGCTGATCGCGGTGTTCGGCAACGCCGGCATCCTGGAATTCGAAAACTCCTTCAAGGACCCGCGCGTCGTCGCGGTGCACGACAAGGTGTCCATGCTGCTGGATCATGAAGTCGATACCGCCTATCCGGTGCGCTGGATAGGCAAGGTGACCGTCGAAACCGTGGACGGCAAAACCTACCAAGGCCGCGTCGACGAGCCCAAGGGCGATCCGGGCAATACGCTGTCCCGCGCCGAACTGGAAGACAAGGCGGTGCGCCTGGCGCTGTTCAGCGGTGCCGCCAGCGAAAGCGAAATGAAGCGCGCATTCGACCGCATCTGGAGCATCGCGGGCGCCCAACGCATCGGCAGCCTCATCGCTTGAGGCTTGAATGATCAAGCAAAAGGCATCTTATCTGTTCGTTCCCGGCAACCGGCCGGAACGCTTTGCCAAGGCCTGCGCCAGCGGCGCGCATGCAGTGATCGTCGATCTCGAGGATGCGGTATCTCCGCAGGAAAAGGATGCCGCCCGCGCTGCCGTCGCGTCGGCAATGGATGCCGCGCAGCCGGTCCATGTCCGCATCAACGGCGCCGATACCGAATGGTTCCACGACGATGTGGATATGTGCCGGGCCGCGGGACGCGGCATCGCCGGCATCATGGTCCCCAAGGCGGAACAGTCGGATGATCTCGCCTGGATCGCTTCGCGTGTCGGCTCCCGGATGCCGCTGCTGCCACTGATCGAAACTGCGCAAGGCATGTGGAATGCCGAAGCCATTGCCCGCCAGGCCGGGGTGCAGAGGCTGGCATTCGGCTCCATCGATTTCCAGGTCGACCTCGGCATCAACGGTGACGGCGAAGAGCTGCTTCATTTCCGTTCGCAGCTGGTGCTGGTCTCCCGCGTGGCGGGCATCATGGCGCCGCTCGATGGCGTGACGACGGCCATCGACGATGCGCAGCGTTTGCAGGCCGATAGCCTGAAGGCCTATAGGCTCGGTTTCGGCGGCAAGCTCTGCATTCACCCTCGTCAGGTGGAGACGGTCAACGCCTGCTTCCGGCCGAGCAGAGAAGAGGAGGAGTGGGCGAGGCGCATACTTGAAGCCGCGTCCGGCGCCGACGGGGCAGCGGTATCGGTGGACGGCAAGATGGTCGACAAGCCGGTACTGCTGCGCGCACAGGCAATCCTTGCGCGGCTGTGACTACGGCAACGGCGCCCATCATTTCGAAGATAAAACAGACATAACGAGGAGCATGCAATGGCAGAGCAGAACATGGTTCAGGACAAGGTCGTGGTGGTGACAGGCGCCGGCAACGGCATCGGACGCGACATCGCGCTGGCAATGGCGCGCCAGGGCGCAAAGGTGGTGGTCAACGACATCGGCGCATCGCTGACCGGCGACGCTACCGGAATGAATCCCGGCCAGCAGGCAGTGGAAGAAATCAAGGCCTTCGGCGGGCAGGCGGTTGCCAGCGGCGACAGCGTATCGGAAGCTGCGTCGGCGCAGCGCATCATCGAGGCCGCGGTGAGCGCCTTCGGACGCATCGACTGCGTGGTCAACAATGCCGGCATCCTGCGCGACCGCATCTTCCACAAGATGAGCACGGAGGACTGGGATGCCGTGGTGAAGGTGCACTTGTACGGCGCCTACTTCACCAGCAAGGCGGCGGCGCCCTACTTCAAGGAGCAGGGCTCGGGCACTCTGGTGCACATGACGTCGGCTTCCGGCCTGGTGGGTAACATGGGACAGGCCAACTACTCGGCGGCCAAGCTCGGCATCACCGCGTTGTCGAAATCGATTGCGCTCGACATGGAGCGCTTCAATGTCCGTTCCAACTGCATCTGTCCGTTTGCATGGAGCCGCATGACGAGTTCCATCCCGACCGATACGCCCGAAGAGCAGGCACGCGTGGAGCGCCTGAAGCAGATGACGCCGGACAAGATCGCGCCTCTCGCGGTCTACTTGGCGAGCGACGCCGCAGCCGATGTCAACGCCCAGGTCTTCGCAGTGCGCAACAACGAAATCTTCCTGATGAGCCAGCCCAGGCCGGTGCGCTCGGTGCACCGCTCGGAAGGATGGACGCCGGAAACCATCGCCAGCCACGGCATGCCTGCGCTGAAGGCGTCTTTCTACGGTCTCGACCGTTCGGCCGATGTGTTCAGCTGGGATCCGATCTGATCATCTCGCAAGAGAACAACGAAGGGAATCGACATGGAAGCAGCAGCCTTGCAAACCTTGAAGTATGCGGTCGAGGACGGCGTCGCGACGCTGACGATGAATCGGCCCGCGCAGAAGAATGCGCTGGACACCGTCATGCGCACGGAAATGGCGGAAGTGCTTGCCGCCGCACGTCGCGACCGCGGCATTCATGCACTGATCTTGACCGGCGCCGGCGGCGCATTTTGTGCCGGCGGCGACATCCGCGGCATGCGCAATGGCGATCCGTCGGCGGAAGACGGCCGCAACCGCATGCTCGACCTTCATCTCTGGGTCGAAGAGCTCATCAGTTTCGACCGGCCGGTGATTGCGGCGGTGGATGGTCCGGCTTACGGCGCCGGTTTCGGCCTGGCGCTGGCGGCCGACTTCGTGCTTGCCACGCCGCGCGCGCGTTTCTGCCTGTCTTTCCTCAAGCTGGGGCTGATCCCGGATTGCGGCGTGTTCTATACGCTGCCGCGCATCGTTGGCCTGCAGCGTGCCAAGGAACTGGCGTTTTCAGCGCGCGAGATCGATGCCGAGGAAGCGAAGCAGTTCGGTATCGTGTCCGAGATTCATGACGCGGAATTGCTTGCCGAGCGCGCGCGCCGGATCGCGCTCAGCTTTAACAATGCTTCGCTCACTGCGCTGAGCATCACCAAGCGGGCGTTCAACGCATCGATCAACACCGGGCTCGGTGCATTGCTGGAAATGGAAGCGGCCGGGCAGGGCGTCGCACGCTCTTCCGACTACCATCGCAATGCGGCGGCGGCCTTCCTCAACAAGGAAGCGCCGCCGTTCAGCTGGCCGAAATGAATGAGTAGGCAATACAACGATAAGGATAGGTAATGAAAGTTTTGGTTCCAGTCAAGCGCGTGGTGGACTACAACGTCAAGGTGCGCGTGAAGTCCGACGGCTCCGGCGTCGATATCGCCAACGTCAAGATGTCGATGAATCCCTTTGACGAGATTGCCGTCGAAGAAGCCACCCGCCTGAAGGAAGGCGGCAAGGCAACCGAAATCGTGGCCGTCTCCGCCG
>NZ_JACYXF010000078.1 GCF_015352985.1 Noviherbaspirillum malthae | reverse complement strand
AACGCTCATCGGCCCACAGACTGGTTACAGCGACAATACCATGGTCGATCTTGCCGACCGAGCCGAGATACTGATGGGCCACATGATCAGTCGCATTGCCTTCTTTACGATCGCCAGTGTCATCGATTACCAGCACGCCGTCATTAGTGGGGGCGGTCGCCGGATCGGCCATGAGCAATTGCAGGCGGCGCTGGTTGATGGCTTCGGCATTCCAGTCGGACTCCGACAGGAAGAATTGCAGGCGTTGCACTGGGGCTGCCTGTGCCTGTACCAGCGGTTCGGCACCCGCTAGAGCGGTAAGTGTTTTCGCACGATCGCGTGTTAAAAGTAGACCGTTGAGATAAGTGCGGAAATGGGCGCGTTGGGCTCGGGAAGACCAGAGCGGATCGAATTGCAGGGCAAAATCTTCCAGCGGCCCTGGTGCTGGTGGACAAGGGCGTCGGGCAGTCATGACATCAGACCTCCTACAACCACTATAGTCCGTCCTACACTTATTTCAACAAACTACCGCTAGGGGCTCAGCAGTAAATAACTTGGTCATCATCATCGATCCAGCACGGGCGAGGAGTAAGCGTATAGCTCCACGCCGGACAGATGTCATGAGGGGTGAGTCTTAACTTCATCCATTCTTCATTAGTGACTCTCTCGCCCGTTTCATTACCGCCGCGTCTTAGACATGCCTTCACATGCAACCCGCTTTCGGTTTCCGTTCCCTCGATATATCGAAGCATCGTCTCGAAGGAGCGTAGCGGTACGCCTGCCCAATTGATGCTGATATGACTGAACAGCCGGTGCTCAATCGGGTTCCATTTTGAGCACCCCGGCGGGTAATGACACACCGTAATCGGCAGTTGCGTGATATCGCTCAGTTCTTGCAATTGGGCTTTCCATACCCTGGACCGGTAACTATTTGACCCGCCCGCATCGGCCAGAATCAACAAGCGGTGAGCCTGGCGATAGCGCTTCTGCCCATCACCGAACCACCAGTCGGTAATGGCATCGACCGCAAAGCGTGGTGTGTCGAAGCAGTCCCCAACATACATGTAGCCTCTGTTGGACGTCACCTCATACACACCATAGGGTACTGCTTGAGCAACTGCATCCTGTGGCCAGTCATGCACCAGCACACGGTCAGCTTCCTTGCACCAAGTACGCCCAGCATTTTTGAAGTTGCCGATCAATTCTAATGAAATGGTCGCCCTCCACCCTACAAGCGGTTACCCTAGTGGGGTGTCTTTCTTTCACGAGCGAGGAGGTCAACATGCAAAACGTAACGCTGATCGGCATTGATCTTGGGAAACGCTCTTTCCATCTCCACGGACAGGATGCGCGCGGCAAGGCGATCTTTCGCAAGAAATGCAATCGTAAACAGCTCACCACCTTCCTCGCTACATCCATCCCTGCACCGTTGTGATGGAAGCCTGTGCCGGCGCGCATCACATGGCACGTCAGCTGATAATGTTCGGCCATCACGTTAAGCTTATTAGTCCTCAATTTGTGCGCCCGTTCATCAAAGGCAATAAGAACGATGCCATTGATGCAGAAGCGATTTGTGAAGCTGCCTCTCGTCCCAACATGCGCTTTGTGTCACCAAGAACTGAAGCGCAGCAAATTTTGAGCGCTCTGCACCGTGTGCGTGAGTCGCTCGTACGTGACCGGGTCAAGGTTTGCAATCAGATTCATGGCTTTCTGCTGGAGTTCGGCGTCAGCCTACCCGTCGGTCCAGGGGTGATCAAACGTCTTCCTTCCGTGCTGGCGGAACACCCTCTGCCAGCACGGCTGATTTCCATTCTCGAACGTCTACATTCGCATTACAAATATTTGGACGAGCAAATCGCCGAGGTGGAACAGGACCTGCGGCGCCAGTTGCAGGAAGACGATCTAGGGCAGCGGCTGATGGGAGTGCCGGGTGTGGGACCAATCACAGCTAGTCTGCTTTCGGCCGAACTAGGCGATGGAAAGCAGTATGGCTGTGCACGGGATTTTGCAGCATCAATAGGATTGGTGCCGCGCCAGTACAGTACCGGCGGGCGAGCCAACCTGCTTGGCATTAGTAAACGCGGCGATAAAAATCTGAGATGCCTGCTGGTGCAATGCGCCAGAGCGTACATGATGCACCTCGATAAACAAAAGGGAATCTTGGCTGACTGGGTGCGTGCGATGCTTACACGGCGCCATTCTAATGTCGTAGCGTGTGCATTGGCAAACAGGTTGGCCCGTACCGGTGCGAGTCAAGGTACTTGTCGCCTAGTTCATGCAGCTAATGGCTGTTTATCGATGCGTTTCAGGTACGCGTTGACTACGGCATCACGTTCCGGATTGAGTGTCACGGCTCCGATGGGCGTCCAGTTGCGCGTCTTGCCGGACCAGCGGCGCGGGTTACGTTCGCGGGCTTGGCAGTACAACGCATGACGCTGTTGCAGGATCGCGTGATCGGTACCAGCATGCCGCTGTGCCGGACTGACATAACGGATCCCGCTGTGCCGATGATCGTGGTTGTACCAGCGCACGAACGAAGCCGCCCATTGCCGGGCAGCGTCGAGATCGGCGAAGCCGGCCGCCGGGAATTCCGGACGGTACTTGGCCGTGCGGAACACGCTTTCGGCGAAGGCATTGTCGTCGGACACGCGCGGCCGTGAGTAGGACGGCTTGACGCCCAGCCAATGCAGCATCGCCAGCACGGTCGTGGCCTTGAGCGTAGCGCCGTTGTCGCCATGCAGCACCGGCTTGACTGCCATGGCATGAATGCCCTCGGCCAGTGCAGTGCGCTTGACCAGCAGTGCCGCGTGGTCGGCATCGTCGCTGTCATGCGCCTCGAAGCCGACGATCTTGCGGCTGTACAGGTCCAGGATCAGGTATAGGTAGAACCAGCGGCCGGCAACGAAGGCAGGCAGGAACGTCATGTCCCAGCACCAGACCTGACCCGGCGCATGAGCCACATGCGTAGTAGGCGGGTGCGAAGCCTGCGGCGGCCTGGCGCGTCCCCGATGCGTACTCTGCCCGTGCGCGCGCAGTACCCGGGCGAACGTCGATTCGCTGGCCAGGTACACGCCTTCGTCGGCCAGCATGGGCACGATGCGCGCCGGCGGCATTTCGGCAAAGCGCGGCTCGTTGGCTACTTGCAGCAGTTGCTCGCGCTCGGCCGCACTCAGGGCATGTGCGGGCGGCGCACGTAGTGCTTGCGGCCGACCATCACCGCAGCTCAGCCCAGCGCCCACCTTCCAGCGCTGCAGCGTGCGCACATGCAGGCCTGCGGTTTCGCACGCCTTGCGCAAGCGAGCGCCGTTTCGGTGAGCTTGTTCGATATCCTGGGCCAGGGCCTGGCGATCTTCGAGGACAATCATTCGTCCTCGCCCTTGTTCTTGTTGAAGATCGCCGCGACTTTTTTTGACAGAACCAGCAAGGCCGCAGTCTCGGCCAGGGCTTTCTCCTTGCGGCGCAATTCGCGCTCCAGTTCCATGATGCGCCGTCGGTCCTGTTTGGTTTGCTGAGGGTTCGCGCGCACCTCTTCAGGATCGGCCAGTGCCTGGGTTGCCGCCTGCCGCCACCGTTGGAGTTCCTGTGGGTACACGCCATGTTCGCGGCACCAGGCATTACGGCTGGCCTCATCCATGGCCGCCGTCGTCAGCACGGCATCAAATCGGGCCGGCGCTGTCCATGTCCTCTCACGTGCAGGCATGGACAGCGCATCCGCGCGCCACCGCTCCAGGGTCGACACGCCCACTCCAATCTCCCGCGCCACCACTTCCACGGCTGCGCTCTCAGGCGGCAACAGCCGTGCTACTGCCCTGTCCTTGAATTCCTGTCCATATCTTGCCAATTCAATCTTCCTTCATCGCCCCCAGATTCGTAATTCTATCGAGGCGACAAGTATTCTGACACCGGGGGGTACAGTCTGGGCAATGGCTTTCCGCCGCAGTGAATATCATGCTACGCAGGCCCCCATAGCAGCCTAAGCAGCATATAAGTTTAAGAAGTATGAAGCACCTACCTGGTTTTGCGACTGTAGAAACTGGATGACATGAATGGCACAACGGCCTGGTGGACAACCTGAGAAAAAAATTGGCCTTCGAGGTCGAAATTCTTTTAAGGACTGCCAGGCGCGACTTTCATCGTGGCGCGGAGAAACGCTCTCCAACTAGACGCCGGATAGATTTACGCAAGCCAATCAAACCACCTAAAATCTACTCTTGCAAAAAGGAGGGTGACCATAGATTTTTTTCGTATCTACGCTGATGATAGGGTCGCCCGTCGCTTTGAATTGGCTACGCTGCTCGCCTATATGTTCGAACTGTTCGTTGCGCTCTTTGGGTGAGGCACCCCTCGCTTCGGTACGGCGCGCATTGGCTTTGGGAGAGTACCCCAGTTTTTGCAGCAGTTTGGCGACCGTCATCCGACTTGCAGGATGTCCCTCTTGCGCAAGTGTCTAACTTAAATGTCTTAGCGAGCTTCGCTTGGCTTTGGCGCGATGCCCCATAGGGTTCCCAGCAGTTTCCGATGCCAGCACGTTGAGAAGTGCTTCCTCGAGTTCAGGGTCCTTGTTCTCAGCAGTTGGACGACCTCCGCCTGCAGCGCGCAAGTGGGTGCTAGTGCAATCGGTCAAGTCAGACTCCAGTTCCGCGCAGCCACGTAGAATCGTCGTCGGGCTCATTCCAGTGATCCGTGACATTAGTCTCTTACCGCCATAACCTATATGTAGGGCTTCGACGGCAGCGAACCAACGTCGCTGTGGCTCGCTGAGCCGGCTCATCAGTACATTAATGTGGTGGTGATAGATCCGGTCAGGATGCGGCCGATTTGACCTGCATATTGGACAGGTGCACTGATGAATCGATGATTTTTCCATGGCAGCCTCCTCATCAACAACTGACGCCATGGATCTATTCTGCTCTTATTCTCAGCGCTTTACTACGTTGTTTTTGGACAAGCCCTAGGGGTGCTACTGCATTAGTTGATGCGTGTAGCCGGTGTAATGACATTCAGTGGCGCGGTGTGGGTACGCTCTCTCGTTTTTTTCTTACTGGTAACAAACCCTAAGTAACAAGCAGTTTGATATCTTTCAAAGAAAGTCAAGGGAGGGTTCCGTACTCTTAAGTGTTAAGGGCCGCTTCAATTCAGTATCCGAATAACATTAACAACGAAGGAGTCTCACTTATGGCTTGGCCAACACTCTCATTGACCACCATTGCACCGCCGCTGCTGGCGGCCCTTGCACTACAGGCCGCTCCTGCCCATGCGCAGCAAAGCAGTGGCACGCCCAAGGGACCACAGCGCACGGCACAGCGTGAACAGGCACTGGATCGGCAGCTTGCCACCAGTGAAGCCAGAGCAGCGGAACTGCAACGCCGTATCGAGCAGTTGGAGCAACGGCTGGAGCAATTGAATGCTGCAGAGACCCGTGCCGTGCCGGGTCCGACAGCAACTGCGCCACGCACGCCAGCGCCGTCGGCGCAGGCACCGGCGGTGACGCCGGCCTCCGCGGCTAACACGACTGCTACGGCAGCAAGTCGGCCGGCTGCCCGGCCCGGCAGTTTTGAAGTGGATGAAAATGCTGCACAACGGGCACTCGAGCGGACTCTGACCCAGTCCGGCGCGCTGCTGTTGCCGCAAGGCGCCATCAGTATCACGCCAGGTTTTGCTTACACAAGAACCGAGCTGGATAGTAGCGTATTGGTCGACATCACCAATCCGGCCACCGGCGCCACTAGCGCAGGCTTAGCTGGACAGACGCTGCGCCGCAATGAATTTACCGCACGGGTCGACGTGCGAGCAGGCCTGCCGATGGAAAGTCAGCTCGAAATTGGCTTGCCATACCAATATGTGCGCTCATCGCTGCGCGATGCGTTCAGCGGTGAGGCTCGCGAAAACGGCAGCGGGATCGGCGATCTGACCATTGGCTTGGCCAAAACGCTGGTGCGCGAAAAAGGCGCGGTCCCCGATGTGATCGGCCGTGTTGCCTATAACACCGGTAGCAGCCGTCGTACGGATGGCCTGGTCACGCTCGGCGGCGGCTATCGTCAGGTGGCTGGGGAAGTCGTTGCGCTCAAGCGGCAAGATCCACTGGCCTTTTTTGCCGGCGCGTCGTATGGTCATTATTTTGAGAAAGATGGCATCAAGCCCGGTGCCGTCACCAATCTAACGATTGGAACGGTACTTGCGGCAAGCCCGGCAACCTCCCTGCAGTTTGGCTTCACACAGACCCACCGCCAGAAACAGGAAGCCAATGGCCTTAAACTGTCGGGCTCCGATGAAACCTATGGCACCATCAATATCGGCGCCTCGTCGGTGCTGTCGCGTGATGTGATGCTGATCGTATCCACGGGGATTGGTGTTGGTAGTGATGCGCCGAAATACAGCTTCAATGTCTCACTGCCCATTTCCTTTCGCTAGTGCCTGGGCGCGTCTTCCTCTGCTGACCGTTCGGGTTGCGGACAACGAGGTGTCCATGTAGCACCTCAGCTGTGCAGATATCAACGGTTATGTTCCTTGTCAAAAAGTGAAACTGATGTAAGACCTCTATAAAAGGCCATGCTGGCAGCATCACTGGGTATGGTCGCCTCCTTGGTTACGCGACTTCGGTCGTGGTGACCGACGAGCCACTGTACTACAGCGTGTATGAGGTGGTCGCCAACAGAGGCTATACGTATGTTGGCGATTGCTTCGATACACCTCGCTTTGCCGTGGAAGCGATCAGAGACTAGTGGTTCTGCAACAGGCAGAACCACTATCGCGATGCACATCGCTTATCGAGTCTGGCGGACGCGGGTGGGTCCGATAGTTGCCGGTCGAGGGTATGGAAAGGCTAATTGCAAGAAATGAGCGAAATCACGCAACTGCCAATGACGATATGCCACTACCCGCCGGGAGGCTCTAAATGGAATCCAATTGAGCACTGACGATTCATCCATATCAGCATCAATTGGCAGGCATACCGCTACACTCCTTCGAGACAATACTTCGATATATCGAAGAAACGGACACTGAAGGCGAACGTATGTGAAGGTATATCTTAAACGCCGCGGCAATAAACAGGTGAGCGGGTCACCAATGAGGAATGGGTGAATTAAGGATCACCCCTCATGCTGTTTGTCCGGCATCGAGCTATACTTACAAACCACGAGCATGCTGGATTGATGAATACGACCAAGTTGTTTACTGCTGAGGCCTAGACCGTCAAAAGGTTAGGCTTCGGACTAGCGCCTGCGGCTGTAGCGGGACCAGTTAATTTGATATTCCTCCTCGTAGAATAACGTTTTGGATGCGTTTCGGCATAGTATCCAATGACTTCAGTTGCAGCAACGGCTTTTCGAGCCAGTACCAAGAGGCTGAGGCGAGCGCAACCGTCATCAGAAACTGTGCAACAAACCAAAATTGCAATATGTCTTGGGGTAGCGAAGGTAGCCCGACGAAGTGCTGCAATGTTGGATAAGAAGGAGCGAAATAGTGAAGAACGTAGAATCCATAACTGATTGTTCCCAAATAGGTAAGCCAGTTAGTCGACAGTAATCGGGAAACGGGCCCGTGTTTGAAGCGATTGACATAGCCAATGACCGCAAATACAAAGCCGTAAGCCAGCACGAACTTCACACAGCACTGCGCTGTACTCCATTGGTTGCCGAAACGAACGAAGAGCATAATTAGCAACCCGGAAAGCAAACCGGTGCCAAGAACGATGTTCCATCGACGTGATGACCAAAGTAGGCGATCCCCATATAACGCAATGAGTCCGCCAATAGCCATCATTCCAAAATTAGGCAATGGCGATAAATACAATGCAAAGGCATTTCGTGACACCAAGGCTTGTAGCACAATGGCTCCCCCTGCACAGAACAACATAAGCCAAAGCACTCGACGATGGGATTTGGCAGAAAATAGCAGAAATACCGGCGCCGCAAGAAGATAGAATTGCTGTTCTACTGAAAGGCTCCACAAATGAGTAAAGGTGGACCATTCCTGGGTACGGTATGCAATATAAAAATTTGAGAGGTACGCGGCATACCATGGCAAACCTTCGGCAACCACGCTTTGGCCGTGGGATACCAAATACACGGCAATGACAAGTAATACTGCGTAATACAGGGGAAAAATGCGCAGTGCGCGGCGCAGCCAAAATCGGATCATTTCACCTCGAATGGTTGCTCCCGTCACTGCGTTGCTTTCTACCTTCATGCGCTGACCATGCAAAATGCGGATAATGAGAAAGCCGCTGAGAGCAAAGAACAACTCGACACCGAGCGGGCCGAGACCAAAGCCACTCAAAACAAAGTGTTCCGTGAACACTGCAAGGACGGCGAGCCCCCGCAATCCATCAAAGCTGTGAATATAATCCAGCGTGCTGTCTGTTTTCATGATCGCTGATGTAATTGCGTGCTGAGAAAGGGCTCATTGAGGATAATGAAGAAATTACCTTCGCTAGACGAGCCGGACCACCGAGCGAAGCTTAAAAACTAAACGGTTGTAAAGTTTAATGGCACGTACCTTTGCAGGCGCCAAGTTTGGCTTATCAGCTGGGCTGCACATAGTTTCCAGCACATTATGTTGGGCTCGGTGCGGCTTGTCGCAATCCCATCGATTTAACGTGCCGGACGCACCATTCGTCTCTTTTTGAAGCAGAAAATCAATATAATCGGCTGCTCCTCTAAGCTCCTTGGAGAGTCTGCTTAAGGCATGCGACTTCGACTCTTTTAATTGATCGTGGAAGGTGCATTGCCAATAAGTCCAAACATGGTATTGGCCACGCGCCAAAAGCGTAGCATAGTAAGCTCCGCTTCCATGGTCATATGAATCAACCGTCCGTTTGGCTTCCGGGCTACACCGCTTGCGACCGTGATGATGGTAGACCGTGAAGTCAGGCAAGAGCGCCCCAGTAAATCCATGGTGCGACGCACGACAAGCCATTTCAATGTCTTCACATGCGAATGGAGTGCCCGCCCCTAAGTCTTCATCAAACACACCAGCGATGTCAAATACCTTGCGCATATAAAACATATTTGCGCCTTGTATCCTTCCTGTTTGCAATACAGGAATTTGTGGCTTTAGTAAGACAAAGTGATCTATTTTTTGATTGGCTACCCGTTCATCGTCGGTCTGATCATATAGGAGAATTTGCCCCATTCCATACTGGAACATCTTTGGATGAATGCAAGCAGCCAGCTTTGCAAAGTATGCTTCTTCGACATAGCAATCGTCATCCGTAAACACCAGCAGCTCACCAGTACTTGCACGGATCCCACAATTACGCGCATGACCTAAGCCAGGACGTGCCGTAAAGACGTTCTTGACGGACGACTGTGACGTTTTGGTGAAGCGCTCAATGACCGAAGCGGTGTGGTCCGTCGAGCCATTGTCGACGATTACAATCTCTACCGGACCACCAAAGCGCTCGGCGCGGCCGACCGCCTCCAGGCATTTTTCTAGCTGTGGCGCGCGATTCCGGGTACAGATAATTAATGATATTTTCATCACAAACTCCTTATGGCATTATGCCTCTGCTGAAGCGGCGCTGCTTAAAGCAGTAACAGGTTCTACGTTGCAAAGACCACTATGCCGATAATTGATTGAGATCCTGCATGGCACATACCTGGCTGATGGTCGATGCGGCGGAGTTAGCCTTTTGCGGTGGACCAGTATGTGGTAAATCGCAACGCGCCTTAGGTTCACTTGCACAATATAATCAACTGACGTCTCAGCTGTCGGTGTGCATGGCATTGGTGGCGTTTCATAACTGCACCATGGTGGGATGAGCCGCACGTCAAATAGATAACTGGAGCGACAACCAACCATGACACAACCCTGTAGCGCTATCATACTGGCTACGGCGCCATTGAACCTAGCACGATCGGCCGTAGCCACCGCAGTTGCACAATGACATGCTTTACGCACGGGCGGGCCTCATGGATCGCATTACGCGGACTTCATGTGCGCGTCGCGCGCTTGGCTATGTTGCACCATACCTCCTTCTGCAGAATGATGTTGCGTTGATGCCGCTACTGACGACCGCGCATCGAGATGGTCCATAATGGCTGCATCAAGAGCAGGATCAAACTTGCGTGCAAACAGCTGTTTCGCTTGCTGAAGATACACCAGGTCCGCTGACTCAAATGTCCTTGGCTTATTTGGATTTGGACGGTCCCAATCTATGTAATGGAGATCATTGTTACATATGTTCTTCGCAAAAGGAGAATTCGAAATTATAGTTTGAAAGTAACATTCATCCGGAATAAAAGTATGCTTAAAAAAACGAAGAAGCTGAGGATGGCTGTCGTGGGTCGCACGGATATAAGCCAGGCATGAGCGCGTCAACGCCCACCATTGTGACCCTCCATACGCGCGAAAGCCATAAGGAAGGGTGCGTCGCAATGGCAAATATAGACGTCTACTGCGCACGAAAAATGTCATCCATTGCACGCGCCGCAGCGCTCGAAACACGCCGGGCATATTTGTCCATCGGTTCGGCATATCCATCGGAAAGGATTCGATGAATTCGGCACCACCATGCCGCTCAAAATATGCGTGTATGTGTGCATTACTTTGTAGCGGGTAGTCTTGTCCGGATAACAGTATTCCGTAATCGAAGCAGATGTTTCTATCAAGACTGCTGTAAATACATTCCAATGTACCAAGCACAATACCGAAGTTACCCCAATAGCAACTGTGCCGACGGGTAAATACGACGTCCGATCGGTTGATGAACGCCCTTTCCAATATGTCGAGAACGGTTGCTGGTGCACGCCGGTCCAAATGAATGAAGAAATACGTGTCTGAATTCTGAAGACGGTGCACCAAACGAATGATCTGTTCGGCATTTTTATGTGCCAATATAAAATACGCTAATCTCATCGGCTATCCTGGTCAGTAGAGTATTGGCTATTCCCGAAATCATTCCAGCGTTAGCGGCATTGACAACGCAGCCACCTACCTGCGTCGGTACAACGTCGATAACAACAGGACGAGTGCTGACACCGTGCTGCTTGCACTCTCCGGTACCATCAACACTGTGCTATACGCTCTTATGTAATGCATGGTAGCGGATTCCATGAATGAAACCACGCACCGCTGGGCCAACATAGTTACGGCCCATACGCGAATACCGGATCACATCAGTTAGTTGGCTTAATATAAACAGCGTGTCCTGTTTATAGGTGCTGCGGACACGAAAATAATTGAGTCCATCAGTCCGCAGGTAAAATTTGTTTCTGACAATAAAATAGGATTTCCAAGGTGACACCGGAGCAATGGAAAGGAGCTTGTTCATTTTCGCTGCTTTGACATAGGCCACGTTCGTATGCGCTGAAGCTTTTAAGCCGAATAACGTATCGTCGTCGGAGATAAAATACTCTGCATTCGGCAGCCCAATCTTCTCAACAATGCGTCGTGACACCAACATTCCCTCGAAGCAACCAACGTTGGTGAATGCAATCTCTTTTTCATTTTGAAAGGAAATGTCATCCGTGTGCGTCCTTCCCAATGTTGTCAAATCAAAGGTTTGTTCCCACTTAAAATAGTCATTGTTCAACAGGACAATACGCGGATGTAGGCATTCAGAAACGCCGCGGTAGCGAATTAACTCACTTAGGCAATCCGGTTGTGGGCAAACGTCATCATCGGTCAACCAAAACCAGTCGGCGTGGGTCAGTAATCCCTGCGCTAAGCCAGCGTGAAACCCACCTGCTCCGCCAGTATTTTGCGGCAAACGTTGATAACGGATGCGCGCATGGCTCAAATAATTATTCTCTTCTAGTAATTGTTCAGTGCCATCGGTTGATGCATTATCGACGACGATGATTTGATCGATCGGGAAGGACTGATTCAACAGTCCTTCTAAACACTGCAGCAACATCTGTTTGCGATTATAAGTGACCACTATCGCAGCAACTTTTTGGCTCATTGCAATCTCCAGAGGGCGGAAATATTTGTAACTAAATGCGCTCAAAACCCCGATTATGTAGGGAGTTGCAGCACACCGTCATGGCATTGACTGCGCATGACATGTATCGTGTCGCGTCTACCATGCGTTATAGACGCCGCACATGACTAGGCAAGCCGATATCATGCGCTCTTTCGCTCTTCCAGCAGCGTCTCATAACCTCCCGTCGATGTTGCCACACCGTTTTTGAAACCGTATATTAGGTCACAGCTTTGTAGCGTGGAGAGGCGATGGGCAATGAGAATGACTGTAATGTCGCGTCCAAGGCCTCCGATCGCCTGCATGACTGCATACTCTGTTTCACCGTCAAGCGCACTGGTCGCCTCATCGAACACCAACACGGCAGCTTGCTTATACAGGGCCCGGGCGATGCCGATGCGCTGTCTTTGGCCTCCCGATAGATTCACGCCGCGCTCACCGACCCGGCTCATATAGCCGTGAGGCGTTGCTTCAATAAACTCAGCAATTTGCGCCTTGTTTGCCGCCTCGCGAACACGTTCCATGTCAATGGCCTCCTTAGGTAGACCAAAAGCAATGTTCTCGGCGAACGAGGCTTCTGTTAGAAAGATCGATTGCGGAACATGCGCGACATTGCGTTGCCATGCCTGCCGGGTGTCTCCAACCAGCGGGACTCCATCGACCAACACTCTGCCAGTGGAGGGTTCAAGCAGTCCCAGCAATATATCCATCGCTGTGCTTTTTCCACTGCCGGTTGGTCCGACAATGCCGACGCGGTCGCCTTTGTTGATTGTTATATTGACGTTATTCAGGACCAAGCAATGACTGTTCGGATAGGTAAAGCACACGTCTTCAAATACAATGGTGTGTTCAAACGGTTGACGGGCATGGCACTCGAACGGCGATAAACGAAGCGGCTGATTCAAGATTCTGACCACGTTAGCCAACACATCGCGACTTCCTATGGTATAGACCCATCCTTGGTAGCCTTGCTGAAGTAGTGGCATCAAACGTTGTGCCCCTAATGCAAGCGCCCCTAACGTCGGAATCGCCATGGAAATTCCGCCATCACCGGCGCGAAAATATCCGAGCGTGGCAATGAGGACAATACCCAATGCTTCCACCACTATTCGTGGAGTTGGGGCGACGATCTGCATGCCAGCTTGTGCCCGTCGCATTGCGAGATCGGCTTCGTTAAATCGGTTGAGAAAGAGTGGCTGGGTCTGGTCCAACAACACATCCCGAATCCCCCCCAGTCCTTCTTGGATAGATTGAACGCGCTTCGTATAGGCAGCATTCATCGCCGCTCCGCTACGGGTAATATACTTACGTGTGACCAGCGATACTGCTGCATATATCGCACCAAACCCTCCTAGCGTCATCAGTGCAATTGCCGGATCGATCAGCACTAACGCGCACGCAATACAACAAGCAATGAGCAGGCTACTACAGCTATTGAGCAAGCTAAAGACCACGAACACGACATTGTCGACACGACTGATGGCGCCGATGGTTTCACTACTATTGCGTGCAATATGAATTTCGTACGGTTGGTAGAAGCTACGACGATATACTTCTGCCCCAATCTCATGTCCTATGGTAAAATTCAATTTCGATGTGACATACACCATCAGAAACCGTAACAGCCCGGCGCTTAGCGCTGCGCTTGCAAACAACACGGCTAAGTGCGACTTCAAACTGCCCTCATTGGTCCAGCCCAGGAATTCAGCTATATTCTTGATTAGGGGACGCTGCAACGCTTCGACAGGATCTGCCAGCAACGCCAAAAAGGGAACAATCGCCCCCAGCGTCGCCATTTCCATCACGCCGGTGAGCAACATAAAAGTAACCAAGCACATCAACTGCTTCCGCCGTTGGGACGGCAGGCTTGCGAATAGGGAACGTAAGTCGGCAAACAGCGACTGTGGCTGGTTCATGTAAAGTACCTCGCCACTCCATTGTGTACATTTCCGAACATTAATTTTATCGGGCGTCTTCTCATTGTTGGCATGTCGTCGTAACCGTATGCGCCAGGGCATTGATGCAGTTGTGTGCATCGATGGGGTGTGCATTTGACCACGCTCCTATCGCAGAACCGTAGGCAAATGGACGGGGCACTTAGAGTAAGATGTCTTTTCATGGTTAAGCGATCCAATGAGGCCATCCTAATGAATACGCATCGAAGCAGAATAAGGTTCAGTATGCTATGTGCGCTATTTTAAGATAACACCATCATTTATCTATCCGTGGTGAAAGATAGATTCTTTTTCGTCACGGAAATCGGCTACCGTCGTATTGGCTTCCGCCGCCACAACGCTTCCCAACAATACGGTGGCCCCAGCGCGCTCACGATCTGCAGTTGGGAACAGCATTGGCCAATCCGGAATCCAGCGCACCGTGACGAGGGTATGGCGTAGTGCATGGCGAATGCGATCGAGCTCAACAACATCAGTGCCAGGAATCGCAATCAATACCTCGTCGATCCCATAGGCGCTTACTTTGCAATTGACATTATCAAGCGTCGTGATGCATTCCCTCGTCGGCATCCAGTGTGACGGTAGAGGATGCCCGGCAGCGTAGATGACGGAAACATCATACCGAGGCCCATTTCGCCGGCGAAGCCGAGAATAGAGTTCCTCAGCAATAGGACCATAACCGATCACCATGACGCGGCGCGATGTAAACGAGCAGACATACCAATAATTTACTATTCGAGCCATAGCAAGAAAACCTATTGTATACGTAAGCCAGTAGCCCAGCCATGATGTTGATAACGTACCGAGCAACGGGTTCAATGCGCTAAATACCAATCCCAAGCTTAGCAGCAATAAATTTTGTAAAGTGAGCCGTGCCAGCGACAATGCTATCGCAAACCAATTGGTGCAACACCTGTCAGTACACTCAGTAAATATAAATACTGAAAACGTGCAGCACACGCCAACAATGACTAGGTATAACGGCGCGATTTCCGCAAGTCCAGCGGCAAATGTATGGTAGCTAGCCAGCTGCGCGGCCAGGATAAGGATGACTAGATCTGCAACGCGTCTGCCGACCGCCATGCGCGCATCAACGCGATTTGCGGCAACAAATCGCCTGCCTGACCAGCGCATCGCCCGTGGAAGCGCCGTCCAATTGAGTTGATGCATTGTATCTGTTCTCATCACAACTCCCTTAGAAAAAATTGTCGACTAAACGATTGCACCGATAGCCACGGCACACCGGCTTTCCTACCACATGCCAGGGGCGGATATCGCTGCGGTCAGTTCGGCCCTGTCTTCGTACAATTACGGCAACCGGAGGCGTACACCGAACACGGGCATGTACTACTGCGTCACTCGCGTAGCGTTGCAGTTGTGCCGGGGTCAATATCATTCCGTATCTCGTTGCGAACGTATCCAATCGATTCGGCGATGGAACAAGAACTTAGCATACAGCGGCAATTTCCAGAGTACATAGAAACAACCACAGGCCAAGTCGCGAAGGCTAACTGTGTTACGACCGAATCGCCACCACGCAATGAAGATCGCCACAAAGAAGAGCAACCCCAATGCCGTGGAGAAGATCAACGGAAGGATACTTTGCTGGATAAGGAAAAAGCAGACACCGGTCAGTCCAAACCCGATTAGAACCAGTGCTTGTAGGGCAAGGGGTGCGACACTCGTATCCAATGCCAGGGACAACAAGTTCCAATTTCGTTTCCGCACACTCAGCCCCAATAGCCGTGGAACCTGATGGAGGATCATGTCGATGTGACCATGCTCCCAGCGTGTCTTTTGGTTTTTGAGTCCTTGCATACTTGGCGCAAATTGGCTGTGTACCACTGCTTCTGGACAAAATATCGGCGCGTGGCCTCGTTGCGCTAGGTCGAGCCCAAGCTTCATATCCTCGACCAGATGACCTGTTGCTAAATCCATTGGACTGATAACTGACCATGGAAACGCCATCCCAGTACCCATTAGCTGACACGGCAGCCCTGCACGATGCATGCCGAGCGGCCTCACCAGGTTCTTGACAATCCATGCGAACGCGGTAATGCGAGAAGTGATCGACGCGCCCTGCGATGTGCGCATTAGATAAAGTGCCTGGACTGGACGTTGCCTTTCCATCGCCCGGCGCGCAATGCGGTCGATCGCACCATCTTCAAGCTGGCAATCAGCATCGATGACAACAACCACTTCCGGCGGGCTCTGACGCAGCACGGTAAGTCCATGGTGAAGCGCATATCCTTTACCGCGCCGCGTAGGATCATCACTATAAATAACGGTGGCGCCGTTACTAGCGGCCAAAGAAGCAGTGTTGTCGGTGCAATTATGGGCGACTACCAAAAGACGATCATCGTGACCAAGCTGGCGCCGGATATTGTCTATGGTCACGACGATGTTGCCGGCTTCATTATGTGCCGGCACAACGACCGCTATGGATGGACGCCTTACCGCAGACACAGGCGAATTGAACGTCTGCCGTGCCGACACGACTTGGATGAATAGCACAATGACCGGCACGGCAGTGACCAATAGTAGAAAGTACCATATTGTTTCTAACCACATAACGTTCTCCCGTCGACTGTCGCTACCTTATTGGATGCGATGGCCTCGCGAAACAGGGCGATCAGCTTTCTTGCCTCTCTGTCCGCATCGTGGCATTCAAGCACCCTGGCACGTCCCCTCGCACCGAGGAGACCAAGTTCCGACGACGACAGCGACAAACATTGTTCTATTGAGGCGACGAGGTCGGCTAACTCACCCGCACAGAGTAGCCAACCATTCTCACCCTGTTTGACCAGTTCTGGGATGCCGGCAATGTGGGTCGAGATGACAGGTCGCTGCAGCGCCATTGCTTCCATAATTACCACTGGAAGGCCTTCCGCGAAGCTCGGTAGGACCAGGGCACGTGCAGCAAGCAATTGTGCTCGTACTTGTTCACTGGAAAGCCACCCCGTAATTGATACATATTGCTGTAACTGGTAGCGACTAATAAGGTCTTCCAAAATTCCGCGCATCTCTCCATCACCGGCGAGAACCAGTTCAAAGTCAATTCCCTTACGCGCGAGAATTCGAGCCGCTTCCACAAGCATCAGCTGTCCCTTTTGCTCACACAGACGGCCGACACACACCAGTCGCGGCCGAGCGGTGACAGCCGTCTCGGTGGCAAAGAACGACTTTTCAAGTCCGCAATGCACAACCTTAATTTTGTGCCATGCACTTAAATCACTCCAGCGATATAGTTGGCTTTTTCCGAAAGCGCTGATAGCAACGACAAATGCCGATCGCTTGATTTTTTCCTCGAGTCCAAGGAATTCAGGCTTATCAAACTCTTCCGGTCCATGAACGGTAAAGCTGTAGCTTAGGCCGGACAATATATGTGCCAACATCACGACTTCAGCAGAATTGGTGCCGAAGTGCGCGTGCAAGTGTTCTGCACCATATGCTTCAAGCCACTCAATCATCCGACATGCTTCGGCAAGATAGATGAGATGCACTGCAAGCGGTCGCTCTGCTCGCCACCCCATTTGTACTGATAATCGTAGCGCTTTCCAAAAGCGTCTAGGCCGGGCTATGCACATGGCGACAGTCGATCGCATAAGAGCGAACCCACCATTTTTCAATACATAGCTTGTCTTGCTGCGCTCCTCGACATCAGCAGGTTCCACTACGCTGATATCCCAGCCCCGCAATGCTATTCGTTGCACTTCCGCTCCTTGGGCCTCGAGCGCCAGAATCTCACGGCGTATAAAACTATGGCTCACCTTAGGGTACTGGTTAATGACGTAAGCAACGCGCGGCATAATCATATTTTCCTGTTTGGCTGACTGTCCGACGGCACGCAGTGAAGACTGGTACTGGCATGTTTTATTTTCGCGACAAACTGGCTTTTAGAGCTTGCGCGTCCAGAATGGATTCTGCGAGCAGACGTTTGAGTTGCGCATTTTCCATCTCTAGATCCCGTATGCGCTGGCCTTCGATGTCCTTTTTACCACCATACTTGATGCGCCAATTGTAGTAGGAAGCAATACTAAATCCATGTTGTCGGCACAAATCCTTGATATTTGCCCCAGCATTTGCCTGTTGTAAAACTTCGTTGATCTGTTGGCTTGTGAATCGCTTACTCACAGTGTCACCATCCTTGAAATAGTAGATAGCAGGCTACTGAATCAAAGTGCGTTTTCGCACGCAGAAATACGTTGACAAAACAATTTTCAAACCGTCGGTGCTCGTCACCAATTTCTACGCCTACTAGACCCTTTGAGTCTTCGCAGGCCAATCAGAGAGAATCGGTCCGCGAATACCGTACAGATTTGCCTTATCCCACTTCAGTAAACACACGTTTTAACAGTCATCGTTGGCTCCAATAGATTAGCTGGTTCATGTCGCATGATTAGCTCATTGGTGCAAAGTGACTGTCGTCACTTGTCCTCCTCTTCGCTAAACACGCTAGTGCACAGGCACCGCCCACCACAAACCAGAAATACCAGTTGAATACCAAATAAGAAAGCATGTTATCGGATGCCGACACGATGAGGTACTCGGCTACGATCAATAGTGCGATAAAGGTAGTAAATCGGTCGTGGTCCCATAGTCCGCATAGGATAGCCGTGACCTTTACCTGCATCCATAGATAGGCAAGTAGACCAACAATACCAAGATCAAATAGGATTTCTACATAGACGTTGTGTGCTGACCAATGATAGCCGGTTGCGAGAGCAAAGAACTCCGGTGCATGAAAACGAAATCCACCAATTCCAAATCCATAGATGTAACGATCCACTGGGATCCATGACAGCGCTGACTGCCATAGCACCACGCGCCATGCAAACGAGTTGAGTTGAACTTCCCTGCCCAACTCATTACCTGTCCCTAGATCGATGATCCGATCTTGTACTGTTGGAAGCAACAAGGCAATCAGAGGCACAAATGCTACATAAAGCAGGAGTCGCCGTTCGAAAACCAAGCTATACAGCACAAAAAATGCGAAACAAGCAAGCCATGCGCTTCGAGTTTGAGTCAGCAACAGCAGGCCGATCAGAAAAAACATGTACAAGTACAGAACCGTGCGGTTTACCCTGGGTATCATTTCACGGCTAGACTTAAGCAGATAGAATATCAAGGTAATGACAAGGTTGAGGTAGAACGCGAAAATATTGGGATGCGCAAAGGTACTCTTTAAGCGAACACCATCAAGAGAGGCACTGGTTAAAAATTCATATACCGCAAATAGGGCAGGCAAGACTGATGACAGCACGACGAGACGCACTATTTTTTGAAACTGCTCTACGCTTCGGACATAATAGAAAACCACGACAAACACTGCCATGTTTGATATAAGTGCTAGATAAGTACGTACTGCATCAATCAATTCAGGAGCGATCATTACGCCAACAGCTGCGGTCAAAAAGAACGGTGCCCAGATACCGGTGATCTTTTTTTCATATAAAAATGGCTTCTCAACAACGACACACAATGCGATCAGGATCACGAACAAATTCAGCAGACCGCCAACGCCGCCAAACGAGGTCCGTGACGCTTCGAGAAAGATGTCCAATGCCGCACGGCTCACAATAATGGCAAACAATAGACCAACCTTGTCATAGGCAAAAAGGAATGCCACCACTAGCGCAACAGGCAGCACAAAAGCTAGCGCGATGTGTTGATCCACTGCGCTGATGAGAACCGGTATGGTGCTGCTGATCAAAATGACGATCATCAGCACACCGACGGTTTTATTCATCAACTTAGGGTACACTGTTCGCATCTGAATACATTACCTTTCTGTCATATGCTCGTCTTGTTCAGACTGAGCAGACCTGTTGAGACAAGGACCGACTTTACTATCCGCTCAACTTGCACCGTCATCGATAACACCGATCACTGACGTCTTCACCAGCTTCACTGCCACTGTGCTGAATGTCCCTCCCCGGCGCCGCTGGACGAATAATATGGCACTCGGCCGAATCGCATCGAATTTGATCGCCTTCATTTTTTCCTACCCGTTGGCCCGCTCTTCATAGAGATACCCTTGGCTTCGTATCGATCAACCCGTGTAGTGGTCGCACCGTTATAGGCAACCCTTATGGACTATTCATGACCGCCCCCACTAGCGTTACCCGCTTGTCGCGCATATCGGCAACTATCGCCTGCGTATCCTGCAAACGGCTCTTGTCCCGGCGGATGACTAATAACGCTGACTGGGCGATGCCAGAAAGAATAGCGGCATCTGCATGCAGCAAAGCTGGCGGACTATCAATGAGCACCGCATCAAACGCGCGGCCCCATACCGTTAGTAATTGAGGAAACAACGGTCGTAATAGCAGTTCTTGTGGATTGGGAGGAACAGGTCCTGATGGCAGAACAGATAAATTTGGCAAATATGGCACGCGCTGTATCGCGTCCTGGTCAGCACGTCCCAACAACAACATTGACAAGCCAGTATCGTTAGGTAGCGCAAAATAGTTGTGTTGCTGTGGCCGGCGCAAATCCCCATCGATAATTAGTGTACGTTTTCCTACCTGTGCCAGCAAAATGGCTAGATTGGCAAGAATGAAGCTACGTCCTTCTCCTTGTTCTGCACTGGTCATGACCAGCGTATTGGACGCCCCACCTGCAAAACATCGGTGTAGCAATTGGGCGCGTAAACGCCGCAGCGAATCTACTTTCGGAGTAAATGGGTCATAAGCAGCAATAGCATGTTCGCTCAGCTGGTTTTTTCCTCGTATTAAATACGGGCAGTCAAATTGCTGGGACAACGCGTAGTCAATATCGGCTTGTGACAGCAAGCCAAGTTTAATTCCAGCTTCACCAAATAACAATCGGTGATCCACCTGAATGCCGATGATGTCATCAACCCGGTCTTTCTGTAGTCGGCCAGCGTCTACTAGAATGGCACCGATTGTGCGATGGGACAAATTGGCAATATTATCGCTGTCAGTCAGTGAGTTAACTTGATATTCATTACTGATAGTCATATAGTGTCACAATAAGTAATTAAGACGATCGGCTCAAACACGATTACATGT
This sequence comes from Noviherbaspirillum malthae, assembly GCF_015352985.1. Taxonomy (GTDB): domain Bacteria; phylum Pseudomonadota; class Gammaproteobacteria; order Burkholderiales; family Burkholderiaceae_D; genus Noviherbaspirillum; species Noviherbaspirillum malthae. The sequence continues at coordinate 6,053 of NZ_JACYXF010000078.1, read as the reverse complement.
CTCAGTGCTAACTTCGACTTAATGAAATCAATTGTGGTCGCGGCAGGGCCACTTTGTAGCTGGTATGTAGCAAGCGTGGCTCGCCGACTTCTGCCAACACGGGAATGCCAAGCAATTCAGTCACATCCCGAACGAAGCGGATTCTCCGATCGTACACTTCCATCAGTATGGTAATCCCACATGCCAACATCAGCCCAACCAACACGGTAAGCAACAGGCTTAATGGAACGTTCGGGACCGCCGGCCGAAGCGGTACGTAGGCTGGCGCTAGTAGCGAAATATCGGTCTGATTAGCTTGCCCCAGAATTCGCGTCTGCGCAAGACGTTGCGACACGGTTTGATAAGCCTGCTGCGCATTCTCCATTTCTTTAGTCAGTAGAAAGAGATGATCGCGTTTTTGATTAAGTTCGCGTACCCGTTCTCGTTGCATTTCCAACGTATGATGCAATTCGGACTCCCGCTCACCCAATATTTTGGCGTTGGTACCAAGCGCTTTCGATGCAACACTTATTTGTGCTTTCAGCTCGGCCTGTAGATGTTCAAGTTCAAGCAATTGCTGTCGGTAGAGTGGATGATCCGTGGTGTACCTTCCAGATAAGGCACCCAGCTTCGCCATTGCCTTACCTATTTCAAACCTCAAATTTTGAATCAATGTATTGTTGATCAGGTCCGGCGAATTTCCGGCATCGCGGCCGGATGCACCATTTTTTCGAGGAATTGCTTCGCTGAGCGCGGCTTGGGCGCGGACCAGTTCGCGTGCTAAGTCATTCAGTCGCGTCGTCTCGACGTCAATCGATTGGTCAGGATCGACAATGCCACTTTGATTGCGGTACGCGGTAACTTCGTTTTGTGCCTTTTCAAATCGTTCCCGTAGCTCCTTTACTTGTGCGTCGAGATACAATGTTGCTGCTTTGGTGGGGTTCAACTCAAGTCCTATATTAACTTGTTGGTAGGCTTCTACGAACCCATTGGCGATATTGGCCGCAAGTACAGGGTCGCTACTTTGCGCGGTAATCTGCACTACATTGCTTTCTTTACCCGGCTTAACCTTTACCATTGATAATAATTGATCGGCCAACCAATCTTGTATATCGCCCTTGCCGTCGTTTGCTTTATTAAAGCTTTCTTTCCACGCCGCACGGTCGGCTAAGGCAAGTCGCTCGGCAACAATTGTCGCGACAGCCCGACTTTTCAAGATATCGACTTGGGTGGCAATATAAGTTGACAAATACGCTGGAACAAGTTGGCCCGGGGACATTGAGCCTGATACGGGGTCATTTCCTTTGTAGTTGAGTACGACCACGGTGGCACTCGCACGGTATTTTTTGGGGAATAGGGATAACACCACTATGCTAGATAACAAGCTAACAAGAAAAATGGTCAGGGCCATGCGCCAGCGCACCTTCAAGATATACAGTAATTCCTGAAGTTGCATGATCATTCTCCTTCGTTAGTCAATAGGTGACGGTAGGGCGACGCGCCTCGCTGATCATGTGCACAACGCACTAAAAAGCGAATCACATCAATCGTATAGCGTCTTCCCAGCCGACGTGGTTCTAAACATAATCGGAATAGCCATTCCAACCTGCATTTGCGGATATAAGCAGGAGCCCTCGGTTTTGCACCAGACCAAAAATCAAACAATCCCCCAACCGCCAAGACCAGCGGACAGTTTAGGTTTTCCAGATTCTTCAAAATCCATTCTTCTTGGCTGGGATTGCCTAGCGCGACAAGTAAGATATCGGGGTTAGCGGTGTTGATGGAATTGACCGTATCGACCCGGTCACGTAGGCTGTCATAGCCGTCACGTAACCCAACGACCCGGTGACCGAAAACAACATTGATATGCTTAGCGGCCTCAAAAACTACGTCATAAGTTCCTCCCAATAGGTATAGACGAAGTTTTCTATCTGACTGCCGAAATAAATAGGGGATGAAGTCCGTTCCATTCAAGTTTTCCTTGAACGGCTTCCTACGCATTAGCCACGCCGCCATATCCATGCCGATGCCGTCATTCAAAATAGTCACCTGCTGAGCTTGCATGCGCTGTCGAAGATGGCTGCACTTGACAATGAAATTTGGATTAGCAAAGAAAACGGCATACCGGCGCTTTTCGTTTACGTTCGCTAGAAGGTCACGTGCGATTTCATCGCTATTTCCTTCCCGCACAGGAAAGCCACAGATTGGAATGATATGAGCCGAAGACATCATCATTGCTTTCCATCCTATACTGATTTCACTGCATTGGTGTTGCCGAAATTTTCGGATTAAAAGCTCAAATACATTGCCATGCGATCGAATCGTAGGCGCGGACCATCGTGCTTTGACGCGTCTACTGGTCCATGGCACGGTTGGTTTCGCAATGAGTGCCACTTTATTTTGACAAATATGTTGCATGTCGCAATATATTGATAGTTCCAGTCAAAGTGTCGTCGTGCCTCTTTACAATGCTAAGCTTAAGACGCTGCAATATGAATTCTTGCAATAGGTCATTGCAACGCTACTAAAGGCGCGTATGCCTAACGGGTTTTCATGATTCTGCATTGCCTATTTTCCTTACAGCAGTACGGGGTTAGAAGGCAATATAGCGCCTTCTCTTAAATTTTTTATTACGTCTTAGAGACGTCAATCGGTCCTGATGCGAAAGGTAATGTGATCCATTGATCTAGAGCAGAACCGACATACATTCCCAAGACGCTTCCCTTCTCTCTCAGACGCCGTCGGCTCTGTGCAACAAGCCGATGTTATTTCGCCCAGTAGTTTTATAACAGGGCTGGCGATGCATCTAAGCTACACCTAAAGCGACAATAATATAAGTAACACAAACTTATAAATTTCATAGAATTTTTTAGAACATTATATTTTGGGCGCGTTCTTCTCTGGTTCATTACAATCGCTACCGAATTAGAAAAAACGGTCTTCTAAGAAATCATTCTGTTGAAGCGCGGATTCAACTGGGAAGTGCAACTTGATGAACTAAGGCGGGAGGGAAGATGCGGTAGCATCCGGACCCCAAGACAGCGGGTAGTAGCAACGCATTACTGCGCCGCCACCCCCTAGGAACCCAGCGAGCGACTTTCACCGCACTAGGCTCGCGCACAACCAAAGCCTCGTCCTGAGACCGATTTCACATTCCAACTACCCCGCATTGGCTCTCACCAACACCAGAATGATCGTCTTCGCCATGTCGGAATGGCTCGGCTCCCTTGACGAGGACGCAGAACTGTCATCACTGCCGACGGTTACTCTCATGCTGAACCTCGGGTAGCAAACCACACTACCGGAACCACTGCCACCGAATGACGACGGCTGCACCTTACGGAAGTCAGCATCCTTTCGGATCAGGGCAAATCACGAACCCCAATGCAACCCGTTACAGGTCACCCTTCGCTTTTTCCGCATTCTCTTACCCGCTCCTGCAACAGCTTCCCTTACGGGTCACCTGCCTTGGCTTCGATACAGCGAGGCCAAGGCACGAAATCGGGCTTACCACGTTCCCATCCTTGCCGACAAAGCGGTCTTCTGCCTTGCCTGTCCGCTTAGCATCTGTTAGTTCCCCGGTAGCTCAACGACGACGTATCCCTTTTGGCGACGGAGATACCCAGCTACTTGCCTATTTGGTGAAAGCGTATCAGCAGCTTTCGCTCCTTCTTCGTAACGAGGGTTACACAACAGTTCAGTTACCTTATGCATACGGAACTTGCCTGGCACCCCACACCGCAAGGCTGCTGGCAGTGTCAGTTCCATTCCCATCACTGGGATGAACCTTCTGTTGAGAGGCACTTTGTCCCTGGGGCTTCACACCCAACCGTTACCAGTTGTCAATATCGGGCGTAATTTCTCCAGAAGTGTCGAAGTAAATTTCCCCACCCCCAGCTCCGGTGATCAGCCGAGAAGGCGATCATCGATTTTCCTTTCTCGGACGCCCAGGTCGACGAGGCCCGGTATCAGCAGGCAGAAGATTTACCGCGGATGGCCGGTTTCGCAATGATTCTGGTAACAGATCGGCATGCTCACGTAGGCGGTATGACGAGCCTTCAATCTGCACCACGATGGCATGATGCAGAAGTCGGTCAAGCAGCGCCGCTGCAACCACGGTATCGCCAAATACCTCTCCCCACTCTGCAAAGCTGCGATTGGAAGTCAGGATGATCGCGCATCTCTCGTAACAAGCGTTGACGAGCTGGAAGAACAGGTTTCCGCCATTCGAGCCGATCGGAAGGTAGCCAATCTCATCGACGATCAGCAAGCTATTGCGCGCTAGGTAGCGAACCCGCTGTGTCAGATTGCCCTCCCTCTCGGCTTTGGCCATTGAAGCGACGATCTCTGCCAGCGTACCAAAGTACACGCTCTTGCCAGCCCGGACTGCTTCTACCCCAAGCGCAATGCAAAGGTGCGACTTGCCGGTGCCCGGGGGCCGAGGAAGTGCACGGTCTGCCGGCGCTCGATGAAGTCGAGCTGGGCCAGTGTCATGATCCGGTCACGGTCCAGACTTGGCTGGAAGCTGAAGTCATAGCCACTGAGCGTCTTGATGGTACTGAGCCTTGCCGTTTGCAAAGCCATCTTGATGCGCCTGGTTTCGCGGGTAGTAAATTCCTCGCCCAGTAGCGTTTCCAGTACCTCCAGCATGGAGGTATCCCCTTGTTCGAAGCGTTTGAGGGTGATATCGAGTGCTTCGAGTGCGCGGGGCATACGCAAACCGACGAGATATCGGCGAATCCGCTCAAGTGTTGATCCAGGTACGGCGCTCATGTCGATCTCCTGGTTCCAGCCAATCGCTTGGCGACTTGGTCATAGAACGACAGAGGCCGTCGTGCAACTGACGGTGTCGGCTCCGGGACAGCAGCTTCCAATACCTGCTTCGAACGCTGGTGCGAACGGCGGTGACCCGGTAGCAGGGAAGTTCGACGTCTGCCCTCAAGCACAGGATGAATGGCCAGAAGCTGGTCATCCTCATAGATACGGATCTCATGAGCTAGAGTATGGACTTCAAGGGTGCGTTTGCGGGCACGGTCAGGCACGCTATAGTAATTGCCGCCGACGGAGACGAGCCCTTCATGGCTGACACGGCGCTCCAGCCGGATCACGCCATTGAACAGGCCAGCCGGCAAGGGCTGTAAGGCGGGTCGCTCTTCCTGGAAGTGCTGTATCACCACTCGTTGTGTCGTGCCGTGCAGTCGTACATTGGCAACGGTGTCGAGCCAATGACGCAGTTGCAGGTTCAGGTCGCCGAGATTCTGGAAGCGCCGCGCCAGAAAGAAGTCTTGGCGGATATACCGGTAAGGTCGTTCCACTTTACCCTTGGTCTTGGCCCGGTAAGCCTTGCAGGCGCGCGGAGTAAAGCCGTAATGCTGGGCGAAGGAAACCAGCTTGGCGTTGTAGATGATGTGCTTCTCGACCTCGCCCAGGACCGCTGCCTTCATGCGATCGTAGAGGATCTCATGGGGCACACCGCCAAGGTGTTCAAAGGCTTCCATATGACAGCGAAGTACGGTCTGCAAATCCTGGTGTTCAACAAAGCGACCCCAAAGATAGCGGCTGTGCCCAAGAACCATCGAGAACAGCCAGATGGCGCGACGTTGGCCCGGCGCATCCTCGAACTCGACGTTGAAGTGGGCGAAATCCACCTGGGCTTGCCGACCTGGTGGCGTCTCGAAGCGCACCTCAAAGTTGCTCTGGCGTGGCGGACGGACCTCACGAACCAGATCGCCAAGTGCAGTACGACCACCTTCGTAACCCATTGCCCGAATCTCGCGCAATAGCCGCTCAATACTGAGCTCAGGGAAAGTACGTATGCGATCCGTAACGTAGTCAACAAACGGATCGACCACACACGGTCTCGGTGCCCGAGGCCCGTACCTTGGCGCCTGTACGCCTTCCTTGATGTATTTGCGAACAGTCTTGCGGTCCATGCCTAAACGGGCGGCAATGGCTGAAATGCTCAGTCCTTGCCGATGCAGTTCCAGAATCGTCATGACTTCTCCCAGTTCGACCATCAAATGCCCCCAAGGAAGGATCCCAAGGGAAATATGGTCGTCGATCATTGGAAGTGG
>NZ_JACYXF010000077.1 GCF_015352985.1 Noviherbaspirillum malthae | reverse complement strand
TCCTGCTCCGACAGCGTGATTTCCGCTTTCTTTGGACGTCCGCGTTCCATGGCCACACTCCTGTTTCAGCAGCATAGCCAATAGACACTTCAATTTATATAAAGTTATTTGCGGGACACCACACTAGAACTCATTTCATAAATAGGTAGTCAACGCTTTTTTCGACATGACGGGGTTTCATCATGGCGCGAAGAGAAGAACTTACCGAAGAACAATGGGCGATTCTGGAGCCGCTTATTCCGGCTCCCGTACGACGAGCAGACGGACGTGGCCGGCCAGTGGTCCACAGCGATAGAGCTGTGCTTAACGGCATTTTATGGGTGCTGCGTACCGGCGCTGCATGGGCTGATTTACCTAACCGCTTCCCATCGGGCTGTACATGCTTCAGACGTTTCACCCGGTGGGTCAAGGCTGGCGTCATGAGACACATACTCGAAGCACTGGCGCGACACTTGGAACAAGCAGGAAAAATCGATCTATCCGAATGCTTTATCGACGGCACTTTCGTAGTGGCGAAAAAGGGGGATCCAAAGTGGGAAAGACCAAGCGGGGCAAGGGTACGAAGCTCATGGTTATTACAGACGCTCATGGTCTTCCACTCGCCGTGCACACGGCTTCTGCTAGCCCACATGAAGTCACCCTTGTCGAGGCTACCCTCGATGAAGCCGTCACCGTGGGACGACCCCGACGACTTATTGGGGATCGTGCCTACGACGGGTGCGACTTCCATTTAATGTTTAGTAGTTGACGATTTTTGGCACACCGTATTGCTCGATCTTGTGCCAGAACTGATCCCACCGCGTTTCGCTCAGCAGCAGCGCACGCAAACTCAGAATCATCTGCGCTCCCTGTTCCGTCCACCGCATCCCAGCGCGGCATAGTCGCTGCTTGACCAGCGTCTTGCAGGCCGCCTCTGTCACCCCCGACCCGATCGGCCATCCCATGTCCGCATAGCGCTTGTAATGCATCTGATGCAGATGATTCTCGAAGTAGCGCACGCTCTCGGCCAGCAGCTTGCTCCGCTCCTTCTTCCACTCGCGCGTGCCGGTCTGCTTCCATTGCGCCAGCAGCCTGGCCGCGCCGTCCCAGTCGTGCTTCAGGCTCGAACAGCTCTGTTCGAGCCACGCCTTGCGTTCGGCAGCCGGACAACCCTCGAACAGCGCATCGGCCGCCTGCGTAACGTACTCGCTCGCATGGTAAAAATCGAGTACCTGCTCATCCACGTACGGCCCCAGGAATTCCCAGTTCCCCGGTGCTCCATCCGCTATGCCGATCCAGCGCGCCTGCGGATACAGCTGTTTTACATGCGCCATCTCGCGTTCCATGCGCTCGTAAAAGCGGTGCTTGCCGTGTTCGGGCGCCGCGCCCAGGTAGATCGTGTGATGCCTGTCGCCGGCGCGGTCGTACAGCGAGATCGTGCCCGTCATCGCTTCCCGCCATTGCCCCTCGCACATCAGCAGGCAGCTGCCGTCGATGCCCACGCCGACCGTCGTGATGTCCTCGTCCAGGCCCGGCGTAGCATAGTGCCAGGTCTCTTCCCTGGCCTGTACCACTGCACTGACGAACGCGCTCAACTCCTGCGCCAGCAGTTTCGAGATTGGCCGACCATGGTTCTCCTGCATGTCGCGCTGCACGTCGGCCGCCGAGCCCAGCGACAGCTTGTGCGCCATCATCCTGGCAAAGCGCGGCGTGGCGTTGCGCAGGATGCGTGCCCCTTGCTCGAGCGGACAGAATGTTCTGCCGCCAATGCTGCGCTGGTACACGTAGCGGCTCACATGGGCTTCACCATAGGGCGTCTGATAGTACTTGGCCTCCGGTGTCTTGGCCGTCCACTTCTCGCCGCCGATGTCGATCGGCTCGCCGTCCGCATCGAAGCGGGTCAGCGCCGCCGCAGTCGCGGCCACGCCTGCTTCATTAAGTGCTGCGCAGATCGCCTCTTCGGCTTGCAGCATCGTACCGCCGATGTCGACTGTCAGTTCGATCGTCACCACCGTGCCATTGCTCTTCGTCACTCGCGCCGCCATGATCGCCACCTCGCATCGCCATCATGTGACTTCGATCTCGGCAATGACATTTTGTTCAGGTCGCACCCCCTACGACAGTGATCCGCTCGATCAAAGGCTCGCAGAGCGCGGCATTGAACTGATTGCACCGCATCGCAAGGGCCGCATCCGGCCAGCTACACAGGACGGTCGTCCCCTGCGTCGCTACAGAAGGAGATGGAAGGTTGAACGGACCTTTGCTTGGCTTAACAAGTTCAAGCGTGTCATTACACGTTGGGACCGCTGCATCGAACATTACACCGCCTTTGTTCACCTATCACTTGTCATGATTCTGCTTCGACGCCATTTATGAAATGAGTTCTAATTAAGTATAGTTCATGCGGCATACTTGACGGGGTCGTGCTGAAAGTACTTCTTCACGCGATCAGGTGATTTGCTAATCTTGCGCAAATGACGAATCACCGCCTTCTTTAAGTCCCCCTTATGGCGCGTCGGCGCCTGTTTCGTAATCGCCTGCTTCAAGTCTGCGTTGAGCAGTTCATCCGGGTTGAGCTCTGGACTGTAGGACGGCAGATAGAACACTTCAATACGGTCTCGATGTTGTTCCAACCAGGCCACCACCGAAGGGCCATGGTGTGCCGGCAGATTGTCCAGGACCAGAAATACCTTGCGCCGTGCATCGCGCGCCAGGCGCTGCAGAAACTTGATTAGCAACGCCGGATTCATCGCCTGCTTGAGAAGCATCCAACGCACGGTGCCACGATTGGTCACGGCCGACATCAATCCTACGTTCTCTCGCTTGTGGCAAGGCCGTACTACTGGCGTATCACCACGCGGGGCGTAACTGCGCCCGCGCACGTCATCACTATGTAGGCCGGTCTCGTCACCCCAATAAATCTCGCCACCTTCGGCCTTGGCGCGATGCGCGATGGCGGGATACTCCTTGTCAAGCCAGGCGCGCACCGCGGTTGGGTTTTGCTCGTATGCACGGTCGAGCGGCCGTTGTGGCGTGAAGCCCCAGCGCTGCAGGTAGCTGCCCATGGTGCGTACCGGCAGCGTCATCCCATATTCCTTCTCGACCAGTGCACTCACCGCTGCACGGCTCCATAATGCAAACGGCAGGCCCAATTCATCGGGCATATGGGCATGAATCAAGCCCCGAATCGCTTGTTGTCGCTCTGCATTGAGAATGCAGCCTTCTCCTTTTTGCGGGCCGCGGTGCAGCTGCGCTGGAACCACCTCCCAGCCCCCGCGTTGGTAAGCCTTGATGACGGCAATGACGGTGGCCCTGGCCAGTTCTGCCAATGTGCAGACTTGGGTAATGGTCATCCCACTCAAGCACAGCATGACGGCACGTCGCCGGCGTTCATTCAGCACGGCAACCGGCAGTCGTCTGGAATCGGTCCGCTCCATGGTCGCCTCCATATCGTCAGCCTGTTTCGATTAAGAGAGGAGTACCCTGCCTGAAATTCCGTCAACGCGATACTGCAACAGCTAGCCCTTGTTCCCTGTGAAATGCTTCAAAGAAAACTCGGTTCAATAAAGCTAAGCCGGGTCAATAAAGACCATGTTGCCGTGCCATCCCGCTGGGGGTCCAGCGTTCGCCTGGCCTCAGCCAGAATGCGTTCCCGCGCCGCAGCGTCATAAGTCGGTTTGGGGCCGCCCTTGCCATGGGGTTCGAGCGCAGCTAATCCGCCCTGGTTGAAGCGGGCCACCAGCTTGCTGACCGCTTCGTCGGAACGCCGTCCGGCTATCGCGGCTGCCTGGGCATAGGTGTGACGCTCAGCCACAGCCAATAACTCTCTGGCCCATGTTACGACATCGGCGCGCTCACTACGCGCATGGACTAATTGCTCCAGAACCTGCCGTTCTCCATCAGTCAGTCGGCGTAGTGGATTTTTCCGGGCGCGGCTCATGGTGGTCTCCTGCAGTGCTCTCCACCTTTGACTCGCTTATCTCGCTTTTGTTACCAAGTGACCCACTAGAACGCGAGCTGCTTGGCCGCGAGATCTTTCATGATTTCAACCGAGCCGCCGCCGATCATATTCACCTTTACCTCGCGATAGATGCGCTCCGGGCGTGTGCCTCGCATGTATCCCATTCCGCCGAGGATCTGCACCGCTTCATCCCCGCAGAACTGCATGGTCTGCATCGCCAAGTTTTTCAGCATCGCCGTCTGGGCTACCAGAAGGCGCGGGTCGCCGATCTTGTGCTCGACCCGCCACGCGAGGTCCTCCAGCATGCAGCGCACTGATTCGATTTTCATGCTCATGTCGACCAGCTTGTGGCGGATCACCTGGCGTTCGACGATAGGCAGGCCGAAGGTCCTGCGCTGGCGCGCCCAGTCCAGCGCATCGGCATAGCAGACCTGGGCAAAGCCGTAGGCGCCGGCGGCCATGAACAGACGCTCGGAATTGAAGTTGCGCATGACGATACGAAAGCCTTCGTTTTCCACACCCAGCAGGTTTGCCGCCGGCACCCGGCAGTCTTCGAAGTGCAGATGCGCGGTGTCGGACGCCCACCAGCCCATCTTGTCGAGCGGTGTACGGGTAATGCCCGGCGTGTCGCCCTCGATCAGTAGCAGCGACACGCCGCCGGCACCCTTGACGTCGGGGTTGGTGCGCACCGCAACGGTAAAGTAATCGGCACGAATGCCGGAAGTGATGAAGGTTTTCTCGCCGTTGACGATATAGTAGTCGCCGTCCAGCACTGCAGTCGTGCGAAGGCCCGCGACGTCGGAGCCGCCACCGGGTTCGGTGATGGCCAGTGCCGAAATCTTCTGCCCAGCAAGCACGCCCGGCAGCATCCGCTCTTTCAGTTCCTCCGAGCCGGCGTGCAGCACTGGCGGGGTACCGATCGTATGCGAGAACAGGGAGGCACTGACGCCGCCACAACCGGCGCGCGCCACCTCCTCGGCCACAATCATTTGGTAAAACACGTCGGCGGGCGTGCCGCCATACTGCTCCGGGTAGCCGATGCCGAGCAAGCCGACCTCGGCGGCCTTACGGTACAGTTCGCGAGGGAAACCGCCCGCCTCGTCCCAGTCATTGACGAAAGGCGCGATTTCATGGGCAACGAAATTGCGGACCATGTCGCGGAACTGTTCATGGTCCGGAGTGTAATAGTGCGTGTTGCGGGTGGCGGACAACAGGAGATTATCAGTCATGGCATGGTCTTGGTGAACTAGGGCAATTGAATGTTAAAGCGATCACGGCCAACGGTCTTGCGTCAACCTGCTTTCATCGGTATTTGCGCAGCTCCAGCTTGCCGATCTGGTTGCGGTGAACCTCGTCAGGACCGTCGGCGATGCGCAGCAGACGTGCCGTTGCGTAGGCAGCGGCAAGACCGAAATCATTCGTGACGCCGGCACCACCGAAGGCTTGGATCGCCCAGTCGATCACCCGGCAGGCCATGTTCGGCGCTGCCACCTTGATCATCGCGATCTGCGCTTTGGCGACCTTGTTGCCGACGGTATCCATCATGTGCGCCGCATGCAGCGTCAGCAGACGACACTGATCGATCATGATGCGCGAGTCGGCGATGCGTTCCAGCGTAACGGTCTGCTCGGCGACCGGCATGCCAAAGGCGACCCGCTCCTGGGTGCGTCGGCACATTTTTTCCAGCGCGCGTTCGGCCAAGCCGACCAGGCGCATGCAGTGATGGATGCGGCCCGGCCCGAGGCGACCCTGCGCGATCTCGAAGCCGCGGCCCTCGCCCAACAGGAGATTGGAGGCTGGCACACGCACATTCTCGAAGACGACTTCGGCTGCGCGGTCCGGTACGCCATAGAAGCCGAATACTGGCAGCGGACGGATCACGTTGACGCCCGACGTGTCCAGCGGCACCAGGATCATGGATTGCTGCTTGTGCTTTTCCGGACGGTGGGGATCGGTCTTGCCCATGAAGATGATGATCTTGCAGCGGGGATCGGTGGCGCCGGTGGTGAACCATTTGCGGCCATTGATCACGTATTCATCACCGTCCCTGCGGATGGATGCCTGGATATTGGTGGCGTCGCTGGACGCCACCGCAGGTTCGGTCATTGCGAAGGCGGAGCGGATGCGCCCTTCCAGCAAGGGCTGTAGCCACTGGCGCTTGTGCTCCTCGGTCCCGTAACGGGCCAGCACTTCCATGTTGCCGGTGTCAGGCGCGGAGCAATTGAAGACCTCTGGCGCCAGGTGCGAACGTCCCATGATCTCGCACAGCGGCGCGTACTCAAGATTGGTCAGGCCGGCGCCGTGCTCCGACTCCGGCAGGAACAGGTTCCACAAGCCCCGTTCGCGTGCCAGCGCCTTCAATTCTTCCACCACCGGCTGCACGCCCCACGGGCCCTCGGTGTTCGATTCCTTGTAGTAGCGATCCTCGTTCGGATAGACATGTTCATCCATGAACGCATTCAGGCGCGCTTGCAATTGCTGGACTTTGGGGGACGGCGTGAGCAGATCCATATGAGCCTTTCAGTGAAATAGTTGTGTCAGCGATTGCGCATTGTCGTTGCCTGTCGCCAGCCGGCTTCCGCGATCGGCCGGGCCTTGCGTCCGGTCTCCAGGGCTTGGGCGCTTGACGCATTGCCGTCGAGGGCTCGCTTGACGATGCCCTGCAGGATCGCCGCGAGGCGAAACATGCTGTAGGCAAGATAAAAATCCCATTCCTCCTGGGGAATCGGGCCGCGGCCGCTGCGCCGGCAATACTGGTCGAGGTAGGTTTGCTCGTCCGGAATCCCGAGCGCGGCCAGGTCCGCGCCGCGCATGCCGCGAAATTCATCTGCGGACAAGCGCCATGTGAGCGCGTGATAGGCGAAGTCGGCAAGCGGATGGCCGAGCGTCGACAGTTCCCAGTCGAGAACGGCGACAATGCGCGGTTCGGTCGGATGGAATATCAGGTTGTCCAGGCGCAGGTCGCCGTGCACGATCGCCTTCTCGTCGGCGGCCGGAATGTGCTCGGGAAGCCAGGCGATCAGGGCATCCATGGCCGCAATGGTTTCCGTCTCCGAAGCCCGGTACTGCCTGGTCCATCGCGCGATCTGGCGTTCGAAGTAGTTGCCGGGACGGCCGAAGTCGGCGAGTCCGACGGCTGCCGGGGCAATGCCGTGCAGCGCGGCGACGACCCGGTTCATGTCGTCGTAGATCGCGGCGCGTTCGGAAGGCTGCATGCCGGGAAGCGTGGGGTCCCACAGCACCCGCCCGGCAACGAACTCCATCACGTAGAACGGCGTGCCGATGATCGTACTGTCATCGCACAGGCAATAGGTGCGCGCAACGGGTACCTCACTGCCATGCAAGGCGGTGATGACCCGGTATTCGCGTTCCACTGCGTGGGCCGACGGAAGCAGTACCCCGGACGGTTTCTTGCGCAACACGTAGCGCTGCCCGGGCGTCTCCAGCAGGTAGGTCGGATTGGACTGGCCGTCGGAGAAACGCCGGGCCTGCAGCGGCCCGGCAAAGCCTTCCACGTGCGTTTCCAAATATTGCTGCAGGCGTGCGGTCTCGAAATCCTGGCTCTGGCTCTCTGTCATGTCCTCACTTGTGATTGCGTTCACCCGGATCTCCTGTGCAGGGGCGCCGTTGCATTGGCTGGCGCCATGCGAAAAGTGTAGGGGAACTCCCGCCAGGGACCGCGAATTCAGCAGGTTAACGCAAGGACCGGGCCCACCGCAGCGCAGGGAAGGGCGGCGTGGCAGGCTGGCACAAGACGCTCGGTGACGGGCTCGGCATCATGGTAGCGAAAACAACAAAGGAGAATGTAATGGCAGGTCCCACACGCGATTTCTGGGAAGCACGTTTTGCATCGGGCAGCATACCGTGGGACCGGGGCGGCCCGAATCCGCAACTGCAGCGCTGGATAGACGCCAGCTGCATCAAGGCACAGCAGCGGGCCGTTGTGCCCGGCTGTGGGCAGGGCTGGGAAGTTGCCGCCATGGCAGCGGCAGGCATACAGGTGACCGGACTTGACTTTGCGCCTGCGGCGATCGATGCATGCCGCGCGCTACTGACTGCCAATCAGCTCGACGCACAATTATGCGTGGCCGACGTGCTCGCGTGGAGGCCGCCGATGCCGGTCGACGCGGTCTATGAACAAACCTGCCTGTGCGCGCTGCATCCCGACCATTGGCAGGGTTATGCGAAACAACTGCATGCCTGGCTACGGCCGGGCGGCAGCCTGATGATGCTTGTGGCGCAGGTGCCGTCGGAAGAATCGGCGCACGGCTTCATCAAGGGACCGCCGTACCATTGCGACATCAACGCGGTGCGCGCTCTATTTCCGGTATCCCGCTGGGACTGGCCGAAGCCGCCCTACCCCCGCTCACCCGCCGGGCCGGGAACCGAACTGGCGCTCGTGCTGACCAGACTTTAGTCCCGGTAGACTGGCTGGCGCTGCTCGCGCTGCGCCGCCAGCGCCTCTTCCAGATCCGAAGACAGCAGCATCCCGGCATTCCAGGTGGCAATGTAGTTCAGGCCATCCTCAACGGAATGGTCGCGCACATACGTGATCATTTCCTTGGTCCCGCGCACCGCCAGCGGCGACTTCGCTGCGATGCTGCGGGCGGTCTCGTCGACTCCCTGCACCAGCGCGTCGATCGAATCGTAGGCGCGGTTGACCAGTCGAATTTCCTGCGCTTCGGCGGCTGCAACGCGGCGTGCGGTATAGGAAAGTTAGCGCGCCATGCCTTCGCCGATGAGCTTGGGCAAGCGCTGCAGCGTGCCGACATCGGCAGTCAGGCCGACGTCGACTTCCTTCACCGAGAAGTAGGCATCGGCGCTGCAGTAGCGCAGATCACAGGCGCTGGCGATATCGATACCGCCGCCGACACATGCGCCGTGGATACGCGCAATGACCGGCTTGCGGCAACGCTCGATGGCGCTGATCGTGTCTTGCAGGTCAAGGACATCAGACGCACCTGTTCGGCGCCTCGCCCGCGGCATTCAACCGCGGCAAATCGTTGCAGCGCGTCCAGCATGGACAGGTCAATGCCGGCACAGAAATGACGCCCCGCGCCGGACAGGACCGCCACGCGTACCGCCTCGGTGCGGTCCACCCATTGCATGGCGGCACGCAGTTCCTGCCACATGCGATCATCGATGGCATTGGCCTTGTCCGGGCGGTTCAGCTCCAGGTAGGCAAGCGGGCCATCCTGCTGGAACCGGATTGTCGTAAATTCCATGGCTACACTCTCGCTAATTCAGTTCCATCGCTACCCGCGTGCCTTCCGCTATGGCACGCACCGCATCGAGTTCCGCTGCGACCCGGGCACCGCCGATTAGGTGTGTTCCCAATCCACGCTGGCGCAGGGCCGAATGCAGGTCCGCCAGCGGCTCCTGCCCGGCGCATACCACGATGGTGTCGACTTCCAGCGGTGCAAGCAGATGCGGATAGGCGCTCATGTTTCCTCGTTCTGTATTTGGCGTGAGCCGTCATTGCTGTTCTGGCTGTTCTGGCTGTGGGCGTCCGGCCGTGGACGGTACCAGCGCGGATGAAACTGTGCGACGACCGGGCCGCTGGTGTCGAGTGCGTGGCAGCCGTCCAGACTGAACGGCTTGGCGTCGTCCAGCCGCGGGACTTGTCCCACGAGCGCCTGGATGACGCCGGTACCCATGGTTAGCAGCAGCTCGGTCAGATGCGTGCATCCATTCACGCCGGCCAGCAGCCGGCGCACTGCCGAACGAAAGCCCGGCCCCACGCGCAGGCCGACCAGTTCTTCATACTTCGGTGTGATGGTGGTGCAACTGCGGCCAAAGGGTGCGGCGTCGGTGGAGGCGGCAACGGCGACGATGGTGGCGTCTGCGTCGACGGTGAGCCGCAGACGCATGTCGTGTATCGGTTCGCCAGCCGGTAGCGGGCCGCGCGGTAGCGTAATGTCATGTGCGCGCTTGTCCTGCAACTGCCCCTCGACATCGTACAGGCCGTCCGCGCGGCGGTAGGCCTGGATAGCGATGGTGCGCGTATGGATGGGCTCGCGGTCTTCCTCCGGGTGCGGTAAGGGCACGCTGCCTCCCTTCAAGGCGTGACGAAAAGGTCAATCTGCGGCGCGACACCGGGACTCACGCTGTACGCATCAAAGCCGCTCATGCCTGCCTCGCGCAGCACCTCTTCATCGAGATACAGCCTGCCGCTGCACTGCCTGCTGTCGGAAGTCAGGATCCGGTAGGCAGCGTCGGCCATGATGTCCGGTATCCGCCCACGCTCGGCAGCGCCCTGCCGGGCCACGTTGAGTGCGGCGGTCGCGATGATGGTGCGCGGCCAAAGGCCATTGACCGCAATGCCAAAAGCGCGGAACTCCTCGGCCATACCCAGCGCCAGCATGCTCATTCCGTAGTTCGATGCGGTGTAGGCGGGATGCGGGCCCAGCCACTTGGGGTCGAGGTCGATGGGCGGCGACAGTACCAGCACATGCGGATTGGCCGCCTGCTTCAGGTATGGCAGACAGGCCTGGGTGCAGGCGAACGTACTGCGCATGTTGATGTCCATCATCAGGTCGTAGCGCTTCAGTGAGGTTTCTTCTGTGCCGGTGATGCTGATTGCACTGGCATTGTTGGCCAGGATGTCGATGCCGCCGAAGCGTTGCACCGCTTGTTCCACCGTTGCCCGGACCTGGTCTTCGTCCCGGACGTCGACCACCACCGGCAGCGCTTGTCCGCCAGCCTGCTCGATTTCCTCTGCGGCGCTGAAGATGGTGCCAGGCAGGCGCGGATCAGGTTCGGCTGTCTTGGCTGCGACCACGATTTTCGCGCCATCGTGTGCGGCGCGCAGTGCGATCGCCTTGCCGATACCGCGACTGGCGCCGGTGATGAACAGCGTCTTGTCCTTAAGTGTGGGCATCTTATGCGTCCAGTTCGCGTGCGAGCGCGTCCGGCACAGCGACCGGCATGTCGAGCAGCATCTGCGCCATGCCCTTGCCGAGCGGGTCCATTCGCATCGATGCCGTCCCGCCACCGTCGAGCGCGTCATACAGCAGGAAATTGCAGGCATGGATGCCGGGCAGCGCATAGCGCACCACCTCGCCGCGCACCATGTGAACGAAATATTGTTTCACCGCCTGCGGCGTCAGCTGGCTCTGAATCAGCGGCAGGTATTCCGGCTTGCGCGCGATGACGCCGATGTTGGAGATGTTGCCCTTGTCGCCGCTGCGCGCCCAGGCCAGGCGCACCAGCGGTACCGAGCGCGTGCCGCTGGCTGCTGCGGGTGCCGATGCGTCGGTGGTATCGGGCGCCGTGGGCGCGATCGGCGCGCCGGTCACCGGCACTTCCACGGTTGTACTCTCGCCGCCCATGGCGACACTGATCCGGACTTCGCGTTTGGGCAGCGTGAAAGCAAACTGCTTGATCAGCGGCGACGCCGATGGTCGGGCGAGCGCCGGGCCGGTGGTACCGGGCGACCAGGAGGTGCCGGCCGGCGCGATTTCGCGCGCGAAGATTTCCAGCGCCTGTTTCGACATGTGGTTGACGGCTACCCGCATCATCACCTCGCGCGATGCGCCGGTGCGGGCGTGCGGGCCGTAGGAAGTCTCGGCACCGATGATCTCGATATGCGATGCGCTGTAATCCGGCAGCCCAAGTTTGTTGAAAATGCCGCGCGTGCGCTCCAGGATCGCTTCGCCGGTGCGTCGGGCCTTGGCGGCAGCATCGATGCCGATGATGACCAGCGTGCCGGCGCAGCGGTAGCCATCCATGTAAGTAGCCGACACCTTGTAGGAATCGGTCGGTGGCTTGCCGCGCGCACCAGCCACCCGCACCCGGTTTTCGCCTTCCTGAACGATCCTGACTTCGCGGAAGTCGCATACCACGTCGGGCAGCACGTAGGCGCCCGGATCGCCGATCTCGTACAGCATCTGTTCCGCCACCGCAGGGGCCAGTACGCGACCCCCGGTATCGTCCGGTTTGGTGACGATGAAGCTGCCATCGGCATGACATTCAATCACCGGATAGCCGATGTTGGCCCAGTCGGGAACATTCTCCCAGTCGGTATGCAGCCCGCCGGTCGCCTGGCAGCCGCATTCGATGATATGGCCTGCGAGGCTGCCTGCTGCGAGAAGGTCATGGTCGCCCGTGCTCCATCCGAATTCATGCATCAGCGGACCGAGCGTGACGGCACTGTCGACGCAGCGGCCGGTGATCACGACATCTGCGCCAGCGGCAAGCGCCTGGGCCACCGGCAGTGCGCCGAGATAGGCGTTGGCACTGAGGATGCGTTCCGGCAAAGGCTGGCCGGTGAACATGTCCTTGAGCCCGGCTTCGCGCAGCGCGGGAAGCGTGCTGGCGACGTCGTCGCCGTCGACCACCGCAATCTTCAGCTGCACGCCCATTTCATCAGCCAGCCTGGCCAGTGCGTCGGCGCAGCCACGCGGATTGATGCCGCCGGCATTGCTGACCACCTTGATGCCATGCCTGGCAAGCTCGGGCAGCACGCTTTTCATGGCGACGTCGACGAAGTCGGTGGCATAGCCAAGCTCGGGCTTCTTGCCGCGGGCCGAGGCAAGGATCGCCATCGTGAGTTCAGCCAGATAATCGAACACCAGGTAGTCGATGCGCGCACCGCCTGCCAGTCCGCTCACCAGTTGGGCGGCGGCCACTGAGCTGTCGCCCCAGAAGCCCGACGCGCCGCCGATGCGGACCACTTTACCGTTTGCTTGCATATACCCTTCTCCTTGTATTCAGCGCCCGGTCCAGACCGGCTTGCGCTTCTCGTTGAAGGCGGCCAGGCCTTCCTTTGCGTCCTCGGTCAGCGCGAGCAGGGCGATCTGGCTTTCGGTGTACGCGATGCCCTGTTCAAAGGACATCGACGCCATTGCGTGCATTGCATACTTGCCGCGCCGGATGGCGGTCGGCGACTTGTCTGTCAGGCGGTTCAATAGCCAGTGTGTTTTTTCGTCCAGTTCCGCGGCCGGCACGACGTAATTCAGCAGTCCGTGAGCTTGCGCGGTGCGGGCGTCGAAGGGCTCGCCGGTGATGCACCACTCGCGCAGCACGCGTTGCGGCACCAGGTTTTGCAGCAGGCTCAGCACCTGCATCGGAAACACGCCGACCTTGACTTCCGGCAATCCGAACAGTGCATAGTCCGCAGCCACTGCCATGTCGGCCATGCAGAGCAGGCCCATGCCGCCGGCCATGCACGTGCCATTGATGCGAGCGATAGTAGGAAGCGTCGCGTCCTGCGCCTGGCGCAGCAGGTCGGCATAGGCGATGTTCGGCGTCGCATAGTCGAACGCGAAGCCCTTGCCCGGCTGCAGGTCCCCGCCGGCGCAGAATGCCTTTTCACCAGCGGCGGTCAGAACGATAGCGCGCACTTCGGGGTCGGCGTGAGCGAGGCGGTAGCCTTCACGTATGCCGTCGATGACTTCCTGGTTGATGGCGTTGCGCTTGTCAGGCCGGTTGATGGTGATCCAGAAGGCAGAAGATTTCTTTTCGTGGAGGACAGGGTCGCTCATGGTGTTCTCGTGAAAGTTGGAGGTCCGGGGCAGCAAAAGAATGCGCCTGCATCATGCTGCCTGCGCGACCTCCGCAGATTCGATCTCGGCGATGACGCGATGCACGGCAACCTGATCTCCCATGACAGCGGCCAGTGACTTCACGCGACCGGCCACGGGTGCGGTGTGGACATGCTCCATCTTCATCGCGTCCAGGGTCAGCACCGGCTGCCCCGCCTTTACCGTGTCACCGATGGCTACATGGACCGCCACCACGCGCCCGTTCATCGCGGCGCGGATGCGTCCGTCGCTGGCATCTTCGCCCTGCGTCTGGGCGGCATGCGTCAGGTCGGCGATGCGGTAGGCCGTGCCGCGGAACTGCAGATGCAGCACGCCGCCGTCACGCATGATCGCCGCGCTTTCAATCAGCCCGCCGCAGGCAAACCGCACCAGCCCGGCCTGCTGTCCAAGTATCTGCAGTTCCTGCTTCTGCTCGCCGACGGTCACGCTGAAGCGTCCGCCGCCGCAGTTGACGAGCGTGGCCACGCATTGCTTGCCGTCGATGTCCATATAAAACGCAATTGGCAGGCGGTGGGCGATGTCCATCCCGTTGCCCTTCCCGGCGCCTGGGGAGTCAGTCTGGTAAAGCATGGCGGCAGCAAGCGCATGCGCGCGCAGGGTGCCCGCTTCATCGATCTGCAACAGCGCCTCGCCATGCCGGCCAATGAAGCCGGTGGTAGCATCGCCGGCAGCAAAAACCGGATGTGCAAGACAGCGCGCAAGGAATTCCTGGTTGGTGCGTACGCCCAGCGCCACCGCGTCCTGCAGCGCGGCATGCAGCTTGCGCCGCGCCTCATCGCGATTGCGGCCATAGGCGATCAGCTTGGCGATCATGGAATCGTAGTATGGCGGTA
Source organism: Noviherbaspirillum malthae (assembly GCF_015352985.1). Classification (GTDB taxonomy): domain Bacteria; phylum Pseudomonadota; class Gammaproteobacteria; order Burkholderiales; family Burkholderiaceae_D; genus Noviherbaspirillum; species Noviherbaspirillum malthae. Next base: position 13,044 of record NZ_JACYXF010000077.1, on the reverse strand, counting down.
TCTCGGCGCCTGCTTCTAGCGCATCTTCGACGCGGATGGTGTCCGGCATCTGCCATTGCACCACAGTGCCGCTCTGCGGCATGAAGCCTTGGTGGGCATCTTCGGCGCACAGCCGGACCTCAATCGCGTGGCCTTCCCAGCGCACATCTTCCTGCCGGATTGGCAACGGCTCGCCAGCGGCGACACGCAGCTGCAATTCGACCAGGTCGAGGCCGGTGATCGCTTCAGTGACCGGGTGCTCGACCTGCAGCCGGGTATTCATTTCCATGAAGTAGAAGTTGCCTTCGGCATCGAGCAGGAATTCCAGCGTGCCTGCCCCTTCATACCGGATCGCGCGCACCGCAGCCACTGCAGTCTCTCCCATCCGCTGCCGCAGCTCGGCATTGACGGCTGGCGACGGTGCTTCTTCCACTACTTTCTGATGGCGTCTTTGCACTGAACAGTCACGCTCGCCGAGATGGATCGCATTGCCGTGACGGTCGGCGAACACCTGTATCTCGATATGGCGCGGTTCGACAATGGCACGCTCAAGAATGACCTCGGGATTGCCAAATGCACTCTGCGCTTCTGACTTGGCGCTGCGCAGTGCGTCCAGGAAGGCGTCGTGGGATGTGACCAGGCGCATGCCGCGCCCGCCGCCGCCGGCGGTAGCCTTGATCATCACCGGATAGCCGATATGATGCGCCTCTTCATGCAGGCGTCCTTCGCTCTGGTCGGCGCCCTGGTAGCCGGGGATGCATGGCACGCCGGCATCCATCATCAATCGCTTCGCGCCGGCCTTGTTGCCCATCTCGACGATGGCTTGCGGCGAAGGGCCGATGAACACCAGGCCGGCATCGTGGCAGGCTTGCGCAAAGTCTTCGTTTTCCGCGAGGAAGCCGTAGCCGGGGTGGACCGCATCGGCGCCACTGAGGCGGGCTGCCTCGATGATGGCCGGAATATTCAGGTAGGACTGGGCAGGCAGGGATTCACCGATCCAGACCGCCTGGTCCGCCTCGCGCACATGGCGCGCATTGCGGTCGGCAGTGGAGAACACGGCTACCGTGCGATAACCGAGTATGCGTGCGGTGCGCATGACGCGCATGGCGATTTCACCGCGGTTGGCAATCAGGATCTTGTGAAACGGAGTGGATGTCGACATGGCTTTGCTTGCGATGAAGGATGGATTGTGCAAGTTATTCGGAGCGCGGGAAGATGCCCATGTACTTGGAAATGATCTGCAGCATGACTTCGTCGGCGCCGCCGCCAATCGAGGTCAGGCGGCCGTCACGGAATGCGCGCGAGACCGGGCTTTCCCAGACATAGCCCATGCCGCCCCAGAACTGCAGGCAGCCGTCGGGCACGGCGCGCATCAGGCGGCCCGCCTTGAGCTTGGCCATCGAGGCGACCTCGGTTGCATTCTCGCCGTTGACCACCATCTCGACGCCACGCCAGGTAAGGGCGCGCAGCGATTCGACTTCGGTCTTGAGTTCGGCCAGCTTGAAGTACACCCACTGGTTTTCCAGGATGGACTTGCCAAAGGCCTTGCGCTGGCGCGCGTACTCGATGGTGTCGTCGATCACCCGCAGCAGCATGCCACCGGCGTTGAGCGCTCCCCACAGGCGTTCGATCTGGAACTGCTCCATCTGGTAGATGAAGCCCATGCCTTCTTCACCGATGCGGTAGCGCTGTGGCACACGCACCTCGTCGAAGTAGAGCTGCGCGGTATCGGACGCATTCATGCCGATCTTGCGCAACTTCTTCGCCACCGATACGCCGGGTGTCTTCATCGGCACCACGATCAGTGATTTGTTCTTGTGCACCGGTCCGTCTGAGGTATTGGCGAGCACCACGCAGAAGTCGGCCTGCGTGCCGTTGGTGGTCCACATCTTGCCGCCGTTGATGATGTAATCGTCACCGTCCCGGCGCGCAGTGGTCTTTATCGAGGCGACATCGGAACCGCTGCCGACCTCCGACACGCCGAGGCAGGCGACCATCTCGCCGGATATCGCAGGCGCCAGGAATTCCTGGCGCAGGGAATCGGACGCCCGTTCAGCCAGGGCCGGTGTCGCCATGTCGGTTTGCACGCCGATGGCCATGGGCACTCCGGCACCGTTCACATCACCGAGGGTTTCTGCCAGCACAGCGGCATACGAATGATCGAGCCCCATGCCGCCGAATTCGACCGGTTTGCTCAGCCCGAGCAAACCAAGCTTGCCCATCTTCCCGAACAGCTCGTGGGCCGGAAAGATTTCGTCTTCCTCCCAGTCATTCACATAGGGATTGATCTCATCGGCGATAAAACGCTTGATCGTGCGCCGCATTTCTTCGTGTTCGGGTGTCAGTTTCATGCATTCTTCTCCGTCATCATTCATTACGGGACTTAGGGGCGCGCGACCGAGAACTGCATCGCATGCGGCTGGCGGACCTGCGCCTCGCGGCAGACCGACAGCACATAGGAGAGCACCGCACGCGTGTCGCGCGGATCGATCACGCCATCGTCCAGCAATAGCGCACTGGTCGTGAACACATCCATCTGGCTGTCGAAGTTGTCGACGATCTTGCGCTGCAGCTTGTCCAGCTGATCGTGGTCGACCTCGGCGCCCTTGCGCTTCATGGCGGCCTCGGTAACGATAGCCATCGTTTGCGCCGCCTGTTCGCCGCCCATCACGGCTGTCTTTGCGTTGGGCCATGAGAAACAGAAGCGCGGATGGAAACCTCGACCGCACATGCCATAGTTGCCGGCACCGAAGGATGCGCCACAGTAGATGGTGATCTGCGGAACAGTCGCGTTGGTCACTGCCTGGATCATCTTGGAACCGTGCTTGATGCTGCCGATTTCCTCGTAGTGACGGCCGACCATGAAGCCGGTCGTGTTGTTGAGATAAAGGATAGGCACCTGCGCCTGGCAGCAGGACTGGATGAAGTGCGTGGCCTTGGCGGCACCTGCCGGATCGATCGGCCCGTTGTTGGTGATGATGCCTAGTGGGTAGCCATCGATCATTGCATGGCCGCACACGGTGGCCGAGCCGTAGCGCGCGCCGAACTCCAGGAAATCGGAGTCGTCCACGATACGGGCGATCACCTCTTTCATGTCGACCGGGCGCTTGTGGTCCATGGGCATAATGCCCAGCAGCTCTTCCTTGTCGTAGCGCGGCGGCGCGACGGGACGTGCATTTTCCCGCGGGACGCCCCGGTTCCATTCAAGCTTGCTCATGATGTCGCGTGCGATGCGCAGCGCATCGCGGTCGTCTTCCGCAAGATAGTCGCCGAGGCCGGAAATGCTGGTGTGCATCTCGGCACCACCCAGTTCTTCCTCGGTGGCAATTTCGCCGGTTGCCGCCTTGAGCAGCGGTGGCCCGGCAAGGAAGGCGCGCGAACGTCCGCGCACCATGATGATGTAGTCGGACAAACCGGTCTGGTAGGCACCGCCGGCGGTGGAGGAGCCGTGGGTAATAGTGAGCACCGGCAAGCCCGCTGCGGACAGGCGCGCCAGGTTGCGGAACAAATTGCCGCCGCGCACGAAGTCCTCGACACGGTAGGCCATCAGGTTGGCGCCGGCGCTTTCCACCAGCTGCACATAGGGCAGCTTGTTTTCCAGCGCCAGTTCCTGTACCCGCAACTGCTTGTCCAGGCCACGCGGTTGCAGGGCGCCGGCATCGATGCCGGAATCGGAGGCGCACACCATGCAGCGCACGCCCGAAACGTAACCGATGCCTGCTATCAGGCCGCCGCCGGGCACACTGCGGTCAGGATCGTTGACATCAAGGCCGTAACCCGCCAGCGTCGCCAGTTCCAGGAACGGCGTGCCGTGGTCGAGCAGGAGGGCGAGCCGTTCGCGTGGCAGCAACTGGTGCCGCTTTTCGAAGCGCGGCTTGGATGCCGATGAGGTGCGGCGGGTGCGTTCCTCCAGCATGCGGACGCGCTCCAGTAATGCCAGCATGCCGCCACGATTGGTTTGGAAGGACTCGCTGCCGGTCGAAATATTGGTCTCGATAATTGCCATGTTGTCTGTGGTCGATGTGTTGGCGACACAGGCCTGAAAGACCTGCTTTTTGCAGTAGTGAAATGAAGGTTACCTGCGCGTCCTTGTTGCGTCTTGCGTAAAGTGGCTGATGCGCAGGAGCCTGTTTCAGAATAAAAATAACCTCGAAGGATGAGGGCTTTCCGGCTTCTTACGCGCGCAATGCAACCCGGCATTTCTGCAACATTGCGTGAGGCTGGTAGGACCGCTTGGTCTGCCGGAAGTTGGGCAGCCCAATATCCTGTTCGAAGTTGATCCATGCAATATCCTGCGCCTGCATGCAGTAGTGATGGAACATGTATTGGTAGATGCCCTTGTAGCGGTCGCTTCCCTTGGCAAAGCGCATCGCGGCGGTGCCCGCACTGAGTCGTTGCGCGATGATGAATCCGGCCGGGTCCCCGTTGGCGTAGTAGATCCGGGCGTCAAAGCCGAAACGCCCGATCAGTTGCAGCGCCTCGCGGCAGGCCGATTCATCGGCCTCGCCCTGCGCTTTATCCTTGTCCTGCATCCAGGCTGCGAGCAGCGACTCGGCGTCGCCAATGCGATCAGGGCCCAGGGGATGCGCGGTGACCTGCCATTGCCGCAACAAATGCTGCATCAGCTGGCGCTTCTTGCGCAGCAGCTCGCCGCGATAGTCACGGAAGTTCTGTGCCGCATACAGGTAGTCGTCATCGTCTTCGCATTGCGTGACAGTAAACAGCGACGGATCGAGCGCGGCTGCAGTGGATGCCGGAACCGGGAAGAAGCAATCATGCTCACGTAACAAGTCTTGAAGTACGGCGACTGGTGCCGCGTAGAGGTCGAACAGCGGCATCAGGTGGCGCACGCCGTCATAGGTGACGCCGGCCACGCACGGCCAGGGTCCACGCAAGAAGCGATAGGCGTGGGCACGGCGGAAAAGATAGAGATTGGAAAACGCAAACTCCGACAGGCAGGCACTCCCCAGACGCTCACGCAAGGGCAACAGCATTCCGTCGATTTCCTCGCTGTGTTCCAGTGCCAGCGGCAGGCCGAAATCGACTTGCGCGGCAGCGACCGTAGCCAACACGCTCGGCAATCTCAATAACGCACCGCGCGCACTCCCGGCGCCGGTCCATCCGCCGGCGGTCCGGCGAAACATTGAGCAATCGGCAGCCATTCAGCACCGGCTCCCGCGTATTCCAGGCCGGTATCTCGTACGTTGCGCCGCTGCGTGACAACCAGGCAAAAGTCTTCCGCGCTGCCGCGCACAAAGTCGGTGTCGGAGGGAGCGTTCCATGTCCACGCCTCGCCGTCCGGCGCCTGCAGCACGATATACGGCGCCACCGGAGGCACCGGCAACTTGCGGTTGACGAAGGTCCAGCCAAAGGTAGTAACGCCGATATGGGCGATATGACGCAAGCGGCCGGTAAGCGGGCGGCGCGCCGGCACGCTGTCATAGACATCCTGGCCGTGCGCCCAGGTTTCCATCAGGCGTGCGGTCGCAAACGATCGCGCGCTCATGGTCGGGCCGTACCACGGCAGGCGTGCCTTCGGATCGAGTCCGGCCAGCGCCGCCACCAGCGCCTGGTAACGCACGCGCCAGACCTGCAGCAGTTGCGCACCGTCGAGATGACCGAAACGTTCACGGGCAATCTGGCTGATTTCCTTGCCGCTTTCCTGTTCGGCCATCAGCGCCCTGGTACCGGCGGCAAACGCTTCGGCGTCGGTCGCTGCAAGCAGGCCGGTCTCGTCGAAGTAGCAGAGGTGAGCGATTTCATCCCATGGCGTCCAGCCGTAGAACTGCGTCCTGCGCTGCCACTGCTCCGGGCTCAGCGTGGCACACAGCGCGGCAAGTGCATCGTACTCGGCGAGCAGATCTGCGCAGAGGTCTTTCATGCTGTCTCCTGTTGTTCTCGTATTCAGCGGCCACGAAATACGGGGCTGCGTTTTTCCATGAAGGCGCGCACGCCTTCGCGGCCGTCCCGACTCCCGGCGCTGGCGATCATGTAGCCCGCTTCGAGCGCCAACTGCTCCTGCAGGCTGCGCGTACCGGCGCCATCAACCAGCTGCTTGATGCGTCCGAAGGAAGCGGTGGCTCCGGCGGCAAGCCGGGCAGCCAGTGCGCACGCCTCCTCGGCCAACCGGTCATCTGGATACACTGCGTCAACCAGTCCGAGCGCGAGGCATTCCTCGGCGCCGACGGGCTCATTGAGAAAAAGAATGCGCTTGGCCTGGGCAGCCCCCGCGCGCCGCGCCAGTTGCCACGACGCACCGAGGTCTGGTGACAGGCCGATCGCGGAGTACCCGCCTCGCAGTTTCATCGATTGCGAAGCCAGCACGATGTCGCCACACAGGGCAAGCCCGATACCCCCGCCCCCGGCCGGGCCGTTGACCGCGGTGATGACGGGACAGGGAAGCTCCGCCAGTCGCGATACCGCCGCATGCAGTCGCGGTATTCCCGCCTGCATAAGCGCCGACAGGTCAGCAGCGTGGAGCATTTCGTCGATGTCGCCGCCGACGCAAAACTCTTTGCCGCTGCCGGTGAGCACCACCGCGCGCACGGCATCCTGCGCCCTGAGCTTATCGACGACTGCGACAAGCGCCATGCCGGAGGTCTCGTTAATGGAATTGCCGGCATCGGGACGGTTCAGCGTAATGGTGGCAACGCCGTCGCTCAGGTCGAACAGCACGGGATCGAACAAGTTTCACTCCTTTGAATGGTCGCAGCCAGCATACCGAAAAGAATGGGCGCGGTCTTGCGTTAAATGGCTACACTGAAGCCGGGCAAGCCTGCGCATAACGGTGGTAATGCCTTCGTCCTTGCTCCTTCTCTGTCAACTAGCCCCCTCTTGTCGAATGCTACGGAGAGCGCACACTGTGCCGGGTGCGTGAAAAATGGGTGCCACAGAAATAGGACTTACGCAAAAAGTTAATGTTTTTGAGAATGACGTAAACCCAAAACGGGTTAAAAATCTGTACATTGCCGGGGATTACGACGACACGCGCGACGCGACTGGATTACTGCCAATACCTGCTGGTGAGCCAGATCAACTACACCATCACGAACTACGCGGCCCATACGCCAAACCAGATGAGCCACGATGCGATCAATCGCTACCTGCGCGAGGACCGGCTGACGTCACGGCTGGTATGGGAACATGCTCGTTCGCAGATTCAATCCTCGCCGTATGGTTATGTGATTTTCGACGACACCGGGCTGGACAAGAACTTCTCGCACAAGATCGAACTGGTGCGGCTGCAGTTTCCCGGCAACGCGCACGGTTTGATCAAGGGCATCGGCCTGGTCAACTGCGTGTACGTCAATCACGAGACGGGGCAATACTGGGTGATCGATTTTACCGCATCTACGATCCGGAACGGGACGGCAAGAGCAAGCTTGACCATGTGCAGGACATGCTCACGCAGATCGTGCAGCACAAGCAGTTGCCGTTTCATGCGGTCCTCATGGATACCTGGTATGCGACCAGGGAGCTGATGCTGTTCATCGATTCCCTCCACAAGATTTACTACTGCCGGCTCAAGGACAACCGGCAGGCCGACGATTCCGGCGGCGACGCTCCGTATCGCCGGGTCGATGAACTGGCGTGGACCAGCCACGAATAGGCGCATGGCAATCTCGTCAAGATCAAGGATTACCCGAAAGACTACAAGGTGAAACTGTTCCGGGTCGCGGTTGCCACCCACCGCACGGACTGGGTCGTCACCAACGATCTGGCTCAGGATTCGGACACTGCCGTACAACAGGCGGGCGGCATGCGCTGGAAGACGAGCAGTTTCACCGCGAACTCAAGCAAACCACCGGCATCGAAAAAACCAGTGCCGCAAGGCACACATCCAGCGCAATCATATCGTCTGCGCCATGCTCGTCTGGCTCCGCTTGACCGACCTCGCACGCCAAACCCAACAAACCGTCTACCGCATCAAGCACGGACTGCTCGACAACTACCCCCCCGTCAGCAGCTCAAAAATCCTTCCGTCAAGATGCGCTTTGCGTAAGTCCGATATGCGTTTATCCGACTGACGCCGTGGCCCTGCCTGCTGCACGGCGTCACTTGTCGTAGGTTACATTCCGTGCTTGTTCACGTCGACCTTGGAATAGATCTCCTTCCAGTACAGCTCACCCAACTGTTCCATGCTTTCGACCGGCTGGACCAGACCGACCCATTTCTGCAGAATCGGACGGAAGGTGCTGAGCATCTCCTCGCCGCGCTTGACGCCATGCTTCTCCGCGAAATACTGCGCAATCGCGCCCATGTCCTTTTCAATAAAGGCTTGTGTCTTACGCACAAGGGCTGGATCCGCCTCATGCATGCGCACACCTTTTTTCTTCGCTTGCTCTAGGATCTCGTTTTCCTTCTGCTGATATATCCATGGCGTGTAAGCCCCGCCTTCGGCTGACGCGCGCAGGAAGGCCTTGCGGTCTTCCGCGCTCAGACTGCGCCAGGCGTTTACGTTCATGTTGAAACCGGCAGAGGCGAACACGCCGCCCGGCACTGCCATCGTGATATCGGAAATGACGTCCATCAGACCGAAGTTGTGGATTTCGGGTGTCGAAAGAATCAGGCAATCGACTACGCCCTGTCCCAGCGCCTCGCGCATTTCGTTACCGGTCATCGTCACTGGCGTGGCGCCGATGGCTGTGGACCACCGTGACCAGTTGGCCGCACCCGCACGCAGGCGTTTGCCCTTCAACTCCGCTTCGTTTCGTACTGGCTTGTTGCACAACAGGCCGAAGGACGAGCCACCGACATGGCCTGTATAAACCGCTTTCTGCTGCGCAAACTCCTGATGGCACTCCGGGCAACTGAAGAAGGTGAACTCGGTAACCGCGCCGGCGAAGGCCGATGCCTCCTTGCCGCGCACATCCTCGCCCATCAGCCGCAGCATCATTGAGGCTTCCGTCACTAGGTTGGTGTGCGGGTACTCGGCTGGGAAATAAGGGGTAAGCACGAAGCCGATGTCGGCAATGCCGTCGCGCAGGCCGGCCGAGGTCTCGGCCATGTTCAGTAAAGTCAGTGGAAAAACGCGCACGCTATGGCGTCCCTGCGTGTACTTCGCCACGCGCTTGGCATAGTCCTCAGCCATTTTGACGTTGTAGGACCCGGGCGGGAACCCGATCGCATATTTGAACTGCTTGGCCGACGCGGTTCCACCGATCATCGTGGCACCGCACAGCAATGCGGCCACGATTAACCTGGGAATGTAGGCTAAAAATTGCATTTAAGTCTCCTTGGGGTGGGTTCAGCAAAATAGTCACGCGGCACGCGTGTCCGAGAGCGCTTCGAAGGCCGTATGCAAGCCCACTCACACTGCCTTTAGAGCAGGGCATCTGGTGTATTGCCTTGAACGTGCCAGTGTCGCCTAATCCTTGCACGCATCGGGTGGCTTGCCGCACTACTTCAGCATGACGGGTTCGCTCATAGTGTTTTCCGCTCGGCTTATGGAAAGCCCCCAAACTACCAAGGTCTGTCGTTCACAGCTTGCGTCAAGTTGCTGCCCTCGTCACGCCAGCGCCGCGTGCAGTCCTTCCAGACTGCGTTGCAGCCCACGTTGGCGCATTACTTGATACCGCGCTGCGCTGTGCATGTCAGCTAATTGACACAAGACCTGACCATGTGGCCTGCCTTACCGTGACGGGTGCAAGCGCGACAGCGCGCAATTTCCGCCGCCCTAACCCATACCATGGAGAACAAGCATGCCCCAACGCGATGACCCACCTATCTCCCCCCTCGAGCGCAACCTGGTCGAACGGGTCAATGTTGCCGACATCCTGACCCGTTCGGCCGACCTGTACCCGGAAAAGGTAGCGGTAATTGAGGGCGAACAGCGCCTCACCTACGAAGATTTTGATCGCCAAGTTACCCGGCTCGGCCATGCGCTGCTCGGATGCGGGCTGGCGTCCCAAGACGTGGTTGCGGTCATGGCCCGCAACGCCACTGAACTGTTACTGACCTATTTCGCCTGTGCGCGTGCCGGGCTGATATGCGCGCCGGTCAACCTGGGTTTGCGTCCTTCGGAAATAGCGTACTGTTTGCGCGACGCGGGTACCCGGGTGATGATTGCCGACGCGTCGCTGTCCGAACTGGCGACGGCTACGCGCGCTGAGGAGCTGCCCGCGCTGCGCCAGGTTTTTTGGTTCGGCAGTACACCGGCCGCTGGCCTGCCGGTTGGGGATGGACGTTTCGAAGACTTGCTTGCGCGCGGCAAGGATGAAGCGCTGGAAGTCCTTGTCCATGAACGCGAGGCCGTGCAGTTGCTCTACACCAGCGGCACGACAGCGCTGCCCAAGGGCGTGCTGACCAGTCACCTTGCTGTCACCATGGCCGGCCTTTCCAATGCCATTGGCCACCGTTGCACGCCGGAAGTCGTAACCCTGGTAGCGCTGCCCCTCTTCCATTGTGCGGTACTCAACTCGATCACGATCCCCGTACTCATCGTTGGTGGCACGGTCGTATTGGCGCAGGGATTCGAACCTCATCAGGCCGCGCGCCTGCTGGAAGAGCATGCGATACAGCTGGTAGTACTGCTGCCGATGATGTACGGATTGATGCTGAGCGACCCTGAACTGAAGGAGCGGCGCTTTCCGGCGATGCGGCGCGCGATGTATGCCATGGCACCGCTGCCCGAAGAAGGCCTGCGCCAGATCCACGCCATGTTCCCGAATGCCGACGTGGTACTGGGTTCGGGACAGACCGAGTTCACACCGGCCACTTGCATGCAACGTCCCGAGCACCAGTGGTCTAAGGCTGCGACCTGGGGCACAGCCACGGCCATGACGCGCGTGGCTATCATGGATGGACAGGGACGGCTGCTACCGCGCGGCGAAACCGGCGAAATCGTCTATCGCGGCCCACAAGTAATGAACGGTTATCTTAATTTGCCAGGCGAGAGTGTCGCCGCATTCAGGCATGGCTGGTTTCACAGCGGCGATGTCGCCCACATGGATGAAGACGGAGCAATCTGGTTCAAGGACCGCTACAAGGACGTGATCAAGACCGGCGGCGAAAACGTGGCCTCCATCGAAGTCGAGCGCTGCCTGCTGGAGCATCCGGCCGTTGCAGAGGCTGCGGTAATCGGTGCTCCGCATGCACGCTGGGGCGAAGCCATCACCGCGGTGGTGATACTGGGACGGGGCCATTCGGTGGAAGAACATACGCTCATCGCTCATTGCAGGGAGCGCTTGGCCGGCTTCAAGGTGCCCAAAGCGGTGGTCTTCGTGCGCGAGTTTCCGCGCACCGGCACAGGAAAAATACAGAAGAACGTGATCCGCTCGCAGTTGAAGGATCTCTACCAGCAATAAGCATCGAAAGGATGTCGGTGCAGCGGCCGGCATCCCTGCTTTCCGACAGCCGCGCCGCCGCAAGCAGGACGCGACCCTGCGCGGCAAGGTCTAGCGGCCGTATGCGCTCGGGAACGAACCGGCTTTAGCGCCCACGCCAGACCGACGCCCGCTTCTCCGCGAATGCACGTGCGCCTTCCTGTGCATCTTCCAAGTGGACGACCGGATCGGCAATGGAAACCTGAAGTTAGAACATGCGATCGACCGGCCAGCTGGCCGACTCATTCGTGATGCGCTTGCTTGCATCCACGGCCAGCGGCACATCTCAACGATGCTGCGTGCCAATCCGAGAGCGGCCTCAAGCGCCATCCCTTTACTCAGCAGTTGCCAATATAGGCGACAGATGGAGCGTTAAAGAATGAGCGAACAAGCTCCTATTTTTTAATAGGACTTACGCAAAAAGTTAATGTTTTTGAGAATGACGAGCTGATTTCATAAATACCTTCGAAGTAGGATCATGGCGAGGGCAAGATGAACAAAGGCGGTGTAATGCTCAACGCACCGGTCCCATCGGGTAAGCACGCGCTTGAACTTATTAAGCCATGCGAAAGTGCGTTCGATTTTCCAGCGCCTGGTGTAACGCCGCAGCGCTCGCCCGTCCTGGGTCACTGCTTTCTTCCGGTTGCGCTTATGCGGTGCGATCAGTTCAATACCGTGCTGTGCCAGTCTTTGATCGAGCGGATCACTGTCGTAGGCGCGATCCCCAATAAGTCGTCGGGGTCGTCCCATGGTGACGGTTTCATCGATGGTAGCCTCGACAAGGGTGACTTCATGTGGACTAGCAGAAGCCGTGTGCACGGCGAGTGGAAGACCATGAGCGTCTGCAATAACCATGAGCTTCGACCCTTTGCCCCGCTTGGTCTTTCCCACTTTAGGCCCCCTTTTTTTGCCACCACGAAGGTGCCGTCGATGAAGCATTCCGATAAATCGATTTTTCCCGCTTCTTGCAGGTGCCGGGCCAGCGCTTCGAGTATCTGCCGCATGACGCCGGCTTTCACCCAACGACTAAAGCGCCTGAAGCAGGTCGAACCGGAAGGAAACCGGTCGGGAAGATCGGCCCAGCATGCACCGGTACGCAATACCCATAAAATACCGTTGAGCACGGCGCGGTCACTATGCACTTCAGGTCGGCCACGTCCGTCTGCCCGTCGTACGATGACTGGAATGAGCGACTCGAGGACTGCCCATTGTTCATCGGTAAGTTCTTCTCTTCGCGCCATGATGAAACCTCTTCATGCCGAAAAAAACATTGACTACCTATTAATAAAATGAGTTCTACTGCCGGCTCAAGGACAACCGGCAGGCCGACGATTCCGGCGGCGACGCTCCGTATCGCCGGGTCGATGAACTGGCGTGGACCAGCCACGAATAGGCGCATGGCAATCTCGTCAAGATCAAGGATTACCCGAAAGACTACAAGGTGAAACTGTTCCGGGTCGCGGTTGCCACCCACCGCACGGACTGGGTCGTCACCAACGATCTGGCTCAGGATTCGGACACTGCCGTACAACAGGCGGGCGGCATGCGCTGGAAGACGAGCAGTTTCACCGCGAACTCAAGCAAACCACCGGCATCGAAAAAACCAGTGCCGCAAGGCACACATCCAGCGCAATCATATCGTCTGCGCCATGCTCGTCTGGCTCCGCTTGACCGACCTCGCACGCCAAACCCAACAAACCGTCTACCGCATCAAGCACGGACTGCTCGACAACTACCCCCC